>NZ_KB913023.1:2079462-2088896 GCF_000384015.1 Desulfitobacterium sp. PCE1 | reverse complement strand
CATGTATCTACATTATTTACATAAATACCGTTCGTCCCTGAAGACAGTACTTTACAACCCGAAGGCCTTCGTCGTACACGCGGCGTTGCTCCGTCAGACTTTCGTCCATTGCGGAAGATTCCCCACTGCTGCCTCCTGTAGGAGTCTGGGCCGTGTCTCAGTCCCAGTGTGGCCGTTCACCCTCTCAGGCCGGCTACTGATCGTCGCCTTGGTAGGCCTTTACCCCACCAACTAGCTAATCAGACGCGGATCCATCCATTAACGATAGCATGTTCAGAGGCCATCTTTCCTTATCCCATGATGCCATGGGATAAGCTTATCCGGTATTAGCCCTCGTTTCCAAGGGTTGTCCCGGTCTATTGGGTAGGTTATCCACGCGTTACTCACCCGTCCGCCACTAACTAACGTCTAGCACTCAGTGTTCTTCATGTTCTTTCTAATAAACTGTGTTGGCACTTTATAATGCGTGGAGCTCTCTCTTCGTTCCACTACGTTCGAGCTCTCGCTTTAACCAACTTCACTGAACACTCAGTGCTAAACGTTAGTCCGTTCGACTTGCATGTGTTAGGCACGCCGCCAGCGTTCGTCCTGAGCCAGGATCAAACTCTCCATAAAATTTATGAAGAAAATTTGATTGCTCAAATTGTCTTTACTCATTTGACGAGTCATTGGCTGTTCCTTGTTGTTTAGTTTTCAAAGACCATTTTGTTTCGCCACTCTCGGTGACGGAATCTTAGTTTAGCAGATTGATTTTTAATTGTCAATCGCTTTTTTTACACTCAATTTTTCTTGGAAAATTCGGTTACACAACTGAGCGCTTGATTATATTATCATGCTAGAGCTCAAGTGTCAATCACAAATTATCATCAAATTTTTCCCTATTTCTCACCTTAAGATTACTCATCCCTACCAGGGGTGTGCAAAGGATTTATTTCCATAGAAACAGCTTGGTATTCATTAATTCTTGCTTAATATACTCATACTCGGGATCAGTTAAACCAAAGATGTCTTTGACTTGCCTATCGATTGCATTATAAAGACTGTTAACTTCCCCAGGATCACAGCTCTTTAATAGAGATTCAACTTTGGTAACAATATGATATTGTTGTCTTTTGTTTATTAGTGGAATGGGAATACTTTCGATCTGGGAACGTAATACCTTCAATGATTTGAATTGGCGACTATAAAAATATTGGGCGATCCTAGAATTCAACACAGCTAAAATATACTTAACGCTGAGTCCTTCAATTTTGGGGATAAGGATATTCGCGCTGTTTAACGTCAAGGCCTGGGTATCATCATAGGCAAAAACCAAACACCCACCTATAAAGCGATAAATTAATTTTTCTTTTGCTCGATAAAGCTCGATAGGTGCAACTTGTTGGAATTTATGGGGATGAAACTTGATTTTATATTGAGCAGGAAGGCATTTATATTTAAACACATCACTTCCTCGATAGATAAACTCAAAAATATCGGATTCATCGTCTATCTCTTCATGCGTTATTTTATTAGAAAGAAACTTTCTATTATCCCCTGTTACAATTCCCAAAGCAAAGTCCGCATTATGCTTTAAGTAGGTTACGTCCACCGAAGACTTTAATCTTTCAATTAATCTCACTTCAGCATCGGTGAGATCAAAATTCCAAAGGTCAATATCCACTGTCCGTTCCTTAGCAATTGTAAACACTTTCTGACGAGAGACAATCTGAGCTCCCTTTACTGAAAACTCTTCTGCATTTTTTTGATAGGTTAAGGTCATTGCCGGGCATTGTACTCCGTCAAAAGCATCTTCCCAATAACGTATTCGTTTAATTTGGCATGCATTCATTAAATATTTTCGAATAGGGCGGTGAATCTTTACCTGCAAAAGTGATTGAGGCAAGATCAAGCTGACCACGCCTTTATTTACCACTGATCTTAGGCCAAACTCTGCAAAAACACAAAAGGATTCCACGGTCGTAGCCCGTGCCGAGGGATAAAGTTTCTTAAGCTCTTTTTGCTCCCCGGGGCTATATTTGAATCCCCAAGGTGGGTTACCTATTACAACATCAAATTTCCCTGCCAATTTACCCAGTAAAGGGTTAGCACATAAAAAATTCCTGTAGAGCAGCTCTACATCTGCAGTCTTTGTTAGAAGAGCCATGTTGATACGGGTCAGACTTACACTAAGAGGACTGATATCGTACCCATGCAGCCCTTCCAGATTTTTAATATATTTATAAGCATACATCAAAAAATTCCCTGTTCCACAGCAGGGATCAAGGATCTTAATATCCTTATGAAGCATCGGTTTGAGCCAATCCACGGTATCTTTGACCACAGTTAGGGGGGTATAATAAACCCCTTTGGATTTGCGTTCTTCCAAGTTCTGCAACGACATGGAGAGTAGACCCAAAAAATCCTGCTCGTTTATGTAGTCAATGTAAAAATTCAAGGCAGGAGATAGTTTAACCAACTGCAATTCAATATCCTTTATATCTCCTAAAAGGTCATCAATTAAAACGGAATAACGATCTGCGAATCTTGCGTCTTTCAGGTAATAACGCAGGAAGCAAGTGGAATCAGTCCTCTTAGGCTCAAAGGAAATCATTTTGCGGCTGGTCAGTAGTTTTAAGGCATACTCTGCCAGAATCACTCGCTCATAGCCTTCGGCTAAATCTATACTATCGAGGCACGATATAATTTTCCCAACAACCTCTATCCCCTCTTTACTCTGGATATAGGTCTTAGGGATATAAGTACCACTGATGTAGTTTTTATTGCGCCGACTTTTTAACTTAGAGTTATTACCACGCTTTATATCAAATAATAAGGCTTCTATGTCCTTTTTTAAAAAAAGATTCTTATTCCCTTTAATATCAATAGGTTTAAGGGTACTGTTTTTAATCCAATTTATAGCCGTAGCCTTGGATATAGATAAGAGATCGCACACCTCATTGAGTTCGAAGCAGTCTTCTCTAGTTAAAAAATCCATTCCTTACCCCCGTAAAAAAGAAACCCCAAAGACATTGTCTTGGCTTTCGTCGCTTCCCTGAAGCCTTGTTATCCCACATAGTAGAAAGGCGAAATCGCCGGTTCCTCTTATACTAGCGATATAAAAATTATACTTCCTGATATGTATGAAAAAACGCCACAAACTTTGCGACGCCTATGATACCTTTGGAGCGGAAGACGGGATTCGAACCCGCGACCCTCGGCTTGGGAATTCGATTCTTCTGGTCCTACCTATTTCTATCCAATCGCAATTAAGCTTCTCTATTGAATTTATGAGGTGAAAGTTTAGTTTTATATACTGCCTATTATGAATCAAATGGTCTTCCTATCTGTATAGTATTTTGGAGTATATTTCGCATATTGTCAACAAGGGACTCTTCCTAGTTTATTTGAAGCCTCTATACTAGAACGTATAACGGTTATAATTCTTGACATCCACCAAGTTCAATAATTATTTAGGCGTGGGTCAACCATACTAAATTTTCGCCTCTGTCACATTTAAGGAATTTCAATTCATATGATGGCTGTGCCTCCATCCTCTGAGATTACCACGGATGCCCGTTTAGTTTACAATATTGGGCGTTATATAATAAGAAAGAAACTTTGCCACCAGGGCCAGTTGGAACAGCTATACTAGGTACCGCCGGGTTTTCCTTTCATCTAATCCATTCAATCACTGATGTTAATCTTTTCGTGGTCTCTATTGCAGAATCTTTAAAGTTTTTTCTTAGTTCTCAATATGTCAGGTTAATTCTCTCTCTTTAAAATCATCCTTATTATT
Organism: Desulfitobacterium sp. PCE1; assembly: GCF_000384015.1. Lineage (NCBI taxonomy): Bacteria > Bacillati > Bacillota > Clostridia > Eubacteriales > Desulfitobacteriaceae > Desulfitobacterium > Desulfitobacterium sp. PCE1. The sequence goes on along the minus strand of NZ_KB913023.1, from coordinate 2,085,118 downwards.
TGAACCAAAATAAACATTGGTAACAAGGAGCCAAAAACCAAAGACTTTTTTCCAACTTTTATAAAAAAAAAGGAGAAAATACTGCGGTAAAAAAGGTTCTGGAAAGTATATGATAAAGGATTCGAGTTAGTAGTATAATGCGTAAAAGTAGGAAAAGGCGCACTACCAAGGTAATACGCCTTTTAAATTTCTGCCACCTTCAATAATGGATGCTGTAATTATCCAACTAATAATAACATGTTTAAATCTAGAACCAACACAAATCCTAGCTTTACATTACTTTTAATTAGAAAAGGCGTCGATTAAATCGTCTCATCTCAAATCTTTCAAATGGATCGAATTCAAATCTCTCAAATGGATCCATTACCCCAAATCTCTCGAACCTTTCGAAAGGATCAAAGAAAAAGGGGAAAAAGGGAAATCTCCCAAATCCAAAACGTTGCATATCTTAATTGTCTCCTTTCGTTATAGAAGTGTGATTTTAAAAAACGTATTAAAAGATAACACCCAAAGCATTAAGAATTAAGATAGCTATAGCGATTCCTTGATACTGATTCTTTCACGACGACCACAATCATCTAAATCAATATCACCCAATGCATCTGCATACCCTCCTTTATCTAAAGATAGTACATGATATGCACAAGCTGGGTGGCTTGGAACAATATGGAAAATGGTTTATTTTTCTGTAGAAATTCTATTTAACTTTTATTCGGGAAGAGTTTTGAAAGATTTGAAGTGGAGTAATGTATTTAAATTTGAAACCTTTATTGCACGACATTCTTATTATGCGAAGTAATTATCCAAAGGGAACTAGCCATACTGCTTTGATCCCAACAAAGGAACCATCCGAATCATCCAAGCCATCAAACGCAAAAAGCTAGATGGTGAAGAAAAATCCAGGCTTATTTTTTCTGAACCAAAATCAAAAAAAGGCAAACGAGAACTTCCATTGTTGCCTATAGTGGTTAAAGAGATAAAGCGTTTTCAGGTTATAAGGCGGCAAGAAAAGCTCATCCTGGGGCCTGAGTATAACGATAGCGGATTACTCTTCACAACGCCCCTAGGAACGCCTATAGAGCCACGTAACCTGAATAGGAAGCACAGCAGTATTATTAAGGCCGCAGGCATCAAATCAATCCGTATACACGATTTAAGACATACTGTAGCTACACTTCTACTGGATGACGGAGAAAATCCTGTTAACGTGAGCAGCCTACTAGGACATTCAAGAACAAGTACTACATTAGATATGTACGGTCATAGTTCACTGGAGGGAAAAATCAGAGCTGTATCCCGTTTAAGTAACAAAATTAAGGCTGTAAAATAAACCGGATCAGTCCGGTTTTTCTTTTTTGGTCAAGATGTCGTCTGAATGCCGTCAAGTCAATTTAGGGCATAAGAAAACAAAAAGAAAAAACGCCGCAAACTTTGCGACGCCTATGATACCTTTGGAGCGGAAGACGGGATTCGAACCCGCGATCCTCGGCTTGGGAAGCCAATGCTCTACCGCTGAGCCACTTCCGCATTGAACAGTATTAATTATAGCAAAAAATACTAATCCGTCAAGCTTTTTCATCTCGCCAATTTTTGAGCGCTTTCCGGGCCCCTGAGATGGTCATGGGAATTTCGTCTAGAGCAAAGCCATCTTTAAACTTTAAAATCTCCATAAGGTGGCCTATTCTCGGCAACCTAAGATTCACGTTCCGCAGCTTTTCTCTTTTGGCAAAGACCTCACCGCAGGTTCCTTCTAAGACCACTTCTCCCTCATCCATAACAAAAACCCTATCACAATAGAGGGGAACGATATCGATATCATGAGTGGCAATAAGAATCGTTAAATCCATTCCTTTTTGAGTTTCTAAGAGAAGTTGCATAATCTCCGAGATTCCTTTAGGATCCAGCCCTGCTGTGGGTTCATCCAGTACCAGGACCTGGGGTTCCATGGCTAAGACTCCGGCAATAGCGGCACGCTTTTTCTGTCCAAAGCTGAGGGCGTGAGTGGGCTTATTGCGAAGATGAGAAATACCCGTTCTTTCTAAAGCATGCTCTACCCTTCTCTGTGCTTCGTCCTTAGGCAATTGAAGATTAAGCACTCCATAGGAAACATCCTGATAGACACTTGCCGAAAAAAGCTGGTTGTCCGGATCTTGAAACACCATTCCAACAGCTTGCCTAAGGTTCAAGAGTCCCTTGCGCGAGTAATCAACGGGCTGTCCATCAAAAAACACTTCTCCAGAAGAGGGCTTCAAAATTCCGTTTAAATGTTGAAACAGCGTGGATTTACCTGCTCCATTTCCTCCTAATAGTGCAGTAACCTGACCCTTGGGAATCGTTATAGTGATACCCCTAAGAGCATGGGTCCCGTCAGGATAGTGGTAGTGCAAATCCTTAAGCTGTATTATGTTGTCCTGCATTATACTCTCATTCATATTCTTTCCTCAAGTCTTTAAGATGGTCTATTTCATTTCAAAAATAATGCCAAGAAAATCAATACTCCGTTAATCAGCGCGGCCAGAAACACTAACTTTTTATTATTCTCATAGGTTTCTTCCAGGACCTTGATCTCTCCATCATATCCCCGGGCTTCTAAAGAGGTATATAACTCATTAGAACGTTTATAAGCTCGAATAAACAAGACAGACACCATACTCCCCATAGAACGATATCCGGATCTAAGATTGATATAGCCCAGCCGAGAATTTTGAGCAATCAGCATGGTCGCAGCAGTCTCTAAAAGCACGAAGATAAAACGATAAATAAGTCCCATCATCTCCACCATAAGCTTGGGCAGTCTGAGCCTCCTCAATACGGACAACAAATCCACCATGGGAGTGCTTAGAGATAAAAAATAGAGGCAGGATACGGAGCCGAGTACCCGGAAAAAAAGATTAATACCTTCACGTATCCCGCTTTCTGAAATTCCCACCCAATACCCTGCTATGGAATAAGCCCATAAAAAGCTATATACATCACGAGAAATATTAATGGCGATCGTAAAAATACCGATAACTAAAAATGACATAGGAACGATCATCAATTTGAGCCATACGGAGAAGGGGGCGCCTCCGAAAAAAATAGTAGCTCCACTCATAAGTACAATCACAGCTATGGAGACAACCATTTGATCGGCCCATAGACATACCCCCAGAGTTAAGAAGGCAAAAATGAACTTTTGCATAGGGTCAATCGCTTTAAGCCGAGAGGCATAAGCATAGGTATCCGTATTCAGCATATTATTTGAAGCCTCCTCCCACCCTTTCGGTGAGCACTAAGTAGTTTTCTGGATTCCCGCTCCATATGGCTCAAGTCGTTCACTCAGTCTTATTCCGTCCTTTATAATAACCTAAGCCGAACCCGATGACCCCTGCTCCTAAGCCTGCTTGAAGGGCAAAGAGCAGACTCTCAATTTCCCCACTGGCAGGCTCAAAGAAGGGGGAAAACCAAGGCTCATAATCCTCCTGAATAGTCATGATTTCTTCCTCCGCCAAGCCATCTGCCCCGCCAAATTCAGCGTCCTTGATAAGAATTAACGGAGCCACAGTTATGGCAACCACGAGCAGTAATAACAACAGATTAATCTTTAAAGTCGATCGCTTTGTTTGTTCTACACCTGAATTCGCCATCTTTACGCCTCCTTTGTCAACAGCTTAAGATCTTGCAGCTCACTTTTTCCGTAGCTGGCCAGTGCATTGAAGATGATTACAGTCAGTATCCCTTCACTAATAGCCAGCGGGATTTGCGTTACAGCAAAGATGCTCATAAATTTAGTAAGAGAAGCAGCAATTCCTCCGACTTCTGAAGGGAAAGCCAGGGCCAGTTGAATCGATGTGGTTACATAGGTGGATAAATCACCTAAGGAAGCAGCCAGAAACACACCTAACCATTGGGGGCCTTTGAATTTTTGTACAAGTTTATAAACACCATAAGCGACAAAAGGACCGACCACTGCCATGGAAAAAGTATTGGCTCCTAAGGTAGTCAATCCGCCATGGGCCAGGAGCAATGCCTGAAACAAAAGAACAATAACTCCAATAACCGCCATAGCCGTCGGTCCAAAAAGGATCGCACCAAAACCTACCCCTGTTGGGTGCGAGCAGCTCCCGGTAACCGAGGGCAATTTAAGAGCAGACAGAACAAAAACAAAAGCTCCTGCCATGGCTAAAAGAATTTTCAGCCGTGGATTAAGGGAGATCGTTTTCTTGATCGAAAAGATACCTAACACGACAAAGGGTATGGTTAAAGCTCCCCAGGAAATCGCCCAACCCGGCTGTAAAAAACCCTCCATAATATGCATAGCCGATGCTTTATAGGGAATTAAAAACATCATTAGGACTAAACCAACAAAGAGCTGTATTCGTTTGGACATACTCCCCACTCCTTCACTTTTGATAGGACAAATTCTTTGTGAAATAACCTCAATGCAGGTGCCATGTACACCTTAAGCCTATATACATCTGATACTTATCTGATATGCAAAAAACCCTTCTTTGCAGAAGGGTTTGCTATCCTGTATCAGATAAGAATATCTTGAACACTGATATCCACCTCCCCAACATCCCGTAGGTTCCTTGAATTTAGAGAGTAAGCAGGTTTCCTGGCTCAAGTTCATCATTAACCCACGTCTTCCCAGATAATAATCCAGTGACATCATTGTGAGTCAACTCCCTCTTACAGTGGCGGGCACCGCGTCAGCTTAACTGACTTCCCTTATGACTTTTCTTACGAAAAATCAACTCAACTCTCTATATTTAATTTCAAGAACATTATAGCAACTTTTCTAAGTAAATTGTATATTAATTATGGAGAAAACTAATATTAATTAGTTCATCTCTCTAATTTTTTCGATTTATCATCTAATGGAAGACCAGATTTCGCTGATCAAACGATTTAAAAAGAGCTAAATGGTGATATTAATTCTTATCGATAATATAAAAGAAAGTTAAGGAGAGAAAAAAATGCGAAAGTACATTGAAGAGTTCTTAGAACAGAAGACCTGGGCAGTTGTTGGAGTCTCTAAGGATCCGGCTAAATTTGGCACTAAAGTATACCATAGGCTCAAACAATCCGGTTATACAGTCTATCCTATTAATCCAAAACTCTCAGAGATAGACGGCGAACCTTGCTTCCCCTCATTAAATGCCTTACCCGTTCTTCCTGATGTGGTCAGCCTCATCGTTCCTCCCCATATATCGGAACAAATTGTCGACCAATGTGCCCAGTTAGGTATCAAAAGAATCTGGATGCAGCCTGGCGCCGAGAGTGATGAAGCTTTATCAAAGGGGCGCGAAAACCATATCAAGTTAATCACCCATGAATGCGTCCTGGTTGAAACACGCCCCGGAAGATAGGCCTACCGCTTTCGCTCAATAGGCTCAAGCCTATAACAACAAAAAACCGTACTGACATCAGTACGGTTAAATCTTGCCTATGGAGCGGGTGATGAGAATCGAACTCACGTAACTAGCTTGGAAGGCTAGCGCTCTACCATTGAGCTACACCCGCAGGTGTGGTAGCAGGGGAGAGATTTGAACTCTCGAATGAGCGGGTATGAACCACTTGCCTTAGACCACTTGGCTACCCTGCCATGGCTCCCCGAGCAGGACTCGAACCTGCAACCTACCGGTTAACAGCCGGTTGCTCCACCATTGAGCTA
>NZ_KB913023.1:1634719-2079362 GCF_000384015.1 Desulfitobacterium sp. PCE1 | reverse complement strand
CATGTTAACCACTACACCACGGGGCCGGATTTTGGTGGGCGATGACAGGATCGAACTGCCGACATCCTGCTTGTAAGGCAGGCGCTCTCCCAGCTGAGCTAATCGCCCGAATTTTTGGTGACCCATACGGGATTCGAACCCGTGTTACCGCCGTGAAAGGGCGGTGTCTTAGGCCGCTTGACCAATGGGCCGCTAGCGCAATAACTATAATACATGGACTAGCTTTACTTGTCAAATACTTTTTTCTATTAAGTAGAATTAACATATTTTAGGAAAAACATTCGGTTAATTCGAAACAATATCTGGCTATATATTCCTGTTTTTAGTTAATTGTACCGCTCTTTAACAGAAAAAATACAAGTCCATTAATCCAATCTATTCTCAGCTTCCCTTCCTTGTCAAAAGAATCACTGTGGTAATAATTAAGGCAAACCCTATAATATCGAGCCAGACAAAAGCCGTGTTCAACCAAAAAGCGGAGAACAAAGCAGCTGACACAGGTTCTACACTGGCGATCATACTAGCCTTTACAGGCCCAATATCACTGACCCCCTGTAAATACAAAGTAAAAGACACAACCGTCCCGATCACGATAATAGCCAACATCCCCCAGAACACCTGCCAATCCAGGGAAACGGGAATCTGCCAAGGTCGAATAAATATAAGCAGGATTGTCCCACCGATTAACATTCCACAGCCTGTAACGACGATGCTCCCCCATCTGCCAATAATCCTCCCCGGAATGATCGTATAAAGCATCAATCCTAAAGCGGACATCAGTCCCCAGAAAAGCCCTTGGGTAGATATGACAAGGTTGCTGAGATTCCCATGGGTAGCCAATAAAAAGGTACCGGTTACAGCTAAAACAATAGCAATGCCTTCTGTCTTCGTCGGTAAGCGCTTATCTATTCCGCAAACGAAAATCATAATTAATAACGGCCCTAAATACTGCAGCACAGTCGCTGTTCCCGCATTGGTATACGATATGGCCAATAAATAGGTGTATTGACAAGAGATAAGCCCAAATAAGCTAAAGGCGATAAGTGTCCAGCGATCCTTTGTATTGCTGAACAAACCTATCATTTGCTTTCTATGTTTAAATAAAACCAAAGAAAATAAAATCAGCCCCGCTATAAACATCCGTACCACTGTAACCCAATGAGGGTCGATCCCCTTCACGGAAAAAAGGTATTGTCCGCAGGCACCGGAAAATCCCCAACTGATCCCGCCAATAAGGGTAAATATCGTCCCTCTGACGGCTTTTGTCCTGATATTTTGAGTCTTTTCTTCGTGCTTTTCAACTATAAGTTCACTCATGTTTCCCTTTCAAGTACTTACTTCCAAAATGGGTACTTGCCTTTGCCCTACAATTATTTTTTAAGCCAATATCTTTACAAAACACTCTCTGGAGCGAGGTCCATCGAATTCACAAAAATAAACCCCTTGCCAACGGCCTAAAAGCAATCTTCCCTCTTTGATTATGACAGTCTGAGAGCTTCCCATCAGGCTGGCTTTCAAATGGGCTGCCGAATTCCCTTCCCCGTGCTTATCCTGGGCTATATCCCAAGGGCAGATCTCATCCAGGCGCCTCAGAATATCCCGGGAAACATCGGGATCCGCATTCTCATTAATCGTGATTCCCGCCGTAGTATGAGGACAATAGATAATCGCTGCGCCATCCTTAATCTGGGAATTCTGCAAAAATCCTTCTATTAAAAAAGTAATATCAATCCATTGATTCCTTTTTTGGGTCTCCAGTCTTAACGTATGTATCATGTCTTTCTCTCCCCTTACCATTTCCGATCTCCTCAAATTCTTCACGTTGAGTGTATTCCCGTCTTACTACCCTGGTCATTTCCTTTTGGTGTTTTTCGCAATAGATTTTCCAAGCAAATTTCTCAGGACGATTCAGACAATATCGGGCCATTCGTTCGTTTACAGCCTTTTGGCAAATACTGCAACGAATATCCCCATACTTCGGTCTATGCTGCATTCTTTCTCTACGCTGGCGTGCAGCATACTCATTGCGAATCCCCAGCTCCGTCACATTGATTCTTTCAATCCTCTCTATAATCTGCAGAATTTCCTCATCACTGAGTACGACAGGCTGATTCTGGGTCAGTTTAATGATTGAGGCCAGAAGATCAATATCATAAAAGACCACACTTGAAAAAACCTTCAGGTTACAACGCCGGTTAAAGGTCACATAAGAAAAGACCGGGATTGTTTCATCAAGCCCCGCCAACTCTTGCAGCACTTTAATCCGGACCTGATTCCCCAGAATAGGATTAGGGAAAGGTTTCACCCTCCAGGTAATCGACTGATACCACTTGGGGTCCTCTTCTTCCCCTACAATCAGCCCCGACAAATTATTGACCTCCAAGAGAAAGATTCCATAAGGAGATATCAGAAGGTGATCAATCTGCTGAAAGCCACCCTTTGTTTTTAACAGGAGATTGCTCAGACGACGAAAGCATCTTGGCAAATGAGTAAGCTCCACTTCAAGCTTGTATTCCCCGATCTCATGTTTACGTTGCTTCTTGCTCCGTAAGGAGTCTCTTCTCCTTACCGAGTTATAAGAGTAATAATTGGTCTTATACTTTTTCCCTTGCCAGGTCTCCCGAGCAGTTTTCAGTTCAGGAGTAATTTTTTTCACTTCTTTTTCCCGTTTCCAAAAGAACAAGGCTATCCCCCTAGTCATTAGTCCTCTGCTATCGGCTTAGAGCATGCCACTATTTTACCATATTCCAGAATGAATAACTAACAGCTAAACCCTTTCATCCAAGATTTGTCATGGAATTTCCACGTATTTCATAAAGTATTAATGAAGGAACTTTAGAACTTAATGTCGAATCAGAATAAAATATGTGCATTGTATAATTAAAGCCTAATCTAGGGTATCCTGGAACGGGGGACTACATTTCTGGGGTGAATCGCACAACCTGTGCGTAGGGCTTACACTTTCGCCCGAATCCGTCAACTAACCCCGTAGGCTAAGAAAGGTGTCTGAGCATGCATTTTAAGGAAAGCTTGTCTCAATTCAAGGCCTCTGCATCCGATCAAGTTCAAAGAATAGCAAAAAACGTTTCTTGGAAATCACCTCGTGTTCTTGGTTCTTTAACTGTAACCCTTGTCCTGACCGGTGGATTAGGATTCTATTTTCTAACCACGACCACCGCAGCTGCTGTGACGATCAACGGCCAGCAAGTGGGCTATGTGGCAGATTCCCATAGCGGACAAACCCTTGTGGATACATTCCTCCAGGAAAAAGGGGAACCCTATGGTGTCGTTGCCAAGACACGGGACCAGATCAACTATGAACATGTCAGAATCAAAAATACCGCCTATAAAGCCTCAGAGATCAAGGAAGAAAATTTAGCCAACTCTTTGAGCTATTATCTGGAAGGCTACAAAATTCATGTTAATGAAACACCCATAGCCTATTTACCCAGTAAAGAAGAAGCAGACACATTGCTTAAAGAATACGAAGAGTACTATTCCAAATCCAGCGATGAGAACCAAATTACTTCCGTCAGCTTTTTAGAAGAAGTAAAGATTGAAAAAGTTTCTATCCAACCCGAGCAAATGGCTTCCCTTGAGTTAGCCTATGAAAAGCTCATCGAAGGTCAGGTCACCACAAAAGAGTATACTGTAGAGGAAAACGACTCCTGGTGGTTGATTGCCCGCAAAAACAATATGCTGACCGCCGAAGTTCTTGCCGGGAATCCCGGGGCAACTGAAGACACCATGATCAAGCCGGGAGAAGTGATTAAACTTGTTACTGTTGAACCTTATCTGACAGTCGTGAGCCAGGGTACATATTCCGGTCAGGAAATCATTCCCTATGATGTGGTCACCAAAACCGATTATAAACTCAATCCAGGCCAAACTAAAGTTATTACAAAAGGCAGCAATGGTTCAAAAATCGTTACCTATTCTTACGAGCAAAGAAATGGTGTAGAGGTAGCCAAAAAAGTTCTTGATGAGAAGATTGTTGAGAAACCCGTTGATGAAGTAGTCTCTAAAGGGCCTAACAAACAAACCGTCAATGTAGCCTATACCGCCTCGCGGGGTAGCGCCGATGGTTCTTCTATCGTCGATCGCGCTCTCGGTTTTCAAGGAACCAAGTATGTTTTCGGAGGCACTTCCACCAGTGGTTTTGACTGCTCCGGCTTTACCAAGTACATCTATTCAGGTTCCGGAATTTCCCTTCCGCGAACTTCCTACGATCAATTCAATTCAGGTTCAGCCGTGAGTAAGGATAATCTACAAGCGGGAGATTTAGTCTTCTTCAGCACCTATGCTGCCGGAGCATCTCATGTAGGCATCTACGTCGGTGACGGTAAGTTTGTTCATGCTTCCAATCCCGGCAGTGGGGTTAAGGTTTCAGGAGTAAGCGATAGCTTCTATGGTCCCCGCTATCTTGGGGCACGCCGATACTAAACTGTATAACAAAACCGTATATACATTAAATTTTTTAATCACCAGGGGCTGTCATGTAAGACAAGCCCCTGGCTTAATTAATCACACTTCCGTGTTGCTCAGGCGGCACCGGCAAAGGATGAAAGGTGTAGCTTTGCTTCGTGCCGGTCTTATTCCCAATCGCAATGTTTGCGATTTTGAGAGAAAAAAACACCTTCCTATTTTACATAGGGAAGGTGTTTTTTCTCTGCAAGAGAGTGGTTCTAATGAGCCTTTTTAGTAGAATAGAACAACCCACCTACTGCCATAATCACTGCAAAGAGGATCAGGTAGTACGCAACTGCCCAACCATGGGCATAAACAGCGGCAATCACCATAAAGATGCAGGCGCAGATCGCCAGGATGGGCATAACAAACCGTTTAAACCCGCCTAAGGTTTGTTCTTTTATCATTATCATTGCGAAGATGGGAATATACATAGCGTATAGTGTGACAATAGGGAGCTCCGAACTGTCAAAACTAAAAGGGCCAAACCAAGGTACAGGCACCAGATTGGCACCAAAGAAATACAGCAGCCACCCTCCGGAGAATAAAAGCCCTAAGATAGCGGAGTTGGTTGGCATATTGGTGTTGGCATCGATGTTCTTATAGACATCGGGGTGAGGGCCAAGATCTCTGGCTGCTAAGGAGTAGAACCCCCGGGTACATCCGAGCATTAATCCATTAAGAGTTCCCAAGCAGGAGATCACAACAAAAACAAAGAGTATGGACCCGCCGAGATTGGAAAAGACTGTGGAGAAAGCAATCTTAGCTCCGGTCTCTCCCCCTTGCATGATAACGCTGTTCTCCACGGCACCAGCTAGTCCGGTGTAATATAAAATATAGATGAGAGCGACAAACATGGTACCAAAGGTTAAGGCACGAGGAAGATTCTTTTTTGCATCTCTTAATTCAGCGTTAATGCTGGTGGCGATGATCCAACCTTCGTAGGCAAAAGCGGTGGCCACTACTGCGGTGAACATAGGATTGGCAGTGGATACATCTGCGATAACACCGCTTGTGAAGTTCTTAATCAAAACCCCATTACTTAAACCGGTAATAGTCCCTAAAATCGCCATTAAAATCAAGGGAATAAGCTTAATGACAGTGGTTGAAACCTGGAATTTTCCCGCCAATTTCGGGGATAAAGCATTGAGTGCATAGCTTCCCACCAAGTAAAAGCCTGAAATAGCCATCGCTTCCGCACCTACGATATCCCACCCAAGAAGAACGCAGGTATATCGGGCTGAGACCCAAGCTAATACGGAGGTAATTGCCGGATAATAGATAGTGGTCATAAACCAGCCCACACTATAGGCATATCCCCTGCCCATGGCGGCTTCCGCGTAGTCTACGACCCCATTGACCTTTTCATAACGTGTAGCCATAGTGGCAAACACATAGGCACACACAATCATGATAATTCCGCCGATAATCCAGGCTAAAATACCTAGCGGCAGATCCCCTCCCGTGGCTACTAAGATTTTCTCTGCTTTAAAAAATACGCCACTTCCAATGACAATTCCAATGACCATGGCAATTGCAGTGAATAAACCATACTTTTTCTGCAGCCCATAATCCATAAGCAGCACTCCCTCTCTCTAATTATGTCACATGCACAACTTTAGCAAAAATACCGCTATAATTCAATAACACCCAAGACTATTTTTTTACCTTTTTATTCTCATCCCCAGGTATCAACACAAAGGAGAACTTCCTTAATCTTCGCTCTCCTTCCTCTTTATTGCTTGCGACCTTATTCAGTGTTTCTTGGATAGTCTGGAATAATTCATCGCACTCCTGATCGGTGAGATAAAGAGGATAACTCTGAAAACTTACTCTATCTTGGCCGAGATCATAATCCTTACCACTTAAATAATTGTCGAAATCGCTTAACAGAGCCGTGGCAAAGGAGTAGAAATAACTAAAGACTTCTTCTTGACCAGCCTCCAATATCTGCTCATCGTTATAAAGGAGGGAATTGTTCTTCAGACGATACACCTTTTCTACTGTCCCACGGATTTTATATTCTGCACAGACTTCGATGATCTCACCCTCAACCAGCTTATTAACATGACGGTAAAGGCTGGCCGGAGGAATACTGGGCAATTCCTCAGCGATCCGCTTCACTGTTTCTGTTTCATTCTGTAAAAACAGCTGCAGAATTTTCATTCTCACCGGGTTTAATAAAGCACTTAAAACTTTACTGTCCATTAAACGCACCTCGATTCAGAATAATGTTATCAAGTTTAATAATTATCTCACTAATTATAATACTATCGATATCGATAATGATCAATAATACTATTTGCATAAAGCAAGGCACCTTATTGACATCTACTTCAATAAGGTGCTCTCTGTTTACATTCAATGTCGGAAGATAGTCTATCCCCAGCTTACAATATACTTCGTATTCGGTGGAATAGTGATTTTCTCTGCCTCCGCACTTGGCTTAACGATCTGCCATTTACCTGACAATCCCAGTTCTTTGACCGCCAACTCAAAATGGCACATAGCAATACCTATATCTACTCGCTGAATATCAAATCCTAACATTTTGCCATAATCTTTTGCATACTGAAGATAGAAATGAAACTTTCCATGATCCATAACAATTCGCCAGGGTTGTTTATTGGAAGCCGATGGGGCAATCCGAACCATCTCCAATGGAGTAGCATAGTTATCTGCCTCTAACTCTGTTAAGGGCTGTTCAAAATCCTGGTTAAAGAAGAGATCCTTCCAGGGTTTGCGATTCTTGGAACCGGCAGCTAACCTCATAGCAGACTCCAGCAAGCTACGCTTCTGACTTGGGTATCCAATAGGAGTTATGCACGGCATAATCTCCTGCCCCTTCAATCCAATGGCCTTACTAAATTCGCTTTTTGTATACGTCCCTCCCAGCCAACAAGTGCCAAGACCTAAGGAGGTAGCATAAAGGATGAATTTCTCGAGGACATACCCGAAATCCTCTAAGTCCCGTGATCCTTCTTGGATTACGGCCACAATAAACGAAGAAGCACCTTTAATTACTCCATAGGTCCCCAATTTTACATTAGCATCTTTTTGAGCGAGTTCTCTTTCAATGAGTTCGAACCTTACCGTTCCTCCAAAGGGGCCCAGATTATCCCTAAAAGCTAAATTAATCTTTTCTCTCAATTCAGGATCTAAAAGTTCTTCTTGATACGTTCTGACGGAGATCCGTCTCTTCATTTGTTGGATCATGGAGATATGAACTTCTTCTGCTGACATATTAGGACCTCCATCACTATCTTTCTTACTATTATTTACAATTAAAGTGTAAACTCTTCCTTATGTCTTCAAAAAAGTTTCATTCAAACTTAGGAAACCGATAGTGACCTGTAATAGGGCTTTTCCAAGAAAGCAAGCGATCCTCTTCGGAAGCCACGGGACCTCCATTATGAAGGATAAAGGGAACACCATCAGGTCGGCGGCGATCCGAGATAATGGCTATGTGTTCATGAGGCAGAGCGAAGGTGACAATATCTCCGGGCTGCCATTGGGATAAATTATCCACATCATTAGGGATGATCTCCGTAGTTAACTCCTGACCGTGCCGTTGGAAAAAAATTCTTAGGTTCTGTACTCGACGAAAATCTATATTGGGATCCCGTTCCCCATCAACCCGTGGATACAAGGAGATATTCTGACGGATATCTTCATCAACCATGGCTTTAAGATCGTATCCCGCATTGCGTAACGCTCTCCAGATGACATCCGTGCATACTCCCTCGTTCTCCGGGGGAAATCCTTCGGCATAATAGGCATCTCGATAACGAGGTCTTTTCCGCACCTCTTCTTTTCCCCCCGCCACGATATCCTTTAGATCACTGATCCCATCCTGGTCTTTGTCCAGAGGACAATCTATAGTGGGTACCTGTAAATAAAGCTTAGGCTCCAGGTCCTTTATCTCCGGGGAGAGTTTCTTGCTGCAGCCAGAGAAAAAGAGTAATAACGTACAGAGGCCAATTCCTATAATTAAGGTTCTCCGATAATTAAACTTTCTTGGGAATCTACACCCTCTTGAGGAATGATCCATATCTGCTCCCCCTATGGATAACAAAGCATGCATTTATTCATATTCGCCGGTCTCTAAAGCTATGATAATCCCTTTCTTCCCAAGTGCACTTATGGGTTCTCGTCATCGACAACAGCCTATTATACATCAAAGACCCTGGAGACTTCTTTCAATTCTTTTACAATCGCTATATGCTGTGGACAATGCCGCTCGCACTGCTTACAATCGATGCAATCCGAAGCTTTGCCCAAGTCCTTGGTTAAATTCCCATAATAAGTCCTCTGGGTAGACAAACCATGCTGCTTCTGGTTATTATACAAAGAAAAAAACTTCGGTATAGGTATTTTCTTTGGACAGCCTTCCACGCAGTACTCACATGCGGTACAGGGAATAGCTATGCCGCTGTTAATACTATCTATGGCCTTTTGGATAAGCTTCTGTTCTTCCGCATTTAAGGGAATGAAATTCTGCATATAGCCTGTATTATCCTTAAGCTGTTCAATGGTGCTCATACCGCTGAGTACCATGAAAACATTATCCAAAGAGGCCGCGAAGCGGACTGCCCAGGATGCAATGCTTTGATTAGGATGATAGCCCTTAAAGAGTTTCTCACCTTCTTCAGGTACAGTTGCCAACGCCCCTCCTTTTATAGGCTCCATCACGATGACAGGTTTATTATGCTTTTTAGCGACTTCATAGCACTTACGGGATTCGATCCCTTCGTCCTCCCAATCTATGTAGTTAATTTGAAGCTGCACATACTCCATCTCCGGATGCTCAGTTAATATCCGATCCAGCAGTTCCGCCTTGTCATGATAAGAGAATCCAATAGACTTCACCTTACCCTCTGCCTTTAATCTCTGCATAAATTCAAAACCGCCGTGTTCCACTGTTGCAGCATACCTGCCGGCGTCCAGGGCATGGAGCAAATAATAATCGAAATAACGAACTCCGCATCGAGCCAATTGCTCGTCAAATATCCTCTGATAATCTTCCTTCCCAACGACCAAAAAAACCGGCATTTTATCTGTGATGGTGAACGAATTCCTTGGATAGCGTTCCACAAGAGCTTTTCTTACTGCGATTTCACTTATTCCCTGATGGTAACGATAGGCAGTGTCAAAATAGGTAAACCCCCTTTCCAGAAAATAGTCCACCATGGCATTCACTTGTTCTTGATCGATACTCTGGGGATTCTCCTGAGCAGTTAGTGGTAGACGCATCATTCCAAATCCTAGCTTTTTCACTGTAGTTCCACCTTTGTTGATGTTTTTTAAAGGCACCTAATAATCATTCATAAGCATCCGATAGGTACAACGGGACTCACAGCGATCACTGCTGTGATTGCAATGAAAGTCCGCAATCTCCCCCGCTGTATTAGGATCGGATGGTGGGTATCGATATATTTTTAGTATAACGAGTTTGCTAGCCACACTGCATACTTCCTCACGTTCTTCAAGACTGTACTCCAAAGCCCCACCCTCTTTCTAACCCATGCTCATTCCACGGCATGAACACCTTATTTTGATTTTTGTGGCACCTTAACGAATCTTAGCCCCAAAGGGTATAAAGGCAAGCTGTGCAAATTTAAAATGCTGAATTCCAAACGGAATCCCTAGGATGGTGAGACAGAATACCAGACCGATCACCAAATGACTTACGGCCAATTCCCAGCCAAGAAAGAGTATCCAAAGAATATTCAGCAACAATCCGCCCACACCGAAATGTCCTAATTCTATGTCTTTGCCGAAAGGCAATAAGACAAACTGAGCTATCTTAAAGCATTGGAGACCAAATGGAATTCCGATGATCGTAATGCACAAAATTAAGCCCGCCAAAAACCATGCGATTGCCGCAAGTATCCCACCGAATACTAACCAAATAATATTACCCAATAAATTCATATTCTCTCCTCCACTCCCTCTGGAAATTCCTCCACTGCAATTATAATCACCGTCATGAAAAAAGTCACAGATATATTGTTGATGCTATTGATTCAATGTATAATAATTTGACGCAATTAATAATCAAATAACATTTACATAAAACCTAAAACTATTTATTGACTTTGCCTCACCGCCTTTACCATTATAACTCAATTGCAAGGGGTAGAAGATTCTTTGTTAAAAGATTTGTTTATCAATATGACCATCCTCATTACTTTTATCAGCTTAATCACTCAGTTATTTAAAAACTACAGCCTGGAAGAGAACAATTCCTTCTCGATTAAGATATTTTTTGGTTTTTTGTCTGGAGCTCTTGGGATTATACTTATGCTGTTTACTATGCCTGTTGACGCAAACACCATCATCGATTTTCGCAATATCCCTATTATTATGTCTGCAGTTTTTGGTAGTGCCCTTACAGTATATATTACGGGGATTATGATTGCTTTGTTTCGCTTGATGTTCTTTGGGTTTAATACAGCAGCTCTTCTTGGCGTGGTAACTGCTCTCATTAATACCGTTGGGTGTTGGTTAATAACCCGGGCTGCCTTTAAGACTTGGCAAAAATGGGCCTATTCCACATTCTTTGTCTTATTCGCTTCATCCATTACCCTTACCTATCTGCTCAAAGATAAATCCGATTTTTTGAAAATCATGCTTATCTATTGGTGTTCTCATGCTCTTGTCTCCGCAATTACATACTGGTATCTGAATTACAGCAATACCGCTAATAAGATGTATCGGCGACTACAAAAGGAGTCCACCAAAGACTTTCTTACTGACCTTAATAATGTAAGGCAATTTGACCTTCTTCTCAATAATGCTATTAATAATGCCCTACAAAAAGAAGAACATCTCTCCCTCCTTATGCTGGACCTTGACTTCTTCAAAAAGGTCAATGATACTTACGGACACAAAGAGGGGGATTATGTTCTCAAAGAGTTAGGAAAAATCCTCAAGAATAGTTGTCGGGAATTTGATGAAATTTTTCGTAATGGGGGTGAGGAATTTTCTGTTCTGCTGCTTGATTGCCCCAATGCCCAGGCTCAGCATATAGCTGAACGCATTCGGCATAATGTAGAAATTCACCCTTTTCAATTATCCAATGGTAAAATAATCAATATTACGGTTTCAATCGGCCTAGCTACCTATCCTGATACCCTAAAGGATATCGGAAAAATCGTCGAAAAAGCGGATAATGCCTTGTACGCAGCTAAAAGAACAGGCCGCAATAAAGTTCACACCTAACAAAAAGGACACCTGGATAGGTGTCCTTTAAGATAGACCTTATATTCCGGCTAATCCTTAGATTCCCGATTTGTCTTTTTAGGCAAAAAGCGCTCATGCTCCGCCCTTGATCTCATCAGGATGGTCAGCCATTCTTCTTGAGTAAACATACGACCAAGCTGTGAAATTTTTTCTTTTAAGGTGTCATACTTTTCCGGGTACTCTTCTTCAATGATATCCATCATGAGTTTGGGTTGTTCAACCTCAGGTTGAGCATTTTTCTTTTTACGGAATTTTTTTACCCTTAAATATCTAACCATAAAAACCTCAAGCTTTTCGCTTTATTTCCCGATGACTAACCGCCACTAATTCTCTCACTTCAGTGGGAGATAAGTGGCGCTAAGTCCCTGGATAAGTCAACTAAACTTCAGAGAAGTAAAGCTCCTCTGAAGCAAGTTTCCTTTATTGTGATTTTACCTCTGTCCATATTCTATCATAAATTGGTAAAACATCGGAGAGATCTTCAAAAACTTCCGAACCTTTTAATGCACCCTCAGCCGGATAATAGGCTGGATCAGAGGTCAGATCCTCGGGAAGCATTCCCCTAACTTCTTTTTGAGGTGTGGAATAACCGATATAATCAGCGTTTTTATAGGCTACATCCGTACTGCACATAAAATCGATGAACTTCTCAGCCATTTCCTTGTTCTGACTGGTTTTGGGAATAACCATAGAATCGTACCAAATATTGCTACCTTCTTTGGGAATGACATATTCCAGATTAGGATTTTCACCTTTCATAAAGACCGCATCCCCTGACCATACCACAGCCATGGCGGCTTCATTGCCGATCATCTTATCCTTCACTTCGTCCCCTACATAGGCCATCAGCAAAGGCTTCTGCTGAATCAGCAATTTTTTGGCTTCATCCAGTTCTTTCTCATCTCTGCTGTTCAGAGAGTAGCTCAGTTTTTTCAAGGCCACCGCAATGGAATCCCGTTGGCTGTCCAGCATCAAAATCTGCTTGGCGTACTTTTTATCCCATAAAATATCCCAGCTGTCCACCACACCGTCTACCATGGTCTTGTTGTAAATAATCCCGACAGTGCCCCACATATAAGGAACCGAGTATTCATTCTTGGTGTCAAAGGCCAGATTCTTAAAGCGATCATCGATTTTAGCGTAATTAGGAATAGTGTTCATATCAATGGTATGGAGCAAACCTTCATGGATCATTTTGGTAATCATATAATCCGAAGGGATGGCCACATCATACTTGGCTGTTCCTGCTTTAATCTTAACATACATTTCTTCATTAGTGGCGAACTGTTCATAGATGACATCCACATTATTGGCTTTCTCAAACTCAGCCAGGACCGATTCATCAATGTAGTCTCCCCAGTTGTAGACATAAAGCTTAGCCTGATCCGACCCGCCGCAACCGGCAAGTCCTAAGAGCATAGCGACCAGGAGCATGACCACCCCTGCTTTTTTTAGTACCGATTTTTTCAATACATATCCCTCTTTTCATTTCCTTTATCCTTAGCCATCCGATAGTTCACAAAGACCAAGGTTACCATAATAAAAATAAACATCAACGTAAGCAAAGCATTAATCTTGGGATTAATTCCCCGACGAGCCATAGAATAAATGGTAATGGCCAGATTGGATACCCCGGACCCCGTAGTGAAAAAGCTCACCACGAAATCATCGATGGACATGGTAAAGGCCAGCAGAAAGCCTGTGACGATACCCGGCGAGATCTGAGGCAGGATGACCTTTTTATAGGCTTCCAAAGGAGTGGCCCCCAAATCCAAGGCCGCATCGTAAGTATCATCATTTAACTGTCGCAGTTTCGGCAGCACCGAAAAAATAACAAAAGGCAAATTAAAGGTGATATGGGCAAAGAGCATGGTCATAAAGCCCAATTTAAATTTAATAAAAATGAAGAGCAGCATCAAGGATATTCCCATAACAATATCCGGGCTGAGCATAGGCAGATAGGTTACATTCAAAGTCATGACTTTGGGAAGTCCATGCATATTATTAATGCCAATGGCTGCTAAAGTGCCGATGATCGTAGCGATCAAGGAGGCAAGAATAGCTATCACTAAGGTGTAATACAGAGCGGAAGCAATCTGGCTGTCCCGAAAAAGCTCTATATACCACTTTAAAGTAAATCCATCCCAGTTCCCCCGGGACTTAGAATCGTTAAAGGAAAAAATCATCAGGATCAGTATAGGGGCATAAAGAAAGAAGAAAATCAGAAAGGTATAGCTTTTCATCAAGAAAGATTTCACCAGAACCTACCCCCTTCCTGATCTTTGTCCGTCTTGGACATGATACCCATGGTCAGGAGCAGGAAGATCATGAGAATCAGGGATAACGATGAGCCGAAGCCCCAGTCACCGGTAGTCAGGAATTGCTGTTCGATCAGATTGCCAATCAACATATACTGACCTCCGCCTAACAGCCTGGATATGACAAAGGTAGTCACGGCAGGCATAAAGACCATAATAATACCGGAAGCCACACCTGATAAGCTTAATGGAAAAGTCACTTTAAAGAAAGTTTTATAAGGGGTAGCCCCTAAATCCTCTGCTGCCTCGATCAGAGAGCGGTCAATTTTTTGCAAAACAGAATAGATAGGCAACACCATAAAGGGAAGAAAATTATAGACCATGCCCAAGATCACAGCTTTATCTGTATAGAGAATATTTAAAGCCGGCAAACTCAAAGCCGCCAGAATCTGATTGATGATACCGTTATTTTCTAAAAGAGTCATCCAGGCGTAGGTTCGGGCCAGAAAGTTCATCCACATGGGCAAAACAAAAAGAACAATTAAAAAGTCCCTCTTCTTTAGCACTTTGGATGCCAGAATCATGGCCATAGGATAACCCAGCAGTAAACAAAAAAGAGTACTGATTACAGCAAGCCAAATCGAACGCAAAATGACTTTGAGATAGATGGGTTCAAAGACCCTTTCTATATGTTCAGTAGTAAACTGAATCCCATCCGGACCGGTTTTAAACATACTGAAATAAACCACCAAAATCAGAGGAACAATGGTGAAGATCAGCATCCACAACAGATAGGGAGCGGTCAATAATTTTTTTTTCAATCCCCTCTCACCTTCTTCATAATGTGAATATCATTGGGAAGGATCTTGAGCCCGACCCCATTTCCCACTTCTTCCATTTGAGTGCTGTGTACCATCCAGCTATACTCGTTGCTCTGAATCATCATTTCGTAATGAACACCCTTAAAGACCACGGACTGGACCTCACCAATGATCATACCTTCCTCCACCGGTACCAGCTTCAGGTCTTCAGGACGAATCACTACATCCACCGCTTCGTTAGGTCCAAAGCCCTTATCCAGACATTCAAACTGACGACCGTGGAAATGAACCAGGTAGTCCTGAAGCATGACCCCACCCAGAATATTGCTTTCCCCGATAAAATCAGCCACAAAAACATTCTTGGGTTCATTATAGATATCGATGGGAGTGCCAATTTGCTGAATTCTCCCCTCATTCATCACTACGATGGTATCGGACATGGTTAAGGCCTCTTCCTGATCATGAGTGACAAAGATAAAGGTAATTCCCAAACGCTGCTGGATTCGCTTCAGCTCCATCTGCATTTCTTTCCTTAATTTTAAATCCAAAGCCGCCAAGGGTTCATCTAATAAGAGAACCTCAGGTTCATTGACGATAGCTCTGGCAATAGCCACCCTCTGACGTTGTCCCCCGCTTAGGGAATCGATATTCCTTTTTTCAAAGCCCTTAAGGTTCATCAGTTCCATAACCTGAAGCACCTTCGTGTAAATAGCCTTATTGTCTATTTTCTTTATCCGTAGACCAAAGGCAATATTCTCAAAAACATTCATATGCGGAAACAAAGCATATTGTTGAAAAACCGTATTGACTTTTCTCTTATAAGGAGGAAAATCATTGATCTTCTTACCTTCAAAGAGGATGTCCCCACCGGTAACATTTTCAAACCCTCCAATGATTCGGAGGGTCGTTGTTTTTCCGCAACCGCTCGGTCCAAGAAGGGTTATAAATTCATTACGCAATATATAGAGATTTATATTATCCAGGACTTGTACACCGTCATACTCTTTTGTCACGTTGACAAGCCTGATGATTTCTTCGCTCATCCCTGACCTCCTTAAACCAAAGCCAGTTGTCGAAAACCGGCAGTAATTAAAAACATAACAATGTCTATTTTACATTTTAACAGAATAACGTCAATAATTCTTTAAGAAAAAATAAAAATATATCTACAAATTTCATTCTCACAGAGAAGAACCGTCTACAGTCCTGGAACTTGTAAACGGTTCTTATATCCTCTTCTCTATTCTACCTTATGGTTGAATCAAGCCTATACCAGGGATCTTAATCCCTTTCGACACTATTTCAACATTATTCCGGTCTGAAATTCTTCAGATACTCTGCCGCCGAGCGATTCATCTCCAGTGCGAACTCCGACATGTATTTGCGGTTGCAATTGGCCTTAATGCTTTCATAGATATTCTCCTTGCTCAGCCCGGACTTTTCATTGCGTGTGCGGTGCATTTCTTCGTGTTCTTCCAGGCTGAGCCTACGGTATTTATTTTCAAAAACTAAAAATTGCTCATCAAAGCGGGCCGGCTTTTTCCTATTCTTCTGAGATTCTGTAGGATAACCATAGACCAGCATAGCCGCAGGAAGTACATAATCCGGAAGTTCCAATAATTCGCGAACGATCTCATAGTTTTCAATAATATCACCAATATAACAAGACCCCACCCCCAGGGACTCGGCGGCCACCGCAGTATTTTGGGCAGCAATAAGGGCATCGGCACAGGCCAGGAGAATATCTCCCTCCCCCGGTTGTCGCGGGTTACACTCCGCATAACAATAGGCATCATACCATCTCTGATAATCGGCAAGGAAGACGAGCACCAAAGGAGCCTTGGCAATAAAGGGCTGGTTATCACAGGTTAAGGCCAATTTTTCCTTGAGAGTTTGGTCCGTGATATCCAGGATGGAATAGAGCATCATTCCTCCCGCCGTGGGGGCTTCGAAGGCGGCATGAAGGATCTTCTCCTTTATCTCGCAATCGATGGCTCTGTCTTCGAAAATTCTTACTGATTTTCTGTTTTTGAGTTGGGTGAGGATTTCGTTCATGTGTATCTCTCCTATCAATCCTTACACTTCTCCACTATTGTATCAGATTTTCATATTCCTTTTAACTTAAGATTTTTTTCCAAATGAAAAAGCCATTGTTCGCAGTTCCATAGTACTCACGGCATGTTGAGTGTCTTTCTGATTAAATATTTTAGAACCGTATATTCCGTTCGGCATGCTTTAACAAGTCCTCTTTAACCGGGGGGAGGAAATAATAATGGCATCTGCTCTCATCCCGCAGATGCCATTAGTTTAGCCATTAACTATCGTTCCCCCATTAACATGCAGTATTTGCCCCGACATGTAGGCAGAATCTTCGCAAGCAAGGAACAAATAGGCCGGAGCTACTTCTACCGGCTGCCCGGCTCGTTGCATGGGAGTGGTGCTGCCAAAGGTGGCGACCTCGTTGGCAGCGAAAGAAGCAGGAATCAGGGGGGTCCAGATGGGTCCAGGTGCTACTCCATTGACGCGGATTCCCTGTTTGATCAGTGATTCTGAAAGAGAACGTGTGAAAGCCACTACCGCTCCTTTGGATGCGGAATAATCGATAAGTTTGGCATCACCTTTATAAGCAGTAATCGAAGCAGTATTGATAATCACGGAACCTTGCTTTAGATGGGGAAGTGCCGCCTTGGTCAGATACAGCATAGCAAAAATATTGGTGCGGAAGGTCTGCTCAATTTGCTGGGCAGTGATATCCAGAAGTGAATTCTGTGGATGCTGTTCCGCTGCATTATTCACAAGTATATCCAGGCTCCCAAAGGTATCCAGGGTCTTTTGCACCGCTTGGTTACTAAAATTCTCATCTCCGTTATTCCCGGCTATCAACAAACAGCGTCTTCCTAGCTGCTCAATCCTCTCTTTGGTCGTTTGCGCATCACCGTGTTCATCAAGATAGACGATGGCAATATCGGCACCTTCTTTGGCATAGAGAATGGATACCCCTCTCCCGATTCCGCTGTCTCCACCGCTAATCAATGCGACTTTTCCCTGTAGCTTGCCACTGGGGCGATAGTTGGGGTTTTCAAAGATCGGACTGGGATTCATTAAGGTTTCAAGACCAGGTTGCTTATTTTGGTGCTGTGCAGGAAAAGCGGGTTGAGGAATTTTTGTTTCACTCATGGTTATCACTCCTTCGATTTTTCAGGATCAACAAAAGCTATCTATAATGTTGCCCTGTAAGGGTGATATCAATTCTCCAAGAACATTAAAGTTCAATTCCTAAGCAGAATTACAGAAGGAGCATACAACTCCCACTGCGCTAGAACCTAAATAAAATAAGACTTACGCAGGAGACCGTATCTTTTCCATTATAATAGGGCATACCACAGCTTTTCTCCAAAGCCATCACATCAATCCCATAAGCCTCGACTGAAGGAATTGCTTCTTCGGGGAATCGGCACTCTTCACCGTCAAGAAAAGAACACCGGCCACAGTAAGTACATGGTCCTACATTTAAAGGGAGGAGATTCAGGAAATTTTTCATGCTTCTCAGTTCAGCTAAGACCTTCCTAAAAACTTGGGTATGTTCGACAACCGCTTGCTGCACCCCTCTCCAGTCAAAGGAGTTTTTAAGCTGATACACGGTTTGGAACAATAACCCTCGATCATATGGCAATACTTTGTCCCTGAGTTCGTCGATAGAAGGCATATTGGGTGGACACATCCAGTTTTTGTCGTAACTGCCGCAGGTATTTTGCTCACATTGCTTTCTGAAATCATGATTAAACTTAATACTATCCACGGCTATAAGAGCTGCATGAGCTGCACCGAGAGATTTGGCCAGGGAGCACAATAGATCTATTTGAACCAGTGTTGAATCAGGACATTGCTCCGCGATGCAAGTTTCTAAACACTGCTCGGCGTATTCATCAAGCTCTTCCTTACGGATACCAAAGATTATGGCGGTTGCGTTGATGGTGAAGGTTTGGTCCAGCCCCTCATTCCAACCGGAAGAGGATTTTGCCGTAACGGCTTTTCCCGTAGAAGAAAACCAAAAATGCTCCTTCCCTTCGATGAACCCTTTGATATGCCCTACAAAGCCCTGCTTATTCTTCACCCATTGGAGTATTTCACCGACCCAGCGGAGAAGGGCCTCTTGGACGGGGAGGAGACTGCTTTCCTGACTCAGGACTAATTCATATTTTTCCGAGAAAATTCCGGGCTCCTGATCAGGAGCGCAGACTTTTTTTGAAGCATTTTCCTGTGAAGTGTTTTCGTTCCGGTGTTCAGGTCTATGACAGTTTTCGCATTTACATTCATGACCGTGCTGGAGATTATGGCTTTCCCCATCCTCCCATTTATGACTATGTTGGTGATGCTCGTGCTTTGACTCACTCATTTCCCAATACCGCCTCACTCCAGATTTCCGAATTAATTCCTCTAAAGGCCGACACACAATAAATTTGCGCTGAAGGATTAAGGTGATGCAGGTTTTTCTCTATTTCAGACAAGGTCTCGGGTTGCATACAGTCGATCTTATTGAGAAAAATCAGATCCGCTTTAGCGATCTGGCCTTCAACCAAGCCGGGGACGATCTCCGTCAGTTCTTCCCAACGTTCGGCATCGGCGACGATGATGTTCTTCAGGCTTTCAACCCCCTTTCCGTAGGTGTGGATTGTTTCAGCGATTCGATGGGGATAAGCCATTCCCGTGGCTTCCACGATCACCCACTGGGGATCATAAGCTTCATAAAGTTCATTTAAAGTCACGGTCAGTTCCGAGGTCAATGTACAACAAATACAGCCGGAGAAAAGCTCCCGAACCATCAGCCCTTCTGCTTTGAGGATTTTATCATCAATTCCTGTCTCGCCCACTTCATTCTCGATAATAACCAGCGAAGGGGTTTCCGGGTTGCTTGCCTGGGCAGTTGGGTTATTCTCCACCAGGAACTTGGCCGCAGAGAGAATCGAGGAAGTCTTACCCGCACCCAAAAAGCCGCCAAAGAGTAGAACTTTCATGTTATACCTCCTCTGGAAATGCCAGATTTTTAATAAAGCTCTTTTGAAACTGAGGATGATTCGCTAATTCGATGAACTCTGCTTTCTCGGCAATGGCTTGGCAGCGTTGGATGTGGTTGTTTGACAGCAAAGCCTTGGCAGCCCCTTCTCCGGCAGCGTTGCCAACGGAGCGAACTCTTTTTCGTTCATGTACAGGAATCAAGCCAATGGCTAAGGCGCTGTCCAAATCTACAAAGCTGCCAAAAGCACCGGCGATAAAAACTTGCTCAATCTCCTCCGGATTGACTCCAAATGATTGCATTAAGATTTGAGACCCCGTGCAAATCGAGGATTTAACCAACTGAAGTTCCCGGACATCCCCTTGGGTAATGACAATATCTGAACCGTTTGCGCTTTCTTCTGCAAAAGCCAGTACAAATTCTCTTTGCCCATCCCTCTCTCTTATTCTGGACCGGAGCTTAGGAGGGAGTTGCGACATTTGACTGCTCTCCACAAATCGACCTGAGAAGGTGATGATCCTCCTGCGAACCATTTCTGCGAGAGCTTTAATGATTCCCGAACCACATATTCCTGCGGGCTTCTGATCGTTAATCGTTCGGATATGGACATCCTCTAGTATGACGATATCATCAATGGCCCCATCCGTTGCCCTCATGCCGCAGGATAGCTGTGCACCTTCAAAAGCGGGGCCGGCAGCTGTAGAGGTAACAATCATGCGCTCACGATTGCCGAGAACAATCTCTCCGTTCGTCCCTAAATCTATCAATAAGGTGAGCTTAGGTGTCAGATCCTGATCCACGGCCATGACAGCTGCGGTGGTATCGGCACCCACAAAACTAGCAATATTGGGTATAAGAACCACCCGTCCCCCCGAATGAATATCCAGGGAAAGTTCCTGTGGTGGTAAGGGAGGTATGGATTTAAAGACTTGCACATAGGGCGGTATGGTTAAGCTGATCGGTGAGATACCCATCAAAAGATGTTCCATGGTTGAATTTCCCACGATGGTCATCAGATAAATATCCTGCGTTCTTATCCCTATGACGGAACAAAGCTTGCAGATAAGGTTATTTAGACAATGACGAATTAAGTCAGAAAGCTGCTTTAATCCTTCTGACTTCTCAGCTGCTTTGATGCGAGAAATGACATCTGCACCATAGGCTGTTTGAGGGTTGGTCTCGGCTGCTGAAGCGACCACTTCTCCTCTATTCATATCCATAAGCATTCCAGCCACTGTGGTACTTCCTATATCAAAAGCTACTCCATAAAAAACCGAGGAAGTATCCCCTGCTTCCACAGCGGTCACATTATTGTCCAAATGAATTAAGGTATATATCTCTGTCTTGGTCCGTGCCAGTAAAGGGATATCCTGTAATGCTGTGCTGTGTAAATTGAACATCTCTTTATATTTCACATCATTAACCTTATTAACCATTTCCTGTAGCGAGTAGTTTTGAGTTAAAGTCGGATAGGTCGGTCGCACCGCCGACTTTCTGAGCACTGGAACCCTATCTTTGGAGGAAATATGGATTCTCCCTATTTCTCCTTTCGCCGTCACTCCTCTTTTTGTGATTTTATCCAATACGACTTGACCTAATGGATAAATCCGACAAGCTAAGTATGAACCATCTTTTTCGGGTTCAGCAAAGCTTCCGTTACAACCCATAACCTCCCCGCTCAAAACCCGAACCTTGCATTTGCCACAGGTTCCTTTTCCGCCGCAAACAGACTCCATAGGTACACCTGCATCCGTTAAGGTATCCATAAGGGTCCATGCACTGTTTTTAGCTATGATGAGATTTTGACCATCAATTATGATCTGATTTTTCATTTCTTCAATCATTTAATAAACCTCGCTCAACCGCCCTGGTTGTCTATCGACTACTGGGATATACTGGTAATTTGTAAAAGCGGTTCGGTAGTGTCGTGGCATAAATGGGTTAAGGTAACGATTTCCCCAGGAGGAATAATCACAAACTCATCATCCCAAGGACCCGTGAGCAATTTCTTCAGATAGTTTGTAGAGCCGGGTATAACCTGATGAGCTAATTTTAAGGTGTCAGCTATCTTTTTCGTAAGTTCGAGAAAGTCGGATACCGCGTAGGCCCCTGTATCAATAACAGCCAACCGGTGATAATGATTAAGAATTTGTCTGAACAGGCGCTCCGCCTTTTCCTTGCCATAGCGCTTCACCGCATACTGATACTCCTGCCATATGTTGCTTTCGAATTCCAGCCAACCTTTGGTGAGATAATAGGTCCCTATTTCTTCCGATATCTTCTTCCTTGCGTGCTGAGAGCCTAAGAGAAGGCTGATACAATCATCGACACAGGGAAAGACCAATTGAGCACCAGAGGATGTCAGCCCCAGTAAAGAGTTGCCACAATACCCGAATGCCAGGAGGATACGCTCTACATTGGTGATTCTATCCAATTCCTGTTGGAGGCGCTTATTTAGGGTATCTGTGTAAAGATGCAACCCTGATTCTATCCATAAAACAGGGAATTGGCATTCCGCCTCTTGGATTGCTCTGTTAAGTTCATCCTTAAGGGGTATGGCAAGCTATGATTACAGTCTTCTTCATATAATTCACCTTCAGGATATTTCTTGATGTGTTTTGAGATTGAAGAGAGAGGAACAGAGCTTTACTCCTTCTGAGCAATCTTTAACCCAATAATCTGCTTTGGTATATTGTCTAACCTGTTCATTAACTAAGCCGCCAATAACCACCTTTACCCCTGGCCTTAGTCCCATTTTCTCAAGAGCTTGGACGGTCAGACGCATAGAATCATAGGATTGGGTAATCAGCCCCGATAAGCAGACGATGGAGGTCTTATGCTTAATGCACCCTTCGGCAAATCTCTCCGGCGCCACATCCACACCTAAATCAATGACATTGTACCCATTAAAGCGAAGTAAATTAATCATTAAATTCTTACCAATATCATGGATATCTTTTTTTACGGTTCCGAACAAAATCGTCGCAGATGGTTCGATTGCTGCTAGGGAATTAGCCTGGTTTGACACAAGACTGATTACATCTTTAAATATCTCTGCAGACATCATAAGATCAGCCAGGAAGTATTTTCCTTGGTCGTATAAATGACCAACTTGTGTCATTCCTTGGCGAGTTTCTTCAATGATTTCTATGGAGCCTTTGCCAATTGCTATTTCCGACTCCACCAAGGATAACACCTTATCCACATCAAGGCGGGTCACTGCGGCGACAAGCATACTTTCAACCATATGCGTTCCTTCCCCTCTAGCGTGAAGCACTAAAGCAAAGCACTTCTTAGCTAAAAAAACTCCGTGTTGAAGCGATGAGATGATATTTTTCACCATGGCATATCATAATGGATAATCCTAAGGGGGTATTTTTTCTTCCATAAACCAGTTGTTCAATTTTTAGAGCAGGAATTCCTGAAGATGTTTCCAATAATTCGGAATCTTCCTGGTTTAAAGAGACGGCGGAAATGGTGACTTGATTACCTTCGGTAATGATTCCTGTATGCTTGGCTACAGCCTCGGGAAAATCCGCATACTTAATTTCCTGCTCCACGAGGGGCTGACCCCGTTGATAGGTTAGATAGCGGTTCTCTACCGCCACCGGTTCCTTATCCATAAGAAGCAACCGTCGGAACCGAATGAGTTTACTTCCAGGTTTAATCTGAAGGCGTAGAGCAACACCATCCTCTGCGGATATAACATTAATGGCGAGCAATTTAGCATCGTAGCTTCTCGAACTCTCTAATCCAGGATCGGAAAGTTTAAGTATAAGCTCACTGAGATTCGGGTGAGCAACAAAGTTCCCCTTGCCACGGAAGGATTTAATCAGCCCTTCCTGAGCTAAGAGCCTTAGTCCATTGCGCACTGTCATTTTACTAATTCTGTATTGCTCGCCCAGCTGGGTCTCTGAAGGTAAAGCATCACCTGGCTTAAGTTCGCCGGCCAGGATTTTTTCTTTTAGATCTTCAGCAAGTTGAAAATAAACCGGTACAAAGGATTCTCGAGTCTTCATAACAGCCTTCTCCCTTTAGTAATGATAGACAAAGGCAGCAGCCTGCCTTTGTCTATTGTATCATCAATTATTTAGAGGTTACAGAAGCAACCATAGCTTGAACATTCTCTAATTTTGCATCAATGGGAATATCACAGCCAGAGTGAAGAACGAAGCCCGTAGGACCAAGCTCTTCAATTAACTTCCGACAATAGTTATGAACATCATCCGGTGTTCCCAGGGAAAGAAGGGATGCCGGCACATCACCCATAATACACATGGTATCCCCTAAAATTTCTTTGGCTTTAAAGATATCCGTCATGCCATCAAGCTCTAGGATGATCTTTCCTTTCGGAAAGTCTTTGAAACGTGCTAAATCACGTGTCCAGTTGGAATCAAAATGGAGAATCGGAGTAATTCCAGCGTCAAGTACTTGGTAAATGAGTTTTTCATAATATGGAAAAACAAATCGATCCCACTGTTTTTGTGAAAGCATGTCACTTGCAGCCCGCCAGCCACCTAACCATATATATTCAGAACCCAGACTTTTACAATTAGTTATACTTTGAGGTGCCATGTAAGGTAAGGCCGCATCCATAGCTGCTTGAACTTTATCAGGTATTTTAAACAGATCCCGTACAAACTTAGTGAAGGAACGCCCACCACAAAACATCTCGAAAGGAATTGTCGTTATGGTAGCGGCACCGCCCGTCAATTGAGGTACACCAGCTTCTTTCCACATTTCCATTACTTTGGGGGCGTTTTGCGCATCGGCCATAATCTGTGGGAGCATGTCGGAGCTAATGCGTTCCTGAATATAGGACAAATGCCAATTAGGCCATCCCTCAACAACAATCCTGTCATAGTCATCCTGCTTCATTAGTTCCATCTCTTCAACTTGCCATAATTCGTTCTCGGCAAGGTCTTCACCAGGTACCTTCAACCTGCTTAGCCATATAAGACCTAGTCCTTGTTTAAACCAGCTTCCATAGTCAATACCATCTGCTCCACCGACTTTTTCTACCGTCTTGATCATTGCTTCAGCTGAAATTAAACTGTTGCTGGAATAATTAGCTACCGTCATGTTTTGTACCCTGGCTGCAAACGCTGCAAATTCCAGCACCACAGGAGTCCGATCCGTTTTCTCAAGAGCTACAGCTTTTGCTAGCCTTTCTCTCCGCTCATTATATAACTGACTATTTGACATTAGTTTCACTCCTAACTTTTACTTCTTGGTCGAGTAACCTAGGCGTGATCGTATAACCCATCTCGATAGGCATTATTATAGGCCCGACAATGCCTATCGAGTCCAAGCAATGCCATTGAACCTTTCAGAGACCCCAACATTCCTTTGTCCGTAGGATTAAGGATATAACTATCCATACCCGCACTCATGGTTTGGACCATAAAGAGACGATTTAAGACTTTGCGGGCAGGTAATCCATAAGAAATATTACTTAAGCCGCAGATCGTATGAATACCCGGATAGTTCTCCATAATGGTGCGAATAACATTTAAAAGTATTTTGCCGTTTTTTTGATCCGTGCTTATGGGAGTCACCAAGGGGTCTATATAAATATCTTCCAGCGGCACTCCAGCCTGAACAAGCTTATTAATAATACTATCAGCAATTCTTAACCGATCTTCCAGCCCTTTCGGCATTCCTGAATCTTCAATACATAGAGCAATGATTTTGGTCTTGTATTCCAAAACCAGGGGTACTACAGCTCGCCAGCGGGCAGATTCATTGGAAATTGAATTGATCATGGGTTGTCCATGCCGGGCTCTTTGCAGACCTTCTGTTAAAGCAGTGGGATTAGGGCTATCTATACTCAGGGGTAAAGTCGATACCTCTTGGAGAGTATCCACAAGCCATCTCATGGTTGCAATTTCCTGTTCCACTAAATTACCGCAATTCACATCAAGGTAGCTTGCCCCTGCTTCCTCTTGGGCCTTAGCCACCTGTTGAATGGTTTTGGCATCCCTGTTTAAGGCAGCAGTCCTAATTTCTGTACGACTGGTATTGATCAATTCTCCGACAATGAGCATCCGAGCGCCTCCTATTCTGATCACTATGCTCTATAGACTGGCTGGTTTCTAAACTGAAAATTCTTGAGCGACTTCCACAGCTTCCTGAGCACTCCTGCAGACCGCATCCGCTTTTACATAATCACATACTGATTGGTCAACAGGACCGCCTCCAATGAGAATTCTCAGATCGTTCCTAAGGCCGGCGTTTTCAATCTCTTCGATGGCAGCCTTTATATTATCAAAAGCAGTTGTAAGTAAACAGGAGAACCCTATGACCTTTGGCTTATATTCTTTGATCCCTTCGATAAATTTTTCAGTAGGTACATCAACGCCAAGATCAATCACATTAAAACCATTGCATTTTAAAACCGTGCTGACAATGTTTTTCCCAATGTCGTGGATATCGCCATAGATTGTGCCCAATACAAAGTTTCCTAAATGAGATTGCTCTGTTCCGGATAAATCGCCCAGTGCACTAATAGCTTCATTGAAAATTTCAGCTGACATAATCAATTCAGAGAGAAAATACTCTTTAGCTTCATACTTTTGACCAACCGCCTGCATTCCTTCCTGCAGCTCCTGAATGATATCCAGCCCAGGAACACCTTGTTCCTTTAAAGCTTGTACTCCCGCTAAGACTGCGTCCTCATCCAGTGCTCCCAGTTTTTTCGCTAATTCACCGCTCAAAACAAAGACCTCCTTTTAGTATAGTTGTATATACTAGTATACTTCTATTCCAAAGGTAAACCAAATCTTCACAATTGTAAAGACAATTAATGCCCCTAAAAACGACAAAATTCTTCATGAAAAAAATACTGCCAAATTTTACACAATTCTGTTACAATATAGGCAAGAACATAAAAAGGGAGGGGAATTATCATGTATGCAACTGTAGAATCTGACTGCATTGGTTGCGGCTCCTGTGAAGCGGTGTGCCCAGAAATTTTTAGGATGAATGATGACGGACTGGCTGAAGCTTATGTTAATCCTGTTCCATCGGAACTGGAAGAGAAGGCCAAGGAAGCTGCCGATATGTGCCCTGTAGATGTAATCATTTTGGAGTAAAAACAAGCTTTTAATGATTGCTTAACTGCCAAATCATCCTGAAGAAGGATACTACATGACAAAGGCTTAGAAATGATCAACCATTTCTAAGCCTTTGTATTTTAATTCACTCTATAATTTTGTTTGTCGATTATGATCCGGATGTTTAAAGTATTCCTAATCCAATGGGAATACCGGAGGTATAGAAAAGATACCTCCCCATGACTTCTCCGATGATCAAGACCCCCACCGCTGTATATAAGAAGCTCTTTTGGTTAACAAATTTCCCTGTGCGTGAAATTAGGAAAAGGAAAATTCCGCCTAACATAAGCAGCCAACGCAAGAAAACAACAGCGCTATAACCACCGGCAAGCAATGCAGCACTTTCTTGGCCGGCACCTGCTGTTGCTCCTAAGCCGGCAACATAATTGGGAAGAAAAACGATTTGCACTAAAACGATTCCAAGAACGAAGAACTCAAGTCTGGGCAGTTTCCCTCTTTCTTTTTGTCCTGCGGAAATATAGAATACTATCGCACCTAGAACTAGAGTGGTGGCATAGAAATCAACCAATGTGTTCACACTTTGCCATGCCGGAATGATCGTCTCCATATAAAGTTTGGCCATGGCCAATACTGCGGCTAAACCTGATAAGCAGGCTAAATAGCCAGCTATTTGTTTAAGGGAATTGGCTTTGTTTGTCCGTTCCAGCCACCAAAAGACAGCTATTAGAACAAAGAAGCCGCCGCTAAAGACTATCTCTCTACTCAACCAGGAGGCCATGAAGTTGGACATGGTGGTAAGTGCTAAGAAAGGTTTCCCTAAATGAAGTAGCGAAGCGATGATGCCCACTGCACTCAGGATTAATGCACATAAGGTATTGGTTTTGAAGGCGGAGGCTTCTTTGTCCTTGATGCGTAGGATAGTTGCCCAAAGGATTGCACCGATAGCCGCCTGCATAGTTAAAGTAAAAATTATCAATGGCATTTCTTTCATGATGAAGCTCCCTTCTACTTTATTGCGGCCTTATGCGGTGTAATAACCAACGAAGGTTCGGTGATATCGGCGCTGGGGAGTCCCTTAACCTCGGCAACTTTTCCGTATTCAGCGCGAAGCTCATCGATAGGACCGAATTTCAATACCCGCATAATGCAAGCATCAACACAGGCGGGATTTTTCCCTTCCTGCTGCAGATCGATGCAGAAATTGCATTTACTGGCCGTTTTACCGGAGACTTTTGGAACTTCATAAGGACAAGACCATGTACAGTAACCACAGCCGACACACCGATCCTGGTGCACTAATACGATGCCATCTTCCTTCCGTTTGTACATTGCGCCGGTTGGACAATTCTCCACACATTTAGGATTTTGGCAATGATTACAGCCCAGAGAAAGCCAGTAAGCAAAGACATTGCTTTTGAATACACCGTTTTCTTCGATGCAGGATCCTCCAGTGAATTCATGGACCTTTCTCCAGCGTAATCCATCTGCCAAATCATTTTTATCCTTGCAGGCAATCTGGCAGGTAAAACAGCCAATGCAGTTCTGTTGATCCACATAAAAACCGTATTGATTTGCCATTCAAATCACCTCCTACGCTTTCTCTACTTGAACTAGATTCGTATGCTGAGGATTACCCCAGGCTAGGGCGGTGGGGTCCCAAGTGGTTAAGGTGTTGATACATCCCCTGATGTCCACTCCCTTATCATCTGGGGTATACCAAGCTCCTTGGGGAAGAGAACATACTCCTGGGATGAGGCGGGGAGTGACCTTCACTTTTACTTTTACCGTCCCGCGATCGTTAAAGATCCTTACCGTATCATCATCTTCAATCTCTCTCTCAGCCGCGTCTTGGGGGTTGAGCCATAATTTCTGAGGCTCTGCTTCCTCCATCCAGGGCAGATTATCAAAGGTGGAATGAACACGGCGTTTACTATGATGGCCGATGCATTGAAGGGGATATTTATCTTTCAGAGCACCTTTTGGTCCCTCTGCAACAGCTACATATTTAGGAACAGCCGGTATCCTTTCCGGATTATTCATATCGTAGAGGGCTTTAGAGAAAATCTCTACCTTTCCTGAAGGAGTTTGCAGAGGGTTGTTTTCCGGATCTTCCACGAAAGCTTGATAAGCAATAACTTTCTTAGGTTTTGTCTTATAAATGCCCTTTTTCCTGAATTCTTCGAAAGATGGGAAGTCGGGATGAGCCTCCTGGGCCACAGCTACACATTCACGCAAATATTGCTCCTGACTCTTGCCTTCATCAAACTTATCAAGAACGCCAAGGCGTTTTGCCAGCTCTGTACAAATTTCGTAAACACCCTTGCACTCATACAAGGGATCCACCAATTTTTGCCCATACAGAGCAAGCCCTTGTCCCAAAGCGCGTGTAACAATATCCTCCTGCTCAAATTGAGTGATATCAGGGAGAATAATATCTGCATACTCCATACTTGGCGTCATAAAATTCTCAATACCCAAGATAAATTCGCACTTCGTGGTGTCTTTCAGTAACTCCGCAGTCCGCCCGGTATCGGAATGCTGATTGATCAAGGCATTGCCGCCATAATTCCAAATAAACTTGATGCCATGCTGCAGCCGGTCCGCACCTTGCAATCCACCATTTTCTTTGGTATGGTTGCCCCCTTTTTCAATGGCATCGGTAAACATGAAGAACGACACTTTGGCTTGTATTGGATTGCTGCCCGCAGGGTATGCACCCATTTTTACTGAAGTAAATCCTTCATGCATACCGGGATTGGCACCGAGTTTCCCCATGTTTCCTGTCATCAGGGCTAAAAGGGGTATGGAAAGGGCCTGGAATTCTCCGTTAGCATGACGCTGTACTCCCCGTCCCTGAAGGACAAAGCAGGGCTTTGCTCCGGCAATTTCCCTGGCCAATTGTTTAATGGTTTCCACAGGAACCCCCGTGATCTCTGATGCCCATTCCGGGGTTTTCGGCTGCCCATCGCTTACTCCCATCAAGTAGCTCTTGTAGGAATTTCCTGCCGGAACTCCCTCAGGCATGTGCTCTTCATCAAAGCCTATGCAGTACTTGTCCAGGAAAGCTTGATCGTGAAGCTCTTCTGTCAGTATGACATAAGCAAGGCCTGCCACAAGTGCAGCATCAGTGGTCGGACGAATAGGAATCCACTGGTCGGCAAAGGTACCTACTGTATCACTGTGACGGGGATCAATCACAATAATTTTGGTTCCATTTTGTTTCGCTAACTTGAGATAATAGGTTGAATTGAGACCTCCGACCCGCGTACAGGCAGGATTATCGCCAAACATCACGATAAGCTTGGCATCCAGAAAACTGGTCGGAGAGCTTCCCCCATAACCGGCCCCAAACATATAAGGAATAGCATACATATAATTTGCCTGGCTGTAGTTGCCATAAAAGCTGAGATATCCACCCAATGCATTAAGGAGTCTCCCTGATGCTCCCCCCATATAGCTTTGGTTAAATGCTCCTCCGACCCCCGAAGCATAAATGAAATATACGGATTCATTGCCGTATTGGTTGATGATACGTTTTAACTCAGAGGCCGTGGTATCCAGAGCCTCTTCCCAGGAAATCTTCTCCCATTGTCCGGCTCCCCGTTCCCCCACTCTTTTCATGGGATATTTCAGCCGGTCGGGATGATACAGGCGTTGACGCTGGGATCTCCCCTTCAAACAAGCTCTCGCTTGAAGATTGTCTGGGGTATCGGGCCCTTCATTGTCCGTAACAAAACTCAGTACAACGCCGTCTTTCACCTGGGCTT
Organism: Desulfitobacterium sp. PCE1; assembly: GCF_000384015.1. Lineage (NCBI taxonomy): Bacteria > Bacillati > Bacillota > Clostridia > Eubacteriales > Desulfitobacteriaceae > Desulfitobacterium > Desulfitobacterium sp. PCE1. The sequence goes on along the minus strand of NZ_KB913023.1, from coordinate 2,048,714 downwards.
TAATCTGACACCGACCGCCGCAATTATGCCAACATATCGAAGGTTTTGTTTCTGCATTGAGATGACGATTCCCAGCTTGAGCAACAGCAGGTTCAGCTCCTACTCCCGAAGTTATGGGCATGCATCCCACCAGTGTCGTTGATCCCGCTACAGCTGCGCTCCATTTTAAAAAGGAGCGACGACTGATTTTAAAGTCTTTATTTACCATTATCCTACCTCCCATTCGTCCTTAGATTTTCTTAGTTCTTGAGTATCCTCCCTGCTCAGGTATTCGTAATCCCAGATAATAAAATCTCGAGCTAAACGGGCTAGTCCTTGGTAGTAATCCGTATGCGCTCCTTCGAGGACACTATGGGTAAAATGGGGAGTCCATTTTGACAAATGTAATCCAAGGAATGCCTGTTGTTCTTTTTCTATATAGGAAGCTTCTTCAATTTGACCTTTCCTTAAGTGTTGGATCTGACGGTGAATCAACTCTGCCATAAATTCAAGTTCAACGCCAAAATGATCATCCGGCTCTTTATTTATCAAGATAAACTCCAGACCATGTCGACCATAAAACTCCCTCACGTCAAGAGTTATACGGTCAAAGGTCAATCTTTCTTCCGTGAGATAAACCGATTCCCAAGGTGGTGCCAGGAGATGATTAGGTCCCACAAATAATCGATTATAGTCAGCATTTAGTTGGACAACGATATTATCCAGGCTAGTTTCGTTTATCTGACTACTCCACAACTTTAACTGAAGTAAACCTTGCTGAAACTCCTCCGTATTCAGCTCTAAGGGAAAGAAATCAAAAAGCTTATCTTTGATAGTGAGCTTGATTAGATTTGTGCTGGGTAGCTTGATAAATCCTGCACTAATAATTTTGTACGTTAGCGCCCGTGCTTCCAGAAGTCCCATTCCCGAATTGGAAGGTTCCATCCCGTATCCTCCACTCTTATTTATCTTTTGTGAATTTCTTTACTTTCACCTCCCCAGTAATGCTAGAATTTTACCTCCCTTCACAGTTTGATTATCAGAATATTTATTACTACTTTGTGTATACTATCACATATATATTAATAGTTTATTGTTAAATATTAATAAATTATTATTTTTTTCTAAATCTTTTGAGAATAAAGGGTGCCGCAGATGCTAAGAAGCAGCTCTGCGGCACCCTTTATGCATTTTAACTATAGTATTGAAGTCTTAGCTACCATCTTCTCTACTAAATTGATGGCCATGACTTCCAATCCTTCCGTATTCAGATGCATGCTGGCCGTGGCGTCATAAAGTATATTAGCCTTTGCCGGCCATTCATCATCGGCCAACCATAGGATCAGGGCCAGTTCAAGTTTGGGAAGAACCTCTATGGTATAGGCTATGTCTCCCATAGCCAATTTTTTGCCCTTAAGTTTCTGGCATATGGTCTCAAATTTCTCCGGCGAATTTCCAAAGTGCTTGGCCAAAGGATCCATGGCTTCCAGTTTAAATGCCCCGTAATGGTTGTTTCCTCCCGGCAGCTCTCTGAAGGATATCCACCGTCCGGTGGGCTGAACTCCGCATACTTCCGTCAGGTACTGGAGAATGAGAATATGATCGGTGATGTCCTCACAAGGAGTTATCTCTCCTTCGGGGTACCAAACTCGGTAAAGCTCACCCCCATAGCCAAGGACCAGGCTGGATTCGTCATATGAGGTAGCTCCGGAAAGCTCCAGAATCTTGGAAAAACTGCGCTTGGCAAATTCACTCTTGGCATGCTCCAAGGCATCCCGATATTTCTTCTGACTTTCTGTCGTCATTACAAACCCACCTTTACACCTATTCACCCAAATAAACTGATTTGCCTAAATATTCTATTCTAAAGGTGTATTTCCTGCTTACTGCATAGTCCCTGAAGGATTTATTATACCTTAGACCATAAAAAAACAGGGGTGTTATGGCTCTCCACATATATGTGAAGCCAAAACGCCCCTTTGATTTTACTCTTCTTTCTTTTCCTTTTCGTCTGTGTTCTTTTCCTCACTGACGATTTCCGCATCGACGGTGTTCATTTCACGCTTAAAGTTCTTAACTCCCTTACTCATCGCCTTTCCTACTTCAGGAAGTTTTCCGGGGCCAAAAATAAGAAGGGCAATAATCAATACAATAACAGCTACCATTGGTGTTATCATTCCAAAAGTAATCATCGTTTCACCTCAATTTTTAGTTATCTGAGCCTCTATACTATTCTTTCTGATATGCTGTTTTCTTAAGATGCTCGGAATATTCGAGATTTATTATATTCCACCTAATTATATATTAGATAAGCTTATATTGCCAGAAGGTAAAAGCGGTTCAAGATATTCACTGAGGGATTCCAAGGTCCGGGCTACGTTTAGAAGGTCTATGAACCGACTCTCTCTGAGAATCTCTTTTCCCTCCAACATAATCAGGAGTGTCGGCACAGTAAAGACCAGAAATTGCCCTGCCTCTTCCCTCAATTCCTGGATGTTGATCTCCCCCACCACAATCTCGTAATTCTGTGCCAGCTTCAACACTTTTGGCAAAAGGGCATGGCAGACATTACAATTTGAGCTGCTGAAATAGAGGATTGAAATTCTTTGTTCTCGAAGCAGGTGATCCAGGCTTTCCCTGCTCTGAATGAGCATCGGTTTCTCCGTCAATGCTTTCTCCCCTACCTTTTCCTTGTCTTCTTGCTTTTCTTCTTCGTCGTGACGATCTCCACCCGGAACCCCTTGCGGCTTTCCCTTACGGTGGCGGCCATAAAGCCGAAAAACATCACAGCCCAGATAGCCGCTGTAACGGGGATACCTATGATTAAGCGCGCCCAGGTTGGCCAGAGCAGAGGGCGGGTTAAAAGATAGAAAGCATAGAGAACGCCTGACCAAAAGCCACCTTCATAGGTTACAGGAGGAAGCCCTTCAAGAACAGCCACTAATTCCACCGGACGGAACACATAGAGGATGCCTAAGGCCAGCAAGAGTACAAAGACCATATTCACCAGATACATGAACATAGATGCTCCCGGCGAAATTCGCTGTTGAGGATTTTCCGGGTTAAATCGGGAATAGTTAATGGAATAAAAGAGACCAATGGCACTGGAACCCATCGATAGAAAGATAGCGCCGAAGGCTAAAGCCAGAATCATCGTGGTGCTTAAGCCAATGGCTAGGGCAGTTCCCACCAGGAGAGCTTCCATAAGGACCAAGGTGGGTAAGACCGCCGCCAGCAGTTTTCCTAATACAACCGGCCAGCCTCCCAGAGGAACGCTGTTCAAAAGCCAATCGGATTCACCTTCCCGGCCAAAGGAAAGCAGGGCCATGTTGCCGCTGAACATGATCGTGTACATGATAAAGACTGTTACCAGGGAGGATTCGGAGCCTGGTGTGCGGACAAAGAGGTATTGGGCGATAAAAAAAGCCATGATGATCAAAGGAGTCAGGTAACCAAACCACTCCCGGGTATCTCTCTTCAGGTAAAGCAAATCCTTTTGGGCAACAGCCCACATTCCCCGCAAGGGAGAAGTTTTGCCTATGGGTTCTTCATTGAGTATAGAAAATACCCGCTTTAGATTGGTATCCGCTCTTCCTTGAAGAGCCGCCCGGGAAGTTCTTTCTGGTGTAATTTGGTCGGGCAATGCTCTTTTCCGGCTTTTGGTGCGTCGGCGGCCCCCTTCACCCTGACTCAGGGAGATAAAGCCCCGGCGAAACCCCTGTTCCAAGAGATTAAACGCCAGGAGAAAGAGTCCGATCCCTACGGCGAGAAGGAGCAGGCTCCAGCCCAGCCCCACTAAGAATTTTCCCGACATACCGGCTACTAAGGCTTGGGATCCCCATCCCCAGGGAAAGAGATGCATAAGGTTGAGGATCTGTTCATTGCCTGTAAGCCAGGAGGTCATGTCAAATTGCTCTCCCCTGCCCAGAATCAGATTGGGAATCTGGAAAAACAAGGCGATCATAATTCCCGCCAATGCTCCGATGAAGCCTACGGCTTCTTTGCTGCGATGGGGGGGAACGATGCGCATAACGATTAAATTCAGCAGCTCGGCAATAGCTGTGCCGATGATCATGAGACCCAACCCCACAAGCAGGACGAGGATGTAAAAGGCGGGACCGGCCTGAAAGAATAATCCATAAAAAATCCCCGGCAGAAACACAAAAAGGAGTGCTGTTAAAAAGTTGCTGGCGATGACGCTGAGGGATTTGACCGCAAAGACGGCTTTCAAGGATACCGGAGCTATGAAGAGAAGCTCCAGATCCTCCGACATATAAAGGGCGGCAAAGGCGGCGGTGATACCGAAAAATATCTGACCGACCAATCCGCCTAAAAAGAGCAAGGAAAGAAATCCCTCCACCACTTCATGGGAAATAGAGCCCATAGCTCCATAAGCCAGGAAACCCATGGAAGAAATGAAAGCCGCTATGAAAAAGATCAGCAGGGCATAAAGCAGAATAGCACTTTTCGGCCGATGGCGAAATTTGTTCCAAGACACCCGGAATTGATTTTTGAGGAGGAGGATGAAGTCCTGAAAGAAAGATTGAGGCGGCGGCGGTGTTTCTATAGGAGGCGGTAAAAGGATTCTCACGCTCATCCCTCCTCCAGGCTTTTGATCAATTCCTCATTTTCATGACCCCCGGTCAACTCCAGGAAGATATCTTCTAAGCTTTCTCCCCCATGTCCTACTTTTTGACGCAATTCCTCCGGGCTGCCTTGAGCGATGAGTTTTCCTTTTTGAAGAATGCCCACCCTGTGGCACATTCTTTCGGCAATCTCTAAGATATGCGTGGAGACAAAAACAGCCGCTCCCTGGTGTGCCAACTCCTGCAAAACGTCCTTGAGGAGACGGGCGCTGGCCGGATCCAGCCCTACGGTGGGTTCATCCAGGAGAATGACTTTGGGTTGGTGGATCAGGGCGGAGGCTAACACCACCTTCTGGCGCATCCCGTGGGAATATCCTTCCAAAAGTTCATCGGCTCTGTCCAGAAGTCCAAACATCTCCAAAAGCATCTCTGCCCTTTTTATGGTCACATCTTTGGGTATCTGATAAAGATCCCCTATGAGCTTTAGGAATTCCCAAGCCGAGAGTTTACCATAGAGTTTGGGTTGATCCGGGACATAAGCCATAAGGGCTTTGGCTTGGGTGGGCTGCTTGCGAATATCATAACCGCAAATTAAAGCTTCTCCCTCACTTGGCTCCATAAGTCCGGTCAGGAGCTTGATCGTGGTGGTTTTTCCTGCTCCATTGGGGCCAAGAAAGCCAAAAATCTCTCCTGCCCTTACTTCGAGATTTAAATGATTCACTACAGCTACATCCCCGTAGCGTTTGGTTAGTTGATTGGTTTTTATCAAAACTTGATTCATAATCTACTCCCTTCTCAGGAACTTTTTAGATTGCTTTTATGTCTTTTTCAGCTCTTTCTAATACTTAGTCTAAACTAGATTTTCTATGATCATACACCCTTCACATGAGGCCCTCCTCAAAAATGAAAAGCAGGAATAGGACTTCCTGCTTCAATTATAGAATTAAATTCTTGTTCTAAGGAAATTATAAGTCATTATAAGCCGAATTAGCAAGAACTTACCTTCTTAAGGAGTAAACTATGAAAAGAAAAAAACCTTTTGTCTTTTGGCTTTATATTTTGCTATGGATAACGATTGTCCCTATGACCTTCTTCCACCTTGCCCGCTTGAATTGGTTATCCACGGGGATGTGCCTGCTGACCCTGTTCTTTATGACCCTTCCCTTTAGTTTGGAGACCAGATACAAGCTGACTATCCCCCGAGGGTTTCTTACCGTCCTGATTCTATTCTTATACGCCTCCATTTTTTTAGGAACAGCCAATCGCTTCTATTCTGTGTTTTGGTGGTGGGATAAAATGCTCCACGGTGCATCAGGCTTCATCTTTGCCCATATGGGTTTCTTACTTCTGATGTTCCTTGATCCTCGCCAAAAGCAGGACTCCATAATGAGTAGAATCCTGGCCGCCCTTTTTTCCTTTTCCTTCTCTTTGGCTGCCGGTGGGGTCTGGGAAATCTACGAGTATACTATGGACTGTACCTTCGGCACTCTCTATCAAGGGATTGGCATTCATGACACCATGGGAGATATTATCCTGGATGCCCTGGGGGCTTTGCTATTTGCCCTGCTCCTCTACTTCCAGGGAAATCGAAGGTTCCAGTCCATTCATAGGCAGTCCAGCCGCCATCAGCCACAATCACCGCCCCATTAATGAAGCTGGAATACCGCAAAATCCATGCAAAAGACTTAAGGTCTTCATAGGAGCACCTTAAGTCTTTTGATAGAATCGTGGCGCCGGCCACTCATTACTCAAGATTCAAACGCTTCTTCAAAATATGGTTGGTAATGGCAAAGTAGGCTGCAGTGATCAATGCCGATTCAATCAGTAAATAAACAATGAACAGGTGTAGTTCGCTCTGCATCGTGAGAAAATTCTCTGAGGTTACCTGCAGATTATGAAAATTATATCCTACCACATAAGTGATCCCCATACTGATAATTTGTGTTATGGTATTGAGCCCGATAAAGGCGGCAAAGGAAGCTAGAATGCGGTGCTGAGTAAACAGGTGACCAACGGCAATCGAGGCGTAGAGAATCAAAACGGCCGAAGTTAAGACGATGATGATTCCGAGAATACCCTCTAAGGAGTACAAATAGACGGATGAGCCAAAATAATCCAATACTTTGCCAAGGTTCATTATTTCCCTCATGATGTGCTCCCAGTCACCTGGCTTAAAGGCGATGAGTACGATAGAGAGAATGGCCACGAAAAAACTGAGCACTAGCCAAAACAAAGAGATCGTCATCTTGCAGACAATATGCTGCCAGGGTTTCACAGGGAGGGTAAACATCAGGTAGCCTTCTTCGGAGAGAAGATTCTTATAGAAGCGCTGGAGAGTCATAATCAAGGTCATGACAAACATTCCAACCATAATAAAGATATAAACAGCCATACTAATGATCGCTGGAGTCTGCCATTGATGACTGGCGCTCACTCCCAGCATGAAACGGTTAATAAGACCAAAGACCAATAAGGCCAGAAATAAGGGCAAGAATACTCTTCCTGTGGCTTTTAACTCATATTTCATCAGCTTACTTAACATTTGAACACCTCCCGGAATAAGGCATCGACGGATTTACCCTTTTCACTGCGGATTTCATCCACTGTGGAGGTCAATGCGACTTGACCTTGATTGATAAAGACAACATAGTCGAGGATATTTTCAATTTCGGATATAAGGTGGGTGGAAATGAGAACGGTTCCCTTTTCATTGTAGTTGCTGAGGATGGTTTTCAGGATATAATCCCGAGCTGCCGGGTCCACACCCCCGATGGGTTCATCTAAAAGGTAAAGATCTGCTTCCCGGCTCATGACCAGGATGAGCTGAACTTTTTCCTTGGTACCCTTGGACATGGTCTTTAGTCTGTCATGGGGATTAATATTGAGGCTTTTCAGCATATCGAAAGCCTTCTCAGTCTTGAAATCCTCATAGAAGTCCTTGAAAAACTCGATGATCTCGTGGACTTTCATCCAGTCATTAAGGTAAGTTTTTTCGGGGAGGTAGGAGATTATTTTCTTGGTCTCGATACCCGGCTTTTTACCATCGATGAGAATTTCGCCCCCGGTTGGAGTTAGAAGCTCATTGGCCAGTTTGATAAGGGTGCTTTTTCCACTGCCGTTCGGTCCTAAAAGACCTACGATCTGCCCCCGTTCCAAAGTTAAGTTGATATTGTTCAGGGCGACCTTGGTGCCGTACTTCTTGGTCAGCCCCTTACATTCCAGGATTGGCTTCATTTTTTCATCTCCTCTGCCATAGTGTTGATGATGGTTAGGATCTCTTTTTGTTCAAATCCCATCATTTTCATTTTTTCCAGAAACTCAGTGATTTGTTCTTTGGCTACTTTGGTTTTTGCCATCTCTACCATATGCGCATCCTCCGTTACCGACCGACCGCTGGTGCGGTGGGTTATAATCAATCCGTCCTCTTCCATTTTTGCTAAGGCTCTTTGCATGGTGTTGGGGTTAACAGCCGCCTCTTGAGCCATATCCCGGACCGAAGGGAGTTTGGATCCTAAGGGGTACACTCCTGAAAAAATCTTAAGCTGAATCTGCTCAATTAACTGAGTGTAAATAGGTCTGTCCGTCTTCAGATCCCATAACATGTTCTCACCTCTTATATCAATGTATTATTGTATTAAGCGCTTAATACAATAATACATTATTCTTAAAAGATGTCAAGAGGAGTTAAAAATATTTTTCCGCAAAAAAGCCATGATTCAGAGCAATATATCTCCAAATCATGACTTTCTTATTCCGCAGCTTTATAATTATAGACCGGCTTAATCTGATCTACTATCTCCACCGTATCGTGGATGTTCCTGATGATATCCTCCATTGGCTTATAAGCTAAAGGGCATTCATCCAAGGTTTCTTTGTTGACCGATGTGGAGAATACTCCTTGCATTATGTCCTTATATTGGGTCAAGGTCAAGGAATTACGGGCTTGGGAGCGGCTCATGAGGCGGCCCGCTCCGTGTGGAGCGGAATAGTTCCAGTCAGGGTTGCCTTTGCCGATACAGAGCAGGCTGCCGTCCCGCATATTGATAGGAATCAGGAGTCGTTCATCTTTTTGGGCTGAGACTGCGCCTTTGCGCAGAATCATGTTCTCTGTATCGATGTAATTATGAATGGTCGTGAACTGATCCACGGCCTTGAGCTTCATCCCTTTAAGTATTTCATCCGCCATGGCTTTCCGGTTTAAGGCCGCAAAATGCTGAACAATCTTCATATCGTGGATATAATCCTGAAAAAGTGCTCCGGAAGCATAGGCTAAAGCCTTGGGAATATCCGTTAGGACCTCTGCCTTTTTCCGTTTGACCTCTTTGAGGATCTCTTTATCCCGCCCGGCGGCTTTCAACCCGGCGATCAATTCTTCGATATCGGCCTTTGTGGACTTATTTAAAGTCCGATAAGCCTCCTCTTGATACAGCTTAGCTACTTCATTGCCTAAATGGCGGCTGCCTGAGTGAATCACTAAATAATAAATTCCCCGGCTGTCTTGATTGACCTCGATAAAATGATTGCCCCCACCCAGGGTACCGATGCTTCTACGGGCACGGGTTAAGTTGACTTCCTTTTTGCATTTGAGATCATCTAAATCAATACTCTCATGAAAACGGTGCTCCTTATTGCGGATATTAAAGCCGCTGGGAATGTTCGCATAGATCAGCTTATCCAGCTTTTGCAGCTCAAAGTGTGAGCCTTCAAGCTGGGTTACTTCCATGCCGCACCCTATATCCACACCGACCAAATTAGGCACCACTTTATCATTAATGGTCATGGTTGTGCCAATCGTACATCCCACACCGCTGTGGACATCAGGCATGATTCGAATCTTGCTGCCCTTGACAAATTCTTGATCGCATAAGACTTCGATTTGTTGGCTGGCTCCTGCCTCCATCGTCTCGGTAAAGACAAAAGCGTGATTGTATTGACCCGTGATCTTGATCATGGTTTATCCTTTCGTATTTTATTATTAGCTACATATCTTTTATTTAAAAAATAGTCCGGACAGCTTCATATCCGGTGTAAAGGTGATAGTAACAATAAAACTTTTCTTCTCGTAAACAGCTTTAGCTACAAAGACCGCATACTCCTGCCCGGAAGAATCCGTATTGCCGGCCAATTGGATATCTTTAATTTCCTTGAAGGCACCCGCTTTTTGCAGGGCATCATAAACAGGCTTCATAGCCTCGTCAGTTAAACTCTGTTTAATTTCTTCAGTACCCATCTCCCGCATAGTCTGGCCGTCCCTGTCATTCACCAAGGCGATGACGCTTTTAGCCTTTTCCTCAACCTTGACCGGATCAAACTTGCTGGACAGAGCCGGCAATTCCTTATTACAAGCCGTTAATAAAAACAGACACAAAATTGAAGCAAGAATCACTAAACCTCTTCTCTGCCTCTCTCTTTGCATATTCATGATGTGAGCTCCTCCCCGGTGATCCTGTTTTTCAAAACAGTTATGCTTCTACAAGAATTCTTTCGATCTCTACTACATACATGGTGTGATAATCCTTCAGAGGATAATTCTTCTCATCCAGACCATCCACAATAAAGCACTCAGGCTTTAGTTCCTGGGCATAGAGCTTTTTGCAAAAGAGTGTCATTTTTGCTTCTTCAAAGTAGGGGGTCCCATCATCAGTTTTGATCACAGTTAAGCTGGATTCTTTAATCTTATCCACATCTCTTCCGGATACGCGCCCTAAGTAGCCCAGTTGTTTTTTGTAGGAGGGATCAAAGAAGGATAGTGACAGGGAATCGGAATGATCTACAAATTCCTTGGTGTAGCGTGTAGGGCGAATAAAAATATAAGCTACATTCTTATTCCACAATACCCCAAAACCGCCCCAGGAAGCTGTCATAGTGTTGGTTTTTTCATCTTTGCCGGCGGTAATGAGCATCCACTCTTTGTCCAGGATCTGAAAAGGACTATGTACAAATTGTTCCGGAGTAATTTCTTTGAATTCGCGCATTTTACAAATCTCCTTTAAATTGAAGTATTTCCATACACCGTACTAAGAATTTCTCTATGGTCTGCTCTTCTTCCTGCTTTTTTTCTTCAGTTATTTCACCCCTTCCTAAACGGTCACAAAAACCAAGAAGGGCAATTTCTTCCACAGAGACTTCCGAGGCCATTTTTTTGACATTGGCAAAGGGCAATCCTTTAACGACAAAGAGAATCTGCATATGCCAGCGGACCATTTTGGCTACCTGGCGGATGAACATTTCATCCTGGGTTAACTCCCGGAGGAATTGGCTGGCCAGCTTCTCCCCTTCTGAATCATGGTCATAAGAAGTGATACGCCCTTTACGTATGCGGGTGGTGGGGGCTTTGCCCAAGTCGTGGAGCAAGGCCGCCCACATGAACACCTGAGGATTTTTGCTGATGTGTTTTCTCTCGGCCGCGTTATCAAGAACCATAAGAGTATGGTTCCAAACACTACCCTCGGGATGGTGCTTTGGAGACTGGGGGGTATTTTTCAGTGCTCCTAATAGGGTAAAAGGATAAGACCCCTCAAATATTCCCCTCTTGCTTAATTCTATTATGAAGTTTGAAGGTTTATTATCATTCAGAAGATGATTGTCGATTTCTTGAAAAGTTGTGCTTGGCATAGTCATTTCTCCCCAAAATACTTTAATCTTGTTGGATACCTATCTTATAGTTTACCCAAAGCAGGCAGGTTATGTTATAAGCAAAACCTGGCCAATTAGCCAGGTCTGTATAATCTTTCTGTGTATCTATATTTCAAAGTATTCATCTGCAAGAAATCATAATTCCGGCAAGGATCATTCCCCGTTGGTATTTACTCTGTTCTTCAGGCTTTAAGCGGTAGACCTCGGAAAGAACTTCTCCTAATTTTAGCACATTCTCTATTTGACCGCTTTTGAGTTCGAGCTCGAGTTCACAGATGGGTTCTCTTTTACTCTCTGCTTCGATCTCCCCCACATCCAGGGCTAACTCAATGTGGCTGCCGTCTTGGCAAGTCAGGTCAAGAGCGGTTCGTTTAAACCGAGTGACAAAAATAGGGAGGAGTTCTTCATCTCTAACAAAGTTCCCTAATTCTTGGCCTATGGCCAGATCCTTAAAAGGTTCTAAGGTAGGGATATTCTCCGATAATTTTCGATTCCATTCCCTCCTTATGGATAGTCCACTCTGAGATGAACCCAATCCTTTGATGGTGGCAGTATATTCCCCTGCTGAACTCCGTATTCTGTAGCATACCTGGTGATTAATGAGCTGATGGCCGCAAGTGTCATAATAGGTTGTCTCATATTCCTTGACTTGGGGCCGGGTATTTCGACTTAACTCTCTGATCAAAGGATCTTCCAGTATCCTCTCCCCAAGCTGCGGATTGTGAACCTTAAGTTTTAGTTCAATTTCCTGAAATTCCTGCTCCTTGGCCGTGTTCTCGCTGCACTCCTTTGTTTTATCAGCAGTACAGCGCCCTTGTGCAGTATCCTTGTCCTTCCTACTGTCAATCTCTTGAAGAATATAGGTTATGGCCTCCTCAAGAGCACGCTGATATTGAAGGGGCAAGATCTGTACCCTTTCTTGTATCAGTCTAAAAGCCTCGAGGTGAGCCTTTAGAGCATATTCATCATTGGTATAGCAGGAATCCACTAATTGGCTGAGATCATTAGCTTCTTTAGTTTGACCCTTTTGGATAAGGTAGTCATAGAGAGCAAGCGCGAATTTAAAGACATCGGATTTATTTGAAATATTAATACTCATTGGAATTCTCCCCTTTTATTTTGGTATAACACCTTTTTACTATCAAAAGCATAGGTTATTTACCATCCCGGCACAGAAAAACTCTATTTAAGGAATTATCTGAATTGTTTTGAAGGAGTTCTCTTGGAGATGCTTAATTATTAAAGGTAGGTTACCATTTTATTCTTAATTTAAGGAGGAATGCTCTATGAACTGCGAACGGTGCCTGGATCCGATCACTGATGGTGAAAGCTACAGCCATCGAGGCAAAATCCTTTGTGAAGATTGCTATATAGGTGCTCTGCAACCTCCTAAGTCCTGTGATGTAACTGCAGTTCATTCTGCCAAAACTCACCGTCAGCTTTCCGGGGAGAGCGGAACAGATGGACTTACCGAACTCCAGTGTAATATCTATGACCGAATCAAGGAAATCGGAAAACTAACCCGCCCCGAACTGATGGCTTCCTTTAACTTAAAGGAATGGGAGCTGGATAAGGAGATAGCCATATTAAGGCATTGCGAGCTGATTAAGGCCCGTAAAATGGGAGAACAAATCTACATCGTACCTTATGAACTGGAATAGGCCGGTTTCTTTATTCAGCTTCTCCCCTGCGCTCTGCAGGCAGAAAAATTAAAAGTACAGTGCTTATTATTGCCATAAGAAAAATACACCCAAAAACATAATGAAGAGAAGAGGCCAGACCTTCTTTGACAATCGCCGTGATATGAGTTGGAATCGTTGCCATCCTTTGGGGATCTAGAATCGTGTTGACAAGGTCGATACTCACGGGAATATTAATATCCGCTGCTCTTAGATTCAAATAATTTAACAGACGGCCATTAAGTATCCCCGCCAGGAGCCCTGCTCCCAAGGTATTTCCTAAGATGCTCATAAACATATTCGTGGCTGTGGCCACACCCCGCATCTCCCAGTGGACACTGTTCTGGATTGCTACGATAAATACGGTCCGGGTAAGCCCCATTCCGATCCCTACTGTAAAGGAGCCTGCTGCAACCCATAACCATCCCATCTGAGGCTGTATGATAAGGTAGAGAATGGAACCCGCTAATAAAAACACTCCGCCACTGATTGCTGTTGGTCTAAAACCGACTTTTACCATAATTAAGCCTACTAAGGCAGCTGCTACTGTCCAGCCAATGGACATGGCTGTTAAAGCAAAACCGGCAATTATAGGGGGTTGTCCCATCACCCCCTGTACAAAGGTGGGAACAAAGGTCGACACACCAATCATCAACATCCCCGTTGTCAGGGTGGCAAGATTGGATAGTGTAATCAGACGATCCTTCCATAGACCAAGAGGCATAACAGGCTCTTTTGTTCTTTCTTCCTGACGGATGAAAAGGATCAGAACCACCAATATAAAGGCAAGGAGTCCTCCCACCTGCCAAGATACCCACGGCCAAACGACTCCGTCTTGAATCAGAATGAACATTAAAGCACTGACTGCCAGAAATATCAATCCAGAACCGGCATAATCAATGTCGTGACTTTGCTTTTTCACAGATTCATGAAAAAAGAAATAAATGCCTGCCATGGATATTATCCCAATAGGGATATTCACCCAAAAGACCCAGGCCCAATGAATGTACTGAACAAAAACCGCTCCCAGGGCAGGGCCTATAACTGAAGCGACGCCCCAGACACCGGATATGTATCCCTGAACTTTAGCTCGCTCATGTGCGGCAAAGATATCCCCTACGATGGTGGCCGAAATGGGTTGTACCGCACCGGCACCCACTCCCTGAATCAGGCGAAAGAGGATGAGTGAATTCATGGTGGTGGCAAAGCCGCAAAGAACAGAACCTATCAGGAAGATAATGACCCCAATAAAAAAAATCGGTTTCCTCCCATAAAGATCGGCTAATTTCCCATAAATGGGTATAGTAATAGCCTGTGACAATAAGAAAGCGGAAAAAACCCAACTAAAAGAGGAGAAACCGCCAAGATCCGCCACAATACTAGGCATCGCAGTGGCGACAATGGTCCCTTCAATGGCAGACATAAAGGTGGCTAACATGATGCAAGTTAAAACAAGACTCCGATTGGATTTTTGAGCGGTATCCATGAACATCACCTGCTTATAAGACTTATCGAAACTTTACGATACCCCTATGCCGGATAATTGTCAAGAATACAGTTCCTTTTAAAAGAAGAACAGAGTGTGGGATTCTCATGTTGAGATCCCTCACTCTGTTTTGCTCATGTCTATTAGTGGCATGTGTAACAAGTAAGCTCTCCTGTGTGATGGCAACTTAAACACTCTGCTCTTTTGTCATAGTCCATATGCATTTTATGACATTTATAGCACTCTACATTGTCATCATGGTTTTCATTGGGGCGAACATGGGGATTGACATAGCCACCATCTTTTTTGGGAAGTACGGTGCTGTTTACCGTAAGAGCGGCTATCTCTTCATAGGAACCATGGCATTCGAAGCACATCTCTTTGGACATTCTTACATTGATATTGCCCGGGACTGTAGCGGCGCCTTTATGGGCTTCTTGAAGAGATTCTAAGCCATGACAATCCACACAGTTTTGGCCTTCTTGGGCATGAACAGCGATGGTGAGGGTAGTGTTCTTCATAGATTCTACATTACTGGAATGACAGAGAGCGCAATCCATATCCGGTGTCCACCACTCCTCTGATCCTGCTGCCTGTGACGCGGGCTCTCCAGTTGTCGGTGGAGTTGGGATTTGTGCAGTATCTGAAGTTTTTGAACATCCGACAATCACTCCAATAACCACCAAGGACAAGACAATAAGTAAGATCATTCGTAGTATATTTTGTCTTTTCAGTTTAACCACTCCTTGGACTGAGGATTTTTCCTACAACACTGGGCAATACTCAAGTTCAGCCTTGATATCAGTATCTTCGCTGATCTCAAGGGAAGTCTGAAAAGATATGTAATCATCTTTTGTTATATACAATTCTTGATTGCCTCCAGGCACTACAAGTGTGGCAACTCCATTTTTATCAGCTGTTGCTTTGTATAAACCCAGCATAACGTAGGCTTCCTGAATGGGCGACTTATCAAATTTGTTGATGACCTTAATCATGATTTTATGTTCAGGTGGCTTTGCTGTACGGAATAGAAAAGTCTCTGGATGTGATTGGTGTTGGATCTCCAATTCCTGTGCGCGGCATTGAATTGCCCATTTGTGGAAGGCTTCATCCGTTGGAGCAGTGAGTTCTTGTTCTGTCCAATAAAATCCATGAGTCTGGGGCAT
Organism: Desulfitobacterium sp. PCE1; assembly: GCF_000384015.1. Lineage (NCBI taxonomy): Bacteria > Bacillati > Bacillota > Clostridia > Eubacteriales > Desulfitobacteriaceae > Desulfitobacterium > Desulfitobacterium sp. PCE1. Next base: position 2,033,182 of record NZ_KB913023.1, on the reverse strand, counting down.
TATTTCTTCCCTCAAATGGCCGACGGCCACCTGCTGATGATTGTCGTCCATTACAAAGAGAGGAAGCCCTGCAAGAGAGCAACCAGCGGAACATTTTACTCCAATATTGACTTTGAATTTTTCGCCTTGAGTCACTGGAGACAATACACCCCAAGAACTTATTGTGATCATGTGGGGTTTTACTATAAAGGAGAATTGCATAGAACTTTCCTTAAATAGAGTGCCTTCCTTTTGTTGGGCCGGAAAAAGTACTGTCCATGCATATTCACCAGGTTCTTTTGGCGCTTTCAGTGGGAATTCATAGGTATCATTATCTATCCTGTTGAAGAAATTCAGTTCGGTTTCAGTTACAATATTACTTGAAAAATCTATAACTTGAATTTTGCAGCCTAAAAGGTCATTATTAGAAACACTCGTAACCCTGACTTGTATCAATAGATCCTCTCCAGCATTTACTTTCTCAGGGAGGATGTTCAAAATCTCAATATTAGTCTTATGTCCGATCTCAGCTTGTGTATATTCATTCATAGCAGTATTCTCCTTGATGATAAGATTGAGTCAGGAAAGAGGGCCAGAAGCTTTGGCCCTCATCCATCTATTAGTCTTAAGCTTACGACCAAGGGGTTAGCCCGGCAGCATTCTTACCTGCTACACGTCCGCATACTATACATTCGGTTAAATTGCCACCGGCTTGATAAGTAAACTTAAAGACTGAAGATATTTCACCGGCTGTGTAAAGCCTTGGAATAGGTTTGGCATTCCAATCAAGGGCCTCCCTCTTGGCATTGGCATCAATACCACCCTTGGTGTTTGGTCCCCCTGGATATAGCTTCATAGCATAGAAAGGTGGCTTCTCAACAGGGCCCATGGTAGCAGGGGTTCTACCAAAGTCTTTATCTTCACCGACAGCACACCATTCGTTAAATCTCTTCACGTTGTCGATTAGGGTCTGAGTATCAATGAGTTCACGGTTTTCCGGATCGGCCTTGATCTTTTCCGCTAATTCTTCAAGGGTATCGGCCTTGAGGATCCATCCCCGTTCGATGGCATCTAAGTTATCCTTACTCCAAGGCAGGAAGCCATAACCCACGGTTGAGCCAGTGGTGCTTACCACCGGACTGGAGGCTCTACGGGTTTCATCAAAGATGATCCAGCTGGGAATCCGAGGGTAGTTCATAGTTAAGAGGTCATAGTGGACAGCTTCTTTATAGAATTGATAACGATAGGGTCGTGTGGAATCGGTGATGATGTGTTCATCCGTATATCGCTTACCGAAGTTATCTACGATAACACTGTTCTTCGAGGAGGTTACACTAGTATTGGAACCCATTTTAAGGCCTTTTTCATCCCAATTTTTCCCGTAAGGGAAGGCTGACTCAATACGGGAGGCTGCTTTAGCCACTTTAACCAGACCTGAGCCCACCAGGATAGCCATTTCAATGCCATCACCCGTATTATCCGGTGATCCGTAAAATCCCCAGCCTGTGACTCCAGGACCCTCCAGGAAGGCTCTGCGCATGGGGAGATTATATTCGTACCCGCCACTGGACAGCACGACTCCTCTTTTAGCCTTAACTTTGATCTCTTTATCGCCTTGAGTAGCGATAACCCCTCGAATTTCACCATTTTCTCCTTGAATTAACCTTTTGGCCGGAGTACTGAATAAAATCTGAATTTCCGGACGTTTTCCTTTAATTCCCTCTTCGACAAGCGCCCAATAGAAAGCCTCCCCTGCGGATTTTTGCTCTTTGGGTCGCTCATAGGCCGGGACCTTGGAATCAGCATTTTGGAAATCCTTATAGCGGGTACTAATCGTTTTGCCATATTTGGCTTCCTTAAATTTCGGGAACATAGGGAAGGATGCCTCACCCCCGGGTGCCATGCCGGCGGGATCGAGATCGGGAGCTTGGGTCATCAGGAAATTTTCTACATTCATAATACCGTCAGCAAACATCTCTGCCATTTCAGCAGATACATGTTCTTGCTCACCTTCGCTCTTCCAAGGAATATTCTCCCCGCTCATCATAGCCTTGATATACTCAACCCGGGCTGCCCTGTCGCCCATTGGATCAGGGTTGTGCCATACGCCGCCGCTCATTCTCGTATTAGGGTAATGGGCCTTTTCCGCTTGCTTTTCTATAACAAGAACTTTTGCACCAGCATCGTAAGCTTCAATGGCTGCCGAAGCACCTGCACCCCCCAGACCAATTACAACGACATCTGCTTCGTAATCCCATGTTTGAGTGGCTGGAGCTGGAGTATCCTTTGCTGCACCTTCTGAGCAGCCAGCTAATAGACCTGTACCGAGAACAGCTCCTCCAGCCAAAATACTGGTGTTCCGCAAAAAATCTCTTCGGGATAATTTCTTTTCTTCAGAACCTGTTTTTTTCTCAACCACTGTTTTCCTCTCCTTTTTTATCCTTTATTTCTATCTTGAACTTATTTTTTTAAGAATCACCTCCACTTATAGTAATTATTGTGATAGTGTGTTTATTCTCATGAATTATCATAAATTTACACTTCAGTTAAATATTATATATTTATCCTTCAAAAACCTTAATATTATGTTATAATAGTAACAAGCTAAAGTTCAGTATTGAAGTTACAGATTGACTGAAGTGTCTCAATTTTGTTTAAACAAAATTCAATAAAGATATTAGTTTCTATAGAACCTGACCACAGTGGAATTCATAATTAAGGAGCAACAAGTGATGCAAGAATACCATGAAGTACAGTGGCGTATTTTTCACACCCTTGGTTGTCTTCTCGAAAAAAACAATCTTGATTCTATTAGTACTAAACAACTCTGCGAAGAAAGCCATGTTTCTCGTCAGACTTTTTACCGCTACTTTCAGGATAAGTATTCGGTGGTCAACTGGCATTTTGATCTTTTGACTAAGGATACTCTCCAGCAAATTGGCCGTACGCTAACATGGCTGCAGGCTCATATTAAACTATTTACGGAACTACATAAAGAAAGATCGGTATATGTCTATGCTGCCAATTCTGTGGATTACAATTCTGTTGAAAAATATGCTTATCGACGCTCTAGGGACATATACGCCACAACGCTAACTAACTACATTAAGGTCCCACCCACAAAAGCCTTGCTTTTCCAAATTGATGCGGCGGCGTTAATTGCTTCACAGCTTATGTTTATTTGGGGGGAGAAAGGTATGAAGGAACCGCCTGAGGAATTGGCAACATTAATTGATACTGTACTTCCTCGCGAATTGAAGGAAATTTTTAATCATAACCTATAGCCACGTATTATAGAGCAATCGGCATTTTGATAAAGCCAAAAGCACCGGTAGTTTAGTTTTTTAACTCACCGGTGCTTTCTTTAACTGTCTTTTACAGTATTCTTGTCTATTTGCTTCTTATCATTTAGGTAAAAATCACTTTCCTATAGAGGATAAAATTCCAAATTGTTGCAGCAGCCATCATAACGAATTTGGCCCAGAAGTCGATTAGCCCCCAACTCACCAAAAGTGTAATCATCCAAGTGGTAAAAATCATATTGAACAGAATAAGGGATATATATAAGACAAAACTGCGACTTATCCTGGTACTGCTGCGAAAGGACCAATTCCTGTTCATCAGAAAATTGACTCCCGTGGCAACTCCCATCGCTATAATATTGGCTGGAGCCACATCCACCCCGATTCCCCTTCGCAACCCGAGAAAGAGCAATAGCTCCAGGAGCGCTGTAGAGCCACCGACAATAATGTACTTGATAAATATGGTCTTCCCCTCCCAGGTCTCTCTATTATTGAATTCTCCTGCGAATTGTTTTGATTACACTTTTTCTCTGTTCGGAGATAATATAGCGGGGTCTTCCTTTGACTTCGTCATAAATTTTCGAGATATAGATCCCAATAATGCCGAGACTGATCATGATCGAACTGCCGATACCCAGAATTAAAATAATCACGGTCGTAAATCCGGTAAAGGCTTGACCGCTAAACTTCATATAGAGAGTCTGACCAACTAAGACCACATCAAAAAGCAAAAGCCCTATCCCAAGTCCGGTGATGATTTGTAAAGGCATGGAGCTAAAGGAGGTTATGGAATCAATAGCAAGTTTAAATAAATTTGGCAAGGACCACTTGGATTGACCTTCCCTTCGCTCTTGAACTTGGAAGGGAATCTGGATTCGTTTGTACCCTAACCAAGCCGACATGCCCCGGAAAAAGGTGTCCGTCTCCTTAAGCATTTTCCAAGCTTCCACTACTTTGCGGTCTAAGAGTTTAAAATCCGAAGCATTGGTTAGATTAATTCCAGTAGCTGTATTAAACAATCTGTAATAGGTCAAGGCGGTTATTTTTCCCCAAACCGTTTCTCTGCCACGTGTGGCTTTGATTCCCTCTACCACTTCATACCCTTCCTCCCGCCAGAGACGGACCATTTCCGGAATGTACTCGGGAGGGTGCTGAAGATCCGCATCGAGGGTGACACAAGCATCCCCTGCCGCGGCCTCCAATCCTGCACATAAAGCTGCCTCTTTACCGAAATTCCTGCTGAATTTGAGAAGGAGTACATTATCGAAGTCCTCGGCTAATCGCTGCAGCTCTGACCACGAACCATCCGTAGACCCGTCGTCAACCAAAACGAACTGATGCTTTATCTTTTCACTTAATAAAATAGAGCGGATCCTTTGGACATTGACATATATTTGTTTTTCTTCGTTGTATACGGGTAGGATTATGGAAATCAATGAACTGCCCCCAAAAAACAATCATATAAAACAGGTTGAAAATTAATTCTAATTAAATTATTGACGTATTACCTGCTTTTTTAAACAACAGCCTTCATTGGAGTGATATCTTGTTTAAGAATCTATATGCTTATCTAAAATCCAGTTCCAGATGTTCAAAGAGAGACTGGCTGATTCTCCTGGTCTTTCTTTTCGCCATGCTCTGGATTCATCGTTACATTTTCCTTTATGCCGATGATTTATACTACAGCCGGGATGCTCAATACGGGCTGAATTACCTTCCAGAAGCTCTGCTTGATGAATTGAATTCCAATGGACGGGTCTGGATCGGCGGAGCAATGGTCTTGGCTCTTAAACCGCAAATCGAGTTTTTCCGTATCCTCAATCCCCTTATACTCATGTCGGTAGTCTATATCCTGGCCAAAATGGCCACCTTCTCCGAATCCTCTCTCCATAAGAAAAAGGACAATCCTTCCCTCTGGATTGCCCTGCTCTGCGCTGTCTTATTCTTTCTCTTTTTGCCCCTAAAAATTGCCCATATAACAATTTATTATGCTGCCTGTGCTTTTAATTATCTCTATCCCATGGCCCTTGTTCTATTATATGCTTATCTGCTCTACACCCGGATAGGTTCCAGAAGCCTAAGTAAAAAGTTATTGCTTATTGCTCTGGCCTTCTTTGTCGGCTCCTCCACTCAGCAGGTAGGAATGATCGGAATCGGCTTTACTGTCATGATCTCTGTTTATCTTTACTTTATCCGCAGAAAGCTGCCCTTTAGAACGTTTCTTCCCCTCTATGGAGTCATGTTCTTAGGGTATATACTGGTCAGCTACGGTTCTTTAAAGCGTTTAGTCTGGGAAAGGACTGCCGGTAATGAGGTAGTTCTTACAGATGTCATAACCGAACTAATCAAGACGAATATTTTCTCTTTACCTGCGGCTCCCTTTGTAATGCTCATCAGCCTTAGCTGTATCTTTTGGCTTTTTGCCTTTTCCCGTCCCGGCTCCCCAGCCGGTGACCCCCCATCCGTAGCTGCGACTCTCTCCTCTTCAGAATGGTCAAGAACCGCCGGATCTGAATTCCGGTCTGAAACTTCTTCTGCTCAAGAAAAACACTTTTCAGCGGAGACATGGTATTGCGAACCCATGTGTCGAAAACAACGCATCTTCAATCGCTCCCTTGCCATTCTTTTATGCGCGGCCCTGACCGGATATATCTACCTTCTTTTGTACAAGGAGATTCCTTTTGATCTTACTCATGAAAATCTTCATTCTTTTTACGGGTTAAGTGTTATTGCCTTTGTTTTTCTCTATTTCTCTGCCTTAGTCTATATCTCGGTTATCATGCTGATAAAAAAGGATTACCCTTTTCTGCTCTTCAACACCATCAATGCCCTAGGGGCTCAAATCATGCTGATCGTTGTGGATGCGCGTTTTGCAGCAACCTATAAGGTCATGTTTCCTTCACTGCTCTTATTCAGTGTCTTTATCTTCTATTCAGTCCTGGCTTTCCGTCGGAATACCCTTTACTTATCTCTGGCTTTCTTTTTCTTGACCTTAAGCCTTCAGGAGAAACTCCCCGCCCTTGCCGGAGGTGTGATCTTTGGCCTTGCACTTATTCATTATCTCTACTCAATGTTTAGAGAAGAAGGTTCCGGGAGCGGGATAAAGCTTATTCAAGTCGGTTTGGGTGTGTTTTTCTGCCTTATTTCTGTTATGGTTTTCGGCAGTACTCTTCACGGCTACTATCAAGCTTCCATTCCGCAGAACTATAATCTGGAGGCCATAAAACAATATCATGAGGGAGAAAAAAAAGGAGAGCTCCTCCTGAAAAAGGTGCCTCCAAGTTATTATGGTTATAATCTAGGGAATTGGAATGATATGCCCTACTTTATGAAACAGTGCTACGGAATTAAAGAGGATACGCCTATTAATTATATCCAGTAAGAACATCACCGATTATTGCTCCTAGGATAGATCCTTTAACTTTTCAAACAGGCTCTTCATTTCGGGACTAATGGAGCTTGGGTTAATTATTCGCACTTTAATATAGAGGTCCCCCCGCGTCTCGTTCCGATCGATATACCCTTTTCCGGCGACACGAATCTTATTATCCGTTTGTATCCCGGAAGGTATTCTGACTTTGATTGTAGAGTCCAGGGTTTTCACCGTAACTTCGGACCCTAAGGCTGCATCCCAAGGGAGAATATCAACGGTTGTGGTGAGATTAATCCCTTCCAGAGAATAATGACTATGAGGATGAAAACGAAGGGTTAGATATAAATCTCCATTCTCTCCCCCATTAACCCCTTGTTCACCTTGTCCTTTGAGCCGAATCTTTTCTCCTTCTTTGATCCCCTTGGGAATTTTCACTGAGAGACTTTTCTGCTCGGTCCTGCCTCTCAGGGATATCTGTTTTTCGGCGCCTTGAAAGCCTTCTTCCAGGGTAATGCGCAATTCCGACTCAACATCCTCTCCTGGATAAACAAACTGGGAACGTGTTCCCCGGAATCGGGGACCTTTTTGACCAAAGAGGTTACCTAGATCCAAGCCCCCTTCTCCAAAGAAGAGGTTGAAGAAATCGCTGTAATTGCCTCCTCCAGTGGTCTTGAATTCAAACTGACCATTCCCGAATCCAAATTGGGAGGGGTCAAAATTATAGCCGTTCTGGTAGTTGAATTCATTGCCAAAGCTATCGTATTTCTTTCGTTTTTCAGGATTTCCGAGGACTTCGTAGGCTTCATTGATCTCTTTATACTTTTCTTCAGCTTCCTTATTGCCCGGATTAATATCCGGGTGATACTTTTTGGTGAGCTTTCGATAAGCCTTTTTGACTTCCTCGAGAGTTGCCTTTTTCTCCACACCAAGAATTTGATAATAATCCTTATATTGCAAAGGACATCCCCTCCCTTCATTCCCTAGTTTAATAGTTTCTTTCCTTGGGTATTCATCAGCGGGTGTTCACTCCATAATATGGTGAAAAGGGGAACTGTGCGTCCCCCCTTAGTCAATGTCGATTTGATGTTTCTTCGGTGCAGATGTTTCCATTTTGGGCAGGGTTACCTGGAGTACCCCATCTTCATATTTGGCTTTAATCTCTTCTTCTTTAACTCTGGTAAAGGAAATGACTCGTGGCACGGAAATTAAATTTTACATAGAAGACACCTCTGCATATACGTTTCTGACCTTCTCTGATATTAGTGTAAACTTTTTACCCAAAAACTTCAATATTGATTTCTGACCATATTTGACCTTTATCTTTGACAATTATTAACTTTTACCTTCCAGGTCATTAAAGCTGCCGTTTTTGAGCCTTTGGACCATTTTAAAAGTCCGGCCTTAGCGGGCCGGACTTTGCCCTTAAATTTTAATAAAGAAGTAAATGATCATGAGGATTTCCACACCAAGCTTGATGATTGTTCCTCCCAGGAGTCCTACTAAGGTACCAAAGCCTACGCGGATGGCCTGGTTAAACTCTGTTTTACGCAGCAATTCCGCCCCCACAGCACCCAAAAAAGGTCCGACAAGGATTCCCAGGGGACCAAAAAAGAGCCCGACAATCATCCCAAAGGCCGCTCCCCAGCCGGCTTGTCTGCTTCCGCCAAAACGACGTGTTCCTGCGGCAGTCGCCAGATAATCCACCAGAAAAATAAAGGCAAAGACCAGGCCCTGGATAAGGTAGAAGCTAAAATCCAGGGTTGCAAATCCTGTCATCAGCCCATAAATCAACATGCCGCCGTAAATGAGAATAGCCCCCGGCAAAATGGGCAGAACAGTGCCTAATAAACCTAGGATAAACAGCAGAATGGCAATGATCAATGCCACTGTGGTCAAGCCAATCCCTCCATTAAATACCTGCAATAGATCTCTCTAACCTAAATTCCCGATTAGCTTTAATCGCCAAATTCGATACCCATGCTTCGTGCAGCTTTTAAGACAGGGTCGTCAATCTCCACCTTCTTGAGCTTATGAACGGCTTCTGCCATAGGCACTCTAACGATATCTTGTCCCTGCAATGCCACCATCATGCTAAAATCACCATCCAAAGCGGCTTCGACGGCAGCCACCCCGTAGCGTGTGGACAGTACCCGATCCACAGCGATGGGAGAACCTCCCCGCTGCAAATGCCCCAGCACAGTTACCCGGGTCTCCATATCGGTGATCTTCTCTAAATCCGCTGCCAGCTTTGCCCCGATTCCACCCAATTTAATAGGGTCCGTTCTCCCAGGCATAGTGCGTTCCACAACCATTTCTCCCCCGTGAGGTTTCGCACCTTCAGCCACTACAATGATGCTGAAGTGTTTCCCCAGACGGGCTCGTCCCTGGACAGCTTTGGCGATACTCTCAAGCTGATAAGGAATTTCCGGAATTAAGATGACATCCGCTCCCCCTGCCACCCCGGCATAGAGAGCGATCCAACCGGCATATCGTCCCATGACCTCTAAAATCATGATGCGATGGTGAGATTCGGCTGTCGTATGGAGCCGGTCCAAAGCATCCTGTGCAGTGGCCACAGCGGTCTGAAAGCCGAAGGTCAAATCCGTGCACATCAGATCATTGTCGATGGTTTTGGGAACACCTACCACATTAAGCCCTTTTTTGGCAAACTCCAAAGCGATACTTAAGCTTCCGTCTCCTCCGATAGCGATGAGGGCATCAATTCCTTCCGCTTTGAACCTCTCCATCACTTCATCGGAACGATCCTGGGTCTGCCGCTCTTCTCCGACCCGTGTGGGATAGGCAAAAGGATTATCCCGGTTGGTGGTTCCCAAAATAGTTCCTCCCCGGGGTAAAATACCGGAGACATCCTTAGGTCCTAAGGGGCGGAAATCCCCTTCCACAGCCCCCCGAAAACCATCCTGAATCCCCACAACCTCTATGCCACGATGGCAAGCTGTTTTTACAGCGGCACGAATCACCGCATTCAACCCAGGGCAGTCTCCGCCCCCTGTTAAAATGGCAAGCTTCTTGACTGGAGATTGGTCATACCGCTGCTCTCCTCCGATATCTTCCATCTTATATTCCCCGCTCTCTTATTTTTTTAGTTTAAACTTTGCTTCAGCTGCAATAACTAATTTCCACTCTGAAAAAAAGAAGTGCTAAAAAGACCTCCAAGCGTAGCTTTACGCACAAGAGCGAACGAATTTAGCGGAGGGGCGGTCTAGGTCAGCGAGGCTTTCTTAACTTAGACGAGCCACCGGTTCACATCAGGTACTACCCAGGGGTTTGGCTCGACTGTTAAGAAAGCGAGTTGACTAGCCCTGGAGCTATGGAGTGAGCGTTGTGCGTAAAGCTACACGACCCGAGCAAACATCGTGCAGAGGAATCATTCTTCCAATCCCTCAAATTGCATTCTATAGTAATGGCCATATATTCCATCTATTTCTAGGAGTTCCTGGTGATTTCCTCTTTCTTTAATTCCCTCATCTGTGATCACGATAATTTCATCGGCATTGCGAATCGTGCTCAAACGGTGAGCAATAACAATCGTGGTCCGGTTCTGAGCCAGCTCCTCCAGAGATTTTTGAATATAGCGTTCACTCTCATTATCCAAGGCTGAGGTGGCTTCATCCAGTATCAAGATGGGAGGATTCTTTAAGAAAACCCGGGCAATGGACAGTCGCTGTTTTTGACCGCCGGAAAGTCTTACTCCCCGCTCACCGACATAGGTGTCATAACCCTCTTCAAGAGATGTAATAAACTCATGGATATTGGCCTTTTTCGCTGCCTCAATGATTTCTTCATCGGTGGCTCCCGCTTTACCATAGGCGATATTTTGCTTAATGCTTCCATCAAACAGGTAAACATCCTGTTGGACTACCCCGATGGCATTGCGCAGGGAGGCCAGAGTCACCTTACGAATATCCTGACCATCGATGGTTATGGTTCCGGAAGTCACTTCGTAAAATCTCGGCAATAAGGAACACAGAGTGGTTTTCCCACCGCCGGAAGGACCTACCAAGGCAATGGTTTCACCTGCTTTGATCTTCAGACTGACCTGATTGAGAACATGGGATTCCTCCTCATCATAGCGGAAGGAGACATTCTGATACTCAATATCCCCTTTGACCTGGGTTAAAGGTCTTGCCCCAGGTTCATCTTTAATATCCGGGTGGGTCTCCAGAACCTCTACAAAGCGCTTAAAGCCCGCGTAACCCTTCTGGAATTGCTCCGTAAAGTTGATCAAAACATCAATCGGATTAATAAAGATATTGATGTAAAGAATATACACCGCCAGATCAGAAGCCCTTAAGGTCCCGTTGGCAATATGAATGCCCCCTGTGACGACCACCACGATGTAGAGCAGCCCTTCAAAGAAGGAGTTCCAGGCGTGGAACCCGCCCATGACCTTATAGGCTCCTGTTTTTGATTCGAGGAAAGCTTCATTGCTTCGGGCAAATTTCTTCTTCTCGATCCCCTCATTGGCAAAGGATTGGACCACCCGAATTCCCGCCAGACTATCTTGAACACTGGAATTCACCTTGGCGATTTTGACACGGTTATCACTGAAGATGGGCTGCATTACTTTATTTTTATAGAGGCTGAAAACAATAATAATAAGGGTTACAATCGAGAGTGCAAGAGTCATTTGGACATTAAGGGTCATTAAGATAACAAAGGAACCGACAATTTTTAAAATCGATATAAAGAGATTCTCGGGTCCGTGGTGAGCTAACTCCGAGATATCGAATAAATCCGCAACCAGCCGGGACATAAGCTCTCCCGTATTGCGTTTGTCATAATAGGAGAAGGATAATTTCTGCAGATGGGTGAACAGATCCCGCCGCATATCCGTTTCCATTTTTGCACCCATGATATGTCCGTAGGAAACGATAAAAAACTGACAAAAATATTTGATGATGTACATAGCCAATAGGGCTATACCCACCGCAAGGATTGTGTCCAGAATAACTTCCCGACCCTGAGTAAATACCCTGTTGATCAAATAGCTTAGAATCATGGGAAAGGACAAATCAATGGCGGATACGATGATTGCACACAGCATATCCGTGTAAAAAAGCACTCGGTAGGGCTTGTAGTAGCTGATAAAACGCTTAAAAATAGTCACTTCGAAACTCCACTCTTTCTGCTAATCGTTGTCGTATCTAGAAAAGAATCCTGGTACAGCTCCCCTGGTCTGGCAATAAACCTCCAAAACCGCTGACATAATTATCCTAGCACAAAAATCTCCGCTAGCCAAATGATAAATGTTATCATTCTATAATTTTATTACGACATAGGAAGATGGATAGCTTTCCCTCTCATTTATATATAGTTCAGTCTTTCCAGAAATTCTTTCACTAAATAGTTGTATCGTTCGGGCTGACACAGATTCGTAGGATCCAAGGAATGAGGAACGATTTCCAGGGAAGAGTGAGGAATTTCCTTCATAGCACTTTTCATCCAGCCCACCCCCACTTTATTTTGCTCTCCTACAATTCCCAAGGCAGGGCAACTTACTTGCTTAAGATAAGGAGAAAAATCAATTCGATTCATTGCCAAAAGCTGAAGCAGAAATTCTGTCCGTCGCATACCTCTGACAAAGTTCACCACATGGTCCCGTGCATAAGGCCATTGTTTGTATTGATACTTCACCATAGAAATCAGCAAGGGCTTGGGGAGGTAAAGCCCCCATAGCCCTATGTATTGCACGAACATAAGAAGAGCTTCCCTGAAGCTGCTTATTTGAGTGTCTCCCAGAGCATCCCCAATGATCAACCCGGAAACCTTCTCAGGATAACGAAGAACAAAGTTAAAACATAAGACACCGCCGTAAGACGTGCCCGCCAAAACGCTTCGCTCAATACCCAAATGCTCCATTAAGGCTGCAACATCCTGACACTGGATGTCCAGGATCTTGTGGATAGGGCCGGTGAGTTTGCTGGACCGGGCATTGCCCCGTAACTCAGGGCAAATGACCCGGTGAGTCCGACTGAAAACCTCAATTTGCGGGTCATGGAAGCTCAGGTTCGCTCCAAGTCCATGAATAAAGACAAGGGGCTTACCTGTTCCACGATCCAAGTAATGGAGCTTTCCATCGGAGAGAGTTACTATAGGCATTGGCTTACCTCATCTACCGGAAATATAAAATCAAGGATTCACTCCTATTCTATCCGCAAACAAAGCGGATAACACCAAGTCAATAAAAAACAGACCTCGGTCCAAAATCGGACTTTGGTCTGTAGGCTTTATGGTGATGATCCTTCCAGTCTACCGATAAGCTATTCGATAAAAATGGTGCACCGGCCCAACACCATGCCCCAAGGGAAGGGCGTGCTCGATGGCTCCAAAAAGATAATCTTTTGATTTTTGTACAGTTGTTTTCAGATCATAGCCCAAGGCTAAATGAGCCGCAATGGCTGATGAAAGGGTACATCCGGTGCCATGGGTATGCTTTTGGTTTAAATGGGGTGCCTTAAACCAGGAAAAATCCTCTCCGTCAAAAAGAAGGTCGTTGGCAGCTCTTTTTAAATGTCCTCCTTTAATAAGAACACTATCCGGCCCTAATTGATGGAGCTCCCGAGCAGCAAGCTCCATACCCTCCTCAGCTAAGGCTTCAATATCCAGCAGGCAGCAGGCTTCAGGCAGGTTAGGCGTAATGACCCGGGCCATGGGGATCAATTCCTGCTTCAGAGTTGCCACAGCCTCCGGTTTTAGAAGAGAGTAACCGCTTTTAGAGATCATCACCGGATCGACGACAATATTGGAGGCCTTCCATTCTTTCAATGATAAGGCGATTTGTTCGATGATCTCCGGATTGGACACCATTCCTATTTTTACGGCATGCACCGGGATATCCCTGAAAACTGCGTCGATTTGAGCTTTAACCATATCCCGTCCTATCTCGGCGACCTCATCCACCCCCAGAGTATTTTGAGCGGTCACCGCGGTTATGACGCTCATCCCATAAACCCCTAAGGCAGAAAAAGTCTTCAAATCCGCTTGGATACCCGCTCCGCCGCTAGAGTCCGAGCCGGCAATGGTTAAAAGATTTTTCAACCCGATCCCTCCTCTTTTCAATATTCATTGATCTCCCTGCTCTTCCATAAATCCCCCAAACCCTTTGCGGCAGCATAAGGATCCTCCTGACTTAGAATTGCTGAAATTATGGAGATGCCGTCAATCCCTGTCTCTTTCACTTCCTTGAGGTTTGCCGGTCCGATGCCGCCGATGCCGACAACCGGAAGATTGACACTGTCTTTGATTTTTTTAAGGGTTGCTAAACCGATTGCCTCTGAAGCATCCTTTTTACTCCCTGTCGGAAAGACCGGGCCGGCCCCCAGATAATCCGCTCCCAGCCTCTCCCCCCAGAGTGCTTCTTCCAGGCTGGAAACAGAATAGCCGAGGATTTTGTCGGAGCCGATCATGTTTCGGACCACTTCGATAGGGAGATCCTTTTGACCTATATGCACCCCATCGGCATCCAGGGCCAGGGCCAGATCCACCCGATCATTGATGATCAGAGGTACCCGGAACTCAGCTGCCATCTCTTTTACTTTTAACCCAATTTCATAAAAATCCCGAGAATTCGCCTCCTTTTCCCGCAGTTGGAGCAAGGTCACTCCACCCTCCAAAGCTTTTCTAAGGGACAGTAAAAAATCTTTCGACCCTACTAAAATTCGGTCCGTGACCAAATAAAGGCTATAATCTACAGCCATTGCGCCCGCCCTCTTTTCTCCATCAGTTCCCCATCCACCAGGCTGATTTGATCAATCAGGTGAGCCCGGAAAGTTCCCGGCAGTCCCCCACCGGATGTTTCCTGGGCCAATTCTCCCGCCAGAGACATGGTCATCAAGGCCGCTGCCGTTGCCCAGAAAGCATCTTCATAAGCCCCACAGAAACCAGCCACCAACGCCCCCGCCATACAGCCTGCCCCAGTAATCCGGGTCAGCATCTCGGTTCCATTTTCAATAAAACAGGAATTTTTTCCGTCAGTAATGATATCCACCTTGCCCGTAGCGGCTACTACGCACCCGTACGCTCTGGCCAGACTTTGACAAGCTTCCAGACCATCCTTTCCTTCATCAAGAGAATCCACCCCTCTGACCCTGGCTTCCAGCCCGGCCAAAGCCTTTATCTCGCCCAAATTTCCTTTAATAACCGTAAACCGGCCAAAATGGCGCAATCTTTCAATCGTCACTTTTTTACGGGGAATGGCGCCGCAGGCTACGGGATCAAGGATCACCGGAATCCCTTTTAAATCCGCTCCCCGGGTGGCCAGATAGACTGCCATTTCCTGTTCCTGGGTAAACGTTCCGAAATTCAGATACAGGGAACTGGCAATCTGACTGAATTCAAACACCTCATCCACTGCTTCGCACATGGCAGGGGATGCTCCAATGGCCAGCAAACTATTGGCACAGTCATTGACTGTAACAACATTGGTAATAGCATGGACCAAGGGAGTTTTTTGTTTGACGGCTTGAAGAGCTTCTATCAACTTTTCTTTCATAACTCTCTCCTTCTTTCATTAAGATTGATTTTCAAGAGATCGTTTTAACATCCTTTAAAAGGGGTTCCCATATAGTCGCTGATTAATTGATAGGCGCAGAACTTGCCGCACATAGTGCAGCGTTCCTGGTTGTCTTCATTTTTTTCCTTTCGCATTCGCCCCGCTTTTTCCGGATCGATGGAAAGCTCGATTTGTTTTGTCCAATCCAGAGCCTTGCGGGCTTTAGCCATTTCCAGATCCCATTCCCAAGCCCCTTTAACCCCCTTAACCAGGTCTGCTGCATGAGCCGCGATACGGGCGGCAATGACCCCTTCCTTAACATCCTCTTCCGTGGGCAAGCCAAGATGTTCAGCAGGGGTTACATAACAGAGGAAGTCCGCACCGCTGGAAGCCGCGATAGCTCCCCCAATGGCAGATGTAATATGGTCATATCCCGGAGCCACATCGGTAACCAAAGGGCCTAAGACATAGAAAGGGGCATTATGGCAGAGGGTTTTTTCCAACTGCATATTTGCTTTAATTTGATCTAAGGGAACATGTCCGGGGCCTTCCACCATAACCTGTACTCCTGCTTCCTGGGCCCGTTTGACCAAGCCCCCCAAAGTGATCAGTTCTTTGATTTGGGGACCGTCTGTGGCGTCTGCTAAACAACCTGGCCGCAGGCCATCTCCCAAACTCAAAGTAACATCATACTTTAATGCAATGTTTAACAGACGATCGTACTGCTCAAAAAGCGGGTTTTGTTTCTTATGATGCAGCATCCAAGCGGTGATAAAAGAACCTCCCCGGGAAACAATATCCATCACCCGTCCCTGCTCTTTGAGCTCCTGAATGACCTCTAAGGTTACCCCACAGTGAACCGTAATAAAATCCGCTCCATCCTGGCAATGTTTTTCTATCCCGGCGAATATTTCCTCATCCGTCATTTCCACTAAGCCCCGGCCGGTCTGATGCGTATCCACCATGACCTGGTATAAAGGAACCGTTCCAACCATGACCGGACAGTGCCGGATAATGGTTCTTCTGACTTCATCGATATCTCCGCCTGTACTTAAATCCATGATGGAATGTGCACCAGCCGCCAGAGCAACATCCAATTTTCTCATTTCATTGGCTAACTCCGGATAGGTGTCGGAAGTTCCGATGTTGGCATTTACTTTCGTAGATAAGCCCTTACCGACAGCGATAGGCTGAAGACCCTTGTGGTTGATGTTGCAGGGTAAAACCGCTTCACCTATGGCGATTTTTTGCCTCAGTTCCTCCCCCGTAATTCCCTCCAATTCAGCCGCCTTGGCCATTTCCGGAGTAACATTTCCTTTTCTTGCTTCTTCCAATTGTGTCAATTAAACCACACCTTTCTTATGTAAAATAAAAAAAATACAGACCCAGGTAGGTCTGTATTCTAATAAACGCATGTTATTGTCCACCTTCCCTACGCTGGCATTACCCAGATCAGGTTAAGGGTCAAAGGATTCTTCGGTCCTTTATCTCAGCCGACCTTATTCGGCCCCCCTAGTGATTATGCAGTTGTAATTCTAGTTAAAGTATAGCACAAGTCATAAGACATTAAAAGAGCGCCGTCTATGGCCAACAGTTATAATGCTTAAATTCCTGACATAGGCATTAATAATTAGGATCAAACTCGGATGTGTTACCTACGGAATACTAATGGAGGGAATGCGAATGGACTATACCGTTCAACCCGGGGACTCTTTCTACCTCATAGGGCAAAAACATGGTCTATCCTTAGAAGAGCTGCAACAAGCTAATCCCCAGATACAAAACCCTACTCTCATTTTTCCAGGTCAAGTCATCAAACTTCCTGACAAGTCCCGCCCCCAGTCCTATGAGAAATACCGTGTGGATGAACCTTATCCTGAAATTAAAGTGTTAGGCGAAAACCCATACTATGCCCAGCTCCTGTATGACGATTATGCCGGCCAAGTCAGCGAGCTTACCGCTATAATGCAGTATGTCCATCATCATATGCAGATGGATACTCACCCCGCTTGGAGCGAGGTTGCTGCTCTGCAAGAAGGGATAAGCATCATTGAGATGAAGCATCTGGAGATGTTAGGAGAAACGATTCTGCTCTTAGGAGGAAATGCCCGCTATTGGGATGGCTGCCAGCAGCCTTGGACCCCTCTCTATGTGAGTTATCACGATTTTGATTTTTGTGCCCAGCTGCGCGCCGATATCCAGGCCGAGGAAGCAGCCATCCACAATTACCGGAACCATATTCAGCAGATTCAGGATCCCTACATCCAAGCGCTCTTAGCACGTATTATCAAGGATGAAGAACATCATCTCCGCCTGTTCCGGGATAGTCTGGCTAAACATTGCGGTGGCTAAACATTGCGGTGGTTAAACATTCTCAGCTATAAAATAAATTAATTTCTCCGTACTTTCCCAACCTAAGCAAGCATCTGTAATGGATTTCCCATAGATATTTTCCCCGATGCCCTGCCGGCCTTCCTCCAGATAGCTCTCGATCATCAAGCCTTTGATCATTTTCTTCAGCAAGGAATCGTACTTGCGACTGAGCAGTACCTCCCGGGAAATACGCGGCTGTTCGTAATAGCGCTTCATGGAGTTGGCATGATTCACATCCACGATAATGGCTGGATTGGCTAATTCGAGTCGCTCATACTCCTGGGCAGTCTGAATGAGATTTTCAAAATGGTAATTGGGGATATTTTCCCCGTTAGCATTTACTGCTCCCCTTAAAATGGCATGAGCATATGGATTCCCCGTGGTTTCAACTTCCCACCCATTATAGATGAAGGAATGGTCGCTTTGGGCAGCAATTAATGAATTAAACATGACGGTAATATCGCCGCTGGTGGGGTTTTTCATCCCCACCGGAAGTTCAACGCCACTGACCGTGAGGCGATGCTGTTGGTTTTCGACGGAACGGGCTCCGATGGCAACATACCCTAAGACATCTGCGAGATAACTATAGTTCTCCGGATAGAGCATCTCATCAGCAGCCGGCATCCCAAATTCCGATACGGCGCGAATATGCAAGCGGCGAATGGCTTTAATACCTTCACACATATCCGGTGCTTTTTCCGGATCCGGCTGATGAACCATTCCTTTATAGCCTTCTCCTGTGGTGCGTGGCTTATTGGTATAGATCCTGGGCACGATCAGGATGGCATCTTTGACCTTTTCCTGCACTTTGGCTAATCGTTCAATATACTCACAAACGGGATCCTCATGATCTGCGGAGCAAGGACCAATAATCAACATGAATCGTTGATCTTCATTGGTCAGGATCTTTCTCATCTCTTCCACTCGTTTATCCCGGAGTTCAGTAACCTCCTTGCTCAAAGGCAAGTGGGCAATAATTTCTTCCGCCGGCGGTAATTTTTTGATAAAATTCATACTCATAGTTCTCCACCCCTATTATCCTCTATATAGAAAACTGATATAATTACAAGTATAGGTTTATTCTATAAGAATCGCAAGAAAAAACACCTTGTATATAACAATTCTTTTAAATTTATTTTTTCTATAATAGCTGGTATGATTCCTAAAACAAAGCAGGCCTTAAACTATTTTTCAAAGGCCTGCTTTGTTATGTAACTTTCTTTCCTCTATCTTCCTAATCTCCCATAAAGTTTGAACTCTCCAGCTCTACTTCCATATATGTGCTTTGCTGGACAATTATTTTGCTTTGCCAGCTTTCATAGGAATTTAGCCCGCCTACATAAAGCTGATATTCCCCTTTTGTTATCTCAAAACAGGCTTTTCCTTGTTCATCCGTCTCCCCCTTGTAAGGGTGAAGTATTACGGCAGCTCCTTGAATAGGGGTCCTATCCTTCCCGTCCATTACTTTTACATTTACGGTACATTCAGGCGGGTTCGCCACTCTGAAACTAAAGGAGGACTCTGTCTCCAGGTGTGGGGTCTCCCTATCCTGCTCAGGAAATTTTACCTGCCAATTGTAGCTGCCTGCTTGATCAGGGGCCAGTAATTTCACCTCTGTCCAATAGAGTGCTTGAGTTTCCGCCCAAGGTTTATCGCCAAGTTTTGCTGTAGCCACTTCCCTGTTTTTGTGATTATAGACTTTGATCACTTGACCGGTGAGCCGGCAATCCGCAGAGCATTTCACCCCAACCTTGAATTTCATAGTTTCCTTGGCCACTACGGGTGAGGGCACATCCCAGATGGCTATGCCGGTCATGTGAAGGGGCTTTACTGTAAAGGAAACAGGAACCGAAGTCTCCAGGTGGGTGATTCCTTCTTTCTCTTGCTCGTAATAACAAGCCTTCCAGGTAAAGCTTCCTGCCAAGATCGGCGCTTTAAGGACTATCGGATCCGTTTCA
The DNA here is from genome assembly GCF_000384015.1 of Desulfitobacterium sp. PCE1. Lineage (NCBI taxonomy): Bacteria > Bacillati > Bacillota > Clostridia > Eubacteriales > Desulfitobacteriaceae > Desulfitobacterium > Desulfitobacterium sp. PCE1. The sequence continues at coordinate 2,013,682 of NZ_KB913023.1, read as the reverse complement.
AAGGCCGTGCCCATAGGGATAACCAGTGGAGCTTCTTTAATCACCTTTCCATCATGGTTAATGATTCGGACTTTATCGGCCTTAAAATTGCATCGCATAGGACAAGTCACTCTGGCTTTTATAATAATAAAAGCTCCTGGATTTATTGCCGTAAAGGGAGCCTCAACAATCTCAAGAATTACTTGATGTGCCATTACCCCCATGACGTCTCCTTGGCCGCATTCTCCCCAGCAATGCGGGCGACGGTGGCATAGTTCCCCAAGGAACCGTGTGGACGTCTCCAGCCCATGGCATTCCCTAACTCACCTGCGGCATAGAGATGAGGAATGACTTTTTCCTGGTCAATGGAAATGCTTCCATCAATTGCTTTGCCTTTGTATCCAGCAAGTTGGTCGGCCTGTTCAATGACTTGGGATTTGGTATTAACACGGATACCATTGCGTTGGGTGTGACGGATCAAGGAGGCTTTCAGCCCGTAGAAAGGCGGTTTGGCAATCTTGAATAGAGTGGTTTTGCCAAAATCCTCATCCTTGCCTGCATCGACGAAACCATTGTAACGGTTGATGGTTTTCTCCAATTCCGCAACTGGAATACCCATTTTTTCCGCCAATTCGGGAATACTGTCGGCGATAGCGATGCAGGCCGGATCAAACATAAGCCCCTTCTTGGGGTTCGGATTCTTCAAGTCCTCAATTGGCCATTTCAAGGCTGCAGCACTGTCAGAGTCGGCTATCGCCCAAACATTTCGAGGCTGGGGCAGGCTAAGGTATTTGGCTGTGTAGGGCCATTCAGGGTTTTCGTTCAGACCGCCGGCTTCACCTTTGGCCGGGTCAGCTTTCTTCGCTCCCTCTATTTCATTAATATAACGGGAACCATCGTTTTTTACCAAAATAACCCGCTCAAAGAAGGCGGCAGAACGCGAAATTCCCTTTCCATCGGCGTAATAAGCTGCTGTTTTGAAATCGGGCGGTTCCCAACCCCAGTATGAACGAGAACCATAGAAGAGATAGATGTATGAAGTAAAGGACATATCGCTGAAGCCGGCCCCAATCTCAGCAGCTGCGAAATGACCGTCACCGGCACTGTCGACAAACAGTGTTCCGTCGGCCGGGGTACCTCCGTCCCCAAAGCAATCCGGTCCCACGACCCGTGGGTCCCAAGCCTGAGCCATGCGGTAGTTGTCCGTCCAGGTTCCTGTACAAAGTATGACGCCTTTACGGGCTTTAATAGCAATCATGCCTTCCGGAGTTTCTACGGATACCCCCAGAACCGGACCACCGGGTTCCCGGTAAACCTTCCTCATCCGGTGTTTGAAAAGGATAGGAACACCCATTTCCTGAAGCTTTTTTTCCCAGACTGTGGTCCAGGCCAAGCCAAAACTCATGGGATTGTTGGCTTTAGCATCGTATACCTCCGGATTGGCTGCCGGATAGTGGGAACGATTGACACGATGAACTTCCGGACTAGAATTCCCCACAGTGGCGTACCATTTAAAGCCCATGGATTCCATCCATTCGATAAGTTCCGGTCCTCTTTCTACATAAGTACGAATCAGCTCAGGTACCCCACGGTATCCGCTGGCTTTCATTTCATCTTCAAACCAATCTTCCAGGCTATCCTGTATTCCTCCTTCCTTCTGAATCCGTGTCCCACCAAGGATGGCGTGACCCCCTGCCGTTTTATACAGTCCGCCGGCCCAATCATTTTTTTCAAGGACGATAACATCTGATCCGGCATTTTTTGCTTCAATAGCAGCAGCTAGACCGCAGCCAGTACCTACAACGACGACATCCGTTTCCTTATCCCATTTTTCCGGTAGCCAGGGCTTTGCTTCAGCAGCTTGAGGTTTTGCAGTTTCCCCTTGTGTTCCCTGGCTGCAGCCCGAGAGCAGGAAGCCGGCACCTACGGCCGTACCCGCAGTCATAATACCCGCGTTCTTTAAGAAATCTCTACGCGAAAGTTTTTCCCTTTTCAGTTCTTCTTTCTTTTCCTTAGACATTCTTAAGCCTCCCTTATATTTTTTAGGTACCCGCTGTTACGTCCTTTACCTCCAGCACCACCTTCCTTTAGATAAAGTTTAATAGAATAAGCCTTAGCTTATCTCCGACGGGAACTAGTGATTGATTTTATTTTCACATACGATGCTGAGGATTGTCGTCGCGTTTTAATATTTGAGTTTAAAAATAATTGATCTTGAGGTGCTTAGGGGAGATTTTTACTATCTGGAAATTTTTATTAACACGAAGATTTACATTAATGACCATACACCAGGAGTTATAGAAAAGTCAACCCTAATTAGTTACAAGTTTCACACAATATATGTGGGATTAGTTTATAATAATTTTCTTTTCTACATTGTTTGATAGCAAATCCATTAATTCAAGCAAGAGTTCACTTCTTCCTTCACTTCTGTACTACTCTTAATTTGATTAATGCTAAAGGGATCTAAGGTGCTTACCCGATTAATAAAGCGCTCTTCAAAAGAATAGGGGTAAATATTTAAGCTGGTATTCTTTTGGCCAGAGAACTCTTCGATATAGAACTCAACGGTCACCAAGCCCTGCAGGCTTAGAACCTCCAGAGTAATCAAACTATCTTTGTGTCCGTTTTTATGATGATCAAGAATCTTGATCAGATACCAGCAGTAGTCATCTTCCAAGATTTCAAACTTCTCCGGGTCGAGGGGTGTATAGCTTTCCATGCACTCTTTAAAGGTCAGACGGGAACCAATGTCGGGAAGGCCCCCCTCTTTGGAATCGAAAAAGGAAAGATTGATGCGTAGGTTTTTAAAAGGTAGCGGAAAACCTAAATAGACCCTTGAATCCACCATGCGAATACAGGAAGAGATGGCGGCTAATGTCACCACGCTTATCCCTGAGTTGACACGATCGGCATCCACGATTTCTTCTACAGCAGGCAGGCGTCCTACCTTACTGGTACTTTTAAGTTCCTCAAAGATTTTCAGGATAAAGTAAAGGGTAAAGGAAACTGTCAAAAGCCAGCCACTGAAGATGAATATCTTTTCAAAAAGAGGGCGCTCCGAGAACATCAGACTAAAGCCCATAGTGGTCCAGATAAGGATGCAAAACCCCAGGGCATATTGTGCAAATTGAATGATAATCTTGGAAAAACCATGCTTTTGATTGATAATTTGTTCATAGATAATGAAGTGGCGAAAGACTTCCTTGCCAATCGAGCCTTTCTCATGAAATAAATTCCTCTCATAGGGCAGGGCAGCCAAGGTCCAGAGGATCTCCCGGCTGCGCTGCACATTGTGTTGACTGTTCATGGAGATAAAGATGGACATAAGCCCTACCAGGGACAAAATCCCTGTCCCAAAGCTAAGCAGAATGGTGAGTGTTGAACCTGTCATGGCTGCAGTACTCCTCAAAAACGGCATAGTTTTAACAACTTTCCTAGTTTCTCCGAAGGAGAGCCATATCATCCATTTAGTTTGACTATACTGCACTATTTCTGAAACAACCAAACACAGAGGACGGGTTGGTTCATTTAATTGTTCGTTATTGAGAACATTTTTCGGAAAGAACTCTTTAGCTCCTGATCGCTGGCAGCCTCCTGCTCGCACCAATAACATAAATTCTTGCCGCGATGAGCGGTTGCAGACCCGCAAATCTGGCAAGTCGTGTTTGAATTATTGGCGATGGACAACACTTCAAAAGGCCTTTTGACTTTTTCCCGGTCCCTGCTTATAGCCCCCCGGGGACAGAACAATTGACAGATCCGGCAGTCCAGGCAGAAGCCGCTGGTAAACAGGTGATTGCACTCACCTTCTTTAACTGTGATCTGCAAGGTTCCGGAAGGGCAGAAACGGCTGCACATCCCGCAGTTCACACATTGCTCATTGATTTTGATGGTGGGCCAGTAGGCCGGATGGGCGCTGTCTTTATTGCTGCTGTTTTGCTGCAGCACTTCGCCAAGACGCCGCTGCCAACCCGGCAGACAGCTGTTGCGCATGTTCTTATCGTGTTCCTCCGGGAAGGTGTTTGTTCCGCCGGTCCCTTTCCCCGCCAACCGCTGTCCTTTATTGATTAAGGATACGAATAAATCACGCCGGGAGGTAACCTTTAAACCGGTTTCAATGGCCAACAAGCTCTTTTTGGTTTTACCCTGACCGCTTAAGCGGATATAGCTGAAAGCTGGGGATTCTCCTGAGGCCTCCAGCCATTCCGCGGTTATACCGGCATTGTACTCCAAACGCGGAATGGTTTTGGCCAGAGGACAGTCTTTGCATTGGTCCAGGTGGATTTCTATTTCCGTTTTCAGGCCCGCTTCATACCAGGCCCCTTTGGAAACAGCACTGAGGCAAGCCGGCAGTTGGACGGCTCCCCGGTCCTTCGCCTTATCCATTTTGTACGGTGCGGTATGCCTGCCGCAGAAAAACTCGGTAACTTTCCATCCTTCGTCTTCAATATCTCGGATGATCGTGCTTTCATCCCATTGTTTGGAGCGGAAGACCTCGGTGGGGCAATCGCTGAAGCATAACCCGCAGCCGCTGCATCGATCTTTGTCCAAATAAATATGACCCTCGCTGTAAACAATAGCCTCCGCCGGGCAATGCCCCAGGCAATGGCTGCACTCAACCTCCTGGTGCCTCAGATTCAAACATCGCTTCTCTTCAATGTCTATATAAGCGCCCTTGCTAAATATCATACTCATATTCTGCCTCCTCTGCAGTCCGTACGCAAACCGCTTTAATGAGCCGGCAACATTTCTTTCATAAAAATACTTCCGATTTCGCCCACCGTCTTAAAAAAGGGATGCTCACTCAAGGTGCTACAGCGGGCAAAAAATTCTTTCGCCCATTTCTGCAAATGGATCTCGTAAAACTCCTGTATTTCTTTCCCTCTCCGCTCAACTTCAGTCCGGTCGCCTTCCTGCAAGGCTTTAGCTTTCTGCAGATAAAGAAACATCATGAATTCCATCTCTGTTGCCATATGATCGCCGGGTTCGTTGACTTCCTTGGCACGGGCCACGCCTGCTTTTTTATAACAGCGTTCCGCATCCAAAGCCGCCGGGCTGATGAATAGGGATGGCCTTGCCTCGTCTCCTTCCGGATTAAAGAGAAAGAGGGATTCATAAATATGGATCTGGGGCTGCTTCGGGTGGGTGAACAAGCGGGTATACTCTTTCCGCAAATCAGAAAAGAGCTCTTCCTGACTTTTGCTCTCCTCCTGAATTTGTGAAAATACCGACTTCAAACCTTTCTGCAGGTGAGCAGGAAATCCCAGTTCATCAAAAATAGCCAGGACATCCTCGGCTAGACTTCCATTCAACAAACCTGCCGCAATTTCCCTGGTTGGCAGCTGCAGCCACATCGCCAGCAGTTGATAGAGATCCGAGGCTGCGATCGCCGTTTGCATTTCCTGTTGAGTTGTTTTTTGCATAATTTCCTCCTAACGCTGTTCACCTTTTATTCTTAACATAATTATACTCCCAATTCTGGAAAGGTTCTGTAGTGAAAAATCACGACAAAGAGGAACGCTGAAAATTGCGTTCCTCAAACAGAAAAAGTTTAGGCCTGTTTGGACTTAATTCCGCGCTCTAAGCCGGACATGTTCAGACCGGATTTTATCCCCAGGCTGAGTTTATCCAACCCAATCATCACCAGCAGTCCCCCCAGGGAGATAATGCCCACAGCCACGCCAATCTCAATGAAAGAGGGCAGATAGACCCCTTCTCCGCCGCCGTATCCGGGGGGCCCCGCATAAGTGATCAGCGGATTCAAAAGCTGGGCCTGAAGGAGATTGTACTTGATCATAAAGACAGCCAAGATCGCTGCTGCTGAACCTAAGATTAAGGCTCCTGACTTCCTGCTTAACAGAAGCACCAGTCCGGCGAGGATCGCTATCAGCTCTATCCAGAAAAACGGCGCCCCTTCTCCGGTTACCAGCCAATGGATGATCTCCGCTTCTTCCCCTGTTCCGGCATACAAGCCGATGGCGGTTTCCCCGAGGACAACAAATAGCTCAAAGAACAGGAATACCGCGGCCAGTTTACCGAGCTTGTTAAGCTTTTCCAAGCTTATGTCGATATAGCCGCTTTTATTCAGTATGGCAAAGATGATGAGTAAGAGGGCTAAGGCGACAACCAAAGCAGCGGCTAAGAACGACACCGGCTCCGCCGGGTTGTTCCACAACGGTCTCGCTACCTGCAGGGCAAAGACAAAGGAGGTCACCATGACGGAGAGCCCGGCAATAAAGGATACGATGGAAATCGCTTTCAGAGATTTTTCTTCTTTCTGTCCCGCGTGTACCGCCATGAGCTGGCGGGTATAGAAAATACCTAGGATCACATAGGTGCCCAGGATCACGGTGTCCCAGAACATGGGGGAAGCGATATTGGCGCTGGTGATGATATGCCAGGCCCGCTCCGGGTTGCCGATGTCCACGATGATAAAGAGCCCGGCGGCTACCACGCTGCCGATCGCTCCCACAAAAGCGGCGATCCGGGTATAGGGCTTGTATTCCGCCATGGCCGGAAAAAGATAGGCCGAGGAAGCGATGATCAGCGAGCCGGCCGCGATGCCGGTGAAGATCATGAAGCCGATGATGTAGAGGCCCCAGGTGTTGTAGTTGTTCAGATGAGTAAGCTGCAGCCCTTTGGTCAGCTGCAGGAACCAGCAGACGAGGCCGATTGCTGTAAGCAGGGCGAAGATGATAAACAGGGGTTGGGTAAAGATCTTGCGTTGCTCTTTTGCACTCATGTAGTTTCGCCCCTTTCCTAGGTTAAATAGAAGGTGGAGGGTTTGGTACCCTTTTCTTCGAGCAATTTGACGTAGCTGCGGCCTTGGATGGCCTTGCTTACTTCGCTGTTCGGATCATCGAGATCTCCCCAGTAGCGGGCGCGGCCCGGACAATACACCATACAGGCGGGTTTTTCTCCTTTGGCAATCCGGTGCACACAGAAGGTGCATTTTTCCACCACATTGTATTGATGGGCCGGGGCGTCAATATCTCCCACGGCGTGGTCCACATAATACTCCGGTTTGCTCCAGTTAAAGCTGCGGGCATTATAAGGGCAAGCCACCATGCACATCCGGCAACCGATGCATTTGTCATAATCCTGGATGACAATGCCGTCTTCTTTTCTTTTATACGTAGCACCTACCGGGCAGGCCTTGGTGCAGGGCGGGTTTTCACAATGCTGGCAGTTTACCGTTAAATACTGCATTTTTACATTGGGATAAGAGCCTTCCGCCGTATCGATACTTTCCCCGCCCATGGTCAGCACCCGGTTCCACCAAATATGGTTCGGCAAATTATTGGCCTGCTTGCAAGCTACGGAGCAGGTGTGACAGCCGATACAGCGCTTTAAATCAATGGCCATTCCATAACGCATCAGTGCTTCCCTCCTTTGTACAATTCCACTTCGACAAGCACATCAAAATAGGGGGAATTCGCGCAAAAACCATGGGCCTTGCTAAGGGTCAAATTCTGATAGTGCCCTTCAATGAATTGATCTCTTTGCCAGCCTTTATACATGAGGAGCGTCCCAGGCCGGATGCCGTCATTTAAAATGGCTTTTACTACTACATATCCCCGGTCATTATAAAGCTTGACAAGATCACCCTCCTGGAGACCCCGCGCTCTTGCATCCAAGGGATTCAGCTGAACACTGGGTTCTTTCTCGGAGTGTTTGGTAATCAGTTCATTCAGCCAGGGAACGCCCAATCCCCACTGGGTATGCGTCCGAAAACGGCTGTGGCCCTGAATCAAAGAAAGGGGGTATTTTTCCTTAAGGGGATTATCTGCAAATACTTCTGTAGCCGGTTCCCAATAGGGAAGGCGTTCTTTCACCAAATCCACTTCCTGCCCATAAAAACCGCCGATGGGATAGGGACGTTCCAGATAGAATTGCGCGCGGCCATGGGCCGTGGGAAAGACACCGTTTTCACCATGAATATAATTGTCCCCAGGTAAAACCCGCAGGGCCTTCTCCTTCATTAAATTGTCCCAAGTGACATTCTCAGGAACACCTAGAGCCCTCATGGATTGGGGAGCGCCAAACACGAATTCTTTTACAAATTCATCTCCGGTCTTATTAAAATATTTTTCATATCCCATACCGCGTCCCAGGAGAGCAATGATATCCCAATCGGTTTTACTCTCATACAGGGGTTCGATGGCCTTCTCAGACAGCAGCATATAGGGATGTTGGGTAACCGTCGTGAGAATGTCGGACATCTCGAACCAATGGCAAACCGGAAGCACGATATCTGCGTACATGGCGGTATCCGACATGGTCATGTCGGCGACCACAACCAGCTCCAACTGTTCAAAGGCTTCCAGCCAGGCGTTGCGATCCGGCCAATTGCCGATCATGTTACCGCAGCTGACGTAGAGGCTTTTCACATCCACGGGGATATCTCCATATTTTTTGTTTTTTATGGTATCCGGTCCAACAATACTATTGATTACCGGAGATTTGGTGGCGATTCCATCAGGGACTGCGGCTCCATAGTTAAGAAACAGGGCCGCATTGCCAGGGTTCCCGGCAAAGGCGCCTTTTTTGCCGGCATTGCCGGTAAGAATGGCCAGAGCGGTGATGGCAAAAACCGCCTGATGCCCATTGGTATAATGGTCGGGGCCGTAGCCGTTATAAATAATCGAAGGTCCTTGGGTTGCATAAATCCGGGTAATTTCCCGAATCATAGCTTCATCGACACCGCAAGCTTTCACAGCATCAGCCAGTGTGTAGGCTGCAATGGCTTTTTTAAGCTTGGCATAGGCCGTCTCAACCTTAACGGCTATCTTAACGCCGTCTTTCAATAGTTCGATATGCTCGGCACCCTCGACCACGGGATCGGAAATACTCTGGGGTGAGGCAAAATTTCCGTTGGCGTCACGAACCAGGATGGTATCTTCTTCTCCCTCCTGCAAAGGACGGAAATGGGATGTACGTAAAAATAAACCATCCAAATCCTTATCTTCCGATTCGATCACCCAAAAAGGTCCGACACTGGATTTCTTTACAAAATCCCAATCCACCCAATCCTCTTCGATGATCAAATTGATCATCGCCATCGCCAAGATACCGTCGGTCGCCGGGTTGACGGGCACAAAATGTTTCGCTTTTGATGCGGTAATTGTATAATTCGGATCAATGACGATCATCGTCGCCCCATTATCGATGGCTTCAGCAAAAAAATGCCAGCTCTGGATCTGAGCTTCCGCCGGGTTAGACCCCCAGACGATAATACTCCGGGCATTTTTAATATCTTTGGTTTCATTGCCGCAATTGAAAGGGCCTAAACCAAATACAGTAAAGGCTGTATAAGCATAGGCCGCGTCTACATTGTGCGCAAATGAAGAAGCGTTCATTAAATTCATCAGAGGCTGGTAGCTATACCACGAGTTGATGCCAAAACAACCGGACAAACTGGCAAAGGAAACCGCACTGTCCCCGTATTGGCTGCGAATGGCTTTCCACTTGGTACAGATTTCATTAATAGCTTCATCCCAGGATATTTCTTCCCACTGGCCTTCACCCCGTTTACCCGCGCGTCTCATTGGCTTTTTTAAACGATCCGGATCATAAACCCGTTGGACGTGAGACAGTCCTTTTAAACAAGCACGGCTGTACTCGGGATCTGGAAATTCTCTCATTTCCGTTTTCACTAGTTTTCCGTTGCGGACGGTGGCATTCAAATGGCAGCCGGAAAAACAATTGCTGCGGCAGCTTACTGCGTAAACCTTTTCTTCCGGATTTTCGCTGGCTTGGGCCGAGACGGGGCTTAACATATTGGTCAGCCCTCCTGGCACGGATGTGGTAACACCAACCATTGCCGCGGCCGCGGCCGTACCTTTTAAGAAACTTCTTCTGCCAAACTTACTCCCCAATAGACCTCCATCATCTTTTTCTTCCAGCTCTTTCTTTTCGATCAATTTGGCTACCTCCTCTTCTTGCATGGCTTCACACTTCTTTACAGCATTCAGCAATCGGGAGGAGATTTTCGTAATACGGGATCCTGACAGTGTGCTGTATAAGGCCGACAGCAATTCAGTATCCGCATTCTCTTTGATAACAATCCCATTGGCTCCGGCCCCGGCTACGTTGCTTGCATGGTAAGCTGTATGTTCGGATAACAGGGCAATGATCAAAAGCCCCGGATGTTTTTGTCTCATCATCTCGAACAACTGCCGGTACTGGCTCTGATAAGCCATGACATCGACCATCACGATATCCACAGTCTCATCCACGCCCTCCAGCAGTTCCTCTGGCGCCGCCATCACGGATACGGTAATCCCCGCATCCTGAAGCAAACGCATAAAGGCTTCCTGCAGCCAGGGATGGGAGACGACTAAGGTGATATGGGAAGACTCTGCAGTTTCTTCCAGTTGCGGCGGCAGCTGTTTTGTAGCCAATGGGTTCTCCTCCTTTTGCCTGCACCCTGATTGTACGGGAAGGCATGTGAAATGTCTGTCAAGAAAAGGTAAGATCATAATAACCAAAAATCCGCGATATCCTGTGGAGATTTCCTCTACACATTAATCCAGGCGGTGCCTGGCCACATATTCCACCCACTGGGAACGGCTTTCCAAATTCAGCTTATTGGCGATGCGGTTGCGGTAAGTATCAATGGTGCTGGGAGATAAGAACAGTTTTTTGGCGATCTCCGCGCTGGTGCAGCCGGCCGCTACCAGCACCAGCACCTGGCGCTCCCGCATGGAAAGCACTTCCGGGTCCACATCCCCTTCCCGGGGGCGGACGTACTGGCGGTTGGCCAGCACCTGCACTCCGGTTGGCCCGAGATAAATTTCTCCGGCTATGACCCGTTCAATAGCCTGTAGCAGTTCCAGATCGGCTGTGGATTTATGCAGGTAGCCGTTGCCGCCTGCCGCTAAAAACTGCAGCAGGTATTCTTCCTCCACATGCATGGTCAGGGCAATGATCTTAATTCCTTCATATTGACAGCGAATTTGCCGGGTGGCTTCCAGTCCATCCATATCCGGCAGTGTGATATCCATCAGAATAATATCCGGCTGGAGCTGCCCGGCCAGCACAACGGCTTCTTCGCCGCTGCCGGCCTCACCCACCACCGTAAGGTGCTCTTCACCTTGCAAAAGGGCAGATAAGGCCCGGCGCAGCAGAGTATGATCATCAACCAGCAAAAGACGGATCTTTTCCATTACACCTTCATTCCTCCCGGGTTCTTCATGGGAACAGCCACTGTCACCGTGGTTCCTTTGCCAATCTTGCTGTCCAGCAGGAAGGTTCCGTTCTGTTCCTTAATTCGTTCTTTCATGCCCATCAGTCCTAATCCCAAGGTATTGCTGCCCTCCAGATCAAAGCCGATGCCATCGTCATCTACCTGCAGAGTCAAAAGGTCCTCTGCCTGCTGCAGACAAATGTTCACCTTGGTTGCTTGGGCATGGCGGGATATATTGGTCAGAATCTCCAGCAGCACACGGTAGAGCAATAATTCCTGCTCTTCAGTAAGCTGCTCTAATTTAGGGGGATGATGAAAGGCGATCTCCACTTGATTGTCGGCCCGGAACTGATCCAACTGCCAATTAATCGCCGGCAGCAAACCCAGATTGTCTAAAGCCGAAGGCCGGAGGTTCATGGCAATCCGCTGCACGTCAGCCAGGGTCTCCCGCACCATAAAGAGCAAATCCTTCACATCGTCATGGATGATTTCCACATCGTTCTGGCCCTGGATCATTTTCAGCCGCAAAACGATGGTTGTCAGATCCTGCCCCACCTCGTCATGCAATTCCCGGGAGATTCGCTTTGCTTCTTCTTCTTTGGCTTTCAGCAGGGCCCGGCACATGGTTTGCAGTTCATCTTCCCGGATCTGCATCCCGCCGATCAAATGCGCGTTGAATAAACCGATGCCCAGCAGGTTTCCGATGGTATAGAGCAAATCGTCATCATCGCGTTTAAACCGGTGGCTTTCCTTCCAGGCCAGGAGCATAAAGCCGGTAACCTTATCCTGTTTCCAAATCGGAGCAAAGGCAAGGGTCGCATACCCCATGGCCATTATTTCCTGTTGACACCCTTGATCCGTGCACACCGTATCGTCCGTATAGATAGTGACCTGATTCAGGTTACTGATATACCTTCGAAGGTTTTCACTTAATCTCACCTCAGTGATTTCCTGGGGATAACAAGCTAAGGGGAGAAGTTGGTCATTGCTGTTAAACAGATAAATATAACCCTGATCGGCTGCAAAAAAAGCGATAATTTCCTGAAGGACATCCATAAAGACGTCCGCTCCGGCCTGGCTGACCACCTTATTGGTTAAAGCACGCCAAAAATCCAACTTAGATATAAACAAATGGGTGCCCCCCCCTATTATAAACTTGGTTCCATTATACCCTTTAGGCCAAAAATTTCTGTAGTGAAAAACATGACACTTTTATTCTGCGCAGCTTTAAAAAATGCATGACCGACAGAGCGGGGTCAAGCAATCTGCCGGTCATGCAAAAGAGATGTTTGGGGAAGAATATTTATTTTATAATGCGCTAAAAACGCTTGAAATCTCTCGATTCTGAACTGCACCCCAATTGTTAGACATCCACTAACAGTTGGAGGTGCTTTTCTTTATGGCCAAATTTACAGTTGAAGAGAAATTAAAAGCTGTAAAACGCTATTTATATGGTAAAGAAAGTCAACGAGAAATCTCAGCATCTATCGGGGTGCATAATTCCAATCTTCAGACATGGATTAAACAGTATCAATTTCATGGAGAAAAAGCTTTTGAAAAGAACTATACATCGTATACTTTAGAATATAAACTAGACGTACTTAACTATATGAACAAACAAGGGACGTCTATCAAACAAACGGCTGCAATCTTTAACATCCCTGCACCTTCCACGATATTAAAATGGAAGCGACAACTAGAAACGCAGGGATTAGACGCCCTTGAACTAAAGAAAAAGGGGCGTCCACCCATGAAAAAAAGAAATAATAATATAGAAAAAAATGAGACTCCGGCCGAAGGATCAATAAAGGCATTACAGCTGGAAAATGAACGTTTACGTATGGAGAACGCCTATCTAAAAAAGTTGAATGCCTTAGTTCAAAACAAGAAAAAATCACCAAACAAGACAAAGTTCAAGTAGTCTATGAATTAAGGCAAGAATTTTCGGTGAAAGCACTTCTCCAGCTTGCGGATATTGCGCGTAGCACATATTATTATTGGGTCAAAAATCTGGATCGTTCTAATCCAGATGCAGAACTGAAAGTATTGATTCAAACAATTTATGACGATCATGAAGGCCGTTATGGGTACCGTCGAATTAAAGATGAATTAGAGAACCAAGGACAAAAGGTCAATCATAAAAAAATTCAACGTATCATGAATGAATTAGGCTTAAAATGCCTTGTTCGTATGAAGAAATATCGCTCGTACAAAGGGACAGTGGGTAAGATTGCACCTAATATTTTAGAACGCAACTTTAATGCTGAAAGGCCAAATGAGAAATGGGTTACGGATATAACGGAGTTTAAATTATTTGGAGATAAATTATATTTGTCCCCGATGCTGGATCTATTTAATGGTGAAGTTATTACTTATACAATCGGTTCGAGGCCAGTCTATACCCTCGTTTCTACGATGCTAGATCAAGCATTTGAACGGTTAACGGATAGGAACGGGCTCTTGATTCACTCTGATCAAGGGTGGCACTATCAAATGAAGCAATATAGCCATGCCCTTCAAGAACGTGGTATTACACAGAGTATGTCTCGTAAAGGCAACTGCTACGATAACGCTATTATTGAAAATTTCTTTGGTATTATGAAATCGGAACTTCTTTATTTAAAAGAGTTTAAAAGTGTTGAACACTTTAAGCAAGAACTTGCTAACTATATAGATTACTACAACAACAAACGAATTAAGTCAAAATTAAAAGGCATGAGTCCGGTACAATACCGAACTCATGCCCAACAGGTTGCCTAATAATAAACCTGTCTAACTTTATGGGGTCACTTCATTCCAAGCGTTTTTATGACTGAGTTTTCACACGCCCCTTTTAGAGCTAGAAGACAAAACTTAAGACAAGTCTTAAACTTAGAAATTAAAATGATTCTTGTACTCTTGCTCATCGGGTGAATATTCCATGTACGGAATTATATCCGGGAAGAATTCTTGCCCTTTAACATTTTTGTAGAACTCTTTAACGCTTTCCAGGATTCTCTTATCCATTTCAATTCCTCCTTAATCAATAGACAAGACACCCATACGAAACTCTAAAACTAGTATGGATGAGTCTATGTTTTATTATTTAGGGAATTGAACCCATGGTAAGAGTCTCCATGGCAATTAATGTTGATTTAAGTTACAATCTGATCTTCACCATAAATCATATATTTCATGGTGGTTAATGCTTGCAGCCCCATGGGTCCCCGGGCATGAAGCTTCTGGGTGCTGATACCGATCTCTGCTCCAAAGCCGAAGCGTCCGCCGTCGGTGAAGCGAGTGGAGGCATTGACATAAACAGCTGCAGCATCCACCTCATGCAGGAACCGCTGGGCCGTGGTGTAGTTCTCGGTGACGATGGTTTCTGAATGCCTGGTCCCATAGTGATAAATATGGTCCATCGCTTCATCCACATCTTTGACCACTTTGGCACTGATGATGAGATCCAGATACTCTGTTCCCCAATCCTCTTCCGTGGCTTTAGTGGCGTAAGGGAGAATGGCACAGGTCTTTTCACAGCCCCTTATTTCCACCCCATAATCTTGGAATTTCTCCCCCAGCAGAGGCAGAAATTCTGAAGCTACCGCTTCATCCACCAGCACGGTCTCCAAGGCGTTGCATACCCCGGGTTTTTGGGTTTTGGCATTGAAGACAATGCTGACCCCTTTAGCTAGATCGGCTTCCCGGTCTACAAAAGCATGACATACTCCGGTACCGGTCTCAATGACGGGGACTGTGGATTCTTTAACCACGGTCTGAATGAGTCCTGCACCTCCCCGCGGTATGATGACATCCACATACCCGTTCATTTTCATGAGCTGCTGAACCCATTGCCGATCCGTATTCTCCAGAAGTTGAATGCAGGCCGCCGGCATACCCTGGCTTTCCGCCGCTGCAGAGATCACCCTGCTTAAAACCTTATTGCTCTCAATGGCTTCGGAGCCTCCCCGGAGAATGACCGCATTGCCGGACTTCAGGCAGAGAGCCGCCGCATCTACCGTTACATTGGGACGGGCTTCATAGATCATCGCCACCACACCTAAGGGAACACGGGTACGCTGAATGCGCAAACCGTTGGGACGGGTCCAAAACTCCCCTTCCCCTACCGGGTCCCCTAAATTGACCACTTCTTTAAGGGAATCACTCATTTGGCGAATCCCTTCAGAGGTCAAAGCCAAACGATTAACTAAGGATTTTTTGGTTCCCTTTTGAATGGCCCTCTCCACATCCTTTTGATTGGCTTCTAAAATCTCTTGTTCATGGCTCAGCAAGGCCTCCGCCATAGCCAGAAGAGCCTTATTCTTGGCGGCGGTGCCGGTATAAGCCAGCTTACGAGCGGCATCCTTAGCTCTTTGACCGATTGTCAGCAGTTCCGGTGCAAAATCCATTCTAATCGTCTCCTTTCAATCTGAATTTAACTATTTCGTCGATAGGTTGCTTCCCAAGCTTTGTCACCCTGAAAAAGACTCACAAGCTAAATCTCCAGGATTTTGCTTTCGGCGTTCACTCCATAAGCTGCGCGGAGCAATCTAATCGCTCAAGACTTCCGCTCCGTCGGGTGCCCGCCCAAATCGCTCCTGCTCAATGGGCGGTTGGAAACGTCCTGTTTCCAACCCGACTCCGCTGCAGTCTTTTCGCGAAGATTGCTTGCCTGCTCGCTTAAATCCGTTCTCTGCCTGAAATCAAAATCCTTGGGCTGCTTTTTCATGCTTCAGCAATGCGTTGTAGGGTAGGCCGTCTGACCTAAGGCGCTTTTCAGATTTTAGTAGCTCGATGCGAGATAAGCAGCCCGACCTGAGCCGCTTTTTCCGTCTTTTCCGGCGCCGCTTGAGCGGCATAGCCGGGTTACACCAAAAAAGGCCCTGAAAGGACATGAAAGTGGGCTTAAAAGAGACCCGTCAGAGTAGCTTTACGCACAAAAGAGAACGATTTAGCGGAGGGGCGGTCGGGTTAACGAAGCTTTCTTAACGTAGCGGAGCCGCCGGTTCACATCAGGTACTACCCTGAGGTTTGGCGTAGCTGTTAAGAAAGCGAGTTGACCAGCCCCGGAGCTATTGAGTAAACGTTGTGCGTCAAGCTACCTGACCCGAACCATCTTTTCATTCATCTGCCGCCGCCACCCACTCGCCATACCCACCAAAAGATAAAGCGCCCTCCCCCCCCCTACTCGACCATCAAAGTCATATTGTCGCGATGAACGACCTCTTCACCCTCTAAATTGGGGACGATGGCCAGCATCTCTTCCGAGTGTTTGCCGCGCACTTCCTCTAACTCTTCACTGCTCAGCTCCACTAAGCCGCGGGCTACCTCTATCCCATCCGGATTGTTGATGCGTACCAGTTCTTTGCGTTCCCAGATCCCGTCGATGCCGGTAATTCCTGAGGCCAATAAGCTTTTTCCTTTGAGCAAAGCCTTTACAGCCCCTTCATCAATAAAAATGCTTCCCTCGGACAATCCTCCATAGGCAATCCAGCGTTTCTTTCCCATAATCCGATGGGCAGCAGGGATAAAATAGGTACCCAAGGGCCGTTCTCCCTGAATCAGCTTGGTGATGTCCTTCATGCGCTTGGAGTGAAGAAGGAACATTCCCATACCAAAACGGGTGGCGATTTCCGCCGCTTTTAGTTTGGTCACCATACCTCCTGTACCCATGGAGCTGCCCGCTCCTCCAGCGATAGCCATCACTTGAGTCAGATCCGCTACTTCCCGGATGAGGACTGCATTGGGGTCCAGTTTCGGATTAGCTGAATAGAGTCCATCCACATCCGTAAGAATCACCAGCAAATCCCCGTGAACCAAACCTGCCACCAGTGCAGAAAGGCGATCATTATCTCCGAAGCAAAGCTCTTCCACAGCCACGGTATCATTCTCATTGATAATCGGAATTACCTGATAACGCAGTAATTGCTCTAAAGTATTTTGAGCATTGCGATAACGGGAGGCCTCCGCCAAATCAATACGGGAGAGCAATACCTGGGCGCATACCAGGCCCCGTTCCTCCAGAGCAAGGGCATATTTCTCAATCAAAACTCCCTGACCTACGGCTGCAACTGCCTGCTTACCTGCCACATCCTTAGGTCTTGCTTTTAAGCCCAACTTCCCAACCCCGGCAGCCACTGCTCCTGAGCTGACCAGAACACATTCTACGCCAAGCTTGCGGATCTCGGCAATCACCCCGGCTATTCTATGGATAGCTTGATCATCAAGACCGCCTTCAGGATGATTTAAACTGCTGCTCCCTACCTTTATGACGATTCTACGCAGGTCATTCACCCTAAATACTCCCTTTCCATTTCTTCTGCACGATTTTTGCAGGCTTTAGCTGCTCGTGCCACAAGATCTTCCAAGCCCTTTTCCCAGAAAACATTCAAGGCTTCTTGGGTGGTTCCTTTGGGTGAGGTTACTGCCACCCGCAGTTCCCCAGGTGATTTTCCACTATGGGCCAGCATCTTAGCCGCCCCCATCAAGGTCTCTTTGGCCAAGTTCTCAGCCTCCTCTTGGCTGAAGCCCATATCGACCCCTGCTTTCACCATAGCCTCAGTAAAGAGATAAAAATAGGCGGGCCCACTTCCGCTCATGGCGATAAGAGGATTCATCTGTTCCTCAGATATCCAGACAACCTTCCCAACCGCCCCGAAAATATCTTCCACATCCCTTTGGTTCTCTTCATTGACCCCTTGCCCTTTGACCAAACCGGTCATGGAATGCATCACGGCGCTTGAAGTATTGGGCATAGCCCGAACGACCGGGCTGTCAGGCAAATGCTTTTCCAATAAAGCCAAAGGAATTCCTGCTGCCACACTGATAAAAAGCCGGTTTGACCTCATATGCTCATTGACTTCGGCTAACACTTCCGCGACATCCTTAGGTTTCACTGCCAAAAGGATGATCTCCGAATCCTTGACCGCCTCTGAAAAAGAAGCCGGAATGACCCCATAGTCTTCTTTCATCTGTTCCAGCTTAGTCCGGTTGGAGCGATTGGTCACGCGAATCTCGTATTTTCCTGTAGCGATCAGTCCTTTAATAATGGCTTCAGCCATGTTTCCTGCCCCGATAAAACCGATCTTTTTCATTGACATCGTCCCCTCTTTCGAGCGCCGTGCGGCGCGGATTTCTGATATAAAAAAAAGACCCTTTCATCCCTTTTCCAAGGACGAAAGAAGCCTTCCGCGGTACCACCTTTATTGCCATACGCCACTTAAACCCGATAACGGCGGGAGCCGTTTGATTCATCATCAAAGCCTCACGATTGGGTTCAGTCTCCTCATTTCAGGAAGTTGCACCACCCCTTCCCTCTCTTGTAAAACGAGCAGCCTACTGGATCGTTCCTCGGCAGTATATACTTAAATTAGATATATTGTAGCATAACACCTTGCCATAATACTAGAGCCATTATCACAATGTTTAATCTCTATTTAATTTGACTGCCCTAAGAGTGCTGGAGTATGCTATTCCTATAGTTCTTAAATACTTGGGGGAATCCGCAAAATGTCTTTTACCGGTATTACTGAACAGGAGATTCGCACTTTGGCTTCCAGTAAAAAGGCCTATGAGCTGGGAGTAGCCTATGCCCTTAACGGCAGGGTCAGCCAATTATCTTACGATGGGGAAAAGAACATGATTTCTGCAGTCGTCATTGGCACTTGGCTTTATGATGTAGAGATAATCATGAGGAAAAACGGCTCAGTTTATTCCTGTAATTGTACTTGTCCGGCCTTTGAAGAATACCCTGGAGCCTGTAAGCATGTGATAGCTGCTCTGAAGGCCGTGCAAAGAAAGTTGGCCGCTCCTCTGCCAAGAACTGCTGTAGTCAAAGAATCTGTCTCTGAATTCATGGCCTTATTTACGAAATCCGAACCCAAAGCGGTTCGCGAAAATTTAAGTCTTGAACTTGAACTTCAAATAGAAATCCATCGTCAGATCCATGCCCAATTGCAAATCAAGGTCGGACTTGCACGCCTTTATGTGGTAAAAAACTTAGAAGAGTTCTTATCCGCAGTCCAAGGTGGCCGCTTACTAAAATTCGGCAAACAATTCACCTACGACCCCTTTGTTCAAACTTTTAGTGCAGAGGATCAACTTGTTATCGACATGCTGCAGGAAATGTTAAGGCAATATGAAGCCTTCAATGAACAGAGGAGTTTTTATTATGCATCCCCCTTCAGTCAGAAACCTTTCATTTTAAGTCAATACTACTTAGGGAAATTATTCGACGCCTTAGGTGATAAAGAATTCTCCTTAGCCCACACTTCTTCAAAAGCCGGTTCAAAAGCAGGAGCCGCCGGCCTCCCTCGCTCTATCCGGGTGATTCGCCAGGATATTCCCTTGGATTTTGCCGTTGAGTCAAAAGAACAGGACCTGACCCTGGCTCTGAAAAGCCAACTTCCCCTGCAGCTTACGAATGATGGACGCTATTATTTTTACGCTCAGGATATCTACCAGGTCTCACCCGAGCAACAGTCTTTCCTGCCTAACCTCCTTAAAACCATGTCGGGAAAAAGCCGCCAAACCCTTACTTTTCCGGCAAATCAGAGGGATTTCTTTGCTTCAGAAGCCATACCCCTCATTGAGCAGCTGGGCACTGTTTCCATCGAACCCAAGCTGGCGGAAAAATTTGTGCGGGAAGAGCTGCAGACCAGGATCTACTTCGATAGAATGGGTGAATACGGTATCCGGGCCCGCCTGGAGTTCCATTACGGGGAGTATTTAATCAATCCGTTCACTTCCCAAGGAGGGGCAAACCCTCAAGATCCAGCCAATTCTCAAATTCTTATCCGCAATATTGAGAAGGAAAGAAAAATAATAGAGATTTTTGAGCAAGCTGAATTTATCGTTTCCCAAGGGACTATTAGCCTGGAAGATGATGAAAAGATCTTCGATTTTATTACGACCTGGCTTCCTCAGTTGCAAGAATATGCAGAAACCTTCTATTCCGACGACTTCAAACTGACAGTTCGCACCTCCACCAGTTTCTCCGGCCGGGTACGTTTGGATGAGTCCTTGGACCTGCTGGAAATATCCTTTCAGTATAGTGATATTGACCAGGATGAACTGGCCAATATCTTTCATTCCTTACAAGTGAAAAGAAAATATTATCGGCTGCGGGACGGATCTTTTCTCGATCTGAAGCAGCCTGAACTGGAATCCATGGCTATTTTTCTTGAACATTTAAATCTTAAAGGGGAGGATTTGAGCAATCAGACTCTCCGGCTGCCCAAGTTCAGAGCCATGTATATTGACAGCTTTTTGCGTCAAGCCAACTTACCCGGAATTCAGCGCAATAAAGCCTTTAAACAATTAGTCCAAAGCATTCTTGAGCCCCAGGACGGAGAATATGATCCCCCTTCCTCTCTTAAGCATGTGCTCCGGGATTATCAGAAGACGGGGTTCCGCTGGCTCAAGACTCTGGCCGCTTATGGTCTCGGGGGCATTCTGGCCGATGATATGGGTCTGGGAAAAACCCTGCAGGCACTGGCCTTTATCTTATCTGAAGAACTTGCCTCCCCTGCTCTGGTCATTGCCCCCACTTCTCTGATCTATAACTGGCAGGCGGAAGGGGAAAAATTCGCGCCGGACCTGAATATCCTGGTGGTCGATGGCACACCTCAGGAACGCCAGGAGCAATTAAAAGCCCTCAGCCAAGCGGATTTGGTCGTCACCTCTTATGCCTTGTTAAGACGGGATATCGAAACCTTTGCACAGGTTGACTTTTCCTACTGCTTCCTGGATGAGGCTCAGAACATTAAGAACCCACAGACCCTGAACGCCAAATCTGTCCAGAGAATTAAAGCGAAGAGTTATTTTGCCCTGACCGGTACACCGATTGAGAATTCCCTTTCCGAGCTCTGGTCCCTCTTTAACTTTTGTATGCCGGGCTATTTGCTCTCTTTCCAGGAATTTCAGAAGAAATATTCCGCTCCTATTCTCAAAGGGGAGAATCCCCAGGCCCTTCTGGAGTTGAGCCGTCACATCAAACCTTTTATCCTGCGCAGGCTTAAAAAAGAGGTTCTGAAAGAACTTCCCCCCAAGATTGAGACGGAAATCAAAGCGACTTTGACCGAGGAACAGCGAAAAATCTATCTGGCCTACCTTCAGCAAACCAAGAGTCAGATCGCTCAGGACCTCGCCACCCATGGTTTCGCCAAAAGCCAGATCCAGATTCTCGCGGCTTTAACCAGACTACGGCAGATCTGTTCCCATCCAGGGATGTTTATCGACAATTATACGGGGGAAAGCGGGAAAATGCTCCTCTTCCAGGAGCTTCTTGGGGATATCCTGGACAGCGGCCACCGGGTACTGGTCTTTTCCCAGTTTACCTCCATGCTGGATATTATCCGGGATTATTTGCTCTCCGAAAATATTGATTATTTTTATCTCAGCGGGTCCACGAAAGCCTCGGAACGCTCTCAAATGGCTGCTTCTTTTAACAAAGGCCAAGGCCGGGTTTTTCTGATCTCCTTAAAAGCCGGTGGGACAGGATTAAACCTGATCGGTGCCGACACGGTGATCCATTTCGACCCCTGGTGGAATCCGGCAGTTGAGGATCAGGCCACCGACCGGGCCCATCGCATAGGACAAAAGAATTCCGTCCAAGTGATTAAGCTCCTCACCCAAGGAACCATTGAAGAAAAAGTCAACGCCCTCCAAGCTAAAAAGAAAAAACTCATTGATTCGGTCATCCAACCCGGTGAAACCATGCTCACTAAATTAACCGAACAGGAGCTGAAAGAACTTTTCGAGTTGACCTAAATGAGCCGAAAAGGAAGCAGGGATTCGATTGGATTTAGTTCAAGTGAATATCAAGTCCGGCGGATACGAAAAAAAAGACCCCATCCTCAAAGATGTTTCCTTCGGGGTAAAATCCGGTGAGCTTGTCGGATTAATTGGCCCCAATGGCGCCGGAAAAAGCACGATCCTTAAAGCCATGATGGGACAACTGCCGTATATGGATGGCAAGATTGATTTTCAGGATGCTCACACCCATTATGCCTACATTCCGGAACAACCTGTCCTCTATGATAACCTCACCTTGTGGGAGCATTTGGAATTCGCCGCAGCAGTGGGAAAAATGAAGGAAGACACTTTTTTACCAAGAGCCGAAGAACTGCTGAAGCTTTTTCGTCTCCATAAAGAGAAGCACAAACTCCCTGTCACTTTTTCTAAAGGGATGCAGCAAAAAGTTATGCTCATCCTCGGTTTTTTGATGCGCCCTGCTTTGTATATTATTGACGAGCCTTTCATTGGCCTGGACCCCCACGGAATGCGGGATCTTCTTCATCTTGTGGACCAAGCACGCAAGGATGGTGCCGGCATACTTATGTCCACTCACTCCCTGGATACCGCCGAGAAAATCTGCACTTCCTTTATCCTTATTCATGAAGGAACAGCCCTAAGTCAGGGAAATCTGGAGGATATTCGCCGACAAAGTCAGTTGCCGGAAGGCTCTCTCTTCGATTGCTTTATCAGCCTTTTGGAGATACAGCCATGAACAATGTACACCGTCTTTTCGGACATCGACTCCTCGCCGACTGGAAATTTCAATATTCCATTTGGAAGCTGGTGGTGGATTGGATCGTAGCCCTTTATATCGTCATCCCCGGATTGGCTCTCTTCCTTGATACCTATGTGGGCTGGTGGCAGGAACCTCCTTCCCTCTTTTTCGTTTTACCTTTAACACTCCTCTTACCTGTTGCTGTGATTTTTTCCTGGTCAGGCACTTTAAGGATCTTTGTGGAGGAAGCGGATCAACTCTTCCTCTTTCAACATCAGTCCTGGCTCAAGGGGATCGCGGCCTACAGTATCTTGTTGCAGATCTGTTTTAGTCTTTTCGCAACCGCCTTACTGGCCTTTCTAGCCGCTCCTTTTTTACTGATGATTCATCAGGTTGACCTGCCCGGCTTCCTCTGGTTCTTCCTCCTCGTCTTTATCTGCCGCGTCGATGCCGGTCTCTTAAAGCAATGCCTCCAGCACAGATTTGAAGGTTGGCGATATAGTCTGGCCCAGGTCCCCATTATAGGTTTTTTTGCTGCCATCCTCTGGGCTGCTGTCGGCTCTATAGGAAGCCGACAATTTTATCCCTGGCTTACTTTCATTCTCCTTCTTATGCTGATCCTGCTGTTTGTTTACAGATTATCTATGAAGGCTACGTTACTCAAAGATATTTCCTTAGCCCAAACTGAAAAAATGAAGTTCGCCAATGTGTTGTTGAAATATACAGGGACTTATACCAAAAAGCAAATACGCTTAAATAAGCATCCCTGGCTGTTCAGAAACTCGGGCCGGCTCTTTAAAACGCGAACCGCGGATAGAATCTTAACCGAGATTGGCCTTAAGGGATTTTTGCGGCATCGTTCCAATATGCTTTTTTATCTGCAGGTCGTGGGCATGTATGGAGCCTTTCTCACGATCTTACCTCCTCTTTGGCAGTGGATCTTTTGGGGTGGGGCCATCTTCTTTCTTGCTTCCCTGGGAAAATTGCATTGGCTTGAGTGGGTCAATTCCCCTTTCGTCTCCTTATTTGTCTTGGATGGGGAACTCAAACAAAAAGCCCGCGGGAGGTTTCTCTTTTTCTTCATTTGTCCCGGGCTTATCTTCCTGGGTTTGGTGGTCACCTTCCTGACGCAACAATGGCTTCTGGGAATAGTGTTACTGCCTGTGGGCATCTTTCTCAGTAAATTCACTGTGAATAGCTTGATTTTCAAAGTCAATAATTCAAAGCTTCATCCATAGTATAAATCTTATATTTTTCTGAAGATCCGGTTGCCTCAGGCAATGGGATCTTTTTTTGCAAAAAACGAAGAGAATAATCGACACGTCATTATGCAATATATAGTTGACATTTTAGTTATTTTGATTTACTATATGAACTGTAAGGAGGAGGAAAGACTATTGAAAAACCTTAGATTAAAGGCGGCACGGGCTGGCTTAGATATGTCACAGGAGCAATTGGCCGAAACCGTGGGAGTAACACGCCAGACCATCGGTATGATCGAGGCCGGTAAATTCAACCCATCTTTGCAGTTATGCATAGCCATTTGCAAAGCCCTTGGCAAAACTTTAAATGATCTTTTTTGGGAGGATGATAAGCATGAAAGATGAAAGAATTGAACAAGTCCAGCAGAAGGTTCGCAGTGAAATAGCCGTGATCATTCTTATTGGTGTAGCACTGTCCTTTATCGTCAAAACATTTATCTACAATATGGGACTTAAAGAGTGCATGACGGAATACCTGATCCTGATCTTCTTCCCCCTCTATCAGTTCATTCGCCTGCATACCTTAAAAGTTGGTATCTACAGTCAGCGGGGAAGCAAAGAATCACGTAATAACCTGGTTATGGTCTCGGCCATGCTTTTTGTTACTTTCGCCCTGTCCATCTACGGATTGTTCCAACGCTCCCCGATAGGTGACTGGCAAGGGCCCCTGACTTTCTTAGCTTTGTTTATGGTTTTATTCCTGGCTGTTTACTTTATCACCAACCGATACAATCAGCACAAGGCCCATAAATATGAAATGGAATTTGATGATGACCGTTAACTTTATGCAGCACCTCCCCAATCCGCTTTAGGCCGGGAGGTGCTTTTTTTATTGACTCCAATCCATAAAATTTGCTACTTTAATATAAGTGTTAAACAGAAGGAGCAATCGAGATGAATAAAAACGATGTAGCAAGCATACGCAAAGAATTTAAAATGGATAATACGAAACTAAAGCTTGCCGAGGTAGTAAGCATTTATGTCAAAGGAGATTTAAAACAAATCATCGGTACAGAAAAAGAGTATTTCGAAAGAATGGATGCCCAAAAGCAGGATCTCTATCTTAAGAATTTTAAAAAGCTGCTCACAGGGCCTCTCGATTCCAAAGTTTTTGAACTGGAGTTTTCGGATAATAAATTAGGGCAAAACCCCACCCAAAGAACACTCATTGAAACATTACAACCCCATCATTTTGCTGAAGGAACTGAAGAGGTTGCTCATAGGGTCATTGAGAGTTGTCACTATGAAGGGGATTATATGATTACTTTTTTGCGGGGTGAGGTCTATAAGCCCTCAAAGAAGGACTATACGGAGGATGAATCAGGGCTGGATGACGTGGTATTTTCCTTTGAATTTTTAATGGGGAGTATTAATCCTGTCATGCTTCCCAAAACTGCTCTAAAATTCGATTTTGAGGATCGATTGTTCAAGGCCGATATACCTATGGATGTCACCATCAATCTGTCTGCTCCCTTAGATGGGTTTATGTTCCCTGCCTGGAGTGATGATTCAGCCGATGTGAATAAAGTAGTCTATTACTCTAATAAGGCCAATGTCCCCAACCCGGAGTTTTTAGCCAAGGTCTTGGGATGCGATTTTCAAAGGACGGCTCAAACCGAAAAGGAGCAATTTCTTGAAATCGTTCAAGAAGTCGCGGGAAAGGAAATTGAACCGGAGAAGATCGCCAGTATCTATGAAAGCCTAAACACGATGATCACGAGGAATGAAGAAGAAGAAAGCTCAGATATCCCCAGTGTTGGATTAAGGGATATGGAAAAAATTCTTCAGGTCAGCGGGGTTGAAAACACTCAGGGATTAGAAACCGCTTTCATGAAAGTCACGGGAACGGAGAACTATGAATTTAAGGCTTCCAACATCGCACCTAACTTTAAGGGAAAGTCTCTAAAAATCGAGAATAACACGGTGAGTATTTCCGTAAACCCTCAGGACTTACGGAATATCAAACAAGTCAAGAGAGACGGAAAACGGTATTTGCTTATTGAAATTGATGAGACTGTCAATCTTGAAGGCTTTGAGTTAAGCACCGAGGCTTTTTAAAAGCTTTCAGGTTGAATGCTATCACAACTAACCCAAGCTGCAAAAGAACTGAAATATCACAATCAACAAAACAAAACCCTTCCTCATATCTATTCAATAATAGAGCGAGGAGGGTTTTTATTTTTCATATAAAGCAACCATAACCCATGGTTCAACCGTTTCATAAAGGCATTATGAAGAGCACGCAATGATCTACCTTGCACCAAGTGAGATAACTTATTACCTAGACATAATCTTGCGACTATGGCTAAGCAGAATCGCCACCTCAATTGATGGTTCGTTCGACCATACTGGATATCTACCCGACCTTGTTTAACCTTACGGCTAAACAAGACCGAAAAATTTATATATAGCTATGCACCTTTGGAGTGTATCTCTATATACAAAAAATCTTCCAAAACCCAGCACAATCTTAGCTCGACCCTTGAAAATAAGTTGGAACCCTTAGATAATCAAGATTAGTCGACTAACTAAGAGCTTTTCCCTACCCACAAGAATCTTCTCTCCGACAATTTATAAACGGACGCCTATAAATCATCTTTGACCGACCTATATACACCCCTATTATGAAGCACATATAAATCTTGGCTCAACCATTACGTACCCTTCGACATTATCATGTGTTTTTGCCGGGTTAAATATTCATGGTCTCCGAAAAGATTAAATCCGATTAAAGTCGTTGCAGCATTGCCAGGTTCATCTTTAGTATTCCTAAATAGATATTATCCACTCCAGCAACCAAAAAAAACCATAATTAGCAAACCTTCCAATAACTTCTTGACTTTTAAAAAGATGACTATTAAGCTAAAAATACAACATAGTGAATTGAACTTGACACTCCAGATAAAGGGAACTTTGTATTGAAGGAGGGATAGAACGGGTGGATTATTTGGAACTAATTTTTAAGAAGTTAGAAGGCCTTGAAAAAGGCCAGGAGAGAATGGAATCTGATATCAAAGGACTCAGGAACGGCCAAGTGAAGATGGAATCTGATATCAAAGGACTCAAGAACGGCCAGGAAAAAATGGAGTCGGATATCAAGGCTCTCAGAGCAGACAACAGAGAAATACACAGAAAACTGGATAACCTAAGTACAAAAGTAGATTTAACTTGGCAAGCTGTGGGAGAACTCAACGAAGACCATGCCAGGATCGACTTACTTGAGAAAAGAGTCGACGAGATTGAAAAGAAGCTCAAAATAATCTAAGCCCAAAATACGTTGCCTGCCGAGATTAAACAAAGAAACCTCCATGCCATTCATTAACATGGAGGTTCTTTTGTTAAATAGCTTTTTACTGAAAAAAGGCGCTAAATAAGCCTCACAGCGCGGCCAGCACTGCATCGCCCATTTCCACCGTTCCCACAAGTTTATCCCCTGCCTGAGCCAGGTCTCCGGTCCGATACCCTTGCTCCAAAACCTTCTCTACAGCCTTCTCGATGCGCAGGGCTTCGTCCTCCATACCAAAGGAATACC
The DNA here is from genome assembly GCF_000384015.1 of Desulfitobacterium sp. PCE1. Taxonomy (NCBI): domain Bacteria; kingdom Bacillati; phylum Bacillota; class Clostridia; order Eubacteriales; family Desulfitobacteriaceae; genus Desulfitobacterium; species Desulfitobacterium sp. PCE1. The sequence goes on along the minus strand of NZ_KB913023.1, from coordinate 1,986,227 downwards.
GAAGCATCAGGGCTGCGGAAAGAATAGTAGCCAGTGGATTGGCCAGGTTCTTGCCGGCGATATCGGGCGCGGAACCATGAGCCGGTTCATACATCCCTTGGGTACCGCTCAAGCTTGCAGAAGAGAGCATACCGATGGAGCCCCCCAACATAGAAGCCAGGTCGGTGAGAATATCCCCGAACATGTTCTCCGTGACGATGACATCAAACTGCTTAGGGTTGCGGACCAATTGCATGGCTGCATTATCCACATACATATGAGTTAGTTCCACTTCCGGATAATCCTTAGAAAGTTCATTCGCCATCTCTCTCCAGAGGCGGGAGGTTTCCAGGACATTGGCTTTATCCACGGAGCAGAGCTTTTTATCGCGGAGCATGGCTGTCTCAAAGCCTTGGACCAGGATACGCCTTATCTCTTCCTCCGTATAGCTCATCCGATCATAAGCGGAGCGTGGATTCTCTGAGCGGCCTTTTTCTCCGAAATAAACCCCTCCGGTCAATTCCCGAATGACCACCATATCCACCCCATCCAGCACGTCCTCTTTAAGGGTAGAAGTGGCGAGCAAGCTTGGAATCATACGCACGGGACGGATATTGGCATAGAAGTTCAGTCCTTTGCGCAATCCTAAGAGAGCCGCTGTTTCCGGCCGTTCCGAGGCAGGGAGATGATCCCATTGGGGTCCCCCGACTGCACCTAAAAGAACCGCGTCGGCTTCTTGGCAAGCCTTTAAGGTCTCGTCAGGCAAGGCTTTACCCACCAATTCGATAGCCGCTCCCCCTACGGGATAGTCCTGGAACTCAAAGTCAGCCTCTTTTTCTGCTAGGACCGCTTTCAGTACCCGTACGGCCTGAGGAATAATCTCTTGTCCGATGCCATCTCCGGGCAATACCGCAATTTTAGGCATGTTCACGTCTCCCCTTCACATATGGAATAAGTCCCCCTGCTTTGATCAGATCCTGCATAAAGGGCGGGAAAGGCCGAGCTTCAAATTCAGTATTCCTGGTCAGATTAACAATCTTTCCGGTCTCCAAATCTACAGAGACCTCATCCCCTGCTTCAATCCCTCGAACAGCCTCCGGACATTCCAGAATAGGCATGCCGATGTTCAGAGCGTTCCGATAAAAAATCCGGGCATAGGAGTCGGCGATAACCGCTTTCACCCCTGCCGCCTTAATGGCCGCCGGAGCATGCTCCCGGGAAGAGCCGCAGCCAAAGTTTTTTCCGCCGATGATCACGTCTCCGGGTTTTACCTCTTGGGCAAAATTGGGATCAGCGTCTTCCATGCAATGAGCCGCTAAATGTTCCGGGGTGTTTTGATTCAAGTAACGTGCCGGTATAATGACATCGGTGTCGATATCATCTCCGAATTTCCAGGCCTTGGCCATTATAACACCTCCTCAGGATGTGAGATTTCTCCGGTTACTGCGGATGCTGCCGCTACAGCCGGTCCGGACAGGTAGACCTCACTTTCCGGGTGACCCATCCGTCCTACGAAGTTCCGGTTGGTGGTGGAGAGGGCTCTTTCTCCTTTGGCCAGAATTCCCATATATCCGCCTAAGCAAGGTCCGCAGGTGGGAGTGCTGACCACAGCTCCCGCATCGATAAAGATATCGAGGAGTCCTTCTTTCATGGCTTGCTTATAAATCTCCTGAGTCCCGGGTATGACAATCAAGCGCACATCCCCATGGACTTTTTGGCCCTTAAGGATGTGGGCAGCCACTTGCAGATCTTCCAGACGGCCATTGGTACAGGAACCAATGACCACTTGATCGATTTTAATCCCTTTCCCTTCCCCGACGGGTTTGGAATTCTCGGGCAGATGGGGGAAGGCCACTTGAAGGGGAATATCGGCCACATCCCATTCATAGACTTCCTCATACTGAGCATTTGGATCACTGTGATAGACTTTATAGGGACGTTTTGCCCGTTCATTCACATAGGCCAGGGTCTTTTCATCCGGGGCGATAATGCCATTCTTGGCTCCCGCTTCCACGGCCATATTGCACATAGTTAGGCGGCCGTCCATGGACAAGGCTGCGATACCCTCCCCAGTGAATTCCATGGCCCGATAGCGAGCGCCGTCTACCCCGATTTTGCCGATAGCGTAAAGAATCAAATCCTTACCGCTGACCCAAGGTTGGAAATGTGTTCCTTTGAATATGAACTTTATGGATTCAGGAACTCTAAACCAAGCCTCCCCTGTGGCCATGCCGGCGGCTAGATCCGTGCTTCCCACTCCAGTGGCAAAAGCCCCCAAAGCGCCGTAGGTACAGGTGTGAGAATCTGCCCCGATGATGACATCGCCGGGCAGAGTCACTCCTTGTTCGGGAAGAAGACAGTGTTCGACTCCCACCCGTCCTTGTTCCCAGTAATGAACAATCCCCTGTTTCTTGGCAAACTCTCTTAAGGTTTTGCTTAATTCTGCAGAGGCTATATCTTTGTTAGGGGTGAAATGATCGGGAACCAAGGCCACTTTGGTCTTGTCCCAGACGGTTTCCACGCCGAATTTTTCAAATTCCCGGATCGAGACCGGGCCGGTTATATCATTGGCCAAGGCCAGGTCCAGCTGGGCAGTAATCAATTGACCGGGTACCACCCTGTCCAGACCGGCATGCTCGGCAAGAATTTTCTCAGTGATGGTCATTCCCATACATCTCAATTCCTTTCCTCTTGATAGAACTATGCGCTTTGTTATTACGAACAAAGCGCATTTCATATCGAATCAACAAGTCTGATCTCATAAGCAAATAATTTTTCCAACGATCTCTTGGTTAGGTTGAACCATTTCCGGGAGAAGACTAAAAAGGTGGCAGGGTGGGGGATTTTCGATACTATATGAACTTAGGGGCAAGACTAATCGCGTTTTTTGATGAAGGGCATCATGCCGCGGAGCTCAGCTCCCACTTTTTCGATGGGATGTTCAGCATCTTTACGTTCGATGGCATTAAAGGTGGGACGGTTGATTTGGTTCTCTAAGAGCCAGTTCTTGGCAAAGGTTCCATCCTGGATTTCAGCAAGGACTTTTTTCATTTCCTTGCGGGTTTCATCGGTGATGATGCGTTTGCCGATCATCATATCCCCATATTCAGCGGTATCGGATATGGAATAACGCATCCGGCTTAGACCGCCTTCATAGATGAGGTCAACAATCAGCTTCATTTCATGTAAGCACTCAAAATAAGCGCTTTCCGGTTGGTAGCCGGCTTCCACTAAAGTATCAAAACCGGCTTTAATCAATTCGGATACCCCACCGCAAAGTACAGCTTGCTCTCCAAAGAGATCGGTTTCCGTTTCTTCTTTAAACGTGGTCTCCAGGACTCCTGCCCGGGTACAGCCGATTCCTTTGGCGTAAGCCAAAGCCAGATCATAAGCGCGGCCGCTGGCATCTTGATGAATGGCGATCAATCCAGGGACTCCGGCACCCTCTTCATAGGTTCTGCGCACCAGATGTCCTGGGCTTTTGGGAGCGACCATAAAGACATCCACATCGGCAGGAGGTACGATTTGACCAAAATGGATATTGAAGCCGTGGGAGAATACTAAGCATTTACCCGCTGTAAGATGGGGTTTGATTTCGTTTTCATAGACGGAGGCCTGACGCTCATCGGGGAGAAGGATTTGGATCACATCGGCCTGAGCCGCAGCTTCAGCTACGGTAGCAACTTTCAGGCCGGCTGCTTCCGCTTGTTTCCAGCGGCGGGAATCAGCACGAAGACCGACAACGACATTAAGACCGGAATCTTTTAAGTTCAGGGCTTGAGCATGACCTTGGCTTCCATAACCCATCACTGCAATGGTTTTGCCTTGGAGTAATTCTAAGGTTGCATCGGAATCATAATACATTTTTGCCATGATAAAACGCTCCTTTTTGAATCCCTAGAGGATTAACTTAATATAATTTTTGCCGGCTTGAGATGCATTTCTAAGAAATAGTGAAACGTAAGGATTAAATGTACTGTTTCATAATAGCATAAAGAGCCCTGTTGTACAACAGTAAACGACAATTTTAGTGCTTTTATAACAACTCTGTATATTAGAAATATTTTTACAAAACTGCCGGATCAACTGTCTAAACGGGTTATGGCAATCTTCCCTGTCCGTACCAGTTCCATTAACCCAAAGGGACGTATCGTTCTTACAAAGGCATCGATTTTCTCTTCGTCACCGGTGAGCTCCACGGTCAGGTTGCTTCGTCCCATATCCACCACTCTGCCCCGGAAGACATCCACGATTTGCAGGACTTCCAGACGGGTATCCGCTTTCACCTTGATGCGGATTAAAGCCAGCTCCCGATCCACCACTGTCTCGTTGGTCAAGTCCGTCACTTTATGGACCACCACCAGCTTATGAAGCTGCTTGGAAACCTGCTCAATGACCGTATCATCCCCATCAACCACGATGGTCATCCGGGAAATGGCGGGGTTTTCAGTCTGACACACGGTAAGACTGTTGATATTGTATGCCCGCCGGGCAAATAATCCGGCCACCCTGGTCAATACACCGGGATTATTCTCGACAAGAACTGCTAAAGTATGCAGCATTTCCCTCACCTCCCCAACATTTCTGTGAGTCCCTTCCCTGGGGGAACCATCGGGGAGACCACTTCATCTTCGGATATAACGAAATCCATGAGGACCGGACCGGGATGATTCATAGCTTCCAGGAGAGCGTTACGAACTTCGGAAATTTCAGTAACGCGAATCCCGTGAATGCCGTAGGCTTCGGCAATCTTTATAAAATCAGGATTGGCAGTAAGCTGAATCTGACTATAGCGTTCATCACAAAAGACCATTTGCAGCTGGCGAACCATGCCCAAGACGCCGTTATTCATGAGGATAATCTTCACAGGAAGTTGATATTGGACAGTGGATGCCAGTTCTTGAATGCTCATCTGGAAGGAACCATCCCCTGTAACCAGAAAGACCGTCCTATCGGGAGCAGCCACTTGAGCTCCAATGGCTGCAGGGAGTCCAAAGCCCATGGTGCCTAACCCGCCGCTGGTAATAAAATGCCGGGCGGCTTGAACCGGATAATTCTGAGCAGCCCACATCTGGTGCTGACCCACATCGGTAGTGACGATGGTATCTTCTCCGGCGATTTCACCCAGGGTCTCAATAATCACCTGGGGATTTAGATTGGGGTTATGGACCTTTGTTTTTTCTTCCTGCCATAAGCGGATTTGTTTCCACCAGGTGGCAATTTCCGGTTTGCTGAGCTTAGGCAAAAGCTCTTCCAAAACCAATTTGGCATTGCCCACGATGGGGACATTGGTTCTTACGACTTTACCAATCTCGGCGGGATCAATGTCGATATGAATGATTTTAGCCTTCGTGGCAAAACGGTGACCCAAACCGCTGGTGACCCGGTCATCAAAACGGACCCCTATGGCAATCAGCAGATCACAATCATCCACGGCATAATTTGCCGTTACTGTTCCGTGCATTCCCACCATACCTAAGACATTGGGGTGGCTTGTGGGCAGACTTCCTATCCCCATCAAGGTGGTAACCACCGGGAGATTGGCGGATTCTACGACTTGCTGAAGGACTTCCCCGGCTCCGGCGGTGATGACTCCTCCTCCGGCATAGAGGACCGGACGTTGGGATTGAGCAATGACCCGGGCTGCCTCTTCGATTTGTCCCGCATTCCCTTTGGTAAAGTACTTATAACTTTTTAGATTCAGTTCCGCCGGTGCCGGACGGACCTCTGTTGCTGCCAGAACATTTTTGGGCAAGTCGATTAAGACCGGACCGGGACGTCCTGTACTGGCAATATAAAAGGCTTCCTTAACAATCCGGGGGATCTGCCGCGGATCTTTGACAAGATAAGAATGTTTGGTGATGGGATGGGTAATCCCTGTAATATCCACCTCTTGGAAAGAATCCGTCCCCAAAAGACTGGTGGGAACTTGCCCTGTCAAGATCACAATGGGTATGGAATCCATATAGGCATTGGCAATCCCTGTGACTAAATTCGTTGCTCCCGGTCCGGAAGTGGCCAGGCATACCCCTACTCTGCCGCTGACCCGGGCAAAAGCATCGGCTGCATGAACCGCAGACTGCTCATGCCTAGGCAGAAGATGCCGTATCGGGCTGTTGATCAGAGCGTCATAGATGGGTAAAACGGCTCCGCCGGGATACCCGAAGATGACTTCTACTCCTTCCTGGACCAGGGAATCCAGCAAAAGCGCCGCCCCTGTGGCATAGGTGATACTCTCCTTCTCCTTCTCATTCCCCAAATGATATCACTCCTTTACTCGTCGTAAGGCCGCTCCCTGAGAAGCAGATTGTACGAAATAGGCATACCGTCCCAAGTAGCCTTTGCGTAGTTCAGGCTTAAGATGATCGGGTCTGACTGCCATGGCTGCAAATTCTTGTCGGCGCTGTTCTCTTTCTTCTTCCGACACGACCCACTCAAGCCGGCCTTGACCTAAATCAATACGGATTTTATCTCCATCCTTTAAGAGAGCGATATCCCCTCCTAAGGCGGCTTCCGGTGATACATGACCGATGGAGAGACCACGGCTTGCTCCTGAGAACCGTCCGTCGGTGAGCAAGGCCACCTCGGAATCGAGACCCATACCCGCTAAAGTAGCTGTCGGCCCCAGCATTTCCCGCATACCCGGTCCGCCTTTCGGTCCCTCGTAACGAATGACCACCACATCCCCGGCTTTGATTTCAAGGTTGCGAATGGCTTCGGCGGCGGGAACTTCCCCATTGAAGACTTTGGCCGCCCCTTCAAAGATCAAATCCTGGTTGCTTAAAGCTCCTTGCTTAATGACCGCGCCTTCAGGAGCTAAGTTGCCAAAGAGGATGCGCAGTCCCCCTCGCTGCGAGAAAGGCTCAGATTGGGGGCGAATAATCTCCCTATCCACGACTTTGGCATTCTTTAAGCGTTCAGCCATGGTTACGACCGACACAGTCATGGTTGAGCCGTCGATCAGGCCGGCATCCAGGAGCTGTTTGAGAACCGCACTGACTCCGCCTGCCTCATGGAGGGCAGCTAAAGGAGTTTCCGAAGCAGGGGCAAGTTTACAGATTTGGGGGGTTTTTTCACTGACTTCATTTACCTTGCCCAGATCCCAAGGGATATCCCCTTCGTTGGCGATGGCGGGCAGGTGAAGGATGGTATTGGTAGAGCAGCCTAAGGCCATATCGACGGCCACTCCATTTTTCAATGCACTTTGAGTTACAATATCCCTGGGTCTAAGGTCTTGACGAAAAAGCTCCATGACCTGATAGCCGGTTTCTTTGGCAAGAACCAAACGTTCGGAATAAACTGCCGGAATCGTACCATTGCCCGGCAAGGCCATGCCGAGGGCCTCTGTCAGACAGTTCATGGAGTTGGCGGTAAACATGCCGGCACAAGAACCGCAGGTCGGGCAAGCTTTGGCTTCCAGTTCATGAAGCCAGGCTTCATCCTTTTTGCCGGCGTGCACTTGTCCCACCCCTTCGAAAAGTGTACTTAGGGTTACGGGACGGCCTTCGAATCGTCCAGGCAACATGGGACCGCCGCTGACCACAATCGCCGGGATATTTAAGCGCATAGCAGCCATTAACATCCCGGGAACCACCTTGTCACAGCTGGGGATCAAGACCAATGCATCCAATTGGTGTCCCTTGGCCATAACTTCGATGGCATCGGCCACAATTTCACGGCTGGCCAGTGAATAGTGCATCCCTTCATGTCCCATGGCAATTCCATCACAGACCGCTACCGTGGAAAATTCAAAAGGGGTTCCCCCATTTTCCCGGATACCTGCTTTCACGGCCTCCGTGACTTGCCTGAGATGCATATGACCGGGCACCAGCTCGGTAAAGGAATTGACCACACCGATAAAAGGTTTGCTGATCTCACGGTCCGTCAGTCCCAAGGCTTTTAAAAGGGAACGATGAGGTGCCCGGTCTATTCCTGTTTTTATGGTAGTGCTGTTCATAGTTTCGCCTCCGCTTTTGTCTCACAAATTTATCCATGAGTTATTTATTGGCTCTTTTTGAAAATTATCCTTCTTTTATAAGGACCCCGTCCACTAAGGTTAAGGCCCGGAAATCCTCCAGGAGATTCTTAAAAATTTCACCAGGTTGGCCCTCTCCGATCACCCGGCCATCCGCTTTAACCACAGGAATTAATTCGGCTGCTGTCCCTGTGAGGAAGCATTCGTCAGCATTATAGACATCATGGCGGTTAAACAATTCTTCCCGTACTTCAAGCCCTTTCTTTTTGGCCAGTTCAATGACGGCATTGCGGGTAACCCCCTCTAAACAGCCTGCCGATAGAGGCGGTGTAAGCAATGCTCCCCGGCGGAAGATAAAGATGTTATCGGCGGTGCCTTCCACAACATAGCCCTCTTGAGTCAGCATAATGGCCTCCACCACACCGGCTTGGATGGATTCGATTTTAGCCATAATATTATTGAGATAGTTTAGGGATTTGACCCGGGGGCTGAGAGAATCCGGGTTGGTCCGGCGCACGGCGACGGTTTTGACTTCCAGTCCATGTTCGTACATTTCCTGGGGGTAGATTTTAATTTGGTCGGCGATACAGATAATGCTGGCACCGGCGCAGTTATTGGGATCCAGCCCTAAGTCCCCTACCCCCCGGCTCACGACAAGACGGATATAGCCATTATCTAAGTCATTCTTGCGCAGGGTGCTGCACAGGACCTCTTCCATCTCAGCTTTGGAAATGCCGATATTCAGCATGATGGTCTTGGCAGATTCATATAACCGGTCAAGATGCTCCTTACATTTAAATATCCGGCCATGATAAACCCGAATACCCTCAAAAATTCCATCCCCATATAAAAAACCATGATCAAATACTGAAATCTTGGCCTCCGCTTTGGTTACAAATTCGCCATTGAGATAAACTAGTTTTTCCATCCTAAACTCTCTCCTTTAAAATTAGTAATAAATTTATTTAAGCTGTTTATAATCCACTACTTACAGAATATTATAAGAAAACCGAGCGGTGTTCCTTACCCTCTCGAGGAACTTTCCGCTCGGGTATTTTCCGCCCACGGTGTAAATCCATTCTCTGGATCTTGTACCGCTCGGACCAGACGGAGTATCTCCCGGAACCCTAGGCACACTTCCTGCTGTTATAATACATTCTTTCATTTACAAATAAGTTTATAATACACAGTTGGCAGTGTCAACCCATTTTGAAAAAGTCTTGTCAAAGAAAAAAAACCATATTATAATGTCCACAATGTGGATACATTTGTTTTCATGAAATGGATTGGAGGAGCATTCATGCAGGTCGTTAAGATTGGACTGCTGGGTCTAGGAACCGTCGGCAGTGGCGTCATTCAGATCCTTGAGCAAAACGCTAATGATATACAGAACCGTTCCCAAAGCCAAATAAAGGTCTCCAAGGTCCTCGTGCGGAATCTCAACGCTCCTCGGGCTATCGCAGGCGATTTTACTCTGACTGATCAAGCAGACGATGTTCTTGCCGACCCAGACATCAGTGTCGTGGTCGAAGTGATGGGCGGCATTGAGCCGGCGAGAACCTATATATTAGAAGCCTTTAAACATGGGAAGAATGTGGTGACCGCTAATAAGGACCTTTTAGCCCTTCATGGTCATGAACTTTTGAATGCTGCCAAAGAAGCGGGCAAGGACCTTTATTTTGAAGGCAGCGTAGCCGGTGGTATCCCCATTATCGCCGCCCTCAAACAGTCACTGACCGGAAACAAAATCTCCGAGGTGCTGGGAATTATTAATGGAACCACCAACTATATCCTGACCGCCATGACTGAGCAAGGCCGTGACTATCATGAAGTCCTGAAGGAAGCTCAGCAATTGGGTTATGCGGAAGCCGATCCGACCGCGGATGTGGATGGCTTAGATGCAGCCCGAAAACTGGCTATTCTTGCTTCTATCGCCTTCAACTCCCGTGTCACCGTGAATGATGTGTATGTGGAGGGGATCTCCAAAATCACCGCTGAAGATATCTCCTATGCCCGGGAGCTCAATTCCACTGTCAAGCTTCTGGCTGTGGCTAAATTCCAAACGGACGGCATCGAGGTTCGTGTCCATCCTGCTTTCGTCCCCAACAACCATCCCCTGGCTGCCGTCAGCGGAGTCTTTAACGCCATCTATGTAGTGGGAGATGCTGTAGGAGAAACCATGTTCTATGGCCGCGGCGCAGGCTCCCTTCCCACAGGAAGTGCAGTCGTTTCGGATATCATCCAAGTAGCTCGGAATATCAAGTCCAATTCCACCGCCAACATTAATTGTACCTGTTACAATGAGTTAGCCATCAAAAGCGAGCAGGATTTTAAAAGCGCTTTTTATATCCGGCTGCGGGTTAAGGATGAACCCCGGGTTCTTGCTACCTTAGCCTTGCTCTTCGCCGAGGCCGGCGTCAGCTTTGCCTCCATCATTCAAAAGCAGAAAAAACGCCAGGAAGCAGAGATCGTCCTTGTTACCCATCCCTGTGAAGAATCCCAGCTGCGTGAGGCCTTGGATTCAGTCCGCGCCTACAGCAAGGTGCTTTGCATCCACAATGTCATTCGTTTTGAATCCGGAGAGCATAACGACTAAATAGCAAGAAGGATTAAGGAGGATCACCATGGTTCGTGTCAGAATACCTGCCACCTCTGCGAATTTAGGGCCAGGCTTTGATTGTCTGGGTATGGCCCTTTCTTTATACAATGTTGTCCAGATCGAAAGTAGTGATGTTTTTCAGATCACCTTAAAAGGGGATTACACTGCCGGTATCACCGCGGATGAGACCAATCTCGTTTGGCAGAGCATGTGCACTTTATGGGAAACCATTGGGTTTGAGATACCAACGGTTTCCTTAGAATTGGAAAACAATGTCCCACCCACTCGCGGGATGGGAAGCAGTTCGGCTGCCATCGTCGGAGGGTTGGTGGCAGCCAATGAATGGGCTGGCGGGGTCTTAAGCAAGCCGGAGATTCTTCAGATTGCCAATCAGATCGAAGGCCATCCCGATAATGTGGCACCGGCCCTTTTAGGAGGAATTACCCTGGCGGTCACTGCGGAGACTTCCGTCATCGCCAGAACCTTACATTCCAATCCTCAATTCATGGCCTTAGCCATCGTTCCGGACTTCTACCTTTCCACGGAAAAAAGCCGCAATGTCCTGCCCACTTCCATTTCCCGGGCCGATGCAGTCTATAATCTTTCCCGGACAGCTCTGCTGGTGGAAGCTCTTATCCATGAAAATTACGAACTCCTTAAGGAAGGGATGCAGGACCGGCTGCACCAAAACCAGCGGGCAAGCCTTGTACCCGGTCTTGGGGAAACCTTGCAGGTGGCGCTGGATCACGGGGCCTACGGTTCCGCTCTCAGCGGCTCCGGACCTACCATCCTTGCTTTGGTCTCTCCCGATAAGGCTGAGAAAGTTTCCCAAGCCATGGTGGACTCCTTAGCCGGTCATGGCTTGAGTGCTAAGGCCTATCTCCTCTCCGTCGATTCGGAAGGGGCGTCGGTAATTTAAGAGGCTGACATCTTCATGGAACAGAGAACAAAGTGCGTCGTCATTTGATACGTCAAGTAAAAAGGCCGTTGCCAGATGAACTTTACAGTTCGCTGAGCAACGGCCTTTTCTTATCGTTCAAATTCCCAAGCGTTTGGGAATTTATCGTTTTTCGATAAATTAATATTGATTTGCAATATGGTCTTTGATATGCTATAAGCAAATACACATTGAAGGAGGATTAACTATGGGCCCTGCACAATCCATATCAAAGTTCCTCATCGTTCTTCTTAATTTAATTATTTTTTTCTTAATTTTAATAACTCTCGCTCTTTCTATTTATTCTTTTCAGAATCATCTCTCTGTGGACTCAGATTTGGTGATCGGCACGCTCTTCAGACTCAGCTTTTTTAGTCTATTTATTTTTATGATTTACAAATTAAAAGGTATCATTATAACGGTTAAGACCGGGGAGCCCTTCTGTCCGAATAATATTAAACGGTTTTATAGCATCGCCACCAGCATCTTTGTCCTGGGAGTCATCGATCTGATAGGCAATCTGAATTCCCATCAAGGCTTTGTTCTCATCGATACACCTTATTTCGTGATCAAGGCGACTTCATTTATCTATATCCTATTAGGGTGTCTGGCCTTAGTTTTAGCTGAAGTATTTAAAATGGCACTTACGATAAAAAATGATCATGATTTAACCATATAAAGAAGATAAAGGAGCAAACCATGCCTATTTTAGTCAATCTCGATGTCATGATGGCTAAACGTAAAATTTCTCTGGCTGAGTTGGCGGAGAGGGTGGATATCACTCAGGCCAATTTATCCATCCTAAAAAACAATAAAGCAAAAGCCATCCGTTTTTCAACTCTTGAGGCCATTTGCCGGGAGCTAAAATGCCAGCCTGCCGACTTACTGGAATACTACGCTGAAGATTAACAGGACAGTCAAGACATCCCTTCATTAGCCAGTCTCTCTCTGATTTCCCGGATCTCTTCTTCCAGATCCTCGAGTTGAATGATCATGCTCGGTTTCAGAGAATGGGCAGGCCAACGGGCTCTTAAGTCAGTGAGCTCTGTCTGCAGCTCCATGAGTCTCTGCTTTAGCTCCTGTCTTGCCTTACCTGCCTGATCCTCCCCGCGAAATGTGATTGCCCCATGCATGCAGGACTCCATACATTCCTCACATTCTATACATTGAGCGGGCTCCACAATCGCTACATGGGCAACCATCTTAATCGCTTCCCTTGGACAGGCACGAACGCAACGCTGGCAGCCCCGGCAAAGCTTTTCCAATATATAGGCCGGCATTGGACTCCCCTCCTCAAGCCCTTCGGTTTTCATTCCCGGTTATACCGGAGGGGAATTCTATTTTTTTCCCGAAACCGTTTCAAAAGGCCAATGAATAATGCCCCCCATGTTTTTAACGTTGGTATATCCTAATTTGAATAGAATTCTGGCCGCAGCGGCACTTCTATTCCCACTCCGGCAATAGACCAAGATCTGAGCATCCTTGTTTTTGATTTTCTGGGGTGCTTCCGTTTTTAAGACGGCTAAAGGAATAAGCTTGCTTTTAGGAATACGAATCTCTTGATACTCCTCTGGGGTGCGCACATCTAAAAGGATAACTCCTTTGGTGGAGTCTAAAAGTTCCTTCCCTTCTTGTGGGCTGATTTTAAATTTATTTTTGCGGATAGTCTGTACCAGTATCCAACCCAGGATTATGACCGCTAATATAATCCAAACTGTGTTTTGATTCACCGGGCCCCCTCCTCTTCATCATACCCCTATGGGGTATGATGAAATTATACGCTTTGAGGAGTAACCTGTCAATGATTCTTGTAGATTTTCCGATCAAGAATAAAACTCTCCATAGTGTAGTAGTCCAAAGCCTCTTGATCAATCGTGACTCCTAAGCCCGGCCCTTGGGGCACTTGGATGAGTCCTTTCCGCACAGCAATCTCCGGCTGAATCACATCTTTGCTGAAATAACGCCTTGTTGAGGATAAATCTCCAGGGATATAGTTATCCATTAAGCTTGCACAATGGACATGGAGGATTTTGGAGATCCCGCTTTCCAGCATACTCCCTATCCAATACTTGACCTTATGCTTCCTGCAGGCTTTAATCATGTGTTCCATATAGGCCATGCCCCCTACCCGGCCTACCTTGAGATTGACCACCTGACAAGCTCCCAGGCTGATTGCCTCAGTTAAATCAGCCATGGTCTGGATGCTTTCATCCAGGCAGATGGGAGTTGACATCTGCTCCTGCAGGTCTTGATAAGCGGACAAATCTCCGGACTCCAAAGGTTCTTCAAGACAGGCCAGCCCCAACTCATCGATTCTTCTCAGTTGCGGGAGGTCTTCCTTCCTAAAGCTCCTATTGGCATCGGCCAGGAGCATTAGATCCGGGAAATGCTCCCGGATCGATTTCAGTTTGGCAAACCCGTCCTCAGGCTTGATTTTGATTTTAAAGCGTCTATATCCCTCTTGAAGATTCTCTTGAATTTTTTCCAAGAGGATGGGCAGCTCCAAATCCCCCAGCACCATGCCGCCATAGATTTCCTTCCTGGTCTCTTCATTAAACAGCAGCTTCATCATCGACTTATTCTGTCCTTTGGCGAAGCCATCCAAAAGAGCGTTTTCTATTCCGGCCATAGCCATGGGAGAGTTTCCCCGAAAGCCCAGGTGAATCTCAAAAGGATGGTCGATTTCCTTGTTTAGAAGCTGGGGAAGAAGTTCCTCAAGGAGGACTTTTTGGGCAGAGGACAGCGTCTCGGAACTATAAAAGGGCTCATTAAAGGCAACCACTTCGCCGTACCCCAAGTTCCCCAGTTCATCCGTCACTTTGATCACGAGAGTTTCCCGCTGACTGATCGTTCCTTGAGCCGTTCGAAAGGTGAATTTCATCGGCATATTTAAATGTAAAACTTCGATTCTTTCAATCCTCATTAACCATCTCACCCAAAGCCTTTTTTAATAGTTTCCCTGTGGAATTTTTGGGGAGCTCCCTAAGGTGAAGGATTTTCTTGGGGTGTTTATACCTAGCGATTCTTGCGGAAAGATAATTCCTAATCTCCTCATCCTCCAACGCAGAGACGATAAATAGGGCCGGCACTTGTCCCCATTTCTTATCCTTCATCGCCACAATTGCACACTCTGATACAGCGGGATGAGCATAGAGGATATTCTCGATCTCCTGAGGGTAGATGTTTTCACCCCCGGAGATAATGATATTATCACGCCGATCCAGAATGAAAAGATAGCCATCTTCATCCAGATAGCCAATGTCCTGGGTATGAAGAAACCCCTGAATCGGCTCTTCACTCAGATAGCCGTCCATGACCATCGGTCCCCGGAGGATTATTTCACCGACTCCCTCTCTATCGGGGTTATGAATATGGACTTTAATTCCTGGTAAAGGATAGCCTACCGAATTATGCTTCATGGGGTTCTCAGAGACGCAAAAGGTTGTGGCCTGACTGGCCGTCTCGGTCATGCCATAGGATTTATAAATGGGTATCCCTTTCCTTAAGGATGCTGCCACCAAGGCCTCGGGAATGAATTCCCCACTAACCAGAACTGCTCGCAAGGAATGTCCGCGGATTCGATCCAGAATGCGGTGAAGCATTGTCGGGACAAGGGAAAGGAGATTGACCTTTTCTTCTTCGATCAATTTCAGGGTCTCTTCTTCATCAAACCCTGCCGTCAAAGTAACAGCGGTACCATTATAGAGGCTGCGCAATACGATGGCTAAACCGCCTATATGATAGAGAGGAAGTACCAGCAGCCAGTTATCTTCTTCCCGAACCCCCAAGACTTGCTGAGAAGCCCTGACATGAGCCTCCAAATTCCTCCAGCGCAGAGGGACCGATTTGGCTACACCATGGGTGGCACTGGTATCCATAATGACAGCAATCTGTTCCGGGGCATACCCTCCCCTTCCTTCATCTTGTCTCTCTAAGGGCTGGTTAAGAACATCCTGAAATGAAATAAAGGTCCGATCCTCGGAAAAAACAACGCCTATCTTTAAGTTCGTTAGTTTTCTCCTGATTTCATCCCCGGCGAGACGAGCATTGATCATGAATACTTCCTTTTGCAATCCTTGCAAGGCCAAAAAAAACAAGACGGTCTCAACGGAGTTGCGGGCATAGAGAGCTACTCTGGTTTTATCTTTTACATAGGGGTACAAGCGGCCTGCCCGCTTTTTGACAAGGTTCTCCACTTCTGCAAAGGAGAGATGGTTTAAGAATCTTTGCGTTCCCTTTTCCCGGGCTTGTTTTGTGAGCCAATTCACGAATCTCACCTGCTTCTGAGTTTTTACTTTTAGGGGAATTTCGGAAACTGCTGAAAATCAGGCTTGCGCTTTTCCTTGAAGGCATCCCGCCCTTCTTTCGCTTCATCGGTTGTATAGTAGAGCAGGGTCGCATCACCGGCTAATTGCTGTAGGCCGGCCAATCCGTCCGTATCGGCATTAAAGGCGGCCTTGAGAAAACGCAAAGCAGTTGGGGAATGCTGCAAAATTTCTTCGGCCCATCTTACCGTCTCTTCTTCCAGCTCCCCAAAGGGAACCACGGCATTCACCAGTCCCATCGCCAAAGCTTCCTGAGCTGTATATTGACGGCATAGATACCAAATCTCCCGGGCTTTTTTGTGCCCGATGATCCGGGCAAGATAACCGGCACCATACCCCCCGTCAAAGGAACCCACCTGAGGGCCTGTCTGACCAAACCGGGCATTTTCAGAAGCAATCGTTAAATCACAGACGATATGTAAAACATGCCCTCCCCCGATGGCAAAGCCATTGACCATGGCTATGACGGGCTTAGGAGTGACCCGGATCAGACGCTGAAGGTCCAATACATTAAGCCGGGGTATCTGATCCTCTCCTACATACCCCCCATGACCACGAACCCGCTGATCCCCTCCGGAACAAAAGGCCTCCTTCTCTTGACCTTGGCCATGGTTGGCTCCCGTTAGAATAATCACTCCGATGTGGCTGTCATCTCGAGCAGCCATAAAGGCATCCATTAACTCCATAATGGTTCTGGGCCGGAAAGCATTGCGGACTTCCGGCCTGTTGATGGTTATCTTGCCTATTCCCCCCCAGGTCTCATAAATAATGTCCTCGTAGTTTCTCTTGGTTGGTTCCCAACAAAATTTTTTCACTCTAACCCCTCCTATCATTCTTTTAGTCGATACAGGTGTACTTCTCATGCAATCTTTTGCTTCCTTGGGGATCGATTTTCACATTTAATACCTTGATCCCTTCTAAGGAAAGGGCCTTCTCAACATCTTCCTCGAAGCTCTTATAATCCAGCGGCTCAAAATAGGTCAGACCGTACAGGGTTTTTAACCCACCGAAGTCCATGTCATGGGGGGTCTTGAAGAGAAATTCAAAATGTCTGCTCTTGCTGTGAGACAAGTAGTTGAAAATTCCTCCCCCATTATTGTTTAAGAGGATAATGATCAAATTCAACCGGTGGTTTTTCCCGATCTGCAGTCCATTCAAATCATGAAAGAAGGACAAATCACCGGTGAGGAGCACGGTGGGATAGTGATTAGTGGAAACTCCCAAAGCGGTGGATGTGATTCCATCAATGCCGTTGGCTCCTCGGTTGCACAAAACTTTAAGCTCTTGTTGGCGTGACCCCAGGAAATAGTCCACATCCCGAATGGCCATGCTGTTGGCGACAAATAAACGGCTTTCAGCCGGCAGGATATCTTGTAATCTCTGTATCAATCCCCCTTCAAATAGTTCTGTTTCATCATGGGCAAGCTGCAGTTTTTGACGAGCCCTTCCCTGATAATCCTGCCAGAGGTATAAGTAGTCATCATCTTCATTATGAACACTCAGTGCTTGGGCAAAAGCTTTGGGGGAAGCAAGGATATAGCGATTAATGGATAGTGAGGGATCCCGATACTGGAAGGTCTGATTGATCTGAAAATAAAGTCCATCTCTCTCCATGGCGAGAAATTCCTGCAGGTTCTTCGAGACCGGTGTCTGACCAAAGTGGAGAATGAACTCAGGCTTAAGCTCTTGTTTGACGGTGTCCTTTTTCAGAAAAACATCATAGCTGTCCATGATCTGGGGATGCCCATAATTGCGGAAGTTGGAAATGGGATCAGCTAATAGAGGTGCCTTTAAACGTTCCGCCAGCTCCAGGACTTCCTCATGATAGTCTGCATAAGCATCCCCTCCACAGACGATGATTCCCTTTTTCCCCTGAAAAATCTTGCTGTTAAGGGTTAAGCGGCTCTCTCCTCTCTGCCATTGAAAAGGATGTTCCAGACGGCCCAGGGTGAAATCCAGTTTAGCCAGATCCGGGCTCAAAGGGTCACGCAAGGGGATGTTGATATGGGCTACCCCATAGCCATCGGTCATGGAACTCACGTAAGCCTTGCGCATAACCCCGCGGACATAGGGATACATCTCTTCCCGCTCTTCCGGCAGAGCCAGTTCTTCAAAGTATTTCGTATAGTCATGGTAAAACTTAATCTGATCGATGGTTTGGGGGGCCCCTACTTGGCGTAATTCAGGAGGACGATCGGCTGTCAAAATAATTAAGGGAACATTGGAATGCTTGGCTTCAACAACCGCCGGGAAATAATGGGCGACAGCCGAGCCTGAAGAACAGACCAGAACAACGGGTCTTTCTTTTTCCTTGGCAATGCCTAAGGCAAAGAATCCCGCGGACCGTTCGTCAATGCTGACATAAACCTGGAAATCATGCTCACAAAATATGATGGATAATGGAGCTGAGCGTGAACCTGGGCTAATGACCACTTCCCGAACTCCCATCTGATACAGTTCATCAACTAAAACTCCTATATAATTACTCATCCTCTTCACCTTCATTTTATAGACTCTCTAAGATTGTCCTGGCTTTATTAGCCGTCTCCAGATATTCCGCCTCACACTCCGAGTCGGCAACGATTCCACAGCCTGTATAAGCATAAAGCTTATTCCCTTCAATCAGAGCCGAGCGGATTCCCACCACAAAGATCCCATCTCCTTCTTCATTCATCACACCCAGGGGAGCTCCATATAATCCTCGTTCATGGGTTTCATAACGGGCAATGATCTCCAGCGCTTTTTCCGCGGGATATCCTCCCAGGGCCGGGGTAGGGTGCAAGCGGGAGACCCAGTCCCTCAAGGAGCTGTTCTCCTTAACCTTGCCATGGATAGGAGTTTTCAAATGAAAGAGATTCTTAAGGGCTAAGGTGGTCGTCTCTCCGATGACCACCTCATCACTATGGCTCTCCATAATCTCAGCGATATAATCAACCACCAGCTGATGTTCATGACGGTTCTTGGGATCATTGAGAAGGGCTGCCTGCTGAATGTCATCAGCTTCCTGTTGATTACGTGCTCCTGTCCCAGCTAAGGCATAGCTGCTGATCGTACCTTTATTTTTTTCTACCAGAACCTCCGGGCTTGCACCTAGGAATGTCTTGCCCTGCTTATACCAGGCAAACACAAAGGAGCCGGGGTTGTTCTCCATAAGGTTTTTCAACACACTTTCGATAGCAACTGCCGTCCGACACTGGATCTCCACTTGGCGTGAAATGACCACCTTGTCCACTTTCTTGCTCCGTATTTCTTCCTTAGCCTGATTAAATAGCCCCTGCCATTCCCCATAGTCCTTGGCGGTGAGTTTATAATCATGTCGTCGGGGGATACACTCCTGATCTTGAATCTCAATCTCTTGATCCCTGTAATAAAGCTTCTGTTCCCCCTCTTTTTCCACGAGATAAAACTCAAATGCCGTAGTTTCATCCTCAAAGCCATCCCACTGAGGGCCCTTGAGTGTAGGAAAGAAGGTTTTTCTAGAAAAAACATAAGGATACCCCCGGAAGCTTTCCTCCCCATAAAACTTTTTCAGGGGTATCGTGCCAATAATGAGCTCCTTTTTAAAGGGATGATAAAACAGCATTTTCTCTTCATCTTCAAAATTCCGCCAAAAGGCAAGGGGTTCTTTAAGATTAATTCTCTTCTCCTGATATCTCAAAACTCTTATCTCCCAGTTATTTTTTGAACTCAAGAAATGAACTTAGGTTCATTTTATTAAATTTTACTTATTTTTATATTTAATGTCAATTCCTTTTTTCAGCCTTTCTTCCCCAGGGATTTTTTGAACAGCAAAAATGCCATGAATTCTGCAGATATTCAACAGAATTCATGGCATTTATTTACGGGAAGCTCCCTTTGAGTTTTGATCCCTACCTACTCTTTTTTCATCTCATCCAAATACTTAATCGCATTGAGAGCCGCTGTTCCTCCTTCCCCTACCGCTTTGTTCAATTGGTAGGGCTGTCCGGAGCAGTCCCCGGCGGCGAAGAGTCCTGGGACACTGGTCTCTAAATCCCGGTTTACCTTGATAGCGCCCTTTTCCATGTCCAAACCCGGAACAATCTGCTCTGCCGGCAGGCTTTCCCGCAGAACGAATACCCCGTCCACCGGGATTTCCTCACTATCCAAAACCAGCTTTTCTACCTGCTGAGTGCCGAAGATTTCTTTAATCCTGGCTTTCTTTTGGATGATTCTGGAGTCAAGCCGACCTACTTCCTTATAGAAGGGCAGGTAATAGACTTCAGAGCAGATCTCAGCCATGAAGTTGGCTTCGGCTTCTCCCTCATGACTATAAGAAATGATCGCTACTTTCTTCCCTTTGTACAAGGGGCCGTCGCAAGTGGCACAATAGCCCACTCCTCTCCCCAGTAGATCTGTTTCTCCGGGAAGAAGTTTGGTGGGGGATACCCCTGTGGCCAAAATCACGGCATCGGCTTCAAAGGATTCATTGTTCCCGACCAGGGTAAAAGGCGGTCCGGGATAAATATTGAGAACTTTCCAGGGAACAATCTCAATACCCATGGCTTTGACATGGTTTAAAAAATTCTGCCGTAAGTCCTCCCCTTTGATTTCATGAAAGCCGAGATAATTATCAATCTGGGGGGCTTTCGCCAATTTAGGACTGCAAAAGTCACTTCCTAAAAGGATAAAGTCTTTATTTCTAATTTTGGCATTTAAGGCAGCGGACATCCCGGCGGGACCGCACCCGACAATGGCCAATTGATAATGAGATTTTAGTTGAAATCCTTCACTCATACTCGACAAACCTCCTTTATGTACCTTTTATATTCTCCGAATAAACCATGAATTCCTTTTTCTTTACTCTTTATATCCACCGCCATGGGTCATTGGGTCGTACCCCTGCAAGATTTGACACTATTAAATCTTGCGAGTATTACATCATTCTTTCATGGTTATATTGTTGAATTTTCCAGTTACAACTCCAAATCATTTTAAATATTACTAAAGATAGTCCTGCGAGTAATACTGTAAATATCCCGAAAGCATAAGAACCAATATTAATGGCTGCCATCAATTCTATAAAGAAACACATGACTTCTATAACCAGAACTGCCTTGAAAAAATTCTTGATTCTACTGTAATGGGCGATTTTTGACTCTACGTCTGTATACATTTCAAAGGGTCCATCTGATGCTCTTTTTTGTAAGTATACCCATCTCCACCATTGAGCTATTACTTTTACCCCCGTATCCTCCATGAAAGCTGCATAATCATCTTTTTCTCCATTCCAACTATCAAGCAAGTCTATTTGATAATTGTATTCCCCAGGATCACACTTTTCAAAAGTATAAAAACCCAGAAAAAATTTTTTTAATGCCCATCCCTTTAAACACATTTTCTTTAACCAATCTTCTTCTGCATCTTTATCATAATATAGTTTGAACTTTAACATAGAGCACTCCCCCTAATTATCCATCTTTTTTGCATTTTTTATAAGCTCATTTAACCTTTTTATTTCATTTTGAAATATTTCTCTCCCTGTATCGGTAATCAGGTATTCCTTTTTCTTTCTGGATTCTTTATCCTCACTATATAAACGAATCCATCTTTTTGTAAGCATGGAATTTATAGCTCCATATAAAGTCCCTGGTCCTAATGTTACCCTTCCGTCCGTCATTTCACTTACATCCTGAATAATACCGTACCCATGGTTTGGTGTACGCACGGCCAATAAGATATAAAATAAAGCTTCTGTCAAAGGTCCATTGGTATCCAAATAGATCACTCTCCAATATATCGCGTGATGATATATTTAGTATACCATTATACGATATATCGGTCAACGATGTATTAATTGTAATGGAAGTATCTTTACGTGAAACAATAGTCTCAATTTCAAAAGCGTCTAAAAAACCACGCTTCATTTGAAGCGTGGTTTTTCACCATAGAGTTCCTGATAATTAGCATAGTTATCTTTAACCCGTTCCACATATTCCCTGGTCTCACGGAAGGGAATATCATCTGTATTTAAATCATCCACCTTTAACTGCTCTGTTCGAATCCATTCATTAACATGACCCCGTCCCCCATTGTAAGCCGCCAAGACGAGGGTGATATCCTCGAACTCCTTTTGCAGACTGGCTATGTACCAGGTGCCGTACTGAATGTTCTTTTCCGGCTCCCTTAATTTGCTCTGATCGAAACTTCTATCTCCTAATGTCTCCGCAATCCAGTCGGCCGTATCCGGCATCAGCTGCATGAGCCCCAAGGCCCCCTTGTGGGATTGGGAATAAGGCAAGAATTTACTCTCGGCGCGAATGACCGAGATAACCAGCAAAGGATCCACATGATATTGCTGCGCATACTCCTCGATAAGGGATTTATAGGGATAAGGATAGAGCACCTTCTTAATGGGCGGGGATTGGAACAAGAGTATCAAAGCAATCACACACAAGACCAGGGTAAAGAAAAAGCCTGATCTCTTTTTCTTGCGTCGCACAGTGAATCCTTTCTTTTTCATGGGTACTCCTTGATTTCATCAGTATTTAAGTCTTAAAGTATCTTAAGTACTCAAGGTTTATTATTCTTTCCTCGGATTTTGTCATATAGGACATATTATACTGTGAGAGGCTCATGCTTCGGAATAGAACTAAAGACCCAAGGCAGACCTATGGCGAGGCCCATTCTGGCCTATTGCTTCATTCTATAGCCCCTGCTCCCTTTTTATTCTTTCCATTTCCTTCCTTAATTGTACTACAGTTTCGTCCCATGTTCCAGAATTATCGATAACCACATCCGCTTTTTTTCTCTTTTTCCCTAAAGAGTATTGGGCTTGAATGCGCAGTTCCACCTCTTCCGCACTTAAGGCGTCCCGCTGCATAACCCGTTGTTTTTGAATATATCCCGGGACCCAAACCACCCATAACTCGTCCATCTGGGACCCATACCCTGCTTCGAAAAGCAAAGGAACATCCCAGACACAGAGCCTCTCCCCCGCCCGTTCCAGAGCTTCTTGTTCTTTTACCATGGCCACTCTGACCCGGGGATGAAGAATTTTCTCCAATAGTTTACGGGCTTGGTCGTCGGCGAATACAATTCTGCCTAAAGCTTTGCGATCGATTTTTCCTGTATCCATCAGGATATCATGACCAAATGCAGCCGTAATGGCTGCAATCGTCTCAGGTTCATGATAAAGTTCGTGAACTGTACGATCCGCATCAATAATCGGAATACCTTGTTGGGAGAGCCACCGGGAGACTGTGGATTTTCCGCTCCCGATTCCCCCGGTTAACCCAATGACCCACATAGTATCACACCTCAAATTCATTCATTATAGTAATCAAATCAGTTTTCCCAGGGCGATGAGAATAAGCATGGTTCCCGGCAAAAGGCCCAGCTTCCCTAAATGCTCTTCGGGAAGTTTACCTGCTAAAGCCTGACCCAATTTGATCATAAAAATCTGCGCCAGGGCTACCCAGGCAATAATGGACAAAGAATTAAGAATTCCCACGGCAAGACCTAATACCAAACCGGAGGCAAAAGCATCCAAGGATAACGCCGTCCCCAGCAGCAGACTTTCTTTAACGCTGATAACCCCTGAGCCATCAAGATCAGCCTGTTCCGGAGTCTTGAGAACCTGTACCACAATGCCGAGTATTTTGAATTCCAGTTTAAGGATCGGCTCTCTGACAGCCAGGGTACTGGCAGGCACAGCCTTTGGAGCATCTCCTCGAATCAAATGCTGAATGGCCTTTATCAGTTGATAGCCCCCTAAGGTAAGTAAAATCCCAGCCCCCAAAAGATTCGGCGGGATAATTGTAACAACCCCCATGAGGATATCCCCAAAAAACACCGCTGTTCCCATGGCTACTACTGTACAAAGAGTTATGACCAACATCGAAAGAAGGGGAATTCGGATTCTCCGTATTCCATAAGATAACCCTACGCCAAATCCATCAAAACTTAAGGCTAAAGCGAAGAGTATTGTAGCTCCCATAATCATCCTCCTGTAAGTACTCTTTATCTTGCAGGATAATATATGGGTAAACTCTTCTTATGGTGCCCCTATTCCTCTGTTATTTCTAACCACTCTATCATAGTATTATCCAATAAAGCCTTTTTTTCCTCAAAAAGATGGTGAAGTTCCAGAGCTTTTTCATAATTGGAGGTTACCGCAGACATCTGTTCTTCTAAGGACTGTATTTCTTCTTCCAGTTCAGTAATCTGCGTCTCTAATTGTTGAGCTTTTCTCTGGCGCCGTCTTGCTTCGCGGTCCGCTTCTTTTGAGTTATCATAGGAACGGGTTCCTGCGGCCGTACCGGGGGAAGTGCTCCCACCTGAGGAAGCAGCCTCTTCTTCCTGGACTTGAGCCTTATACATACTATAGTCCCCTTCGTAGACTTTAAGTCCCTCAGGAGTCAAACGGGCTATTTTATTAACCACCCGGTCCAAAAAGTAGCGGTCATGGGAAACTATCAAGAGGGTTCCATCATAATCCTGGAGTGCTTCTTCCAGGACATCCCGCATACGGGTATCCAGGTGGTTGGTGGGCTCGTCCAGGAGGAGCAGGTTCCCTTGGGAGAGGAAGAGTTTGGACAAAGCCAGCCGGCTTTTTTCTCCCCCGCTTAATACGGAAACCGGCTTAAAAACCTCTTCTCCTACAAACCCGAATCGAGCCAGCAGACTGCGAATCTCCGGGTCAAGCAGATCGGTGTCCCCCCGGATTTCATCTATGATGCTGCCCTTGCCCTGCAATTCCTCATGTTCCTGGGAATAATAACCCAGCTTGACATTGGCCCCCAGGCGAATCTCACCTTTATAGGGCAGTGAACCTTTAATGGCTTTGAGCAAACTGGTCTTGCCAATCCCATTTTCTCCGAGAAGGGCCACCCGGTCTCCACGGCGCAATTCCACATTAACCCCATGGAACAACTTCCGGCCGGGAAACTCGATGGATACCCCCTGGATCATGAGGGTCCGATCCCCGCTGCGCCGTCCCGTCGCCAGGGAAATATGCAAAGACTTAGGATTTTTATTCACCTCGACGGGCTTAATCTTTTGGAGCTGAGATTCCCGGCCACGGGCTTGCTTGGATTTTATTCCCGCTTTGTAGCGCCGGATGTATTCCTCCAGGCGGGCAATCTTTTTGCTTACCCGTTCCGCTTCCCTGGCCAGGGTGGTCTCTTCCACCGCCCGTTGCAGCTCATACTCGGAATAGTTGCCGGGATAGCTCTTCAGAGAGCCATTTTCCAAATGAAGAACTTTCTGAACCACATGATCCAGGAAATAACGATCATGGGAAACCACTAAAATCGCACCGTCATAGCCTTTCAAAAATCCTTCCAGCCATACCAAGGCATCCATGTCTAGGTGGTTGGTCGGCTCATCCAGGACCAGAAATTCCGGAGAACGCAGAAGGAGTTTGCTCAAAGCAAGCCTTGTTTTTTGTCCCCCGCTCAAGTGCTGAATGGGGCGCTCAGCTTCTTTCGAAAGTCCAAGACCGGAAAGGATCTTGCGCACCTGGGCTTCCAGCGCATACCCCCCCATGTTTTCAAAACGCTCAGTGAGGGCACTGTACTGATCAAAAACTTTCCCATCTGTTGCATGAGCCATCCTTTCTTCAAGGACATGAAGCTGTTCCTTCATTTCAATGAGATCAGCCCGTTCTGCCAACATGCTCTCCCAGACGGTTCCCTTATCTTCAACTAAAGGATTCTGAGGAAGGTATCCCCACGTTCCCGTAAGAAATACCTCTCCGCTTTCCAGAGGGTGCTCCCCTAGGCAGGCCCGCAGCAGGGTCGTCTTTCCCGCCCCGTTGGGTCCTACCAGCCCCACCTTCTCTCCCTTCTCTACAGCCAAGGTTACTTGCCGGAAAAGGGCTTCCCCGGAAACATCCACGCCGCAACTCCGACAGTAAAGAATACTCATATCATAATAACTCCTTTTGTAATATGCTCGGGTCATGTAGCTTTATGGGTCATTAGGGTCTCTCTTTTCAGGGGTAAATTTATAAATAATAGTTTACTGCAGCGGAATCAGCTTTACCTCTGACAGCGGGGGCAAAACACAGTTGACCTGCCGGCCAGACGAATTCTTTCCAGAGTATGGCCGCAACATTTACACGCTTCTCCCCCACGACCATAGACATTCAATTCCTTTTGAAAGTCGCCTTTTTCTCCATTAGCATCCTGATAATCCCGGAAAGAGGTGCCATTGGCGGCGATACCCTCCTCAAGAACTTGACAAATGGCAGTATAAAGCTTCTCTGTCTCCTCTTTCGTCAAAGAATTGGCACACCGCTCCGGGGCAATCCCCGCCCGAAATAAGGCCTCATCGGCATAGATATTGCCGACTCCCGCCAGAAGGTTCTGATCCAAGAGGGCTGCCTTAATAGCCAGCTTGCGGGGAGCCAGGCGCCGTGCCAATTCTTCCGCGCTAAAGCCGCCTTCTAAAGGCTCCGGACCCAACCGGGCTAAGGAGGGTTGTTTGAGGCGTTCCTCAGTTCTCACTAACTGCAGCCGGCCGAATTTGCGCGTATCGGTAAAATGAACCTCACCTGAAGATAGCTTAAGAACCACATGGGTATGCTTTTCCGGTTCTTGTCCTTGGGCGTGGTAAACCAAGCGTCCTGTCATGCGCATATGAGCGATGAAGGACCAGCCCTCTTCTAAGGTAAACAAAAGGTATTTCCCACGTCTTTCGATACTTTGAATCCTCAATCCCTTGACAGTATCTGCAAAGGTTTTCCCTTCATATCCCTCTACAGCACCTGGCCAGCGAATCAGGATATCCTCAATCCTTAGATTAAGAATGCGCTGGCACAGGCTTCTGCGAATGGTTTCTACTTCTGGTAGTTCCGGCATAATTACACCTTCATGATTAAAAATTATTTGCTCCAGCTCAATCCATGATTAGAGCGTTTTTCACTCAAAAGAATAGGACTCCATATCATACCAGTTCGGACCGGTCTTACACTCTACGGTTAGAGGGACAGAGAGAGGAAAAGCGTTTTCCATCTCGTCACGGACCACTTTAGCCACTTCTTCAACATCCTCAGGAGCTACTTCAATCACCAACTCATCGTGGACCTGCAAGAGGAGATTGGCTCGATAAGGCTTCAAGGCCTCAGCTACGCCCAGCATAGCCAGTTTCATAACATCTGCGGCAGTTCCCTGGATAGGAGTATTCATGGCGATCCGCTCCCCGAATTGACGCTGCACCCGGTTGGGGTGCCGTAATTCAGGAATCCGGCGCAAACGATTGAGCAAGGTGCGAACCTGTGCTTCTTCCTTAGCCTTGACCACGATCTCTTCCAGATAGCGTTTGACTCCTTCATAGCGATGGAAGTATTTCTCGATATAGGTTTTGGCTTCTTTACGGGGTACACCCAAATCCCTGCCTAAGCCAAAATCTGTCAACCCATAGATCAACCCGAAGTTAACAGCCTTGGCTTTGCGGCGCATATCCTTCGTGACATCCTCCATAGGAACCCCGAACACCTCTGAAGCGGTACGGGTATGAACATCCTGATTCAGAGAGAAGGATTCGCAAAGGACTTGGTCTTGAGAATAATGGGCTAAAATCCGCAGCTCAATTTGGGAATAATCCGCTGATAAAAGCACCCAGCCTTCTTGAGTAGGGGTAAAGACCTTCCGCAATAATCGCCCAAGCTCAAGGCGTATCGGAATATTTTGCAGATTAGGCTCCGTACTGGATAAGCGGCCGGTAGCTGTTACCGTCTGCTGGAAGGTAGTATGGACTCTTTCTTCGTGAATCTGAGCCAGCAAGCCGTTGACATAAGTGGACATAAGCTTGCTTAACTGACGATAGTCCAATACCTTATCCACGATAGGATGTTGGGTCCTTAACTCTTCCAATGTATCTGCATCCGTGGAGTAACCGGTTTTGGTCTTTTTCATGGGGGGAAGCCCCAATTTTTCAAAGAGGATATGACCCAACTGCTGGGGAGAGTTAATATTAAAGGTTTCCCCCGCATCGGCATAGATCTCTTGCTCTAAACGCTGAAGCTCCACGGTCAACTCTTGACCGAATTCTTTCAGTCTTTGGACATCCACCGCAATCCCCTGCTTTTCCATCCGTGCCAAGATGGGGCTTAAGGGTTCCTCCATTTCATGAAGAAGAGCGCTCAGGCCAAGTTCCTCAAGGGTTTCCTTATAGGAATCTACCACTTGAGCTAAAGCGGAAGCTTCTTCAGCCAAATTCCCGAATTCCCCCACACCAGGGATATATTCCTTAACCAGTTCCAGGGACTCAAATTTGTTGCGGGTAGGGTTAATTAAGTAAGCCGCGAGACTGATATCTAAAGCTACTCCGCGTAAATTGATCTCTTCATTAAGGAGCAGACTATAAAGCAGTTTGCTGTCTCCTACTTGCTTGGAGACAGCAGGGTCTTCGAGCAAGTGAATGAAAGCCTGCCGAACCTCAGGATCTGCGTCGGTCCAGTTGAGGATAAAGGATTCTCCTTCTGCAGCCATTCCCCAGTCGGTGACCTTTCCCCAATGAGGATTTCCCCCTGTACTGCCATAAGTTAAAATAAGAGGTGTTGTATCAGCCTGCCATTTTGCAAGCTGCACCAGCCACTCTTCTGTACTCAGTTCACGAAGAGGCCAGGGCTTCAAAGCTTCTTCCTGAGCAGTGCCTCTCTCCTCTTCTCCTATCCCATGATGTTCATGCCAGATCCGGGCTACGCTTTTAAGGACATACTTGTCCAAAGCCCCTGCAAAGACTTTTTCATCCGGGCGGCGATAGGCCAATTTATCCAGGTCAATCTCCGTGGGTATGTCATAAAGCATAGTGGCCAGTTTCTTACTTAAGAGAGCCTTATCCGTGTTATTGCGCAAATTCTCCTGGAGCTTCTTTCCAGAGATATTGTCAATGTTCTCAAGAACATTCTCCACACTGCCGTATTCCCACAAAAGCTTCAGGGCTGTTTTTTCCCCTACTCCGGGCACACCGGGAATATTATCGGAAGCATCTCCCATCAGTCCTTTAAGATCGATGATCTGGGCTGGCCGGAGTTGATACTTTTCGTAGAGGGCCGCTTCGTCATAGGCATCCACCTCTGTAATCCCTTTGCGGGTCAGATAAACCGTGGTTCGGGGAGAAATAAGCTGCAGGGCATCCCTGTCCCCCGTATAAATCTGAGTTTCCCATTCCCTTTTCTCAGCCATAGAGGCTACCGTCGCGATGATATCATCGGCTTCATAGCCTGCGCACTCCAGAATAGGCATGGAAAAAGCAGTCAACAGCTCTTTGAGGAAATCAAATTGGGGTTTTAGAGCATCGGGAG
This sequence comes from Desulfitobacterium sp. PCE1, assembly GCF_000384015.1. Classification (NCBI taxonomy): domain Bacteria; kingdom Bacillati; phylum Bacillota; class Clostridia; order Eubacteriales; family Desulfitobacteriaceae; genus Desulfitobacterium; species Desulfitobacterium sp. PCE1. The sequence continues at coordinate 1,957,142 of NZ_KB913023.1, read as the reverse complement.
TCTCTTTCCGCTGGGCCTTGTAATCCGCATATTGCTCTATTCTTACCGTAGCCTTGGTCTTATCAAAAGCCACAACCCAATAGTCCGGTTTTTGTTCGAGAAGCAATCTCAGCACCATGGTCATAAAGCCATGAAGCACATTGGTCGGCTTTCCATCGGCTGTGGTCATCATCGGTAAAGCATAAAAAGCCCGGTTGGCTAAACTATTTCCATCTAATATAAGGATTTTTGACATGTAAAAAACCCCTTTCTTTCCGACTTTACTATACCATACCGAAGGATACCCTGCCAAACCCTTTACCTCTTTTTCGTCCATGACGCCGGATGAGCAATATTATATAATTTAAAGTACATTGTAACAAAACCCTGTTCATTTGACACTAATTCTATGAAAGGGGGAAAAGTATGGCTGATTCAGTCATTCAAAGGGTCTATGAACAGCATAAAGATGCCGTCTATGCTTATCTATTAAGCCTTACTCATAACAAACCCCTTTCAGAGGATTTGACCTCGGAAGTTTTTCTTAGTGCCATTAAATCCCTGCCTGGGTTTAAGGGGAGATCCGATCTTAAAACCTGGCTGTTCTCTATAGCCCGCTACACATGGTATGGGCATTTAAGAAAAAGCAAAAAAGAGCTTACCTCGGAAGATTTAATGGGAGTCTATTTTTCCGATCCTGCCGGTCTGGAATCAACGATCCTCTCCAAGGAGCTGATGGACAGGATTTATGATTTGCTGAACCGGGAGCCTGACAAAAACAGAGATATTGTTTTGATGCGGATTGAAGGCTATTCCTTTTATGAGATAGCCCGGAAGCATCAGATTTCGGAAAGCTCGGCAAGAGTCCTTGATTTTCGCACCAAGAATAAAATCAGAACGATCCTGTTAAAGGAGGGATATACCTATGAATAAGATTTCCTGCCCTGTCTGCCTGGACTTAATACCTCTGGTCAAGGATGGTATCGCCAGTGAAGACAGCCGCCTACTGGTGCAGGAGCACCTTGCAGGCTGTGAGCACTGTTCGGATAGTTGGGGAGAAAAAACTGAGGCAGATATGGGGGCAGATACTGCTATGGATGACACAGTAGTGTTAGGCAAAATCAAAAAACAAATGATGTTATTTCTGCTTAGCATTATGTTGGCCGGAACGCTGCTGGGAATGGTCATCTCCAACGGTATGCATATGTTCTACAATGGGCTGATCATGCCTGCCATAGGCGGCTTTGGATATATGCTGTTCAAAAGGAAAGCCTATTTTGTTCCTCTGGGCCTGTTTGCCTTCTCCTTTATCTGGGTATTCGTTCGTGGACTCATCGACGGAATCCTGACCTACACCGGCATCATTGACTTAATTTCCATGTCCGCCTGGTGGTCCGCCATTTTTTCCGCTTTCAGTGCAGTTGGGGTTCTGATCGCTTGGCTCTTGCATTATGCATTTAAGAAAGAGGTGTAGAAAATTATGAACATCAAAAAAATACTGGCGGGAATCACCGGAATCGGCTTGATTGTGCTGCTGTTCCTATTTGTCAACGCCTGGGTGGGCAACCCCGTCTCCAATTTATTGGCCAAACAAGCCGCTCAGAAGTATATTGACGCCAACTACAGCGACCTGAATCTGGAAATCCAAAGCTCCAGCTATAACTTTAAGTTCGGTGCCTACCAGGTTTTTGTGCAGTCAGCCTTAAGTGAGGATACCGCTTTCAGCATCGATACCGACAGTTTTGGCAAGGTTTTGCGTGATAACTATGAAAACGAAGTCGCCAGTAATTTTACCACCTTCAGGCGGCTGGATGCCCAGATGCGGGAGATCGCCAAAGAGCTAATCGGCAGCAGGCTGGACTATGATTTTGAATATATCTCCTTCCCGTTTACAAAGGATGACCATGATCTCATGAAGCTTGAGCGTGACATGAAGCTGGATATTCATCATCCTCCTCTGCCCCTTATAGCGGACGTTACCCTCTACAGCGATGACCTTTCCTACAATAAAATTGCCGAAGTAGCCAAAGCTTTGGAGATTGTTCTCAAAGAAGAGAATATTCCGGTCAGCCAGTACAGCGTTCGCCTCCTCCCCCTTGCCAATAAGCCCGAAAAGGAAGATCAAGCAACCTCTTGGGTAAACTCCCTTTCCCTTTCTGATTTCCCCGCAGAGCGCATGGATGAAAAAAATCTGCCCCAGGTGATGGAGCAGTTTGAAGCAGACCGGGTGGCGGAGCTCAACGCAATGGATAAAAAATAAAAAGTAGCCGGCCATGCGCAGGCGGCACCAAAAGATGAAAAAGCTACCCGAATCGGGTAGCTTTACTCACAACACATCCTTCTACACTGGGGCGGGTAAAATTCTAAAACCCATAAAACAATAGAGGAGAAGAGCTATCAGGACAATCATCAATAGAGTGCCTAAGACACCTTTCAATAAGGATGTGATCATTCCTTTCCTCCACCGATCCGATAGTTTTTTAACCGCTTCGGCTTCGTTTAAATTCTGCTCTCCATGGCTCATGAGCAGTTCATCATCCATCGTCTGTAATTCTGCTTTGCAGCTATCACAATAAGCAAGGTGCTCTTCAACCAGGTTTTTGCTATCGTTACTGCAGACATTATCGTGGTACAAGGGCAGTAAATCCTTAATGATCTCACAAGATATTTTCATTTCATTGCCTCCTGTAATTGCTTTTTTGCTCTATAAAAGATCAGTCTTGCCCAGCTATCGGTTTTTCCGAACAACTCACCGATTTGAGAAAATGGCAGTTCCCCGAATACCCTTAAAGTAAAGACCTCTTTGTACGGATCGCTTAGATTATGAAGCAGACTATGTAATCGTCTGGCCTCATCTTTATCGAGAAAATCTCTTTCTAAATCTGCTGATAAATCCGGTATATCCATATCAAGACCCGGAGCCATCCGCCTTTGCTTATTGGAAAGCGAGAAATATGTATTTTTTGCAATCTGACAAAGCCATACATATAATCTGCAACTTCCATTGAACTGATTGATATGCCGCATCGCTTTGAAAAAAGTTTCCTGTGTAACCTCTTCGGCAATGGCCTCGTTCCGACATAGGGTCAGCACATATTTATATACATCAGAAAAGTATTCTGTATATATTTTCCCAAAGTCCGTCACGTTCTCACCTCCCATCTATAAGACTTAGCTTATGTAAAAGCGTTTCAAAGTTTTTTATTTTTGTCTAAGTTGCTGAATGAGGGGCTAACTATGATTTGCTGCATGAGCATCTTTTATTTACTCACAACAAATAGCAAATAAAGAAATACACTCGCATCCGTAAAAAATGCTGGGCTTCCCTGTGGAGCCCGCGGGCTATCCATTATCGCGCCAATCAGGGATTTGAAGAAAGCGGAGTTGCCCTGGCGGTGATACTTCAGGAAATGGCACCTCACGAGGTATCCGGTGTAGCCTTTACAGTCAATCCTTTGGCCGGAGAAGCCAATGAACTAATGATTAATGGAGCTCCTGGCTTAGGGGAGGCCATAGTCCAGGGTGAAATTATCCCCGACCAATGGTTGGCAAGAAAACCGGATGGAGCGGTGCTTCGGTTTACACCTGCACCTAAACCCGGACAAATACCAGCGGTTACTGCGGGGTATAAGCGACCACTGCGAGGGTGTCTAACCTCACTGCAGATTCGTGAGCTTGCCGGTTATTGTCTTAGTATTGAAAAGCACTTTGGAGGGACACCTCAAGACATTGAATGGAGCTATGGTGATGGAGCCTTTTACTTTCTGCAAAGCCGACCTATCACCACCCTTCAATAGCAAAGAAGATAACCCAAAATAAAGAGAGACACTCTGCCAATCCGTCCCTTGGAGAAAGCAAAGTGTCTCTTAACTTTAGAATCCTTATTCCCTCTTCTATAGTCCCAACTCTTCCATGACCTGCTTCAGCCGGGCTACATGATAGGGTTTGCTGATTTCATCACCATGAAAATAACAGTCCAAAATATCCGCATCTTTCACGATTTCCTCTAAAGGGCTGCCCACCTTATCCTTTTCGGAGTGGCGGATTACCGCCTGGATAATCCCTTTTTTATTCTCATCCGTTAAAGAGGAACCAGCCAAAAAGCGCCGGACCGGCTCTTCTCCGTGGAGGGCGTGATCCCTCTGCAATCCGGTGTACCAGCGTCCAATATCATGAAGAGAACAGGCCAGCGCCGCCAGCTCCAGATCAACGCCGCGCTTTTGCGCCAGCAAGCGACCCATTTGAGCACAGCTCGTGGCATGGGTCCGCTCCCAGGCTATGGGATAGTCCCGATCCATTTCTTCTTGCTCTAAATTCCCCAGAAGCTCATTGATTTTCTCCATATGATTAATGAATTCCCATTTCATCTTCATCCCTCTTTTTCCTTGTCTTCCTTCTGTCTTCACTATACCATACCAGGAATAACCTGCCAAACCCAGGCCCAAAAAGAAAGATGTCTCAATGACGGATACATAATAACGGGGCCATTAGGTAAAATAAAATCAGAAACTCCCACTAAAAAGTTACAACAGGAGGTCAGGTATGTCTCTTAAAATTTTAAACACCGAGAAAGCCCCTGGGGCCATAGGACCCTACTCACAAGGAACACAAGCCGGTAATCTGGTCTTTACTTCAGGCCAATTGCCCTTGAACCCGGCTACAGGAGAATTAGAAAGCGACATCCGTACAGCAACCAAACAATCTCTGGAAAATATAAAAAACATCCTGGAAAGCGCCGGCTCTTCCATGGACAAGATTGTTAAGACCCTTATTTTCCTCCGGGATATGAATGATTTTGCAGCGATGAATGAAGTCTACGGCTCCTACTTCCCTTCGAACCCACCGGCCCGTTCAGCTGTACAAGTAGCGCGTCTTCCCAAGGATGCTATTATTGAAATCGAAGCGATTGCCTTAGTTTAAGGCTTATGTGGCGTGAAACTTATACAGTGAATACCCAAATAATAAACTCCGTATTGCAAATACGGAGTTTATTATTATTGGTAAGGTTTGCTTGATTTCTAAGGAACCATCGGACTGACATCTTCTCCCTTTTTAGGGTCGAGGCCAATGGGTTTGAGCTTGCAGAGAAAATGACGTAGGACCTTGGGTTCATAAACGAATTCCAGACCTTTAATCTGATCACGGCGTTCCGCGATTTTAGCCAATCCATCCACAATGACATCCATATGCCGATCCGTATACACCCGTCTTGGAATGGTCAGGCGCATGAATTCAGCTCCGGCAACCTTCTGTTTTCCTGTATCCGGATCCCGGCCCAAGAGAAGAGAACCTACTTCGACAGCACGGACACCGGTTTCGATGTACAATTCATTGGTTAAAGCCTGTGCCGGAAATTGGTCACCCGGGATATGGGGTAAAAACCTCTTAGCATCCACGAATACTGCATGTCCGCCCACAGGCCATTGAATGGGGACACCACGTTTCCTTAGCTCATCGCCTAAATACTCTACTTGACCGATTCGGCTTTCCAGATATTCTTCATCTATGCCTTCATAAAGACCAACGGCTAAAGCTTCCATGTCCCGGCCTGATAAGCCGCCATAGGTTACAAACCCTTCCATAGGTACACAAGTGGCACTTGCCGCTTGAAAGAGCTCGGTATTGTTTTTGATGCCAATAATACCGCCCATGTTGACAATGGCATCCTTCTTCGCACTCATCGTAAAGGAATCCCCGCAAGAATACATTTCAGTGACGATATCTTTAATAGTGGCACGCTCATAGCCTTTTTCACGCTGCTTGATGAAATAGGCGTTTTCAGCAAAGCGGGCCGAGTCTATATTAACAAAGATACCGTATTTATCCGCAATCTGCTTTACGGCACGAATATTCTCCATAGAAACCGGCTGCCCCCCGGCAGAGTTACAGGTAACGGTGATGATGATAAAAGCAATCTCTTCTTTGCCTTTTTCCTGAATGAACTTCTCGAGTTTTTCTAAATCAAAATTTCCTTTGAAAGGATGTTCTTTTTGGGTATCAAAGGCATCCTCAATGACTAAGTTTATGGGAACCGCACCGTTGAGTTCAATATGAGCCATAGTCGTATCGAAATGCATGTTTCCCAGTACATATTGTCCTTTATGTTTAATTAAGTGGGGAAAAAGAACTTTCTCAGCGCCACGGCCCTGGTGTGTCGGAATCGTATATTCGTATTTGAAGATATCTGCTACAGCATCTTTAACTTTGTAGAAGGACTTGCTTCCGGCGTAGGCCTCATCCCCAAGTAACATCGCCGACCATTGATGATCACTCATGGCTCCTGTCCCGCTGTCTGTAAGTAAATCAATATAGACATCTTCAGCCTTCAGGGCGAAGGGGTTATATCCCGCTTCCTGCAATGCCCTCTCACGCGCTTCCCTAGGTATTATGCGCATTGTTTCAACCATTTTTATACGATAAGGTTCTGCTTTTCTAACCATAGAAATCCTCCTTTGCTATTATAGGGAATTCAAGGTTATTTTCCCCTTTGAATTTTCTTTTATGACCGTTATATATTTCCACTGGCCAACCTGCCGACTATTCCCTATGGGTCGATTTTGTCTCGGGATTACGTCTTAAGAACTTATACCCGATATAGAGAATAATAATCCAGATGGGTCCAATATACAGGGAATAAACCATATCAGGAATATAAGCCATCAGCACTACGACCATAGCCAAAAACGCCAGGGCAATATAGTTGGAAATAGGAAATAGAGGCATCTTAAAATGTAATTCATCCTCTCTCCCCTTTTCTGCTTCCACTTTCCTGAACTTAAGCTGCGTTACCAAAATCATAGCCCAGTTAAAGATACCGGCAATGGTCGCAATGGAAATGAGATAGAGAAAAACCTTCCCTGGAACAAGGAAATTGAGGATAACCGCTATTAAGGTTACGGCAGAAGAAGCAAATACCCCATTAATCGGTATTCCATTACGGCTTACTTTGGTCAAAAACTTTGGAGCATTCCCTTGCAGGGCTAATCCATGAAGCATACGTCCATTACTGTAAATTCCGCTGTTATACACTGAAAGAGCCGCTGTTAAAACGACAAAGTTTAAGATATGAGCCGCTGCGGGTATGCCAATTGCGGAAAAGATTTCGACGAAGGGACTTCCTGCCGTTCCGATTTGATTCCATGGGTAAAGAATCATGAGGATGGTCAAGGCACCAATATAGAAAATCAGAATCCGCCATACGACCTGGTTGATAGCCTTAGGAATGGAGCGCTTAGGATCGTCTGCTTCTGCTGCCGTAATCCCGATCAGCTCAACCCCGCCGAAGGAAAACATCACAATCACCAAGGATAGGAGCAATCCCCATATTCCGTTGGGCAAAAAGCCTCCGTGTGCCCAGAGATTGCTGAATCCTACAGCGCCGTGAGTCCCTATTCCAAAAAAAATCATAACCAAACCAAAGGCAATCATCGCCAGAATGGCTACAACCTTAATCAAAGCGAACCAGAATTCGAATTCCCCGAAAGCCTCAACATTGATGAGGTTGATTAAGGTAATGATCACCAAGAAAGCCAAGGCCGTTACCCACTGAGGAACATTAGGATACCAAAAGTTGATATACACTCCCACAACCGTTAATTCAGCCATACTGACGGCTATGTAGTTAAACCAATAGTTCCACCCTGAAAAAAATCCCGGGAAATCACCCAGATACTTATAAGCAAAGTAGGAAAAGGCTCCAGCTACAGGCTGATCGACACACATCTCTCCTAATGCCCTGACAATAAAAAAGATAGCCGTACCGCCCATGAGGTAGGAGACGATAATCGCCGGACCAACCAATTGAATCGTTGTCGCCGAACCATAAAACAACCCTGTTCCAATCGCGCCACCCAGAGCGATCATCTGAATATGTCTGTTCTTGAGACCGCGGTGCAGTTCTACTCGATCATGATGATCTTTTTCTGAACTCATTTTACATCCCCTTTCTGAGACAGATGGACTTAAATCCAAGCTTAGATTAACCTTAATAGGCCTTTTAAATACACCTAAAGAGATGTAAATTCGGAAAATCGGTGAGGTATAGCAAAGGATAAACTCAGTTTTATAGTTTTTTAAATGAAGGCTCACAATTAAAATAGGCGGGAAGCCGCTTCAGAGCTTTCCCGCCTTAATTACTATGTTTTTTTATCATTTTATCACAAGAGAGGATCATTCCGTATTCTTCAACTACAAATGTTTGTATCTTTTCAAAACCATGCGAGAGATAAAAGCGAATTGCTTGTTTATTAGAAGACAATACTTCAATCACACATGACTGACACCCCTGTTTAATCATCTCTTTCTCTATATTTTGATAGAATAGATGTCCAATGCCCCTACCAACATATTGCGGAAGTAAATAGAAGGCATGCCATTCTGCACATTTTCCTTCTTCGGTATTAATCGTACCAAAAACTGAACTTCCGATAATTATTTTATTATACGTTGCAATAATGCAAGTATCTCCATTACAAATACTATTTTGCAAAATCGGTGACCAATGATGCTTTGTGATAGAATTCAAATAAGCTGAATCCATCAACCCTTTGTATGCTGATGTATAGCTTATTGTTATCTGCTCACTTACTCTGTCAACTTCTTCTAATGAAAGCCCGTGATAGTGTATATCCATTTTTTCCTCCACAAACGATAGAGCGTTTTTGTTCCTGATGTAGGATACGGCTTGGCTGGTTATTATTGACATAAAAAGCACTCTATTCCGAGTGCTTGTGTGTTATACCTGATGATTTCATTCGCGACCTTGATCGTGTTAATACTTTCCTTCCAAAATAGGAAATAGACCGCCCAAGCACAAAGGTTCGGTCTATTCCGCACTTTTTAGGCCGACCGCTCTTCAAGCGGCTGTTGCCGGGAGTCATGCTGCGAACATGGCTCCTGTTTATTTTAGTATACCACATATCGTCTGTAAATTTACGCTTATTGATTAATTATAGGCAATATTTTGATAAGGTAAGATAAATTGTAAGATGGCAAAAGTGGAAACCTATTTAAATTTGAATTTCATCGATCTTATGGCTCTGCCTCTTTAAGAATTTGATAAAAGAACTGGTCATTGCTGTGGGAGTACCATCTACTTTTCGCATACATAAATAGATTGGTCTTGTTAACTGAATATTTTTAATCGAAACGACAGCAATTTTTTTTTGATGGAGTAATTCTTCAATAGCAATAGAAGGTGCTAACATTGTACCAAATCCTGCTGCAACTGCTTTTAATGATTCATTTAACCCGCTTAATTGCAGACCGATTGGTGGAAAAGGGCAATCATAAATTTTACAAAAAGCTTCTAACAAAGACCTTGTCGAACTCCCCTTCTCGCGTAAAACTATAGGTTCTTGAACGAATTGATGAATTGTAATTTCTTGGTGGGCGAAAGGATGATTAATAGGTACTATAAAGCAATAGGACATGTCTAAAAAATGCTCGTAATGGATGTCGGGATGCCGTTGGCCTTCACTGACGATCACACCTATATCCGCTTCGTAGTCTAATATTTGAGAAATGACATATTGTGTATTTCCTGTTTCTAAAGATATCCTAGAGAGTGGGTATTGTATTTTGTATTGAGCTAATAGAGATGGTAATAAATAGTAACTAGGTACATATGTAGCAGCAATTTTAAAGGATTGCATTTTATTATTTTTATGTTCTTTGATCTTATTTTCAATCGATTGCTTAAGTAAAAAAATTCTTCTTCCTTCATTATAAATAAACTCCCCATCCGGTGTTAATTGTACACCACGACCACTTGGCTCCAGTAACTTTAAATCCAATTCTTTTTCTAAATTACGAATTTGTATCGTAACAGCAGGCTGACTGATACACAATTGTTCTGCTGCCTTAGTAACACTTTGCAATGTGGCTACTTTTATAAAGATATTGAGTGCGTGCAAATTCAAAAGATATCCTCCTTTATATAAAATTAATTTATGAGTATCGAATAATTATATATTATATTAATGATTAACCTCTGCCTATTATGTATAGTAAGGAAGAGGTGTCATATGAAAGCGAGTTTAGTTTATAGCATTTTTTCTGTCTTTTCATTTATTCTCTTTTACTCGTATGAACCATCTCATGTAATGAGTTTATTATTTATCATCGGTTTTTTAGCTTCCATTGTAGGAACATTATACGGCGGAGGTGGATTGATTACATTACCTGCAATGATGTTGTTAGGAATTCCTGTACAAACGAGTGTTGCTACAAATAAATTTTCTTCAGGATTAGCGGCTTTTGTAAACGTTATGACACTGCTTTACCAAAGAAAAATTACACTACAGAATATATGGTGGTTGTTATATACTGCGTTCTATGGTGGAGTATTTGGTGCTTTTGTGACGGTTAAACTTTCAACAGAAGTCATGAATGTTGTGGCATGTATCTTTCTTTTGTTTACTCTAGTCATAACAGTGAAAAGAAAAAAATTTGTAGCGTCTAAAATGCAAAATTCTACTTCCAAACGACAACTAACTATACTGCCATTATTAATAGGCATGTATGATGGTGGATTTGGTCCAGGTTCCTCTACCATGAGTATTCTGTATTTTTTAAAACGAGGGTTTTCATATTTAAAAGCAGCGGAATATACGAGAGTCTTGATATTTTCAAGTTGTAGCGGCGCCTTTATTTGGTTTTATCTAACGGGATTTATTAATTGGGGCTATGTATGGCCGATTACAATCGGATCTATTATTGGTTCTCAGTTGGGATTGAATCTGCTCCCCTATATTTCAGCAAAATATCTTGAACGATTGTTGCCTATTATTTTAGTTTTATTAATATTTCAAGTTTTGTGGAATAATTGACTCCTTTCGGATTTTGCCTTCCGACAGGTTTTGAAGAGATCGTCAATTACGATCAGATGGAATTTAGGAAATACACCAGAAAATCAGAGATGGATAAGATACTCAATAACCTCATTGGCATCTTAAAAGGAATAACAATAGATGGCATTGTTACTAAAGACGAGTTTAATGAGCTTGTTCATTGGTGTAACTTTTACCGCCAGTACGAGAGATTTCATCCTTTTAATGAGTTATTGCCGATAATCGATTCAGCACTTAACGACGGCATTCTCACACAAGATGAAATAGATGATATTTTTTGGTTGGCTTCCAAGCTGCAATCTTCGAGTGAATACTACGATGATTTAACATACTCGCTTCAAACACTACACGGTATTTTACACGGCCTCCTAGCCGATAACCAGATAACTGATGCCGAGATTAGAACGTACCGCCTTTTAATCTTTCTAATACTTAAAATAGGCGCAGACTTCGCAAAACGGTTTGAGGATCTTAGCTGCAAACAAAAAACGGTTTGAACGAAAAACCCAAATCGTTCAAACCCGTTGTTATGATCAGATATGGTGCGAGTGGTCGGAATCGAACCGACACATCCGTTAAGATAACGGCTTTTGAGAGCGACCCAGCATGTGTCGTTTAGTTAGACTTATTCATGAGTACAGTGATTGCAAAGGTTTTAAGATTTCGGTATTGGGTATAAAAAAGTTAATTTAGGGGTGTTTTTGAATCAAATGCTTGTTCCACTTTTTACGGAGCATGGTGTCACAATGATGCCATGTTCTTTCTATTGCCTACATAATGTAACCTTCTGTCGAAAAGGAGGAATATTTTTATACTCATTGAAAACTCGTTAAAACAATATACATAATGATAAAAAGGAGTGTCTATCATGAAAAAGGTATTTTATCTTATCATGTCCGCAGTGATTGCAATTACACTGGTTGGGTGTAGCTCAGACTCCAGTGCACCTCAGAAAGTTGAAACACCTAAGGCCGACACGCCTGCACAAAAAGAGGAACCCCAGCAAGTACCTACCCCTCCTGCTGAACCTGCCGTTAAGACCTATAAAGACGGGATGCATAAAGTTGGTACCGATATCCCCGCTGGCGAATATGTACTAATGTCAAATAGCTTCATGTCCTACTTTGAAGTTGCAAATGACTCAAAAGGTACACTGGATAGCATCATTGCAAATGATAATTTCTATACCAGATCAATTGTTACTGTAAAAGACGGGCAATACTTAAAACTCCAGGGGTGCAAAGCCTATGCCTTTGCCGGTGCTCCTAAGGTCGAGATTAAGGATGGCTTTTTACCCGAAGGAATGTACAAAGTTGGAGTAGATATTCCTGCCGGAGAATATAAAGTTATTCCTGAAGGTATGGGCTATGTGGAGGTCAGCAGCAATAGCACTCACGATTTAATGTCTATTGTATCAAACGATAACCTTACAGGTGAATCCTATATCACAGTACAGGATGGTCAATATTTAAAACTTAGTGGTGCAAAATTGAAATTAAACTAAAGCATTAGAAAAAGCAGAAACCTGACTTCACCATACCAGATTCCTACTCCTCATAAATTGAAATCTACTTACTATAGATAGGCAGAAATTTATCTAACCCCAGTATTTTTCTTTAAGTCTAGTATGGATTAGTGTGAATTAATATGGTCTGAGGTGGATGTCGTCCCCAATTTGCCCTCATTTCACCATAAAAGCAAGGGTTGAATCCATGCGAATAACATAACCTTTTGTCGAAAAGCAGGAAACTTGAATATTGTGATGAATTATAATTTTGGAATTATTCCGAAATTTAAGGAGGAGTTATCATGTCAATCCAAGAGAAACAGAACCTTACCGAAAAACAACTCTCAATTCTCAACAGCGAAATGGAGAAGCACAAAAAAAGCACTGGTCTGGCCTATGTACTTTGGTTCTTCTTCGGCACACTCGGCATCCATAAATTTTACATCGGTAACACAAAATGGGGAATCGCCTATTTAGCTCTAGGCATTATTGGTTGGGTTTCTATGCTAACGGGAGGCACTGCGGCATTAGCCGAAGGCGGGCAATCAGGCTTAGGAGTTGGCACATTTGGATTACTTTGCTTAATCCTTGTCGGGATATTTCTTCTGGTCGATCTATTTACCATACCTAAACAATTGAGGAAAGTGTATGAGGTAATTGAAGCAAAAACAATTAAAGGCTTTACAGCCTAAAAGCTCTCCAGAGTATGACAAACATATAAAAAAGCAGAAGCCCAGCGCTTTCAAACTGCACCGGGTTTCTGCTTCCAAGAAAGGAAAGGCTTAAGCGATGGCTGTTATCCAGCACCCACTACACTATACGCCCCTTTCCCCATAAACGTGACAAGCACCGGGATTATTCCTTGGTGCCTTTTTGCTTTCCTACTATCAAATATTTCAAATACATTTAGCCCTAGAGATATGGGATCTATACGAAAAAAATAACCCTCTGTCAAAAAGAAGGAACGAACTAATTATTAAAGAACTGATTACTATTGAATAATAACTAAAAATATTAAGGGAGGTCCATATGAAAAAAATATTAGTATACGTCTTGACCATATTCATTGCATCATCTCTGTTAGGGTGCTCAAAAACCACAGCCGATTCTAACTCTGAAGCTGGGCCTGAGCAGAAAAAAGTCGTCGAAAAGGAGCTGTTCGATGTAAAAGTGAATCTCCCCACTTCGTTTTTTGAAGGAAAGGATTTCGAAGCAATTAAGAATGAGGCTCTTGGTAAAGGTGTTCATGATGTCGTCAAAAACAGCGATGGAACTATTACCTATATCATGAGCAAAACACAGCACCGCGAAATGATGGATGACCTGGCCAAATCCATAAATGATATGACAACAGAATTTTTAGCATCTGAGGAAAATAAAAAGATATTTAAGCAGATCGAATTTAATAAGGATTACACTGAAATAAATGTCCAAGTAGACTCAACACAGTTTACCGAGTTGAGCCAAATTAGTTTATTAGGTTTTACACTCTCAGGCCTGATGTACCAAAGCTTTAACGGTGTTGAGCCAGGCGAAATCGCAGTCAAGACAAATATTATTAACAACTCAACCGGATCCATAATTAAAACATCCACTTATCCAGACCAAGTTACTGCCAAGGATGCCAACACCGATACGCCTGCTCTTACTACTGAGCCAGCTCCTCAACCTACGGTTGCTGAACCACCCCCTCAAACCGCACCCGCCAAGACCGCTCCCTCAATCCAAGAGCCCGCCCCTGCCAAGTCTCAGGCTTTTAATCCCGAGACAAGCGGATGGTATCCATATAATCCTGGTGATATGTCTATATTACTTAATGCTATATCTAGGGGAGATGTTGTTAAATATAATGGTCAATATTGGGCATCTCCAAAATATTTCGAGAGTATTTCTAATCCTACCGTTCATATTATTGAAGTCCCCCAGGATCAAACCTATTCGGGCGGTCCGACTGGCAATACAGCTCTAGATCGTGAATTAGCAGAAAGAGAAGCCATAAAAAAGTTCACCCAAGAAAATAGTAACTATACAATTGATGAAGGAACAGCAGCCGAAGGAACATCAGATGCAGATAGTATTATTATCAAATCTTTTGGTGGTGAATAAATAACTGTATGCTAAAAGGAGAGTACAGTAAGCTACACTGCAAACCCGCTTTACATGGATCATAAAAAACCTCCTCTCTCACCTTTACCGGTGTGGGAGGAGGTTTTGCTTCGAGCTGGTCATGCATGGCCGGCGTTAAGATATATTTGATCTTTATCAATTACATATAAAGCCGAGAACTTAATTCCTTCATATATTCCATGTCATAGGTTTTGTTATTGCCTTGATTGACAGATCGCAAATATTCAATAGGGAGTTAGGACGCTTGCTCACCCCCACTATGCGGTCGGCTTAACTGCTGCTGGCTTTTGTTCTGGATTATACTCTATTTCAGCAGGCATTATTATGAACGATGAGCTGCTATATTTTTCATTACCTTCGTCATACAGGAATGAATATAACACATTACCGCATATAACCCTTCTTAAACTATCTGTTCCCTCTGGCGCCTTATCGAATACATATAGTTCTTTACATATTTCCTCTTGCATCCCAGGATTGAATAGGTTAATTAGCTCATAAATGAAGTCTCCGTTTTTCTTCGCTCGCTCTTCACTGTCCGAAAAAAGACTTAACTCTATTTCCGTCACGCGCCCTGCCGCATTGCTGTCGATGTCATATACGCTATTCTCCTCACCGATTAAATCAACTACAATGCTCCATGTCTCTCCATTATCGGAATACATAATATGTGTGTCAGAAGAGTTTTTCAACGGAGCAAGGGGTTGGTACCCTTTCTCGCCGATTACTCTATTAAAACTATTGATAAAATCGCTTGGATATAACAGAAAATATTCTTTGAATTTTGTTCTGGATGTGTCGTATCCATTGGTAATTTTTATCGAATCGCTAGTGCTGCTGGTACCACCACAGCCAGTCAGTAAACCCATACAAAAAACTAGTATCAGCAAAATACTTAAAAATTTTCTCAAAACTCAACCCACCCTCCGCTTCCAATTTATGCATATTATGTTCTATATCGTAACATCTCAGACAACTTTTTACAATATGGAGTTAATGTACAGTTCTTGCAATTGTCTCGCTAACTCGCGTGCAACTTTATTGATCTGCCTCTTCCCTAAATCTCCTCGTCCACTGTGCGCTCTATCTCTAAGGTTTTTTCGATCATATAGTCTGCACATTGCATCACCGCCTTGTATATTCCCATATTGTGGCAATTTCTTTAGGCAAATCATAAGCTATAGTATCTTCGGGTAAAGGAGGAATTCAAATGGCACTTGGTTTTGACGGAGGCTGTGAACGTCGTGAAGAGAGATTCGAAGGTATTGCAATCGTCGTTGTAATCATTCTTTTGCTCATTGCGTTGGGCATCGTATTCTAAGCATAAATAAATAAAATAATTGGAAGGAGGTCATGTCATGTACGGAATGGGTTCTTTCGGAATGGGCGGCGCATGTTGCCCTGGTGGCGGTATGGGCAGTTTTGTCGGCGTTGGGATCATTGCTATTGCAATTCTTATCCTGATTGCTCTAGGCGTAATCTTCTAAATCGATAAAAGAAAGGCCAGGCGAATTGCCCTGGCCTTTTTGTTGTCATATGCGGCTAGTATATATTTCACCTAGCCGCTTTAAATGGAAAAGAGGGAACACTAATACGTTTAGGATTAAGGTTAGCTAAGCGGACCTGATATAATCTATGCATGTTACGAGGACAAGGTGACACTTTTCCATGAAGAGTCTCTCCAAATAGTCTTACGCTATCATGCCGTAATGTATCGCAAACTTTTTTATAATCACCGCTTTTTTCTGGTAATAGATTGGCCTACTCATAAACACCTTCCCGCACACCATAATCTGACAACCACCCCTGAAAATATTTTAACTCTACTAATCTGCGCTCCTCTGGACTTAGTAGCTCTAACACGTCGAACAATGCTAAAAAAGGCCAACCCCAAAGGGCTGACCTTTTCTTAAATCAGATGTTCCAGTTTTGTTCCACCTAATTTTTATCATTTGATAAAATAAAAAAATCCCCGCAATGCTTGCAGGGATTGGTTTTTAGTTTGGTGCGAGTGGTCGGAATCGAACCGACACATCCGTAAAGATAACGGTTTTTGAGACCGTCGCGTCTGCCTGTTCCGCCACACTCGCATACTGCTTGAGCAGGTCACCTAGGCAACAGGTGACTTAGATATAATAGCATAAAGATTAAAAATGTGTCAAGCCTTCTCTTCAAATTCTCCGTATTTCATAAGTTTTTCATAGCGCATAGCTCTCAGTTCATCCGGAGAGACTTTGCGAAGGTCCAGGAGGGCTTGGGCAATGACCTTCTTCATTTCCTCGGCGGTCCGCTCCACGCTCCGATGAGCTCCTCCTAAGGGCTCCTTGATAATGCCGTCGGCGATTCCCAGTTCAAATAGGTCCTGGGCTGTGAATTTCAGAGCGGATGCCGCTTCCTTGGCTTTGCCCGGATCCTTCCAGAGAATCGAGGCACAGCTTTCCGGGGCGATGACCGAGTAGAAGGAATTCTCCAGCAGCAAGACCGTATTCCCCACCCCTAAAGCCAGGGCTCCGCCGCTGCCTCCCTCTCCGATCACGGTGCAAATAATCGGAACGCTATAACCCGCCATGGCCTGTAAGCAACGGGCAATAGCTTCCCCTTGTCCCCGTTCCTCTGCTTCAAGGTCACAGGCAGCACCGGGAGTATCGATAAAGGTGAGGATCGGTCTGCGAAATTTTTCCGCTTGATCCATCAAGCGGAGAGCCTTCCGATATCCTTCCGGATGGGGCATACCAAAGTTTCTTTGAATATTCTCCTTAGTGCCCCTCCCTTTGATATGGGAAACCACCGTTACGGGAATCCCCTCAAAGGTAGCGATACCGCCCACGATGGCCTTGTCATCGGCAAAGAGACGATCTCCTTTAAATTCCATGAAATCTTCAAAAAGCAAGGGGGCGTAATCGTAGAAATTTGGCCGTTCCATATGACGGGCAATCTGAACCTTTTGCCAAGGTTCCAGGTTGCCGTAAATTTCTTTTCTTAATCGTACCAGTCTGCGCATGAGCTTGGAGATTTCCGGTGAGAGATTAATATCCTTCTCTTTGGAAAATTCCTGAAGCTCAGCGATCTTGTGTTCAAGCTCAAGGATTGGCTTTTCAAAATCAAAGTGTTGAGCCATCAAACTGCCCCTTCCTGATGATAACGCAGCAAACGCCCCAGAACCTTTCTCATCTCTTCCCGTTTTACCACACAATCAATCTGTCCGTGCATCTGATTAAATTCGGCAGTCTGAGCACCTTCCGGAAGTTCCTTACGCATGGTTTGCTTAATGACGCGGGGACCGGTAAAACCAATCAAAGCCCCCGGTTCAGCGATATGAATATCTCCTAAGGAAGCATAACTGGCTGTGACTCCCCCGAAAGTGGGGTCTGTCAGTACGGAAATGTAGAGCAGCCGCTCCTCAGCCAAGCGCCCTAAGGCCGCGCTGGTTTTGGCCATTTGGTATAAGGAGAGGATTCCCTCCTGCATGCGCGCTCCGCCGGAAGTGGAAAAAATAACCACTGGGCAACGCAATTCGATAGCCCGCTCAACTGCACGGGCAATCTTTTCCCCGGTCACAGAGCCCATACTACCCATCATGAAATTCCCCTCATTGAAGGCCAGTACCACCGGGATTCCTTCAATACTGGCTTGGCCAGTGAGTACGGATTCTGAAACATCGGATTTCTTATAAGCTTCCTCCAGCTTATCCTGGTAATCGGGAAACTCCAGAGGATTCGTCGTGTGAAGCTCCTTATCCCATTCTTCGAAGGTCCCGGGATCCACTAAATGTTCAAGTCTCTCCCGCGCCGGGATACGAAAATGATAGCCGCAGGATGTGCAGACCCGTTGGTTCTCCACCAGGTCCTTATTAAACAATACTTCGCCGCATTTTGGACACTTCACCCAGAGACCGTCAGGGAGCTCTTTACGAGGGGATTCATGTTCTATGAGAGGCTCAGCTAAATAAGTCCGCTCCCCTTCCAGCGGATTTTTAGAAGGGAGCGAACCTAGGGTCGCGTATTTTCGTTTTTTACGGAATATATCTTTTAGCATATCTAGCTCCCCATATAGCTAGTAATAATTTCATGAGCTTCTTCCGCCTCTGACTCGGGGACCAGGATCTCTACAGATGCGTGATCTCCCAGATGAGCTGAACCGATCGGTCGAAGCTGCACCAGCATTCCTTCTTCAGAAAGGGCTTTTTTATATTTCTCGGCAATTGCTTTATTAGGTGCAATATAAATAACGGTCCACATGGCAAATCCTCCTTGTTCAAAAAGAGAAACATACCCCTCGTTCTGTATGTCAAATACCATTATTATAGATTTAAAGACCAGATACTATTTTTCATAATAACACAGGAAAAAGCATCTTGCAAGAAAGCCTGTCCGCCTACGTAAGTTCCCGTATTGACGAGCATTTTAATCTCTGGGCAAGATACTGTACTCCATACCTGACCTTCATCGTCAAAATTAATTTCTACTCATTTATCTCCATGTGATATTTCTCGTAGATAGCCTGCTCCACATGGGCCGGAACAAATTCACTGATGTTCCCCTTTAAGCTGGCGGCCCATTTGATGGAGCTTGAACTGATAAAAGAGAATTCACTCTGAGTCATAAGAAAAATAGTTTCAATATCTGAGGCAAGCTTTTTATTCATCAGGGCTAATTGGAATTCGTACTCAAAATCCTGCATGGCTCTTAAGCCCCGAATGATGGCATTAGCCCCGCATTGTCTGGCGAACTCCACAGTCAGTCCTTCAAAACCTTTGACTTTGACCTGACACAGCTCTTGAGCAGCAGTCTCCAAAAGCTGAATACGTTCTTCCAGGGAAAAAAGTGTGGTTTTATTGCTGTTCACAGCTACGGCAACGATGACTTCATCGAAAAATTCCGTTGCTCTTTTAAGTATATCCAAATGCCCATTAGTCACAGGATCGAATGTTCCTGGATAAATTGCTACTCGCACTTCCCCTGCTCCTTTTTCTATGGATTTTTACATAGTATGGACTTTCCATACGACATTGCTTTCCCCTAGTATGTTTGACAAGGCCTGAACCAATTCCTCTAAATCATTCACCCAAAGTTCCCGGTTCCCTTGAACCAGCTTTTTATCCTGCTCAAAAAAGAAGAGCACCGGATGGGTTCCCGAATAATGACGTAGTATCGGCAGAGTCTCTTCAAGAAGGGGGGTCCCTTCGTAGGGAAATCTTAAGTAAAGTTTCCGGGAAGGCACTCCCTTGGCGTTTAAAGGCTTTTTCCCATATTCCTTATGTCCTGTGGGTTGTGCCCTCTCTGCTGCATTCTCCAAGTCCGTGATACGCTCCGCAAAAATCTTGCGTTCATCATCCCGGATAGTGTATCTTCCCTCAACCACCACGACCTGATCCTCCGTCAACCGGGCACTTTGAGCAAAAATCCGTGGGAACACCAAAACTTCTATGGTTCCGGTTAAATCCTCCAGTACAAAGCTGGCCATCATTTCCCCCCGTTTGGTCACTGTGGTACGGTAGCCGGTGACGATTCCACCCAGGATGACCTTCTTTTCCTCATCTCCTTCGAGACAGCTCAAAATATCCTCTGAAGTAGCATTTCTCAATTTGGGAAGAAGGCTATCGAGAGGGTGACCGCTGAGATAAAGACCCAGGTATTCTTTTTCCATGGTGAGGAGTTCTCGCGGAGAATACTCTTCGACATCAGGGAGGTCAATCCCTTCATCCATAGAGTCTCCGAAATCAAACAATGAAAACTGCCCGCTTTCCTTGTCCCTCTGGCGCTGTTGAGCCATTTCCAGGACAGAATCCAGGGCTAAAAGCCCTTGAGCTCTTTTACACAGTGAGTTAAAGGCCCCGGCTTTCAGCAAGCTTTCCAGGACCCGCTTATTCAGAACCTTCGCATCCACGCGAATGCAGAAATCATAGAGAGATTCAAAAGGACCCTCCTGGCGGGCCTCAATAATCTTCTCCACCACATTGACACCCACATTGCGGATCGCTCCTAAGCCAAAGCGAATGCCCCGGCCTTCGATGCTGAAGCCCACCAGACTATGCTGAACATCCGGAGGGAGTATCTTGATCCCGCTTTGCCGGGCTTCATGAATATAAAAGGACACTTTGTCCGCCGAATTCATGACGGTGCTGATTAAAGCCGCATTAAATTCCAGAGGATAGTTGGCTTTCAGGTAAGCCGTTTGATACGCAATCACCGCATAGGCCGTGGCATGACCTTTATTAAAGCCATATTCGGCAAATTTGGCCATCAAGTCAAAGATCTCCTCGGCTTCCTTTTCCGTAAGACCGAGTTTTAAGGCGCCGGGGATAATCTCTTCCCCGGTGGGGCTTTGCAAACCATAGATAAAGCTTTGCCGCTCTTCTTCCATGATCTCTTTTTTCTTTTTTCCCATCGCCCGCCTGAGCAAATCCGCTCGTCCCAGAGAATAACCTGCTAAATCCCGGGCAATCTGCATAACCTGCTCCTGGTAAACGATAACTCCATAGGTGCTTCTCAGGATGGGCTCCAGCATAGGATGCAGGTAAGAGACGGTCCCGCCGTGCTTGCGGCGGATAAATTCAGGAATCTGCTCCATGGGGCCGGGACGGAATAAAGCTACCACCGCGATGATATCTTCAAAGCAGGAAGGCTTCAGTTCCTTAAGGACATTGCGCATCCCCCCGCTTTCTAGCTGGAAAACGCCGGTGCTGTTGCCCAGGGAAAGCATATCGAAGGTGGCTTTGTCATCCAGGGGCAGACTCTGCAGATCCAAGACTTCCCCCCGATTCCCCTGAATTTGCTTCAAAGCCTCCTGGATGATGGTCAGGTTGCGCAGCCCCAGGAAGTCCATTTTGAGAAGCCCCACCTCTTCCACCGTCTTCATGGGGAATTGGGTCATGGTGAAGCCCCCGTCGGAAGTCCTTTGCAAGGGGATATAGGTGTCCAGGGAATCCTTGGCGATCACCACACCTGCCGCATGGGTGGAAGCATGGCGGGGCATTCCCTCGATAGAACGTGCGATTTCGTAGAGTTTTTTAATCTCCCCATCCTCTTCGGTGAGCTTCACCAGATCGGGAGAGACGGTCAGGGCTTTTTCCAAGGTCATCCCCAAATCGCTGGGGATGGCTTTAGCCACTTTGTCCACCCGGGCAAGGGGAATTCCCAGCACCCGACCGACATCACGAATGGCCGCTTTGGCTCCCATGGTTCCAAAAGTGATGATCTGGCAGACTTTGTCCGAGCCGTATTTCTCCGTGACATAGCTGATCACCCGCTCCCGGCCTTCCGGGTCAAAGTCTATATCAATATCCGGCATGCTTACCCGCTCCGGATTCAAAAACCGCTCAAAAAGCAAATCATGCTGCATGGGCTCTACAGTGGTAATTTCCATCAGATAAGCGACCATACTGGCGGCCGCCGAACCCCGGCCCGGTCCTACAGCGATACCATTCCCCCGGGCATACTGACAAAAGTCCGCCACGATCAGGAAATAACCGGAGAATCCCGTTTGAGAGATCACGTCCAGCTCATAGTCCAGCCGTTCCTTCTCTTCGGCTTTTTGGTTAGGGTAGAAAAGCGGAAAAGCTTCATAGCATTTTTTCCTCAGGTAAGTATCCAGGGTATACCCTTCCGGAACCTCAAAGACCGGCAAATAATGGTCACCAAATTTGAAATCCACCTGACAGCGTTCCGCGATCCGGACCGTGTTCTCCAGAATCTCCGGATGCTCTCCGAAAAGCAGGCTCATCTCCGCTTCCGATTTCAAGAAAAACTCCTCACTGGAAAAGCTCATACGGCTGGAATCGGTGAGGTTCTTCCCGGTCTGAATGCAGATGAGCACATCCTGGATAAAGGCATCCTCTTTCCTGACGTAATGCACGTCGTTGGTGGCAACCATAGGAATTCCTGTTCGCCGCTGAACCTCAAACATTCCCGTATTAACCCGCTGCTGCTCCTCCAGCCCATGGTTTTGAACTTCCAAGTAGAAGTTCCCCTTGCCGAAGATCTCTTCATACTCCAGGGCACTCTGCACCGCTGTTTCCAGCTGATTATTCATGAGATACTCCGAGACTTCCCCCGCTAAACAAGCGCTTAAGGCAATGAGTCCCCGGCTATGCTTTCTTAAGATATCCTTGTCCACCCGGGGCTTATAGTAAAAGCCGTCCACATGAGCCGTGGACACAAGCTTAATGAGGTTTTTGTACCCTTCTTCATTTTCAGCCAGCAGCACCAGATGGCGGTTGTTATCATCCCGGCCCGGCACTCTCTCCGTCCGCCGATGAGGGGCCACATAGACTTCACAGCCGATGATGGGTTTAATACCGGCCTTCTTGCAGGCTTTGTAAAAATCAATAATTCCATACATGACGCCGTGATCGGTAATAGCCACTGCCGGCATCCCCAGCTCGACGGCCTTATTAACCAGTCTTTCAATCCGGGCCGCCCCGTCAAGAAGGCTGTATTCTGTATGGACGTGGAGGTGAACAAATCCCATATTTCAGGCCTCCTTTTCGTACTAGTGTGGTGACACGTTCACTTTCAGTCAAATAACGCAGGATGAATTTTCAGTCTGCAAGGCGGAGGAATGAGGCGCAGTGGTGCTACGCCGATTGACGACAACGCAGCAGATGGAAATTCAGACAAGTTATTTGGCGAAATGTGAGCGGGTCACTACACTATCCCCATTATGAAAGAAAGGCCTTGATAACTCAAGGCCTTTCCCCATTAAATTAAGAAACCTTTTTATCGCCCATTCTTGCGGTCATCAGTGCTTTAGCCAAGAGCTGGTTATTGGAGTAGAGATCAATCTCAATATTGCAGTGTTTTTTCGCCACCAGCAGTAATTTGACGGTAATGCGAACTTCCGTCCCTACAGGGATGGGCTGCAATTGATAGAAGGTAAAGTTCTCTGTGATCGCATCTAGTCGATATTGCTTTCGCAGAGCGATGTATCCGGCCATATTCATTAAAGTTACCAAAACTCCGGGACTGGCAGAGCCAAATTCGTTGACCATAAACCGGGTGATCTCACCTTCGATAGTCAGATACTCGGGATCCTCCACATAGCGGAAGCCGCTTAAAATCAAATTATCCACGGTTTCCCCGAACTGAGGCTGCTTCTGGATCTGCTGATAAGCTTCCAGAACATCCTGCAAGCTGATGATGCCGATCAGCGCCCCTTGGTCAACCACCGCGGCAATCTCCCACCCTTCCCAAAGCATAATCCGGGAAATATGGGTCACGGAGTCTTCCCTGCCCACCACGTAAGGATTAGGATTCATCACTTCCACCACGGAAGTATTCATCTCTGCCCCGGCTACATCGATGGCTGTAATCATGCCGACCACAATATTCTCCTCGTTGACAACGGGGAAGCGGCTATGGGTTGTTCTTTGGGAAAGATCATGCCAATCTCCCACTGTAGCAAGGGTGGTCAAATAATTAACATCCTTGACCATAATATCCTCAACCAAAATGAGCTCCTTTTCAATCAAACGATCGTAAAGGGCACGGTTGATCATGGTGGTCACAGCAAAGGTATCATAAGGGGACTGAATAATGGTGAGATGTTTTTCTTTGGCCAATTGAAGAATATCTTCTTGAGGTTCAAACCCTCCGGTGATCAAGAGAGGTGAGCCTTTCTCCAAGGCAAGCAATTGGGCATCGTGACGGTTTCCGACGATACACAAAGAATTGTCTTCTAAGTACCTCTCCATGGCATCCAATTCCATAGCTGCAATCAAAAACTTATTGGGGGAATTGTCCAGACTTTCAAAGCCACAGAGTACAATCCCTTCCGCAATTTGCGAGACTTCACGCAAGGTTAAATCTTCAATACGCCGTTCCTTGGCTCCTTCGATGCGGATCGTCCCCACTTTGGGGATGGAACGAACATACCCTTTATTCTCTGCTTCTTTAATTGCCCGGTAAGCGGTTCCTTCACTGACGTCCAGCTCTTTGGCAATAAAGCGTACAGATACCTTGCTCCCTATAGTAAGGCCTTCAATAAAACTTAAAATTTGTTGATGTTTCGTCTGACTCAATCGTAACGCTCCCTACTTTATAAAGCGATTTTCAGACTCAATTATACCACATCTGGTGGTCTGAAAGGCATATTCCTCGTCATTTTGAAAAATATTTTGTCGAATCTGTTACTGTTATATAATTCAAAACCAGGCTAATCCTGAAGATTCCCGTTTTCCTGTTGACTCCTGCTTTTCATCCGCTGAGTCATTAAGCCGCCGATTTTTCCTGCGTCTTTGGCGGAAAGAGAATGCCATCCCTTGATACGAACCTGATCGATAAGGCCTAATTCCGCAGCAATCTCCATTTTCAACCCTTCCAGAGGATCCGTTCTTTTCAGCTTAACGTTTTTCCCTTTCATCACATCATCCCCCTGCTCATCCCTTGTTCATCAAAATACGGACAGAGATGCCTTTTTTCAATGGGTTGTTGTTTTAAGCGACAGCGACCCTCAACGTAGTAATAACAATTGGCAGTACAAGGTCTTCGTGTCATTGTGAATCAACTCCTTAAAGAGAGTTTCTCCGAAACACCAATAAAAAATACCCACCCTGTATGGTAGGTATTAAACAACAACTTTTTAAATTATAAGCGACTCACCTGGCGCTAAAATCTCCCCTTTGCTGGCAGGGAACTTTCGTTTCAGAAGTTCAATAAACTCTTGAGGGTCCTGTTGAATAAGGGGGAAAGTATTATAATGCATGGGAATCAAATATTTTGGCCTTAAAAGGGTAGCGGCATAAACCGCTTCCTCCTGGCCCATGGTGTAATTATCTCCGATAGGCAGTATGGCCGCTTCCAAGGGGTGTCGCCGTCCGATAAGCTCCATATCCCCAAAAAGCCCCGTATCCCCTGCATGGTAAATCCACTTACCATCCATTTGGATCAAAAATCCGCAGGCAACACCGGCATAAATGAAGGATTCTTCCTCCCCTTGCGGTTCAAACACAGATCCATGTAAAGCTTGAGTCAAACGTACCGTTCCAAAATTAAAGGTATGTTTACCGCCAATATGCATGGCATGGGTATTAGCCCCATACTTGGCGCATAGGCGGGCCAGCTCAAATACACAAATAATGGGAGCTCCAGTCTTTTGAGAAAGCTTGATAGCATCCCCCAAATGATCGGAATGCCCATGGGAAACCAAAATCGCATCAAGGTGAGTGAAATGTTCCGGCCCCACATCCGCTGTAGGGTTCCCGCTCAGGAAAGGATCGATCAGGATTCTTCCCTTCTCTCCAATCACTTCGAAGCAAGCATGGCCATGAAAGCGAATTTCCATTGTTACCACTCCTTAAGGTTAGCTCATCAACACTCATTATTCTATCATTTGCTATGTCTGCGGCTCATGGCAGTGAGTAATGTAGTACGACGCATCAAAATGATAATCAACAAAGCAAAATCGGCAGTCAATAAAGCAGCCGCCCAAATCCAGGATCCCAAGGCTCCTAAAACAGCCGCCATCCCAAAGCACCCGCTCATGGCATAGAGCAATAACACAGCCTGACGCTGACTGAGGCCCGCATCCAACAAGCGGTGATGAAGATGTCCCCGATCCGCCGTGGCGATGGAATGGCCTCGCAATTTTCTGCGGATAATGGCAAAGGTCATATCGGTCAAAGGCATGCCTAACACAAGGAGAGGAAAAACCAATCCCAGGACAGTGGCCGTTTTCAGCAATCCCATAATGGAGATTCCACCGATAATATATCCCAAAAACATACTCCCGGAATCACCCATAAACACCCGGGCAGGGTGAAAATTAAAAAATAAAAATCCTAAGGCCGCCCCCGCCAAAGCCAGGGTAAGATGTGCTTCTGCTACTTCATTGATGCGGATCGCAGACCAGCAAAGCAGAAGTGCTGCTTCAAAGCAAATCCCTGCGGCCAGACCGTCCAAACCATCGGAAATATTCACTGTATTAACCAGTCCCACAATCCAAAAGACCGCTAAGACCAGGCCCAGCCATCCTAAACCAATGGACGCAAAATCCAATTTCACCCCTATTATAGGAAGAGAAATCTGATTCATAGAAAAACCGAAGAAAATCAAAAGAGCTGCCGCAACAACCTGCCATACCAATTTAACCATGGGGCGCAGGTCAAATATATCGTCCACAACTCCTACGATGACAATGATGGTACTGCCAAAAAACAGTCCCCAAATCTGCCGATCCCAAATACCCATAAGAATAACGGCGATCCAGAAAGCCGCGTAGATGGCAATTCCGCCGATACGTGGAACAGGGGTTTTATGAACGCGGCGACCTCCAGGGTAATCGATGGCTCCCCAACGTCTTCCCAGTTTCATGGACAAAGGAGTGGCTATGATCGCGATGATTAAGGCGATAGCAAATGTTAAAGCAAACGTCATTTCTTTTCCTCCAGAGTAAGTCAATACTATACCCACGATTTGCTTATATTACTCTCCTTACGGCATGGGATCCTAGATGAGTTCCGGGTTCCCCCACTGACGCAAGGCTTCGTACACTACCACAGCTACTGAATTGGAAAGGTTTAAGGACCGGGCGCCGGCAATCATGGGAAGGCGAAGGGTCGACTCCGGATACCGTGCCAGAATTTCCGGAGAGAGTCCCTTGGTTTCTTTACCAAAGAGAAGATACCCTCCCTGCTGGTATTGAATATCCGTATGGAGGCGTTGTGCTTTTGTAGTCGCTAAGT
This sequence comes from Desulfitobacterium sp. PCE1, assembly GCF_000384015.1. NCBI lineage: Bacteria > Bacillati > Bacillota > Clostridia > Eubacteriales > Desulfitobacteriaceae > Desulfitobacterium > Desulfitobacterium sp. PCE1. The sequence continues at coordinate 1,930,000 of NZ_KB913023.1, read as the reverse complement.
ACCGGGGACCCTCCGGATTTTTTTCTTCGAATTCGGCATAGTTCTCGTAGACTCTAATATCCAGCATATCCCAGTAATCTAATCCGGCTCGTTTTAAATGTTTATCACTTATTTCAAAACCTAAGGGTTTGACCAGATGCAAGGTAGCTCCCGTAGCGGCGCAAAGTCTTGCCACATTGCCTGTATTGGGCGGAATCTCTGGTTCGACTAGAACAATATTTAGCATGAATAGACATATCCTTTCACAATGCGAGATAAATCATCACTCTATTATACCCCAAATCTTAAAAATGCCCAAGATTGTCTTATGAATTTGTCCAAAAACCAGGCGGATTCTGCCCGAAGAACGTTAACAATAGAGTGCTTTCGTGATATTATATTTTTCAAGAGTCCTCTCCCCTTCTTCATTTCTTATCCTTTTATCCAAAGTGTATAGTCTTTGTTGTACACCAATGTGTCCTATAGTGTAATTCCTATTTTTTTCTTGTTGTATTACAGAATAGTGTGATATGATGTTTTAAAATTAGACGAAAGGAGTTTGTTCATGCTCACACATGATGAACGTAAGCTTCTCGAACTCATTGCCCAGGATTTCCGCTTGTCCACTAAAGAGCTTTCGATTCAGACCGGCTTGTCGGAAGAATTTATAGAAGAGCGCATTAAGCAATGGGAAGAAGAAAAAGTTATTGCTCAATACTCTCCGCTGATCAATTGGGAGCGGACCGGTGAACCCATAGTGACAGCTTTAATCGATGTTAAAGTTCTTCCTCAGAGAGGTTATGGATTCGATAAAATAGCCCGCCGTCTTCAGAAATTCCCTGAGATCAAAGCAGTTTACCTGATGTCCGGAGGGTATGACCTTTCCCTTTTAATTGAGGGCAGAACCATGCAGGAAGTGGCCTTATTTGTGGCGGAAAAACTTGCTCCCCTGGAGCATGTCACCGACACAACTACCCATTTTATCCTTAGGCGCTATAAAGAAAATGGAGTAGAGCTCCTTGGAGAGGACGATATTCCTGAAAGGCTGGTGATTTCACCGTGAATCAGTATCTTTCACCTATCGCGGCGAATTTGCCCCCCTCAGGAATTCGAAAATTCTTTGACCTGGTCTCAACTATGAAAAATGTTATTTCCCTCGGTGTCGGTGAACCGGATTTCGTAACTCCGTGGACAGTGAGAGAAAGCGGCATTTTCTCCCTTGAGCAAGGCCAAACCATGTATACCAGCAACTCCGGACTTCTGGAGTTACGTCAGGCCCTTTCTTGGAATATGGAGAAAAAACTGGGCCTTGAATACAACCCTAATGATGAAATCCTGATTACCGTAGGCGCCAGCGAAGCCGTGGATCTGGCTATGCGCGCACTGCTCAGTCCAGGGGATGCCCTCCTGCTTACAGACCCTGCCTACGTCTCCTATGGTCCATGTGCTACCCTTGCCGGTGCCGAAGTTCATTATATCCCCACCCGGGAAGAGGAAGATTTCCGTCTGCGGGTAGAGGATCTGGAGCGGGTCTATACCCCCAACTCTAAGGTTTTGGTACTTTCCTATCCCAATAACCCTACCGGGGCTATTATGACCTGGGAAGATTACCAACCTATTGCTAAGTTTGTTCAGGATCATGATCTGATTGTCCTGTCCGATGAGATCTATTCGGATTTGAGTTACAGCGGCAGCCATACAGCCTTTGCCAGCTTGCCCAATATGAGAAACCGCACTTTACATATCAGTGGTTTTTCCAAATCCTATGCCATGACCGGCTGGAGAATCGGCTATGTGGCCGGACATCATGACTTTATCCAGGCCATGACCCGGATCCACCAGTACACTATGCTCTGTGCACCCATCACCGCTCAGTTGGCCGCTTTAGAGGCGGTCCGCTCTGCCGAACAGGCCATGCAGGATATGGTGGCAACCTATGACCGCCGCCGCCGTCTGATGGTTCATGGTTTCCGCAAAATGGGCCTTTCTTGTTTCGAGCCTCTTGGCGCGTTCTATACCTTCCCCAGCATTAAAGCTACCGGCATGACCTCGGAGGAATTTGCCAATGAGCTCCTGAAGGAAGAAAAAGTGGCCGTGGTTCCCGGCACAGCTTTCGGCCCCTCGGGAGAAGGACATATCCGCTGCTCCTATGCTTACTCCACGGAGCAGATTCAGGAAGCTTTAACGCGGATGGAGCGATTTGTCAGCAAACGAATCGGGTAGAAACTTTTACCGTAAACATCAAAATACGCTGGATAGTGCCTATTGAACATGGTGTTCAGGCCTATTCCAGCGTATTTTACTTTTCCGGGCCACGAGACTATGACATAGACGGCATTGGGATTACCATGCTTACACTCTAGCATCGGGAGAGATGGGAAGAATCGATCCTATGTCGGGTTGCACCGGCAGAGAGTACTAACGCCCCGATAAATATCGATCCATGCCCAGGGACAAAGCCCTTTCGGCATTTCCGCTCCTCCTTCAAATAGGAATGTGTCCCCTTCGTTCATCGATGGGTAGGGTCCGACATTTCTGCCTTCTGTTAGGTATTTGTCCGCAAATTCAGGATAGAATTCCTTTCGTATACTGTAATTCTGACCTTCTTCATTTAAGGTCACCTCGATTAAGTTTATACGGTTGCCTTTTTTAATCAGGCTGTATACGAATATTGCAATACCGATTATGATAACGACACCTGATGTCTATACTTTCTTTTTCTTTTTCCGTGTTATACGGAATCATTTTGTTTTTCTCACGCCGTTTTCATCCACCTCATAGCCGTCTATTTTTGTGTTTATGGCAAGAGAGCCGTCAGCATTGAAGTAATACCATTTGCCGTTGATCTGCAGCCACTTGCCGGACACCATCAGGTCGTTTGCAGTAAAGTAATATCTGTCGTCTCCCACAGTGAGCCAACCGGTGACAGTCTTGCCGCTTACATTGATATACCGCCACTGGCCGCTGTCATTCTGGCTCCAGCCGCGTGCCGTCCCCTCGTCGATGACAAGCTCCACGAAGCGGCGCAGGATGGTTGAAGCTTCCGCACGGGTTGCACTGCTATTCGGATCAAAGACATTATTGCCCTTACCCTGCATGATGCCCGCCTGTTGGATCGTCGTTACCGCATCCTTAGCGTAAGCAGCGATCTTCACACTATCCGAGAAAGTGACTGCTTCGATGGAGACAGGCAGTTTATATCCGGTGGCCTTGGCGTAGTTTTGCATCATAACCGCCATTTCCTGACGGCTGATCTTCTGGCCGGGGCCGAACTCGTTATTACCGATGCCCTGCACAATCTGGTTTTTAACCGCCCACTCGATATATGACATGGCGGAGTTGTTGCTCTTGACATCGGTGAATCTACTGGTATTATAGCTGCTCACATCTGTGCCGGAAAGCTTGCCCAGCGCCATGAGGAAATCAGCGCGGGTTATGGCCATATCGGGAGCAAAGGTCTTTGAGTTGATACCTGTAATCAGGCTACGGCTGGCGACAAAATCAATGTTGTCCTTTGCCCAGTGTTTTGCCGTATCGGTAAAAGCCGGAGCAGGGGCCTTGTAGCCTATGCCATAAGTTGACAGGCTGCTTCTGCCAAAAATCACACTGCCTCCCGCGTAGCTGGAATTGGCCAGCAATTGTAGTTTTCCATTTCTCCCCACATATACACCATAGAGATTGCCGATCTTTTCACCCTCATCCGCTTTATAAGCGACGCCAAGTGTGACCACGCCCTTACCGAAGTTTGTGATATACTTGGTCTTGCCGTTTTTCTGATAGCTTACGGTCAGGTCGTAAACAGGCCGACTGCCAATCAGCACCTTCACTGCGTCGGACAGCTTTGTGACGGGTTTTATCTTAATAGCGACGGTTTCCGACGCCTGAGTCTTCATTTCCTGGATGGCGCTTTCGTCAAAGGAGAAGCTGGCAAGGGGAGTGTTCACATCAAAGCGCTTCATGCCTTCCTTTTCCAGCAGGGCGAGGGTTTTTTCATCCAGCTTCACGCTGACGCTTTTCCTGTCTGCGCCGAATTGGATCTTAAACGCAACGCCGATACCATCCAATGTTTTCCCTTTACTCTCAGCGTCCTTTTTCGCAGTATCGATCAGTGCCTTAACCTGTGCTTCGGTAATAGTGACGGCCGCAACGCCATTCTTATCCACCGGCGCGGCCAGATTCGTAGATGCCATGGTAGGCTGATTTGGCTTTTTGTCGGTGGTGATGTTTGATGTGGGGGGAGTATAACTGCCACCATCGCCACCGGAGGAAGGACCGCCCGAGTCGCCGTTATAACTCCAATTCGCTGTGACGGCCACATTCTTACCTGGCATTGTGAAGGTGGTACTGGCGCTGTTTACGTTTGCAAAGGTCACACCGTCTGACGAAGTCCACCTGGTGAAGCTGTAACCGCTTCGGCTGCCCGCATGGATGGCGACGGCGGTACCCTGCGCATAGCTGCCGGTACCTGTGGTGCCCGCGTTGCTCCCGTTTACCGTCACCGTATAGGTGGTTGCTGGAATCGGTTCAAAGATTGCCTTTACAGTTACATTTGCCGCAGGCATGATAAATTTATTATTTGTAATGCTCACGCCTCCGCTGACGACCTGCCATTCCTTGAACTGATAGTCGCTTTGCGACGTGGAGGTCAGGGTGATTTCCGTTCCCTGTGCCGCAGAGTTGATATTGGCGTTTGCCGTGCCATTACCGTCAGTCTGGATGGTGATAGAATAGTTATTCACGGGCAAAGCCTCATAGGTTGCCGTTGCCGTGACCGCCTGTGCGGGCATGGTGAATTTTGCCGTGGAACTCGTCGAGGCTGTGTCGCCCACAAAGGTAACGGATGGAGTAACGCTCCATTCCTTGAACTGCTGTCCGGGTGCCGGTATATTAGCCGTAATGGCCACGGTCACACCCGGCGCGTAATAGCCGCCGCCTGAGCCGTTTACAACGGTAATGGTGTAAGCTGTGGTGTCCTTGACATAAACAATTCCCGCATACCCCGGCATCTGGTACATTCGATAGTCCGGCTTATCGCTGGGAACCGTATCCTCTTTGTCATAACGTATGAGGGGATAGCTGATATAGATGGGAGCGAAGATCTCGCCCTCTACGGTGATCGTTCCATACCCTGTAAACAACACACCCCTTCCATGAACCGTATCCGTCACCTTCAAATTTCCGCCAATCATGACGGTACAGTCCGAAACACTGGAGAAGCCGCTGGCAATTGCACCACGGTTGTAGCCTGTCACATCCCCCGTGACGGACACATCTCCTGTCGTCACGCAATATATGCCCAGCCCGTACAGCGCCTTCACGTTGCCGTCAACGGTCACTGTACCGCCCCGGGCATAGATTCCCTCTGCAGAAAGATCATTCACAGCCGCTTCCACATCGCCTTTGATTCTGATAGTGCCGGAACCGTCCGTCTGGACGCCGCTCATTGCGCCGGTCACATTTCCTGACAGAGAAACCTCGCTGTCGCCGGAAACATATACGCCGTTGCCCAGGCTGTAATTGTTATAATAGTATTGGTTCTTACACTGAACTGTACAGGTCACGGCCGCGTCGGCTGTAAATACACCTTTGTCTGTCACACAAAGCCCGTTATCAACTCCGTTAATGTTGAGTGTGCCGGAACCAATTACCTCCACATGACCGGCCTCGCTCACATCAAATCCAGTACCTGTGTCTGCCTTTACATCCAAGGTATAGGGGCCGATGTCCAATCTGACCGTTTTATTTTTGACCATAATGCCTTTAGGGTAAGTGATATTTCCTGTCAGCTTAATGGTGCCGCCGTACAGTACCGAGCCCAGCGCGCTTTCCAATGCAGCTGCATCGGAGACTTCAAGAACGGCTGCCGGCGTTACGACCTCCACCTTCTGCGGCTCCGTCAGGGTTCCTGCATCTAATGGAGGAACTTCAGAAGGAGTGGCAATATCAGGCTGCGAATTTCCCTCACCGGGCGACGGACCGCTATCAGGCAGTGGGCTTTCACCGAGCACCGGGGCGGTGTCGCCGAGTTGAGTCTCGCCTTCTAAGGCATAAGTGCCGGTTGCGCCAAGAGGTGTGCACACCAGCATTGCCAGTACCAAACATAGGGCAACGAGCTTATTCCATTTCCATGGATTTTGCTTTTTCATAAATTATTCCTCCAATCATTCATATTTTGTTATTGGGCTTTGATCATCGTCACATCTGAGCAGGCAAAGGGAAGGGAACCGCCCGTTTCCGCAATGGCATAATAGGTTTCTCTCTATTTCATGAACAGTGCGGCGCCAAGGGTGATTTGATTCCCATCTTCAAGAATAGGAAAAAAGACAGCATTCCGGTAGCTTGGAAAAGATATCTTTTTATCCGACCTATCGCTGATAAACATTGCCAGCGGGTCGGACAAATTGCTTAAAAAGGCTGTTTCTCCCAAAAACACGTTCTCCACAGCATCAAGGATCTGAAAGTTCTGGTCTGTAATGCGGTTTAGAATACTGTGCTTCGCCTTAGACAGATCGGCAATAGACAGGCCTGTTTTATCAGACAAAGCATTATTTATATATACCAGATCTCCGTCATACTTAAATGCTGCCATAGGGTATGGAAAGCAGTTAACGGCATGTGAAAATAGTCCTTCACTTTTGATGAACTTTTGAAATTTTTTAATTGCATGGGCTTGCGTTTTCGCTTTATCCTGCAAGACTTTAAACATTTCAGCCAGTTCTTCAAGCGGCTGCTCTCTCGCATTCTTTCCGGTCATTGCACACCTCTCATTTAAGAGTATTTCCGTAGCTCAATCATACACAAATAATGGGAATTGAGATACTGAACCAATGCTCATTTTAGTTAAGCTGTTGCTATGCTGTATAAAAAAAGCTTCCAATACCATGACGGTTATTTTGGAAGCTTTACGCGTATTTTTTACCTTTTTGTAACTGAAGCCTTGTACTGAGAAGGGGTCATACCAACTTTTTCTTTAAATATCTTTGCGAAATTTCCGTTATAATCCACACCGCAATCTGCAAATGCCCGGGATATGGACAAATTGATATCGCACAGCTTTTCCTTGAGCTTGTTTATTTTGATGTCCTGGTAGTAGCCGTATGGCGTGAAACCTGTATGCTTTTTAAACAAACGTGTTAAATGATATTTGCTCAGGCTGACAAAGGCTGCGACTTCGTCGATGTCGAATTCCTTCAGCCAATGGCTTTCTATGTACTCTTTGCTGTTCATGATTTCTTCCCTGTCGTGGTAATGCCTTGATGTAATAAAGACGGACACTACATATGCCAATTGATTATGATCATTGTAAATAGGGATGGCCGTAATATTTTGAAAGATGCTCTCAAAGCGTAACTCCTTGTCGCTGCATTTATTACTGAGGTCCCCAGTGGGTACCTTAATATCATTGAGCTGAATCGCTTCACCTTGAAAAGCCCTTAATAAATATTCCTTTGTTCCCCACTTTTCCGTGTCAGAATCCTGCAAAATGTTATATTTTCCGTTAATGATATGCTTACTTGGTATTTTAAAGACTCTCAAAAAGGCTTCATTGGTTATAACAGAAGTTCCATCCGGTGTGAATACCTGGATTGGATAAGGAAAGAACTCCACAATTTTTTCGAATACCTCTTTATTTTGGCCCACAGACTTTAAAGACTGGGCAATGCTCTTTTGTTTTTCTTCGTGTGTTTTATATCTGCTGTCCTTGGGCTTTTCTGCTTCTTTGGGAATACTCCAGACCTTGCCAAACCGTACAGCACCCAGTATCATATTGTGTCCGCAAAGATACTGTATTCTCCGGATGGAAACACCCCACTTTTCCGCTGTCTCCTGAACTGTAATATATTCCATAAAATCATCCCTTCCCAGTCACACAAAATAATAAACTCTTTCAGTTACAGTATAATACGTTTATGCGTATGATACCGCATCTATGTTTGCCGCTAAAAGAAATCAGGGAGATTGACAAGGAGCAAAAGGGCGTATATAAAATCCCCTCACTTATTTCATGTTAAGCGAGGGGATCACGCAAATACTGTTCAGTTTTTTAGAAATCATAGTTAAATGCTGCCAAGTGCCATGAGGAAGTCGGCACGGGCAATGGCGGTATCGGGAGCAACGGTAGTTGCATCGCTTAAATTTCCCTGCACATAGCACTCAGCCACACCCATCAGCTTGTTGCCGATCTATTCCACTGTTTCTATTTTCTAAAATCTGCGGCGGCGTTCCCTGTGCAACAATCCTGCCTATCGGGCGGTTTAGGTGAGTCTATCCGCCTCTTTTTAGACATGGTTTGTGTTCTCCTCACTGAATGGTGTGTGGTGACTTCATTCTGACAGAGGTCTGCAAACCATGTCCTTTTCTTTTTGTGCAATTTATCTTACCTTATCGTTCTGAAACGCCGAAAGCGCCCTTAAGCTTTGAAAGAAACCGAATCATAGCCAAGCACTCTTTCATCAATTCTTCTGGCATAACTATATGTATAATTATCAAAGTATTTACTCCAAAACCTCAAAGCAGTAGGATTTAATGTCTCGCAATCAACTTAGCAGTTTGAGAATTACCGCCATCATTAATAGTCAAATAATAATTAACACCGTCATTTGTAAAATTAATGGTTACCGATAAGCTGCGAAGGAAAAACTCATTATCTGAAGATGCGTACATTTCAAGTTTCATTGATCCTGGCAGTTCAAGGAATAGCCGCTGATCTTTCAGGGTAACCTTTGCAATCAATTCAGTATGCTCTTCTAATTGATATTCGCCAACATATCTGTTTAAAATCTCAGGATGCAGTACTTTTGCTTTTTGAAATTCTGGTACTTGAGGAGTCTCATATGGTTCATCAAAAAGTATATTCTCCATTGATTCTATAATAGATTGTTCAAAATCAAAGTCCTGTTCTTTGTTTCTTAAAAAAATAATCACTAGATCATTATCAATGTATCTTTTAAAGAATGTAGCATAACCTGGCCAACCACCGCTGTGCCACACAGCCCTTCCCCTTTTCTTTTCGTTCTCTAAAATCCATCCAAATCCGTATTTAAAAGGATTTTCAAGTTTTGGCGAAACTGGAGAATAGGCTTCCTCCAATAAAGTGTCATTAATAAGTGTTCCATTTCTCAATCCCCGGTCAAGTAAATAAAGGTCTTCGACTGTCGAATGAATCGCTCCATCTCCAACAATCCCATCGAGATAAACAACAAAATCTGTTTCGGGAAATTCATCCGGCAAAACATGTTTACCTTTGTACACGTCGAAAATATAACCATAAGCATAATTATCCATAGCCTGTTCACTTAATCTTGGACAAAATACTTCAGTATGCTGCATTCCAACAGGTAAAAAGATATTTATTTTCATATACTCTGCAAACGAAAGACCCGAAACCTTTTCAATAATAAGAGCAAGCATGACATAACCTGTATTGCTATATTCCATACGCTCGTTAGGCTCGAATAACCGTTCAGGTTTATACTTAATGAGTAGCTCCAATAAGTCTTGGTTCACTGCTATTTGGGATTTATTCCAGTGACATGCGAATAACTCCAAATAATCGGGTAACCCAGAAGTGTGATTTAATAATTGTCTTACAGTAACCCCTTTATAAGGAATATTAGGCAACCATTTTTCTATAGGGTCATCAAGAGAAAGTTTGTTGGCCTGTACCAATAACATTGCACCCAAGGCAGTTATCGGTTTTGAAACAGATGCGAGGTTAAATATCGAATTTATTTTTAGTTTTCGTTTCGGATCGAGTTCAGCCTCGCCAAAAGCTCCCTTATATAATATTTCACCATCCTTAGCTATTAAGGCAGTTCCATTAATCAATTGTTCAGATTGAAGTTTTGCGAAAAACTCTTTTAGTCTTGCTCTTTTATCTTTCATTTTTTCATTTTCCTTTTATTTCTTGTCTCGATAATTCCTCTTCGACCACATGATTGAGTTTTACTAAAATGTCTCGTAATTGTATTAAGTCCTCCATTTTCATACGAGAATAAAAACGATTCACAATTTCCTTGTTAATCTCTTCTTCCTTTGCATAGTAATGGCATCCTCGCTCGTCCAATTGCACAATTATTTCTCTTCTATTGTTAGGATTAATTGTTCTTAATAGATATTTCTCTCTTTCTAATTTGGAGACGATCTGACTAACAGCACTTGAAGTAACATTCATCGATTCAGCCAGTTGACTTATTGATAACTGAGATTCTTTTTTTACTAAATCCATTAAAATAATTTGCTTGGTTGAAAGGTCTTCATTAACTAAAGACTGATGCTCTTTCATCAAACGAGCATTCATGGAATACGTTATCTCATTAATTTCTGTAACCAAATTGAACAATTCATTTTCGTTCTGATTATCTATCTTCGAAACCAAGGCTTTGCCCCCTTTTTATAATTAAGCTAACTTAATTATAAAGGCATCTACTATATTATCAAGTACTTTTAGGATCTGCTTGCCGCAATTTCGATATATACCATTTATATTGCATTGTGTATTTTTAAGCTCATATAAAAAAGGAAGCATATCATTCTGCTTCCTTTTTTTATTTCCCCTGCTACGCTGGTGTTTTTCATCGTCTATCAGTAAAGGTAGGATTCTTTAAATGCGGGAAATTTTATACCAATAATAACCTTATATGGCAGTAGTAGCATATTTTAAGGTTTTGGGAACCATATTATTAAATACATCGATTTAACCAGATAAGGGAGATTCTATATGGAATACGACATTCTCTTGCGGACAGTATTGGCATTCTTTGCTCTATTAATCCTGACCCGGCTTTTAGGAAAAAAACAACTCAGCCATCTTACATTTTTTAATTATATTACAGGCATAACTTTTGGGAATATCGCCGCAGGACTTGCAAGTGACAAAACAGTAAAGACGATGGAAGGTTTAGTCAGTTTGATTCTTTGGACCGCATTAACCATTTTGGTTGAGTTTATCAGTTTAAAGTCAGTAAAGCTCAGAAAAATCTTAAGTGGAGAGCCGACTATTGTTATTAAAAAGGGAAAAATTCAACCAAAGGTTATGTCCAGAATGAGGTTAAGTTTGGACCACTTAATGACAATGCTTAGAAATAACAATGTTTTTTCGCTCAAAGAAGTAGACTACGCGATAATTGAAACTGACGGTAAACTTAGCGTGTACAAAAAGCAGGCACACCAAACCGTTACTAAACAAGATATGAACATTCCGCAGACAAAGAGTTTACATATTCCAACCGAGATTATTATTGAAGGTAAAATAGTTAAAAAAACCCTTTTGGAGTATGACCTCAGTTACCAGTGGGTATATCAGGAACTAAGAAAAGCTGGGATCGATTCAGTCAGTGAAGTATTTTATGCTGAAATTCAGAGTGACGGCCAACTCTTTATTGACAAATATTATAAAGAAGGTACTTCCCCTTAATATGTATTTATTTCTAGTGTGATGATCAAGTAGAAGAGGTGCCGATAGAGCTTTTCTACAATGATGGTATCATTATTGGGATTTATTGACACGGAAGCTGCCATAGTATAAGATTTGTCTCAGAAGAAAAGCGAAGAACAGAAAGATTCCAGAATGGGGAAAAAGTAAGGGAACTTCATTTTGCATGAATGCAAAGGGGGGATGAAAATGGCCAAGCTGACAAAAGAGTTTTTCAGCGGCAACGAGGTATTAATCCTCGGTTATCCGCTCCAAAAAGATCCTTCGATGAAGATGATCCTATCGGCTTTTGTGAAAAACAACATACGGGTCTACGCCATGAATGCCGATACGACCGGTGATCTGGACATCAAAATCTATAAAAGTTTTGACGAGCTGCCCAGAGTACCAAAATGCGCGTACATTTACCTCGCGAAAGGCAAGATCGCGCCATGGATCACGGTCATGAAAGACAACGGCGTCCAGAGAGTTCTGTTTCACAGTAAAAAGGACGTCGAGCCGGCAGATATTGAAACGTGCCGTAAGGCAGGTCTGGAACCTGCCGTGGCCTGCCCGATGATGCTGCTCGGCAACGGTATTCATAAGCTCCATAAATTCCTGGCCGGCGTTTAATCAGGAGTCAAAAAAGGACTGTGCTCTGCATAGTCTCTTTTTTCATTTAAAATAATAATGAAAAAAAGATTTTTCGAGCAGGGAATGTCTTTCTTAAATTTAAACTATAAACTGGAATTTGACTGCTTCATATTAAGCTTATACTATATATTCAGAACTAAAATGAACGCGGAAAGCCATATGAAACACTGATTTATTTTAGCCGCTTCCTCATCAGAAGTTTCTGTTCAGTTTCATACTTGTTATTCAATTTCTACCATGCTAATTAGTGGAACAGATAATGAGTCATCAACTTTGTGGTGGCAATGCCTATTCCTCGAACTATGCTATTTTTATGTGGTACAGATTAAAACCCTATTGCTTTTACAATCAAATATAAAATGACTAACCAAAGAGCAACAATGGGTAGAGCATAATACCATTTTTTCGGCTTTCCGCCCTGCCATAGTCCTTCGGATTCATTTCGACATTGCTCAAAAACGTCATGGGGAATCAGCTTGATCGTCAACGCCACCAGCATGGGCAGGATAATTAAATCATCCAGATAACCGAGCACCGGAATAAAATCTGGAATAATGTCAATGGGCGATAAAGCGTAAACGATGGTAAACCCTGCGCATATTTTTGCAAGTATTGGCGTTTCCTTTTTCTTTAAAGAGAGAAACACTGCGGGAATATCCTTTTTTAACTTTTTTGCTCTTTCTTTTAAGGTCATGGATTTTCCCCTTTATTAAGTAATTTCATCATGAGGGGTCATCTTCACCAGAAAGATTCGCCCCCATTTTACAGGATTTCATTTGAAATTTCCAGCGCGAAAGCCTCATTCCTTTCGCACATGGGCAAAACCCATACCGACTGACCTAACGTTCGCCGGCCCATTCGTAAATATCACCGAATATACTTATGAATCTTCTTAAATGAAACAGATCAAAATCGCCTTTAGAGTACATACTACTTATCTCCCCTGTCAAAATAAGGTTGGATTAGCTTAGGAATGTCCTGCTCGGTTCGATCTTTCTCCCAGCTTTGCAGACGAAGGTCCTGTAGATTCTTTAAGGCAATATAAGCATTCCTTTGGAGTATCCCCTTTCCCCTCCATCCAGCTGCTGTCCCTCTCCATTGTTGATTGAATTGACTTTTAGTTAGGTTCAGGGTTTCCCAGAGGTCCACTCCCCTCCGTCCTTCCTTCCTCAACTCTGCTTGACTATCACCCTTGACCTTATCCAGGTCGATGGGTTCCTCTTCCCCAGCCAATCTTAATCGGTTATGAGGACAGGCTTCCTGGCAGGTATCACACCCAAAGATCCGATTGCCTAAGGCCGCTCTTTGCTGCTCTGTTAAAGGCTCCTTGCTTTGGGTCAGGTAAGAAAGACATTGATTGGCTCGAAAATGCATTGCCCCTAAAATTTGTGCCGGGCAAACTGCAATGCATCGCGTACAATTTCCGCATTGACCATCAAGAGGTTCATCCGGCGGTAAAGCTCTATCTAAGAGCATTAACCCTAAGGCCACAAAAGAACCAACCCCGGGAACAATCAACTGCTGATTCTTCCCTATCCACCCCAGCCCAGCCCTGGCGGCTAAAGCCCGTTCATTAAGGGGGCCTGTATCCACCTGGGTTTGAGGGTTTTCTCCCCTCCACCCTGCTTCCCCAAGGGAATCGGCCAATCGGCACAAGGCTCTCCTAACCTGACTATGATAATCCTCTCCCACCGCCGATCTAGCCAGAACCCCTTCTCCCCTTTGGGGCGGACTCCAATAAGCCAGAGGATAGGCCAAAACCACCACGGTCTCACAGGCCGGCCAAATTGCTTTAGGATCCACTCTTTTTCGGAGTTCCTTCTCCTCAAAAGATGTATGATAACCCTGAGCACTGCGCTCCTCCAAAAATTCGTACAACCCTTCAATAGGTTCGGCATGGGTAAATCCTACAGCTGCAAAACCTGACTCCAAAGCCAAATGTCGTATACGCTCTTTCCATAGTGCCCCTTCTTTTTCCTCCACCGAAATCCCCCCTCTCTATAAATCCTCCGCTAACGGAACAAAGGACTCTGAATCCATCTATTCAAAGTCCTTGCTTCTCTCTTGAATAACCTTATTTTATTTCATTTCATGATAAATCTCAAATCAAGAGAGCAACTATCCCGCTTCACTTCAAAATTAGAATTATCATCTTCTATAGTCGAAAACATCATTACGAACGTCAAGCTTAACTTCATTAATAACTACCGTTACATCATCTATCCATTCGACAGATGCAGTTTGACAAGGAGAATTCCAGTAGATATTTTTTTGTTTGTTTGTTTTATTATGGGTCACCATACATAAAACAGCGTAATCAGTTGTAGCCCCACCATTGTTTAAATAAGCTGTAACAGTATACGTGCTTTTAGGTGAAGCCAATTCCGTCAATCTTTCCTGCCCATTAATACGTTGTACGTCAAAAAATGCCCAATAGATACCATATGTTATAATTCCCATTAGCAAGATGAGAATGATAGACACTGCCCTTGTTTTCTTTCTCATGCTAATTGCCTCGCATAATATAAATGAGCATTTACTTAGTGGCCCTAAAATAGGCATAAGTCATGGGCTCGGCCTTTTGCCGAACTTCTGCATTTTTGATCTCTCCCAGGAACAGGGTATGGGTCCCGGCATCCAGTTGACCGATGACTTCTGCTTCCAAGGTCGCTACGGCATTGTCCAGCAGGAGAATTCCAGATGGACCCCGATGAACATCGGGAAAGTCCGCAAATTTACTCCCATCCCGTCCGGAGCGATAACCAAAACGCCGAACATAATCATGACCTTGCTGATTCAGGACAGACACCCCGAATTGACCGCTTGTGCTGATGAGCTCATGAGTATAGTTGTTCTTATTGATACCGATCGCTATCCGCGGGGGCTCAGCTGTGATTTGGAAACAGGTATTGGCGCATTGTCCATTATCCATACCATCGGCATGGGCCGTAATGATAAACAGTCCATAAGAAATACTGTAGAGGGCCTGAATAATGGCTTGTTCCCTCTCCAAAGCCGGTGCTGCCGCTGCAGGCTGGTTCGTGTTCTGCTTTGCTTGGACTTCAGGCTGTTCTGCTCCTTCGAGCTTTTCAAATTGATCCGGGCCTGCTCCACAAAGGGGACAACTTTCTGGAGGATTCTCTCCTTCATGAATATAACCGCAGATCACACATCTCCATTTTGTACTCATACCCTTCACTCTCTTTCTCTCTTCCATAATTTCATTAAGCATATTGCATTAACCATTAATTGGTCAATATCTTTTTTCTTTTCCTTTAAAATGTTTGTATTCCTTCTCGAGAAATTCCATGGTAAGGGGAATCCAATCGACGCTGACAACAAGCGCCCTTCTTAAGCTCTCTTTAAAGTCTCCCCATTCCCTTCCCTTGATCTTGTGCTCCTGGGCAAATTTCTCCAATTCATCCCACACCAGTTCCTGGTGACGTTTTTGTACTGCACAGCTTGTATCCTGAAGCTTTCCTAAGAGTTCGTTGAAGATTTTTTCCTCCCTGGGCTCCCGTTTCTTCCCTCCATAAAAATCAGCCCGCCATAGTTCCAAAAACTGATAAACTCTTTCCAAGCGATAGGATCGGCCGTCCCATCCTTTCTCCCAGACGAACCCTCTCATTTTATGGTTCAACAGCATGGTATTACCTTCGCCGCGAAGTTCCGATAAAAAATTCAAAGTCCCACTCATATGGTTTTCTACCAGCCATACCAGATCCTTTTCTCCGCCCTCACCTTCTTTTCCTAAAACCATAGAAAAGCGAAAACGGGATAAAATCCGGCGGGCAAGGCGTCCGCTTTCTTTCTCATGGCCAAGAAAATGGCGTTTTCCGTCCCGAACCCATTCAAATCCCCTTCGGCAAGAAGGGTCCCTGCGAATACGCTTTACTTGAATGATCTGAGGATAATGATCCAAGCGGGTTCCATGTACCTCTACATAGTCTCCGTGATAGCGATGCAGCTGACGCCCGAGAATCTGAAACTCTCCGATATAATATCCATGATCCTCTGCGCAGCATTTTCCCCAGACATAACATTCCCGGCTGGCCACTTCCCATTTTCCCAGATCATGAAAAAGTCCGGCCAAGCGCAGAATAAGCTGTGACGGAGTATTGGCCAGCACCTGTAAGGTGTGCTCCCAGGCATCCTTTGTATGATAACGGTTCTGGGCTAAACCCTGTAACCTGGCCAGCTCCGGCAAAAATAGTGTCAGGTACCCCAGCTCGTCCAGCAGACGAATACCCGCTGCCGGGTCATCCAGGGTTAAGATCCGGCTCAATTCTTCAGAAGTTCGCTCACTGGCCACACTTCTTAGCTCAGCTAAAAGACTCTGAGCCGCCCTAAAGGTTTCCTCTTCAATTTCCATTCCATATTGAACACTGAAACGCACCAAGCGGAGAATCCGAACAGGATCCTCCATAAATCGCTCCCGAGGATTGCCACAAGCCCGCAGAAGTTTATTTTCCAGATCCTTTCTTCCCTGGAGAGGATCAATCAATTCTCCGGTTCGGGCGTCTTGAAATATCGCATTGATGGTAAAGTCCCTTCTTAAAGCATCCACCTTAAGGTCGCCGCCAAAAGAGTTAATATCAATACGCTCTCCTCGCCGAAACACACTAAGGGTTTGATGTTTAGCTCCTATTTTCAGTGGATGATACCCCCACTCCAGCAAGTATTTTTCCACTTCGTCCAAGTCCATGGGAATAATTCCATCCACATCCTTGCTGGAGCGATTGAGCAACTGATCCCGGACGGTTCCACCTACTATGTAAAAGGGGGCTATAGCGGATATCTTTTCAATTATTTCTTCCTGAAATGAGTCCATATCCATCCCCCCCCTTTTGGCATGAAAATCATAGAGTGTAAAGAAAACTTGGCTGGCGCCAAGCCTCTGGTGAAGGCGGCTGCCTAGTTGCCCTTATGCTTAGAAAGTATATAGCGCAAGCTTATACTTTCTGACAGTGCAAAAAAGGGACCCGCAGGGGCCCCTTAACAAAGCACGGTAAGCTTGGGACCTATCTTAATCTCCCAAGGGCTGTCCGGTCCCCACTCCCCATCTAAATCTGAGAAAACAGGCCGCTCAGTAAACACTTTAAGCTCTGAAGTCTGGAATTGAACGATTTGATCGCTGCTCATTTTACCTCCGCCCACTAAGTGAAGAAGCATGCGCATGGTATCCGGCCAGCCGCTATGACGGACGATGACAAAATCCAGTTTTCCATCGATCAGGGAAGCTTTGGGGACCAATTGTCTAAACCCACCTACAGAAATCCCATTGACTGCCAGAATGAGCATAGCTTCTTCGTTGATAGTGGTTCCATTCAGCTCATACTCAACCTTGAAGGGGCGATAGGTGGGTAAGGTCTCGATGCCCTTTAAATAGTAGGCCAACTGACCTAAGCGGTTTTTGACATGCACATCCACCTTGGGGGAGACATCGGTCAGTAAACCGGCACTAAACACATTGACAAAATAACGTTCATTAACCTCTCCCAAATCCATCTCAAAAGGGGAGCCCTGAACAATAACCTTACAGGCCTCAGAAATTTTCTGCGGCAGACGAAGTCCGAAAGCCAAATCATTGGCTGTTCCTACAGGCAGGATGCCCAAAACCGGGCGCTGGGAGGAAGGTATCTTCATCAACCCATTGACCGCCTGATGAATACTGCCGTCTCCTCCAGCAATAACCAAGCATTCCACATCCGTGCTCAGGGAAGAAGTGTACTCAATATCAGTGGGAGATTCTGTCCTATGAACAGTGACTCCATATCCTCCTTCCTGAAATACGCGAATGGCCGTATCCATCTCCTGGATTAAGCGACGACGACCCGCATAGGGATTATAGATTAGGCGAAGCTTCTTCCTATTCATTGAACATATCTCCTTTGGTAACCAAAAACTCACATGAAACCCTTGCTCCATGGGAATAGGATTAACCCTATCTACTTGGGAGAGATACTTAAACTATAGTATTAGTATATCAAATAGTCTCTCAATATAGCCCTATTTTAGGTTTTCCGGGTTGAGCCCCTGTAGTTCGGGAATCACGAAGCGTCCATCCTTGCGAATCAAAACATCGTCGAAGTACATTTCTCCGCCACCGTACTCCGGGCGCTGAATGCATACCAAATCCCAATGGATGGCAGATTTATTGCCATTATAGCAATCATCGTAGCAGTTTCCCGGAGTGAAATGGAAGCTTCCGTCGATCTTCTCGTCGAAAAGAGTATCCTTCATAGGATGGAGGATGTAAGGATTGACCCCAATGGCAAACTCCCCGATATAACGGGCTCCTTCATCCGTATTGAAAATCTCCTCGATGCGTTCAGTGTCGTTGGCTGTGGCCTTAACTATCTTGCCATCCTTAAATTCCAGCACGATATTTTCATAGGTAAAACCTTGATACAAGGCTGCTATAGTGTAGGAAATCCGTCCATTAACGGATTCCCGGAGAGGTGCTGTATAGACTTCCCCATCGGGAATATTGATATGGCCATCGCATTTAATCCCTTTCATCCCTTTGATGGAGAAGGTCAAGTCCGTCCCAGGACCGGTAATCCGTACTTTGTCCGTCCGTTCTATAAGTTCTACCAAAGGGTCCATAGCCTTGGACATCTTTGCGTAATCCAAATTGCATACGTTAAAATAGAAATCTTCAAAGGCTTCTATACTGGTATTGGCTAATTGTGCCGTGGAGGCATTGGGATAACGCATCACCACCCATTTGGTATGCGATACCCGATGATCCGTTACCGTTCTTTGGTACTCTTTTTGGTAGATGCTCATCTTGTCACCGGGGACATCAGAAAGCTCATTGGCGTTTTCCCCTGCTCTGATACCCACAAAGGCATCCATCTCTTTCATCCGGGCCAAATCCCAACGAGCCATGGCTTGGGCCTGCTCTTCGGTCATTCCTTTTAAAAGCTCACGCAATAGGGTATTATTATTAACATGTAAAAAAGGATGGCCTCCCGCCTCATAGGCATATTTCACCAAGGCCTGAGCCAGTGGAATCTCTAAACCATTGACCTCAATCAGGACTTTTTCCCCCGGCTTCAATTCAATGGCGTAGTTAATAATGGATTGTGCTAGTTTTTCCATCCGTGGATCTTTCAATGATATTGCCTTCTTTCTCTTGATCTTTTTTTTATGTGCCTCGTTTATGATAACTTGGGCCATATCTCAGTAATCATTCTATAGTCCTTATGAAAATACCTTTCTCAAGGCTCAAACTACAGTATAGAGGAGCGGCATCCATGAACAATGAGCAAGACCTTTGGACCTATACTCTTCAGCCCCAGGATGATGGGCAGAAATACCAGGAAATCCTCTTTCGCAAATTCCATTTCTCCCGTAAGTTAATCCAGCATCTGAAGCAGGCGGAAGAGCGGGTCTGGGTTAACGGAGTATTCACTTTTCTGACAGCCCGGGGCAAAGCCGGTGAGGTCCTGGCCGTTCAACTCCAAACCCCGGAGACCAACAGTATCCCCGGTGAGGACCTGCCCCTGGAGATTCTTTATGAAGATGATTATTTTCTGGCTGTCAATAAGCCCGCCGGGCAAGTCGTTCATCCCACTCCCCGCTATCCTACAGGAACCATAGGCAACGCCGTCGTAGGCTATTGGCTGGCCCAAGGAGAAGCGCGTCCCTTTCGCCCCATTCACCGCATTGACCGCAACACCTCGGGAGTAGTGGTGGTAGGGAAAAATCAATTCGCCCACCAACAAATGGCTTGGCAGCATACTCACCGACGCATTCATAAATGCTATTTGGGAATCGTCGAAGGACAGGTGAAAGAGGATCAGGGTGTTATCAATGCCCCCATTGCCCTCGCTCCCGGCAGCTTTATGCAAAGACAGATTTCCCTGGAGGGCTCACCTGCAGTCACTCACTACAAAGTTTTAGAGCGTTATCAAGACGTCTCTTTGCTGGAATTTATCCTGGAAACCGGCCGCACCCACCAGATTCGGGTCCATTGTCAACACTTGGGGCATTCCCTTTTAGGGGACGACCTCTATGGAGGCAGTTTGGCAAGGATCGATCGCCAAGCACTTCACTCCTCCATCTATGAGTTTAATCATCCCCTGACCGGTGAACTGACTAGCATCCAGGCTCCTCTTCCCGAGGATTTACAGCAGCTTCTGAGGGGACTACGTTCCTTCAATGCCTGATCGCTCCACACCTTCAAAATAGCCCACCACGCTGCTCAGACGGTACTAGCAGGGGGTGAAAAACGTGATCCGGGTCAGGTAGCTTTACGCACAACGCACCTTCGGGCGTGAGCTCCTGAAACCCTCCACCGGAGGCTTTCTTCATCGGAGCTCACGTACTCAATAGCTCCAGGGTTGGTCAACTCGCTTTCTTAACAGCTTCGCCAAACCTCCGGGTAATACCTGATGTGAACCAGTGGCTCCGCTATGTTAAGAAAGCCTCGTTGACCCAACCACCCCTCCGCTTAAAGAAAGCTTGGCTTATGGTGAGTGAAGCGAAGCAGAAGCCTTAGCTGCCTTATACACAGTGAAAATCGTTCGCTCTTGTGCGCAAAGCTACGCTGGCGGGTCTTTTTCGTGTCCTTTCTGGGGTCTTTTCAGGGTTAGCAGCCATGCTGCGGGGCGTCACCAGCAGAGAATGAAAAGCTTTGCTCGGTTGCCCGGGTCGTGTGGCTTATCCTTCATCCACGCCTCCCAAGCCCGAAAGGCAGCCCAAGGATTTTGCTTTAAGGCAGAGAACGGATTCTAAGCGAGCAGGTAAGCAATCTTCGCGAAAAGACTGCAGCGGAGTCGGGTTGGAAACAGGACGTTTCCAACCGCCCATTGAGCAGGAGCGATTTGGGCGGGCACCCGACGCAGCGGAGGTCTTGAGCGATTAGATTGCTCCGCGCAGCTTATGGAGTGAACGCCGAAAGCAAAATCCTGGAGATAATCAATCCCCTAAGACCGATGTACAATGAGGGCACCGTGTAGCTTCCTTATGTATTTCCACATAACAATACGGACAAGGCTTGGTGGTTGCTTCCTCCACCACCTCTTCTTTGACTTCTTTCCGTCTATTAAAGCGGTTTATCTGCTTAATCACAATAAAAATAGTGAAAGCAATGATGAGAAAATCTACTATATTATTAATGAATAATCCGTAATTCAGAGTAGGAACACCGGCGGTCTGAGCATCTGCGACAGTGGCAAAATCCCCATCTCCCAGAGTAATAAAGGCATTGGAAAAATCCACTTGACCCAAGAGAAGACCCACTACAGGCATAATTACATCATTGACTAAAGAAGTCACGATTTTGCCAAAGGCACCTCCGATAATGACACCCACAGCCAGATCGATGACATTCCCCTTCATAGCAAACTCTTTAAATTCTTTCCACATTGTCTATTCCCCCTCTTTACTATCTCTTAATCCTAATTTCTTCATACATTGCCCGAGGACTTCCGGAAATGCCAGAATTTCCTCTGGTTCATACTCCCCCATTAAGCAGACTTGAATCCAATTACGCTGGCGAAGATAAGAGCTGCGATAGCTGAGAGCATAGCCCTCTTTTTCCAATTTGTCACCACATTCTATGGACCTGATTCCTTGAGGCAGTACCAGGGTAAGAACATTCGGGGCGGCCTCTTCAGCAGAGGCCAATACCTGAATTCCAAGTTCCTGCAGTTTAGCCCTGAGCCACTCCCCCAGTCTTTGATTAATGCTCATATCTCTATCCACTGCATATTCTAAGGCCTGTTGCAAAGCATAGACGAGATTGGAGGATTGGGTAAAAGGAACCCCCTCCGACTGTTGATATAACTCCAGATCCATATAGCGGGGCAATGTTCCCCCTTTGAGCACCTGATTATAGCAGACAAAGCTCAGCCCAGGATAGGAGCAGAGCGCTTTGCCACTAACTCCTGAAGCCAGATAGACCCCGCTTAAGTCCATAGGTACAGCACCGATGGAACTCACGCAATCCACAGCCAGAGCGATTTGATGTTGGCAGCAAAGATCCTTCAGCCTTGGCAAATCATTGAGCACCCCTGTGGAGGTTTCCAGATGAACTGCCCAGAGCCACTGAAGCGGGTCATCCCTTTTATCCAGCCGCTTTTCGATTTCCTTATAATCGAACCCTTTCCCCCAGGGAATGGCGTGTTCTTCAAAATTGAGACCTGCCCGTCGTGCCTGATCAAGCAAGCGGTTCCCGAACTCTCCGTTGCTGAGAACCAGGCCTTTTTTCTTGCCCATCATGGCGAATAGATAAGCCCCCACCACATCATTGGCCAAAGTCCCTGATCCCAGCAGAATCTGGACGTGTCGAGCCTTCAGCCATTGGGTCAGATCCTTTTTGATCCCAGCCATAGCTGCCGAGAATTCCTCAGACCGATGGGAGCAAGGAGCTCTCTTAAAGGCCTCTTGCACCTCCTGACGAATCCTGACCGGCCCGGGAAGAAAATTCACACTTTCTCTCCAATCATCTTTGCTTCTGAAGGTATAAAGCAATTCTATAAGTTTTTGGCTTAGATGCTCTCGTGTAATGTACATGGGCTGATAAGAAGCCGCCGCTGTCCCTACCAGAGGGCCAAAGGGTTTAAATCCCAGGTGATTATATAACTTCAACTGCCGTACTGTACCAGAAATTACAGCCAAGTCGTAGCCCTGTTTTTGACAATGCTCAAAAAGCAGACTCATCAGACCCAGCAGCACTCGCGTTCCCCGCACATCCTTCTCCACGGCCAATAGACGAATTTCACAGATTGAGCTATGGAGAGGCAGATAAGAATCTAAATCCTCTAATTTCCGATCGATCGAAAAAGGACGTTTATCCCGGCAAGCCAACATCCCCACAAGCTTCCCCCGACGTAGACAGATGCAGTAGATATTTTCCGGGTGAAAGGGATCGATCAGCCTTTCCTGGCTATTCGCTTCATGTTGAGGAATTTCTTTGACAAAGGTTTTGTAGTTTAAGTGATGGATTTGCTCAAATTCCTCTTTACTAGTGGCAATTTTAAATCTCAAATCCGTTCTTGCCATTACCTTCTCCTTTGCAATGTTTTCTTCCCCATCTCCTGGATATTCTTCCGATGAGCAAAGAGAATGAGGATAGCCAGGACAGCCAGACCTGCAGACTGCTCAATAGGTCTCTCCATGATGAAGGATAGGACGGGAGCACCCAGAATCACTACTAAGCCGCTTAAGGTAAATTGGCGTGTCAAGACTAAGACAAACAGGAAGATCACCACAGCAGTCAAAGCCAGGATTGGATCGATAACCAGTATTCCTCCCAGCGCCGGAGCCACTCCCTTCCCCCCGCGCAAGCCCAGCTGCAGAGGCCAGATATGACCGGCAACTACTGCAATCAGGCAAAGAATAAGGGTAGTCAGGGATAGATTCAAGAGCATGGATAAGGCCGGTGGAAATGCTCCCTTGAGGGCATCACCCATTACGGTAAGAAAAAATCCTTTCTTCCCCAGAACTCTTCCCGCATTGGTTGCCCCCGTCGCACCGGACCCGTAGTTACGAACATCATCTTTTTGCCACAGTCTGACAAGGTAGTACCCGGTGCTCATCCCCCCCAGGAGATAGGCGCCACAAATCATGAACAGGTCGATCATCCCAGTCTCCCTCCATAGGGTTAAGCTTCATTTCTTCCCCTTCAGGAATATACTACCACATGCATGGAATATCTTGCCATATTCCTTACCGTTTATTACCTTCTGTTAAGAGAAAGGAAGGGTAGCATGGAAGCCATTCAACATGGATCGATAGAAAAAAACAAGTCCGTTGGAGACATGAATTACTTTGAGCTCTTAGCCTGGCTGGGCATTGGGAGCTCTCATCCAGGAGGATTTCCGGCCACCATCAAAAACCTGGAAGTTATGGATGTGAACTCCGAAGATTTCATTCTTGACGCAGGTTGCGGCAGCGGCCTTACAGTTTGTCAGTTGGCCAAAAGCAAGGGCTGCAAAATCATCGGAGTGGATATCAACTCCCAAATGATCGAAAAAGCCCGGCAGAGAGCCGAGCACGAAGAAGTCGCTCATCTGGCGGAATTCAGGGTAGCCGATGTCAACAGCCTCCCCTTTCCCGACAATCACTTTGATTGGGTCATGTGCGAATCCATTACTGTCTTCTTAGATAAAGAAAAAGTCTACAAAGAGTTCTTTCGTGTCTTAAAGCCCGAAGGCCGGATTGCCGATCTGGAGATGGCTTTACTCTATGAGCTGCCCCCCCAACTTCGCTCTCAGATGGAGTTCTGTTATGGCAAAGGCACCGCTCCCCTGTCTTTTGAGGAATGGAGCAAAACCCTGGCAGAAGCAGGGTTTGAGGATGTGGAAATCAAAAATCCCCAAGCTTTGCGAAACACCAACAGCAACCTCATCTTAAACGAGCTGAAAAAAGACTGGATGCTTGTCAAGGATCTGGTGCAAAAGGTCTCCAGTCACCCGGGCCTATACAGACGCTTGCAGCAGAATGCCAACTTTATGAAAAACTATAAAGGGTATTTCGGTTTTGGCTTGATCTGTGGCAGGAAACCCACACCCCCTGAACCGCCCAAAAAGCCCACCCTTAAAGAAAGGTTTCTTAATAACCTTAAAATCTTTAAGGATAAAATTCCTCACCGCAAATCATTTTCTGTGTAATAAACGATCCCAATGGCTCCGGGGCCAACATGGAGTCCGATCACCGGACCGATAGGCATTACCTTAATATTGGCAGTGACCGTATCTTTAATCTTTTTCACTAAAGCTTGAGCTTCATCGAGGCAATTGATATGGTGAACGGCAATCTCCCCCAACCCATATTTGCCAATGTCCTGAAGCATCTTATCAATCATAGCCAACACGGCTTTCTCCTTATGCCGCACCTTGGTCAGGACAAGGACCTTCCCCTCTTCCACCGTCAGGATAGGAATAATTTTAAACAGATTGCCGATTAAGGCACCAGCTCCGCCGATACGGCCACCCTTTTTCAAATAATCCAGATTATCCGGTATAAACAAAAAACGGCTACGTTTAATATTCTGCAGCACAATCTCTTTGACCTCAGCAAGACTCTTCTCCGCTTTGGCTGCACGAGCTCCCTGTATAACAGCAAATCCTAATTGCATGGAATTGGAGCGGGAATCAATGATTTCGATCTGGGCATCAGGATATTTTTCCAATATCATTTCTTTAACCAATTGAGCTGTAGAAAAAGTTCCACTCATATCCGAGGATAGGAAAATCCCGCACAGGCTTTCACCTGCCGAGACCACTTTTTCCATCTCCTGATAAAGTTCACCGACAGAAGGTTGTGAAGAGGTGGGTATCCCCTTGGCTTCCATCATCTCATAAAACTCTTCATTGGATAGATCGCTTTCCCGCAGTGATTGATCACCAAAAGAGACATTCAAAGACACCCGTCTTATGTCCAATTCTTCTCTCGCTTCATCGTCTATGTAGCATGTGCTATCGGTTAACACACGGACAGCCATTTGTTCATCTCCTCTATATTTAATCTATCGAATATAATATTACAATAAAATACGTTAAAAAGGAATTAAACCCGTCCCAAAGGCGGGTTTAATTTAGTCGAAAGCAAGCCCGAGGTAAGCTCTTTCTTCGAATATCTCATTCTGATGATGAACGGGTCCCAATTCTCGTGAACTTATCCTTTTAAACATTCCAAAGGATCGGACTTGACCTCCCATAACCTGACCCCCATGGGCAGGGGTCCTGATAATGAACTCCTGAGCCTGGAGAGTATGGGCCAAGGCCTTCAATCCGTGACAAAAAAACTCCTCAGGAACCAGATACTCCTTAACCAAAACCTTATCTCCAGTCAAACGTTCAACAGCGGCACACCCCTGAACTTCCCCCACATTTAACTTGTAGAGATCTGCTCCAGAAAGCCGGGAGATCTTCTTTTGATACGCAACCTCCTCTTCCCTGTAGGCTAGATAGGTTGCTCCCCGGAGAAGCTGGTTGCGGATGCTGTTATAGGCTTGGGGAGCAGCCGCCGAAACCGCAAACCCGGATCTGTTCTCCCTATTAATGCCTGAGGATGCACACATTACCTCAATCTCATTGCGGTTCAATACCGCTTCACGGAGGGCAAATCCTGCCTGATACCCTCGCCTCTCATAAAAGTTAAATAACTCCGCTTCTGCGGGTACCAGTACACACAATTCCATCTGCCGCTTCCCAAGGTATGCTAAGGCCCAATCCATCAGCTCCGTGGCAATCCCCCGGTGTTGAAAATCCGGATGAGTCCCAATGGCATAAAGCATAGAACCCTGGATACTTTTCTGCCCCTCATGGGCCTCCAGCCATTGGACTGGAATCATGGTAAGCATAGCCGTAATGACATGGTCGACAAGATAAACTGCTACCTGCTCCGGCTGGAAGCGCTGGGTAAAATAAAAGTCAATAAAGGAGTCCGAATCCCCAAAGCAAAGCTTCCAGATACCTTTAAGGCGCTCTACATCGGACCAAAGGGCCAGCCGCATTTCCTTCATAGAAATCTCCTTATCGTGAAAAGTCAAACCGCTCCCCTTAAACGCAGTTTAAGCAGAGCGGAAAAATACAATGATATAATTACCTAAGCAAAATACCGAGCTAAGAATTTCTCTTCCATTTTATCTGGGTGATAGGATAGTTTTGCCTTACGTAAGCCCTCATATCCCATGTCCTCTTCCCGATTCACATAGATAATATCCGGATAGGTTTCCCTGATCCATCTCACAAACTCCCGGTTAATGATTTGATAAGCTCCCTGAATCTCTCCGAAGGCTTTCTCTACATGTACTACATAAGTATCAGAATTGAGCCGCTCCCCCATGGTAAAGGCCACGATCTTGCCCTCTGCGCGGATTAATCCCCCTTCGAGTTCCAAATTCCTGAAGTGATCAAAATTCCGTTTTACAGCACAGTATTCAGCTCTCAGCTGTTCATCATCTTTACAATCGTTTTTCCGACACCATTCCAGGTTCATTTCCCAGCATTCAGCCAGATTTTCCGGAGTAATGAGTTCGAAGGACCAGGTAGTGTTGGCGATGAAACGATTGATATGGTTTCGTTTGGCTTGCAGCTTTCTTCCGGCCAGGGAAGCCAATTTTTCAGCCTGATAGACATAATCAAAGCTATCCCGCATTTCCTCATATTCAAAATGCTCAGGATACACTTCTTTTAAAGTCGCCATATTTTCCAGGGAAATTCCCAGCACAATAAATTCATGGTTATTTTCCTGGGCATCTTTTTTCATTTCTTCCAGGACCGGTTGAACATCACCGGTTCCTGCCGGATAAAAATAATAATAGGTTTCTTCGAGCCGTCCTTTGACAACGAGGTAATCATTCACTTTAGCCACCTGATAATGATAAGTCTCCGACCATGAGAATAAGTTCGTAAAATTTTGATGACAGCCGCTAAGATCCGAGGCTCTGAGCAGCGGTTTGACCCACTCTTTATCGCTTATCTCTACCTTTTTAAAGTCAATCATGTTTTATCCACCTTATGTACTGCTATTTTTGTAATTATCCTGAGCATGATATTATTATATTATAGGAACAACTTACCGATGTCTAGAATCTTAATCTATACTTTCCTTAGGACACTTCCATTATAATACCTTTCTATAATACCTCATTTCTTCTTCGAATCAAAGTGACAAATCTTTGGGATGCTATGCCTTGAAGCATCCGCTTAGGAAAGGGGTAAACCATTGATCAAGTTCATCATTCATCGCTTTATTCCTCAATATGACAACATCTCAGACAAGCGGGTTCGTGAGAGATATGGAGTCTTAGCGGGAGTATTAGGTATCATCTGCAACCTGATTTTATTTATACTTAAGCTTTTGCTGGGGATTTTTATGAACAGTATCGCCGTTATTTCCGACGCCTTTAATAACCTCTCCGATTGCGGCTCCTCCATCATCGCCATCATCGCAGCGAAAATGAGCAACCGACCACCGGATATAGAGCACCCCTTTGGCCACGGCAGAATAGAATACATCTCTTCCCTGGTTGTTGCTTTTATTATCTTTATGGTAGGCTTCGAACTTCTCAAAAACTCCTTCAATAAGATCCTTCATCCAGATGTGGTCATTTTCAGTTGGATTTCTTTGGTTATTCTCCTTTTTTCCGTAGCCTTAAAAATCTGGATGTTCTCCTATAACCGCACCATCGGGAATATCATTAATTCGGGAATAAATAGGGCCACTGCTTATGACAGTCTCAATGACGCCTTGGCCACCAGTGCTGTCATCCTCTCCACACTGATTGGTCATTATTTTGGCCTCGCCATTGACGGATACATGGGTCTTCTCATCTCCCTTTTCATCCTTTATTCAGGGTATACTATCGCCAAAGAAACGATCAATATCTTATTGGGCTCTTCCCCCAATACCGAACTGGCTAATCAAGTTAAGGATATGGTCAGTGAAGGAATGTACATTGTAGGGACCCATGATTTAAAAGTTCATGATTATGGCCCAGGCCGAACCATTGCCTCCATTCATGCCGAAATCCTGGACACTGTGAATAGTGTCGACGCCCACATGATTATTGACGACCTTGAAAAGCGCATCTCTGAGGAATTGAACATCACTATTGTCATTCATATCGATCCCATTACTACCGATGAAGAAAAAATTAATGCGATGAAGGAGATGGTTAAATCCGCTCTAAAGGAAGTAAATAGCTCCTTTGCCGCACATAATATCCGTATGACCATAGGCTATCGCTGTATGAACGTGATCTTTGAATTATCCGTTCCTTCTCCCCAGGTACCCGATGCCGATACTATCCGAAAGGATATTATTCATAAACTAAAAGAAAAAGACCCCCTGCTTAACGTTATTGTTAATTCAGTCACCGCTTTAGTTTAAGATTATACCAATAGAGATTGGAGCGTGATCAAACAATGTGGTTTGCCAAATCTCAAGAAGAAGTACTTCGAGAGCTCAACGTGAACCCTGCTACCGGACTTTCCAGCCAGGAAGTCCAAACCCGTTTGGAGAAGTACGGAGCCAATAAGCTTAAAGGAAAACCCAAGAAAAGCTTAATCGCTTTGTTCTTCGCCCAATTGAAAGATATGCTGATTTATGTTCTGATCGGCGCGGCATTGATCACCCTGTTTATCGGAGAATATGTGGACTCCATCATCATTCTTCTGGTGGTGGTCCTCAATGCAGTCATTGGGGTGTTCCAAGAATTCAAAGCGGAAAAAGCTATCGAAGCCTTGCAGCAAATGAGCACACCCAAGACACTGGTCCGACGGAATGGAGAAGTCGTGGAGATCTCATCTGAGGAACTGGTCCCGGGGGACATCATCCTCATCGACGCAGGCCGCTTTATCCCGGCAGACCTGCGCCTTATTGAGAGCGCCAATCTCCAGATTGAAGAGTCTGCTCTCACGGGTGAATCCGTTCCCACGGAAAAAATTGCCCAGGAAACTCTTAAGGACCCTAAAACTCCCCTTGGCGATCAGGTGAATATGGCCTTCATGTCCACCTTAGCCACTTATGGCCGGGGGGAAGGGGTAGTGGTGGGGACCGCCATGGAAACAGAGATCGGAAAAATCGCTAAGATTCTCGACGAAGAGATTGATGAGATGACCCCCCTGCAAAAAAGAATGGAAGAGTTAGGGAAGGTTTTGGGGTATCTGGCCATCGGCATCTGTGTCCTCATCTTTATGATCTCCTTTTTCCAGAAACGGGATCTCTTTGAGATGTTCATGACCGCCATTAGCTTAGCTGTGGCCGCTATACCCGAGGGTCTTCCCGCCATTGTCGCCATTGTCCTGGCCCTGGGAGTTACCCGGATGTCCAAAATCAACGCCATTGTCAAAAAGCTGCCCGCCGTGGAAACCTTGGGCTCCGTAAACATTATTTGTTCAGATAAAACCGGGACCCTGACCCAAAACCAAATGACCGTGGTTAAGTATTACACACTGAACGATTTGCAGGAAGTTCCCCGGGAGGGCTCCGGTTTTAACGCAAGCCTTCAGGAAAAAGACCTGATGAAAACCTTGGTCCTTTGCTCGGACGCTACCTATGAACATGGCCAGGGTACAGGAGATCCTACGGAGATTGCCTTGGTGGTCTTAGGGGATCGCTTTAACCTGGGGAAAAAAACCTTGAATGCCGAACATAAGCGGGTGGGTGAACATCCCTTCGATTCCGACCGCAAGCTCATGTCCACCCTTAATGAAGAAGATAGAGGGTACAGGGTACATACCAAAGGAGCTATTGATAACCTTCTCAAGATCTCAACCACTGCTTTAGTCGAAGGAAAAGTAGTCCCCCTCACGGAAGAAATGAAGAAAGAGTACCTTCGTATGGCTGATGAAATGTCCGATGCTGCCCTGCGGGTACTGGGTGCCGCCTATAAAGATGTTGATACCATGATCAGCCCCAAGGAGATGGAGCAGGACCTTACCCTCCTCGGTATGGTCGGCATGATCGATCCTCCCCGTCTGGAAGTCAAGGATTCCATCCGGGATGCCAAGCTGGCAGGAATCACACCGGTTATGATTACCGGAGACCATAAAAACACCGCCGTAGCTATCGCCAAAGAATTAGGGATCGCTGAGTCAATAGAGGAAAGCATGACCGGCGCTGAAATCGATGAATTGTCCGATGCAGAGTTTTCCGAACGCATCGGCAGCCTGCGGGTCTTTGCCCGGGTTTCCCCGGAGCACAAGGTTAAAATCGTCAAAGCCTTCAAATCCCATGGCAACATCGTCTCCATGACGGGAGATGGAGTCAACGATGCTCCTTCCTTGAAAAACGCCGACATTGGAGTAGCCATGGGGATAACCGGTACCGATGTCTCCAAAGGTGCCGCGGATATGATCTTAACCGATGATAATTTCACCACCATCGTCCACGCTATTGAGGAAGGCCGGAATATCTATAACAACATCAGGAAGTCGGTGATTTTCCTCCTCTCCTGTAACCTGGGAGAGATTATCGCTATCTTCTTCTCGGTTCTCTTTTTCTGGCCTGTTCCTCTTCTCGCCACTCAGCTTTTGTGGATTAACTTAATCACTGATACCCTCCCGGCCATTGCCCTGGGGGTCGATCCCGGGGATAAAGAAGTCATGCGCCAAAAACCCCGTGACCCCAAAGAAAGCTTCTTTGCCCACGGAGCAGGGGTCCGGGCCATCATCGGCGGTGTACTGATCGGCACGTTGACCCTGGTAGCCTTCTATGTGGGACTTCGTGAATACGGTTATTCCTTAGGCTCCATGGCGATCCCCGACGATGTCCTCACCTATGCCCGTACTATGGCCTTCGTCGTCCTGGCTGCCTCCCAGCTCTTCTACTCTCTGGCCATGAGAAGCGCCACTAAATCCATCTTCACCCTAGGTTTCTTCTCTAACAAATATCTGATCGGAGCAATTATCGTCGGCTTACTACTGCAGCTGACGGTCATCTCCGTCCCCTTCCTCTCCAGCGCCTTTAAACTGCAAATGCTGTCCTTAAGAGACTGGGGTATCGTCCTTAGCTTAGCTGTTATTCCCCTGATTCTTAAGGAGATTTATAAAACCTTCTTGCGACGATCTTAGATAAACAGCAAGGCTAATGTTCAACTGAACTCGTTGGACATTAGCCTTTTTAATACCCGGAGTTTTTACCGGAAGGCATTCTCAGTCAGTCATAGGAAGTGCATGAGAGAGGTAAGACGTCTGCTCTACTTACATGGACTTGCCGTGGAACCCGATATCTTTTTCCAAAAACATCTGGACGAAACTTACCGCATCTATCTTGGACAAATAAAAACTGTTATTTAGAGCTGTCTTACTGCGACAAATCCATACTTTATTCCCAACCATAGTCCTTCTTGGCTTTATCAAGGGTAATGTATCCTTCCAGAATATCCTCGCGAACTCTTGACTTTTCTCTTTCCAGGGGACTGCCATAGCCGCCACCGCCACCGGCGATCTGATGCCACCGTGTTCCATTGGGAAGAAGCGGGATAAATTCCTTGGCCTTAGGGTAATAGACCTCCCCGTTGGGGTAGATGATTTTTGCGGTGTTTGATCGTCCGGGGTGACCGCCTAAGATACCCGGAGCACAGCTTTGGGGTACAAGACCTTCCCCGAAAATACTGCATTGAACATCTTCCAAAAATTCCACCTGTGTCTCTACTCCCAGACCCCCACGCCACTGTCCTGAGCCGCAGGAGTCCGGAGCATATTCGAATTTGTGAAAATGGACCGGAGCTTCCAGTTCAAACATCTCCGGATCCTGGGCGGCAATTCCCCCGCCTCCTCCAATGAAGCCGATATGGTTATAACCATCGGCACCGAAAGAAGCACCGCCGCCCCCTTTGCAGGCATTGATCAGCATATGGGCAAAAGGACTGTTTTTCCTCGAGTCATGGCCGGAAAGGAGGACACAGAGCATATGATTCCAACCGGCAGTGACCCTTTGCGGCAAGGCGGGGAAGAGGGCTTGCATAACAGCTTCGCCGATCTGATCCACTAAGTGATTGCCAAAACCCGTGGCAGCCGGAAATCTGGGGTTGAGCAGGCATCCTTCCGGAACGATCACCCGAACCGGCCGCAACATACCCTCATTGCGAGGTATATCTGCATACTCAAGACACATGAGCAAGGTGAGAAGAACACCGGACAGAGTCACAGGATATGGAGCATTGACATAACCTGCTGTCTGTTCCGCCGTGCCCGTAAAATCAAAAGTCATCTGATCATCCTGCACGGTGATCTTAACCTTAATGGGCATGGCCTTTTCCCCATTGATTCCGTCATCATAAGCCATGCTTTCACCGTAGTACACCCCGTTATTGATCCGCAGGAATTCCTCGCGAACCATCTTTTCCGTTTGATCATAAAGCTTTTGCAGATTTTGCGAGAATCTTTCGTAACCCCACTTTTCAATCTGCTTGACCAATTCCCGTTCGCCGATGATACATCCCCCGATCATGGCCAGGATGTCGTCTTCCACAATGGAGTAACGGATATTGCTGAAAATCAGCCGCCAAACATCCTTTCTTTTGACTCCCCCATCAAACAGCTTTACAGGAGGGATACGAAGAGCTTCCTGCCAGATTTCCGTAGCACAGGGGTTATAGCCGCCGGGAATGCACCCTCCCACATCGGCTTGATGAGCATTGATGGCAGCCCAGGCCACCAACCGACCTTCATGGAAGATGGGCTTGGCGATTTTGACATCGGTGGCTTGATTGCCCCCAGTAAAAGGATCATTGTGGATAAAAATATCCCCGGGCCGGATATCTTCCTCGAAAAAATCCACGATATTTTTGATGGATGTGGGTACCGTATAGGCTAAAAGGGGGATAAATTCTGTCTGCTCTATGATCTCGCCCCGGGAACCGTAAAGTCCGGTGCAAAAATCCCGGGCTTCGCTGAGATTGAGAGAACGAGCTGAATGCAAAAGGGCATGAGCCATTTGCTCCGTTATAGAGTGCAATGAACTTTGCACCAGGGTGACTTCAATGGTTTCAATGAGCAAGCCTTTTCCCTCCCCCGAACTTCTAAAAGAATAGATCAAATTCAAGTGTTATTGTTCTCATACATCAAAAGATTACCGAAGGAATCATATTGTCCCGAAAAATATTGGGGAATGAACACCGTGGTATACCCCATTTCGATAATAGCCGGCCCCTCGATGACCTCCTGACTGGGCTGAGTACCATCCCAAACGGAGAGCTTTTGATATGTCCTGGCATGAGGATTATAGACTTCCCTATAACCCAATAGACGAGCAGAAAGGGATTGCGTTTCAAGAGGTTTGAGATCCGAGCCGATCTGTCGTTTGCCCGTATATAAAAGCCTCAGGCAAAGGACTTCCAAGGGCACCCGACTGTTCTCCAGGCTATATCCATATTGGCGGTTGTGCTCTTGGTGAAAAGAGCGCACGATGTTTTCCAGGTTATGACGCTCCAGATCTGCGCGGTCGATGGCTATGGTCAATTCATTGTGCTGACCCCTATAGCGAAGGTCGAGGCTATAGGTGACTCCAATACGATAGTTCAAGCTCTCTCCATAGGCGGACTCCTTTTTCCCCCGGACATGCATCTCATCGAATAAAGCCAGCATCTCCGGCACATTATCATGAGAAAAGGCTGCATAAAAGGTCCGCACATAATCTAATTTCAGATCCGCCAGCAACATACCAAAAGCACACATGACCGAAGATTCTGCAGGAATCATCATCATGGGGATTTCCAGCTCCCGGGATAAATAAGCACAATGGAGAGGTCCTGCTCCTCCTCCTACAACGAGAAGAAATTCCCTGGGGTCATACCCCTTCCTTACGGTGAGTTCCTTCAGGCTGTTAGCCATATTGGTTATAATCACCTGATACATTCCCCAGGCGGCTTCTTCCACAGAAATACCCAAGGGGGTGGCAATATATTTTTCGATGGCCTGGCTGGCTTTGTCCAGGGACAAAGGATAACGGCCACTCAGGAAGCGGTCAGGATCCAGTAACCCCATTACCAAAGCCGCATCCGTACAGGTAGGTACCGTACCGCCCAGATTATAGGCGGCCGGTCCGGGAATGGCCCCGGAACTCTGTGGCCCCATATGCAAAAAGTTACCGCTGTCCAGCCAGGCAATGCTCCCGCCACCGGCGCCGATGGTTTGAATCGCCATCATGGGTAAAGAGACAGCATTAAAATTCACCTCCGCCCGGCGGGAGGTTAAAGGCATCCCGTCCTTGATCAGGGAGGCCTCAAAACTTGTCCCTCCCATATCCATAGTGAGGCAGTTGGAATACCCGGCAGATTGGCAGAGGTGCAGTGCCGCAACCGGACCTGCCGCCGGTCCGGATAATAAGGTGGCGGCAGGGATTTTCTTGGCCAGCTCCGGTGAGGCAGCCCCGCCATTGGAAGTTACAATAAAGAAAGTGCCTGTAAAGTGAAGGTCCCGTAATTTCTCCAGCAGAGCATCGAGGTAATGATTGAGCAAGGGACCCACGTAAGAATTAATTGCCGTGGTACTAACCCGCTCATAGAGCCGAGGTTGGGGCAAAATTTCGCTGGAAACGGTGATATAGGCATGAGGGAGCAGTTCCTGGAGGATGTGGTTCGCCTGCTTTTCATGTTGAGGATTGAGGTAGGAATGCATAAAGCAAACCGCAACAGCCTCCACCTGTTCAGCTTTAAGTTGATCACCGATCCTGTAAAGATCGTTTTTATTTAAAGGAATAAGTACCGCGCCTGTAGAGCTGATCCGCTCCTGGACACCAAAACGCAAATGTCTGGGGATAAGAGGTTTAGGGGCAGTATACTTGTTATCAAAAAAGGTCGGACGGATTCCCCGGCGCATTTCCAGAATATCCCGAAACCCTTCCGTAGTAATCAGAGCAGTTTTAGCGCCTAGGGAAGTGAGCACGGCATTCGTGGTCACAGTAGTGCCATGAATAATAAGCTGAACACGGCTCATCAGAGACTTAATCTCTATGGACTTTGACTGGGCAATGAGCTGAAGCCCGGCAATAATTCCGTTGGAGGGATCTTCGGGGGTGCTGGCTACTTTATATTTTTCAACTGCATTGCCGCCTTCATCCAGCAACGCAAAATCAGTAAATGTCCCACCTGTATCAATGGCAAGGGTATAGCTTGTCAATGGATTCCCCACCTTTTCCGGATTATATACGAACACCTTTCGGAATCGTTTTAAAAAAGTCAATATGATCTACCATCAACTTTTCTGCACGTTCTTGGTCTTGATCCAAAATCGCCTGGTAGATATTCTTAAGATTTCGAACCAGGCTTTGATGGACCTCTTTGCTGGCGCTGGCATTGAAGCCTATTACTTCCTGAACCTTTGTGAAAAGGCTCATATAGATGATCATGAGCTCATTATGGGTGGCCTGAGCCATGGCCTTATGAAAAATAATATCATTATGATGAAAATGATAAGGTGTCACCAGGTCATCTAAAGGGAGTAAGGCGGCGTACATGGCTTCAAGATCCTCGTCCGTTCTCCGGAGCGCTGCCAGACCGCATCCTTTGACCTCCACAATCATCCGCATCTCGTAGATGTTTTCAATAGAAATGGAATGGAGTCCCACAGAAAGGGCCAGATAGTTCATTAAATATTTCACCACATCTTCTGTGGTACGCTTGGTGATAAAGCTCCCCCCCTGCTTTCCTTGTTTCCGATAAATGATCTGCTGCTCTTCCAAAAGATCCAAAGCCTCGCGAAGAGTTGAGCGGCTTACCCCTAATTGCTCGGCCAGCTCAATTTCCCCGGGGAGACGATCGCCTAACTTCAATTGACCTGTAATAATGTTGTCTTTGATGATTTCGGCAATCTGCTCTGGAATGCTCAATAAGGCTTTAGTTCTCAATATCATAATTCACAATACCCCCGAAGTCTAAAAATCAGCGCCATTATCATAGCACTTTCCTTTTGGCAAAACAGGACCCAATATGTCTGAATATAGTACATTTAAAATTCGCCCCCCCGCCCAAATGCCATAAGTACTGAATTAAAGCCGCAAAACCTTGCTGTTCAAGCATGATTTTAAATGTCTGCACTTAATACATTTAAGAGGTCTTTTGGGTTTTAAGAAGAATTGTTCAAGGGAAGGTGAGCACATTCACCAATGTCATGGTTCTATTATATCAAATAAAGAAGATATGAGTAGGCCATGATGGAGTCAGTACCCTGTAAATATTTCGGAGGTGAAGGAAATGATTAAAGATGAGCAAAAACAAACTTCTAAGAAGGGCTTAACGCGAAGAGGATTCTTAAAAGCATCCGCTGCCCTTGGTGCAACCACTTTAGCCTTACCCGGGTGTACGAACGCATTTAAACCGGCATCAACCAATGAAGCCGTGGAAAAAACAGAAGACGGAGTTAAGGTAGTTCGTACTGTGTGTGCTCCGAACTGTGTGAACAGCTGCGCTCACAACGTTTTTGTTAAAGACGAAAAAATCATTAAGATCGAACCCGGTGAATACCCCGATCCCGAGTACAGAAGAATTTGTCTTAAGGGAATTGCCAATGCCATGCAGCGGGTCTACAGCCCGGACCGGGTCAAATACCCTATGAAGCGGGCGGGAGAACGTGGCGAAGACAAATGGGAGCAGATCTCCTGGGACCAAGCTTATAATGAGATCACTGAAAAACACAAGGAAATTGCCGATAAATACGGTATGGAAGCCAACTCCTGGATGGGCATGACCGGAAACTACGGAATCAACGCTCAGCTCATCTCGGCCAGAATTGCCAATACCGTAGGCGGAACCCATATTGATAACCTGGGCATCATGGGCGACCTGGCCACCAACATTGCCTACCTCCCCATGCTCGGTGTTCTCCAGGAAGGACACGGCTGGAAAGATCTTCGGGGTTCCAAACTCCTGATCTTTTTTGGCTGCAACTATACAGAAGCATCCCTCAACGACAGCCACTTCCTCTCCGATGCTAAAGAAGCCGGCGCCAAGCTGGTGGTGGTAGATCCCCGCTTTACAAGAACCGCAGCAAAAGCCGATTGGTGGATTCCGATCCGTCCGGGTACCGATGCAGCTATGGCTTTAGGTATGATGCACGTGATTTTCAAGGAAAACCTGCAAAAAGATGATTATATTCGCCAATACACTACCGGTCCCTTCCTTGTCCGCCAAGACACCGGCAAACTAATCCTGGCAAAAGACCTGGGGGGAAGCGGCGATCGGTGTATGGTATGGGATACGGCGGCCGGGAAAGCCGTACCTGCCGATGAAACACCCCTGGCTGCCTTGACCGGAATTTATGAAGTCGCCATCGGTGGG
The DNA here is from genome assembly GCF_000384015.1 of Desulfitobacterium sp. PCE1. Lineage (NCBI taxonomy): Bacteria > Bacillati > Bacillota > Clostridia > Eubacteriales > Desulfitobacteriaceae > Desulfitobacterium > Desulfitobacterium sp. PCE1. The sequence goes on along the minus strand of NZ_KB913023.1, from coordinate 1,892,210 downwards.
CAAACCGTAAAATGTACTCCCTCCCACCAGCTCCTGCTCGACCTCATTGAAGAATATACTCCCGAAAAAGCCTCAGAAATCTGTGAAGTCCCTGCCGAAGATATTCGCAAGCTGGCACTTATGTACGGCCAAACCGACCCGGCCGCCATTCGCATGACCCAAGGCATTCAGCGCTATTATCAAGGCCATTTGTCCTGCAGGGCACTTATTACCCTGGGAGCAATCACCGGCAATATCGGTAAGCGCCATGCCGGAGTATCCTGGGCGGGCGGAACTCTCTTTAAGCTTATTGCCGGGGTCCCTGGCGACTGGGCAGCCCCCAATCCCAATGTTCAAGGAAAGAAGATCCCCGGAACCCAGCTCTATGATGTGATCCCCAGTGAAAAACCTTATCCTATCAAGAGTCTTTGGCTTTCCAGCTACGGAATGGGAACCCAGGCTCCCCTTAGAGACCGCTTGATCAACGAAGTCTTCCCGGCCCTGGATCTCATTGTCGTGTCTGAGCAAATTATGACCCCTATGACGAAGTATGCAGACTATGTCCTCCCTGTCACCTCTTATTATGAAGAAGAGTGTGATGTGGTTGGAGCTTGGTCCAACCTCTATATCCAGTTCCGTAAGCAGGCCATTAAACCTTTGTGGGAAGCCAAAGCCGACTGGGATTGCTTTGCTGAATATGCCAAACGGATGGGCTTTGGGGAATATTGGACCATGACCCAACAGGAAAGCGCCGAATTTATCGTGAAGAATTCTCCCGATCCGATCATCAGCGGCACCAACCTGGAAGAGCTTAAAAACAAGGGTGTGGCCTGGGCCAACCAGCCAGCGGATTTTGTTCCTTTTGAAGATAAAAAATTCAATACGGCTCACGGGAAGATTGAGATCTATCTGGATTTTCTCACTGAATTCGGGGAAGCTTTACCGGTCTATAAAGAACCTCTCGAAAGCAACCGCACACCCCTGGCCAGGAAATATCCCCTGACCTTCATGAATGCCAGAAGTGTCTTTACTACCCACTCCCAGCACGTGAACCTGCCCTGGATCAATGAAGTCTATCCTGAGCCCCGGCTGGAAATAAGCCCTGTGGATGCCAAAGCGCGGAATCTCCGGGACGGGGATCTGGTGGAAGTAGCCAATGACCGGGGGAAATTCAAGGTCAAGATTCAAGTGACGGAAGGGATCAAACCGGGCTGCCTGAATATCTGCCAGGGCTGGTGGCCCAAGCATTTTCCCGAAGGTCATTATGCATCTCTGCTCCACATGGAGCTGAATCCTGCGCAAGATGCAGTGCTGGAGACCAACTTTGCTCCATATGACAATCTCGTCGAGATTAAGAAGGCTTAGGGGGAGATAACCATGGCAAAGAGAATGGGATTTGTGATTAATGTGAAACGGTGCGTAGGATGCAAGACCTGTACCGTATCCTGCAAAATGGAAAATACAGTAGCTGCCGGGCTGGCACGGATTCGCGTGCTGGATGATCATCAGGCGGAAGTCTTTGATAAACCTACCGGGACCTATCCGAACCCGGTAAGAAATTTCGTTCCGGTACCTTGTCAGCACTGTGACAACGCTCCCTGTGTTCCTGTCTGCCCCACCGGTGCTTCAAAGAAAAGAGAAGACGGCATTGTCTATGTGGTGAAGGAAGACTGCATCGGCTGTGGCGTATGCGTGGCTGCTTGTCCTTATGGCTCCAGACAAATGGATAAGGAGAGCAAAAAGGTTGATAAATGCACCCTATGCATGCATCGGCTGGAGGAGGGCAAAGACCCTATGTGTGTCTACTGTTGTCCGGGCCGGGCAATTACCTATGGCGATCTCAATGATGCCAATTCAGAAGCCGCCAAACTAGTCAGCAGTCAAACGGCAAAGACCATTAAATCAGAATTGGGTACCGGTCCCGCAGCCTACTATATCTTACCTTAAAAATAAAAAACCAGTTGAGCTCAAAGGTGGTGGCTATAATGAGCATTACAGAAGAAGCAAAACAAATAACCCAAGTGCGTGGAAACATCTACACGTTATTGTCTCAGTGCTTTGTGCAGCCATCGGAAGACCTGGTGGCAAGCCTTGTTCAAGGTTCATTGACCGAGGCATTGCAAAGGACCCTGGGTCTGGTGGAAGAGGGAAAAGTAGCCCGTGAATTAGCTAGAGTCAAAGATTTTGGCGTCCAATCCCAAGGGCGATCCCCTGCGGAAATCTTGCAGGACATGAAAGTGGAATACAGCCGCCTTTTCGTCGGCCCTGGGCATGTAGTAGCGCCGCCCTATGAATCCGTTTACAAAACAAGAGACGATGACAATGAGATCGGAGTCGTGATGGGAGATGCAGCTATTGCAGCAAAACGTTTCTATCGCTCCGCCGGGCTTGAGCTTTCCGATGATTTTACGGACTTACCGGACCATATTGCCTTAGAACTTTATTTCATGGCCTATCTATGTTCTCTGGAATTTGACATGGCTAATGAAGATAAGGAAAAAGATCCGATCTCCATCCGTAAGATGCAGACTGATTTTCTGAAAACGCATTTAGGCAGCTGGATTACAGATCTTTCTCAAGCTGTTGACCGAGGAACAAACTCAGAATTCTATCGTGGAGTCGCAGGCCTGACGGAGGTCTGGATCGGAATAGAGAGAGATGAGCTAGAGTAATCGGGCTGTTGCATCAACGGTTTTTAAAGTTAAGCAAAAGACGGCAACCGGAAAAACATTCCAGAAGCCGTCTTTTAGCATAACATTATTTGTATCCATGGGGGGCAGCCAACATACGAATTAATGGAATACCCCGCAATGTGCAAGTTGGACTTTGACCGCAATTTTCCCTTTCCGTCGGTCTGTCTCAGTCCCGATGACAACCTCTTGCCACCTTCAATTTTATAGTTTTTAATTACCGCCATTTCTCATCCAGACATTTAAGCAGGAACTTTCTCAGATTTTTTTGGTACTCCCCATGTACACCCTTATCGATCTCAACCAGCAAGCCCAGCTCATACGTCAGTTCTTTGAATGCCCTTTCCAGGGCTTCAAATTTAAAGGCGACTTTATGGGTAGCGTTCTTGATTTGTGCGGCGGTAAGGTCACTCCTCAGCTTTTGATTGCTTTTGAAAAGCTCTTTTTCTTTGAGCTTACTGTTCTCAGCCTTCCTATTCGCAACCTCCTGCTCCAGAACCTGATTTTTCTTTTCCAATACCCCTGTCTTGACCTTCAGATCGTCACGCTCTTTTTTCAGCTCACTACTTTTCTCCTTTTCACCCTCCAGAGCTTTCTGCAGTTCCCCGTTCTTCAGCTCGGCCTCATCTTTTTCCTGCTTGGCCTGCTCCCGTTCCTTTACGGCCTTCTGGAGCTGGCGCACAGACATATTGTCGATATCCAACTCTGCGATAAACTCTGCCCGTTCTTCTTCCGGAACATCAAACAAAATTACCGCCTGAGTATAGCTCAAATTCTTCATCGATGAAGATTCTGCTTCTTCCCCCTCCAGGGAGGCACTCATTGCCTGCCCGTACTCCCTGGCAACTTTCATATATCTTTCCGCCGTAAGCTGGGAATAATCCACATACTCCTGCAGCCATTTTCCCCATTCCCCATAAGGAACGAGAGACTTAGCCTCTATCAGCCGCCGACCTATCTCCACGGCACAGATTAAGTGGATTCTCCGGCTTGGTTCTTTATAGCTGTTTATCTCGGCCGCGATGATCTGCGGGGTGCGTTCGGTTACGAAATCGCTCATGCCAATCCCTTCCCGGGTTTTTAATATAGTATATGGGGTTGGCCCGATTGGTGTGACAACCTGTGTCACCCGGAGGAGCACATTCATAGTATGTAGGGACAGCCTTAGCCTGTCAATCCATCAAGAAAGGCAGGTGATTAAGATGGCAGTGGAAGGAATTCCTTATTCCGCAGCTTTGGTGGTGGTCTATCAGACGGGTCTTTCCCCTCTCGGAGTCCCCATCACGAGACAAAAAACCTTCAATTCTATCCGCTTTGATGCATCCGAAGAAGCCGTTTATAACGCTGCACATGCGTTATTTGGCTTAACGAAGCATCCCGTCCTCGATGTGTTTTTTCGTAAAACCTGGGAACTGGCAGAGGATGAATAGCTAAAAAAACTGAATGAAAAGGAGGCTTCGGAATGGGGTTATCCACAAGAAAAGTGGCCAGATTGGTCTTCACCACCGCCGGTGGCGGAACGTTCACCATTACTCTTCCCGATCCAAGGGAAGATGTGCAGGTGACAGAAATCGTGGCCGCTATGGAATCACTCATAGCAAGTGACATCTATATGACAGCCGTCGGGGCATTAACCGGGATCAAGGATGCGAAGATTGTCGATACGACAATTAACGATCTCTTTGATCCGGCAGCCGGTTAATAAGCTCCCCTTTGGGGAAATAAAGAGCAGCCTTTGTTCCTCACTAAGGAACGAAGGCTGCCCTTCCTCTTCGTTTTACTCACTCTGTTTAAGAAGATATCTCTTCTTGGGCCGCGGCGGATAAAAGAGAATTGAAGGTTTTGTTAAGCGGATATCTGTAAATCCTGGAATGACCTGCACCGTTTCAGGCAGCCGAGGATCATTAAGCTCTATGGTTGTCAATGCCCCCGTGGTGCAAGCCTCAACGCAGGCTGGGGGCAGCCCATGGTCCTGACGAGGATAGCACATCTGGCAGCGGGTCACCTTATTGGTATTGATGTTGTACTGGGGAGCATCATAAGGGCAGGCCTTCACACAGAGACGGCAGCCGTTGCAAAGGGAAGAATCAATCTCAACAATCCCGTCTTTTCTTTTGTTAAAGGCATGCTGGGGGCAGACACGGAAACATTCCGGGCTGTCACAATGGTTGCAGGCCATGGACAGATAGGTCCCCAGGTCTATTTCCTTGACATGCCGCCAGTGTATATTAGCCGGTGTATGATTTTCATTGCGGCAGGCCATCTCACAAGCCCGGCATCCTATGCAGAGATTGGCATTAAATAGAAAGCCCTTTCTCTTAAACATCCTTGCGCACCCTCCTGAGGTTAACCCGGCAATCAAAATAAGGGATACTTTCCCCTTCTTTCCCTTGACCGCTGATCAGATGATTGATCGGATAACGGTCACTTTGCTCCACCATGATAATTTTCTCCGGAAGATAGGGATTGATTTTAGCCCGGCCACTTACAAAGCCATTCTCATTATAGATTTCAACCCAGGAATCTTCACGGATAGTATGCTTGCAGGCGATTTCCTCCGCCAGTTCAATCATGGGTTCTTCCCTATTCTCTGAATTAAGCCAGGAAAGGGTCTCATACTGGGTATGGAATTTAAGCAGGGATTGGGGAGTAAGCAGGTGATAAGGAAACAGTAGGGATGAATCCCTTTCTCTGACATCTTGAAAACGTTGAGGTTGAATTTCAGGAAAACGGTAGCTCCAATCCGGTGAGAGGGGTTCCTTGCTCCTTTTATAGGAGCACTTTTGGAGATCGGCGGGGTCCTCTAAAGCATAAAGTTCCCTAACCTCCGGAGACAACTCCCCTGCTATCCAATCCCAGGGTTCTTTTTCCGCGGGAAAATTAGAAAACCCAGGCCGGAGTTCATTGAGTTTACGGGTTAATTCCCGGGCAATCTGTAAATCGCTCTTTGATTCATAGAAAGCCGGCAGCACTTTTTGATTATAGGAAAGCCAGTGGTGCCAAAAGCTCACATGCAAATCTTCCTCCTCAAAGAAGGACGCAGCCGGCAGGACAAGGTCGGACTGCCGGGCGGTGCTGTTCAGATAGAGATCCACAGTAATGATTAACTCCATGTGTTGAAACAAATCGCGCCAAGCCCGTAGATTGTAATCCTGGGCCAAAGGGTTGCCGCAGGAAACCCACAGCATTTTAAGTGGCGGCTCCTGAAGCTTCATCGCCCTGCCCGGGAAATCGTTGACCGGCACCTCCCGGGAAGAGGTGAGCAAAGGATGCTTTATTCCCTGATGCTTTGCTATATTCAGAGGAAATTCTTCCTGAGGCCGGTGGCGGAAATAGACTCCCCCTCCGACAGAACCAAAACTCCCTGTCAGAGCGGCCAGAGCACTCACAGCCTTTACCGATTCTCCGCCACTGGGATAGCGCTGCATGCCGAAACCCAGCCAATTAGCGGCTGGGTAAAAGCGGGCATACAGAGCGGCTAATTCTTCAACAACGCTTAAATGGACTCCTGTTTGTGAACAGACTTCATCCAGAGTAATCTTCTTAAGTCCTAGCTTATATTGATCAAAGTCTCTGGTTTTTTCCTGAATGAACTTTTTATCGATCCTGCCACTTTCGATCAAGATTTTGGCAATACCCCAAGCCAGCCACCCATCGGTTCCCGGATTGATCTGAACATATAAATCGGCTCTATTGGCTGTATGAGTAAGGAGCGGATCGATAACCACCAATGGGACTCCCTTTTGGCGTGCTTCATAGATAAACTTCATTTGATTGATATTGGTATTGGCCGGGTTAGCTCCCCAGATCACGATCAAGCCGGCATCGCCCATCTCCTCCGGATCAGGACTTAGTTCACCTACGGTCTCCATAAGTGCGGCTTCCCCGGTAGCCGAACAAATATCCCCGGTCGGTCGGGTATGAGGGCCCAGACCCGCAAACATTCCTTCCACAGCCTGATGCAGCAAGCCGGCATTGCCATTGCCTTTATAATACCCTAAGCCCAGATTAGAACCATAGCGGGTATTCAGTTCGATCATTTTGGAGGCGATGATTTCATAGGCCTGGTCCCAGGAAATCCGGCGCCACTCCCCTGACCCCCGCCGCACTTGACGCAAAGGATATTTCAAACGATATTCGTCCAAGGCATATTGAATCAAGGAATACCCTTTGGCACAGAGTCTTCCCCGGGTATAGCCATGCTCGGAGTCTCCCACAACCCGGGTCAGCTTACCTCCGCTCATATGGGAAATCATACTGCAGGAACTATAACAATGCCGCGGACATGTATTGCGAAACGTTGGCATACCTAGCACCAGCCTTTTTATGATTCTTTGGTTCAATAATTCTTAGTTCAATAAGCCATGACTAAATACCGCTGAGATCGTCTGAAGCAAGCCTCTCTTTATGCAGCCGCCTGATCTTAAACGCCGCAGCCAGATCCAGGCGGGTATCAATATCGGTCAGGGAGCGGTCGAGAAGGGCTTCGATTTTGTTCAAGCGGTAACGAAGGGTGTTGCGGTGCAAAAAAGTAGCCTGAGCCGTCTTATTCATATCGAACTGGTTATCCACAAAGCTCTCCAGAAGAGAAAGCAGATTATCTTCCCCCTCATCCTCCGGTAAAGCTCCCAGAACATGATGATAGTATTCCTTCAGATCCTCCAAGTCATGTTTGTAAAGGATGCGTTCCAAGCCCATCTCGCTGAAAAAAGGCACGGCAACCTCCAGCAGACTTCCCATCTCGCAAGCGACTTTGGCCTCCTGGTAACTGCGAAAGAGGTCATTAGGGTGAGTATAGGCTTGCCCTACTCCGCAGGATATCCGGTACTGGGGTGCTGTTGCTTGGAATTGACCGGAAAGGTGTTCCATGATGGAGAGGATTTCCTGTTTTTGCTCTGCCCCCTTTTCTCTCGCCCCGGGTATGATGGCCACAACTTCGTTGCGGTTCACTGTGGTGGCAGGGTTTTTATAAAATTTATTGATCAAGGTGCGGTCCACAATCTTTTGCAGAACCTCCATAAGGTGCCAGTCGGGTGAGTGATGTTCCAGCTCCGTTGCCAGCAGCAGCACTCTGTGGGGCCGGCGGAAATCCCAGCCCCACACCTCACCCATGGTAATAATATCTTCATTGCGCTTAAGGTTCCCATAGAGCAAATCATAGAAGAAAGAATTCTTGGTCTTATGCTTTTCCTGCTTCAGCTCCAACTTGTTCTGAAGGTGGATGGCATATAAGGAAAGAGCTGTTTCAATGATGGGTTGCAACCCCTCAAAATCCGGCTCGGTTTGTTCATACAGTACGAAGAGATAGCCCAACACCCGGCCATTGGGAGCAACAGCCCAACCGGCCCCTTGCAGACGCAAAGCTTCCGTAGATAGTGTACAGAAGAATATAGACTCATTATCCGCCCAATCCCCTTCTATCTCAACCCTGAAAGCATCCAGATCCGGATGGAGCAGTGTGGTGGAAATGGTTTCATAAGCGGGGGTAGCAACCAGGATGGGCTGATTCAACACTTCGGCAAGGGCGCAAGTGAGAGCATCCAGGCCCTTACCGGACATTTTCAACAGCTTCCGCATGGGGTTCGGCATTGAAGTGTTTTTTTCCATCATGCTTCATTTCCTCCATCTTCCCGTTCGAACTATCAGCATTTCAGTCACTCGTAGTTTAGCCTATAATGCTATAAAATTTCAACCTAAAGATCATTTGGTTATGATGCACAAAAACCCAGCAACTACTTTGTGCACGTGAACATTTGAGCTATTCAAATCAATTATATAATGAAGATGGACTTAAGAAAAGCCGTCGGGGCTTTGCAATCTTCACGATGTGCTTGCTGAGACTGCAGAAACTAATGGTTAATATTTGAACTTGAGGCACTGCGACGGCAAATGTTATGATTAGTACAAACAGTGTCTGTACAAACCGTGACTGCTTACAGCCTCTTTCCGGCCGGAATAAGTCCATCACCGAGTCACGCTCAGAGATATTTCGTAATTTCAGAAGGAGGTTAAGGTGTATGGTAAATCTTTTCAAAAAAATTACTGAGAAACAAATAAGCCGCAGAACATTCCTGGCTGCCACTGCAGCCGGAACGGCCAGCCTGGCCCTTGCCGGCTGCGGCACTGCCCTCGCTCCGGTGGGAGCGGAATATGACGCGGCCGCAATCAACGGGGAAGGTGAATGGATACCTGCCGCCTGTTGGTTTAACTGCGGCTATAAATGTTATAACGCCGCCCTTGTCGTGGACAATGTGGTGGTCCGCCAGAAAACCGATGATACCGAACCGGACAGCTTCAGCAAGCCCCAGCTGAGAGGCTGCCTGCGCGGACGGGCCCAGCAGCAGCAGGCCTTTGGCGCGGATCGTTTAAAATACCCGATGAAACGCAAACATTGGGAACCCCTCACCGGCGGCGACAAATCGTTGCGCGGCAAAGACGAATGGGTACGGATTTCCTGGGATGAAGCCCTGGATTATGTAGCTGCCGAGTTAAAACACGTCAAAGAGAAATATGGGAACAGCTCCATCCTGATGCCTACCTGGGGCAGCAATATGTGTGATTTTTATAATACAATCAGTGCCTTTGGCGGTTATGCCGACGTGGATGATACTTCATCCGTAGGCACCTACAAATATGGCGGTGGCATGGTGGGGATTCACAATGGTGGTTATGGTGATGCCAATGACCGTTTGGATCTGTTAAACTGCGACACAATTGTTCTGTATGGCTGCAACCCTGCCTGGGCTTCAGCTGGATTGCCCAGCCACAACTTAATCCATGCCAAAGAAGCCGGCGCCAAGTTCATTTATGTCGGGCCAAGTTATAACGAAAGCGCTAACCTCACGGATGCTAAATGGATACGCGTCCGCCCCGGTACAGATACGGCGTTCCTGCTTTCGGTAGCCTATGTCATGATCACAGAAGACGACCCCCTCACCAATCCTTTGCTTGATTGGGATTTTCTCAATCGCTGCACGGTGGGCTTTGACGCTAATCATATGCCGGCTGATGCCAAACTTGACGAAAACTTCAAAGACTATGTACTGGGCAAATACGACAATCATCCCAAAACCCCTGAATGGGCTTCGGAAATCAGCGGCACACCGGTGGAAGATATTATTTGGTTTGCCCAAGAAATGCATAAGGACAAGAAGGTCTCCATTTTGCACGCCAGTGCGCCGGCCCGCTGCAATAACGCCGATGATTTCCCTCAACTATTGATGACCATCGCCGCAATGGGGGGGCATTACGGTAAACCTGGTCACTCCTGTGGCTCTGGTCAATACTACTGCTCCACTAACGGCGGCCCTAACCTGATCCGGATGGGAGCTTCCGGCGCTCCAGTCATTCCCAATTCCTGCAAAGAAGTGATTACCGCTCCCGAGTTATGGGATGCCGTACTGAACGGAAAATACAACCGAACCGGGACTACGTGGGAAGATTTCTCAAGTCTATGGGATCCTACCTATATGGGAGAGCGGGATATTGATATCCGTGTCATCATCCATTCCTGGCGCAACACCCTGCAGACAACCCAAGGTGTCGGCAAAGGGATCGAGGCCCATCGCAAGGTAGACTTTGTTTTCAGCTGTGCTTATTCCTTAAACATCAGCGCCCAATACTCGGATATCGTACTCCCCATTGTTACTCAGTGGGAAAAACAGAGCACCTACACTTACCTTACGTCGTATAACCGGGACATGCAGTTCTTCCCATCAAGAGTCATGGAACCTCTTTTCGAGGCTAAAAGCGATCAATGGATTGCCGTAGAGCTTGGCAAGCGCTTAGGCATTGATGTGAATCAAGCCTATCCCCTGTCGGAAGAGCAGCAGTACTTCAATTGCATTGCCGGTACTACGGTGATTAACAAAGAAGGCACTGACTATGAAACCTTAGTAACCATTACTGCCGAGGATCTCGCCTGGTGGGAGCAAAAATATGGCAAAGTGGATGGGAAGCCACAGCAAGGCCACATCGGTCTGCGCGAGCTGATGGAGAAGGGCATCTACAAGGTTGAACGTCACGAGGGCGATAACTATGGAGCTATCACCTATGAAGCCTTTGTCAAAGATCCGGAGAAAAACCCCCTTACTACCAATAGCGGCAAGTTTGAAATCTATTGCCAAACCAAGGCCGACATCATCAACCGTATGGGACGCAGCACCCTCAAACCCTATCCCTCTTATGTACAGCCCCTCAACGGTTATGAACAGAGCTTTAAAGATTGGGATAAAAAGATCAAAGGCGATTATCCTTATCAAGTCACCAATCCTCACTATTTAAGGCGCGCCCATACCGGTTTTGACTACCTGCCCTGGCTCAGGGAAGCCATGCCCAATCCGGTATTTATCAGTGCCGTGGATGCAGAGGAAAAAGGCATCAAAGACGGCGATACCGTACTGCTCACCAATCCCCATGGCAAAGTCCTGCGTCAGGCCAGCGTCAGCCAGCGGCTGATGCCCGGCTATATCGAGCTGCCCCACGGTACCTGGCTGGAGCTGGATGAGAAAACTGGTATTGACAAATCCGGCTCTGATAATTATCTCTGCCATCCTCAAACCAGCGGCCAAGGTGTTTCCGGCTACAATACTACCCTAGCCAACCTGGAAAAATATGAGGGTGAGCCCCTTACCCCTGACCACTTATGGCCCATGAGAGTCGTTATACTTTAAACGAAGGAGGAGAAACTACAATGGCCTTAGGATTTTATTTTGATGTCAATAAATGCATCGGCTGCCGCACCTGCCAGGTAGCCTGCAAAGATAGAAACCGCCTGGATGTGGGCATTATTTTCCGCAAAGTCAAAAGCTATGAAACAGGCTCTTTTCCCGATGCCAGAGTCTACCACTACTCCGGCGCCTGCAACCATTGCGCCGAAGCCAAATGTGTTCAAGGCTGCCCCACCGGGGCCCTGCATTTCGCTGATGACGGCACTGTACAGCACGATCGCAAAAAATGCGTCGGCTGCAAGTACTGCACCTGGAATTGCCCCTATAGTGTCCCCCAATTCATTGAAGAAGCCGGCGTCATCGGCAAATGCGACAGCTGCAAAGACCTCCGCGATACCGGTACCAATCCGGTTTGCGTCGATGCCTGCCTGATGCGCTGCCTGGAGTTCGGTGATCTGGACCAATTGGCGGCCAAACATAAGGCTGACCTGGTCAAAGATTTGCCTACCCTACCCTCCTCCCAGGTTACCAATCCCTCCTTATTGATCAACCCCAGGAAATTCTCCCTGGACCCCAAGTATAAAGAAGTGGAGGTGTAACCATGGAAGAGTTCGCCTTAATTATCTTTACCATTTGTGTGCAAGCGGCGGCTGGGTTAATGGTCTTTACGGCTGTTGCCAAACAACTGAACAAAACCGCTCTCTTTAAAACCGCTGTAACCATTTCCGCCGGGTTAGCCATTGTGGGCTTTCTCGCTTCCTTCCTCCATCTGGGCCATCCCTTGGCTGCGGTCAATGCCCTCACCCGCTTCGCCACCTCCTGGCTGAGCCGGGAGATTTGGCTGAACAGCGCCTTTACCGGCTTGACCGTCCTCGCCGCTTTGCTCATTTACTTGAAACCTGAGGCGAAAAAAGCCATCGATGCTTTAATTATTCTGGCTGCCGCCATCGGTCTGGTTGACGTCTTGGCCATGGCTTCGGTCTACACCTCCTCCAGCGTTGCCGCCTGGAAGTCCGGTTCAATTGTTGTGGAGTTCTATGCCGCCGCCATTTCCATGGGCGCGCTGCTGTTCCTCGCCTTGAGCATGAAGGAAGATACCGGCAAGATGAAAACCATCGTGGCCATAGCCGTAGCCGCAGCCTTCGTAATCCAAGCCATCGCCATGATTCCCTATTACAATAGTTTCGGAGCCAGCACCAATCATGCTCTGCAACAGAGCTATGCTATTCTCAGCGGCATGATGCCGGCCATGGTTCTGAAATGGGCCGCCATCCTGGTGGGGGCCGTGCTGCTCTTCCTCCCTGTCAAGGAAAAGAGCAAAGATGCCTCCTTCATCCTGGGGGCCGCTGCTCTGGTTGTAGTAGGCCAGCTCATTGGACGCTACCTCTTCTTTGCCATCAAAATTATCTCCTAGTCGAGACTTCTGCTTTCTGCTTCAAGTTCCTTTTCCCGCTTTTTAGGGGCGGGAAGAGGAACTTGCTGCTATAAGTTCTATATTTCATAATTTCTATAGTTCATAGAAGGGGTGAAACTATGGTTCAGAATGTTAAACTGGTGATCTTCTCCATAGGCCTTCAGGCGGCTATTGGCATCATGATTGCCATAATGGCTGCCAGAAAAACAAACGGCAGAACTGAAAACAAATATGCCTCCATCGCCTCTGCCTTATTGGGCGTGATCGGCTTTCTGGCTTTTGTTTTTTACTTGGGCCGACCGGCGTCTATTTTTAATGCCATCTCCCAATTCAGCCATTCCTGGCTGTCCCGGGCACTGGTCTTTTCCCTTTTATTCATTGGTCTTGCCATCATCCATGCCGTCGTGCAATATGTCAATCCCTCCGTCAAGCGTTTTGGCTGGGCGGCCAGTGCCGTAGGGGTGATTGATGTGGTTTTTATGGCCAATGTCTATATGAGCACCAGCCGCCCCGGCTGGCAAAGCATATCTCCTCTTATCGATTTTGCGACGGCGACAGCTATTCTGGGCCTTGCCCTCTTCTTGGCCATTCAATTCAGCGGGATAGGGATAAAAACCAAAAAACTATACAGCCTGATCGCCCTGGCCGGTGCCATCATTCTGGGGGCAGAAACATTTCTTAATTATAGCGGTCTCGGCGGGCAAACCCCAGGGCTGCTCCTCGAGGTTCACCTTCTCCTGCTCCTGGCCGGCGCTGCTTTATTGCTATTCGCCTCCTTGAAGCCAGCCAAGGAACAGGCGGGTTCCGGAAAAGCCGGCATGGCCTATCTGGGTGCCTTGGCTTTGAGCGGCGGAATCATGGTGAGCAGGTATTTGTTCTATGCCGTCCCTATGACCGCTAAGGGACTTTAAAGGACTGCCGGAATGAAGCAGACACATTTCTCCCCCCGGTCGCTCGCCCTTATCACCGCTTTTGTTCTGATCTTGGCCGCTCTGATCTTTCAGCAATCGGCAAACAAGCAGGAGACCTTTACTTCCCTGCAGCGGCTGGAACCTGCCGTCTCCAGATACGAGCCCATAGCCGGCGGATATCCGATCTACAGCTTATGGGATACGGACGACCATTTTCTTGGATATGCCGTGGAAGCCGATGCCTCCGGATATGGCGGGCCCCTCAGTGTCTTCGTCTCTCTCGGAAAAGATGGCATTCTTAAAAATGTGATCATCACCGAAAATTGTGAAACTCCCGCTTATCTGAGCAGAGTCCTGAGGGAAGGTTATTTGCACCAATTTACCGGCAAAGAAGCCCGTGATCCCTTTGAGCTGGGCCACGACCTTGACGGGATAAGCGGGGCCACCTATACTGTTAATGGAATCGCCCTGGCCGTCCGTAAGGGAGCCTGGCAGGCCGGCAAAAACGAATTAGGCCTTCAAGTCCCTGCCGGGAGCCAACTTGCTTTGGGGTGGCCGGAGTTGGGGCTGATTCTATTATATGGCCTGGTCTTCATCGCCGTATCCCGCCGCGGCCAAAAATTACGCCCTTGGCTCTTAGCGGGCTCCGTTCTTTTCCTGGGCTTTTTCCTCAACGCTTCCCTGAGTCTGGCTAACCTGACCAGTCTGCTCAGCGGCAATTGGCCCTCTCCCCTGGAACGCCCTTTCTGGTATATCCTGACTTTGGGCATTCCTATCCTCACTTTACTCTGGGGAAGAAATTTTTACTGCTCCTGGCTTTGCCCCTTCGGGGGGCTTCAGGAAGGACTTTACAAATTCCTGGGGTTCATAAAGTTCAATCCTGCGCCGCCTGTGCTTGCCCTGGCTCATAAAATCCGCTGGGGAGTCGTCTGGGCTGCCGTGATGGCGGCGCTTATTTTTAACAATCCCAGTATCGCCAATTATGAACCTTTTGCGGTAAGTTTTGGCGGTCAGGGCAATCTCGGCCACTGGCTTACTTTATGCCTGGTCCTGCTGACCGGGATTCTCTTCTATCGTGTTTGGTGCCGGTTGGCCTGTCCGGTGGGGGCTGTGCTTAATTTTCTTGCTTCAGTAAAGAGAAAGTTCAAGCGGTTCTTCCACCCCCATAGCTCCGCAGACCAGCACGCAGACCCCACTTTTGAACCCCCTTCAGCCCACACGAAAGCAGGCTGTTCTGAATGCACCGCCGGTCAAGACCCCATACGCTGGGCCGGTTTACCCGGCAAAGAAAAAGCATTCTTTGTCATGTTGCTGGTGTACGGCCTTTTGATTGCCATAACATTGTCTCTGAATATCCCTCAACTTTGGAAACTATGAGGAAGGTGAGCAAGCATGGCCTTAGGGTTTTATTTCGATATGAATAAATGCCTCGGCTGCCGGACTTGCCAGGTAGCCTGCAAGGATAGAAACCGCCTGGATGTGGGCATTAGCTTCCGTGACGTCCGCAGTTATGAAGTAGGCGTTTATCCCCATGCCAGGCTGTATCATTATTCCAGTGCCTGCCATCACTGTTCCCATGCCAAATGTGTCAAGGGGTGCCCCGCCAATGCGTTGTACTACGCCGATGACGGTACGGTTCAGCATGACAAAAATAAATGCATCGGCTGTAAGTACTGTACCTGGAACTGTCCCTATGGCGTTCCCCAGTTCATTGAAGAAACCGGCATCATCGGCAAATGCGACAGCTGCAAGGGCTTGCGTGACAAGAGCGTCAATCCGGTCTGTGTGGATTCCTGCCCGATGCGGTGCCTTGAATTTGGTGATTTAGATGAACTTGAAGCCAAACACGGTACGGATATTGTTCAGGATTTGCCCATTCTTCCTTCCTCAACCCTTACCAACCCATCCTTATTAATTAAACCAAGGAAATATGCTTTAGATCCCAATTATACCGAAAAAAAAGTCTAATTCAGGAATGAAATCCTAATCTCAAAAAACTTAAAGGCGGTGTCTGCTATGACTTCACAAGAAGACGGAATTGCCATCATTCTGGCCACCCGGCATTATCTCTATCAGTTGCTGCAACGTATTTTTGGCAATGAACCTAACCAGGAACTGCTGGATATCCTCACCAACGAATACACCCTGGAAGCCTTGGAGTTAATGCTCGACGAGGATAACAGTCACTTACAAGCCTGCCTGAGTTTACTCTCAGAATTAAGGCCGGCTCTGTCCACCGAGGCTGACAGCATCCTGGATAAGCTGACCAGCGAATATACCTATCTGATGATCGGCCCCCATAAGCTGCCCGCTCCCCCCTGGGAATCCGTCTATGTGACCAAAGAACGGGCTTTGTTCCAGGAAAGCACCTTAAAAGTGCGGCGCACCTACCTCAACTATCAATTCCTGCCAGCCAATTATCCTCATGAAGCCGATGATCATCTGGGCTTTGAGTTGGATTTTATGGCTCATCTGGCAAAACTGGCCTTGGAAAACTTTGATAAGCAGGCTATGGATGAGGTCAAACAACTGCTGGACGATCAAAAAGCCTTTTTGGGGGAGCATTTACTGGTTTGGATCGGGGATTTCGCCAAGGATATGCAAACCTCCAAAACTCATCATTTTTATCCCCAAATGGCTATTTTAACCCAACAGTTCCTGCAAACAGATCGTTTAGTTCTTGATGAAGTTTTGGCTTTATTATAAGATGAGTGTCTTCCCTAGACACAATTTAACAGGGACGCTTTCACTTATGTGATGCGTCCCTTTGCTTTCCCCATCATAATTCCTCATCCATCTTGTGCAATCGCTTGATTTTCAGTGCGGCCATAATATCAAAGCGGGTATTGTGATCGTTCAACGAACGCCCCAGAATAGTTTCGATCTTATTGAGGCGGTAACGGAGTGTATTGCGATGCAAAAAGAGAGCCTCCGCTGTTTTCGTCACTTCAAATTGATTCTCAGCAAAGCTTTCTAAAACGCTGATCAGTGAAAGCTCTTCATCATCTTGCTTGTGCAGTTCGCCAAGAACATGAGCATAATACTCCTTTAAATCCTCAAGATCATGCTTGTAGAAGATCCGCTCCACCCCTATGTCACTGAAGAAAGGAACGGCTATCCCCATCACTGTTCCCAGCTCAAGGGATACCTTAGCCTCTTGATAGCTCCGAAAAAGATTGGTAGCTTTAACATAGGTCTGACCCACGCCACAGATTACCCGATTCTTAAGTTCTGTAGCTGTTAATTGAGCTAAGAGGATGTCCATCAAGGCAAGAATTTCTTTCTTTTGGGCAGGCTGCTTCCACTCCTCAGAGGGCAAAAGCACAATGAGTTCGTTATGCCTTATCAGTGTAGGTAACTTCTTATAATACCTATCAATGAGAGCTTTCTCCGTAAAGTGGTTCAGAATATCCATCAAGTGTTTATCCGGGGAATGAATATCTAATTCAGGAATTGTCAGGATTATAGCGGTATGAGGTAGAGTGAAATTCCAACCCCAGGTGGCTCCGGATGCAACAATTTCTTCTTCTGTTTTAAGGTTCCCATACAGAAGATCGTATAAAAAGGATTCTTGATGTTTTTGTTGCTCCTTGAGCAACTCAACCCGGCTTTGGAGATGGACTGCACATAAGGATGCAGCTGCCTTGATAATGAGTTTATGGGCTTCCATTATCGCATTGCTATCGGCATCGTCGACAAAGATAAAAATATAACCAATAACACGCCCCGCAGGTGCAATCGCTCGTCCCCAAGCATTGGAATGAAAAGTGCCGGCAGACAATTTGCAAAAAAATGATGTTTCATTATCAATCCTGGCACTCACTATATCCGTGTGAAAAGAATCAAGATCAGGGCAACTAAGGGATGAGGAAATCAAATTATATCCGGATGTAGAAATAAGAATGGGAAGCCTTAATATCTTAGCCAGAGCATCTGTCAAAGCTTGCAAACCTTGTCCGGAAGCTATGAGCAGTTCTTCCATATAGTTAAGAATACTAACGTCTCCAGCCTTCTCCTCCATAATTCAGCTCCTTCTTCCTTTTAGCAAGTGCAATATAATATCCTATACGCCATAATCAATTCATGGATTATTATGTCTAAAGAATCGTAACGATAGTTTTTGTCACGGTGCTGTATTTTACCGGTGTCAATTCGTACACACAAACATATTAAACTATTCACAATAGCTATACAATGATTATAGGTTCGGGATCAGCTTTTAGCAAGCTTAATCTATCGTATCGGAATGCGTAATTATAGGCGTAATTATGCTTCTTGAAATCCCGTTCCGGCTTCAGCATTACAGACTTAAAAGGAGGTAGAAGGATTAATGTCAGATATTCTTAAAAAAATTACGGACAAAAAAATAAGCCGCCGAAATTTCCTGAAGGCCACCGCGGCCGGAACCGCCGGCCTGGCCCTTGCCGGCTGCGGCACTGCGCTGGCTCCGGTGGGAGCGGAACTTGATGCTGCCGCAGTGAACGGAGAAGGTGAATGGATACCTGCCGCCTGCTGGCATAACTGCGGCTACAAATGTTATAACTCCGCCCTTGTGGTGGACAATGTGGTGGTCCGCCAGAAAACCGATGATACCGAACCGGACAGCTTCAACAAGCCACAACTCAGAGGCTGCCTGCGCGGGCGAGCCCAGCAGCAGCAGGTTTTCGGCGCGGATCGGATCAAATATCCCATGAAACGCAAGCACTGGGAACCCCTGACCGGCGGTGACAAATCGTTGCGCGGCAAAGATGAATGGGTGCGGATTTCCTGGGATGAAGCCCTGGATTATGTGGCTGCCGAGTTAAAGAACGCCAAAGAAAAGTATGGCAACCGTTCCATCCTGATGCCTAACTTTGCCGATGCCCTTTGTGATTTCAATAATTCAATTAATGCCTTTGGCGGTTATACCAATGTGCAGGATACAGGTTCCCTGGGCACCTACCTCTTCGTTTCCGGTGTCCTGGGTATTATCCCTTATGGTAATGATGATGCTAATGATCGCTTGGATCTATTAAAAAGCGAAACCATTGTTCTTTATGGTTGCAATCCCGCCTGGGCTGCTGCAGGATTGCCCAGTCACAACTTAATGCATGCCAAAGAAGCCGGCGCCAAGTTTATTTATGTCGGTCCCAGCTATAATGAAACGGCTAATTTGGTAGAAGCCAAATGGATTCGCGTCCGGCCCGGCACAGATATAGCTTTTCTGCTGGCAGTAGCCTATGTGATGATTACGGAAGACGACCCCCTAAGCAATCCCCTGATCGATTGGGACTTTCTCAATCGCTGCACTGTAGGCTTTGATGCCGGGCATATACCGGCTGATGCCACGATCAAGGAAAACTTTAAGGATTATGTGCTTGGCAACTATGATAACCAACCCAAAACCCCTGAATGGGCTTCGGAAATTTGCGGCACGCCTGTGGAAGATATCCTTTGGTATGCCAAGGAAATGCACAAAGATAAGAAAGTTTCCATTTTACACAGCAGCGCACCGGCCCGCTGCAATAATGCCGATGATTTTCCGCAAATCCTAATGACCATAGCGGCTATGGGCGGTCATTTCGGCAAACCCGGTCACTCCTGCGGCTCGTGCCAATACTATTTCGCTACCAACAGCGGGCCTAAATTAGTCCAATTAGGGGCTTCCGGCGCTCCAATCCTTCCCAATCCTTGCCCAGACTCAATTATGGCTCCTGAGCTATGGGACAATGTATTGAATGGAAAATACAATTACACCGCACCAGCCCTATGGGGAGATCTTGCCAGTATGGGAGAGAAGGATATTGATATCCATGTCATCATTCATTCCTACAGAAACACTCTGCAGACAAACCAAGGTGTCGCCAAAGGGATTGAAGCCCACCGGAAAGTAGATTTCGTGGTAAGTTGTGCTTATTCTTTAAACGCCAGTGCCCAATACGCCGATATCGTACTCCCCATTACCACTCAGTGGGAAAGACACAGTTCTTATCTTTATCTGGAGATATATTATAACCGAGAGGTTCAATTCTTCCCTTCCAAAGTCATCGAACCTCTTTACGAAGCGAAAAGCGATCTATGGATTGGCAGGGAGCTTGGCAAGCGCTTAGGCATTAATGTGAATCAAGTCTATCCCCTGTCTGAAGAGCAGCGGTATTTCAATGCGATTGCCGGTGCTACGGTGATTAACAAGGAAGGTACAGGCTATGAAACCTTAGTCACCATCACTGAAGCGGATCTCGCCTGGTGGAAACAAAAGCATGGCAAAGTCGATGGAAAACTGCAGCAAGGCCGCATCGGTCTCAAAGAGTTGATGGAAAAAGGGATCTATAAAGTCGAACGCCATGAAGGCGATAACTATGGCCATATCACTTACCAATCCTTTGTCGAAGACCCGGATAAGAATCCCGTTGGCTCCAAAAGCGGCAAGTTTGAAATCTACTGCCAAACCAAAGCCGACAGCATTAATGCCATGGGCCGCAGCACCCTCAAACCTTATCCGACTTATATCCAGCCCCTTAATGGTTACGAACAGAGTTTTAAGGATTGGGACAAAAAAATCAAAGGCGATTATCCTTACCAAGTAACCACCCCCCATTATTTAAGGCGTTCGCATACAATTTTGGACAATTTACCCTGGCTGCGGGAAGCTATGCGCAATCCGGTATTCATCAGTGCCGTGGACGCAGCGGAAAAAGGCATAAAGAACGGCGATGCCGTACTTCTCACCAATCCCTATGGCAAGGTATTGCGTCAAGCCAGTGTCAGCCAGCGGCTGATGCCCGGCTATATTGAGATGCCTCACGGCACCTGGCTGGAGTTGGATGAGAAAACCGGCATTGATAAGTCCGGCTCTGATAATTATCTTTCCGCCCCTATTACTACCGGTTGTGGTGTTTCCGGTTACAATACCCAATTGGTCAATATGGAGAAGTATGATGGAAAGCCCCTTACACCGGACTATCTATGGCCCCAAAGAATTATTAATATCTGATAAGGAGGCGAATTTGAATGGCCTTAGGATTTTATTTTGATGTCACTAAATGCATCGGCTGCCGCACCTGTCAAGTAGCCTGCAAAGATAGAAACCGCTTGGATGTAGGCATTTTATTCCGCCAAGTCAAAAGCTATGAAACCGGGGTGTATCCCGACGCCAGGGTGTATCATTACTCCGGCGCCTGTAACCATTGTAAAGAAGCCAAATGTGTTAAAGGCTGCCCCACCGGAGCTCTTCACTTCGCTGATGATGGGACCGTGCAGCATAATAAAAACAAATGTATCGGCTGCAAATACTGTACCTGGAACTGCCCTTATGGTGTTCCCCAATTCATTGAAGAGACCGGGGTCATCAGCAAATGCGATAGCTGCAAAGATCTGCGGGATGCAGGCCAAAACCCTATGTGCGTAAATGCCTGCCTCATGCGCTGCCTGGAATTCGGCGATCTGAATGAACTGGCTGCTAAACATGGAACAAACCTCGTTAAAGAGTTACCAGTATTGCCTTCTGCCAATGTGACAAAACCCTCTATCCTGATCAATCCTAAAGAGTGCTCTTTAGATACCAACTATGTAGAGTTGGAGGTATAATCAATGGAAGAGTTAGCATTAATTCTGTTCACCATCAGTGTTCAAGCCGCCATCGGGATTATGGTTTTTGCCGCTATTGCCAAGCAATTGCATAAAGACGGTCTCTTTAAAACCGCCGTCTTGACCTCGGCAGTCCTAGCCATAGCCGGCCTTCTTGCCTCCTTCCTGCACTTGGGTCACCCCTTGTCGGCCATCAACGCCCTTACGAGATTCGCAACCTCCTGGCTGAGCCGTGAAATTTGGTTTACCAGCTTGTTTACCGGTCTAACCGTCCTGGCCGCTTTGTTCATTTATTTTAAGCCTGCAGCCAAAAGTGCTGTCAATCTTTTAGTTATACTAGCCGCTGTTATTGGTTTAATCGATGTTTATGCCATGGCTTCCGTCTATGCCTCCACCAGTATTGAAGCTTGGCAGCATGCTGCAACCTTTATCGAATTTTATGCTGCCGCCCTATCCATGGGGTCCCTGATTTTCTTCGCTTTGAGCGCTAAAGAAGCGCCTAACCTGCAAAAAGTTATGTCCATTGCCGTTGCCGCAGCGATTGTGGTCCAGGCTGTCGGCAGTTTCACCGCTCCGCAAACCATGGGCGCAGCCATGATTATTAAATGGGCTGCTATCCTGGTGGGTGCCGGTTTACTCTTCCTCTCCGGCAAAAAGAAAGAACTTGGAGTTTCCATCGTCTTAGGTTCTACTGCTTTAGTGCTCCTCGGACAAATTGTCGGCCGCTATATCTTCTTTACTTTATAATCATTGCCAAAGCTAAAAGACTACATCTCTCTCCTCACCCCTCCTTACAGATCACTGTGGGGAGGGGTGAATTATTGAACTTCTTAAATTCCATCCTCCTTGCCAACCATTGTTATCTTGATGACAATTAAATAGAGAACCAAGGTAAATCTCCCCTGGTTCCCTGACATTTATTAACCTTAACTTAATCCAACAGTATTCACAACCATAATTGCATAAAAGAGATATCGGCCTAATATCTGGCCTACAACCACTAAGGCTGCTGCAAGATAGACTGCCGTATCAACAGCACCTTCAGTAGTTGCCGCTGCTTGAACGGCATCTTGACCGGCAGATACCTTCGTCCCTCCTTTACCCACGGGGAAGAACAGCAATCCTGCTCCAAAGAGAATCAACATCCATTTCATGGCCATGATTCCGCTCATGCTGTTCAAGAGAGCAAGGCTTTGCCCGGCTGCCCCATTCCCGCTGGTTCCCAGCTGGATATAGTAGAGCACCATAGCCGCTACCTGCACGATTACCACAGCGCCCACTGCCAGAGAGGCAGGTTTTTTCACTTTAACAGCTTCCTGTCCGCTTAACGCGAGAAACATGACGGCTCCCATGGAGATGGCGGCCGCATAGAACTCAATCGTTAGGGAACCGTGCTGCCAGGCCGGCACCGAGGCAAAGCCATAGATCGAAGCCATCATATAAACATCAACTAAACCCACCACTGCGACAAGGGGTGCCAAAGCATTGACCGCACCTTTGGCCGAAGGTCTGGCAATCACCAATAAGGCTATTAAAAGGGTTATCCCAGTAAAGGCACCGGTGAACCAGATTTCCCGGCTCAGCCAGGAGGTGCTGAAGTGGAGAAGGGAGTTCAGTGCGGCAAGGGGTTTACCCAAGTGCAGCAGAGAGGCGAGAAACCCGACAATAGCCAGGCCGGCGGCTGTGACTATCGCCGTTTTAAATTGTCCTTCCTTGTTGAAGGATTTGCCCAGAGCCACGAAGATCATAATGCCGATAGCGGCCTGGATGCAGATCGAAAAGAGGATCAAGGATAAGTTTTCCACTGATTACACCTCTTTCTCACGAGAATTGGAGTCTAAAGCACAATCCTTGGGCTTAATCAGCACCGATGGATTTGTAAGCTTTGCAGAGGGCAGAATAGGCAACTCCTGAACAAAGCGGTCGCCATACTTTGCCTTAAGTTCATCTAAGTCCCCAAATTCCAGGCAGCGCATAATACATGCATCCACACAGGCAGGGTTTTCTCCGCTGTCACGAAGGCCCTTGCAGCTGTCGCATTTCCCCACGATGCCGCTTTCTTCAATGAATTGAGGTGCACCATAGGGACAGTTCCAGATGCAATATTTACAGCCGATGCATTTATCCTTATCGTGCTGCACAGTACCATCCTCTGCATAATGCATGGCACCGGTGGGGCACCCCTTGACACATTTGGCCTCGGCACAGTGGTTGCAGGAAGAGGAATAGTTGAAAGCATCAGGTTGTGGATAAACACCGGTCTCAAAATTCTTTACCCGACGGTATAACACGCCAATATCGTTATTATTTTTATCTTTGCAGGCAATCTGGCAAGTGCGACAGCCGATGCAGGCTTCCATATCAAAGTAAAAACCTTTTTTACCCATTTTTCCTTACACCCCTTCCTGGAATACGATTCTTGCTGCTTTTTCTACATCGGGAATGAGTTTGGATTGTGTGTATTTCTCAATCCGGGCAATCCCGGTATTAAACCCTGAAACTCCCTGCCCGGTCGGGATTTGGCCACTGAGGATATTATCCGCGCCACCCACATCGATTCCCGTTTTTTCATCCATATCCACCCAGGCGCCATGAGGCAGAGCAACGACTCCGGGTCTTACTCGTTCTGTAAGGCAGGCATTTCTTAAGATTTTTCCATAGGGACTGGTAATCAGAACCGTATCCCCATCGGCAAGGCCATTGTCCCTGGCATCGTTGGTATTCAGGAAAACAGGATTAGGCCAAGCTTCCTGCAGCCATTTCACATTATCGAAAACGGTGTGGGAACGGCGCAGGTAATGAGGATTGATCACCTGATAGGGATATTCCCCTTTGGCTTTACCCTCCCATTCCTGGAAGGTATCTTCAAATCCCCCGGCAGGTTTGATATAGGATGGAATAGGCTGAATTGTACTAAATCCCATGTCATTGATGGTTTTCGCCAACTTTCGGCTATAGATTTCCAACTTGCCGCTTTCTGAGCTTAAGGGATTATTCTCAGGATCCCGGACAAAATCTTCATAGGCAATATACCCATAATTATCCCCTGGATAGCGTTTAACTTGATATACTCCCTTTTCCTTGAGTTCACGATAAGTGATTTTCCCAGTTTGGGGCTTGCCGGTCACCCCTAACTCATCAATATCTTCCTGGGTTATGGTCACCAGGGGTCCATAAGTCTTCCCATCTTCATTGACTACTGTAGTACTGGTCAAGGCATTAAAGAACTGTTGCTTCTCATCAAAGGGGAAGGCTTCTTTTTCATCGATTCCCAACTTCTTGGCCAGTTCTATGGCGATCCATTGATCACTCCTGGCTTCGTAAAGGGGTTCCGAGATTTGGGAATACATAATAATCATTTCACGGTTGCCGCTGTGCACCAAGGTTCCTCCGGAGAAACCGCCGATTTTCTCCCACTCCGTTGTTACCGGGAGGACAATATCTGCATACTTGGAATTTGTGGTGACGAACTGAGAATGAGAGACAACCAAATCCACCTTGCGATGGGCTTCGATCCCTTTGGTCATCCCATCGTTGGTCTGCAACGTCGCACCGCCTGAATGATAAATGATCCGAATATCGATATCTCTTTCTTCACCAGGTTTGTATTGGTCGGCTGAAGTGAAGTCCCCGCTTCCGGTGAAGTTGTATTTGCCGTTGAGGATCGCGTCCCAGACCTGACCTGCATTAATACAGTCATCTACGGGGTTAGGGATTCCCGGCAGGCCGTTGGAACCGGCACACACCAGAGCCGGGCCGCCATTGCCGGATGTGGCATGCATGGTACTGCCGGTCATATGTCCGGATTTGCCCATATGACCGGTCATGGCTCCGATGGTCATAATCAATTGAGGCAAGTTATCCGAGTTTCTGGTTCTTCCGGAAGCCATCCCGCAGATGAAGGCTACCTTTTTATCTTTTCTGAACTCCAGCGCTAATTTCTCGATCTGGTCTTCAGCCACTCCACAAATTTCACTGGCCCATTCCGGTGTTTTAGGGACACCGTCGTAAGTTCCGAGCACATGGTCTTTGAAATTGCCTTTAGGATCTTCACCTTCCGGCATATGCTCAGCATCAAAGCCAATAGCACACTTATTTAAAAACTCCCAATCAATCAAAGGATTAAGGGTCGGGTGATCTTTGGTAATGAGGACATAGGCAATGGCTAACAGCAAGGCTGCGTCCGTACTTGGTCGGACCGGTACCCACTGTGCACCCAACATAGAATAGGTAGCATTGAAAAAGGGGTCAATCCCGATAAATTTCGCTCCGGCTTTCTTGGCTTGCCTATAGTGCCAACTGGAACTTCCCATCGCGCTCCAGGCCGGATTCATGCTGAGCATGATAATGGTCTCACAGTTCCGCAGATCAAAACGATCATTCACCGTCTGATCCCATACCCCTAATTGCATAAAACCAACGGTTTTAGGAGTCATGGCCCAACTGCCGAAAGAGTTGGTATTCCAGTATTCGCAATATCCCCCATACAATCCCAAGGTTCTTGAGATATCCGTAATTCGGCTGCTCCATCCTCCGATATGCAGAATCGAACGGTTGCCATAGTCTTTTTTCACCCGATTCAATTCATCGGCAATATAAGCCAAGGCTTCATCCCAGCTGATCCGCTCCCATTCATCCTGACCGCGCAGGGATTTATCTCCTCCGCCGGGCTGCCAATGTTTGCGTTTCATGGGGTATTTCAACCGATCCGCGCCAAAGACCTGCTGGCGTTGAGAGCGTCCTCTCAAACAACCTCTCTGTTGTGGGTAGTCTGGGGAATCTTCATGGGTATCATCTGTTTTCTGGCGAATGACTACTCCATCCACCACCAGTGCTTTGTTCAAACATCGTCCACCGCAGTTATGCCAGCAGGCTGCCGAGATCCATTCTCCTTGCTCCTCTCCCACCGCATTAACCTTTCCTCCCGCCGGTGCTAAGACACTCCCGCAACCGGTCAGAGCCAAGCCGGCAGTACCTGCCGCAGTTGCTTTTAAGAAACTCCTGCGGCTTATGGTTTTATCCGTTACTTTTTTAAGAAAACTTGACATAGTACCTTGAACCTCCCTTTTAAATCAGCGTTCCATCATGCCTGAGCGAAATTCCATGCCTCTTCGCAATAAAAAAGGAACATACTTCCTCTTATTTGACGAGAGCCGCTCCCGAATCTATAATCAGTATAGCTTGCCGCCCATTTTGGTCATATGTTCACAAGTACAAAAAAGCCACGCTTTTTTTATTCCGGGATACAGATTAAAGGACTTTACAATAATTCCTTATAGGATCAAAATTAATCTATAATACCATTCTACCCTAACTTTTAAGAGTCGCCTAGAATGAACCCCTGAGCTTTTCCTTGGTAAATCGTGAGAAAGGTGGTCTATATGAACAAGCAATTTTCCGTTCCGGATTATATGCAAGAATTGGTTATGGCTTCAGGACAGGGGTTAGATCTTCTGACCCATACTTTAGCTAAGGTCATTAATCGGCCTGTACTGGTTTCAACCTCTGCTTATAAACTGGTTGCCTCCTCTTCTCACTATGATTGCGAATTCTTTCAAGTTGAACTGGATGACCCTCGGATCCATGACGAAAGCCTTTTTCTCTGTTATATCTCTGCGGGTACTTTTAAGGTACGTGCCATAGGTCGTGCTATTGCTCCCCTTGGCCGTGTCATTGGGTATATTTTCATTCTTAGTAATGAAGATAATCCGGATCGAGAAGCCTTTCAACCCCTGTTGGATTATACATCATCACTCTATGCCGTCCACCTCCAGAGCCGGTTAGAGCTTAAGCAGGAGCAAAGCAAGTTTAAAAATGCCTTTCTCTATGATCTGCTCTACGGAAACCTTAAACGCAGTGAAGATATCATTGCTACCGGCGAAATGTGGGGCTGGAATTTCAGTCGCCCCCATACGGTTATGGTTTTTCTCCTTCCTGATCCGGAGCATCATAATCCGGGGCATCATCTTATGGATTTTCTCTCCCGCATCATAGAACAAATTTTCATCGATAACTATTATAAAAACCCGGCACTCATCCTCCGTCAAAATGAACTGGTGATCCTCGTTCCCCTGCAGGCGGATAAACCTGCTTTACAAAAGGAAGAAATACTTGGTTTTGCTGAAAAAACTTTTTCTCAAATCAGAACCACGGAATTAAATAATCTGGTAACCTGTGGAGTAGGACAGGTTTATTCCGAATCCACCGATCTTTTTCGCAGTTATCAGGAAGCTAAAGTGGCTTTTGAAATGGGAAAGCTATTAGAAATACCTGTTCCCTTCTTCAGTGAACTCGGCTTGGAACGAATCCTGTATAAACATGATCTCCAGGACTTAAAAGAATACTATGTCCATGTTCTGGGGGAATTGCACAAACAAGATGATCCGGAAAGTTCCCTTATAGCCCTCCTGGAGAGCTTTGCCGAGAACCAATTTGACGTGAACAAAACCGCCAAAGCGATCTTCATGCACCCTAATACCTTGCGCTACCGCTTGAATAAAATTGAAAACATCTTAGGTAAGCCTTTGACGGATAACCATACCCGCCTGGATATTATGGCAGCTCTTAAAATTAAACGGCTTCACACTATTGAAAAATTATTGGCTTGACAGGAAACCGCCCTGCTGACCGAAAATCAGCAGGGCGGGCTCACTGTCCATCCTTTCCTGGCTCAAAATGGATGTTGACATTTGTATTCCTCAAAGCCAATTCCAGCTCCCGTTCCATTTCATCGCTCATTTCATGGGTTTCGCGAATGGTCAGACCCTCACTAACCGTAAGATGGCAGTCAATATATTTGATGTTGCCGGATTTTCTGGTACGCAAGTTATGATAATCCAATATTTTGCCATGATAGCTATCCATAATAGTCTTGATCTTCATTTCGTCCTCATCCGACAATTTTGTGTCCAGAAGCGGTTCGAAGGCATTTTTGCAAAGCACAAAGGCTTCCTTTATGATCAGCAGTGCCACCAATATGGCCGCAATCGGGTCAAGTATGTTGATTTTCGTAATCCAGATCAACAGAAGGCCAACCGCGACGCCAAGAGAGGTATACACATCTGTTTTCAGGTGCAGGGCATCTGCCTCCAGCGCTATGGAATCCTCTTCTTTGGCCACCTTGTAGAGAATCCTGGAAACCAGGGTGTTCACAACACCGGAAAACAGCATGACCGCTATAGCCACCCATGTTTGAGAAATTTCCACGGGGTGTTGTATCTTTTTTATGGCCTCAGCTATGATAAGGCAGGCTGCCACAAAAATCAGCAGGCCCTCCAGAACACCTGAAACATTTTCAATTTTCCCGTGACCGTAGGGATGCTTCCGATCAGCAGGCTTTGACGACATCCTCACCGAGAAAAATGCAATGATAGAAGCGATGAGATCCATACCGGAATGTATGGCTTCGGAAATAATACTGATGGATCCGCTTAGCAAACCTGCTGTAACCTTGAGAATGATCAGCACCGAATTCGATACGATGGATAATGCGGCAACCTTTACTTTCCTATTTGCGGTATTCAAGATACCCCTCCTCTTTTTTGGTAAAAAAATACCTGTGGCACAATAATTTTTTCCAATTATAGTCCCACAGGTATTCTTCCTGCTGCCGGTTTCCCAGCCCAGCCCCACCGGCTTTTATACCGATCGCCTGCTCTATTATATTTGTATTTAATTTAATATGTTACTAGTTTAAGGTCCGCCAGCGAATTTGTCAATACCCGGTAAGCATATCTGTAGCTCTTCTATCCTTTTTCTTATGTGGTTAAATGTACTTTATTTTTAGTATCACGTCTTCCGATTTTGCACCATAATTTCTATAGAGCCCACGCTTGCTTCAAAAGGCGGATTCCCTCTTGTATCTGCCCCTCATTCAGCAGGCTGTACCCTGCAAAAAGCATATTGGGGGGGCAGGCTTCTGAAACACTCCAGAACGGGGTTACCGGGTATACCCTGACTCCTGCTTTCTTTGCGGTCAGGATTAACCGGTCGGCATGCACTCCATCCGAAAACTCCAACAAAAAATGCAACCCTGCACCTTGCCCGTGCAGCACGATTTTTGGCCCGAATTGTTTCGACAGCTGCTGGACAAAAACGTCATGCCGTTTTCGATAGACTGCACACATCCGACGCACATGCCGGGTATAATCGCCTGAGCGAAGAAATCTTGCCAGCACTTCCTGTGTCAGCCAAGTAACGGGGCTGCTGTAAGAAGAAAACATCTGATGGTAGGCCCCAAGTAAATGTTTGGGGACTACCATGTAATTGATGCGCAATGATGGAGAAAGAGATTTGGAAAAGGTGCCGATATAAATAACACGGTCATTGCCATCGATGGACTGCAGGGATGGTACCGGATTTGCATCGTACCTGTATTCGCTGTCATAATCGTCTTCAATGATATAAGCATTTTCTTCCGCTGCCCATTCCAGCAATTCCCGTCGTTTGGAAATCGGCAGGACGGTTCCATAAGGAAACTGATGGGACGGTGTTACATAAACAGCAGGGAGAGGTTCCCCTGTTTATCCTGATATTGGGTCATATGAGATGACGATTGGAGTAACGCCAGCACCCCCAGCAGATGCTTTTTCCAGGCAGCTTTGGGAAAGCACTCATCAGGGAAGCTTCCGTATTGAAAATCACAGGGAAGCTTTCCATCTTCTTTCTTGTGAACCGAATTATCTGACACCCCAGAAGACAAATGTTGAAATTCACCGCTCCTTTTAGAATCTCTAATGCTTTCTATGGCAAAACCCGCACCTTTTCAAGGGCAGATATACCCCTCCACCGGTTTTAGGACTTTACGAACTATAGTTCCATAGAGATATGGCTTAGAAAAAGTCGGTGCATCTTGATTCATTTTGGCTAAGGGTGCATTTATTCGTGGTGTAAAAAGTGTCTGCCAAGATATACCCTCTTTTTGTGCCTGTACTCGTACTATATTCGATAAACACGAAACCCGATACATTGGGAATAAGCACAGTAATATTCTCATCAGCCGAAACAGAACCCATTGTAGTGTAATCTTTTCCTGGTCCACCATAAACGGGTTGGCCTGAAGTCATTCTGCCTAAAACGCCCGAACTAAAAGCCTTGGAGCAGGGGCTGTCGGGTTTCCTCCAGGAAGGTATGCCCTCTTTCGTTTAGTCCCTGAAGGATATTCAATAAATTTCCAGCCATATTCCTCCCATAAGACATCATAAGGATCCGTATCATCCGGATAGCCAACATAAGCATAGGCTTTATTCCCAGGGCCACCATATAGGTTTGTAGGCATTCAATCGCCTTCTTTCTTTAGTGAGTTTTTCAGGGCAAGTTGATAAGCAATAAAAAAGGGACCGAAGAAACTCGTGGTTTCATCCATCCCCTTATCACTATGTGCCAAGTATTTTTATAGAATCAATTTTGTCATTTCAATCAGATATGTATTTACAACCAATAGGTTCCCCTGTTACGGCATCAACATAAATGCATAAAAAGCTGCTTACGTCTCCAACATCTTGAAACCATACATTATATTTAAGAATGCCTTTAAGATCCAGCTTATTTTCAAAATCATCTAAAGCAGTGACATACGTTGGATTGTCATTTGTTAATTCAGTACTACGGCATTTGATATTCTCCGGCTCAGCATTCTGCCAGTAGGGTATAGTATTTTTTGCCTTCTTCGCCGCTTCAAAAGCTATTTTTTCCGCCTTCGCTGCCGTAATCTTAGCAAGAGATTCAAGGCCACTATCCGGTTTGCTATAGTTTTCATTCTCCACCGGTTTATATCCGCATTCGCCAATGACATCTCCAGTTATTGCATCAAGATAAACATATAAGAAACTACTCTTATCACCGATATCCTGAAACATAACTGAATACATTTCATCTATATCTGGTTTCTGTTTCTTATTATAATTATCTAAAGAGAATAATTGATCGGGTATCTCAGTTATTAAACTAGTGCCACGACGCATGATTTGTTCACCTTTCCAGCCCGGTACAGTAACCTTTGCTTTTACTGCAGCTTCATAGGCGATTTTTTCCGCTTCCATTTTTGATATTTTATCTAGTTTACCAGTTATTTCAGTGTCTTGGCTGTTTTCAATTCTATCAAACATACCATTATTGGTTATATTTGCGCCATCCGTCACTGTTGGCTGGCAACCTAATACTATTAAAGGCTGAAAAAAAATTGAAAAACCTACTAGAAGCTAAATTTATCCCTCCGATTGATGCAATACTTTTGTCTTTAGCATTTTCTCTATTGAAAAGGTAAAATAATTACCATGAATTTGCAAGATAAATATTGGAGCCCAAAGTAACAGTACGGAAGTTTGACTGTCTCGCTTTTTACGCACCATAAAAGTATTAGAAAGAACGACCCGAAGGTCGTTCCCTATGCCAATTAGCAAATTAATAGTTGCGCAGTTGAACGTAATACATGGCTTCATTACCTTGAGCCCAATTCGTATTAACATAACACTTTCTCGAAACGAATGAGGCATCATATCCTAAACTTGGGTAATAATAGCCACGAATCTGAACCATACTCCCTTGATCGAACGCACAAAGTGCAGTCGCATAGTTACTGTCATAGGGGTCACCCTCTGCGACAAGTGCAACTCCTTTTGGAATATCCGGGCCAGCAGTCGAGGTTCTTGAGATGTTTGCCCAAGCCGTCAATGCAACCCTTGTAATCGCTTTCGTGTCCTGATTCCTTACTACACGCATATCTGCGTCCCATACCCAACCTTCAATCATTCCTGATCCGATCTTTCCTGCGATACCTTGTCGGAAGTTATTATAAGGTGACCTCGCTGTAACAATCGCTTCGTTTACTGCCATATTCATTAAAACTGTGTTTAATAAATTAGGGCCATTACGCATAGGCGTAGGGACCATAATTCGTTGAACATGAAGGCCTTCGTAGGAACTTAAACTCATCTTTATTACCCCCTTCTGATTTAATCTATGAAGGCGGCCAAAGTTGTCCCTGTTTTTAGGACAAAATTATTATACAGCTGTATATTCAACACCTTAGAAGAGCAACTTTATTTCATAAAAGAAGCCAATGCACTAAGCCCTGGATACAGCATGATGAATTTTTATTCAAGGATGCGTTGTGGTTAGCTTAGCGTTTTTGGCATCTAAGGTGATAAGTTTACCATCACGCCGAACGACAACATTGTCTATATATTCCTCATCAATACTAATGTCTTTGTATTGAATAATTCGTTCTTCATGATAATTACCGTTTTCATAATTAAGGGTTACACCCGTCCCTTTTGAACCTGCCATATCGTAAACTTTGCCTGTGCTTCCCGTTACACTGACAATCTCATCCCGATCACGGACCAATGTATTGTCAGTTTCGCCGTTACTGCGGGCGATAACATGGACATCCAAGGCTTTTAATCCTTCTGGGCGGAATCCTTCATGGAAAGTTATTTCATAAACGAATATCCTTGGAGGATTTTTGATACTGGGGTGATAATTGCCATCGTTCGGGTCGAATTCATAACTATCATCGGTTGGCGTAACATCATCAGGGAGTGGGTTTAAAGGTATATACCCTTTCACTTTTCCTGTTAACCCTTGTGGTGGTTGTGTCTTCTGCGATGCAAATTCCGCTTGTTCAAAAACGGGGGCACTATCACGAGCTAATGAAGCTCCGATCGGTACCTTAGCAGGTGCATTTTCTGCCTCTTTTACAGCAGTTTGAACTTGCACATCTTTAAACGGTTCTTGAACCGCTTGATCGGATGTCTCGAAGTAAGATGTCTTGCTAAGTGCGTTAAGTCCAATTCCGCTACCAATGATTAAAATCGCTCCAAATATAGCTATATAAACCTTTTTCATAAAACCTCCGTTCCGGTACCACCGCAAGTAGCACAATAATAGTTAAAAATGTTTATTTTTGTATTCTACGGAAAGGGTGCTGACTCCTGCAAGATTTAAAATTAAGTTCCAGCTTCCATTTAGGTAGATTATTAGAAACTTCCTAATCGCAATGGATGATATATGGTTAAGTATGCTTTTTTAATTTCTATAGAGCCCACGCTTGCTTCAAAAGGCGGATTCCCCCTTGTATCTGCCCCTCATTCAGCAGGCTGTACCCTGCAAAAAGCATATTGGGGGGGCAGGCTTCTGAAACACTCCAGAACGGGGTTACCGGGTATACCCTGACTCCTGCTTTCTTTGCGGTCAGGATTAACCGGTCGGCATGCACTCCATCCGAAAACTCCAACAAAAAATGCAACCCTGCACCTTGCCCGTGCAGCACGATTTTTGGCCCGAATTGTTTCGACAGCTGCTGGACAAAAATGTCATGCCGTTTTCGATAGACTGCACACATCCGGCGCACATGCCGGGTATAATCGCCAGAGCGAAGAAATCTTGCCAGCACTTCCTGTGTCAGCCAAGTAACGGGGCTGCTGTAAGAAGAAAACATCTGATGGTAGGCCCCAAGTAAATGTTTGGGGACTACCATGTAATTGATGCGCAATGATGGAGAAAGAGATTTGGAAAAGGTGCCGATATAAATAACACGGTCATTACCATCGATGGACTGCAGGGAGGGTACCGGATTTGCATCGTACCTGTATTCGCTGTCATAATCGTCTTCAATGATATAAGCGTTTTCTTCCGCTGCCCATTCCAGCAATTCCCGTCGTTTGGAAATCGGCAGGACGGTTCCATAAGGAAACTGATGGGACGGTGTTACATAAACAGCAGGGACATCCAATGTTTTTAGCCCTGAGAAGTCAAGTCCGTCTTGTGTAGATGGAATATGGCGTATCAAAAACCCATTGTTTTGAAATACCTCTTTGGCTCCGTTATATCCCGGTTCCTCCATGGCAATCCTCTTATGGCTTGCAAACAGCTTACATAAACTATCCAGCGAATAATGCAGACCACAGCCGATGAGGATCTGGGCTTCTGTACAAACCACCCCGCGGGTCTGGTACAAATAGTTCCGAAGTTCACAGCGCAGGGAACGGTTCCCCTGTTTATCCTGATACTGCGTCATATAAGATGACGAATCGGGTGAGGATAGCACCTCCAGCATATACTTTTTCCATGCCGCTTTAGGAAAGCACTCGTCAGGAAAACTTCCATATTGAAAATCATAGGGAAGGTTTCTCTCTTCTGTCTCGTGACCTGAATCATCAGTCACCGCACAGGACAAATTTTGAATTTCACCGCTCCTTTTAGAATCTCTGATGCTTTCTATGGCAAAACCCGCACCTTTTCGAGGGCAAATATACCCCTCCACCGCTAGTTGTGTATAGGCCTTATCCACGGTATTACGCGCGACACCTAACGTCTTTGATAAAGTTCGGATTCCGGGCAGCAGCGTCCCCGGGGAAAGATTTCCGGAAATTATGTCCTCTTGTATTTGCCTGTAAATCTGTTCATATAAAGGTGTGTCCATTTCTTTGTCAATATAAATCATTGTTCATACATCCCTCATTCAGTGTACCCATAATTATATGCTAGAAGTGTACCTTTTGACAGGTACACTTCTAGCATATAATAAAAGCATATGGTTAGCAATCGGAAAAACCGGGGGCATCCTTATGTATAAAAATTAGGAGGAATGATGTATGCAAAACAGGATGAAACACTTTCAATTAACAAAAGAGGAGATTGACGCACTCCTGCAAAGAGCGGATATTGGACGCTTCGGAACAGTTCGCGGGGACGGATATCCTTATGTCACTGCCATGCATTTTCTATACTATAACGGAACTATTTATATGCACGGACTGCCCAAGGGATTAAAGATTGACAATGTGAAGGATAATCCAAAGGTTTGCTTTGAAGTGGATGAGTTGTTGGGATTGCAGCCGGGTGAAGGGATGGCCTGCGATACAGAGGCCATTTACAACAGCGTGGTGGTGATAGGAACTGCACATATTCTGGAAGATATCCCCTATAAACGTGAGGTTCTGAACAGATTGGTTGAAAAATACACACCGCAGTTTGCTGGTAAGGAGCTTCCGGAAAATATGGTGAAAGGTACTGCGGTGATTGAACTACAGATTAAGGAATGTACCGGAAAATATCATAAATGAGTCTTTCGAGAGTTCTGCCCCCAAGCCAGAGCCTTAGACTATTTAAATGGTATTATTCCCGGGCTTGACGATTATCGGATTGGTTACGCCGTTTTTCCGCAAATGTTTAGTTAAGTTCTCAAGTTGAAGCTTCAGGAGTTCCTCATCATTGCTGTAATGAATGATTTTCTCAGCCAGTCCGCTAATGGGTTTACCTGATACCGGCAGGGTGCAAAAGCTGCGAATGGAGGTAAAAAAGTTAGCCCCGTCTCCGGCCTGTTCATAAGTCAAAAGAACATAATTCCCCTTGCTGTCCTTTTTATAGGTGTGGGCGGAGGGAATCACACTGCCCCCTACCTCTCTGACTCCATCATTATAGATGGTATAAGTGGAACTATAGGTCGTCACAAAGACTTTAAGGAACTCCCCTTCCTCATAGCTGCCGAAGATTTTCGGCGCAACCACCGTAAACCCTCGCTGGGGTTGGGAATTTCTTTCGGTTTCCGTGGTATAAACCAGCTTTTCCACCTTGTCCTCTCCCTCATAGGCATAATCCGGGAGCATAATCCTTTTCTGCTTGGATAAGGCCTCATACCATTCCTGAGGAGAAAGAGATTCATCAGTAATGCCATTGCGCTCTCTCAAGATATCCTTGCACAGTTCCATCATAATATGTCCTCTTAAGCCCTCCCCCTTCCCTTGCTCAAACTGGTTCAACATGTATTGCAAAGCCTCTTCACCTCCATATTTCAGGATTTTTTTATACTCATCCTGATGGGCACGGATGTAATCTTGTGGATTGGAGGAGCTTAGGGGAGAAGACATGATGATCTTAAGGTTTTCTTCCAGATCATAGGCGGCTCTTGCCTGGGACCTATCCCCGGCTTTTTTAAACAGGTCGATGATTGCCTGGGCCGTATCCGGGCTGATTTTATTGATGCGTTCATAGGGTTTTTCAATAGCGTAGTTCTTTCCATCCTCAGTGTAGAGGAAATAAGTATAGGCAGCATTCGGGCCTTCCAAAACGATTCGCATATAATCGGCCACAGCCGGCGTATCATTCACACTGGAGTATCTTAAGAGAAAAGGAGAATTCTCTTCTTCCTGGGCCAGATGTACCACCATCTCCAAAATAGTGCTGTCTATGCTGGTCACGGAAGCGACCTCTTCTCCTTTTTCCCACTTTGACATGGTCAGGCTTTGGATCTTGGGATAGGCAAGCAGGGCTATTTTCTGAACAACTTGGAAATCTTGCTTGGGAATGGCATAGTAACGATAGTGATCACCGGATTGAATCATAGCTAGAGTCGGTTCTTCGTCAAAAAAGCGAATCTCGTTATCCCCATTCACATGAATAGTGATGGAGGGTGTAAGGTCATAGGGCGAGGAGACTTCCTTTTTCCTCCAATCATCCGCAGCCGAGGACAGCCATTTTCCCAACTCCGCACTGGACACTATGATGGGATAAGAATACCCCGCTTCGCTAATCTGTACCCCTTCTCCTTGCATAAGCAGGGATGCCAGGTTATTCGGATTGAGGAAGGACAGATCCGGTTCCTGATCGGCAGGATTGGCTACCAAAGTGAAGACCATAGCGCCCACGACAATGACCAAAGCGATCAGAACCCAAAACCTGGGCTTCTTATAATTAAGTATATTTTTAATCCTTGTTTTCACATGAAGCTCCCCAAAGGCCAGAGGGTTTATGGTGAAAAGTCCGTTTCTTTTTACGGAAAGAGCCAGCAAAGAGCTGGAGTAGCCTCTCTTCGCTTCCTCGCCCATCTTCCTGAGTACGCTTTCATCACAAGACATTTCCATATCCCGGCTCATGAGGACAAAAGACAGCCAGACCAGGGGATTAAACCAATGAAGAATGAGGGCAAAAAAAGCAAGAGGCTTCAGGAGATAGTCTCTTCTTTTAATATGGGTTTCCTCATGAGCCAGGATATAATCCAGATCAGCCCCGGCTACACCCAGAGGCACATAAATCTTCGGACGGATAAACCCGCACACAAAGGCTGTCGTAAGCCGATCGGATTCATAAATAGTGTCTTTAACCAGGGTAGCCGTTTGCAGCAGCCGTTTTGTCCTTATATAGGAAATGATACTGTAAGACATCAGTGCCACAATACCTGCCAACCAGAGCAAGCTCAAGATATCCATCCCGGCTGGCGTCGGGCTTAAGCTTGCCATGGATGGGATCTGGGGCAAGGAGGCATTGACCCCAGGCTCGAAACCGGCACTGCCGGACGGGATGGTGGGCTGCGGCGTCATCGCATTATGTTGAGGAACATAGTCCAACACGTCGGCACCGCTTTGCAAATTCCTGTCGATTAGCCCTAAAAAGCTAAAGTCTGAAGTCAGGGATAAGGGACAAAGAAGCCGAAACAAAACAACCGACCACAAGACATAGGAGAAAATTTTCGGGGCCTTTCTCAAAAAGAAGCGAATCAGTATGACGACTACGGCAACATAGGACGCCGTAATGCTCATGTTCAGAACGGTTGTCAATGTACCCTGTAAACTGCTCATTTCGTCGCCTCCTCGATCATCTTCTTCATTTCCTCGGCCTCCTGCCGGGAGAGTTTCCTATCCTTGAGGAAGGTGGCTAAAAAAGCGGGAAGGGAATTATCAAAGGACTTTTCCAAGAGCACCTCGCTTTCGTACTTTTGGACTTGTTCCCGCTTGACGATGGTGGTCACCGTAGCGTTTTCATTTTTTAATAATCCCCGCTCGGAAAGCTTACGCAGCATGGTGTAGGTGGTCGGCTTTTTCCAGCCCAGCTTATCCCGGCAGACTTTAGTCAGTTCCGTTGAGTTGATAGGCTCAAGGCCCCAAATAATATCGAGGAATTTATACTCCGCATCAAACAGCTTAAATTCTTCCACAGTTTACACCCTCCCTGTCCATGAGTTAAGTATATAGGTTTATCAGAATAAACCTATGATAAGTTTATCCCGATAAACCTATACTGTCAATACTTTCTATTCTGAAAAGGGCCGAAGGTAATTCTCCAGGATTTTGCTTTCGGCGTTCACTCCATTAGCTGCGCGGAGCAATCTAATCACTCAAGACCTACGCTGCGTCGGGTCCACCTGCGCCGCTAAGCAGTCTCTGTGGCATTGCGGCTTGGGCGAAACCCTCGCCCGGGTTTCGTGCCCAAATCGCTCCTCGAAAGCACTGCTTTCGCACTTGTTCTCAATGGGCGGTTGGAAACGTCCTGTTTCCAACCCGACTCCGCTGCAGTCTTTTCGCGAAGATTGCTTGCCTGCTCGCTTAGAATCCGTTCTCTGCCTTAAAGCAAAATCCTTGGGCTATCTTTCGGGCTTGAACGGTGTGGATGTAGGATAAAGCTATACGACCCGGACAATATTCTTCATCCTTTAACTTCCATAACTTATCCAAATAACCCATCTTATGTATGGACTTTATCTCTTGTCTTCTTATATACTATAAGTGAACAAGAGAACTACAAGTTACTTAACTATCACTGCCTCATTGGTAGTATCGGTAATATTTTTCCAAGCAGAAAAGGAAGAATAAACACCATTCGTATCAGAGGTGAAACGTATGTCTATTCTCCATCGATACAAACATCGGCTATTGGTCGTCGATATTCAAAAGACCTACTCTCGCTTTTATAATCTTAATTATCTGCTTAAAGTAAAACGCTTTCTGGCTAATCACTCCTTTGAGGACATAAGGATGCTGATTGATGTATTTGAGGAAATTTACTCAGGGGAATTCATCCCCTCTTTCATCGACAAAAGCTTAACCGGTGAGCCGATTTTTAAACAGTATTGTACTGATTTTGCCATGAACCTCTTGGAAGAAGAGGGAATCGATGTGGCAGAGTTTAAGCAGGAATTACTCAATAATCACTGCATCCTGCCCTTTCATGATGGATTAATGGCACTCATCGAACCCAGCTTTATACCCGATTATAAAGTCTGTCATTCGGACAATCTTCAAGAGTACTTACTGGAGTACCTCCCCCCAGCCTTCAAAGACTATCTTCATTCATGTCAGGGATCTAAAGTACATATCATCGGTGGAGGTTATGGGGAGTGTGTCTATATAACGAAGCAGATTCTCGATTTATTGAATATCCGCAACTGCATTCATTCAAACTATTGTTACGAAATGAATCCTTATAGTTCCTTATCCTATCCTCCGCTGGACAAGGGGACCAAAGAAGTCAATTGGTCCTTTAAACGGAATGATTTTCTTTTCTAGGACTAAAAATTGTTGGCCTATGGCATAAGTTAAGCCCTCGGATTTCCGAGGGCTTATTTGCCGGATTTATTTACACTCTCTCAAGGTAACGGATATAGGCTTGAATTCCTTGACTTATTCCCTGAGCAGCTTTTTGTCTAAAAGCATTATCACTGAGCTGTTTCTCCTCAGTCGGGTGAGAGATAAAAGCAACCTCCACCAGAACTGCGGGCATGGTATTGTTCCTCAGCACATAAAGCCGGGAGTCCTTCACGCCAAGGTTTTTGGTGCCAATCTTCTGAGTTAATTCACTTTGGATATATTGGGCTAATTTATAGCTTGAAGAACCACTGGGGTTTTCTGATGAGTAAAAAGTCGTCGTTCCTTGAGCAGTTTTCCAAGAGTCATTATGGATACTGATAAATAGGTCGGCATTGTTTTCGTTAGCTATATCCACCCGCTTTTGCAGGTCCCCCCTCTCAGTGTAGGTTGTCCCTGGAGAATAAGCCGGAGAATTATCGCCGCTACGGGTTAACACCACCTTGGCTCCGGCAGCCTCCAGCTCCACGGCTAAATATTGAGCAATGGCCAAATTATTAATCTTCTCTTGCGATCCGCTGGGTCCGAGCGCCCCCGGATCCGGAGACCCATGACCGGGATCCACGACCACTGTTTTGCCAATCAGCAGATTCTTGGTAAAGTCCTTCCCTTCCAGTCCAGCCTGAATTTTCCCCGAAACCACACCGGTGCCCCCCAGAATAAAAATCTCCATAGCGGCAATCTTATCCGGGGCAAAAATCGGAGCAATTGACTCAGGTAAAGTATAACTTTTTGTGATGAGAAGGGCTGAATTGTTTTTCGCAGCCAGTACAGTTCCTACCATAGCGTCGGGATAGTGCTGACCGGAAGCTAGATAAAGCTGCTTTGAGCCATAGGAACCTTGAGCATACTCATAAAGTTTAGCTGCTGATTCATAGCGGTCCTCCCCTCCCAAACGAAGGGTTATGGGAATGTTCTGTTTCTTCACCAGCTGCTCGGGAACCACTCCGTCTCCCCCCACCACAATGACTTGGGTGGGTTTATGCTTCTGATAATAGTCTGATACCGTTTGGGGAAACTCAGGGTTTGACATCAAGAGAATAGGAATCTGCTTGATTCCCGCATAAGATGCCGCTGAAAGGGCGTCGGGAAAATCGTCCCCATTGACCATGATCATGGTATCACTGGGAACCCTTTCCGCGATAAGAGCTGATGTCTCATAGCGATCCGCTCCGCCAATTCTTTCCCACTCATAATTGAGTTCAGTGAGTTCTTTTTCCATAGTAGTTGATAGCCGCCC
Source organism: Desulfitobacterium sp. PCE1 (assembly GCF_000384015.1). NCBI lineage: Bacteria > Bacillati > Bacillota > Clostridia > Eubacteriales > Desulfitobacteriaceae > Desulfitobacterium > Desulfitobacterium sp. PCE1. Next base: position 1,851,382 of record NZ_KB913023.1, on the reverse strand, counting down.
ATTTCCTCCCAGAAGAATCACCTTTTTGGCCTTCAGACGTTTTAATTCCTCTTTGACCCGGGGATCAAGATGAGCGCCATAGGTCAGAAGAACCGGCGCATCCAGTTGAACTGCCAAAGGGGTAGCGGCGATAGCATCGGCATAATTGTTTAATTCATTAAGAATTACCGTATCCGAAGCACCCCAGCCTTGCTGAGAAACGGCAAGGGAAGTTGCAGTGCGGTCTTTACCATATAATCTTAAAGCAGCGGCTCCGGTTGCAGAAGATTCTGCAGTTGCTTCAGCACCAAAAACCGTGAAGGGAAAAAGATTCAAAAGAAGAACCATTGCTAAAGACAAAAAAGAAATCCGTTTCCAATGCATAATAGACCTCCTGCAATTCAATCATATCGACAAAAATTGACACTTTTTGATTATAACATGATGTGAATTGCGGAATCACTGGAATTATTAGGCTTACCAAAAACTACACAATGCGGCACAAATTATCGGGCAAATCGATTTCCCAAAAGGTAGAATTGAACAGGGAGTGGGAAAATGGATTGGGTTAAACAGCTGAATGAAGCAATAAATTACATAGAGGAACATCTTACAACCGATATCTCCTATGAAACTATTTCAAGAATCGCCGGCTGCTCAGTTTATAATTTTCAAAGAATGTTTTCTTATATTGCAGATAAGCCCTTGTCCGAATATATAAGAAGCAGACGTTTAACCATGGCGGCCTTCGATGTGTTAAGCAGTACGGACAGAATTATTGATATTGCTCTAAAGTATGGCTATGAATCCCCGGATTCCTTTTCACGTGCCTTTAAAAGCTTTCATGGGGTTTTACCTTCCAGCGTCAGAAATGAAACAGTTCAGCTAAAATCCTGCCCCAAGCTCTCCTTTCAAATTACAATTAAAGGAGAATATTATATAAATTATCAAATTGAACAGTGGCCTGCCTTTAAAGTTATGGGTATCTCACACAAAGTTAAGACAGCGACGGCATTTGAAGTTATTCCAAGCCTATGGGAAACCGCCTGGCAAGATGGAACAATGGGCAGGTTTATCGAAAATTTCCCTGATTACAGGCCTGCAGGATTTTTAGGCATTGCAGCCGGCGGCCAATGGGGTGATTCCGAAGAAATGAATTATATAATAGCCGTAACAAACCATGTTGATGTGTCTGAATGTCAGCCTATTCCTGTACTTGAAGGGATGAAGGAATTTTCTTTCCCTGCTGCGGCCTGGGCGATCTTTGAAGCGAACGGAGAGCTGCCAGATGCAACACAGAAAGTCTACAAGCAATTTTACACCGAATGGCTTCCTAACTCAGGATATGAGCTGGCAGACCTGCCGGTTATTGAATGCTACATGCAGGAAAACCGTCAGGAAGTATGGATTGCTGTGGTTAAGAAATTATGAAAAGGAATGATGCTATGCATTATTTATTCAGGTCAGGCTGCTACAAAGAGGGTAATCGAGTTTTCATAAAAATACCCTTCAATGTTTGGGACACTTGTGGCAAGAAAGGGAATATACCTGTTAAAGCCACTATTGATGATATAGCTTTTGAATGCAAACTTATCCCCAAAGGCAATGGAGACTATCTGCTTCCACTTAACAAGGATATCTTTAGCAAACTGGGGTCAAGCAGCGAATTCGAGGTTAAATTTACTCTATTGGAACAATTGACCAGAATAAACAGTGACAGCCCGTATGATAAGAGCAATCCAATTCGGCGGATTGAAAGTATCTCCTATTTGAAACAACCCCATAATGGCTATTGCGGGCAAACATGCCTTGCCATGCTGGCCGGAATTTCTGTTGACGAAGTTATAAAAATAATGAAAAGTACAAAATGGCAGGCAAGCATTAGTAAAGTGCTTGAAGCCCTTGATTATTTCGGTTTTTCATACAAAAAGCCCGTTTATACCCATGGAGAAAAGGTGATGTTCCCGAAGTGCTGCATAATAAACACAAAGGGTCACGGAAAAAGCCATCTTCTGGTTTACTTTGACGGCGTTTTTTATGATCCGACGACTGGAGTTTCAAAAGATTATCCACACGAAACTATTATTAGTTATATTGAGATTAGTACACTATAACAGAGCTAATCCTTGGTCTTGCCTTTAGGCTCTCGTTCTTGTAAGGTGACCCTGATCCTATCCCCAGGCTGTTTGCCGATTTTGGCACGTATATCTTTGCGAATCCCAAGGATATGGCAGGGGGTTCCCATTCTGACCAAGCTTCCTTCATAAACCTCTCCGTCAAAGGTAGCGGTTACCGGAACGCGGCCTTTCCCAAACTCCGCCTTAACGTCAAAGGGAATTTCTACATAAGCCCCATCGATATCCGGTACTTTCTTGATTTCAGCATCAAATTCATAAAATTTGCCCATGAAAATTCTCCTTAATGCATACTTCTTCTCTCTATGAATTGAGGTCAAATTCTTTATCCTGATAATCCTTTACATAATAATGTTTACCCTTTTGGATCACCGTATGCCCTTCCCTTTCCAGAAAGGTTTTATGCCCTTGGATTCCCTCCGGATATTTTTCGTTCAGCAGGCCCTCCTTCTTTAAGGTCCGCCAATAAGGAGTCAAATCCTCTCCCCTTTCTGCAGAGGCATGGGCCGCGATGTTGACGAATATGCCGGCAGTGAGAGGACAAGTAAAATCTGCTCCATGCTTTTGAGCCAGATAGTTTCTAAGATCATCTGCGGTTATCACTTTACCCTCGGGGACTCTCCGCATCTGCTCATCATAAGCCATGGGGGGTGCCACCAGCATGTTAGGCCCGCCATAACGCATAATCGTTTTAGGATCTGTCACCTGGACCACTTTGGGTAGCTCCTTACTTTGTTTGAGCTTCTCATTAAAAGATTTCCTTGCCATTGTTACCCCCCTATTTATTCCCTATTCTCTTGAGCATATCTTCAACGAATTCCCCTTGTTTCAGCGCTTTTTGAGTGACTCGGATTGAGATGACCCGGTCTTTGCGAAGATAGGAATCAAGGATTTGAGCCTCATCCACTTCCGACTGTGTCAGCTGTCGAGAACAGCCTTGCTTATCAGCCAGTGCTTTGGGGATTTCCTTCAGAAATTGCTTCAATTCCTCATGAGGCTTTGCTTGGGTACTGTCCCCTTGAGGCAGGTCACGCAAAGGGATTATCCTACTCATCAATACTGTGTTCCCTTTGATAAGGAACATCTTTACAATCTTCTTCTCCTTATCTAAAAACTCGAAAGCAAGAAGGCTATTATGGCGAAGTGTTCTATTGAGTAATTTTTGCCTGCCTTGTATATAGCGTAACCCTAACAGATATTCACGATAGCGGGCAGCCTCTTCAAAATGAAGGTCCTCGGCTGCCCTTGCTAGCCGGCCGCTAATCTCCTTCATCATCTCTTTGTCCCTGGTTTCAATCACTTGGCAAACTGCTTTTAACCTATCCCTGTATTCTTCAGGGCTGACCTTCCCTGTGCATACCCCGACACAGGTGCCCAATTGCCGATACAAGCAGCCATCACCCCGCTTACCTCGGCCAGGGGTGGAGCATTTACGAATTAAGAAGGTATCATTAAGACACTCCACACCAGTTTCCACCCGATGACGGCTGTTAAAAGGGCCATAATATACCCCTCCATCCTCCTCCCTCACCTGAACAATCTCTATCTTAGGGAAGTTAGCATTAGGTATCTTAATATAGACATAGTTCTGATCGTTTTTCATCTGTCTATTATAATGAGGCCTAATCTCCTTAATTATGCGGCACTCTTCCAAGAGAGCATCCAGTTCCGTGTCCACTATCCGATACTCTAAATCCGCAATACGAAGGATCATTTCTTCCACTTTGGGATCCCGGTGCTTATGCTTATAAAAATATTGGGATACTCTGTTCTTGAGGTTCTTGGCTTTACCCACATAGATAATATTGCCTAATGAATCCTGCATAAGATAAACCCCTGGTTTCTCCGGCAGGTCCTTTATCTTTTCCTTCAAACATTGTTTATGATCCATCACTTTTCAACATCCCTACTCCAACTTAGAAGTCATAGCATCAAGTCTGCTGACCCCTTATTCCTTTGCTAATGACTTCCATTAAAGCTATAATCTATGTATAGAAATCCCAAAATACAGCAAGTTTGTACTTAATTATTATATCATTATTCTATCGAGCTTTTACTACTGGATTATGCATCCATTAATACTCTCTGAAGAAAGTAGGTTATTCTATGTTCGATTCGGCAAACTGGCAACCCCAATTCCTCGCCACAGGTGTAGGCAGCCTTCCCTATGCTCAAGCTGAAACAGCCTTAAAGCAAATATGGAAAACCCTCCCTAAAGCACCTCATTGGCCGCAACTCCCCCAATTAGGAGCAAAAAGTTCTTTTGTGGGACAGTATTTAAGAATTCTTGTCGAAACAGGGTGTATTGAAGGATTTGATCAGCCCCGTTTCCAAATGGACACCCCGGATTGGACGGAACGGATGGCCCGTTTCTACGAATATTATCTCCATGCTGAAGCAGGCGATCAACATGCCTTAGAAGAATTCAGCTTCACCCCGGAGGGAGGAGTGGGATTCAATGAGTTTTGTAACGACCTTGACCACAAAGGCACACAAGGAGCATTGCTGTTGAAAGGACAGTTAAGCGGCCCGGTAACTCTGGGGATGCAAATTACGGATCAAAACCGCAGAGCCGCCTATTATGATGAATATCAGCGGGATATCCTGGTTAAGTCCTTAAGATTGCACGCCCGTTGGCAGACGAGGCGTCTGGCTCAGTACGGACTACCTGTCCTGATGTCCATCGATGACCCCGGACTGTATGCTTATGGGGCCTCAACCCACCTGACTTTAGATCGCAATACTTTGATTGGCAACCTTAATGAAGTGGCTGAAGGAATTCTCGCCGAGGGTGGGATACCTGGAGTTCACGTCTGTGCCGGAATGGATTGGACTCTCATCTTCGACTCAAAGATTAAGATCGTCAATTTTGATGCTTATGAATACATGACAAGTATGGCCGTTCTGGCTGAACCTCTGGAAAAATTTCTCCAGAGAGGCGGAATTCTTTCCTGGGGCATCGTTCCGACTTCGATAAAAGCTTGGGGGGAAACTGCAGCCAGCCTGGGTGAGCGTCTGGAAGGAAATATTAAAGAGCTGACCAAAAGAGGAGTCAGCGAAGACAGGCTGCGGTCACAAAGTATGCTCACTCCAAGCTGCGGCACCGGAACCTTGGATATAGATCTGGCGGAAAGGATTTATGTTCTCTTACAGGAGTTAAGTGCATCCTATAGGGATTAAGAAGAATTCAATAAGAAAAATATATGTTATTCCGACGAATTGAATTGAAATTGATCTTATTTTCCTTGTAACGAGCGAGCCGTGCCCAGATTGGCCTTTCGGAAAACAACTATCCTGGAAATCGAATATACCGCTAAAGCTAACCAAATGAAGCCAAAACTCAAGGCATGGGTCAACGTAAATTCTTCATGATAGACGAATACGCCAAGAAACAGGCTTAGCGTAGGAGATAGGTATTGAATAAAGCCTATCGCTGTAAAGGGAACACTCTTTGCTGCATGGGCAAACCATAATAGGGGTATAGCTGTCACGATTCCCGCTCCCATTAATAACAGAATGGTAGAAATCCCCGAATGACTCATTGCTCCCCCACCGTTTGCCCCTGTCATCCAAAGATAAATTATCGCAATGGGTGTCACTACGGCCGTTTCCAAAGTTAAGCTCAGTGAAGCGTCCACAGTCACTAACCGTTTCGCCAAACCATATAAAGCAAATGTTGTCGCCAGACCTAAGGAGATCCAGGGGATTTTCCCATACTCCAAAGTAAGGATAAGAACCCCAACGAATGCTAACATGAGGGATGCGATTTGCCAGCGATCGACCCGTTCTCCCAAGACCATAATTCCCATCAAAACAACGAGCAGGGGATTAAAATAATAGCCGAGGCTTGCTTCCACAACTTTATTGCTGTTTACCGCCCAAATATAGATATACCAATTGGATGTGATCAATAAGGCGCTCAACAGCAGTCCGAAGGATTTTGATCGATCCCGGAGCACCATTCTGATATTACCCCATTGCTTTTTATAAGAAATTAACAAAGCGACAAAGACAAAGGACCAAACTATTCGATGAGCTAAAATTTCCCGTGCCGGCACATCTTGCAAGGTTTTCCAATAGATAGGCAGCAGCCCCCAAGCTATGTAGGCAGCAAAGGCATAAAACACTCCAACTTTTGACGATTTTTCTTCCATTTTAACCTCACTACTATAAATTAAGTCTATAAGCCAATGAACAAAGTGGGCAGAAGTTATTGCTTAGGAAGCATTAACTCCTGCCCCTCCTTTTTACAGCACTATACTATGCTTCAGGAAGTTAGATATTATTGTATCAGATTTTCTCCACAAATCATTAAAAAAATTTGCTAGGCTGTGGGGTGTTGATGGCATAACTGACTAACTTACTTGCTCAGTATTTAGATTTTCCATGACAAGAAGCTCTAAGATACATTCTGTAGACCGCTCGGCAGCTTGACCCGGCAAAGCCCTTGTCGCCGCTTGACGCATCATTTCTCTTTCTGCCGGTTTTTCCAATAGGTCGGTAAGGATCTGATTGAGCTGCTGCTCCCTATACGCTAATCTTCCGGCACCAATCTTTTGTAAAAACTCAGCATTCTCTTTTTCCTGACCAGGTATCGGTTTATAGATGACGATGGGCAAATGCTTCGTCAAGGCTTCTGTAACGGTTAATCCTCCGGCTTTTGTGACAACAATATCCGCTACGGTCATAAGTTCCTCCACATTTCGAACAAAGCCCTTAAGCAGCACTTTATGTTTGGACGTTTTGACCAACGGTTCCAAGGAGCGATAGAGATGTTTATCCTTGCCGCAAACGATGATCAACTGGACAGGGGTGTTCCTTTCCTCAAGCATTTGATATATGCCGGTTGCGCCGTCTAAAACGCCATACGCTCCGGCCATAATCAAAACGGTGGCTTGGTTTTCATTAAGGCCAAATTTTTTGACCAGCTCTTGGCGGTTTAACTCCTGTTCAAATTCGGTGCTCACCGGGATTCCGGTTATTTTAATACGACTGGGGTCGATTCCCCGGCGGGTTAAACCTTCATAGACTTCTTGAGAGCCTACAAGGTATAAATCAATGCCTCGGTGGACCCATTGGCTATGAATCCCATAATCTGTCACCACCGTTACCAAGGGGATGGACAGCCGGTGTTCTTTTTTTAGTTGAGCAAGGACCCCCGCGATCACGGGATACGTACACACGATAATGTCGGGCCGTACCGTACGAAGATACAATAAAAATTCACGGCGCCCTATGCGATTCAGAAGACGCTGAAATAGGGAGTCCTCCCCAATCTCCGCTGTTTTATAGTAGAATTTCCCCCAAAGCTTAGGGGTATATTTGATCATATCGATATAAGTGGTTTTAAGCACCGAATTCACTGCTCTATTGAGAAACTCACCATAATCGATATGGGAAATCTCCGCCCCAGGCTCCTTTGCCGAAATCGCCTCAACAATCGCTTCAGCAGCTCTTACATGCCCTGAGCCAAATGCTGCTGAAATGACTAACACCTTTAAACCCATAAATCTGCATCCTCCCGAAAGTAAAATTTACGCGCCTTTCCTCATTACTACCACCCTTTACGCGCTATACCTGGTCTTTTCCTTCATGACTCCCCCATAAAGAAAATCCAGTTTATAGTACTCCGCATATTGGATGAAATTTTCATTACTTACCTCCTGCCATAACTACCGGGTTAATGGCCATTTCCTCCGGCAATACAGGTTCAGCAGGTTGGGGTAAGTAGTAGGCCACGGATTCACCGAGCCATAAAGCCGTGGAGATCGCATAGATAAGGTCCTTTTCCAATACATCTGAATCAGCAATGTAATCACATCCTTTTCTATCAATTCATTGGTACTGTTGCAGACATAAGCAAAGTGATTCTCCATAATATGGGCTTTCTTGACTAACTTGTAAGATAGATCCGGCTTAATGTTTCCATACATAAAACAAGCCCTATTCAATTTCATATGACCTTTAAAATGCTTAAAAAGAATCATCGAAATGGTGATATGTGTTAATATTTTCATGATTTCACTCCTTTCTACGACCCTAGGTTTAGGATAATGGGCAAATATTAATTTCAAGTTTAAATTAAATAAAGATTTAGTAAAATCTTTGTAAAATCTAATAAAAGCCGATTCTTAACAAACTTCTAACTTCATTTACACTTGAACTTAATCTTCCTATCGTAGAGTAAAGGTGTCTCTTCTTACGTCCTCCTTTAATATAGGTGGGGGCATCGTCCCTCGACCCAAACCGTCATATCATGACGGTATTTTTTCGCTACTCCAGTATATAAACCCAATAAACAAATAAAGAGGCTGGTGCTCGGGAACTTGGCAGTTCCTTTTGCATCAGCCTCTTTTGATTTCAGCGAGTTAACTTCTTAAAAATTGATTCTTCAAAGCAGCCAGTCCATGGACCTCATTAATAAGGAGATTGTCTTTTATCCGACCCTTTTCCATGAAGAACATGGATATTGCCCCTAAGCCAACATGGGTTCCTACCGCCACTCCCATTTGCATGATATAGATTTCACCCATGTAAGGGGTATCTCTTTCGATTTTATGCTTTAAATTTTCGGCAAAGGTCAGATCTGAAGTATAGCCGATAATGATGAAATCAGTCAGCTCATAGTCAACCCGCCGGGAAAACTCGGAAACATAATGTTCAAGGACTTTCTTTCGTCCTCTCTCCTTGGCGACAATAGCCCCTTTCCCTTTCTTCATGGTCATAATTGGTTTCAGCTTCAACAATTTGCCCACAAAAGCACTAGCATTGGTCAATCTGCCGCTGCGAATTAAATGATCTAAATCATCAACAGAAAGATAGTGCTTTACACTGGTCTTATAAGTCTCATTAAACTCCACAATCTCAGCAAAGTCGACACCTCTCTCCCGCATGCGGGCACTTTTTAAGATTAACCATCCGCTGCCATGGCTCATGCATTTAGAATCCAGGACATGAATCTTTTCGATCATCTCAGGATGTTCCTCCAGGAAATAGTCCCGTGCTATAACTGCCGACTGATAAGAGCCGCTGGTGCCACTGGACATGCAAATACAGAGAATAGAGCGATGACCTTCCTGAATAGCTTTCTTAAAAATCTTTAAATACTCTGCGGGACTCGGCATCGATGTGGTAGGGGGAGTGTCCAGATCCTCAATAAAGCCATAGAATTCATCGGGTGTAATATCGATACGATCCCGATAATCCTTATCTTTGATACAAATTGTCAGTGGTGCAATACATATATTGTATTTCTCCAGTACCTCTTTCGACAAATCACATGTCGAGTCCGCTAAGATTTTTATCATTTCAATCCCCCAAAAAATTGATTAATGGATGCACCTATTAGCTTTTCGTCACATTATTCGAATTTCCTCCAAAAATAAAAATAATAATACAAAAAGCTACAGTTATAAGCTCTAAACGCCTATAACCGTAGCTTCTATTCTTAATATTCCGACAAAATAATCCTACAAGAGGTTTTTGTTTAACACTTTAATGATCTCTTCCTCCGGCAAGGGTTTGCTTGCCAAATATCCTTGGATTGCATCACAATCGTATTTTATCAAATACTCTCTTTGCTCCGGTTTCTCTACACCTTCCGCTACCACTTTTAAGCCCAATTGATGAGCCATCGTGACGATTAAACCGGTAATATTCTTGCTTTCCGGAGCGGATTGGATATCATCGATAAATGACTTATCCACTTTTAAAGTTGAAATAGGCAATTGTTTAATATAGTTAAGCGAGGAATACCCCAGTCCAAAATCATCCAAAGAGATTTTGATATTATTTTCGATAAGGCTGTCCAGGACATGGCTTATTTTAGCATCTAAAAATTCAATCAGCACTGTCTCCGTAATTTCCAGTTCAAGCTTGCCCGAATCAAGGTTGTTATCCCTGAGCACTTTTAAGACCTTATCCACGAATTGATCTTCTTGGAGTTGGAGTGCGGAGATATTGACGGACATTGTTAACTCTTGATAACCCAAATCATGCAGTTTTTTCAGAAATGCACATGCTGTCGTAATCACCCAGTCCCCAATGGGTACGATAAGCCCGGTTTCTTCGGCGATTCCGATAAACTTATTCGGAGGAACAAGTTTGTTATCCTTTTCCCAGCGAATCAATGCCTCTAGGCCAAGTACTCTTCCCGTATGGGGTTCCACCTGGGGCTGATAATGAAGAACGAATTCATTAAATTCTATGGCTTTACGCAAATTGTTTTGAATTTCTGCTTTCTCCATCACAGCTTTTTTCATTTCTATATTGAATACTACATAGTTTCTCTTCCCCAATTCCTTGGCTTTATGCATTGCCGTATCTGCGTTGATCAGAAGACTTTCATAACTCTCTCCATCCTGGGGGTAGAAGGTGATACCGATACTGGCTGAAACATAGCAATATTGTTTATAAATGACGAGAGCCTTCTCGAATAGCTTCATAATCTTTTGTGCGTAGTTTAAAGCTTCCTCTCTTTCCTTAATATCTCGTATGAGAATAAGGAATTCATCCCCAGCCAAACGGGCTACCACATGGTTATCCAGGATTTGCGTCAGATGACGGCTGATTGTGATTAACAGCTGATCTCCTGTGGGATGGCCGAATGAATCGTTAATTGCCTTAAAATTATCAATATCCAGGAATAAAACAGCAAGAATGGTGCCCTGTTCCCCTGCTTTTGGGATTTCATTTTTAATAATTTCCTGGATCTGTGCTCTGTTCGGGAGCCCTGTAAGGAAGTCATGATAAGCCAAATACTCGATATGCATCTCTTTTTCTTTGATGTCTGTGATATCCCGATGGGAACCCAACATCCGGTATGGGTTGCCGTCTTGGTCATACAAAGCTTTGCCAAAGGCGCGGATCCATTTATACACTCCTTCTTTATCCTTAATCCGATAATCGCAGCTGTAGCGGGGAGTCTTCTGGGTCAAGTGCTCATTCAATTTCGCTTCAAATTCTGCTTTATCATCGGGATGCATAAGGGTATTCCAATACTCAACACTGCCGACTTCCTCTCCCCTATATCCCAAAACATGGGAGGTCTTGGAATGGTAAATACGAATATCCCGAAGCATATCCCAATCCCAGATGGTGTCTGTGGCCGCTTCCAGGACCAATTCCTGAAGTTGCTGAGTCTCCTTCAGTTGCTGTTGATGGTTCAGCAGTTCGTCAAATTGCTGCCTAAGTTCTTCCTCAGTGGCGGTAAGCTCCTCATGCATTGCCGCTATTTCTTCATTTTTGATTCTTAGATTATTCTCCACCTTCATTCGTCTTCTGATATTGATTAATAATCCTGCCACTAAAAGGAGGAGCAAGAGAAGAACCGTAACTGTGTTATAGACTAAGGACCGATAAGTATCCACAAAGGAAAAAGGTTTATTAATGATCATACTGCCCTGGGGGATTAAATTTTCCGGGATATGAAAACGCTCCAGTTCATTGTAATTAAAGCCTGTGACAAAGGTCTGATCTTTGATGATCGGTATTGTATTCACATCTTGACCTGCCAAGACCTTTAGAGCTTGTTCCCCGGCATATTCACCATGAACCTCACCGCTCAATAAACTGCCGCCGGTAACCCCACTGTCCAGCAGAAATTCATAGAGGGAATATACGGGTACACTGCTGCTCTGGCTGACTTGGTTGGCTACGCCTTCCGTAGATAATATTAAGCCGGTACTATCCATATTGTAGGATCCAAGCAACACGATACTGTCTTTATCCAGTGTGGCCACCTTCTGAAGGATGTCACTGAGGCTCAAATAAGCAAGGCTGTGGGCAACCAGCCCAACATCCCCCGACCTGTTAATTCTTTGGACAGCGGCAAAAACATCTTCACCGCAGGCAAGACCACTTTCTAATAGATCATAGAGGACATAAATATTCTTAATTTGGGGATTGATTCCCATAGCCAGTTTTATAGTCCCTTCAGAATCAACAATCTCATAAGCACCGGTAACTCTATCATGACCTTGCAATAACTCTTCCGCACTTTTTTCTAAGATACCGCTGAACACGATAGGGGCACCGGAAAAAATCTCCTCGCGATGATCCAATGCGAATTTTAAGGCCGCATCATCCGTGGTTATAATGAGGTCCAGCCTCTGATCGATATATTTAGCCTGTAAATAGTCGAATTGGTTGTTCAGATTCTCCAGGGTAGGATACCTTTTCCAATCCAGATACTCCACATAAATCTGCTGTTCTCCAGGGCTCTGCAATTTGCGCAGGATTCCTTCGGTCTGGTCATAGGTCCATTCCAGTCCTTGATGGTAGGAGTTTAGTATCAAGATATGGACCGGGTCCTGGGTGGCATAACCTAATTTAGGCATGATGGATCCACCGAGTAAAAACAGAATGAGAAGGATTGCCTTTGCCCAACGTCTTTGTGTCAATAATGAATTATACATCACTTCACCCCCAGCAACCGCTCTAAGATACCCCCTGCTCTTCGGTGCAGCTTAAACGGTCATATGCCGTCCTTTTCTAACAAATCTAAATATTCTACTATATTCTTCATTAATGTCTTAGTTCCTTCTTCCCAGAAATCCTTCGAAAAGTATCAGAACGATGGATTCTGAATTAAAGATATCGGAATAAATAGAGAACCCGAAGAGATACGGTCTTCGGGTTCTACTCTCATTATGTATTACTTTCTGAAAATCTCATCTAAAACAACCCCAGTTCCCCCAAAGATCGTGGCCTTTTCCAGGCCAAGAGGGTTCAGATATTCTGTGACGGTATTTTTGACCTTATTTTTCCTTACCAAAATAAGAGGAGCATTGTGCTTAGCAGCCAGAACGGCTCCGGTCAAAGCATCGGGATAATTTTCTCCTGTAGCAACTGCTATAGCCGAATAAGGATTTTCTGTCCCAAACTGTTTTGCTATCTCTAAGGCTGTATCATAGCGGTCCTCTCCTCCCAGCCGGGTAATCGTCAGGCCGAGAGCATCCAGCTCAAGATCCACATCCAGAGAAACTACACCGGTACCGCCTATAATAATAGCATTCCTGATCTCCCACTCCGCCAAGGCTTTCTTGGTATCCGGCCTTAAGCGATCTTTTTCCGTGAACAGGATGGGAATCGTTTCTTTCGCCGAATAAGGGGCAATGGCCAGAGCATCGGGAAAATTGCTCTGAGTCGCAATAATAACCGTATCAAAGGGTTTTATCTTTTTGATTTCTTCCCCGAGTTTTACTGCAGTATCGTATATTTCTCCCCCACCGATCCGAGTCACTTGGTAGCGCTCTTTCAACTGATTCTCAATAGGTTGAGATACTGAAGAACTATTACCCAGGATAGCAATTGTTTTGGCTCCTAATCGTTGGATTTCTGCACTTACCCGGTTATCCAACTTATCAGAAGCTGTAATGAGGATAGGTGCATTTTTGAGATAGGCAAAACTTGAACCTACCAAAGCATCAGGGAAATTATTGCCGTTGACCAAAATTACATTCTCTGATTTTTCCCATCCCTTCTTGCTTATGGCAATGGCAGTTTCATAACGGTCATTGCCCGAAAGGCGCTCTGTCTCACTGACCTTTAACTGTGCCGTTGTATCTGCAGAATGGCTCCCTGTGTTGGGGGCCATAATCAGCTTATTGTTCGCTTCCTCAAAACGGCCAATGTATAACAGACCCTCTTCGCTTTTGCCTTGGATATACTTGGACCCTACAGCCACAAAGTGATCCCCTTTTGCCACAAGACTCAATAAATAACGACTGCGGCTTCCTTCATCTTCTTTATCCCAAAGCCGTACACCGTGAGGGTCATAGCGCAGGGCGATTATCTTTTTTGCTTCCGGCATGTAGCTGTCCCCCACTACCATGTAAGAGCCGGATTGATCTTGTGCGACACCGAAAAAGCGGGTATAGGCTTGGTTTATATACGTATCATGCCACTCTTCCTGACCCAGGGAATTAAATTTGTAAATCCTGCCATCTTCATTCATATTGCTGTTGCCATCGGCTTTTTGATCGATATAGGTCCCTTTGCCAACGACGATGAAGCCCTGATCATCTGTGGCCTTTACATCCTGAAACCCATTTCCGGAAGAATAGACCAAGCGCTGATAGCTAGGATCGGCTAAATCCACAGAAGTCGCCCAAGGTATACTTAAATCCTTATTGATCTTGACGACTATTCCCTTGAGCATAGATGCTCCCGTGCCCTTCATATCTTTATCATTGCTGCTGCTGTATCCTACGGCCACTACGCTTCCGTCGGAGAGCAGGACAAGGTCATTAAAGCCATCGCCGAGAGAACCGCCATAGCTATGAGCACCCATAAAGGTTCCATCATGATTATAGCGAGCATAGATAGCATCACAGTTTCCCAGAGCAAGACCGGAGAGATCCCCATCCTTTGATTCAGACTCTCCTACCGCGATGAAATCACCTTCCGGGGTTTCCACCACCCCATTAAAACTATCGCGCTGGCTCCCGCCAAAATCCTTGAACCATTCTACTTCTCCAAGGGAGTTAAACTTGACGATAATGGCGTCATCATTAGAGCTGTCCTGTCCCGCTTCCCGTGCCTTTTTGCGGGAATTATTCATATCCATATCGACAGAAGAACTGGAGCCGACGGCTATATACCCGCCATCCTTGGTTTGCTTCACACTTTGAAAACTATCGATGAAACTGCCCCCGAAGGTCTTGACCCACTGAACCTCGGCGTCAGCAGAAAACTTCACAATCACTGCATCAGCGTATTTCTTATTCAATCCTTCCAAATTCCCGTTGTTTGAGCTGCTGTGGCCTACTACCACATAACCTCCGTCGTGAGTGTTATCCACCCCATTGAATACTTCCCAGTTTGAACCACCGAAGTATTGAATGGTAGGACTGGATAATGCTAAAGCAGTTGAAGGAACCAATAATGCAATGGCTAATGCCAAAAAGACCATGGTTATGTAAGCTTTTGGACTCATCGACATCAATTTAAAATCATTCATCTCTATTGTTCCCTCTCTTCCCCTTGTCATATATAAAATTTACCATATTTTCAAGTTTATAATTATTAATTAAAAATAAACAAAAACTTACTCTTTTCTTAAGTAAAGGAGTAAGTCTTTGTTTTATAATGACGTTTTAGCTTCTTTAAATCTGACACTATCCTTTATGTTTTTCTTGCATGGGCTATCCTGAAAAAGAGCCGAAACGCTGGTTCTCCAGGATTAAAGCCTTGAATCCCGGCAGAGCTTTTTCAATGGTTTCATAAGCTACGCAATAGGCAATCCGGGCATACCCAGGGCAAGCAAAGGAAGTGCCCGGAACGATCAGGATATTTTTGCTCTTGGCGAGATTGCAAAACTCAACATCATTCTCTATAGGAGTCTTGACGAATAAGTAAAAAGCTCCCTCAGGTTTAATGCATTGATAACCATAGGATACAAGCGCATTATAGAGAAGCTCTCGATTCCGGTTGTAGGTTTCAAGATCAACCTGGGCATTAAGACACTTGGCAATGACCTTCTGGAAAAGGGACGGAGCATTGACAAATCCCAGAATGCGATTGGCAATATTAGCAGCGGCGATTAGATTTTCATAATCCGCAGCCTCTTGCGGAATCACCAAATAGCCGATTCTCTCTCCCGGCAAAGAGAGGGATTTGCTGAAAGAGTATCCTACGATGGTATTTTCATAATACTTGGTCAGATAGGGTACTTCCACCTGGTCATAAGCAAGCTCCCGATAGGGCTCATCAGCTACCAGATAGATCACTGTGCCATACTCCTTTTGCTTGGCCCGAAGAATATTCGCCAGGGAAACGATGGTCTCTTCTGAATAGACCACCCCTGTGGGATTGTTGGGTGAATTAACCAGAACAGCTTTGGTCCTTGGACTGATTTTCTCTTTAAACTCTTCCAAATTAGGTTGAAAATCCCTCGTATCCGGAGAAACCACAATGAGTTGACCCTGATAGTTTTGAACATAGTTACGGTACTCTCCAAAAAAGGGAGCAAAGGTAAGAACCTCGTCCTCAGGATTAAGAAGGGTTTTGAATATGACATTTAAACCTCCGGCTGCCCCTACCGTCATGAGAATATTATCAGCCGAAAACTCGGTAGCGAATCGTTGATTAAGGGAATCGGCGATAGCTCCTCGAACGTCTTCAAAACCAGAATTATTCATATAGCCGTGAAGGGCTGTGGAATTTTCTTCATTTATTATGTCTATAATTGCTTTCTTGACTTCCTCAGGCGGCTCCACATTGGGATTACCTAAACTAAAATCATACACATTTTCAGCGCCGTATAGTGCTGCTAATCGTTTTCCTTCTTCAAACATAGCACGAATAATCGAGGAGTTCTTAACTTGTTGTTGCATGGTATTGGAAATCATGCCATCATCTCTTCTTTCATCTTTGATTTCATGTTTATCATAGCATCAACTGCGAAGTCTCTGCAATGCTAACCCTTTCCTCTTCATTTTGTTTCCAGGTTTATTCTCAAGTGACAACTTGTGCATTCAATCGGATATGTCAGTATCGTGAAGGATTTGTCCCGATCTGGAAGAATCCCCAGACTTATGACCTCTGAGGTCGGCTCAGAAAGGATTATCCTCCCTGAACCTCTTTGACTCCTGATGGGAAAAGGGATAAAATAGTATGGTGACAACTCTACAATCACATACAAGTTGTCATTTGAGATAACTATTTTTTTCGAGAGGAGGTTAAACATGGGCATAAAAATCGAAGTGAATAACCTGATCAAAGTTTTTAGTCCTCAACCACAAAAAGCCTTAAATCTTTTGGAAAAGGGCTTGAGCAAAGATCAGATTCTAACCGAAACCGGCCTGAGCGTCGGTGTGAATAAAGTCAGCTTCACAGTCAACGAAGGAGAAATATTCGTGATCATGGGCCTTTCCGGCAGCGGTAAATCCACTATTCTCCGCTGTCTCAATCGCTTAATTGAACCGAGTGCCGGAGCCATCCTGATCGATGGGGTGGATATTACTAAGTTAAAACCTCAAGAACTGAGACAAATAAGACAAAAAAAATTAGGCATGGTCTTCCAACAGTTTGCCCTCCTTCCCCATCGCACGGTCCTTCAAAACACTGTATTCGGTTTAGAGATTCAAGGGATCGGCAAAGCCGCTCGTGAACAGAAGGCCCGAGATTGCCTGGCTATGGTAGGACTGGCGGGTTGGGAAAACTCCTACCCTGATGAATTAAGCGGCGGTATGAAACAGCGGGTGGGATTGGCCCGAGCCTTAACCAATGATCCTGATATCTTACTCATGGATGAAGCTTTCAGCGCTTTGGATCCCTTAATTCGGGAAGAAATGCAGGATGAGCTTCTTAACCTTCAGCAGAAGATGAATAAGACCATCGTATTCATTACCCATGACTTGAATGAAGCTCTGAAAATCGGCGACCGAATCGCCTTCATCAGGGATGGCTCTCTGGTCCAAGTGGGTACAGCTGAAGAAATTGTCGGCAACCCCGCTGATGATTATGTAGCCAAATTCGCCCGCGGTGTGGATCGCAGTAAGATTCTTACCTTAAAAGATATTATGAAACGCCCTCAGCCTGTGGTGCAGCTTAAAGATGGTCCCAATGTTGCTCTCCAGGTTATGAAGGAACATGGTCTGTCCAGCGTCTTCGTCGTGGATAGAAGCAGACATTTACACGGACTTATTAATGCCGATTTGGCTATTGAAGCTCGCCATAATGGTGTCCAAAGCCTTCAGGAAGTCAAGCTGATAAAGGTCCCCACCTGCCAGGGTAATGTTCTTGTTCAGGATATACTTCCCGTCATTGCCAACACAAAAGTTCCCCTTGCCGTAATTGATGATGAACAACATCTGATCGGAATCATTGTTCGTGGTGCAGTTCTTGCTGCCTTAGCTGAAACAGGAAATACGGCAACCCAAACAGGAGGTGAAAGCTATGATTCGAATTCCTTTGGGGCAGTGGGTTAATCATGGAGTCGATACCCTTCTCCTGTACTTTGGAAGTGCCTTTGATACCTTTACGGATTCTGTAACCTTAGTCACTGATAAGATGCGGGACGGCCTTGACCTGGTTCCCTGGTTTATCCTCATCCTTCTCTTTGCCGGTTTAGCATGGCGGGCTAAAGGATGGCGCCTGGCTCTGGGAACTACCGTTGGCCTCTACCTGATTTATAATTTAGAGTTATGGCCGGCCTTTCTTGATACTCTCATCCTGGTCCTGATCGCTTCCCTTGTCTCCTTAATTATCGGAGTTCCTTTAGGAATATTGGGAGCGCGGCATGACGGTTTCCATAAAGTCCTCTCCCCTATTCTGGACTTCATGCAAACGATGCCTTCTTTCGTTTATCTCATTCCTGCTTTAATGTTCTTTAGTTTAGGAACAGTATCTGCAGTCTTTGCTACGGTTATCTTTGCTATGCCACCTGTCATCCGTTTAACAGATCTGGGCATTCGTCAGGTTCCCGTAGATCTGGTGGAAGTAGGAGAAGCCTTTGGCTCGAATTCCAGGCAGATGCTTTGGAAGATCCAATTGCCCCTGGCTTTGCCAACCATCATGGCTGGAATCAATCAAACCATGATGCTCTCCTTATCCATGGTCGTTATCTCCGCCATGATTGGAGCTCAAGGCTTGGGAGCCGGAGTATTGGCTGGAATTTCCCAAATGGATATTGGCAAAGGCTTTGAGTATGGTTTAGCCGTAGTTATCTTAGCCATGATTCTTGACCGTCTCAGTCAGGGAGCGCTGCGCAACTCCCGGGTGGTTAAAAAGGTATAAGCTTAAAAAAATATAAAGGATGGTTCAATGAAATTACAAAAATCTTGGAAAAAAATCCTCATATGGGCCATGGTAGGTCTGCTCACCCTTGGACTCATAGGTTGTGGAACACCCTCTGGCAGCCCCTCCGGCGATCAAAGTGCCAAAGGCGGAGAGAAAACTGTAAGCATCGGTTATGTTAATTGGGCGGAAGCTATAGCTGTCAGCAACCTCTGGAAAGTCATCCTGGAAGAACAAGGTTATAAAGTAGAGATGAAAAGCCTTGATGCCGCTCCTCTCTTTGTTGGGCTTTCCGGAGGAAATTTAGACCTTTTTATGGACAGTTGGCTTCCTATTACTCATCAAACTTACTGGGATAAATACAAAGACAAGCTGGACGACTATGGTGTATGGTATACTGCCGAAGCAAAAATCGGCCTTGTTGTTCCTGAGTATGTGGACATTAATTCTATCGAAGAATTGAACGCTCATAAAGATAAGTTCAGCGGCAAAATTACGGGTATCGATCCTGGGGCAGGCATCATGAAAGCCACTGAAACTGCTATTGACAGCTATGAGCTGGATTTTCAATTGATTCAAAGTTCTGAGGCCGCTATGCTGGCTGCCTTAGAGAAGGCTTATCGCAGCAATGAATGGATTGCCATTACCGGTTGGAGCCCTCATTGGAAATTCGCCAAATACGATTTGAAATACCTTGAAGATCCCAAGAATTCCTATGGTGATTCCGAGGAGATTCATACTTTAGCCAACAAGAAATTTACCCAAACCCATCCCGAAGTGGGTGACATGATCAAGAAGTTTAAGCTCAACGATCAGCAGATCGGTACTTTGGAAAGTTATATCAACGATGGTATGAAGCCTGAAGAGGCGGCTAAAAAATGGATCTCTGAAAACCGGGACTTGGTGGACAGTTGGATTAAGTCCTGATTCATATCGAGTGTCTCCTCTCTGGAACGCTTGAGCGTAGCTTAGCAATGCTCGGGCGTTCTTTTTTATAGGGTAAGCTACCCTGCGGGTGGTACCAGCAGAGAATGAAAAGTGTCGTCTAGGTCAGGTAGCTTTACGCACAACACTCTCTCCATAGCTCCAGGGCTGGTGAACTCGCTTTCTTAACAGCTCCGCCAAACCCCCAGGTAATACCTGATGTGAACCAGTGGCTCCGCTATGTTAAGAAAGCGACCTTAACCAAGTCGCCCTTCCGCTAAATCCGTTCGCTTTTGTGCGTAAAGCTACGCTTACAGGTCTTTTCCAGTTCTTTTGTATGTCTTTTTTAGAATTACCCCACTCCCTGCTGTAGCACCAGTAAAGGATAAAAAGTTGTCCCGATCGCATAGCTTTATCCCACATTTGCGCCGCTCAAGCCTGAAAGGCAGCCCAAGGATTTTACTTTACAAAAGTAAGCGAATTTAAGCGAGCGGAAACAAAACTTCGCGAAAAGAACGCAGCGGAGTCGGGTTGGAAACAGGACGTTTCCAACCGGCCATTGAGCAGGAGCGATTTGGCCGGGAACCCGACGGAGCGGAGAGCTTGAGCGTTAGTTTTGTCCGCGCAGCTTATTGAGCGAACGGCGTAAAGCAAAATCCTGGAGAATTGACTTTCAGGGGTTTTATCGCTCCTTGTCATCTATGGCTTTCGACCGTATTCTTAACCCTGACTATTTAGAACGCCCCGGCCTTTCGTCCGACTGAGGAGGCTGACCCATCATACCTCCCGGGTTGCCCCCTCTGCCCCCTCCCATGCCGCCGCCATTGGAAGTAGCAATTGAGGACAGAGTAACCGTTTCAGTAACGGTGCCGGCAGTCAAAGTATAGGTGCCACCCTGGACGAGGTCTGGCGAACTGAGTTGAACCGTATTAAACTCCTTATCCGCCGTCCATTTTAAGATAACTTTTCCATTGGCGTCGGTCAACGTGACCTCACTTCCTGCCGCCACAGATGTTGATAGAACATGGAGCAAGGAATATTGGCTGGAGTCCTCAGCAAAGCCTTGGGCCATACCGCTGCTCCCTGTAGCCATCAGCACTCCACCGGTAATCGTGGCTGTTCCGTCATAATCCAGGGCACCGTTACCATTATCGACAGGGCCGCTTACAGTAATCGTTCCCCCTTCGACGAACAGATTTCCGTTGGAATCCAGTCCGTCCCCGGCTGCATTGACCTTAATCTCACCGCCGCTAATCCGCAGATATTGGTCTGTATTTGCTTTAGTGAAGTTATTCTGCCCAGGTCGGCCAAAGGCTGAGCTGTCATTGCCCCCGGCTACGTTCAGTCCGTCATCAAGGGCAGTGACTTCGATGATACCGCCCGTGATCGTTATGGTATTTCCTTCAATACCCTCATAGCTTTTTTCCACTAAGAGGATTCCCCCGGTGATCTTCAAATCACCGTCAGCGTGAAGTCCATCATCTCCGGAGCTAATGGCATAAGTGCCCCCGGTAATGACCAGAGTTCCATTGCTGTGAAGGGCGTCGTCAGAAGAATCGATATTAAAGCTTCCTTCATTGAGAATGAGCTCACTACCAGCCTTAAACCCTTTGGCACTGAGAGTCGCATCTTCTTCAACTGCAGCTGTTGCTTCAGGTACAGCTCCATTGATGCTCTCCGGATTTCCTTGAGGTCTGCCCCACATCCCCCAGCCGTTCCGCTCATTGCCCTTGGCATCCGTGCTGGCGTTTTCACTGCCTCCACCGGTGACAACTTTAAAGGTACCCCCATCCGTTTGGAGGAGGGTTTCGGCTTGGAAGGCATCTCCTTGGGTTTCGATGGCAAAGGTACCGCCCGCGATATAGACAAACCCCCTGGTTCCATCCTCCGCGTTATCCGACTGAACGGCATCCCCTTGAGTATTTAAGACAAAGATTCCATCTTTGATTTTTACACAATCCTTACCGTGCAGCCCTTGACCCAGAGCGGTCACGGAGACTTTTCCGCCGGTAATGACCAGATCTTCCTTGGATACAATCCCATGTTTATAATTTCCGACGACATTTAGTAAGCCGCTACCATTAATGGTGAGATCGGCCTTACTGTAAATCACCCCATCCACATTGGCTTCATCTATTTGGACATACTTCGTTCCATCGGTCAGAGTATTTCTGCTATCTGCTGCGAGGGTTATGAAAACTTTATCTACTTCTTTAATATACAAAGCCGCATGATCCTCATTATGGATACTCACCCCATTCAGGACAAGCTGAACCTTGTCTGTATCCGGTGCATCAACGATGACTTGTCCATCGTTTAAAGCTCCGGACAAAATATACGTCCCTTCTTGTGAAACGGTTACCCTATCTTCCTCGGCCTTGGCACCTGAACCCGATACTTCAATGCCGCCATCGTTTAAAGTAATTTTGGTAGCTGTGGTTTCATCAAAGCCTATGTCCAAATCACGGGCTGAAAAACCAAGATCAAATTCAGCTGATGAAGCTGCCGGAGAGGAGATTGCCGCAGAGGTTTCACCCGCTTCCCGTTCACTTCCGGCCCTTCCGCAGCCTGTGACCAACAAGGTCAGGGCCAAGGAAAAAGAAACCAATTGGTATCTCTTGGACCATGTTCTCTTCATTAAAGTTCCTCCTTACGCACACTGACCCTGCCGCAGAGAATCTCTAAATTACCGTTGCGACAGCGAAGTTCATTAATAAGCTCTCGTTCATTTTTGCATCTTTTAATACTATTCGGTAATCTAATTTAAAGAGGCTCCCCATGTTGGTGGTTTTAACCCGGACTAAATCCCACTTGCTCAGATACCGGCCAAAGAGATCATCAAAAACTCCACTGTAATCCAGCCCCTCGGGAATTGTAATTCTCAGGGTTTTCTCGGCATTTTTCTGCTCCCCAAACCCAACCCAATCCAGCAGAAGGTTGGTCAAGCCAAGGATCAATGTGAAAATAACTGCAATCCCTAAGAAACCCATACCAGTGGCTAAGCCTATAGCCATAGCCAGAAAAATACTGCTGATTTCCTTTGCGGAACCAGGAATGGAACGGAAACGCACCAAGCTGAATGCACCCATAACGGCAAGACCGGCACCTAAGTTTCGGTTGACCAGCATGATAACAAGCTGAACAATTGCCGGTAATGAGGCTAAAGTAGCCACGAAGCTTTTACTATAGGAGTAGGAGTTACGAAACGCATAGAAAAAAGCAATAACAATTCCCAGCAATATGGAAATACCTGTACAAAGGAGAAAAGATTGCATAGAAAAGGCAGCTCCAGTAGTGTCTGTATTCAATATACTTTGAAAAATAGTGTTAGGCAATGGCTTTTCCTCCTTTATTCAATGTTTGACGTGCTAACAAGCTCATATAAGCCTTGCCGTATTTGGAAAAGGAGCTCGGGTAGATTTCCAGTTCGTCTAAAGTATGAGAAAGCCATAACGGCATCGCTCCGGCAATCTTTATCTCCATAAGGTGCTCTCCCGGAGCCAATAACAAATTTCCCCAAGGAGCTATGCTTAAATCAAGGTCTTATATTGCTGATAATGCTTTGCTTGAATTTATCTTCTTTCAGCTTTCCCTCCAGTTTTTTCATCAGATGGCTATAGTGTTCTTCATTCAACCTATATTTCTTTTCGTAGTGCTTGAAAACAGATTGGTATTTGCTCAATTGTTTGCCCTCCAGATTTCTTTTTCATCCTGTTTGTATTAAATACCCCTTTCCATTGCTTTTAGATAAGATTTACAATGACTTAACAATCACCATGGTTAGAGTTTACATGCTGAACCTTAAATTCACTTTAAAAGAAAAAACCACGAGTCTGTCATCATAACAAACTCGTGGTTCTTAGTATCAATTTGTTTTAATAATCTTCCCTGACTCCAAACTCGGCATTTTCCACCCATTCTTCAGCGTGGCTAAGTAAAGAGATCAATCGATCCAGGACGGCATAGTGATCTTCTTCCTGGAGAATCAGGTATTCGAACAAGGCCTTTGTCTCCTCATCCGCTGCTTCAGAGGCGCATTTTTGATAGAGATGGATGCTTTCTCTTTCATTTTCCATGGCAGCCCGATAAACATCGATCTGACTGGGAATCTCTTTAATCTCGTTTTTAATCCTGTCTTTATTGCTGAAGACATGTTTGGCCGTGGCCAAGGTCTCGTTAGGTTCCAGTGAATAGTCCAATTTATTGGCTTTCTTCTCTAAGATTTGAGCATGCATTTTTTCATCATCTGCCAGCATTAAGAAAATTGATTTCAAGCTGTTTCCTTGATTAATTTCTGCTTGCTCCCGGTAATAGCGTTCCCCTTCCAGCTCCATTTTGATGGCGAATTCCAAAGCATTCATGACTATCCCTCCATTTTTATTGAGTTATCTATTCTTGCCCACCCAAATTGCATAGGACTCCATGAATTTTTGTAAAAATCCGCGGGTCCGGTCACTGGTAAGATTGCCGCTTTCATCAAAAGCAGTTGCAATATTGCCCAGGTAAGCTTCAGGAGCCTGCATAGTGGGCACATTTAAGCAGGACAGGATTTGCCGAAGGTGATGGTTCGCACCAAAGCCACCGATTGAACCCGGTGAGGCAGTCAGGACCGCTCCGGGTTTGCCTCCCCACACGCTCTTACTGGGCGGCCTGGATCCCACATCGAGAGCATTCTTAAGGACCGCAGGCACTGACCTGTTGTATTCGGGGCTCACAAAAATAAAGGCATCATAGCTTCTCATCTTTTCCCGGAAGACAGTCCAGGCTTCCGGAAGGTTGTCCGGCTCATCAAGATCCTGGTTGTAAAGAACCAGTTCTCCAATCTCCACTTCTTCCAGGTCGAAGGACTCAGGGGCTACTTCCTTAAGAGCCTTACTCAGCTTGCGGCAAAAGGAATCTTTGCGTAAACTTCCCACGAGGACTCCAATCTTTATTCGACTCATAAGTCATCACCTCAATCTTAAATTCTGTTTTTCATGCAAAAACGCTTATTTTTGGTTAATTATAACACATTATTCAATCTTTAGCTTTCCTAGCTTAAATATATTTACTCTCAAAGCAAAGCTGTTTAGACCAAGAGCAGTTCATCTAAATCAATAACCTCTATCTTCCTATGGGCCTTCAGTCTAATATATCCCGCGTCTTCAAATTCCGTTAATTTCCTACTGATTGTTTCCGGCGTTGTCCCTAGGAAGGAAGCCAGATCCCTTTTACTCATCGGAAGTACAAACTCCATCGACGCTTCTTCTTTATCGATACACTCAGCCAGGAAAAGAGCAAGCCGGGTTTCCACCTTCTCCGTTGAGACTCTTGTGGTTTGTTTCTCCGATTTTTCCAGCCTGCTCGAGAATTCCGTTAAGATTTTCAAAGAAATTGAGGGGTATTTCAAAAGGAACTTCTGTAAATCCGTGCGCGTTATCTGGCAAACCTCCGTGTTTTCCACTGCTTCGGCATAGGACTCATGAACAGACTCACTGAACAAAGCATGTTCACCTGTGAAATCCCCTGGGCTCAAAAAACGCACCAACTGTTCCTTGCCAGATTCTGATAAACGATAAACTCTGATTTTCCCACTTCTGACAATATAGAGTGAATCGGATTGATCCCCGGCCCGATAAATGACCTCGCCCTTTTTGTAGGAATCGGATTGAACAGCTTCCGTGATTTCAGCCATTTGCTCAGCTTCGAGATGATTAAATATCGGTACCAATGAGACACATGATGTGTGTCCCTCACATTCACACCCGTGATTATGCCCATGACCGCACTCATGTTTGCTCATTTCAACTTTCCTCTCCTAGCATTATACCAATTCGCTTTCCTTCGTTATCTCATTTCGATTTCGACACTTTCGCTTCTATGATTGAAGCGCATCAGTCTCATGGCATTAAGGATCACGATTAAAATACTGGCTTCATGGATAAACATCCCCGATGCCAAATGAACATAGTCCGACAATACCCCAGCTAAGAGAATAAAGACAATGGCCACTGCAAAGAATGTGTTTTGCTTCATATTACGCACCGTCGCCTTGGCAAGTGCGTAGGCATGAGAGAACTGCATGAGCTTATCCGCCATCAGGACCACATCCGCTGTTTCCATGGATACATCGGTACCGCCTTCACCCATGGCTAAGCCTATATCGGCTGTCGCAATAGCCGGTGCATCATTAATTCCATCCCCTGCCATCGCCACGACATGTCCAGCCGCTTTCAACTTCTTAACAAATTCCACCTTGTTTTCCGGTAGTAGTTCTGCCTGAAATTCATCCAGCCCGAGTTCATCGGCAACTAACTCAGCGGTATGCTTATTGTCCCCGGTCAGCATCACCATTTTCTTGATACCATGCTTTCTCAGTTCCGCTAAAGCTTGATGGGCATCTTCACGGATCTGGTCGGCTATGGAGAAGATACCGGCAACCTGGCCATCTACCGCCGCGAATATTGCCGTGTTTCCTGCCTTTTCACGTTGAAGGGCATAAGCTGAAGCCTCATCACTAACCTGGATATTTCCCGCATCCATTAGCTTCCGATTACCAATCGCCAGCTCGTAACCGTCAACTTGTGCTCGAATGCCATTGCCTTTAATTACTTCACCGTTAAGCACTTCTCCTTCAAGGCTCAAATTCCTCTTATTCGCTTCTTTGACAATCGTTTGTCCTAGATGGTGCTCAGAAATAGTTTCTGCCTTCGCCACCAATCTGAGCAATTCTTTGGCTTCCAGATTAAAGAAGTTTTTCATATCTGTTACTGCCGGTTTTCCTTTCGTTAGGGTACCCGTTTTGTCAAAGACAATTGTATCAACCTTAGATAAGCGATCCATAACCTCTCCACCTTTGACAAGGACACCGTTTCTAGCACCATTGCCAATTCCGGCAACAGTGGACACAGGTGCCCCGATGACCAAAGCACCAGGACAAGCGACAACTAAGAAGGTGATTGCTAAATGGAGGTTACGGGTAAGAGCATAAACGATGATCGATAAGATGACTATAGCCGGTGTATAGTAGTTTGAAAACTTATCCAAGAACTTTTGGGTTTTTGATTTTGATTCTTGTGCTTCTTCCACAAGCTCGATTATTTTTGCAAAAGTAGTATCATCCCCAACTTTTTCAGCAATAATTTCTATATAGCCATTATCGACAATAGTACCACTATAAACCTTATCATCTATCTCTTTCGAGGCCGGCACAGATTCACCTGTAATAGCCGCTTCATTCAAGGTCGCTTTACCGGACACGATACTGCCATCGACAGGAACCTTGCCTCCAGAGCGGATAATAACCCGATCACCTTTGACGACTTCCTCCACAGGTATCGTCAAATTTCTCCCTTCACGAATGACATTTGCCTCCTGTGGCGCCATATCCACAAGTGCTTTTAAAGAAGAACGAGTTTTTTCCAGAGTACGTGCTTCCAAGTAGGCACCAAATAAAAACAAAAACGTAACAACTGAAGATTCGGTGTACTCATGAATATAAAGGGCACCCATGACGGCGATCGTCACCAAGAGTTCAATACTAAAGGCCTTCATGCGCAGCGCTTGGAAAGCCTTGAGGGCGATAGGAATAATGGCGATGAGGGTCGCCGTGATCAAAGCCAAATCCTTATAGCTTTCATATCCTGCTAATGAAAGCAGGAAACCAAGCACGATAAGGATACCGGAAATTGCTGTCATCTGGTTTTTATGCTTATTAATATGCTTCATCATTTTCATACCCCCTTTTGAGTTTTTTAAGCTCCACGGCGTGACCCCAGCTGCCGATCAGACTCCCTAAATGTTCCGCATTTGTCTTTGCCTCATCAAATTCTGTGCGGATCCTGCCAAGTCTCGGAAAGACCTTCACTATTATGACACCATCCTGTTCCATTAGCTTTTCATGGATTTGCTTGCCACAGCCGGGACAGCTCAGTGGTGTTATCTGAAATAGAACTTTGCTCATGTCTGCTCCTCCTTAAGAATTCTTTCTGATGAACCTAATCATAGTGCAAATCCGATCTATTCGCCTTGATTAAAATCAAGATTAGACTAAAAAAGACCCGTTAAATGAATCAGCGCGACTGCCTGTCGCACGTAGAAGAAGCGAGGCAGGGCCTCGCTTCTTTTTGTTATTTAGATCTGGAATTGAAATCCCACCCCAGCCTGCTGGATCAAGGCCATCGCAAAATAAATTATTTAAGAGACTTTCGAAGTTAATACTGAATAACCTAAGTTTTCAATCGTTAGCTTTAGTTTCTCGGCATTCGTTTGGGTATCATCGAATTCCGTTTTTACCTTGCTGGAGCTGAATAATACTTTTACCGAATCAACCCCTTTGGCCTTGGTCAGTGTGGATTCAATTTTCTTGACACAGGTCGGACAAGTTAAGGGCTCTAATTGAAATTCTGCTTTTGCCATAGTAGCATCACTCCTTCAGATTTAGTAACGCTTGAATAAAACGCTGTTTTCCTTGGCGATATGCAGGAAAATATCATCAACCAGCTCATGGAGTTTCTGATAAACTGCTTTCACTGTAGGACAGGCGTACTCCGGTGGTGTGAAATCGTTGGTTTCCTTGATTAAACGCTTAATAATCTTACCGGCACCATCGTGCTCACCTTCTAATTCGTCGATCAGTGCCCTTATGGCCGCACGATCTTCAGGTGTCTTATTTTCTTTAAGCATCGCGGGGAAAAGTTCCTTCTCCTCTTTTGCGAAATGCTCCTCTAACTCCATCTTTAATTCGCTGAAGCTGCGGTGCACATTCAGCATCAAGTCCTTGCCATGCTCATAATGGACGAGCAAAATCAAATTAACTTGCTTATCCAGCTCCTTCCATAAAGCACGCTCGGTTAGATGATGTGTATCAAGGATGAGGTCAATGAGCTCTTCGTCAGAAAGCTCAGTTACCGGTAGTTCCTTGTCTGGTTTTGCTAAATAATTATTGTACTCGTTCTGTACTTCTGCGATGAAATCGATCGACAGACCTGCTTCTTTGATAGCTGATTCGAGGGAGCGATCCCCTTGACAACAGTAGTCAATATGCAGATCATTCAAGCGTGAAGTAATGGCAGGAAAAAAAGTTACAAGTTCGCCAAGCTCTGTTTGACCGTTGATTGTGATCGTTTGTTTCATGAGAAATATCCCCCTTCGTATCCGTTTTTCTTCTTTTGATGCTTTTATTCTAAATCATAACGAAGAAAGGAACCTTGATTAATATCAATTCCGGCTGAAAAAAGAGCAAATAAAATGATAACATCGTGCTTTTCATTATTGAAAAAACAGCATCGCTTTGAGTGATGCTGTTTTTTCTCAATTCTTTCAAACTGGTCAGCGCAATACAATCTTCAATACTTCCGCTTTGAATTGCTCTGTGGAGATCAGCCGATTAGGACTGCTCATCATCATTTCCATCATCTGATATTCTTTGTTCCCTAACCGTAGGGAGCCCTTTTCACTGGATAGTTCATAGTTTGTCCGATTCAACTGCAAATTGCCTACGGTCAGGAGATTGGGGGCAAATTCCGTCTTGCGCCGGGTGATGGCACGAATTCGTGCCAATAATTCCCCCATGGCAAAAGGCTTCGTGAGGTAATCATCTGCCCCATGATCCAAACCTTCGATCCGGTCCTCGATTTCCCCTTTTGCCGTAAGCATTAAGATCGGGGTAGAAATCCCCTTTTCCCGAAGCTTGGTGAGAACCTCAAGCCCATTCATTTTGGGCATCATGATATCCAGGAGGATTCCATCATAGTTTCCGGCCAAAGCCCAATCCAGAGCATCAGCCCCATTATATACCGCATCCACAGAATAATTGTTGTGCTTGAGAATCATGGTTAAAGCATTGGCGAGTTCCAGTTCATCCTCGGCTAATAATAATCGCATCATACCCCTCCCTTTTTCCATGGGATAGACCAGGGCCTTATTTCCAATTATTCTATCCTGTCTAGCTTAAATATACTTTAAAACGTGACTAGCCAAGGAAGCCCAGATGCTCTAAAAGGATCTTAACCCCCATCAAAATCAGAATCACCCCACCGGCCAACTCAGCCCTGGACTTATAGCACTCTCCAAAAACATTACCGATCTTAACCCCCAAGAAGGAAAAAACGAAGGTAGTTACACCAATCATGGATACGGCGGGTAGGATGTCCACATGCAAAAAGGCGAAGGTAACCCCAATAGCCAAGGCATCAATGCTTGTGGCTAAGGACAGAGTGACCATCTCTTTAAGATTAAACCGGTCTTCGATGATTTCACAGGGACCTCTGGACTCCTTAATCATATTCAAACCGATCAGAGAAAGGAGGATAAAAGCAATCCAATGGTCGATTGCCGTAATATAGGACTCGAACCGCGTTCCCAACACAAAGCCTATGAGAGGCATTAAAGCCTGAAATCCTCCGAAAAAAGCTCCCGTAATTAATGCTGTCTTATAGCTCATCCGCCGCATGGACAAACCTTTGCTGATAGCCACAGCAAAAGCGTCCATGGAAAGCCCTATGGCAATGATTAATAACGCCAGATTTCCCATGATCATACTCCTTGCTTTAACTTAATTTTATGGTTCCCCGGATGCCATGAATTTTACTTAATAAATCCATCGGAATCAAAATAAGACCCACGGGTAGCTTTAAGAACTACTCATGAGTCTTGTTTTTTAAGACAAGCCAGACCGAGTGGTCATTATGTTGACTTGCCACATAGCCACGGCTATGCTAACTACTCCCCCATGGAAACGCCATATTGTCAATATTATACCATCTTCCATTAATATTCAACCTGTTTCCCCCCACTGCTCCATAATATTCCCTTTTAAGTCAAAGTGACATCAGCCAAATAATACCCTATAATTATAATGATATTAAAATGTCATTAGAGGAGATTCTCATGCGGTATGGCAGACCCCCGGGGCGAAGCGCTCACTCCCCGCTGACTGAAGAAGAAAAACTCAATAGGCCTAAACTGACTAAAGCTTTTCTCAAACGAATTTTGAGCTATCTTCTGCCTTACTGGCCAAGGCTTGCCTTAGTGTTCTTCGCTATCATTACCTCATCCCTCCTTGGACTCCTTCCTCCTTTATTATCCGGACGTATTATTGACGAGGGGTTGATCGGTAAAGATTTTTCCCTCTTGGCCCAGTTGATCCTCCTTTCTTTTACCGTCTTGATCATCTCTAACTTAATTAATGTCCTCGAAAACTACCTGACTACCTGGGTCGCTCAACATATTATCTACGATATGAAAAATCAGATGTATAGCCATTTGCAGCAGATGTCCCACCGTTTCTTCACAAATAATAATCAAGGAGATATCATTACCCGTATGACCACGGATATCAATGGTGTTCAAAGCGTCATTGTGGGTACCTTGACCAGAATTGTCAGCAATACCATTATCCTCGTTACAACCCTGGCCGCCCTCTTCCAAAAGAATTGGGTCCTGGCTTTGATCAGTATTATCATCGTCCCTTTGTTCATCCTCCCCACCAATCAAGTGGGAAATCGCCGCTGGTCCCTCACCATGGCCAAGCAGGAGCAAACGGATGCCTCCAACCAATTGTTTAATGAAACCTTAAGTGTCAGTGGTCAACTCTTGGTTAAATTATTTACCCGTGAGGATAAGGAGTACACAAAATTTGAGAAAATCAATCGGGAGATCACCCGTTTAAGCATCCGGGAAATTCTCGTGGGCAGATGGTTCCGGGTCATTTTTGATACCTTCACCAATATGGGACCCATGATCATCTACTTAGCCGGTGGCTTCCTCATTATCAAAATGGGCTCAGACCTGACTGTAGGGGATATTACCGTTGTCGTAGCACTGCTGGGACGTCTGTATCTTCCTGTGAATGTCCTTCTAACCATTCAGGTGGATATCATCCGTTCCCTGGCCCTCTTCTCCAGAATCTTTGAGTATTTTGACATCCCCGTTGAAATTAAAAACTCCCCCCAGGCTATCGTCCCCAAGGAGTGTGCAGGAAAAATCATCTTTGACCATGTTTCTTTTCAGTATGAGGGAAAGCCCATCCTGAAGGATATTAATATAACCATAGAAAAAGGAAAGTCCGTGGCTATTGTGGGGCCCTCGGGAACAGGAAAATCCACCTTGGTCAACCTCATCCCTCGCTTATATGATGTGACCGAAGGTAAAGTTCTCCTGGATGGGCAGGATGTTCGGAACCTTGACCTGAACTTTCTGCGCCAGAATATTGGCATGGTTTCCCAGGACACCTATCTCTTCAACGGAACCATTCGTGAGAACCTCCACTATGCCAATGAACAGGCCGAGGAAGCGGACTTGATCAGAGTCTGTCAGGAAGCCAATATCTATGATTTTATCCGCACTCTTCCTGAGGGCTTTGACACTTTAGTAGGCAACCGGGGATTGAAATTATCCGGCGGGGAGAAACAACGCCTCTCCATCGCCAGGGTTCTTCTGAAGAATCCCAAAGTCCTGATTATGGATGAAGCCACCTCTTCCCTGGACTCCATCAGCGAGTCCCTCATTCAGGAAGCCATTGAACCTATTATCAGAGGCAGAACCAGTGTTATTATCGCACACCGGCTTTCCACGATTATGGCCGTGGATGAAATCATTGTCTTACAGAATGGCGAAATCGTCCAAAGGGGGACTCATTGGGATCTGGTCGAGGAGGAGGGACTCTATAAACTGCTCTATGAGACCCAGTTTAAGATTATCCTGGAGGATCTGGAGCAACGCTAAAAAAATACCCTCAAGCTTTTGAAGTCTTGAGGGTATTGTCTTATCACATATTAAACTTGGGGAGTTAACGTCCGTTTTAAGAACTCCCGGGTCCGCTCTTGCTTCGGATTATTAAAAATCTCCTCCGGCGGCCCTTCTTCAGCGATAACCCCTTTATCCATAAAGACGACTCGATCGGAAACCTCTTTGGCAAAGCCCATTTCATGGGTAACCACCAACATGGTCAACCCCGATTCGGCCAATTCCTTCATAACTTTCAGAACTTCCCCTACCATCTCCGGATCCAAGGCGGAGGTGGGCTCGTCGAACAGCATCACATCCGGCTCCATGGAAAGAGCACGGGCAATGGCTACCCGCTGTTTTTGTCCTCCGGACAATTGCTTGGGTTTGGCATTAATGTATTGCTCCATTCCCACAACATTCAGGTATTTCATGGCTACTTCCTCGGCCTCGGCCTTGGAACGCTTCAATAATTTGATCTGCCCTACCAGGCAATTGTTCAGGACATTATGGTTATTAAACAGGTTGAACTGCTGAAAGACCATCCCCAGTTTTTGGCGGTATTGATAGACATCGTGCTGATCATCCAGAATGTTTTCGCCTTTATAGATGATTTGGCCGCCGCTGGGTTTTTCTAAAAGGTTAATACAGCGCAGAAGCGTGGACTTCCCTGAGCCGGAGGAACCGATGATACAGACCACTTCTCCCTTGCGCACCGAAAAATCGATATCCTTCAAGACTTCATTGGCGCCGAAGGATTTGCTTAAATGGTGAACTTCAATGATTTTTTCCAAGGTTTTTCCTCCTTCCTCAATCAGGTCTTGGTTCTGCGCAGCATACTCTCAGCCGTTTGAACCTGCATTTGATTCATAGTATAGCTTTCCGGTCCGTCCATTCTTCTCTCGATATAACGAAGAATACGGGTGATCGTAAAGGTCATAATGAAATAGAT
The DNA here is from genome assembly GCF_000384015.1 of Desulfitobacterium sp. PCE1. Lineage (NCBI taxonomy): Bacteria > Bacillati > Bacillota > Clostridia > Eubacteriales > Desulfitobacteriaceae > Desulfitobacterium > Desulfitobacterium sp. PCE1. Next base: position 1,817,947 of record NZ_KB913023.1, on the reverse strand, counting down.
GATACAGGCCACAGCGAAAGATTCAAAGTAGCGGAAGTTGTTCCCGGCAATGGACTTGGTTTGGAAATACAATTCCGTCACGGAGATCACATTGAGAACGGAAGTATCCTTAATATTGATTACAAATTCATTCCCCGTAGCCGGAAGAATATTACGGATAACCTGAGGCAAAACCACATTGGTCATGGTCTGGATATGATTCATACCGATAGCATGTGCCGCTTCAAATTGTCCTTTATCAATGGATATAATTCCCCCGCGAACGATCTCCGACATATAGGCTCCGGTATTAATAGACACAATAAAGACAGCCGCAAAGATGCGGTTCATATGGATATCAAAGGCTAACGCCGATCCGTAATAAATGACCATAGCCTGAACGATCATAGGGGTTCCCCGGAAGAACTCAATATAGCTTGCCAAAAGAGCATTGACCACTTTCAGAAAGATGCGTTTCATCCCCCGTTCCGGCATGGGGACGGTGCGTATAACACCGATAATAAGTCCGATGAGGGAGCCGATGATAGTACCAATGATAGAGATTAATAGGGTGAACCCCGCTCCACGCAGGAACATGGGCCAGTTTTCGGATACAATGCGTATGAACCAATCTAAGCTCATCATTCTCCTCCTTATAAATATATCAATAACCTTATAAGTAACAGGGCATTCGCAGAAAACATCACAAAACCGACTGCATTAAATGTAGCCGGTTTTATGAAACATTATTCGCAGCGGAATAAAAATGTCCTTTAAAGTGCCTTAGTTAGCTGCAGGTTGATTCTGAATTGCCTTATCCATGATTTGAAGGCGCTCTTGTTCAGAAATTCCTTTTAGGATCTCATTGATTTTGGCTGTAAGTTCGCTGCCCTTTTTCACTCCTACAGCAATGGCTGTATCTTCAGGGGATGTTTGGAATCCATCGGTGAATTCAACCATTTTGAAATCACTGTTGGCCGCTTGGGCACTGACCCCTTCCGGACGCTCGGAAACATAGCCGTCAATCATGCCTGATTGTATAGCTACCCGCATAGCCGGGAAGTTATCCATAGCGGTTTGTTTGGCAACCCCTTCGATCTGCTCAATGACATCATAGTGGAAGGTGTTTAACTGAGCCGTAATTTTAGCCCCATTAAAATCTTTCAGAGAGGTAGCGTTTTCATACTTGCTGCCGTTCTTTACCACCATAACCAGATCGGACTGGTAATAAATATCGGAGAAATCAATAGTTTCTTTCCGTTTTTCAGTCGGGGACATCCCGGCGATAATCGCATCGATTTTCCCGGAAGTTAAAGCAGGAACAAGACCATCCCATTCGGTTTTAACAATGACCAGTTCTTTTCCTAAACCTTCAGCAATCTTTTTGGCGATTTCCACATCGTAACCACCGGCATATTCAGCGCCGCCCTCAATTTTGACTCCGCCGTTGGCAGCATCCATCTGAGTCCAGTTAAAGGGGGCATAACCTGCCTCCAAGCCGACTTTGAATGTATTGCCTTCATTTCCCGCGGCCGGTGTTTGGGCATTTCCCTGACTACCTGAACTGCAGCCCGTGACCAACAGCATGGCCGCAAGCACCCCTGCCATGACTAATGATAATTTTCTCTTCATTGCTGAACCCTCTCCTTCTTCTCATTACCTGATTTTCATAAAATATTAAATAGTGTGAAAAATAAATGAGACCTGAGTTGGTACTCAGGTCGCAAAAGTCCTATTGCCCTTAAACCCCTCTTTTCCCCCGCCGAGATAGCACAACTCAATAAACCGGGACGTCTATTGAGACAGTTCTGCAGTTGTTCACTGCAGACCCAGCCCATAATACTGAGCGTATTAAAAGCTTCGGCGATATTTCCTTCTCCTTGTTCTCCTCGCTGCTCGTGCTCCAAAAAGGACTGTTAAATATCGCAACCTCTACCCCACCTGAAAAGTGAGGTTCACTATGAATTTATCTTCAGTCTACAATAACATAAGACAGCTTGTCAACCCGAACCGGTTTTGTATTATGTATGTATATCATCCGGTAATTTCTTTAGAGGAAATTTAATGAAACTGTAGAATCTAGTTTATACTAGAGGAACCCATCACTCTCTAGTTATATAAGGAATGGAGGATTAACAAATGAACCAACAAAGAACATTAAAACATCTTATGGATGCTTTTGCCGGTGAATCCCAAGCCAATAGAAAGTACCTTGCTTACGCAAAAAAGGCCGAAAAAGATGGTAACCTCAACGCCGCCAAACTCTTTCGGGCAGCGGCTGATGCTGAGACCCTGCATGCCCTCAGGGAATTGGAGCTCGCTGGTAAAGTAGGTTCCACCGTGGATAATCTGAAGGATGGAATCGCCGGTGAAACCTATGAGTTCGAAAGCATGTACCCTGATTTTATTAAAGTCGCTGAAGAAGAAGGCAATAAAGCAGCAGTGACCACCTTTACTTTTGCAATGAAAGCAGAAGAAGTCCATGCCAAGCTCTATAAAGATGCTTTAGAGAACTTAGACGCAACCGAAGAAGTCTTCTATTACCTCTGCCCTGTCTGTGGCAACATCGAGAAAATCGTCCCCGAAAAGTGTTTTATCTGTAATGTACCCGGGGATAAATTCATTAAGTACTAAAGTTAAGCATACTAAGGTTAATGGATCAGCAGGTCTATGAGTCCGACCTTGTCGGTAAGCACGGGTCGCCCTTAAAGGGCGATCCGTGCTTTTTTTCTTATCCATGTTTCAGGACTTGAAAAGTCTTGACCACCCCACCTATAATTAAAATAAGGCTTGAACTGTTTACTCTTAAAGGAGTTGTGTTTCATTGGAACCAAAAAAGACCTCAGCTATTTTCTTTGCCGTCCTCGCCGCCTTGCTTTTTGGCATTAGTTCTCCTGTCTCTAAATTGTTACTGGCGGAAATCTCCCCTACCATGATGGCTGCCCTCCTCTATCTGGGCGCGGGACTGGGGATGTGTGCTGTTCGCTTATTTAGCCGTACACAGGGATCGGAAGTTAAGGAAGCCCGAATCACCCAAAAGGATTTCCCCTATGTCTTGGCCATGATTGTCTTGGATATTGCCGCTCCCGTATTTTTAATGGTGGGCTTAGCTTTAAGCTCAGCAGCTCATGCTTCTCTTTTAGGAAATTTTGAAATTGTGGCAACCTCTCTCATTGCCTTACTTATCTTCAAAGAATCCATAGGCAAGCGCTTATGGGCCGCACTCGCCTTAATTACTTTGGCCAGCATTATTCTTTCTGTGGAAGATCTCAGCAACTTTACACTCTCCCTAGGATCAATCTTTGTTTTGCTGTCATGCATTTGCTGGGGATTTGAAAACAATTGCACGAGAAAGCTCTCCATAAAAGACCCCATGGATATCGTCATTATTAAGGGCTTAGGCTCGGGTATGGGGGCTTTAGCTTTAGCACTGCTCCTTAAAGAAGGGTTCAGCAGTATCGGGTATAGCTTATGTGCACTTTTGCTGGGTTTTGTCGCTTATGGATTGAGTATCTTCTTTTATGTGCGGGCACAACGAGAATTAGGCGCAGCGAGAACCAGTGCTTATTATGCACTGGCTCCTTTCATCGGAGTTGGTTTATCCTTTGGGATCTTCAGGGAAATACCCACTCCCTCTTTTCTCATCGCCTTAGGGGTTATGATCGCAGGAGCCTATTTGGCCTCCAGTGAAGATCATGAGCATCTTCATGAGCATCCTGCCCTCACTCATGAGCACCGCCATTCCCATAAAGATCACCATCATAATCATCCTCACCCGGATTCCTTTGATGGTGAGCACAGCCACATCCATACTCACAAACCACTGGCTCATTGCCATCATCACACCCCGGATATACATCACGGGCACATTCATTAGCATAAGGATGCCCGAGATTTTCTTAAATCATTGTTCGAATTAAATACTCCTGTAAATAGTGTGCTATAGGCACATCTGCCGGAAGCAGCTCATAATTCAGCAACTGATTAACACTAACCCATTCATATCGGTCGTGGACCCGCAGCTGGATATCCCCTTGGAGGATCTTGACTTGATAGGCTAATAAACGGATTGATCCTTGAGGATATTCATAGAGGCTTGATTGGATATACGCCTGCACCTCTGTTTCTATCCCAAACTCTTCAGAAAGCTCACGCCTTAAACAGGCCTCGGGAGTCTCCCCCGTTTCCACTTTCCCTCCGGGGAATTCCCAGCCTCCCGCATGCTTTTCACCGGGAGCTCTTCGGGCAATCAGGACTTTTTTACCTTTAACTATAATGGCAGCTGTGACATCTTTCATTGTCTAACCTCACTTGTATATGCAGATTGGGAAGATGATTGATGTTCTCTCTTGAGTTTACAACAGATGCTTGGGTTTAGCCATGTTTGGCTGTGGGGAGTTGGGTTACGCTTGCGAGTCTTTTCCGGGAAGTTGGCTATGCTGTTGTCGTAGTACCTGCAGATGAATGAAAGGCGGGGTTAGGTTAGGTCGGGTCAGGTAGCTTTCCGCACAACGTTCACTCAATAGCTCCCTTTTGTGTGTAAAGCTACGCTGACGGGTCCTTTTTAGCACCGCTTTCCACATCGCTCTGCCCCCAAGCCCTGAAAAAGCATCCCAAGGATTTTGATTTCAGGCAGAGAACGGATTCAAGTGAGCAGGAAAGCAATCTTCGTGAAAAGACAGCAGCGGAGGTCTTGAGCGATTAGATTGCTCCGCGCAGCTTATGGAGTAAACGCCGAAAGCAAAATCCTGGAGACTTCTTTCGGATACTTAGGGAGCCTGCTTTCATATCCTTTCCCTAGATCGGCCAAAAGCCCCAGGACCCTTTGTATCAAAGGACTCTGGGGCTTAATGCGGTCTTGTTTGAGAACTTACAAAAATGCTTTCAACTCCTGCACATTATTTTCTTCGAAACGCAAGAGTCGTTCCATTAGGTTGAGGATATTCGGCTCAGCGTCCTGATATTTTTTGATATTCTTCACTGCATTGATTATACCCATATTGCTGCCGACAATCAGCATTTCGGCGATATGAGAAGGGCTTTTATCAGTCAAAGTCTCAAAGCTAATCATCAGGTAGGTACGTATTTTCTCCAAAGTACTGATACCCTTTTCATCAAAACCATTTTCATTCAACATGTCTTTAGCTGCCTTATGGATTTCCTGATATTCCTTATATTGAGATTTCAGATGGTTTTTGAACTTGTCATCTTCAACGATTTCTATCAATTGGTTAAGGGTTGACACACCCATCTGAGAGTTCTGGTAGATGAAATTTAAGAGCTCAGCATTTCCATTCATAGGAATCACACTCCTTTTCGCTAGTATTGCCGAAAAAAGTGTGCGTATCCAAGAATTACATCTTAAATCAAATGTAAAAAGTTCTTCTCATAGATTTTTTCTGCTTCTTCTGCTATTAAAGGTTTGCTGAACAAATACCCTTGAATGGTATTGCAGCCGCTTGCTTTTAATTGCTCATACTGCCATTGCTCTTCAATGCCTTCGGCGGTAATCACCAAGTTAAGGCTATGAGCCAGAGAGATAATGCTCTCGATAACTTTGATATTATCGGGGCTTAAAAACTTATCGCATAAACTCTTATCCAATTTCACCTTATTCACCGGTATGTAGGTCAGATAATTGAGTGAGGAGAAACCTGTGCCAAAGTCGTCCAAAGCTATTTTTATACCCAATTCTTTGATCCGCTCCAAGAGCTCCAGAGTAAGTTCGGTCTCCTCCAGTAAGATACTCTCCGTAATTTCAATCTCTAAATACTGAGGATCTAACTCATACTCCTCCAAGGTATTGATGAGGAACTGAAGATAATCCTTATCTCTAATCTGTTTGCTGGAGAAATTGATCGAGATGGGTTTGCGGGGATGGCCTTTATCCCGCCAATTTGCTGCCTGACGAATGGCCTCTTTAGTCACTGCTCTGCCGATCTGGCAGATCAGATCCGATTCCTCAGCGATACCAATAAATACATCAGGAGGAATAGCGTGGTGCTTTAAACGTACCAAGGCCTCAAAGCTCTCTATCTCACCCGTCTTTACATTGACTTGAGGCTGATAAACCAGGTAGAACCCGTCCTCCTGGACTGCCTTCTGAATAATTCCTTCCGTAACTGCTTTATTGCGGAGTTCCTGCTGCATTTCTTTATTGTAAAGAAGATGATGGTTTTTGCCGTTGCGTTTGACTTGATATAAAGCGGTATCTGCATTCATAATCAGCTGATCAATATTTGTGCTGTCCTCGGGATAACGGGTAATCCCCATGCTAAATTTAATCGTATACTCATTGCGATCAACAGGAATGGGCTGCTCGAATAGTGTACGAATATGTTTAATGCACTCCTCCATGCTACAACCATCCCGATTCGTAATCAGCACGAGGAATTCATCGCCACCGAATCGGGAGATAAACATATTAGGGCAGGCATTATCCGATAGCTTTTGAGCTACTGACCTTAAGACCTTATCTCCCCAAACATGACCTAAGGTATCGTTGATTTCCTTAAAATTATCAATATCCATCAGAATAATGTATAAAGGCTGACCCTTTTCCACCTCTTCTTGAAGTGTTTTCATAAAGGACATACGATTGGGCAGATTGGTCAGATAGTCATAATGGGCAAGGTGATCAATATGCTCCTGCTGCCGTTTCCCTTCCGTCACATCCGTTAGAATTCCGTAAAGGATGACCTCCTCTTCGCCACTTCCCTGGATGGATTTGCCATGGGCTTTTATCCACCGGGGCTGATTCGAGCTGGGCTTAACCGGAAACTCAACCATAATCTCGCTCTTTTTTCCATCCAGATAAGCTGCTATTTCGTCATTAATCAATTGGGCGGTCTTTTCATCAAGGTATTTTTTCATGAGCACATCAAAGGGCTCCATCCATGGAAAGGGATGGGAAAGCCAGTTTTGAAAGTTCTGGGAGAAATAGATATTCCGATTGCTCAGATTCAGTTCCCATACCACGCTATTGGTACTGTAAATGGCGTGCTCATACTTTTGATTAAAAAGCTCGATTCTCTGGACATTCTCTTCGATAAGCTTATATTGATGACGAAGTTCTTCTTCGGTAGCTGCCAGCTCCTCATAAGTAGCTGAGAGTTCCTCATTGCTCTCCCTCAATTTTCGCTGCATGGTACGATGTTTAAGGCTATCGATACCCATTAAAGTGCTAATGATCATCATAATGAACAAAGCGGCAAATACACCCATGAGCAGCTTCATGTTTTGCTCAAAATAGCTGACTTCTTTATTGAGCAAAAATGCATCTCCGGGAAGGAAGTTTTCTGGAAGATCAAATTGCTGCACCACTTGATAATCAAAGATGGCATGATAAGGACTCTTGTTCATCATCGGAATGTCCTGGACAGGAGTTCCGCTGAGTACCTGCACAGCCATTTCACCAGCACGCTTTCCCATCTCACGATAGGATATCTGCATTCCTCCCAGAAATCCCTGACCTACCCCGCCGATGGTCGGCCGATAGACAGGAACATGGGTGTTGGCGCTAATAAAGGCTGCCGCCTCATCAATGGATAGGTCGACACCTGCCTTGTCCCTGTACATACTGCCTATAAATAGGACAATGGTGTCATCCTTGATCTCTTGCAGGATACCCGCCATTTCCTCCTGGGTATGTTCGGAAATATTTACATCTTCAAAACGCAGGCTTGGATAAAATCCTACCGCACCATAAAACTGATCCTTCTCCCCCATCCCGGTGATGCTGCTTTCGACAAGACCCAGGACCCGATTGACATTCGAGTTAAATTTCAGGGCGAGTTCTATATTCTCTTTGATGGGAACACTTTCCACAATACCGGTTATGTATGAGCTGCGCGCTGCCTCTTCCGCCCGGTTGATATCATTTATCCCTAAAAATAGAATAGGGAGCTCGGCAAAAAGCTCCTTCTGATAAGTCATGGCAAAATCAAGAGCTCGATCATCCCCTACAATGATGGCATCATAGGGTTCGGTATGGTCCAGTTTGTATTGCAGGGAAGTGAAGAAATTATGGACATTTTCCTGAGTATCAAACCGCTTGGTATCCATATATTCAATATCCAAGAGAATATTCTGTGGATCCAAAGCTTCGTGAATCCCGGCAATTTGTTCCGGTACAGTCTCAAAGCTTTCCGAGTACGAACTGATAAACAATACCCGCTGATTGGTCTGAGCTTGAACCGATGGTTTTGGGCCGCTGAACAAACAGAAAAAGACAATCAGGATGATAATGAATTTTTTCATTAAGTTGTTGTTAATAATTGTCATCCGCATGCCTCCTCTTAGTTATTTATACACTATTTTCTGACTATACTCAATTAATTTTTTCGAACAAATTAAACAAAAAACTAAAAAACAATCGTATCCTGGGCTATGGTATAATAAATATGGGTGATAACGATGCAAATATTGAAAAATGATTGGCACGAATTATTAAAGGATGAATTTCAGCAGGAATATTATCAAAAGCTGAGAAAGTATTTGGTACAGGAGTACCGAACCCGAACTATATATCCCGATATGTACGACATTTTTAATGCCCTGCATTTTACCCCTTATAAAGGTGTAAAAGTGGTCATCCTGGGGCAAGACCCCTACCATGGTCCGAACCAAGCCCATGGATTAAGCTTTTCTGTTAAACCCGGTGTACCGGCTCCGCCCTCCCTGCAAAATATCTTTAAAGAATTGCAGGACGATCTTGGATGTAGGATTCCCAACCATGGTTACCTCAAACAATGGGCAGATCAGGGGGTTTTACTCCTGAACACTTCCCTGACCGTTCGCGCCAGTCAGGCCAATTCCCATGCTCAGATAGGATGGCATCAATTTACGGATAAAGTGATCTTCCTCTTGAATCAGCGCCAAGAGCCCGTGGTGTTTATCCTTTGGGGAAAAAATGCGCAGACCAAGCAAAGTATTATCACTAATCCTCAACATTTCATTATAAAATCCGTTCATCCCAGCCCACTCTCTGCTTATGGTGGATTTTTTGGCAGCAAGCCTTTTTCTAAGACCAATAACTTTTTAGTATCCCAAGGTAAGGAATCCATTGATTGGCAGATTGAAGATCTCTGATCCGGATTAGTTTACTTACTTTTTATCTAGAAGCAACTTCCTCTTAATTAAGGGAAGTTGTTTTATATTTGGTCGTCAAGCCTATTGACACGTGCTGTCTATAAAAGAGAACAGGTACTCTAGTTTCATCGCAGCCTTCCTCAACCCTGGCTATTAATAAAAAAATGCCCTCCCCTGGGCCCTTTGGCCTTTGGAGAAAGCAATGTCTCTTCATGAATTAAGAGCAGAGCAGGAGTATTCCTGTGTAGGAACAAAGCCGATTGAGAATCCTACTATTAATGATGATTTTAGAAAGTACTATCTGGCTTGATTGTAGCCGAATCCGCCGCAGCCGCCTTGGCCACGACCAAACATACCTCCTCCATAACCGGATCCCATCATTCCGCGTCCTCTACCATAGCCATCGCCGTAGCAATAAGCCTGATTCTCTTCAACGGATGTAATCATTCGATCTGCTTGTTGCTGTGTCAAATCTCCGGATTCAACTCTTTGAGCCAAAGCATCTTTTTTCATTTCCAAAAGCTCTTTTTGGAATTCATCCAGTTTACCAACCTCATCGGCCATGGCTCCTAGGCTTTTACCTGTTTCATAGTGTTCAGTAAGTACCCCTTCTACTGTTTTTCCGGTGATTCCCGCTAATGCCTCTACGGGGTTCTTATAGGCAGAGGCAGCCAGGACCGTTGAGGAAGATACCCCTACTCCGAGCACGATGGCTCCAATCAGTATAGCCTTTTTGAACTTTGTCATATTCATACCTCCTAATTTTTTATACCCTAGGCTTAAAGAAAACCCGGCTTCGCCGTGCCTTTGACCCATATCCCCAGTGAGGCAAAGCCGTTGGTTGTCCTTATGCTTAGAAAGTATATAACGCAAGTTTATACTTTCTGATAGTGTCAAGAATTCTGTCTGAATCCTTGATTATAGAGTAATCAAAAATTATGACAGAACTATGTCTTTTCTAAGCCAAAACCATTGTATTTCTCAGTCCTTAATAAACGGATTAAGCAGTGCAATAAGACGCCGGTCCAGAAGGATGACTTTTGTCACACAAGTTTTTAACAATACTATGGTAAAATGGGCTAAAGGCAATTAGGGAGAGATCGTTATGTTAACTTTATTAATTGCGGATGATAATAAACAAATTACATCGATATTAGAAGAATATGCGAAAAAAGAAGGCTATCAGCCTCATATTGCTTTGGATGGCTGCGAAGCACTGGAGCTTTTTCATAAGCTTCAACCCGATCTGGTCTTATTGGATGTGATGATGCCTAAAGTAGACGGTTTTGAGGTTTGCCGGGAAATTCGTAAAACCTCAAATGTCCCTATCATCATGATTACCGCTCGGGGCGAGGATTTCGAAAGGATCATGGGGCTGGATATCGGGGCAGATGATTATATCGTCAAGCCCTTTTCCCCCGGTGAGGTGATGGCGAGAATCCGAGCTCTTCTGCGCAGAATCAGTCAAACCGACGAGCAGAAAAAGCAAGTTTTCTCCTTTGATAACCTTATGATCAATCTGGACGACTATCTTGTGACCATTGACCAACATCCTGTCTCCTTAACCAAGAAAGAAATCGAAATCCTCTGGACTTTGGCATCGAATCACAACAAAGTGTTCTCCCGGGATAATCTCCTCAATAGCGTTTGGGGCTATGATTACTTTGGAGATATCCGTACCGTGGATTCCCATATTAAACGCTTGCGCTCCAAATTGGATTCCTTCCCCCATGAAAATTGGGAGATTAAAACCATTTGGGGTGTGGGCTATAAATTCGGGGAGAAAACGAATGAAGAATAAAATCGCCCTTAAACTCACCCTTTATTTTTCCATGAGCCTGCTCTTGTTCTCACTCATTATCGGCAGTGTGTTTATGACGTTGTTCAAGAATCAGACGATTCATCTGCACAAAGTTGAAATGGAGAAACGCGCGGTCTCTATTGCCGGGACTCTTTCGACTTTAATAAGCAACTCCAATGCCGCCACTGATACCCGCGGCAACGCGGCCGGTAAAGGCGGCATGAGCGGTGCGGGCGGTATGGGTGGCATGATGCACGGCATGGGTATGGGCATGGGCGGCATGATGCAGGGTATGGGAGGATATAGCTCTTACCTCCAATTCCTTGATAAGATCGCTATGGCAGATGTCTGGATCGTGGATGAATCCCTGCAGCTTATGACCATTGGCCATATGACCAACCGGCAGATTAACTATGCCGATTTACCAGCAGACGCTGATCAGGTTGTCAAAGAAGTGTTTCAGGGTAGAACCACCTTTAGCGAAGGCTTCAGTTCCCTTCTCAATACCCCTACCTTAACTGTGGGAGCCCCCATCAAAGCTGGAGATAACGTGGTCGGTGCCTTGCTTCTTCATTCTCCCATTCAGGGAACCAAGGAAGCTCTTCGGCAGGGAGCAGGGATTCTAGCCATGAGCATCGGAACAGCTCTCCTCTTATCCCTTCTCCTTTCCATTCTCTTGGCGTATACATTTACCAAACCTTTAAACCGTATGAAAAACTCCACTCTTCAACTGGCTAAGGGTGACTATCTGGCCAAGACCGGAGTTCAGCAAAAAGATGACATCGGGGAACTAGCCTCAGCTATTGATATTCTCAGTGAGCGTTTGGAGCTGGCCAGCCATGAAAGTGAACGTCTGGAACAACAGCGTCGCGACTTCATCGCCAATATCTCCCACGAGCTTAGAACCCCTGTAACGGTCATCCGGGGTTCTTTGGAAGCTCTCTGTGATGAAGTCATTGCTGATCCGGATCAGATCAAGGACTACCATAGGCAAATGCTTAATGAAAGCATCTTTTTACAGCGCCTGGTGAATGACCTTTTGGATTTAACCCGTTTACAAAATCCCGACTTTAAGATGGAGATGGAGGAAATCAACCTTGGGGATCTGCTCCGTGATGTGATCCGAAGCGCTCAGAATATCGCCCGCAGCAAAGATATCGTATTAAAAACAGAATTAGATCAGGACGCTCCTCTTTGTTCTATCCTGGGAGATTATGTGCGTCTCCGTCAAATGTTCCTGATTATTTTGGATAACGCTATAAAGTTCTCCCCACTTAAAGAGGAAGTATGGATCACTTTTGCGAATAATACCGTAACCATCCGGGATAAAGGAATAGGTATCGCCCTTGAAGATTTGCCTCACATCTTTGACCGCTTTTATAAATCAAAAGCCGTGGAGAATAAAACCGGAACCGGCTTGGGACTGGCTATTGCCAAGCAGATTGCCGATCGGCACACCATTCGCGTCTCTGTAGAGAGCCAACCCAACCAAGGAACTCAATTCAGTTTTCACTTTAAATGTATTTCACCGAAAGGATGATCCTGTGGAGTACCTACTTTTATTTTTGGAAGGAATTATTACCTTTATCTCTCCTTGCCTGCTTCCCATGCTGCCCATTTACATTTCCTATTTTGCAGGACAAGGATCCGATGACAAAACAATGAGAACCCTGACCAATGCTCTTGGCTTTGTTCTGGGCTTCACTCTGGTCTTCGTTACTCTGGGAGCTTTTGCCGGCACTTTGGGCGGCTTTTTCCGGGAATATAATCAGGGAATCAATCTTGTTACTGGGCTTATCGTGATTGTATTTGGGCTCAATTTTATGGGTGTGATCCGAATTCCCTTTCTCAATATCAATCGGCAGATTAATATGAAGGTCGTGAACTTAGGGTTTTTCTCCTCTTTGCTTTTCGGCATCATTTTCTCCATCGGCTGGACTCCTTGTGTGGGAGCATTTTTAGGTTCCGCCTTGATGTTCGCCGCTACCGAAGGGGAAAGTCTCAAGGGAATACTCATGCTTTTGTGTTTTTCCTTAGGACTGGGAATTCCCTTTGTGGCCAGCGCTCTGCTTATTGAACGCCTGAAATCCACTTTGGACTTTATTAAGAGAAATTATCGAATTATTAACTTTTTGTCCGGAGGACTTCTCGTTCTGGTGGGAGTATTAATGGCTACAGGGATGATGGGATATTTCCTGACGCTGCTTACCTTTTAGTCATCACACATCCACATTATAAAAGATAAAAAACACTTTCCTTGAGGAGGTAATTATGAATAATAATACCAAGTTGATTCTGGGCATTGTCGTCTTTGTCCTGTTTCTAGGGGGAGCTTATGGGGTCTATTCTTCTTTATCGGCAAAGTATGGGTCTACTCAGGAATCCGTCACCCTGGAACAAGAAAAACCCAGTTCCCAAGAAGGAGATCCTGCTGCAGCCCAGGAAGAAAAGAAAACCATGGCCCCTGATATCACAATCTATGGGACTGACGGCGCTGAGTATAAATTATCGGATTTTCAAGGGAAGCCTGTGGTACTAAATTTCTGGGCGTCCTGGTGCCCTCCCTGCCGTGAGGAAATGCCCCATTTTAACGAGGCTTACGCTCAATATAAAAACGAGGTGGCTTTTCTTATGGTGGATCTGGTGGATGGCCAGCGGGAAACCGAGGAATCCGGCCAGGCTTTTGTGAAAAAGGAAGGGTATGCATTCCCTATTTATCTGGATAAGAACACCCAAGCTGCCTCTGTCTATGGCGTTTCCACCATTCCCACCACCCTATTCATTGATGAGGAAGGATACATAGTAACCGGGTACCGGGGACCTTTAAAGAAAAGCACTTTAGAGACCGTGCTGAAAGGTATGGTTAAGCAATAAGCAGGCTGTACCGGAAGAAGATGAAAAGACGGCTCGGGTCGTGTAGCTTATCCTATATCCAGGCCACTCAAACCCGAAAGACAGCCCAAGGATTTTGCTTTAAGGCAGAGAACGGATTCTAAGCGAGCAGGTAAGCAATCTTCGCGAAAAGACTGCAGCGGAGTCGGGTTGGAAACAGGACGTTTCCAACCGGCTATGAGGCAGGAGCCGATTTAGCCGGGAACCCGACGCAGTGGAGGTCTTGAGCGATTAGATTGCTCCGCGCAGCTTATGGAGTGAACGCCGAAAGCAAAATCCTGGAGACAGCTTTCAATACTTTCCAAATCACCATCACCCTTCGGAATCAAAGCCTGATAAGATCACGAAAGAAGCCGCGACAACAGTTGTCGTGGCTCCTTTTTTATGCCTGGAGCAATATTCAAAGCAGTTCAATCATCGCTTAGCCCAGAGGATACTCCGAGATCTTTGTATAAATTCTCTTGAACTGGATTTGCTCACTTTTAAAGAGATGAATCCTCTCCACATGGGTAGGGCTGAACTCAAAGCCTTCGATCTTTGCATTGATTTCCTCAAATCCGCCTTCAAACACGATATCCTGTCCCAGGGTGATATGGGGACTAAAGCGCCTTCTCTCGGGAGGAAAGCCTAGAGGGACCAAGGCCTGGCTCACCTTTTGATGGAGGGACTCCATCTCCTGGATATCACCGGCTAATCCCAGCCATAATACCCGAATGGATTCTTTGCCGGTGAATACTCCCAGGCCCTTTAACTCTAAATTAAAGGGTCTTTCCTTATGGCATAGTCTCAGCAGGGCTTCATCAATATCTGTCTTCTGAGCGGGAGAAATTTCATCTAAGAACTTTAACGTAAGATGAAAATTATCCCGATGTTTCCATCTTCCTCTCTGGGCATAACCTTTCAGCTTCTGTTGAAACCCATAGATTTCATCCTTAATTTCTTCAGTAAAATCAATTCCCACAAAGGCTCTCATGTTTTTGCCTCCATAAGTTCTCTAAATTGGCGATGCTTTATAATTACTGACTGTCTTTTACCCCGGCACAAGGAATGCTGGACTTCATAAAGGCGTACCAGGCAAGTATGGAAATCCCTGATCCTATGGCGATTAAGGCACCCAGGCCGACGACGATGTTTCCCCAGGAGATGGAGGCGATGGCCATACCTAAACTGCCGAATAGTGTAAAGGACATATTGATAATGGAAGACATGGATCCCGCATCCCCTTTTTGCTGTTCCATGAGAATATTCGTACTGAAGGGACGCATAACCGTTCCTGTAAGGGACATGAGGATAATCCCCACCAAAAAGATAAAGGGAGACAATTGTCCTAAGGTCATAATAAGAACTCCGCTTAAAGCAGCCACACCAAAGCACAACACGGCTAAAGCCCTCTTATTGAAATTAATAAAGTAGCGGATATAGATAGCCGGCCCTAAGATCGAGATTAAGGCATTGGCAGCAAAAAAGTAGCTATACATCTGCTCACTGAGACCAAAATAATCGATATAGACATAGGAAGAGACCGCGATATAGCCCATAAAATGGATGGAGCCAAAAGCAAAAATGAGGGCTGGGATAATAAAGCTTTTGTTCCTGGCCACCACCACCAAGCGGCTCCAGGAGCCTAAGAGACTACCCCGGTAGCGCTCTTCTTCTCTCAATGTTTCTTTATATAGGATAGTTAATACTAAATTAATTATGCTAATGAGAGCTAATAACCAAAAAGATCCTCGCCAATCAGTGAAATACAAAATCCATGCGCCGACGATGGGGGCAAGCATAGGGGCCAATCCGGAAATCGATTGAGTGATGGCCAGAATCGTTTCCCTATTCTTCCCTGTGAAGCAATCTTTAACTATAGCCATGGAGGCGGAGGTAATCCCTCCTGAGCCAATTCCTTGGCAGGCGCGGGAAATAATTAAGAATGTAATACTGGGGGATAGGGCACACGCAATACTGCTGGCAATATAAATAGCGCTCCCCATCATGATGATGACCTTCCGGCCATAACGATCGCTTAAAGGTCCCCAAACCAGAATACCTGCTGCGTAAAATAGGAAAAACAGGCTCAGGGTTAAATTCGTTATGGCGGCACTACTGCCGAAATATTCGTTCATGGTCGGCAATGCCGGCAGATACAGGTCCATCGATAAAGGAATAAACATATTCATTAATACGATAAAGGCGATAAGGCCCTTTCTTCCCAGGTGCTTTTGACCCATTCCTTCTTGCTGTCTTTCAATAATTCCTTGCATAGTTTCTCTGACCCCTCTTCATCCTGATGTATAGTTGTATATATATTTCCTATTTTATATTTTCTTCTGACAAATTACCATTAAAAAAAATAAAGCTCCCTCACATGGGGGAGCCCTACCTTTCTAATCAAAAAACTAAAATCAGCCAAGATTTTAAAAATTAAACCCAGTACTGGATGCGCCGAAGGCTTTGACCTCAGCTTCTACCTCCACTTCGATTTCTGCATCCTTAAAATACTTCCGCCAATCCGGGGCAATTTTCTCCCAATCCCTGGGATGATAGCGATGAAGATGTTCATTAAAGCCGAAAATATCCGCATCATATTCTTTTGCCTTGGCGACAGCTTTACATACCAAGTCGATAATCTTTTCCTCAATGTCCTTTTCCAACGCCGGTCGATCCTTCTCTGTCAGTATTGGAGTACTTGCTTCGTGCACTACACCTTTGGTTTGAATATGTAGGGTAAATTTGGGCTTTCCCTCCACCAGCCCTGAGGAAATCCGCCCCTTGGCGCTGGTAATAAAGTAACTGAATATGATATCTTCCCGCTCCACTGGAAGAGGGATCTCAGGACTTGTTGGATTTCCGACACTGAGGATATACCCTAAAGTTTCTTCGTCCCCCAGCCACCCCACCAACTTTGTATCACGAACCACTCCAAACCCCTGAATTACTACTGATTGCTCCGCTGTCTCTTCTCCTTCCTGCTGGTTGTAGACCTTGATCTGGGGTAATACGGCATCCCGGTCCTTGCGAATAATCTGCTTACTGAAATCTAAAGCGGTCATTTTGAGGGATGCTCCACTTTCCTCCGCGGTTTTGTCCGCAATTTTGCGCACCTCTTTGGATAGAGTGAAACTCAATTCAGGCTCTGTCTGCAGAATCCTAAAGGCTTCTCCCTCACAAGTAAAAACATCAACACTAATACGAGAGCGGGGAAAACGCAGGTCCGCGCCCATGATGTTGGGGAGTTCTTCACGGGCCACTCTTTCCCCTATAATAATGCCTACATTATGCTCAATAAAATTCATAGCCGGCAGGCGCATGACCAGTTGGTTAAAGGCATCCTGGATAGTAATTCCTGTTCCTTTAAGCAGAATTTCATGAGCATAGGATTTTCCTTTTCCCCCACCGGTTTGATCTGTCGTCAAATCCAGGATGCGGGTAGAAATCTGCCATAGATCCTTCCCATCGACGGTGACCCTATCCCAGGCAATAAGGGTTGAGACAGCTAAGTCCTCCACTTCCTTACTATCCCAGCATCCGCTCAATAGGAGTAAACTTGCTATAAGACCGAAAAATAGCAATCCGCGAATCTTCTTCTTCACCGGGTTTTTCTTCCTTTCTTAAATAGGTAAGCCGCTCCCAATAAAAGGCCTGGTATCACCAATTGGAAGACATACGCAAAAGGCGGCCAATATTTGCTCAAAACCAGGTTTAATTCCACAGCATTGTTCAGAAAAAAAGTTGAGGCCGCAAATAGAGCCGACCCAAAAAGAATTACAATCCATTGACGGGATCTCCAGCCAAACACTTCGGCGACCACAGTACATCCCAAATAATAGGCTAAGGTAAGCTTCACAATGGCCCCTGCAATCCAGAGGAAGATGATGAAGGTCTCGATACGCAAAAAAGTGCGCCCCACCTCGATAAAGCGGATCATCAGCCAAAAAGGCAAGTCGTAGCTGGCTGATAGTTCCGGGCCTAAAATAAGCAATGTTAAAAGAATGTTCCCAGTAAAGAAGATGGCGGCAGCTATAATCGCCCAGGAGCCCTTGCGAAAAATCTCTTTGCGCTTATTGATATACGGTAATAAAAAAGCCAGAATAATGCATTCACCAAACCAGGAACCCGGGACAAAGGATGCCTTAACCACCGCGCCCAGTCCCCCTTCGAATAGGGGGAGTAATTCTTCCAGGTGCATATCCCGAAAAGAAAAAAAAGCAATGCTCATCAGACTAACCACAAACAGCGGAAGCACAAATTGAGCGGAGCGAGCGATCACTTCGATACCCAGCAAAACACCATAACTGCAGACCAATAGAAAACAAAGGCCGACAAACCATGTGGGGGTATTTCCCAAAAAGAAGAGAAAGAGAATCTCGGTAAACTGCTGTATAATCAAGAAACCGGAAACAAAGAAATAGAAAATATAGCCTATCCCAATGATTTTGCCAATAATTTTCCCCGCAATAACCGTACTGTATTGGATTAAATCCTTCTCTGGAAAACGGCGGCCAAGCTTTACAATTAACCATAGGGAAAAAAATCCGGGGCCTGATGCCAGAAGGGGAACTATCCAAGCCGACTGCTTGGCATCCTGGACTGTAATACTGGTCACATAGAGAACAGCCGTTGTCATCATCGTTAAAAACAAAAGCACAGTGAACTGTGAATCGGATATTCGTTCTTTATTGATGGGAGCCCCCTCCCTCTTGATCAGGCTTTTGAGGTCCCTGATTCCGGGCTTGGCGCTCCGGTTCCTTACCTTCATACAACCGGGGGCGGGTGATCATGGCCCACCAGGGTACACGAATGATGCTGTCTTTAAAATCTCTGGGACTGTAGGGAGCAAATGGGCTGAGATAAGGTACGCCAAATGATCTCAGACTAGTGAGGTGAAAGAGAATGAGCATAAGAGCAAACATAATTCCCACGATTCCTAAAATGGCTGAACACACGAGAAGGAAGAAGCGCAAAATACGGATAGATGTCCCTGCCGGATAGTTAGGAATCGTGAAAGAGGAAATGGCCGTCAAAGCCACTACAATCACAGATAACGGAGACACAAAACCGGCATTTACTGCAGCCTGGCCAATGACTATACCCCCTACGGTACTGATCGCCTGGCCTATGGTTTTGGGAAGACGGACTCCCGCTTCCCGAAGCAACTCAAAGGTTATCTCCATGGCAAGAATTTCCATGAAAATGGGAAGGGGTAATTCTTGCCGAGCGCCTGCCACAGTGGCGAGAAGCGGCAGAGGGATCAACTCTTGATGAAAGGAAAAGACAGCTACTGTTAAAGCCGGGAGCATCAGAGAAAAATTCAGGCCGATAAAGCGCAGAATTCGGACAAAAGTAGAAAATTCGGCAGAAATATAGTAATCCTCGGAAGCCTGAAGCATTGTCGAGAAGGTGCAGGGTACCACAAGACTCACAGGAGTATTGTCCACTAAAATCGCCACTCTTCCCTCCAGCAAACAGCCGGCAACACGGTCAGGACGCTCCGTAGTAAAGATCAAAGGGAAATTTGATATAGGTTCATCCTGAATCATTTCTTCGATATAGCCACTGGCCAGGATTCCATCTATTTTAATCCTTTTCAGGCGGGTCTTTACTTCTTCAACGATTTTATCATTGGCAATTCCTTGAACATAGCATACCGCGATTTGAGTGCGGCTTAAATCCCCTATCTCAAGTGTCTCCATTTTTAAAAGGCTGGTACGTATGCGGCGGCGCAGGAGCATGATATTGGTGGACAAACTTTCTACAAAGCCGTCTTTAGGTCCCCGGACAACGGGCTCTGAGTCAGGTTCGGCTAAAGTTCTTGTTTTCCCCCCGGGAGCATCCATCAGCAAAGCACTGGAAACTCCATCCATCAGTAAGGCCACCTTAGAATCCAAGATCCCTTTTGTTACTTCACCTATGTCCTGGGTTGTTTCAACACTAGCTGCCGTGCTTAAGCGATTCTGGACATAGTGAATGGCTTTGTTATCTATTGACTGATCATCATCTCTTAATTCGGGAGCTACATACATGATCGGTTCCAGCATCTGCTCGGAGATTCGTTTAGCATCGGTAATTCCCTTAAAATAAATCAGTGCGGCACGGATAGGTTTACCGGCATTAATTTCGAATTCCCGGAAAGAAATGTCTGCACATAGATCAAAGGTCTGTTTTAAGCTTTGCAGGTTTTCCTGGAGAGAATTGTCCAAAGGCCCAGATTGGATTCCCCATTGACCATCTTTTTCATTTCTATTTTTTTTAGTTCCTAAAGAAAGGGCTTTTTGAGTTAATTCCTTAAACAATGTGCTTCCCTAGCCTTCCTGAACAGCGATTTTACAGAGGACCACCATTGGGTATGGTTAGTGTGTCAAATAAAGGTAATTTTCATGCTAAATCAATCAGGATTGTCCTCAAAATGAAAAAGAATCCTTGAACATCAGTCCAAAGATTCTTCTCTTCACAGCATGTTTTAAAACTCTTTTCTATTATAGATACCGATGGAGGCTTTCATCGAAAGGAGAAGCATACCTATAACAATCAAAGGAGATGCATACCCTAATAGTTTTATGGTTTCAAGACTGGGGGGTTCAAGCCCTAGCCGAGGAAGCATCATTGCGACCATAGAGGGGATAAAGAACACCAGCAGTACAATAAATCTGGCCTTTTCTATACCAAATTTAAAGAGTATAGGCAGGATTACGGCGAGCAAGAACAAACCAACTCCACCCAGTGCCAGAGTCATGATGAGCAGTTCCCTGATTTCCATTTCACCCGTAAAAAAGACAATGACCCCACCGAGAACTCCCACAATAACGACTCCTAAAAGCTCAGCAATGATCGCAAAACAATATTTGCTTAAGACAATGGTTCTTCTTTGGATGGGCATAGATAGAGCATATTTATCCCATTTGCTTTTTTCATCATAAGCCATTGTGGTCATCGGTAACATAATACATAAAAGGATAATCATAGCGGCCAACATACTGGGATTTTGAAATACAATCGAATACACGGCATAGAATACCAACAAGGCCAAAAGTATCTTGCCTTGAGTCTTTAGCGCAAAGATATCCTTGATCATCAATCCTTTCATTTTCCTGCCCCCCTGCTATAAAACAGCATTATATCCTCTATTCCTACTGAATCCACCAGGAATTTCCCTTTGAGTTTTTTTCTTTTAACCAAGGCTTCAATGCCGAACTGATTTTTCCGATAGCCTATGATCAACTCTTTATCCAATTGGTCCAATTCTGTATGGCTGCATTTTAAGATCCCATAATCCTCCAGGAGCTGATCCTTTGCTTCGCTGAATAACACCTCTCCACTATGAATAAAAGTAATATAGTCGGCGATTTTCTCAAGATCACTGATGATATGTGAAGAAATAAGAATGGAGTGTTCTTCATTTTGTATAAATTCCAGGAAAATATCCAGAATCTCTTCCCGCACCATAGGGTCTAATCCACTGGTGGGTTCATCGAGAATCAAGAACCTAGGGTGATGAGAGAGTGCTACGGCAATGGACAGCTTCATTTTCATGCCCCTGGAATAATCTTTGACCCTTTTCTTTGGTGCTAAGGCAAACCTCCGGAGATAACCCTCAAAGATCTCCTGATCCCAATTCTTATAGACATTTTTCATCATTAAAGAGATATCTATGGCATTCATATTATCCGGAAAGTTACTCTCGTCAAATACCACTCCTAAATCTTCCTTGATCTCTCTCTCATGGGTTAAATTATCCTTGCCGAAGATCTCTACTTCTCCCCCGTCACGTCGAATCAAATTGAGCAATAGCTTTATTGTTGTACTTTTTCCTGCTCCGTTCTCCCCTACCAGACCCATAATGCAGCCCTGGGGCAAGGAAAACTTGACATTCTTTAATTGAAACTCATTATATTTTTTAGATAGATTTTTAACTTCAAGGACATTCACCATTTATTCCTCCCCTTCCTTATAAAGCATGGTCGTTATCTCCAGAAGCTCTTCCAGGGATATATCTGAGAGCTTTGCTGTCTCAATAGCTTTTTGGAGGTATTCCTCTATCTTCCGCAAATGCTCTTCCCGTATTAACTCTGTATTTTGCGAAGTCACAAAACTTCCTTTTCCCATGATGGACTGGATAAATCCATCCCGTTCTAAATCTTCATAAGCTCTTTTCGTTGTAATTACACTAATGCGCAATTCTTTAGCTAGGAGGCGCATGGATGGCAGGGCATCCCCAGGCCTGAGTTCCCCTGTTATAATTAAGTTCTTTATTTGAGAAGTGATCTGCTCATAAATAGGCTTCCCGCTGGAGTTGCTGATAATAATATCCAAAAGATCACCTCCTACCGCGTAAAATAGTGTATATATACATTATATACACTATGATCACTTAGTCAATACGTTTATACTTTCCACAATAAAAAAACAGCTGGGCATTCCCTCAGCTGTTTGAACGATGACCGATTTTCAAGTATAGGCAATTTTGTCAGGAGATTTATTGAGGCATCCTGATTCTTGTTCTGACCAATCCGGCGAACTCTCCGTCAATTGTATAACTGCTATAAGTAATGATCATTCCTATGGCAGTTTTCGTAAACTCTTTCATTTCACCAGTCTTAAACCTTCCGATAAATTCACGTATCTTCTCTCTGTTCTCAGACTTATGGCAATCTACCACATCCAGCCCAATAACCGGCTTATTATAAAACTCTTCTTCGAAACGATTAGCCCAAATTACTTTAAAGTCTGCATCAGTAACCAATAATCCTGCGGAGCTTTCGTAGTAAGCCTTCTCTAAATTCATGATTCATCCCCCTAAATTCATTTGCTTTTGTCTTTTGTACTTTTCTCTGCTCATCATTCTTTGTGATTTTCTAATTTCTCTTCACTTAATATTTCAAATTTTCATTTTATATCTATTCTTTATAATTTACTTATTTCCTCTTAATCTTCGACTTTTTTCTTTCTTCTTCCTCAGGGTCAAAATAAAAAAGAGAGTGATTTACGACGAGGTAATTCACTCTCTTTTAAGATAACCTTTTAAATTCTAAGAAAAATCTAGTTAGGTATGACCAATTTTTGTCCTTCAAAGATCAGGTTGGGATTCTTTAGTCTTTCTTTATTGGCTTCATAAATTTTTGTATAGAGGGAACCGTCGCCGTACATCTGTTTAGCTATCGTTCCCAAGGTATCTCCAGATTTAACGGTATAAACTTGTTTTATGTTCTCTGTGGACAAGGGAGCCAGTAATCCTTTGGCAGGAAGAGTTAAGACCATTCCTGCATCCACCCGATTATTACTCTTCTTGAAAGCTGCTGCATTGGCTTGGTAGATGTCGGCATGATGTTCATAGCTTCCATAATGATTAAGCGCGATGGTGGACAAGGTATCTCCCGGCTGTACCGTATATTGGGTAGACGCGGGTGTCGGTGCAGCGGGTTCTTCAGAAGACTCGGACACCGATGGAATCGGCTCCGGAGCAGAAGGCTGTTCCGAAGTAGCTTGTTCCGGAGTAGGCTCCGTAACCTGCTCTATTGAAGAGAGAGATGCTTCGATAAATTCAAAGTAATCGAAAGAATTCTCCGGGCTTAATTCAGGAATCCGGATGTCAATGGGTTGATTGATGTTTGAAGTCTCTGAATCAAAGTTTAGGACAAGATTCAAGACGCCACTGATTTCCGTTGCTTCTTCACCGGGAATATTCATCAAGCCGGCAATTTGAGACAAGTCGATCTGCAGATCAATGCTGCCGCTATTCTGGGTAATGTAACCGTCTGTGATGGTGTAGTTCAATTGAATACCGCTCTCACCAATCAGGGTAACATCTTTTAGGGATTCTAAGACCGCGTTGATTTCTGTCAAAACCGCAGCGGATTCTTCCGGTCCCAGAAAACTCTCATCAAAATCCATCGAATCTTCTAAAGAGGCCGGTCCTCCTGTCAGCTCGAAAATCGTTTGGAAATACTCTTGAATAAAACCCTGAGCTTCTTCATCTTGGGCAAAATGGTTGACGCTGTAGCTTAACAACTCTTTAAATGCCTTGTCATTAAGATGAATGGTGTATTTCTGTGTGGAAGGATCATTGACAGGTACACTGACGACCTCAATACCAGGGTTGAAACGGGCAGCATAACCCATCAAAAAGTCCGTCCATTTTGTTTGAAAGTTCACACTGAAATCCATCAACTTGGTCATATCCAGGGTACTTAATTCCGATGAGCTTGTATCGGAGAGATTCATGACCATATACTCTTTGTTCATGAACTCTGCCGGCAAGGAAGCTTTAGCCATAGATGGCATTTGGAATATCTCCAGGAGCTTAGGCTGATCTCCCGCCATATCCATATCGATCCAGTAAGGCATCTTCATTTCCAGTCCCGGCATACTCATCGTCATATCTGCCTGGGCGCGAAGGACGGTTTTCTCTTTATTGCTGTTGGTCTTCATATCGAGCTCAATTTTCGCCCCATTGAGCATCGCCGCCATTTGATCCACTTGCTCCTGAAGCATGGGATCCAATCCTGAACCCTTTAGGTCCATAGACATTGTCATATGCTGTTGTACAGAATTGACGTTTTGCATCTTCATCGACGCATCCAAAATTGCCTTTTGGTTAGCCGTACATCCTGTCAATACAAGGATTGCCGCTAACAATAAGGACATGGTGAAAAGTCTTTTTTTAGTTCTCATTCAATTCCTCCCTTTCAAACGCTGATAATTCCAGTATAATTTATAATTCTAGTTCAATTTTGTTTCTCCTTCTGAAATATTAATTTAATATTGTAATTGGCTTAATATTGGAATTAGCGCTGAGGAAGATCGATTCGGATTGGCTCTTCCAGGATGAGCAGAGGGGTTAATGTTCTTTGCAAAATAATTTTGCCGCTCTCCGGATATTCTACCGTGATCCGTGTTTCCATCCAGGAATCTTGAGGTGACAAGGTTCCTAAACCATTCAGGGTATAGGTCTTTCCTTCTTCATCCCTATATTCGAAACCAAAGGCTCCGAAGCTACCCTCTTCCATGACTTTTGTATCAAAAACCAGGTTGGCTTTTCCTTCTCCTTTGATAACTTCTTTTAACTCCGTTCCCTCAATAGCCGGGGTTATGGTCTTTTTCTCCAGATCCACAGTAATAAATTCCTCTTCCTTATCCAGTAAGCGCAGCCCCTGAATCAGAAGCTCCTGTTTCTTAGGTTTTTCAAAATAATCCGACTCGATAAAGACACTCATTCCGCTGTAATCCTCTTTATTCATGGCGCTGATCCCTTGACTGCCTTTGAGCACGATGTTCCCGTCTTCCTCAACAGCTAAATTCAATCCCTTGACCCAGGCTGTATTGTCATCGGCAAAAGTAAAGGACACTTCCGTTCCCGTGGGATAGACTCTCATCTCTTCCAGAGTGATCTTCTGCCCATGGATGCTGAAGGTCTTATGAAATGCATAAACAATAGGCTCAGCAAATTCTTCAAATTGAACTTCAAAGGTGAAGATCCCTACTTCTTTCATATTGGGTTTATAAACATGGTCTTCGAATTCCCTTACGGGAACGGCTCTTTCCTCCTGGGGAAGGATTTCCAGCTCCAAAAGCACATCAAAGGAGATGGACTCCGGCAATTCACCTTCAGAAAAATAATAGCGCTGCATGATAAAACCATGATTTTTTTCCAGTTCATCTGGAGACAAGCTAGAGGAAGAATAGGCAAAGCCTTCGATTTTTTCTCCTGTCCCTCCATCCCTCATCTCCTTGAGGCTGATATTGGCCCACTCATGGGCTGCCAATTCGAAGTCATCCGGAAGTTGAAAAAAGAGCACCAAATTTTTTTCATCGGCAAGGACGTAAGGCAGAGATAATTGTTTTTCTCCATCCCAGGCAGTCAGAGCTACTTCCTGAATATATTCATTTTCTATGGCCCCGCTCAGGCTTTTATCAAACTGTATATACTCAATCAAGTGGCCGATAACCGGGATACGGGACATGGTATGAGCAAAAGCAGAATTGCTATTGACCAAGAAGATCAATAATAGTGCGGCAGCAACTGTCGAGAGAGAACTATAGAAGGCTCTCTTTCTCCTCTTGCCCTGACCAATTCTTTTCTCCAACCTATCTTCCACTGATCCTAAGCGATTAGGCTCTGCATAAGCCTCAGCTATAAAAGCCTGCCACTCCTGCCCCGCATCATGCCTGCTCTTTGTTAAATTCTCTTGGTTGCCTTCAGTCATAACAGTCTCCCCCTTCCTCCTCACTCAGTTCCACTCTCAGGATCTTCAAAGCCTTGCGGCTACGGGTGGCTACCGTCCCCTCCGGAATTCCCAGTATAAGGGCAGTATCCGCAATGGTATAGCCGCCGAAATAGCGCAGAACAATCACCTTTCTAAGGTCTTCAGGCAGAGCCTGTACGGCCAGCTTGATGGATAATGTGCCCTCAGGAAAAGACAGCCCTTGTTCCGGCAGGACTTCCATGATCACTTCCCGCTTGCCCATTCTCAAGATTCGATAACATTCATTGATCAGGATTCGAGTCAGCCATGTCTTGAAAAAACTAGGTTCCCGCAGTTCTTTCCTATGAACATATCCTAAATATACAGCTTCATCCACCGCCTCCAAGGCCTTGGCTTCATCGCCGAGATAGCCAAACGCAATGCGGTACATCATGCTTTTATAGTCTGTGATGAAAGCCACATAGGTCTTTTTATCGACTCCTTTTCCTCCAAATACACCCATGTCCGCCCCCCTTCCTATCTATTAGAGAAACTTAACCATGATTTTCATTTCAAGGATGCAAAAACTTTTTATCTTTTTTCAGAGTAACCTGCCATGCCGCAGGCAGCACCAGCAGAGGATGAAAAGCGTTGTCCAAGTGTCCGGGTCGAGTAGCTTTACGCACAGGTCACTTTTTGCACTTCTTACCCCTCACCCGCGCCGCTCAAGCCCGAAAGACGGCCCAAGGATTTTGCTATAAGGCAGAGAACGGATTCTAAGCGAGCAGGGTAGCAATCTTCGCGAAAAGACTGCAGTGGAGTCGGGTTGGAAACAGGACGTTTCCAACCGCCCATTGAGAACAAGTGCGAAAGCAGTGCTTTCGAGGAGCCGATTTGGGCACGAAACCCGGGCGAGGGTTTCGCCCAAGCCGCCATGCCACAGAGACTGCTTAGCGGCGAAGGTGGACCCGACGCAGCGGAGGTCTTGAGCGATTAGATTGCTCCGCGCAGCTTATGGAGTGAACGCCGAAAGCAAAAGGTCTTTTTTAAGGAAGTTTTAATCATGCAAAAAAGCAGAACCCCGAAGAGGAGTTCTGCTTTTACTACGGAATTTCCTTGTTGATAGGAATGCCCTTCTATGCCTTAGCGGATTTCCCGGCGGTGAAAACCATAGTTAAAACTAAGGTGAGTACAGCGGGAATTAACCATCCCAAACCCAGGTGATAGAAAGGCAGAAAATCCATGACCTTCCGAATAAGGCCGAGATTAATCCCCAGTGATGTCCCTAAATCATAAAGGGTGTCCAGGGTGACATAGAAGACGATGATTCCCACTGTCCACACATAAACTGCTCTCTTACCTTTATAGAGATTGTGAAGCAGTGCGAGCATAATCAGGACAATAATGATCGGATAGACGAATTCCAACAAGGGTACGGAAACCCTTAAAATATTAGCTAAGCCCATGTTCGCTAAAATAAAGCTGATAAAAGTAGTAATAATCGCTACCGTATTATAGCTCACCCGGTTATGGGTTAAACGGCTGAAATACTCTCCGCAGCTGGCCACCAGCCCAATAGCTGTGGTGAGACAGGCTAAAGCCATAACGACACCAATAATAGTCCGGCCTGGGACTCCTAATAAGGATTCGCTGATGAATATAAGCATCTGCCCATGATTAGTCCCGGTAAATAAGGTTCCAGTCGTGGCTCCAATATATCCCAATCCAACATAGATGAAACATAAACCTGCTGCTGCAATCATTCCTGCTGTGATGGTAATTCTTGCTATTTGGTTGTTATCGTTTACACCTTTCTCCTTGATGCCTTTAACGATAATCATACCAAAAATCACCGAGGCGATAGCATCCATGGTATTGTAGCCTTCTAAAAACCCTTGAGAAAATGGATTCATATAGCTGCTTTGAGCCATCGTGCCTAAAGGATGAGCTACTCCGACATAAATGATAATAGCTAAAAAAATCAGCATGAAAGGGGTAAGGATTTTCCCCACGCTATCAAGGATTTGGGTCGGCCTTAAGACAAAAAATAAGGTAATGGCGAAAAAAGCAACAGATGTCAGCAATAACGCTAACTGAGGATGAATGAATTGGGTCACAGGAGCGATAGCTACTTCATAGGTTGTAGCAGCGGTTCTTGGAATAGCCAAAAGGGGACCAATACAGAGAACTGAAATAGTCGTGATAATTTTACTGAAAGCAGGATGAACCCGGTTAGCGAGCAATTCCAAATCCCCACCGGCTTTAGCCACCGCGGTCACTCCTAAAAAGGGAAGCCCGACTCCCGTTACAATAAAGCCCAACAGGGCCCAGGAAAGCTGATCTCCACTTTGCAAACCAAGCATAGGCGGAAAAATAAGGTTACCTGCCCCGAAAAACATAGCTAAGAGTGCGAATCCTGTAATCAAAATGTCCTTGTTTGAAAGCTTCATCTCTTGACTCCTTATCGTAGTATTGATGAATTCTAATATTTATATTTTTTTAACAAACTATTATAGAATAGCATTCCTCTCAAAGAGCTGTCAACACATAACTTAAGACATTAAATTGACCCGGATCAGCATATAAATTCTTGCTCATACTCGGCGCAAAAAAAAGAGCCCAGTATCCCCCATTAATTGGGATACTGGGCTTGTCATTACCGACCCGTATTTAATTGTCTTATTCTTTGTTTAATCTCTCTTCCCATTCGGATTCCTTAAAACCTGTCAGAACAAAATCCTGCCCCAGTAAAAGAGGGCGCTTCACCAGCATTCCATCTGTCGCCAGAAGTTTTAACTGCTCCTCTTCAGTCATCATGGGAAGCTTATCCTTAAGATTTAAGCTCTTATACTGTTGACCGCTGGTGTTAAAGAAACGCTTTAGAGGTAACCCGCTAAGTTCATACCATTTTTGCAGCTCTTCAAAGGTAGGATTCTCTCCTTTGATATCGCGGACTTCAAAGGAAAGGCCTTTTTCCTCTAACCATTTCCGTGCTTTTTGACAAGTCGTACATCTGGAATAACATATAAACTGCATAATTTTCCCTCCTTACTTCAGGATATATCGAAATACCCTTCGGTATTGGTTACAAATTCGGTATGGCTTTTTCGCCATGAAATTCACTCTTAATTATACAGTAAATCGCGTTCTAATGTATATCCTTTTTCTTAAACCGTCCGCCCTTGACTTCTCCAACATCTGAGATAATCAGAAAGGCAGAAGGATCGATTTCTCTGACAATATCTTTCATTTTAGCTTCTTCCAGCCGGGTAAAAACACAAAAAACAATATTCTTCTCGTCTCCGGAGAAGGATCCCTCTCCTTTTAAATAAGTCACCCCACGGCCTAATCTCTGCATAATGGTTTCTGCAATGACTTGATTACATTGACTAATGATATAAATGGACTTCATGTCATCAAAGCCCTTAACCACGATATCAATGGTCTTAAAGGCAATATAGTAGGTTAACATGGAATACAGGGCATTATCTAAGCCATAAATAAAGGCAGCTACGGAGAAAATAATGACATTAATGATCATGATAATCTCGCCTACGGAGAAGGGAGCTTTTTTCTCTATAAGGATAGCCAAAGTCTCCGTCCCATCCAGAACTCCGCCGTTACGGATGACCAAGCCGACCCCGAAGCCTAGCATAAGGCCGCCAAAAACCACAGCCAGAAGCTCATCATGTACTACGGGGGTCAAATCGTGCATGAGGACTGTTGAAAGAGACAAAATAAAAATCCCATAAAGCATACTCACGGCAAAGGTCTTCCCGATTTGCTTATACCCTAAGAAAAAAAAGGGTAAATTGAGGAGAAACAAAAACACCCCGAGCTTGATGGGGGTTAAATGAGACAGCATCATGGAGACCCCGGTAACACCGCCATCAATAATATGATTGGGAATCAATATCCCCTCTAGGCCAAAGGCCATAGTAACCGCTCCAAGGCTTATAAAAAATGCCCTCTTAACGAGGCTTCTTATTTTCATCTTTTGATGACTTCTTGGCACACAGACTTGCCCTACAGCTTCTTGTTCAATCAATATGCATTCCCCCATTTTCTATTTTTATACATTTTTTACCAATAGGTGTTAACAATTAATTTTATCTTATCTGGATATAAATAGGCAAGATTTTTATAAAAAAAAACCACCCTTCATTCTGGATGGTTTATTGGGCTCATATTAAAGGGCTCTATAAAAGTTGCTCAATAAGGCATTTATCGGATCATCCAGATAGATTATAGCCTCTTTTTTAATCTCATGAGGAACATGACCATAATAAGCTTCTGCTAAGGCTCCTGTTATGCAAGCGATGGTATCACTGTCCCCACCGATGGATATGGCATTCCTTATGGCATCTTCAAAGTTCTCAGACTCCAGGAAGGCCCGAATTGCCTGGGGTACACTGCCCTGGCAAGAGACATCAAAGGTATACCCATTCCTAATCTTCTCTAGAGGTTCATTCAGGTTATAGCTAAATTCCCGTTCAATAGTCTCTTTCAGCTCACTCTTTGTTTTTCCACGCTTAGCGAGAAATACAGCCGCTGCCGTGGCCTGAGCTCCTTTGATTCCTTCGGGATGATTATGGGTGACTTCCGCACTCTTCTTTGCCCTCTCCAGCACTTCATCCAGCGTTTTATAGTAAAAGCCTATGGGGCTGACTCTCATGGCGGAACCATTGCCCCAGCTGTAGTAGGGTTCATTCCGACCGGACTCCGCCCATTCTTTAAAACTCCGCCCATATCCTGCCTGGGGGTATCGCTTAAACCATGCTCGATAAGCTTCCGCAAAAGGCATCCCATGGATAAGCGAATCGATCGTGGCCATGGTCAATACGGTATCATCCGTAAATCTAGAATGGGAAGAAAACAAGGGGAAGTCCTTGCTTTTTATATTTTTAAACTCATAGACAGAGCCAATAATATCGCCAACGACAGCTCCGAGCATTATCCTCACACCTAGTTAAGTTTTCATAGTATTTTAGATAGCTTTTTTTCCCAGAACTTTCTCAACGAAAACCTTCACAATCTCCGGATCAAACTGGGTTCCTGCATTCTTCATCAATTCTGCTACGGCTACCTCTTCAGGTAAAGCCTTGCGGTAACTTCTCTCACTGATCATAGCATCGTAGGAATCCGCAATGGAAATAATTCTGGCCTGGAGGGGGATTTCTTTCCCCTTTAGGGCCTTAGGATACCCTGTTCCATCCCATCTTTCATGATGAGCCAGGACGTACTCAGCCATCTCAGACATTTCCTTAATGGTACAAAGCAAGCGGTAACCGATCTCCGGATGACGCTTAATCTCTTCCCATTCTTCATCCCGGAGCTTATCCGGTTTGTTCAGGATTGTTTCGCTGATGACGATTTTTCCAATGTCATGAAGGAGACCCACCGTCTTAAGTTCTTCAATTTCATCATTGGAACAATCCAGTTCGATGGCAGTCCTTTTGCATAATTCAGAGACCCGGTGGGAATGCTGCTCTTCCCGTTTGTTCTTTTCATGCAAGGTCTTAATGATAGTATCAATCGTTTTGCTTCTGACACTGGGGCTTTCCGACAGCTTATTTTTATACATATAATCTTCGGCTTTTTTTAATATTTCATTAATCTTTATTTCGGGATTTTCCATGGTTTCATACCCGAAGGAGACGGACAATTCCAAGCCGCCGATCTTTTCCTGCAAAGCCATAGCTTTAATACCCTTAATCACTCTTCTTGCCTCAAACTCATTCGTTCTGGGCATAAGAATAATGAACTCATCCCCACCAATTCTGGCCACCAAATCCTCCTGACGGCAGCCCTCTTGGATGACCTCAGCCACTTTACGAATCAATCGGTCACCGTAAGCGTGTCCAAAGGAATCATTGACGAGCTTTAACCCATTGACATCCGCCATGGTAATGGTCAAGGGCAAGTCTTGCGTAAAATCAATCCGGCTAAGCTCCTCTTCCAGAAATCTCCGATTATACAGACCTGTAAGTTGATCATGGTAACTTAAATATTCAATCTTCTCTTGCTTTTCCTTCACAGATTGTAAGCTTAATTTATACCTTTCTTTCTCCCTGAAGAGCTCCTCATTCTTTCGCTTAAGTTCGTAAACGAGGCGATTATCTTGAAAGATAAATACAAAGCCCAGGACATCATGAAGTTTTCTATCTTTAATCCGCTTGCACACTACATTGACGGGCAGAGTACTTTTGTCCTTCTTGATTATTTCTATATCCGTATACTTAAGATCCCTGTTTTTCATTTGGCTCAAGTCAAATTTACCTTGATCTGCCTTCCGGAAAAGAAATTCCAGGGTATGGTCCATAACCTCATCTTCATCATAACCAAGCAAGGCTCTCATCTGGCTGGAAACCTTCCGTATCCGGCCTTCCTGGTCCGCTACAATCACCGTATCCAGGGTTTCATTCATAATCTCCTGCATAATAACGCTCTCAGGAAGTTTAAAAAAGTGATAACGTATTACCACAATAAAAACCCCAAAAATCATAATGAGTGAGTAGAGTTGTCCCATCGTGGGAACGTGTATTTGGATCAGGGCAGGTAAAATGGTTTGGGTCGTCAGATTTAATAAAAATGGGATCAGGCTGGTAATGACGAGGATCCGGGATTGTTTTTTAATCCGGATATGGGGTGATGCATATCCCCACTTAAACAAGAGGACAATGGCGATGAGCAAATAGGAGAAATTATACAAAAAGTCACCGGCATAGAAAAAATTGGCCACTTGGACAGGTGTCTCCAGATTCGGGCCAAAGCAGAAGACGGCAAGCACATAGAAAACAAAACCAGGTAAAAAGATCATGAATTTAACCCCATTGTGTTTCACAAGGGAGTTTTCTGTAATGAGCAGGACAAGGTAGAGAATCAAGGCGCTAAAACTGCACCAGCCTAGAGCGGCCAGCTTATTCCAAAAGGAAAAGGTCCAGGCATCCTGGGCTATATAAGCAAAAGCATAAGCAAAAGACCAAACAGAATAGCTCAGACATAAAAGGAGAAAGGATTGATGAATACGGGATTGAGGACTTTGTCTGTAGGTATAAATACCAAAGGACATATAAACAAGTACAGCAAATAAAGACAATACTGAAAGCAAACTATGGTTGGTCATTGGTTTCTCCTTCAATTTATTGCTTCTCGCTCTTTCTGCCCCCCTCTTCACGGGGTTCCGAATCTTGCGATATCCTAAACAATTTGTCTAAATTATATTGCCATTTATAATTATTTTCAATATAAAAAAAGCCCTGTTCATTTAAAATGAACAAGGGCCGAAATACTTACATGAATTGCATCCTAAACTGTACGGAAATTAAGTTCCACATCCCCAATCGAGGTCTTAACTTTGGTTCGATAAATAGGACACCCTTCTTTCGTGGGAAGGGCCCCTCCTTCAAGAATTTTCGGAGGACGGATATCGCATATAACTTGAGATTGGGACAATCCGGTCATGGCATTGCCGCTGATAATATTCGCAATTTCACCTAGAGCGGATTTTACAAATTCGTCGATTTCATTAAACTCCATCCCGCTCATCATTTTGACCATTTCCAGGGTGGTATCCTTAGGAAAACTGTACATCACTTCTCCGGCAAGGTCCCCTGTAATCTCAATCACAATATCAACTTTTTCTTTAGCTTCCTCGCTGCTTTCTATGGGCTGACTTACATCAGTAGATACATCCAGATCCAGTAAGAGCTTAAAGGTTTGACTGGCAGCATTAGAAAAGGGGGTCAGAAGGTCTTTCGCGCTCATTGTTTACCCTCCTTGCTTCTTGCATATTCGGCTATTTTCTGATCATAAGCTACCACATGGTTGATCAGCCATGCCAAAAGTTTTCCCCCAAATTGCTGCATAAGCTCTTCTTTAAAGCCTTCCTTTTCGTACTCCTGGGATACAGCAACCACATAAGCAACCATATTTTTATGTATTATTTGATGTTCTTCAAAATGAGGATATCCGATCTCCAATTGATAAGCCTCTTCATCGGCAAAATGAGTAACCACATAGCTTTTCATAAATTCGAGGGTTTCATTGACCTTTTCAACCTTTTGTTCCCATGGCTTGTCGGAACGCAGCGTTTCCACGAAGCTCGCTACCCGTGAAAACAACTCCTCATGTTGACTGTCGATAACAGGAACACCGACCTTGTATTTTTCCTTCCAGATCATAGATTGACTCCTTTCACTCTCTCCTCAAACACTTCCTGTAGTTCTTCCTATTATATCATAAGTGAAAATCCTACCAAAGAATAATTATTCTTTATATTAGCGTTGAATGGGGGTAACCGTAGCGGCATAATAAAATATCACAAAAATAATAACCAAAATAATGGTCCAAAGAATGATCTTTTGCCAATGCAAATTCCACTGTTCACTGATGAATTGAGTTCGATTCCTGTGCTCGACAAACTCCCGTAACCACCCTCGCTTCCACCATGCTAAGACAAAGATAATAATTAATGCCGCAATCGTAACCACTACAGGGTTCAGATTCTCCAAGGCCAATCCATTGCCCATAAAGGCTAAGACGGCATAGCCCGGCAGCCGGCCTGCCACAGAGATCAGAACCAGGGTCCGGATGGGAATCGTCGTTAGTCCGGCAATAAATGCAATAAGATCATCTGGAAAAGCAGGCAGGAGAAAAATAAAAAAGAACACCCAGGCTCCTTTTTCCTCTGAAAGATGGTCAAAGCGCTCCATAGTCTTCCTATCCACAAACCGTTCCACAAAGGGACGTCCTAATTTCCGGGAGAGAATAAAAACTAAGGTAAATCCGATGGTGGCACCCAGCATTGTGTAAAGCAAACCCAGAAAGGGACCAAATAAAAATCCGCCAATGACTCCAATAACCTGACCGGGTATGGGGGCAATCAAGACCTGCACAATCTGTAAGAAAATAAACACCAGCGGCCCCCAGGTCCCTGATCGAATAATGATCTCGCGGACTTGATCCGGGTCGCTTAAAAGTGTTAAGTAGGGCCAGCTCCAATAGAGCAGAGGACCAATAACCAGGACAAATAGCAGCAAAGTTATTAAAAACGAAGACTTTCGGTTCAGCTTCTGCTTCATAGTTCCTAATTCCTTTGAATATAATTTTTAGTCTAATGATAACATAATAGGTTAAAAAGTGTCTGCAGGAAACATCAAATTTTGACATTATATTTTACCCGGAAACTATTTTGTAAATTAAAAGTAATTTATCCTCTATTAATTATTAAATATCGCGATTGTTTGGGTATGGGGCAAGAATCTGCTATACTATGGTCAATAATAAAACAAAAAAGAAGGAGAATGACTTATGCTCGACCGTGAAGTAGCTTTATTGCTCAACGAACAAATCAACAAGGAACTTTATTCGGCTTATCTCTATTTGGATATGGCCAATTATTATTCTGACAATGGTTTAGATGGCTTTGAAAATTGGTTTTATATCCAAGCCCAGGAAGAAAGAGACCATGCCATGCTCCTCCGGACCTATCTTCTCAACAATGATGAAAAAGTTACCCTTGATGCCATAGCTGCTCCCGACCTTACTTATGAAGATTTTAAAGCTCCCCTTCTTGCCGCCTTGAAGCACGAGCAAATGGTGACGGCTTCCATAAACACTATTTACGCTGCAGCATATGAGAAAAAAGACTTCCGCACCATGCAATTTTTAGATTGGTTCGTCAAGGAGCAAGGTGAAGAAGAGAAAACCTCCACCGATCTTATCAGCAAGTTCGAACTTTTTGGTCAAGATCCAAAAAGTCTCTATATGCTGAACCAGGAGCTGGGAGCCCGGGTCTATTCAGCACCTTCTCTGGTACTTTAATCTTCAATTAAGTGAGATTGGTTAAACCATCATCTTTTTAAACCATACGTAATGCAGTTCAAACTGCTAAAAAGTCTGCACCCTAAAGAAGGCTGGAGGTATCCATGGCGATACCTCCGCCTTCTTTCTTTTCTTTTGTATTTCTTCTTTTAAACATTTAATAATACAAATTCTCCTTGATAAGAAATTTATATAGAACTTTCCAAAATTGAATAGTTGTAAATTTTTATGAGGATGTTAAAATACATTTGGGATACAAAATACACCGAAATCCCTAAGAAGAAAAAGGAATAAAAAAGGAGAAGAGAAGATGAAAAAAATCACATCCGTTCTATTGGCTCTCTTATTGGTGGCCCTTTTGGCTACAGGATGCGGCAGCACTCCATCCGCCAATAATGCAGGCAATAGCGGCACCCCAAGCGGTGGAGGTTTTGAGATCGCTCTCATTACCGACAAAGGCAATATTGATGACAAGTCCTTTAACCAGGGATCTTGGGAAGGCGTTGTCGAATTTGCTGAAGCCAACAACATTACCCACAAATACTACAAACCTGAAGAAGCTTCCGACGCAGGTTATCTGGCAGCCATTGATTTAGCTGTTACCGGCGGGGCTAAAGTAATTGTCACCCCCGGCTTCTTGTTTGAGGTACCTATTTTTGAAGCTCAAACAATATATCCTGATGTGAAATTCATCCTCTTGGATGGAGCGCCTCACACTGCCGACTACAAAACCTTTGATACCAAAGGAAATGTCGCCAGCATTATGTATTCTGAAGAAGAATCCGGTTATCTGGCCGGTTATGCCGCTGTTATGGATGGTATGACAAAGCTTGGCTTCATGGGCGGTATGGCTGTTCCAGCAGTACAATCCTTCGGCTACGGCTACTTACAAGGTGCTGAGGCTGCTGCTGCAGAACTCGGTCTGGCTGATGGTGCAATCTCGGCAATCTACCATTACACCGGCGACTTCAATGAGACCGATAACAATAAAGCCACCGCTAAAACTATGTATCAAGGTGGTACAGAAGTGATCTTTGCTTGCGGCGGTGCCGTAGGCAAGAGCGTTATGTCTGCAGCTGCCGAAGCTGGAAAAAAAGTTATCGGCGTTGACGTTGACCAACGCTATGACAGTGAAACCGTCATTACTTCTGCAACCAAAGGTTTGCGGGCTTCTGTAGTCCAAGTTCTCGAGTCCATCTACAAAACCGACAGCTGGAGCACTTTTGCCGGACAAACCACCTATTTCGCAGCAGCTAACGATGGAATCGGACTCCCCACTGCTGTCATCGGGGATGCTAAGGCCAACGCATTTGACCGGTTCGGAAAATTCACTGTAGAGCAATATGAAAAAGTATTTAAGTCTTTAGTGGATGGTTCTGTGGATCCTATCCGAACCATCGAAGTAAAAGATGCCAACGGTTATGCTACTGCGGATGAGCTTGTATCCGGACTTAAACTCAGCAAAGTTACCGTTGAAGTTCGATAATACGATTATCCCTATCAATTAGAGCGAAGACTAGGGGAAAGGGAATACCCTTTCCCCTTTCCCCTATTTACATGGAAAATATATGAAGAGGGGTTATTATGAACGATTATATTATTGAAATGCTCAATATCACTAAAGAGTTCCCCGGTATCGTCGCCAACGACACTATAACTTTGCGTCTGAAAAAAGGCGAGATTCACGCTCTGTTAGGAGAAAACGGTGCCGGAAAGTCCACCCTTATGAGCGTTTTATTCGGTTTATACCAACCGGAGAAAGGCGAAATCCGTAAAAATGGAAAAACCGTAAAAATCAATAATCCCAATGACGCTAACGCTTTAGGTATTGGCATGGTTCATCAGCATTTTAAACTGGTGGAAATCTTTACTGTTCTCGAAAATATTATGCTAGGAGTCGAACCCCATACCCTGGGTTTTTTGCAAAAGAAAAAGGCCAAGGAAAAAATCGTTGAACTAAGCAGGCAATATGGCCTGGAAGTGAATCCCGACGCCATTATCGAAAAAATATCCGTGGGCATGCAGCAAAGGGTTGAGATTCTCAAAATGCTCTATCGGGATAACGAAATTCTGATCTTTGATGAACCCACAGCCGTTTTAACCCCTCAAGAAATCGATGAACTTATGGAAATCATGCGCCGCTTTGCCCAAGAAGGCAAATCGATCTTATTTATAACTCATAAATTAAACGAGATAATGGCAGTTGCCGATCGCTGCACCGTACTGCGCAAAGGACAATATGTGGGCACTGTTGAAATAAAAGATACCACAAAAGAAGAACTCTCCCGTATGATGGTGGGCCGGGATGTAAGCTTCAGGGTTCAAAAGGAAGCGAGTAAACCTGAGCGAGTAGTCTTATCCGTAAGGAATGTCTCTGTTCCCTCCAAAACCAGTAAGAAAAACGCCGTAAACAATGTCTCTTTAGACGTTCGCGCCGGCGAAATAGTCTGCCTGGCCGGTATTGACGGCAATGGACAAACCGAATTTGTCTCTGCCCTGACCGGGCTGGAAAGACACACAAGCGGTACCATTACCCTTTGTGATCAAGATATAAGCAAAGCTTCCATCCGTACCCGGTCCAAATCCGGTATGAGCCATATTCCCGAGGACCGGCACAAGTACGGCCTGGTCCTGGATTATACTTTAGAAGATAATCTGGTTATACAGCGTTACTGGCAACCACAGTTTCAACGGTTTGGATTCATCAGGCGCAAGGCCGTGCGGGCCTATGCTGAAGGAATAATCAAACAGTACGATGTGCGAAGCGGACAAGGGCCGATTACCATCGCCCGCAGCATGTCCGGAGGAAACCAGCAAAAAGCCATTATTGGCAGGGAAATAGACAAAGATCACGAACTGTTGGTGGCGGTACAGCCCACCCGGGGCCTGGATGTCGGTGCTATCGAATATATCCATAAGCAGCTGGTGGCCCGTCGCAACGCCGGAAAAGCGGTCTTATTGGTCTCCCTGGAACTTGACGAAGTTATGAACGTCAGCGATCGAATCCTGGTTATGTATGAAGGGGAAATCGTCGGCGAACTGGACCCCAAGACCACCACTGTTCAGGAACTGGGTCTTTACATGTCCGGAGCAAAACGCAACCAAAAGGAGGGCTCCCATGCAGAATAAGACAATACCCCCTTCCAAACCCTCTCTTTTCCATCGATTGATTCACAGTAAAGGGTTTTCAGCATTTACTGCCGCCCTTATGTCCATTTTTCTGGGTTTTGTCTTTGCTTTTCTGATCATGGCTTTTGCCAGTCCCGACAACGCCTTATCCGGGTTGCAAATGCTGCTCATCGGCGGCTTCAAGCGCCTGGCCGATGTCTTCTATTTCGCCACACCGATCCTTATGACCGGTTTAGCCGTTGGCTTTGCTTTTAAAATGGGGCTCTTTAACATTGGAGCGTCCGGTCAATATACCATGGGCATGTTCTTCGCCCTGTATGTAGGATTTATGTGGGACCTTCCCGCTGGAATCCATTGGGTGGCCTGTGTCATAGCGGGTATGATCGGCGGACTTCTTTGGGGTTTAATACCGGGTATCTTTAAATCCCTGCTCAACGTCCATGAGGTCATTACCTCCATCATGTTCAACTATATCGGGATGTATTTAGTGGACATGCTTATACAAGGCAATGGGGTCATGTACGTTTCCTCTAAGACCCGTACAGCCTATCTCCCCGCTTCCGCTCAATTGCCTACCTTAGGTATAGAACATTCCAATGCCAATATCTCCATCATCCTGGCTATTATTATCGCTATTCTTCTTTATATCGTCTTAAATAAGACAACCTTTGGCTATGAACTCAGAGCCACAGGGTTTAATAAAAATGCCAGCACTTACGCCGGTATGAACGGTAAACGCAATATTATACTCACCATGGGTATCGCCGGAGCCATGGCGGGATTAGGCGGCGCCTTTGCCATCTTAGCTCCCTCTACCATCATGGGCAGCAGTATGACCTATGAGCCCATTAATGTCATCGCTGCCAATGGTTTTAACGGGATCGCCGTAGCCCTCCTGGGCAGCAATAATCCTCTGGGAATTATCTTCTCTGCCGTATTCATTTCCCATATCCAGCGGGGGGGAACCCTGGCCAGCCTATACGGTTATAAGCCGGAGATTATTGATATCGTTATCGCCGTCATCATCTATTTCTCAGCCTTTGCGATGCTGATGAATACTACGGTGGTTGCTTTTTTCAAAAAACTTTTTATGAGAAAACAACCTCTTTCTTCAGGAGAGACTTCCAAAGAGATTTTGGCTGAGAAGATTCTCCCTAAGGATCAGGACACTTCCGGAACAACTAAGGAGGAGGCGTAACTATGGATACCGTATATTATTTGGTTCAAAATACGCTTCCTGTAGCGATACCCTTGCTCTTAGTGGCCCTGGGCGGGATGTTCAGTGAGCGTAGCGGCATCATCAATATCGCCTTAGAAGGGATCATGCTCTTCGGTGCCTTCTTTGGCTGCCTCTTTGTCTACTTTGTTCAGGGTTCCTCCCTGAACCCACAGTATATCCTCTTGCTGGGCATGGTGGTTTCTGCTCTGGCAGGCATCACCTTTTCCTTATTGCTTTCTCTGGCTACTGTCACGATGAAAGCGGACCAAACTATATCGGGAACGGCTTTAAACATGCTGGTTCCCGGAATGATCCTCCTTTATGCGAAAATGTCCTTTAACAGCGACGGCATTACCACCAATGTGAACTTTTATCTGCGGCAAATCCCTGTTCTGGGGGATTTGCCCGTCATCGGCAAGTTATTTTTCCAGAACACCTATATCACCGTCTATATCGGTTTCCTTTTCCTGATCATTGCAGCGATCATCTTCTATAAGACACGCTTTGGCTTGCGCCTGAGGGCTTGCGGTGAGCATCCTCATGCTGCGGATTCGGTGGGTATCAATGTTTATGTTATGCGTTACGCAGGGGTTAGTATGTCCGGTTTTCTGGGCGGAATGGGCGGATTTTTCTATGCTGTCGGAGTCATGAACAGCAACATCAACGGTCACACCGGGGTAGCGGGGTTCGGCTTCTTAGCCCTGGCCGTCATGATCTTTGGACAGTGGAAACCCTTTCAGATTCTGCTGGCGGCCTTATTCTTTGCCTTCCTGCGCACCTTGGCCTATTCCATTGCCCTCATCCCCTTCCTGCATGCTCTGAACATCAACCAAACCTTCTACAAAATGCTGCCCTATCTGGCTACAATGGTCGTTCTGGCCTTCACCTCTCAGAAATCCAGAGCACCAAAAGCTGAAGGGATACCTTACGACAAGAGTCAGCGCTGATGACCCATGAGTTACCACCAGGGAGCTGTCCTGCAATCCAGGATAGCTCCTTTTTCTGTCCAGCTCCTAACCTTCGGCAGGGATAGTATTTATCTGCTCAACTCGTAAATACTAAGGAAGAGAAGTTTTATTCTTAAAAAGACCCGAAAGCTGATTCTCCAGGATTTAGCTTTTGGCGTTCACTCCATAAGCTGCGCGGAGCAATCTAATCGCTCAAGACCTCCGCTCTATCGGGTATCCGCCCAAATCGCTCCTGCTTAATGGGCGGTTGGAAACGTCCTGTTTCCAACCCGACTCCGCTGCAGTCTTTTCGCGAAGATTGCTACCTGCTCGCTTAAATCCGTTCTCTGCCTAAAAGCAAAATCCTTGGGCTGCCTTTCGGGTCTGAGCAGTACAGCTTTTCTGATTAGTACAGCTTTTTCATCCTCTGCTGGTGCCCCCGCGGCATGGTTGGCTACCCTTAAAAAGACCTGAAAGGGAGTCGCAAAAATCCCAGAAAAGTGCTGAATAGGGACCCTCAAGCGTAGCTTTACGCACAGGAGCGAACGGATTTCACTGTGTATAAGGCAGCTAAGGCTTCTGCTTCGCTTCACTAACCATAAGCCAAGCTTTCTTTAAGCGCAGGGGCGGTCAGGTCAGCGAAGCTTTCTTAACGAAGCGGAGCCATGGTTCACATCAGGTATTACCCAGAGGTTGGTGTAGCTGTTAAGAAAGCGAGTTGACCAGCCCCGGAGCTATAGCGTGAGTGATGTGCGTAAAGCTACGCGACCCGGACAACATTTAGTGCCCCGTAAACCTACTGCTTCAATTGCAAGAATGGATGATACACTTTGAAACTCAGAACCTTTATTCTCATTTCTATATCTTCCTTTGCCCTATTTGCTTTGACCGTTAAATTCTCCTGGGCACTGGACTATCCCATGAGCGAGGAAGCGGTCGCCGGTAAAGAAGTCTGGCAGCGCTATAATTGCGTCAGCTGCCATACTTTATTCGGCAATGGCGGGTATGTGGGAGGAGATTTAACCCATATCACGGCTGAACGAACCCCTGACTATCTAATGACTTTGTTTAACAATCCGCCGGTGCTTCCGCCCCATCAAAAAGAGACCCATACTTCTTTGACTGAAAAGGAAACCCTGGCTATGATCGCTTATTTCGAGTACCTAAATACCATTCCTACCTTAGGCTGGCCTCCTCAACCAAAAGAATTAAAAGGTGGGGATGTCCGTTGAAGGGTTTCTTAGGAAAACAAATCGCCCGCCGGTATGTCCTCTACGCCGTGTTCCTCTTTGGTATTCAGGGCCTGGTCGCCTTGCTTGGAGCAACTTCATTGATAGTTCCCGATTTCCCTTCCCCTATTTCCTACGAATATGGACGGGCCGTGCACCTTGCCCTGGCCACTTTTTGGCCGGTCATCGGTATGATGGGGATGGTGTACTATTTTACTGTGGATC
Organism: Desulfitobacterium sp. PCE1; assembly: GCF_000384015.1. Classification (NCBI taxonomy): domain Bacteria; kingdom Bacillati; phylum Bacillota; class Clostridia; order Eubacteriales; family Desulfitobacteriaceae; genus Desulfitobacterium; species Desulfitobacterium sp. PCE1. Next base: position 1,775,441 of record NZ_KB913023.1, on the reverse strand, counting down.
AACTCAAGGCAGATATCTATTCACCACGGCTGGCCAGATGGCAGTTTGTCATATTACTAATAGCTTCAGGCGGACTTCTGGGTACTTTAGCCCTGGGAATCGGTAACGGGCGGGAATATCTGGACGGACTGCCTGTCTTTTATATGGGAATTTCACTAGGTCTCCTTCTCGGAACATACAACTTAATAAGAACGCTTTGGAAAAACAGACGGAAAATAACCCCTGCTGCAGGAATTATGACAGTAGGGGTGGTGTTTCTCAGTGTGTTGCTCATACCCAATGTTTTGAGATTCAATAATCCCGTAGCTGACGAAGCGGTAAAGTTTTGGGTGGTCCATCTTTGGGAAGAGATGGCTTTTGAACTCACCACAAGCGGCTTCATCGCTTCCTTTTTTGTTACAGCCGGTATTGCTGCCAAAAAGGATATAGAAAAGTGGCTCTACTTGGAAGCCACTCTTTCAGTGATCGGGGGATTATTCGGCACGGGGCATCATTACTTTTGGATCGGCTTTCCTCCGATTTGGCTCTTCCTGGGCCCGGTTTTCAGCTTCATTCAAGTCCTGCCTGTCTTTCTCCTTGCCTATTTGATCTATAAAGGGTTTAAGAAACACAAACCTTTCAGCCTTAGAGAAAAGCTTGCCGTCTGGCTGATTTTAAGCAGTATATTCCACCATCTTACCGGAGCAACCTTACTGGGTATATTGATCACAATTCCCTGGATCAATTTATATACCCATGGTACCTATATAACCTCAGGACATGCGCATTTAGCTTTATTTGGCACCATAGGTTTTCTGATTTTAGCCGGTGCTTATGCCATTTTAATTGAGGAAGATGCCCTGAACAAAAAAACCTACGGATATGGCGTATCTGGAATCATCCTCCTCAACCTTGGCCTCATCGGCATAAGTCTTTGTCTGATCCTGGCCGGATTTCTTCAGACTTATCTGTGGCGAGTCATGGGGATTGATTTCATGGTAGTGAGCTCAGTCATCAATCCTTATTTAATCCTACGCGCTCTCTTGGGCTCTCTGTTCACTCTGGGAGCAGCTATCTTATCCTTTTTAATTATCAAGACTTGGTGGAAGACCCGGAAAGCTTAAATGCGTTCGGCTATCTCCAGCCATGTTTCCTTGGTCAGAAAGCTTTCCTCTACCTGTTCTTCCAATTCCAGAAAACGTTTGTAGGTCATGCTGAAAGAAAGAATATCCTTATCGATGAATTTCCGGGCAGAAGGATCCGTGAGGCCAATAAAGCACTGATCCTTGTCCTTATCGACTTGATCCAAGGTAAAGAGCACAGTCTGATGACAGCCCGCTCCAAAGTTAACTTTGACATTATCCTGAGTCGGTCGATCATAATTGGCCAGCACAGTCAAGGCCGAGATCTGATCCGCATTAACTAAAAAGATGATCCCCTCCGGAGTTTCGCCTTCTTTTGCTTCGGACAGGGGCTTAAAGATAATATATTCTTTTGCTGTCACTTTAGGCAGTCCAAGAGCGAATTTACCAGCGAGTTCAGGGTTCTTTTTATAAAACTCCCCTTCTCGTCCACCTACACCACCCGTAGATAAGAAATACTCAATAAAACCCAACTCAAATTGCCTGAATCCCAGTCCCACCTTACCACCGTTACAAGTAGTCGTAGAGTTAGCAAATACCGCAACATGTCCTTTGGCAGCCATGTTGAGCAGAGAGATGGCACAACCCCATTTTCCTTCTTTAAATTGCATTGCCTTTTCGGGCTTGGAATTGGAGCGCAATACCGCTACAGGCTGGTTTCTTAATTTAATAGCTTGGGCAATTTTGCTTTGCATAAGAATACTCCTCACTTTTAAATTTCTAGAGATATTCAACTATCATATTACATGTTTTCGCTTGCACAATTCCGAAATCCTCTTTTAAGTTGGGTAGAAAACTAACCATTCGTAATTGGAAAAAGGTAGCTATTCTAAATATATTTTCGCCATTTCGAGTAGCGGGATGTTTGAGCGAGACTCACTCAGAGGGGGATTCCCCCCCTCTGCGCTATTCCAGCTCAAAGGCTCCTGTATAAAGCTGATAATACTTCCCTTTTTCGGCAATCAGCTTCTCATGGGTGCCTCGTTCAATAACCCTTCCCTTTTCGAGAACCATGATCACATCGGAGTTCTTAACTGTGGAAAGTCTATGGGCAATGACAAAGACCGTTCTCCCTTCCATCAAGGAATCCATCCCCCGCTGGACGATGGCCTCGGTGCGGGTGTCGATGGAGGAGGTGGCTTCATCCAGAATCATCACCGGCGGGTCCCCTACCGCGGCACGGGCAATCGATATCAGCTGCCGTTGGCCTTGAGATAATCCGCTGCCGTCCCCGGAAAGAACCGTCTGATAGCCTTGGGGAAGCATACGGATAAAGCCATCTGCATTGGCCAGCTTAGCGGCGGCAATGCATTCCTCATCACCAGCATCAAGACGGCCATAACGGATATTGTCCATCACTGTTCCTGTAAACAGATTGACATCCTGCAGTACGATACCCAGGGAACGGCGCAGATCCCCTTTTTTGATTTTATTGATGTTGATTCCGTCGTAGCGGATCTTTCCATCGGCAAGATCATAGAAACGGTTGATCAGATTGGTAATGGTAGTCTTACCGGCTCCCGTAGCCCCGACAAAGGCCACCTTCTGCCCGGGTTCAGCATATAAGGTGATGTTGTGCAGAACCATCTTATTCTCTTCATAGCCAAAGTCTACATCGAAGAAACGGACTTCTCCTTTAAGCTCTCTATACTCCACCGTTCCATCTTCCTGAGGAATTTTCCAGGCCCACATATCTGTGTGCTCTGCACTTTCAATCATGCGGCCTTTTTCTTTTTTGACATGGACTAAGCTCACATGCCCTTCATCCCTTTCCGGCTCTTCATCAAGGAGTTTGAAGATCCGTTCAGCCCCAGCTAAAGCCATGATGATGGCATTTAACTGCTGAGACACCTGAGCAATGGGCATGATGAAGCTGCGGGACAACTGCAGGAAAGAGGCAATCGTTCCCAAGGTAAGTACATTAGTCCCGATGATGGTCAGATTGGGAACTCCCCTAATAGCCATGAAGCCGCCGACAATGGCTAAAGCTACATAAAGGATATAGCCAAAATTGTTCATCATAGGCATGATGATATTGACATAGGAATTGGCTGCCGTGGCATGGGCACAAAGCTCCTCATTTTTGCGGTTAAAGGTCTCTTTGGCTTTTTCTTCATAGTTAAAGACCTTAACGACCCGCTGACCGTTGATCATCTCTTCGATATAGCCATTAAGAGCTCCCAAGGATTGCTGCTGCCGGATAAAATAGGTACCACTCTTGCCTGCAATGCTGCCGATAAGCCTTAAGATAAGGAAAATACACAAGACTACAAACAAGGTCAGCCAAAGGCTGAGGTATAGCATGGCAAAGAAAACTGCAACAATCGTAACGAAGGAGGAAAAGGTGTGCGGAATACCTTGGGAGATCATCTGTCTTAAGGTATCCGTATCATTGGTGTAATGACTCATCACATCGCCGTGGGTATGGGAGTCAAAATACTTAATGGGCAACTTCTGCATGTGGGAAAACATCTCATCCCGGATTTTCTTTAATATCCCCTGGGAGATGGACACCATAATCCGGTTATAAATTAAGGTGGATAGAACCCCAACCAGATAAATGCCCGCCATCACCATCATAATCCGCAGCAAACCGGCATAGTTGGGGACGGCTTCCAGAAGAAGGGGAGCAATATAGTTATCAATCAGGATCTTCAAGAATACGGAGGACAGAACTCCGACAAGAGCACTGATCAGAATGCAAACCATAACGAAGAGGGTTTCTACCTTGTAACCTCGCAAATAAGACAAAAGCCGTTTTGCCGTTTGAGGATTGAACTTGGCTTTAGGCGGTTTCCCGCCGGGAAGTCCCCTGCCATGAATTGAACCCTTTCCCGGCCCACCCCTAAATCCCATCATCATTCTTCCCCCCTTTAGCTTGCGACTCATAGACTTCCCTGTAAATATCACAGCTCTGCAGCAATTCTTCATGGGAACCCACAGCGCTTATTTTTCCATCATCCATGACCACGATCTTGTCCGCATCCTGCACTGATGAAACCCGCTGAGCGATGATCAGCTTCGTCGTATTCGGTATCTCTTCGCCCAACACCCTGCGGATCTGGGCATCAGTCTCCATATCCACGGCACTAGTTGAATCATCAAGAATCAGGATTTTAGGATTCTTCAGCAAAGCCCGGGCTATACATAGCCGCTGTTTTTGCCCTCCCGAGAGATTTACTCCTCCCTGTTCAAGAAGGGTATCGTATTTTTCCGGGAATCCTTCAATGAAGTCATGGGCATGGGCCAGCTTGCAGGCATGGATGAGCTCTTCCCCCGTGGCGTTCTCATTTCCCCAGCGCAGGTTTTCTTTGATCGTTCCTGAGAAAAGCACATTCTTCTGCAGAACCATGGCCACCTCATTCCGTAAGGTCTCAAGGTCATACTCTCTGACGTCGACACCGCCTACCTTGACCTGGCCCTGGGTCACGTCGTACAGACGGGGAATCAATTGGACTAAAGTAGATTTAGAGGATCCTGTTCCCCCTAAAATGCCAATGGTTTCACCGGCTTTAATCTTCAGGTTGATATTAGCCAAGACTGATTTCTCCGTGTTATTACCGTAGCTGAAGCTGACATTTTCAAAGGAAATATCTCCATTGCGGACTTGATAGACCGGATAGTCATTGTTTCGCAGATTGCTCTCTTCCCCGAGAAGTTCAACGATCCTTTCGGCGGAAGCCCGGGAAATAGTCAGCATAACAAAGACCATGGAAAGCATCATAAGGCTCATGAGAATCAGGATGGCATAAGTAATCAAGCTTAAAAGTTCTCCTGTGGAAAGCCCAAGTACGGGATCCCCACCGGAAGCCACAATGGCACGGGCTCCAAACCAGGATACTAAAAGAATACAGGCATACATGCAAAATTGCATCAGAGGCATATTAAAGACCAGCAATCGTTCCGCTTTGGTAAAGTCCTTGTAGATTGAGCCGGAAATAGCCGTGAATTTTTCCGTTTCAAAGTCTTCACGGACAAAGGACTTCACCACCCTAATTCCCCGGAGATTTTCCTGAACCACGCTATTCAACTTATCATAGGTGCGAAAGACTCTGGCGAAAATGGGATGAGCATTGCTCATAATGAGCCATAGCCCCACACCGAGAATCGGAATGCTTCCCAGGAAAATAAGGGACAGTTTTTGATCGATACGGAAGGAGACTAAGAGAGCAAACACAAGCATGATCGGACTGCGTATAGCCATGCGGGTAAGCATTTGGAAGGAGTTCTGCACGTTAGTAACGTCTGTGGTCAGTCGGGTCACTATGCTTGCTGTGGAGAACTTATCGATATTGGAGAAGGAAAAGCCCTGAACTCTATAAAACATGTCCTTGCGCAGATTCTGGGCAAAGCCTGCCGAGGCAACCGCGGCAGTTCTTCCAGCTAATAGTCCGAAAGCCAAACTTATAAATGCCGCGACAAGAAGAGCGCCTCCCATTTTAGCTATATAATTCATATCTCCCGCATCAATGCCATAGTCGATAAGATTGGCCATCAATAAAGGAATCATAACTTCCATGGTCACTTCCAGGGCCACAAAAAGCGGGGTCAATAGAGTTGCTTTCTTGTACTCCCGAATACTTTCAGCTAGTTTTCTAATCATTCACTGAACTCCTCCAATAACTGCTTCCTCTGACACTCCATGTCTCCCTTACCAAGGTCCCTCTTACTACCTAAGTCCTTCTCATCAAGACTGCTTTGGGAGAAAGGGCTCTCTGTTAAATTATTCTTCATTCTTTGGATATAAGAATAAAACTGAACGATTTCTTCTTCTGTAAAACCACGAATCAACATTGCTTCCAGGTTGTCAATATCTTCAACAATACTTTCGTGAAGTGCCAAGGCCTTAGGCGTAAGGACCAGCTTCTTGAGGCGTGCATCATAGGGCACGCTCTGGCGATCGATAAGCTCTTTTTGTTCCATAAGCTTAAGAACTTTGGAAGCCGTCGATCGATTGACCGTAAACATCTCTTCAATATCTTTCTGAAAGATATCCTTATCCTTATTCTCCGCAAGATAAGCAATAATCCAACTGTTGGTTCCGGTGATCCTCTTAGCGTATTGAAAATTAACAGAGCTCTTTACATGCCGTTTAATCAGATGACTGAGAGAACGGATTTGAAACCCTATGGCTTTCTTGTCCAGATCGATTGATTTCATGCTATATTCCTTCCTTAACTAAGTAAAAACACCAATAATGTTGCATGACGAATTGTTCGCCATGCAACATTATACTTTATTATCCATACTCTTTCAATCATAAGTTAAATAACTAAAATCCGCCATTCGTGTATATTCTTTGAAATATTACGTTCAGCTAATTTTGGTCTTTCTAATAAAAATAATATAAATTCCAGACCAGATATGCTAGAGTTTATATCAGAATATTCGGACATCCCTAAGCGTTTTAGATTTTTATGAAAGAAACGGGAGGTAAGACAATGAATTCACCTAAGGCACTGATGGATGACTTCATCAAAAAAACGGAGGAAAAAGCGGAACTAACATCGAGCATCAACGGAGTCTATCAATATGATTTTTCAGCCAGCGATCACGGAGTATGGAGCGTTACTTTCGAAAACGGCAAAGCAGTCTATAAAGAAGGTGAAGTTCAAGACCCCGTAGTTACCATAAAAGCTAAATTTGATACCTTCGTTGATTTTTACCAAGGAAAACTTAACGCGATGTCTGCCGTTATGACAGGCAAGATCAAAATCAAGGGCAATATGTCCGCCGCCATGAAGATGCAGCAATTCCTATAACCCTACTTGTACACCAAAAAAGATTGCCCTGAATCAGATCACTGATTCAGGGCAATTCCTTTTCATCATGACTTATGTTTATTTTACTTCTTTTCTTACTTCATAAGCTTTTACTAAAGCATCAATGAAGCGGGAGTGTGGATCTTGAAGTGACATAGTAGCACCGGTTGTAACGTCTACGAGCATTTTCTTTTCAGCTTCTGTGAAGGTTGCAACTTTAGCTTTATCAGCGTCAGTTAACTTCTCAGGATAAGCCATTTTATAAGGTCTTCCGTTGGCATCGCAATACTTAGCAAACCAAGCTTGAACTTCGGCAACAGTCTTTCCTTTGAAGTACTCTTCATAGAAGTTCATTTGCTCCCACCATTCTTTACCGGAAACGGCGCTGGCTTTCATAGCGTAAGCATCGCCTTCTTCTTTCTTAGTTTCCCAGTTAAAGCCATTGGTTTGAGCATTTTTGTAGAGTGATTTGTCTGCCGCTTCAGGATCCATCCAACCTGGGAACATATCAGGAAGGACTTCTAAAACGTCAAACTGTAATTTTACAATCTTGCCGGCATCATCAAAAAGTGCGGCAACAGTAGTAACGTTTAAGTTGTCATGATTTTTTTGTCTGGCAGTGTTATCACGATAGTTGGCTACCATACCAATTCCTTGGTAAAGTTTCTTTGCTGCTGGGGCAACAGTAGTACTGGGAGCAGTAGCCGTTGCTTCAGCTTCAGCCTTAACAAGAATTTTTTGACCAGGGAAAATCAAATTGATGTTCTTAATTTGTGGATTTAATTTTGCTAAAGCGTCAATTGTCAGACCATTTTTTGCAGCAATCATCCAGAAAGCGTCACCACTTACTACGGTGTAGTAGGATCCTGCTGCCACTTTAGAGGTGTCGACACTAGTTGTTGCAGCTGGCGCTGTTGCCGCAGGTTTTGCCGGCGTTGCGGGCGCAGCTGGGGTTTGTGCCTCCACTGTTGCTGAAGTTGTGGTGTCAACTGCAGCAAAAATCGGGAGTGCCAATACGGAAAAAGCGACTGAAATTGATAGAATAATACCCAGGGTTTTTTTCATGTTACTCCTCCTTAAATTTTTTATTCTAGGATTCATAAACCTAAGTAAAATGAAACTTAAATTCATGAATCCCAAATCTAACCCCTCATTGTTTTTTTATTCATCCATCTCATTCATCTGGTAAGTATCACTTTGTGAGAATCGTGGTAAATGAGACCTGAGCTTATGTAGTTGAAGCATATGTAGCTGAAACGGATATAGTTTTAGTTCTAACTTTCATAAATCCTTCAATTATTGTAGGTACAATTATTATCACATCAAGTATTAGTCAGACAAGTATTGCAATAACAAGTATCCCGCATGTAAAAATTACCACAGCTTAATGACTTAGTCAATAGCTATTTTTATTAAAGTATAAAAAATCTAAATAGTCCTTAAACGAAAAATCCTACCCCCTAAATTCTACTAGGAAGCAGGATGTGTTCTGCCTTGTACCACTTCACACACTGTAAGCACCTTATCCAGAACTGTAAACTTTATATCGAATCCAGCAAATTCGAGACCGTAAATACGTTCAGGGTCATTTTGATAAGAAGGCCTGGGGTCATGGGCCAGTACACTGAAAAGGGCCTCCCGCCGTTCCGGCGGAATACGGCTTAGCCATTGCTCAGGGAAGTCCACCTCCAATTTATGATCTGTGAGTGGTTCGATGAATCCCCCCACAGCCTCCGGGTGGCAGTCTGTATAAGGAAGATATGGCTTAATATCGAAAATGGGAGTATGATCCATAAGATCGGCCCCCGATACATGGAGAATCGGGCCGAACTCCGGATGAACTTCTACCCTCTCAATCCTTACAGATGAGAGCCCCAGCGGGTTAGGCCGAAAGGGAGAGCGCGTTGCGAAAAGCCCCATTCGTTTGTTGCCGCCCAGCCGCGGCGGGCGCACAGTCGGAGACCATGTGTCGCGGACAGCTTCAGAAAACTCCCAAATAAGCCAGATATGAGAAAACCCTTCTAAACCGCGTATTGCATCTGGATTGCGGTATTCCGGCTCGAACACTATGACCGCTTTAAGTTCATCTATGAGGCCACTTTGACGGGGAATTCCGAACTTTGTCGGGAAATCAGTGCGAATACGGGCGATGATTTTTAGTTCTCTGGTCATTGTCATTCTGCACTCCTATACTAAAACTCGGAAACTTTTTGCATTCATTCCGTTTATTCAATTATACTTTTTCACGGTGCTTTTTCAAAGTAATGATCTAGGTACATAGGTTAAAATAGCAGTACCATAAAAATTATCATTAGAGGAAAACAAATGCAGGGTTTTTGCCGTTTTTGTATAAAGCATTAATATCAATTAATTTGTCTAAGCGGAGGAATTAAAATAAAAATCTAATTCCCCTTCTTAAGCGGATGATGACTTACTAGAAACCATTGACTTAATCTAAAATTTGTATATTATGTCTTTATTACGTGTATATTGTTTGTATATTACGCACTGAAAGTCGGGGCTTTTCATTGTTTTTTAATGTAATTTTAATTTTAAGCCAATAGTCCTTAAAGTTTTTTGGGTTAGAATTCAGACATAGCCAAGTTGAAAGCCAAAAAACAAGGAGGAACGATCTATGACACCCCTGGAAAAAGTAGAAAAACTATGTTCAATGGGAAATATCACCTTTGAGGAGGCTAAAGCTGCTCTGGATGCTGCTAACGGGGATCTGCTGGACGCCATCATCTATCTCGAAAAACAAGGTAAAATCCACGCCCCTTCCAGCGGCGGTTATTACAGCAGTGAAAAAACCGTCGATGCCCATGTCGTCTCCTATCAGGCCAAGGATTGGAAAAATCAGCATCATAGCGGCGATAAGGAGAATCCTTTCCTTTCTTTCTTCAAGGATGCCTGGGACTTTTTCTTAAAACTTCTGCGCAAGGGCAACGAAAATTCCTTTGAAGTGCTTAAAGGAACGGAAGTAAAGGGCTCATTCCCTATTACCGCCCTCGTCTTGCTTATGATCTTCGCCTTTTGGGTTACCATTCCTCTAATGGTTATCGGACTCTTTTTCGGCTTCCGTTATCGTTTTGTGGGGGCTGATATCAAAGCCACTACAATCAATGATGCCATGGATAGCGCCGCCGACGCCGCTGAAAACCTCAAAAAGTCCATGGACAAATAATTTATTCGGAAATGGTGGGAGTTTCCATGAGCCCAAACATCCTGATTATTGAGGATGAAGAAAAAATTGCCCGCTTTATGGAGCTTGAGCTTAATTATGAAGGGTACACTGTCACGAAGGCCTTTGATGGACGAACGGGGCTCGAACTTGCGGAGACCGGACGGTTCGACTTGATCCTGCTTGATATCATGCTGCCTAAATTAAACGGTACAGAGGTTCTGCGGAGAATCCGCCGAACCTCTTCCGTCCCCATTATCATGCTCACAGCCCGGGACAGCGTCATGGATAAGGTTTCCGGTCTCGACAGCGGGGCAAATGATTATATCACCAAGCCTTTCGCCATCGAGGAGCTTCTCGCCCGTATCCGCAACGCCCTGAGGAACACTGTATCCTTATCCTCTACGGAGGTATTGTCCGCTTCCGGCCTGCAACTGGATAGCGACCGCCGCACCGTGACCATGATGGGGGAACCCGTTGATTTAACCAAACGGGAATTTGACCTGCTCCATTTCCTCCTTAAAAACAAAGGCATCGTCCTCTCACGGGAAGCTCTGCTGGAAAATGTCTGGGGCTTTGATTTTGCGGGAGACACCAACGCTGTGGATGTCTACATACGCTTTCTCCGCGGAAAAATTGACGAAGTATTCAATATTAAATTCATTCACACCGTCAGAGGAGTAGGATATGTGATTAAAGATGACCAATAAATCCTCAACTCGTTCTCCCGGCCGTATTCGCAACAAAGTGCGGTTTTCCATCGTATGGAAATTGAACACCAAGCTGTTCTTCCGGATGTTCGGGATATTTTTAAATCTGAACATCTGTTTATTAGTCCTGTCCGCTGCAGGACTATTTGTGTATGCTGAACAAACAGTGGGGGCAACTGCCGAAAAGCTGACTCAGGCAGGAACGCCGCCCTCTCCGGAGATGGAGAATTGGCTTGACCTTACCCCCATCCGTATCGATCCTATAGCCGGAGAACCTGAAGGATTTCATATCCCTCCTGGTTTACAAGCCTACCTTTCCCCTTTGACCGCAAACCAGATCAGAAGTATTGATCTGCCCCATGGGGCGGGTCAGGGAATTTGGGAACGCATTCAGAAGGTAAGCTATAATGTGACCTTTCAAACGGACAACGGTTCTTACCTTCTCTCCTACCGCCCTGAGAGTACGATCAGAATTTTGGTCGCTCTGTTCGGGATCATGTTCTTAATCGAAGGGATCATCTTGCTTAGCAGCATTTCTTCCGGTGCCCGAGTCATCCGCCATACTCTTCAGCCCATCGAGCAATTGGCCGAAACAGCCCGGAGTTTAAGTCATGAAGGGATTTTTTCACCTGAGCAGCTCAAGGATTTGGCAGGAAAATTGGATCATATCAATGCTACCCGTTTAGATACGCGCATTTCCATGGACGAAACTCAGAGCGAGCTGCAAAGCCTGGCCCTGGCCATCAATAGTATGCTGGACCGCATCAATGAATCCTACCGCTCCCAGGTGCGTTTTGTCTCTGATGCCTCCCATGAACTCAGGACCCCTATCTCGGTGATTCAAGGCTATGCCAACCTGCTGGACCGCTGGGGCAAAAAGGATGAAAAAACACTTCAGGAATCCATTGATGCCATCAAGAATGAAACCGCACATATGAAGGCCTTGGTGGAACAGCTCTTGTTTCTCGCCCGGGGGGACAATAACACCATGGCCCTGCAGGCAGAGTCCTTTGAATTATCCTCCCTTGCCCATGAGATTCTGCGGGAAACACAAATGATTGATGGGGGGCACGAATACTCCTCCGCACTTACTCCCGTTTACATCAAGGGGGATAAAGGCCTGATTAAACAAGCCACCCGGATCCTCATGGACAATGCCATGAAATATACCCCTGCTGGAAAGCAGATCACTCTATCTGTTTCCAGCAAGGGAAACTTCGCCCGCCTCACTGTTCAAGATGAAGGAATCGGTATTGAACCGGAAGCCGTTCCTTTGATCTTTGATCGGTTCTTCCGCACCGATGTGTCCCGCACCCGGGCCACCGGTGGCTCGGGCCTGGGCCTTTCCATTGCCAAGTGGATTACGGAGCGGCATGGCGGACATCTGGAAGTTCTCAGCCGGCAGGATATCGGCACTCGGATCTCCCTGGTTCTTCCCCTTGTCCCGGAAGGAGAAGCTCAAAAAGGTTAATCATTAAGCGGCCTTATTCCACTTTATTAGTGAACTATAAGGCCGCTTCTTTTTATCTGCAGAGTTCAGTTTCAGGGTGTTTCGGAGGCGGGAGCTTCGGGAGTTTCGACAACCGCCGGTTCAGAGGGTGCCTTTTTCTCCAGACGCTTTAACTTCCGCGTGGTCTTGCCCATGAATTCATTGATTTGAATTAAAAACAGTCGGAAAGCCTTGGAGTCGGCCTGGGCCATGGACTGGTTGATTTTGGCCACATCCCGCTCACGTTCCAGCCTTAAAGAAATCTTGGGCTACTGAGATAAAAGCACTCATCTGCGGTGTTATCCATTTGTTTTTATGATAAAACAGTTGGCTCCACATATAAATTGCAGGAATATCTGTCTGAATTTGAGAGAGCTTTCCCTTCTCAATTGAGGTCTGTGCCGAAAACAGTGGTAAAAAGGAAATCCCCATTCCTTTTTCGACAAGATGGATGATGGTTTCCGTATTACTAATTTCCAGTATAGGCTTCATCTCTATATCCTTATCAGATAATAACCTTTCCAGTTCGTAGCGATAGCTTTCTCCCTGCTCTGTTAACAGGAAAGGCATATTAACTATATCCTCTAATTTGACTTTCTCTTTATCAGGAATAGCATAGTGTGTTGGCGCGACAAATATAATTTCTTCTTCTCTAAGGATAGTTCGTTTCAATCCGGGAGCGTTTATTTTCTTTTCCAGGGTAAAAAACAAATCAATAGTGTTGTTTCTTACCAGATCAATAAGAGTATCTCTTCCTGTGGTATTCACGACAATTTCGACTTTGGGATGAGCATGATGAAATTGTAACAAAATATCCGGCAATATAGCAGTGGAAACAGATTCTACACTTCCGATCCGAAGCGTACCTGCAATAACATCAGTGTCTTTGGTTGAGTCATTAGCTTTAGTGGATACAATCGCTTTATTAGTAACTCGAATAATTTCATTAGCATGAAAAATAAAAGCCTTGCCCTGCTCCGTGAGGGTCACTCCTTTGCCAATCCTCTCAAAAAGCTGCGTTCCTAGTTCCTTTTCCAACTGTTGAATTTGAATAGTTATGGTGGATTGAGAATAACCAAGCTTCTCTGCCGCTTTTGAAAAATTCCGCATTTCTGCTACTTTTAGAAAAGTTACAATATTTCTTAATTCCATAGTCATCACCTATTACTTTTTTTAAACGTTATATTGAAATTATGAATTTCACCAATATCTATTCACATGCTATTATAATAGCAAATAAAGTTAAAGTACAATAACTACTTAAATTTGAGGGTGATGACTATGCATGAAAAAATTGTAACAAGCAAACAAATAGAGAATGCCGCTGAAGAATTTATTAGAAATTTCTTTTCTTATTATCGCAAATTACCCAATGACAAAATAATTAACGAAATAGATAATGATAAAATAGAAAACTTGAGGAAAATTGGTATTCCTATTCAAGGGCGCGCTATAGACACTGTGGTCAATGAAATGGTAGAAGATATTTACCAATATGGAAATAATGTCAATCATCCTCGGTATCTAGGTTTTATTCCCGGACCTGCTTCCATGCTTTCTTGGCTCGGTGATGTTATGACTTCAGCGTTCAATCGTCATGCCGGAAGTTGGGTATCCTGCCCTGCCGCAAGCTGTATTGAACAGGAATTAATAGGATGGCTATGTAATCAGGCTGGTTTCACTGAGAAGTCAGGCGGACTGTTTGTATCCGGAGGTTCTATGGCCAACCTGACTGCAATGACTGTTGCCAGAGATAAAATTCTCTCAGAGGAAACTCAGCATTTGGGAGTTGCCTATGTTTCAGAGCAAACCCACAGTTCTGTGGCAAAAGGACTACGTATTATTGGAATCCCTGATAGCAGAATACGGAGAATACCTGTAGATTCATATTTTAAAATGGATACGGACCATTTAACATGTTCCATTCAGAAAGATATAGATGAGGGGCTTGCTCCTTTTATTGTTATCGCAAGTGCAGGGACAACAAATACTGGCAGTATTGATCCATTCGAAAAAATCTCTTCTATATGCCAGCGTTACGGTATGTGGATGCATGTGGATGGAGCATTTGGCGCTTCCGTCCTGTTGACAAAGACTCATAAGAACCTGCTTAAAGGAATAGAACTTTCTGATAGTATTAGTTGGGATGCACACAAGTGGCTGTTCCAGACCTATGCATGCGGTATGATTTTAGTGAAAAACAGAGAAAACCTGATGAATAGTTTTCATGTGCAGCCTGAATATTTAAAAGATTTAGGGGCAGTACAGGATTCCTTTAACCCATGGGAAATGGGTATAGAGTTGACAAGACCAGCTCGTGGACTCAAGTTATGGTTTACTTTGCAGGTTATGGGCAGTGATGCGATTGGGGCTGCCATCGAGCATGGATTTCAACTTGCGGAATGGGCAGAGGATGAATTGAAAAAAAATAAGGAGATAGAAATAGTTTCCCCGGCACAAATGGCTATTGTCAATTTCCGGTACAGTCCTCGTAATATGACTGAACATCAAAAGGACGAGCTGAATCAGCAGATTTCGAAAAAAATGCTTGATAGTGGTTATGCTGGTATCTTTACTACCGAGATAAACGGGAAAAAAGTTTTGCGCATTTGTGCAATTCATCCGGATACAACAGAGGCCGATATACGCAACACTGTTAGGCTTTTGAATCGATATTTTGAAGAACTTGTCAGTTTCCAAAGGACTGAATGAGTTATCTAAAAGCACTGCCGTGGGGTAAATAAGCGAGATAGGTACCATAAATTGCGCAAATTAAAAAAGGACATATTGAGGACGTGATCCACAATATGTCCTTTTTTCTCCAGACTCTAAAGATGATGAGCCGGTTAATGTCGGTTGCATTTCCAACGGATTTATTCTTTCTCTTCTTTAAGGAGTTCCTTTATCTGCTGTTCTGTTTTAGCAGATAATGCATCCTTGAGATAATTACGGGTTTCCGTTTGTTTTGCCTGATAAGCCTGCCTGACACTTTCATTGGCCATTTCGATTTCTTCTTTCAGATCCTTGGCGGATAATAAGGCACATCCCGCTCCCCTGATAATGATCTGTTGTAAACCGTCCGACGTAGCAACGGCTATATTGAATTTTTTCTGATGATCATAGGCAAATCTTTCAATATATTGATCCGCCGTTTGAGCTTCCTTGGTATAGACGATGCGAATAGTATCATAGTCGACTACTTCCTCAGGATGCCCCTGAACACGGTAAGCATCAAAAACAACCATAATCCGGCACTTGCGAATCCCCTGATAATTGCTTAAGGTATCAAGAAGCCGCATTCTTGCACCATCCATATTATCTTTGACAAGCTCTTTCAGTTCAGGCCAGGCAAAGATAATATTATAGCCGTCAACAAGAAGATAGTCCTCCTTAAGTTCTTTGAACTTATTTAAGTCGGTAGTGGGTCTATAATAACTTTCTGCGGCTGTTTTCCGTTTCTGCCAGACCGATTTTTTGCCCTGGTTAGCATAATAGGTCTGGTTAAGGATCCTGTCGATCTCTTCCGGATCGATCCACCTTTCCTCAGAATAGGATGCCTGAACATAAGGACCTTCCTCGAATAATTCATGCTCTTTTTGGAAGTAGCTTTCCACATGCATATAGTCCTTTACTTCATCCCATGGAACCAAAAATCCGGAACCATGGGCACAGAATACCGAACCTGTTGGATTATCCACATCCCTTTCCGAGTCATATCCGGCCTTTTCTATGACCTCTTCAGGATTATGACAGGGTTCATAACCCTTCAGACTGCAAAAAAGCCTGCCAAGACCTTTAGTATAGGCCATGACCTCTTTGTGATAGTTCCTCATGGTAAGCACTGGAGCACTTCCTGTAAGAACTGCTATATTCCCCTCTATATGAGTAATCTGACAGGTACCATGCATTTTCTCAAGGTCGGTCATGGCACGCCCCACCATTTTTTCAGGCAACTCCAGATGAAACGAATAATAGGGTTCCAACAGGATGGATTCTGCCGATTTTAATCCCTGACGTACCGCACGATAGGTAGCCTCTCTGAAGTCGCCCCCATCGGTATGCTTAGTGTGGGCCCGGCCTGACACTAAAGTAATTTTCATATCGGTAATCGGAGCCCCGGTGAGAACCCCCTTATGAACTTTTTCTTCCAGGTGGGATAAGATGAGTCTTTGCCAGCTTTTTCCCAGTACATCCTCACTGCATTCTACCCCAAACTGCAGACCGCTTCCCCGTTCCCCCGGTTCCATTAATAAGTGAACCTCCGCATAATGCCGCAAAGGTTCAAAGTGCCCTACTCCTTCAACCACACCCCCAATGGTTTCTTTATAAACAATCCTCCCTGAGCCGAAGGACACCTCGATGCCAAATCTGCTTTGGATCAGGCTTTGTAGGATCTCCAGCTGCACTTCTCCCATAATCTGTACCTGTATTTCACTGAGCTGCTCGTCCCAGACCATATGCAGGCCCGGATCTTCTTCCTCCAGCTGGCGCAGCTTGGGAAGCATCACTCTGGGATCACAGCCTTCCGGAAGGAGAATTTGATAGGCCAATACCGGTTCCAACAGGGGGGCATGAGAAGCTGCCTCTATCCCTAACCCTTCTCCTGGCTTGGTCTGAGTGAGTCCTGTTACTGCACAGACTGAGCCTGCTTCCACCTCATTCACCGCTTCGAATTTTTTCCCGGAATAGATGCGAATCTGATTGACCTTCTCTTCCCATACTCCATTGCTTAAACTATCCCTTACCTTCAGCCTTCCTCCCGTAATCTTCATATAGGTAAGGCGGTTGCCCTGTTCGTCTCTGCCTATTTTAAACAGTTTAGCCCCAAAGGCTTCCGGATAGGAAGGTATGTGAGCATAGTTCACAATCCCCTGCATCAATCCCTCTACGCCCTCTAGTTTTAAAGCGGAGCCGAAAAAGCAGGGATATACTTTACGCTTCCTAACCGCTTCTATAATCTGTGGAATCTCTATCTGTCCCCGATCCACATAAGACTCCAGCAAAATTTCATCACTCATAGCCAATTGGTCATAAAAATCATCGGCCTCAGTCTGTCCAAATTCAATACATCCATCGCTGAACTGTTGTTTCAATTCATTCATTATTTTTTCTTTATCCGTACCCACCTGGTCCATTTTATTAATAAATAAAAAAACTGGTATCTGATAGATGGCCAGCAACCGCCATAAGGTTTTGGTATGCCCCTGTATCCCATCCGCTCCGTTGATCACTAAAGTGGCATAATCCAGCACCTGGAGGGTTCTTTCCATTTCCAAGGAAAAATCCACATGGCCCGGGGTATCCACTAAGGTAATTTGTACATCGCCCACTTCCAGCATGGCCTGCTTGGAAAAAATAGTAATCCCTCTGGCCCGTTCCAGCTCAAAGTTATCCAGATGAGCGTCCTTATTGTCCACCCTGCCCATTTTGCGAATAGCACCGCTCAAATAAAGCAAACTTTCTGATAAGGTTGTCTTGCCCGCATCCACATGGGCACATATGCCGATGACCAATTTCTTCATAATCTGTTTTAATCCTTCGCTGTCCATAGTGATATATATATAATACCAGCAAGTGGGGATTTAATAAATTGTCTATTAAACGCTAATATTTAGGAGCTATTCCCTATTCAGCTTTATGCACCTTTAGCAATACCCTGTAAAGTAATCATCAATTACTCTACAGGGTATTGCTGTTCAGTGTATTCCCCATGTGCGGGAGTTGCCTGTCGCTTAATCCCTTTCCCTTACTCCACATTCCAATAAACTAGATCAAACCCTTCTTGCCCTTTGTAGCGGTCGAGAAGGTAGTGGCGGAAACGCACGTATTCTGCGTACTCACACTCCACTCCTTCTTTGGCCAATTCCTCGGTGAACTTCTTCATGTCCGGCGGGCATCCCCAGAGCTTAATTGCTTTTTTGATATTCGGATTATCCTTGTTATTATGGCAGGCGCATTTCCCGAAGAGCACCGTCAGATCAAAATCTGCCCCAGCCAACTGCCGCTTGCCGGTGAGCACTTCTACATTGGGAAATGGCTGACCCTTAAAGGCTGAGCCGAGAAGGATTAACATAGGATTGTATTGGACTGAGCAACCGGTGCAGAGGCTGCTGTCGTATTTGCGGACCGCCAGCCCGCTGATTCCCCGCTTCTTAAATCCGGCCGGTCCGGTATCATCATCAGTCCATTCCCAGTCGTAATCGATGAATTCCCGGTGGTCGGAGATTTTTTCCCCTTTGA
Organism: Desulfitobacterium sp. PCE1; assembly: GCF_000384015.1. Lineage (NCBI taxonomy): Bacteria > Bacillati > Bacillota > Clostridia > Eubacteriales > Desulfitobacteriaceae > Desulfitobacterium > Desulfitobacterium sp. PCE1. The sequence goes on along the minus strand of NZ_KB913023.1, from coordinate 1,756,938 downwards.
TTTCATAATCATCCAGGTCGAGGCTGCGGCCGTGCCGCTGGGCATAGTTGACCAGATGGGCAACATCCCGGGCATCATAGCCGAGAATTGCAGCCCCAGCCAAGTCACAGGCAAGGGGATCCCGGGAAGCGATCAACAGATCCTTACGGAAAGCTTTGCCGGTAGGAGCTGGACCTTTTTCCAGAGTAAAGAGCCCGTCTAAAATCGTTAAAGCCACAGGCAGTTTCTCAATGATCCGGGGAAAGGTTGCGCTAAGCTCCAGATCTCCCAAGCCATGACAGTATTGTTTGGACGCTCTGTTTAAGCATCCTTTCAGATTTTTGATGCCCAGGGATACTTTGGCCTGATTATGAGTCTTGAGAACCGGGACATTGATCATCTTATCCATCTCCAGAACCTGCTGGGCAATGTTTAAAACCATGCCATCGCCATAATCGACAGGGAGAAATTTTCCGGCGTTAAAATCAGCCAGTTTGACACCGTAGCGCTCCTTGAGCTTTTTATAGCCCAAGGTAGTGAACACAGCATCCCCTTCCGGTTTGGCATTCATTATTCCACCTTCCCCGATCGTCAGATCCCGGAAGCCGTGCTCGGCCAGGATATGCACCAAGGCAGCGATCACTGTACTGGTGGTCACCACTCCAAACGGGGCAAAGGGCAGGTCAAAATCCCAACTGACGATATTTGGTTTGATCAGGATCTTGTCCCCGGTATTTAAGCCGGCCAATCCGTCACTGAGTCTGAGCGCCTGGCGCAAGGACTCCTGCACATCCTGGGTGGCTTTGACGATGGCAACAGTGGATTTCATACTCTCTCCTCTTTCTGTTTAGTATTATCGCTACAAACTCGTGAATTACGGTTGATATTGCTCTGGAGGCATCGGGCATCTCCCTGTCGAAGGTCAGTTTCTGATGATCTCTCCATTAACCGTTACTGCCTGCGGCCTTGATCTTTGCCAATTCTTCGGCCACCAATTGCCGGCGCAGGACTTTGCCGACGATGGTCCGCGGCAGGGTTTCCCGGAATTCAATCTGACGCGGGACTTTGTAGGCCGCCAGTTTGGTGCGGCAGTATTCGATAAATTCCTCGGGCGTCCCTTCCGTATCCGGGTTTAAGACAATATAGGCCTTGACCGTTTCTCCCCTGTAAGAATCGGGAATTCCGGCCGCCACCACTTCCTTGATTTTAGGATGCTCATAGAGCACTTCCTCAATATCGCGGGGATAAATATTATAGCCGCCGGCGATGATCATGTCCTTCTTGCGGTCAATAATATAGAAATAACCGTCTTCATCCATCTTGGAGATATCTCCGGTATGCAGCCAACCGTCGCGCAAGGTTTTTTCCGTCTCTTCCGGCTTTTCCCAGTACCCTTTCATGACCTGAGGACCGCGGATACAGAGTTCCCCGACCTCGCCGATGGGCAATGTATTGTTTCCAGTCTCCAAATCGACGATTTTGCTGTCCGTATCAGGAAGGGGCAGACCGATCGAACCTGCCCGGGAGGGACGATCCAAGGGATTGCTGTGGGTAACCGGAGAAGCCTCGGACAGGCCGTATCCTTCCTGTAAATTCCCTGCTCCACCGGTGATTTCGGCGAACTTATGGGCTACTTCCAGAGGAAGGGGAGCGGAACCGCTGTTGCAGACCTTGATAGCCGCCAGGACCTCTTTATACTCGGCGGCCCGGGGATGGTTGTTGATGGCCAGGAACATCGTCGGCGCCCCGGGGAAAAGGGTAGGACGGTATTTTCGGATCGTTTCCAGGAGCATATCCACATCAAAGCGTGGAAGGATAATCTGCGTCGCAGCTATGGCGATAGAATAATTGACACAATTGGTCATCCCATAGACATGGAAGACCGGCAATAAAGTAATAATCCGTTCATCGCCATAATTCATATCCACCGCCCATTCAATCACTTGCAGGGTGTTGCAGATCAGATTACGGTGGGTGAGCATGACCCCTTTGGATACCCCGGTTGTTCCTCCGGTATACTGGAGGACGGCGATATCTTCGGCCGAATCAATGGATACGGCCGGCGGAGTCGGTTCAGATCCGGCGATCAACTCATCGAGGGAGTAGAAATCCTCCCCGGCCTTGACCGGGGTAAAGTTAAACACGATCACCTTACTGAGGGAGGTTTGATCAAGGACGTTTTTCACCCGAGGGTAAAGGGGCTCAAAGACGACGATCCCTGAAGCTCCCGAGTCCTTCATCTGGTGAATGATTTCCCGTTCCACGTACATGGGGTTGGTTTGCACCACGATGACGCCCAGCTTGAGCAGGGCAAAGTAAGCAATTATCCACTGGGGACAATTGGGGCCCATCAATCCGATCCGATCCCCTTTGCCGATTCCCAGTCCGGCGATGGCCGTGGCCAGGCGGTTTACTCTATCCCCAAACTGACTGTAAGTAATTTCCCGGTCGGCAAAAATCATGGCAATAGTATCCGGCATGTTGGCCACGGTTTCATCGAATACCTGGCCCAGGGATTTGTCCGGATAATCGAGGTGGTGCCGGACTCTGGCAGGATAGTGATTAATCCACGGTTTACCTCTTGTCGACATCTTGTCATACCTCCTCAGGTTTGCAGATTAGATCTCTCATTCCTTTCCCACACTTATTCGTATGAATAGAACCCTTTTTTCGTTTTGCGGCCCCACTCTCTTTTAGCGTATTTTTCCACCACCAGGGGCGAGGGCTTATCCTTGGGATCCCGTGTTTCTTTGTAGAGCTCTATTCCGATGTAATAGGAGAGGTCAATCCCGGTCATATCCATTAGCCGGAACGGTCCCATGGGATGCCCGAGAGCATTGGTAACGGCGGTGTCAATTTCTTCCGGACTGGCAATCCCGATATCAGCCAGGAAGAGGGCCTCATGATTGATAGCGGCCAGAATCCGGTTGACCAGGAAACCATAGATTTCTTTCTTCAACCATACTCCGGTTTTCCCCATCTTCTCGCACAGATCCATGGTGATTTGCGCCGTCTCCGGGGAGGTATGGTTACCCTGAACCACTTCGACCAGTTTCATCACCAAGGGCGGGTTAAAAAAATGCATATTGCAGACTTTATCCGGGCGCCGGGTCGCATCGGCCACTTTAGAACTGACGATAAAGGAACTGTTGGTAGCCAATATGGCATGGGAAGGAGCGATCCGATCCAAATCGGCAAACAGTTGGCGTTTGACATCGATTTTCTCTACGGCAGCTTCGATTATAAAATCCGCGTCCTGAGCCGCTTCCTCCAGACTGGTGGTGAAGCTCAGATTAGCCAGCCCCAGTTCCGCCTGTTCCTGGGTCATCTTCCCCTTGGCTACCCGCTCCGGCAAATAGGTGCGTGCGAATTGGCCCGCTTTATCCAGCATTTCCTGGCTGATATCGGTGCATTTCACTTTATACCCGCTCAATGCGGCGCAGAGGGAGATTTGGTGGCCCATGGTGCCGGCCCCGATCACACAAATAGTCTTAATGTCGTCAATCGTCATTAAAGACACCTCCATGAATTAATTTGATTTAGAATGCCTCTTCAGGAATTTCCAGGGCGGATGTGTCCCCGTCGTCAATCACCTTGACCGCAGTGATCACATCAGGAACACTATTATGGATATAGAAGCGGGAACCGGCTACCTTTCCGGCATAGTAGGGATCAGCATTCCCTTCGTCCAGTTTGGCCTGAGCGATCAGGGCTTGCTGCATCAGGAGACATCCGGCATATAATTCTGCGGTAAGGCGCAGGATGCGGGTGGAAAAAAGAGCGATCTTGCGGATGTCCTGGGTAAAATAGGCCATGACTGTGCCCAAAAGCCCCTCATAAGCATGGAGGGCTTTGCCCAGGATCGCAAATTCAGACGCAAAGTGTTGATTCTCCCGGTTTTTCTGAATGAAGGTTCCCAACTCGGTCAGCCAGTCCCGGAAGACCTTGCCATTGTCCAAGCGCCATTTGCGGCCGACTAAATCCAGGGACTGGATGAAGTTGGTTCCCTCCCAAATGGAATAGATCTTGCAGTCCCGGGCTTGACGGGCCACCGGGTATTCCTCGGTATAACCGTACCCGCCGTAAACCTGGATCGCTTCGGTAATCATCAGCCAGGCCTGGTCAGAGCAGTAAGCCTTGATCAGGGGGGTGATTACCTCCAGTTTTCCCTTGGCGTCATTCACCTCAGCCGAATCCTCTCCGAAGGCAATCATGTCAAAATAATAATAGGCTTTAAAAACCATGGCCCGCATTCCCTCCAGGGTTGACTTCTGGGTAAGAAGCATGCGGCGCACATCTTCGTGCTGAATAATCGGTTTCCGACCGGCCTTGGGGTCGGCGATGGAGCGGCCTTGAATCCGTTCTTTGGCATATTGCACTGAATTGTTATAGGCGACAGTGGCCACGGCTAAAGCACTGTGCCCCGTGTCCACCCGCGCCCCGTTGATCATCTTAAACATCTGAGCCATTCCCTGGCCGACTCCTCTTTCATCCGGCGGGCTGCCCAGCAAAACGCCCCGGCATTGCTCCTCTTCCCCGAAACCGAGTACGGCCGTGGAAGAACCTTTGAGGCCCATCTTGTGTTCAATGCTGACGGTAGAGACGTCATTGCGCTCCCCGAGGGAACCGTCCGGGTTGACCCAGTACTTGGGCACGATGAAAAGAGATAAGCCTCTGGTGCCGGGGGCCGCGCCGTCCACCCTGGCCAGAACCAAGTGGATGATATTCTCCGTCAGGTCATGATCCCCTCCGGTGATAAAGCATTTCGTGCCTTTGACTTTATAGATCAGGGGATCGTCGGTGGGGTAAGCCTTGGAGAGCATGTCACCGACATCGGATCCGCCGCCCGGTTCCGTCAGGCACATAGTACCTCCCCACTCCCCGGCAAACATTTTTTGGGTATATAACTTAATCTGTTCCGGGGAACCAAAGGCTTTGATCACGGAAGCGATCCCGCCGGCCAGACCGACGTAGGGGGTAAAGGCCGGATTAGCTCCAATCATAAACTCATGGACCGCGCCGTAGAGCATGGATGGCAGAGTGCCCTCAGCATCCACGTCTTTATTGCTTGAGCCCCAGCCGTTTTCCTCGACATAGCGGAAGGCCTTATGAAATGAAGGGGGTACACTCACCTGGCCGTCACGGAGTACGGCACCCATCTGATCCCCGTCATCATTGGTGGGAGCCACCACCTCCCGGCATACTTTGAGAGATTGATCAAGGATGCCGTCCACATCATCCAGGCTGAATGCATCACGGAAACGCTTCAGTCCCAGGATCTTTTCCCCATCCAGCCACTCTTTGATAATGAACTTGTGATCCCGGTTGTCATAGATGTATTTGCTGCCCAGAACAACTCCTCCTTAAGCCTGATTTTCCAGTATTCGTTTAATTTTATTTTGAAGACCGGGGCGCCATTCCGGCAATCGCCCTGACAATATCCTTTTTCCCTTCGATATCGTACTGGGACGTGATGGCAATCTGCTCCATAATTGGTGAGCCGCCGCCATGGTAGGCTCCATAGTTGGTGGAAGCTGCCAATCCGGAGAGGGTAAAATCGGCGAAGGTGAGCCAAAACTTAATTTGCTCCTCCACCGGGATTTTCGGATTCCGGCTGAGGTACTTCTCCAGGAGCGCTCTCGTCTCTGGATTGACCAGATCCTTTTCATAGGGGAAGGTTGCCGGCATGCCGCCGGCGATATTGCACAGAATCTCCTGCTCGTGAAAAACCGCCTCACCGGTCAGACAGCGGCCGACATTGCAATAGATGGAATTAGGGATGCACCCCCCCGGCCCGTAAGGAACCAACCCCTTGCCCGGAAAATAAATCTCCGGTTTGCCCATGTCCGAGGCGGTATAGCCGGCGGCATATCCCAGTTCTCCGGTCATGATCAGCTCGGAGAGCATCTCCCGCACATGGGAAGTCTTCTCGATTCCATTGATCTCTGCCGCCAACCCGGCCAGACCAATCACATAATCAAGCATGGCCGGCTTGCACCCTGAGTAGGAATGGCGGTGGAACAGAGCAAAGAGCAGAGCGGCGATCCCCCCGTGTTCGACCTCTCCACACAGGAAAACCCGCTCCCAGGGAATGAAACAATCGTCAAAGATCACGTAGGAATCGGAGTATCCGGTGTCGATCCCCCGCTGGTAATGCTCCCGTTTGCGATTATTATGGAAATGAACCACTTGCTTGATCCCTTCATAATCCGAAGGAACAGCAAAGACCACGGCGTATTCTTCTTCTCCTTTTAGCAAGGCCCGATTCGGCACCACAAGAATTTCATCGGAAATTGAGGCTTCGGAAATGTGCACTTTGGAACCGCGGACCACGATCCCGTCACTGCGCTCTTCCACCACATGTACATAAACATCGGGGTCAGTCTGTTCTGCCGGCCGCTTCAAGCGCTCCCCTTTAACATCGGTCTGGGCGCAGCTGACCACCAGATCTTCTCTCTGAAAACGCTCCAGCCATTTAAGCCAGTTGTCATAGTACCTGGTCTTGGCCCGCGGAGATTTTTGGGCTTCAAATGCTACGGCGTTGATCGCATTAGCGGCATCAATCCCCATGCAGCGTTGGATGCAGGAACCTACCTTGTTGCAGAGGTAGCGGGTCATGTCCTGCTTCTTATGCAGATCCAGCGGGTTTTGATGAATATGGTTGAAGCGGTTGATGGTTTCGCCGGTCAGGTGGGAGACCGCCGTGCATAGTTCCCGGCTGGCCGGATCCCAGACTGCATCAAAGGTCAACCCCATGACATTGATGACACTCTCCTGCCGTTCATCCAAGCGATCAATTTTTTCTCCATTACAATAAAGATTGGGGTTCATTTTCCCTAACTTTTCACTATACTGGGCCCGAGTTCTCATAGTCATCCTCCTTTAAGTTTTTCTACCGCCCTTTGAAGTCAGGCGGGCGTTTCTCGATAAAAGCACGCATTCCTTCCTTTTGATCCTCGGTGGCAAATAACAGGGAAAAGCACTTATGCTCGTACTGCATCCCGGCTTCCAGATCCATTCGCAGTCCTTCGTCAATCGCGGATTTAGCCAGGTGCAAGGCTACAGCTCCCCGGGCGGCAAAGCGTTTGGCCATTTTCAATGTTTCTTCGCGCAGTTGGTCGGCAGGAACCACTTTGTTGACCAGGCCCACCCGCAAAGCCTCATCGGCATTAATAAAATCGCCGCTGAAAATCAGTTCTTTCGCCTTGCCGGCTCCAATCAGACGGGGCAGCCGTTGGGTGCCGCCGGCCCCGGGCAGGATACCCAGTTTGATCTCGGGCAGACCGAATTGGGCGCTGTCTGCAGCAATCCGCACATCGCAGACCAGGGTCAGTTCACAGCCGCCTCCCAAGGCAAAACCGGCAATAGAAGCAATCACTGGTTTGGGTATAGTTTCAATCAGGCTAAATGCCCGGTGGGACGGCCTTCCGCCAATAGCTGCATCCACAGTCGAAAGGTTGGCCATCTGTTTGATATCCGCCCCAGCCGCAAACACCTTATCCCCTCCGGTAATGATCACGGCCTGTACAGAACGGTCAGCTCCCAATTCCAGAGCCACATCCCCCAGTTCGTTAAAGACCTGGCCGTTCAAAGCATTCAGTACTTCAGGCCGGTTCAACGTGACGGTGGCAATACCGTCGGCAATATCCACCAAAATTGTTTCGTAGGCCATTTCTGATTCTTCCTCCTCTTGTATCCAATTGACTGAATTATCCGAATATTTATTTGCTGAGCACTCCCCTCCCTGTCATTTCATTTGACTAAACTCTCTATATACAAGAATCATGCCAACTTCCCAACAAAAGAGAAAAAGCCTTCATACAGGGGATTACCTGCCGAAGGCTGATCACTAGGTGTATAGTTAGGATACAACTCCATACTTCTTGCTTGTCATTAAGTATACATTGGAAACACTTTTACTTCTCAATACCGTAACGGCGCAACTTGTCATAGAAGGCCCGCCGGGAAATACCCAGAGCTTTCATGGCTTGGGAACGATTGTTGTTATAAGTGGCCAAAGCGGTCAGGATCATCTCTTTCTCCACCCGGGCTACTGTTTCTTTCACATCATAAGGGCGATCATGGTGGTGCCTGATATCGTTTTGGGAGATCAGGTACCCGGGCAGATGCTGCAACTCGATGACCGAGCCGCTGCAGACAATACAGGCATGTTCCAGGACATTCTGCAGTTCGCGGATATTTCCCGGCCAATCATGGGCCTGAAAAACGCGAATGACATGGGGGGATAAACTCATCTCCCGGCCGAATTCGGCGGAAAACTGCCCCAGGAATGTGGTGGCCAATACCATCAGATCATCCTTGCGCTCCCGCAAAGGAGGAAGGAATAAAGGTACGATATTCAGACGGTAGAAAAGATCGCTGCGAAAGGTTCCTTTCTCCATCATAGCCTCCAGGTCGCAATTGGTGGCAGCAATCACCCGGATATCCAGGCCGATGGTCTTGGTGCCGCCGATCCGCTCCAATTCCCGCTCCTGCAGAACCCGCAGCAATTTGGCCTGCATCGCGATGGACATATCTCCGATTTCATCAAGAAAGATCGTGCCGCTATGGGCTAACTCAAATTTTCCCAGTTTGCCGCCTTTTTTAGAACCGGTAAAGGCTCCTTCTTCATAGCCGAACAACTCACTCTCCAGCAGAGCCTCCGGAATGGCCGCACAGTTGACCTTGATCAACGGTTTATCCTTGCGCCGGCTGCAGTTGTGGATCGCCCGGGCCAACACTTCTTTCCCCACGCCGCTTTCCCCGCGGATCAAAACCGTACTGTCGGTCTTGGCCACTTTGGCTGCCAGAACCAGGGTCTCTTTTAAGCGGGGATTCTGGCCCACGTATTCTTTGAACGATAAAGGAAGTTGCTCCCATTGTTCCAGTTGTTCTTTCAGGTAATCAGCTACCCCCTGAGTGCGTTTCAATTCCTGATTCAGGTGCACGACTTCTGTAATGTTTTTGAAAATGGATACTGAACCGAACACTTTATTATTTTTGATCAGGGGAAAGGTACTGCCAATCACGTGGATACCCAACGAATGGAGATAGCTTTGGCCATAGCGAACCCTGCCCTTACGCAAGACATCGATGGCTGCAGCTTCCGGTTCGATCTTGGACAGTTTGCGCCCCAGCACCTTGCTGACCGGAACGCCCAAGATTTGGGCATAGGCCTCATTGGCAAAGACGATAGTGGTATCCGCATCCAAGACCAGAACGACATCACTGATCTTGTTCAGAATGTCAAAGAGCAGTTCCTGATCCCATTGGGGGATCACTTCGGTAGTCACCGCATGTGCTCTCACGGCCGTTCTTTCCTTTCCTTCTGTGCGTTATGTAAACATTATAGCAGAAGAAGAACGCACCATCCTATTTTTGGTCTGAATGGTTGTTTTTCCTATTCCAATGGCAACCGTTACTAAGGGATTACTCCCGGTTCCGTTTTCCTGAGAAGTTAATTCGAGGGTATACGTCCCTTTATTGGTGGCCCAATGCTCAGGCAGCCTGGATCAAGTTGGGTCAAATAAGCCTTTCCTTAATCGGTACCATTAATTATTTAACAAACACTGTTGAATATGATGTAACAGATTAGTACTAGGGGCATCCGATCCCTGGGGAATAATCACTAATCTCAAACTTAATCACCAAACATATCCTAATCAACATACTCTACTCATTCGGTCCATAAAGCTTATATGAAAAATAATAGGAGAGATTTAAAGGCAGCGTCCACCATAACCCTGCCGTTGATTTGCTTAATCTTTTCCCAATGCTTTTTAGAGAATAGAACTGACTGTTTACCCAGTTAAAACCTTCCAGCAGTTCCTCACAAGTCATATTTTTAGGTTTAAAGACGACATCTCTTCTCCCATTGTATTTACTCCAATCATAGGTCAATATTCTACCTTCATCTTCAAGGCGCTTGAACAAAGGAGTACCCGGATAGGGAGTAAGCATATTGAAGGTAGCATTTTGAACTCCGGCAGCTTCAAGGAAAGAAATCGTTTTTCCGAAAATACTTTTGTCATCTTCATCAAAACCGAAAATAATCCCTACCTGTACAGATATTCCATAGGAGTGGATCTTTTTAATGATTTTATAGTAATCTTCTACTTTATTGAAGGATTTATTGGCGTTATCCAGGCTGATTTGAGATACCGACTCTAGTCCCAGGAACAGCTGCTTGCAGCCGCTTTTGGCCGCCAATTCCAATAATTCATCATTCCATCCGGCGTGAATACTGGTCTGACTGCTCCACCATTTTCGATAAGGAACGAGCGCCCGGAAAAGTTCCTTGGCGTACGGTGGATCTGCGGCAAGATTGTCATCCCAGAAGATAATAACTTTCCCGTTGAAAGAGCCGTATTCCCTGGCAACTTCTTGAACGGGCCTTTTTCTGAATTTGCAATGATACATTACTGCTAAAGCACAGAACTCACATTGATTAGGGCAGCCACGGGTTGCAAACATAATTCCCCCGGAATGATCCCTTCTGTGAAATAAATCTTTGCGTGCCATAGGGAGGTTAGTCAAGGAAGAGGGATGCTTTTGTTCATATCTTTTTTTAAACCGTTTATTCTCAAAATCAGCCAGAAATTCTATCCATGTATCTTCCGCTTCCCCTATAAATATAGCATCGGCATGCTTTTCGGCTTCATCCGGCAGCAGTGACACATGGGGTCCGCCCATGACCACGGGTATACCTCTTTTCCTGAATTCTGCAGCTATTTCATACACATAGTTGGCACTGGGGGTATGAAACGTTATGCCGACTAAATCTGCTTCCTGATTAAAATCGATCTCTTCCTGACCTTCATCGATATGCTTTATTTCCCAATGCGATGGGGTTAAGGCTGCCAGATAAGGCATTGTAACCTGTTGAAAATTTATAACCCTTGTTTTTCTGATTTGTCTTATTTCATGGGCTGAAGCTGTAATAAGCAATAATTTCATACGGAAACCTCACAGTTAGTCGTTCAGTTTAAATATAGCAGCGCCAGCTTCATATCGCCATGTTTTTGTTTAGTTAAATTTAATTCCATTAATTATTTAAAGGACTATTGTGGTTACTCGAATAAATTGAAGATAAAGAGTTCTTTGATTTTCGTTAATATAATTTAGTCCGTTTACTCTCATCGTTCCCTTTTAAAATCATACATGTACTTGTGGCATGAGCAACAAGGCTCCCTTTTTTATCATAGATATGACATTCAACTAAGCCCATTGACCCCCCTTTTTTTATAATTTTACCCTCAGCCCGAAGTTTACCTTCCCAAATAGGTTTAAGAAAATAATTTAGGCAAGGCAAAGTTTAATGATTTGCTGGAAACACTAAAAAAATTACAAAAATCCGCCAAATTATGAAATTAAGCAAGGGCCTCAAAAATTGAGGCCCTTATCAGCGCATCCGCACAGAGTCCTTTGCCAGGGCTTGGGCACCATAAACGAGAAAGGACTTTTCCCAGCTGTCCACATAAGACCCAGTACCCCACTCCGCCATGATTACAGTAGCTCCTTCCGGCAGATCAAGCTCCGCCAAAGGGGTTACCCCTAATTGCTCCGTGCCGATGGGATAAATCGTTAACTTATTTTTGGTTTTGACCAGGGCGATATCCTTATTGGGCGAAGTAAAAGCGTCTAAGGCATCGGGAACCCGGTCTTTAATTTTGTACCAGCTTAAAACCAAGGTATCGTAGAAGATCAAATTAGCCGGAGGAATGAGCTTAAGTTCAAAATCGGTTTCCTCAAAAGCCCCTCCATTTTGATAATTGATTCTCCCCACCAGGGACCAATGGCCGTTTTTCCGTATCAGGCCAAAATTTTCCCCGGGCTCATCCTGGTTAATCGAAGTCATTCCTTTCTCCCTTAAGGCTGCGACAGCCTGTTCCCTGGCGCTTAAATAGGCGTTAAATCCCTTGTCCCCCAACAAATCGGACACTTTAATCTCGGTAGAGGATGAGAGTTTGTCCACGGGTAGCATCTGCAATTGATTGACACCGGAAGTTCTCTTTTCGATGGCAACAAAGTCATTACCGATATAATGGATGACTCTTTCCGCCGGATCGGTAGTGCCTTGATCCTCCGTTTCCGCTCCGGCTTCTGTTTCTGTTTCCCCTGTCTTCAGCTCGGGTACCTTGACCGTTACATTGCGGGCAGTAAGCAGATTGCCTGTCTTGCCGGCGGAGGAGAGGTCCTGGACACTAAGTTCCCAAAAACCGCTGGTCCGCGGGAAAAAAAGCTGGTCAGAGGCCAGGACCGGGTGGAGTTGATGGTGATCGGCGGCAATCCATAGTGTCTGATAGGTATAGCCTGTGTCTGAGGGGATCCTCAGTCCCAGCAAGACGCCGGATATCCCTTCCCTGCTATCCTGGTTCAGATCCTGGGCATTGGTATTCGCCGCTCCCAGGGTACTGTCGGCCTCATCAGCAACCTTCTTCAATAAAAGAACCTTATTTTGCACAAAGAAAATCATCCCGGTATCATCCAGCTTCATAAATTCTCCCAGATAATTAGTAGCGGCATAAACCGTAATCACATCAACCTTCTCGGTTTTCGGGCCGAAAATACCGGCAGGGGGGATATATTTTGTCTGCAAATAATCCTCGGCCTTCACTCTTTTGATTTTATAGGAAGGATTATCCCAGACATGGCCGCCGAAAGAGATGGCGCCTGGAGCAAATTGAACATCACTCCCTAACCATTGCTGGGTTCCTCCTTCGCTGCCGTTGGCATCCAACTCCTGAAGCACCTTCCATTTCCCTCCCAAGGAACTGACCGGGCTGGAGGGCGGGATAATCTTACCTGCCGATGCGCCCGAAAATTCGGCGCAGCCGCTAAGGATGAGCAGCAAAAAAGAAAGGAGAAGAAGGAGGGATTTTTTAACCATTGGCACACACCTCTCGAGGCAAAGTAATGACCACAGTCGTTCCCACATTGACTTCACTGCGGATTTCCAGCCGGCCTTGCATCAGGGTAACGATCTCTTCACAGATGGATAAACCAATCCCGTTTCGGGAGCGTGAGGTCTTGCCCTTGTAAAACTTTTCCTTCACCATGGGCAGCTCCTCGCCGGCAATGCCGCACCCGTTGTCGGAGATCGTAAAGGTATAGTCTTTCTCCCCTACCTCGGCCTCAAAGCGGACGTACCCCTCGGCAGGCGTAAAATTCAAGGCATTATCCAAAATATTGATCAGCACTTGTTTTAAACGGTTAGGATCGGTCAGCAAGTCGGGAAGATTTTCCGGGTAAACCACCGTAAACTGGATATTTTCCCGTGTCGCCCGGGGGGTCAGCTGTTTGCAGATATGCTCCATCAACTCGGCCAAATTGACATTGACATATTTAAGCTTGATCCTGCCAGAAACAAATTTGGAAAAGTCCAGGAGTTCTTCAACCATCTGGGTGAGCCGTTCGGCCTCTTTGGCAATGATGCCGAGACCGTCGTTCAACGTTTCTTTCTGTTGGAATTTTTCACTTTGCAGGGTAATGGCCCAGCCCATAATCGAGGTTAAGGGGGTGCGCAATTCGTGGGAAACTGAAGATATGAAATCGTTTTTCAGCTTTTCTTTTTTGGTTATTTCTTCTGCCATATAGTTTAATGTGTCGGCGAGCTTGCCGATCTCGTCATTCCGCTTTTTCCTGCTCTTGATCTGAAAATTGCCTGCCGCCATGCTTTCAGCAACGGCTGTCACTTCCTTCAAGGGGATAAGAATGGTATTGGCTAAGAAAATGCTGAGCAAACCGACCACCAGTGCCACAAAGAGGCCAATAGCAATAAAAATTTTAGCCGTGTCCTGAATATCCTGATCAATTTCGCTGGTAGAACCAATAAAACGCAGGGCCCCCACAATTTGTCCCTCCGATTTTAAAGGATAGGCTACGGCCATAACTTTCTGACCGTTTAATTTCCCCACCCATTCCCCCATCTTATCATTGAGGGCATCCTGAATATCCTCCATGGGTTCTCCTTGTTCCGGGATCGTCCCCAGAGAGTCCATGACAATCGTCCCGTCTTTATCGACAATTTCCACTTGGGCATTGCTTTGATTCCAAAAGGCATCCACATTATACAGGATGTTATCTTCCAGGGAGGTATCGGAATAATATTTGGAGTACATGTCCGCGCTGATTTTCACCTGGTTGGTCAGGTTGCCCCTCAGGCTGCCGTAATAATTCTGCTGGACGGTATAGATAAGCAGCACTTCCAGGATGGCCACCGAAACCAAAATTACGATCATGAAATTCGCTGTCAGTCTCCCTCTAATCCCTTTCATGGCAACCTCCCAGTTGTCTCCTTCTGCCACCGGTAACCGGAACCCCAAATGGTTTTAATATGCCGGGGCTCAGAGGGGTTGTCCTCGATTTTTTCCCGGAGCCGCCGGATATGCACATCCAGAGTTTTCGTATCCCCAAAATAATCTTCTCCCCAGATGGCATTCAGCATCTCCTCCCTGCGCAGGGCTTTCCCCGGATTTTCCATAAACATTTTTAACAAGGAGTATTCCGTGGGGGTGAGCTCCACTTCCTGATTGTTTTTGAGGAGTTTATTGGCAACAGTATCCAGATGCAGACTGCCGTAAGTATAGGCCCTTCTGCCGGGTTCATAGCGATCCCGGCGTCTTAACAGCGCTTTGATCCTGGCAATTAATTCGAAAGGGTTAAAGGGCTTGACCATATAATCATCCGCTCCCAGTTCAAGCCCCATAATTTTATCCGTATCCTGCCCCTTGGCCGTGAGCATGATAATCAGCGGGTCCGGCATGGTTCCGCGAATGTGCTGACAGACTTCCAGTCCGTCCATCCCCGGCAGCATCAGATCCAGGACCACTAAATCAGGGAGAAATGTGGTAAGCAGAGCCAGGGCATCCTCCCCGCTCTCCGCTTCTCCCACTTCATATCCGGCCGTCTCCAGATTAAGGGTGATAAAACGCCGGATCGATGCTTCATCTTCAACAACCAGTACTTTTACCTTATTCTCGTGCATAGTCTCATCCCTCAGTTTTCGCTTTAGGTTTTTTCTAATTATAACACGATTTTTGTTTTATCACTTTTATTTGGGAGATAAGGCGTTGATGAGCATCTCTCCGTAGGCTTCCACCCCAGCCTGGGTCAGATGAACTCCGTCGGAGTAGAAGTAATCGTTATGGCCCTTGCTTGTTGAATACCAATCGATCAGTTTGGTCTTGGGGTAAGTCTGGGCTACTCTTTTGAGAGTCTCATTTACCTCTCCTTCCCAAGGCTTGGGGACCCGGGAATTGATCAGCAGGATCTCGGGACTTCCTTGCAGGGAGTCGAGAGTTTGCTTGAGTTGTTTTTCGCTGAAGGAACCGTTCGTCCCCAATTGAATAATCACGGTTTTCCCCAGCTTGCCCTCTTTCTGAAGCCCGGCAATAACCTCCGGGGCCTGATACATCTGTCTTCCTAGTTGGGCATCGACGACAACCCCCTTAAGCCGTTCCTGTAAAACAGGCTCCACATTGATCATGACGGAATCGCCGATGACTGTAATATCATTCCCGGCAGCGTCCCCCTTGACGGCATTGTCTTTCTGCTCCGTCTCTTGGGTTTCATCTTCTTGTTTATTCACATTTTCATTTGCATTTTCATTTGCATTTTCATTTTGATTCTGAGTCTGTGTTTGTTCTGTTGCCTCATGGTTCTCCGTTATAGCTTTTGCTGAAATTCCCGCACCCTCATTGCCGGAGTTATCAGCAACACAAGCGGGAGTTATAAACAACAGCACAGTCATCAGCATTATACTGAGAGAAATTTTGGCGCCGGCACACAATGGTCTTTGCCACCACTGAAGAACCGGTGTCCGCCTCCGCCCCCGTCTCCGCCTTCCGTACCGGATGGGGTCCTCAATGAAGTAGCGGGACAGG
The DNA here is from genome assembly GCF_000384015.1 of Desulfitobacterium sp. PCE1. Taxonomy (NCBI): domain Bacteria; kingdom Bacillati; phylum Bacillota; class Clostridia; order Eubacteriales; family Desulfitobacteriaceae; genus Desulfitobacterium; species Desulfitobacterium sp. PCE1. Next base: position 1,741,075 of record NZ_KB913023.1, on the reverse strand, counting down.
GCGGCCAGAATAATGCTTAACCCAATTTGCCAGAGGGTACGGGAAAGATCCAAGCCTCCCGTATTCACAACGGGATTGGTCAGGATGATGACGGGATAATGCCACAGATAAATTCCGTAGGAACACTCTCCCAGCCAGCGCAAGGGTCCCCAGCTGAAGAACCGGCCCAGAAAACTGGACGGGTGGGCCAGAACGGCCACCAAAATAGCCGCGGCAACAGAGAAGAGCAAGAGTCCGCCCTGATAGAGGAAGGCCTGGTATTGGTTGGTTTTCCCAATCATCAACAGCACCACCAATAGCCCCAGAATGCCTGCCCCATCAAGAACCCATCTTTTTGAGCCGGAGAGTTCCCCGGCCATCTTCCCGCTGGGCCAAACCATAGCTAGAACTGCTCCCACCAGCAAAGAGAACGCCCGGGTGTCCGTTCCGTAATAGATCCGGCTGGGATCCTGACCCGGTATATAGATCAAGGCCATGGCCGCAGCCGATGCCAATGTAACAGCAATTGTTCCCATGGTCAGCCATTTGCGTCGCCGGATCCGGCTCAGTCCCAGTCCCAAAAGGAGGGGCCAGATAACATAGAACTGTTCTTCTACCGCCAAAGACCAGAGATGCCCCAAAGGAGACGGGGGGCCGAAGCTTTCAAAGTAGGAGACCTGATGAAAGATCAGATACCAGTTACTGATATAGAATACCGCGGCCAGGACTTCTCCCTTCAAGGCTGCCAGACGTTCCGGAGCCCAAAGCATCATCCAGAGCATTACCCCCGCCAGCATTACAAAAACAGCGGGCAGTAGCCGTCGGGCCCGGCGCAGCCAAAAATCTTTCAAGTCAATCCTTCCGGTGCCATCCCATTGTTTCAGGAGAATATTGGTAATTAAATACCCGGACAGCACAAAGAACAAAGTTACCCCTAAAAGTCCTCCCGGCGCCCAGGATACATTGAGATGGTAGGCAATCACGGCAAACACCGCCAAAGCCCTCAGGCCGTCCAAGCCCGGCATATAGCCGCAGGAATGCGCCCGTACTCTCCTCCCCCTTTGCGGTCGGTTCGGCTGTTCATACAATTGATTCGTTTTTGTGCTGCAATTCATTTCATCTTCACTCTCCACTTGTGCCAGGCTCCGGATCTTGCCGTCATAGCTATTTCTTCCTCTTCACCTTACCAAGTTTTGAGTTGCAGTGCTTTACAAAAACCTTAAAAATTCTTACGGAAAAGTTAAAAATTCACGAATGGTGACACATCGTGAAAAATAAAGAAAAAAGAGCGTTTTAAACGCTCTTTTAAAACTTTGTCTTTACCATAATATCCCATAAAAATATTTTTTGCATATGATGATATATAAACTAAAGGGGGTTGAATTTATGTTTTTATGCGGAGCTGGTATAGCGATAATTGCCATTTCTATCCTCATTTTGATTGCTTTAGGCCTTGTATTCTGATTTGAGATTCTCTTTTGCAGCTTTGGTCTCAGGTAGCCACGTTTCCATCAGGGAAAGATGGCAAAATCTTCATCGATGAAGATTCTGACCCGGGGTTGATTCTACGCTCTCACGTAGAGAGCGACAATATTCCTAATAGTGTATAGTATGTGGTATCAATTTCAATCCACGCTCTCACGTAGAGAGCGACATACCTCATAGGGGTACTGGCACTTTCCATTTGATTTCAATCCACGCTCTCACGTAGAGAGCGACGGTGTTGATTTCAAAGGTTTAAATAATCCACCAAAAATATTTCAATCCACGCTCTCACGTAGAGAGCGACAAAGAAGGAACTACCACTTCAGGAGGGATGTTGGAATTTCAATCCACGCTCTCACGTAGAGAGCGACATGTAACTTGAGCCATCTAGCGATCTTAGTTGTGCAATTTCAATCCACGCTCTCACGTAGAGAGCGACGCAATGCTGTGGGAGCGGTTCAAGACCCGCGCCTATTTCAATCCACGCTCTCACGTAGAGAGCGACACAAGGCAACTGCAACTCCTGCAGTGCACCGGGTTCATTTCAATCCACGCTCTCACGTAGAGAGCGACGTAAACGCTATGGGCCATTGGATTGACTAACTTATTTCAATCCACGCTCTCACGTAGAGAGCGACATAACCGCAATGCCGGGGATGCCACTATCTTGGATTTCAATCCACGCTCTCACGTAGAGAGCGACTTACGAATTTAGTATCGTTGTTTTCCCGGCTTATGAGATTTCAATCCACGCTCTCACGTAGAGAGCGACGCAAGTTTATTAAATAAGCAACAAGTATACGAGTTAAAATTTCAATCCACGCTCTCACGTAGAGAGCGACCTGGGGGCTTATGTGGATTATTGCCTGGTGAAGTACGGATTTCAATCCACGCTCTCACGTAGAGAGCGACAGACAGGCGATGTTAGGTCTCCCTTAAGACCCCTAAATTTCAATCCACGCTCTCACGTAGAGAGCGACATTGAAAAGCTCCAAGGCGAAAACAAAGCGGCCAATATTTCAATCCACGCTCTCACGTAGAGAGCGACTTTAGCTCTTGAAGTTCGTTTTTACAGACATTTAGAATTTCAATCCACGCTCTCACGTAGAGAGCGACAAAACCATAATCGATGGCCTGTATGAATCCTACGATTTCAATCCACGCTCTCACGTAGAGAGCGACTGCGGCGAGACATTACGCTGATTTTATCCAGGGAATTTCAATCCACGCTCTCACGTAGAGAGCGACTTAAAACTGAATTCGAGGTTGAGCTCCAAGAATTCGGAATTTCAATCCACGCTCTCACGTAGAGAGCGACAATCGCTTGCTGTGGTCATGTCAACGTCGGACAGCGAATTTCAATCCACGCTCTCACGTAGAGAGCGACCGGATCGAACAAGCAATTGAACATCTTCCGGCCAGAATTTCAATCCACGCTCTCACGTAGAGAGCGACAGCAAAAAGTAAACAAAAATCATCTATCGGATGGCATTTCTGTTCAATTCCTTAAACTTTCCCTCAATACCTTACCATAATCAATTATTTCTCCCCTATATTTCAACAATTTTCCTCTCGTTTGGCGGTGCGAACCTCCCGAGGATTTTATGTGCACTATAGGTTCGCACTAAATGATCAGGGTATCCTCAACATTAAAAGAGGCTTTTGCTCCTATATGCTCAACCTTATTCTTATAGTTATTCCCCAGCATATAGAATCTCAAGCTATCCGTCTCCGTATCAATAATCTGCTCAAGCTTATGCTGAACCTCACGGAATTTTGCCGCATCCAGCACGCACTCAAAGACTGAATTCTGGACACGCTGCCCGTAGTTCACACATTGTTTCGCAACCTGACGCAGCCGCTTTCTTCCTGCCGCGGTTTGAGTATTGACGTCATACGTGATCAGCACTAAAATCTTTCTCACCTACTTCCACATAAAAGCTGGGTATCCGTCCAAATCCCCCCGGATAAACCTAGCCAACAACATAGCCTGAGCATAGGGCACAAGCCCCCACTCCATTTTCTCCTGTAGAAAGGGATGCTTTTTCTCTTCCTGTTTCCTGCTTTGCCACGCCTTAAGGATATCTCTTCTTGTGTCATGATCCATTATAACTGCTCCGTTTTCCATCCGGGTGAACCCGCCGGGATTGACTTCCCGTCTATTGATTAAAGAAAGGACAAAACGATCCGCATAGACTGCCCGCAGCTCTTCCATCAGATCCAGGGCCAGTGATATCCTTCCCGGTCTATCCCGGTGCAAAAATCCTACATAAGGATCCAGTCCCACTGTTTCCAGGGCAGCAGCAACGTCATGGGCCAATAAGGTATAGACAAAGGAGAGCATGGCATTAACATTGTCCAGAGGAGGCCGTTTATTCCGAAATTTGAAATAAAAGTCCTCTTTCTGCTGGAGAATCAAATCATCCAACACCCGGAAATATTGGGCTGCAGCCTCCCCCTCCACACCCCGCAGTTGGTCTAAATCCTTACTGTTCTCGACCAATTTCAGAGCATTAGCCAGAGTTTGGCAGACTCCCTTTAATTTCTCTACATCCAGCCTTGCCCCGTGATCCCGGGTGGCCCGTTCCACCACCCAACGGGAGTTATATACTTTCCCCAAAATAAAACTCTTGGCAATTCTATGGCTTGCCACCTCATCGTCGGAAAGTCTGTACTGGGCTTTTCTTAAGGTGACATTGCCTCTGACTTCCCCCACTACTCTGCCCAGAAATTTCCCGTTGGATTTCATAAAGCTTAAGGAGATATTGCGCTTGGCACAAGCGCCCATCAAGGCCGGGCTGGCCCCGGTATAGCCAAAGGTAATGATGCCCTCCAGATTATGCAGAGGAACTCTCAATGCCTCCACATCATCCTTCAAAATCACAATATTTTCTCCATCAAGGGATAGATAAGTATTGGGGGAAGTTACATAGAGAGTATTCAATAATTTTCTCATGGATCAACCTCGATCTCTGAAATAGTTTTCTTCATATAGTCCAGGGCCGATGGGTTCTTACACAGCTTGGGCAGGCAGAGTTCACTGAGGGAACAGGCTTTGCATGCTTTCGTCGTTTTAACCTTAGGGGTATATCTCTTGGCATAGAGCTCATGCATCTCCTGGCAAATCCTTTTGACTTCCTCCCGTATCTCCTCATCCAAGGTAACTTTCGTTCTGCGTCTGGGTTCCCCATAATACAAAAATCCTTCGGGTATGGTACACAAGAGCATTTCTTCCAAACACATAGCCTGAGCGCATAACTGCAGGACATCAGCATTGTCCTGCTTGGGTTTACCCCGTTTATATTCCACAGGAACTGGCTGATAAGTTCCCTCCCTGCCGTATAAGGTGACTCCGTCCCGGGATTTATGAAATTCCACCACGTCACAAGCCCCGGTAATCCCCAGAGTACGGGAAAAAACCCCCATACCTCGAGAAATGATCAGAGCTCCCCGCTTTTCTTTAATCATCGAATCATGGGTTTTCTCGTGCAGGATTGCCCCTTCTACGGTACGAAGGTTCTCCTGCCACTGCTGTTCAATATGGATTAAGGCCCACTGGCGTTTGCAAAACGCATAATGCTGTATCCCTGACAAGAGTAGGAAATCTTCTTCACCATATTCCATTAGAAACCTCCAGATTCAATTCTTCCAAGACTCTATTGATACTATAACTATCAGTGTTTATGTTCTCCAACAAAACCCCTTACAAATCTCCAACTGCTATCAAGGCGAACAGGAAAGCTGTAACTTTCAAAAAGAGTAGTGCTTGGTATGGCTGTTTTTCCCACTCTCAATCTATAGCTAATCAAATGATGATTGCTTCTCCTCTATACTTTTTTAATTTCACAATGCCAGCCATGTAACCTAGAAAACCGTCGTATTCGAGATTCCACCTGTATATCTTATCTATTATCATAGGTGTTCTCAGTTCGTCCAATTTATATTTGGCAATTTGAACTGAGACTTTTTGCAGTTCTTTCCAATCGACTTTTCCATATTGCAAGCGCTTTGCCATACTCGGATCAACAATTACGATACGAGTATCGCTATCAATTACCTTAAAAGCCCGTTCTACCTGAGGAAATCTCTGCAAGTTCTCATCGGTGACTAATTTTTCATGCTTTTTAGATAGTCCATATAAGGCAATTTCATCTGCGAGGGATTGTGTACTCAATTCTGGCACAATTGCTCTGTTCCCTTCAAAATACCCTTTAAGAATAGCGGCAGCCTCTTTTAAACCAGGATTAAGCCTCAACATTCCATCTTCTAAAATACAAAAAGTCCACATCTCCGCATTATCAAGAATCCCCTCCCGATTGACACGTCCCGAAGCTTGCAGCAGCGATACCAACGCGCCAAGCTCACGGAATCCATTTCTGAAAGACAGGTTTACGCCGGCTTCAATACACGACGTTGCAATCAGAGTCCAATTCGTATCCTTTTTATTAGCCAAGCGTTCTTTTACTCGTTCAAGAGTGTTACCCCGATCATTTGTAGTCAAAGCCGTAGACAAATGCTCGACATACTCTCGACCAAAATGCTCAGAAAAATAGTCCGCCAATACGGCGGCACTTTGAACCGTGTTCAAGATAACCAGTCTCGGTCCCGGAAAGCCGATGATCCATTTAGCAAGCTCTTCTGTGCCTTTGGGGAATAAATCGCAATGATAAGAAATCCGATTGTTTTCATATACTGCAAGGCGTCCGCGCAGTTCATCATCAATGATTTCCGGTACAGCGTAGGATTTTTCGCTGCCGGTGATTTCTGGGATTGTCCAGAATCGATTCAGTGAACCGGACGCCAGAACCCAGTAGCAACTCCATTCCGCAGCATAAATATTGATCCACTTCCAGGCAATGGGCAGAAGTTTGGCCGGCAACGCAGCATGCGATTCATCCACAAAAACAGCACTGCCGGGCAATTCGTGCAAACGGCGCAGGGTTGCGGTAGAATTCGAAGCCAGCGTTTCAAAAAAAGCAACAGCTGTTGTCACTATAATGGGCGCCCGCCAAAGCGCGGTCAGGTGTCTGGCATCCTTGCTTTCAAAGTCCGCCCGGTGATGCAGTTCCGCTACAACCTCCTCAGCGTTTTCCCCCGGCAAAACGAGCGTATCCCGATAGGTATCAACCGATTGTTTAATGATATTCGTAAATGGCAGTACAACAAAGATACGCCGTAGCCCGCGCTTTTCCGCCTGTGCAAGCAAATGAGCCATGACCGCTGTCGTCTTTCCGGAGCCAACCGGGCTGTCACAGGAGGTTATGCCGGCATCAATGCCGGCGTTTCGACAGGCAAGATACATCTCATTGCGTAGAGCGTTCCGATCATCGTCGGCTCCTTTTTGCTTTAACCCTGTAATATGCAGGTCTAATTGTGCAAGCCGTTCTGCCGCACGTAATCTGACCGGATCCATTTCAGCCGGATACTTCCGGTAATGGATGGCCGTATCGGTGTGATCCGCATCAACGAGGCATGATAAGAGCATCCGCAGGAAAACCGAACGATCACTTTTAGTTTCTTCCTCACCATACTCAAAATGGCTATCAATGAGGTTGTTGTGAATAGCTTCAAGTTCCGGCAACTCTCTATCCACCTCAGAAGCAATGGAACTATCCCGAAAAATCGCATCTCCTTTATTCATTTCAACAATAAAATCAGGAAAGCCAACGTGGTGGGCCTGAATCACAGCGGCGGAAAAAGCAGAAAAGTGTTGGCTATTCAAAAAATAAGCGGCTCCTGCATCGACATGATTTCGTGGAAGGAATTTGGCTGTATCTTTACCGGCAAGTACATCTTGATTTTCTTGGTTCAGCTTACCTAGATCATGAAGTGTGGAGGTTTTCTCTGTTATCCCTGACAGCAGTACTTTGTCACAGGTTGCATAGTAGCTTATATCCTGCACATATTGGTGAGCAAGCGACTTTACACCACGAACATGCGTTGAATATCCCTGCTCGGGGATATCATCTTTTTTACTGTGCGCGTAGTAAATCATACCAGCATCAGGTCGGTTACGGAGCTCACCTTGGCCTTCAATTCTTCCGGCAGAGCTGTCTTATCTTCATAGTCGTCCCAGCTCTTCGACGCAATGGTCGCATCGCCAATACGCTTTGGCGTAAGCGCTTCCAGAAGGAGATAATCCGGGCAACTGCCAAGGGCGTTCAGATGCTCAATATACCAGGCATGCCGAATGCGTACATCGGTGCGAATGGCAGAACGATTCAAATCATACCCTTTGGGAATTAATAGCTTAAGCAAGTCAATATCTTCTTGAGTGCAGCCTGTCTTTGTTGCATAATTGGGATTCACAAAAAACGGCATACAATAAACACCATGTTCCACGATTCGAAAAGCTAAAGGAGCCATTCCGGAATTTTTACCCTCTTGTACACCGGCTTTATTCGTATTGGTATGGCGAATGATATTGACCGGAGAAATCGACGTACCTACACCAAACTGAACAACACCCGTTTTGATAAATCCTTTATTCGCCCCTTCTTCCAAAAAAGTGTTGCCGAAGATTCTTGCATCCCAATATTTTTTAACAAAAGTACTCTCCAGAAAACTCTTCTGATCGAAGTTTTTAATATCTTTTGACATCTCGCTTTGAATGGACTTCCTATCACGCCCCCGCGATTCCAATATGCAGTAATAATCCGAGTCTTTAACATAAACCTCCGGGAGGCTCTGATAAAACACACTATCGTGGTCCCCCACCAAATCACGAAGCTTGCGCTTGAAGGAAACAGGTGAAATTTCGCCTATACCATTAGGACGCTGGCGAGGATCGCTCTCTCTGTCCGGGTCGCCGTTTGCATTTGAATTTACAACTTCAATCACCAATAGACCGGTTGCGCGCTTGATTTCACTGTTCATCATTAGCCCCTCCTACGTTATTATCATTACTGTTGTCATCACTGCTTGCCGCTGCTGAGAACTCTCTTTTAGGGAAGGATGCCAGATAGCCAATAAAAAGCTGTGCCCTTTCAAAATCATTGAAACGTGTTGAGTCCGTCACTGTCGTTTTCAGCTTATTTGCCGCATCCTCATATAAACCGAGATACCAGCGTGCTCTCCAACTCTCTTCATTTTTAGTTGAAATATTTTTGAAACGATATTGTTTGGCCCAGGTTATATAAGGATTCATGCGGAGGGACAATTGGGCTATCGCCTGGTAAGGCATTTCACTGGCTGCTGCAAACAAAACACTGCCCGCCAGCTGGGGAGGAACATCCCCGCCTCGCACAACTTTGCAGTACAAGGTATGCAGCTCGTCGGATATTTTCAAGAGCTGTCCGACTAAATAAGCCATATTTTCCATGTATTTCTCCTTTCTCTCACCCCGTTTATAAAGCAGCAGTCCAAGGACGGATAACAGAAGAACCGTTTCATTTTTTAATTTGTCTAAAGTTTTCTCCTCTGTCTTGTTCTTGCAGTTTGAACCGCCATGCACCCAGTTGCCGATATAGCTTGCTAACCCGGATGAATGGGTGAGTACCACATGAAGATAATTGTCAATCATACTTTCTTGCATAAGATTAAGAAGCAATTCCATTCCCTGATAATATTTCATTCGTTCAACGGCAGTTATGCCTTGCGCTAATTCCCCGTTTTGCTTCCACACATTGTTGACAATTCGAGCCACTTGCAACGGAAAAGGAGTTTCTCGCTCACCTAGATCTGTTTCCGGCGTATTCCAACAACCGGCCTCCCAGTCCTCTGCCGCTTGGATAAGCTGATCCGGTGAGCAATTTCGGGTAAATATCACCTTCGAGCGGGCTTTGTCCAGTTTGCGGATCGTGAAAATTTGAATGAATTCGGGGTTTTCCTTTGGTGGAAGGCCTCTAAGCGTCCTAATAAAATCTTTGGCGATATTCTCAAAACGCGCTTCTGCCTGGGCAGAACTTCCTGCCTGACTGGGACCGAAGATTGAAGCGAATTTTGGTGAAGTCTCCGACAGCTTGGAAGGATAGGCAAATACGATTTCGTTCTTATCAATTTTCCGCCATGTGACACCCTCCCGCTCCAGGTCGGCAGCCCATTCCAGTGATTTTTTGGCAAGAGATCGGTTTTCCATGGCGATGGGATAAGAACCATCATCGATCTGTTCATAACGATACTGGCAAGGCTGTCCGTTGAACATCGAACGCAAGGTTACCTCAAAGCCACTGAGTTTCACGCTTGGCATCGGTTCATTGGGATGGATAAAAGGAATGCCAAAGGCATCACGTTCAACACTCTCAGATTGTTTGGATGCACTCAGCAAGCTGGATTTCAACAACATATCGTTGAGCCATTCGGTCATGTGTTGGCTTGTTACGGGATACCCGTACTGTTGCCAGTCAAACAGATCTAAAACAACTGAAATTGATCCTGTGTCATCGTTATGATCCTTTTGGGGGTTACCTTTATGGAATAGCATAGTAAGCAGAATGCCAATGTCCTCTTGTTTTTGAAGCTTTGCGAAAACGCACTTTTCCAGTGCGGACTTAAAGCTTTTATCAGGCTCATTTGAGAAACCAGAGGCTAACTGGATTAACTTGGAAACGAGCATTCCTTCAAGCTGTTCTTGATTCCCCATTAAACCCAAAAGGGTCTGAGGAATATTTTGCAAGCTTCTATCAACTTTTTTGACAATGCTTTCTTTCCAATTGTCATCGACGCACCATGATTTAATTTTGTCAAAATCAGGGGGAATAGTGCCTTTTTCAATTTGTTCCAACTCGGTAAGCTGTTCTTTTTCGGTGATACGGTAAAGAGGAACGATATTGAAAGCGGGAAAGGTTCCCTGGTTGTTCCCGTATTTTCTCAACGACTGGGAAAGTTCAGTACTTATGCTCTCAAGTCCGCAGATCGAGCCGTCCTGGGCAAGCCATATTCTAATACAGGGTGCTTTGGCTGTTACTTTGGGTAAAGATTTATATTCCCTATGCCATTCCTTGGTGCTGATCCCTTTACTTTTCATAGCGGTGGACAAACTATACAATTCATTGAGCATAGTTTTCACTCCTTTTCGGATACTCCAGCACGCCATTTCGAATGACGAGGTCATTGTCGTAGACATAAGAAACCGGAGAAGCATATCCTTTGGAAAAAACCTGTCTTAGCATAGATGGTATGATAACGGGAAGCGCATCAGACAGCACCTGTGTTGTATCCCGAAATTTGCCAAAATAAGAGGGTGTAAATTCTTTCCACCCCAATGTCGGAATGGAATAGCATTGACCTCGTTTGAGCCTTCTTTCAAAAATGCTTTGATAAGCGTGACCAGGGGAGGTCGTTTTTTTATCCCATTGCACAGCACTTTCCGGCAATCGGCTTTTTTCTCTATTGGGAACAACTTCTGCGTACAGTCTATAACAGACATCAATTAACACGGTGGCATACAATTGATAATTATTTCCCTCTTTAATCGATTTGGAATTTCGCAAAGGTCCTCCATAGTTGGTGCAATAAGAGTGGTATTGTATAGGTGCGCACAACTCCACTTTTGTAGGAATTATTTCCACGCTGGGCCCCCATAGGACGGATTCAAAAATAGCTTTGACTGCAGAATAGGTTGGAACCGGATAACTGACTGGACAGTCACCGCTATCCGGTCTGGTCCACATTGCGGTGTTACCGGCTATCTCCATCGCAATAGGATAAGACAATCGTACCATGAACATCCTCCTTTCTAATTAAATTCATGCTTGTCTTTTATTATAGCTCTCCCTTTACCATATTCTGTGTTGTATTTTGTCGTTTTTAGGCTTGATAAAGAAAAAGAACGCCTTACCCAAATCTCATGGAAAGACATCCTTTTTGCACAAAAAAACATATATTTTTCAATCCACAGACTTATCAGGGTCTGGCAATCTTATTGTACCAAAAAATGTAAAATGCATCAATCAGTCATAGGCACATTCATATAAGTTTAAATGTGCAATAAGATGTTATCTCTAATATGTCGTTCGTGTAATATTATGCTATCCTGCGCAATATTATTAAAATAGGATTTTCCAAAAAGGAGGAAATAATAGAGTGAAAAAATATTTCGCCAATGCGTTCCTGAATATTCTGAATTATAATCTGGATAAAGCCTCTGATCTCAGAAGATTGAAAGCTGAGAACGCCGAGCTTATGCGGCTCGTCGTTGATCAGGCATTACACATCCAGACGCTAAGATACATTATTAGAAATGACCTATGCTTTCGATCAGACTTACCTCATGCAAGGGCTCCCCTCCCTGAAATCATCCCCAATTCATCTTCCTTAATATTCCATAAAGACAATTTTTGCATATTATGGGATATAAACCTAAAGGGGGTTGGATTTATGTTTCTATGCGCAGCAGGAATCGGCATTATTGCCATTGCTATTCTGATTCTGATCGCTCTAGGTCTCGTCTTCTAATCCAAGAGATAGTTTTCAGCACAGACTGTTTGCAGTCTGTGCTGAAATTTTCCTGCCATTGCCCCTTGTCCAGGAACAACCCTATATTACTTCATAAGCTTCTTAAGCAGGGACAAAAATTTTTGAAGGGCGGATACCGGAGAGGGATATCCAGCATATTGGATTTTTTCATAATGCTTTTTCACATGGAAAAAGGTATCGTAGCTTCTTTGCCGTGATATTGCCCCATGCCGCTCTCTCCCACACCTCCGAAGCGCAGATTGGGGTTAGCCAGGTGGATGATGGGTATCATTAATACATCCGCCGCCAAAAGAAGTTTCGCGGATGGCCTGAGCCCCATGGTCCTTGCTTCTGGTAAATAGATATAAGGTCAACGGCTTGGGATGCTGATTGACCGAGGAAAGAGCAACGTCAAAGTTCTCAAACTCCAGCACCGGGAGCAGGGGCCCAAAGACTTCTTCCTGCATCACCGGGCTTTCCCAGGTTACATCACCAGCCTCTTCCTCACTTTAAGTACTCCCTTCATTTGCGAGATGCTTTTATGAGGATTGGCAACCTAAGAACTTCTTCTATATTATCAATCAATTTCAATCCACGCTCCCATACAGGGAGCGACAAAAGAAATCATGGAAATGGTAAACAACGAGCCAAGATTTCAATCCACGCTCCCATACAGGGAGCGACCCAAATTGGACTTGAGCAAACTCCTGAAGAGTATGTATTTCAATCCACGCTCCCATACAGGGAGCGACTGGGATACCCTTAACGTCAAGCGAGGCCATGGCTGATTTCAATCCACGCTCCCATACAGGGAGCGACACAACGGGCAAGGGAGATTGCTTACCTAAAGGAATTTCAATCCACGCTCCCATACAGGGAGCGACGTCGCACAAGATGAGGAGTTCCTTTATGACCCGATTTCAATCCACGCTCCCATACAGGGAGCGACTTGGTTAACGGCTTTTTCAGGAAGCTAGTAGACCAATTTCAATCCACGCTCCCATACAGGGAGCGACATATCGATGTCACTCAGCTGGAGAGACTTACAAAAATTTCAATCCACGCTCCCATACAGGGAGCGACGTACCACGGAAGGCTCTTTTGCGCTCTTCTTTTGCGTATTTCAATCCACGCTCCCATACAGGGAGCGACACAATCACCTTTTCCCATAAAGTTAAAGCGTTATTATTTCAATCCACGCTCCCATACAGGGAGCGACCATGGCAGCTCACCATGACAGAGAGGACTGGACCATTTCAATCCACGCTCCCATACAGGGAGCGACAAAAAGAGGCTTCCCAAAAGTTCGACACCTTGATGGATTTCAATCCACGCTCCCATACAGGGAGCGACCAAACTTAAATTTGAGTATAAAAGTGGCGACTGATTTCAATCCACGCTCCCATACAGGGAGCGACTAAAAGGTATGGCCTCATACGTGTGCAAGCGTAGATTTCAATCCACGCTCCCATACAGGGAGCGACAGCAAAAAGTAAACAAAAATCATCAGATAGACGCATTTTTGTTTACTTTTTCAAACTATTCTACCCAATGACCGAATCTTAACCACTATATCTTCTGCATCTCAACAATTTTCTTCACATTTCGTGGTGCGAGTCCCCCAGCAATTTCATGTTCACTACAGGTTCGCACCTGATAAGCGACATGAGTGTTGTGTTTCACCGCAGAATTATCTTTTTCTATCTCAGCTCGCCTTGCTGGTTCTCAAGATCTCCACCCCTTGAGCGCTGCTGTCTTCTATGACATGGCTGACTTCATCCAATCTGGCGAAAATATCCTGAGATAGCTCTTTCGTATGTAAAAACAGTTCCCTGGCCAATTCCGGTTTATTTTCATTGACGGCCTCGATGACCTTGCTGCCGTTGGAGTGCAGTTCGTCATGAACATGATCGATGGCTTGCCAAGTTTCTTCCAAAACGGTTCCGGCAACATCCATGGAATGATAAAAATGACCGAAGGCGCATTTCTTGGAGTTGGTTTGCAAAGGATAGGTTGTCATTTCCTCTACGATTCTGTTCAGATTTTTAATCCAGTTGGAATGAGCCGCCTTAGCCTTGGTGATATTCTCCAGCAGTTCCTGATTGGATATAGCATTCTTGCCCCCGTTCAGGGCAGTGATCATTTCTCTTACAAGCTCACTGAGTTCATCATCAATCCGTGCTATCTCTTTGGCGTTGTCGGCGCTTTGAGTCGCATCATCCTGAATCCTCTGAGTCATAATCGTGAGCTTTTCAGCATCCTGAGCCGATGCCTCCATGGCCTGATTGATCTGGTATGCAGATTCTTTGATATTTCCCAGTGATTCCGTGATCAGGTCAACATCATTGATAGTGTTCTTTAACATGGACACATTTTCGATGATGGTCTTGGATATCATATCCAATTCGGAATGCATCTTGCCGGTGGAGCTCATGGTGTTTTCCATACTCGCCTGCCCGCTTACCGCTGCCTGTTGAATGTTATTCACAAAGGAACGCATATCCCCCAGGCTGGTTTTGGTGCTATCCGCCAGCTTTCTGACTTCTTCCGCTACGACAGCAAAGCCTCTTCCCGCTTCCCCGGCCCGAGCTGCCTCGATGGCGGCATTTAAGGCCAGCAGGTTGGTCTGATTAGCGATATTCTCCACACCGTCCACAATCTCATTGACTTTTGCCGCCATCTCCACCAGGACCCTGATTTGTTCGCTCATTAACGCGGCATCCTTGGAGACCTCGTTTTTCAGCACATCGATTTCCTTAATCCGGGTAATTCCTTCGTCATTTTTCAGGACAAGTTCCTTGGAGGATTCCTGAAGATTGTTCATTACATCAGAAGTGTAGCTGATGGAGTTGTTCACTTCACTCATGCTGGCGCTGATCTCTTCGACGATAGCCAGATTGGATTCACTGATAGTTGACATCTCCCTGGCGAATTCGACCAGTTTGTTGGAAGAGTGAGTCATCTCCACATCAAAATTGCTTAAAGCTGAAGTCAGCCCAATCATTTTTTTCGAGCTTCTGGACATCTGCTCTTCACTGGATAGAAGTTTTTCAAAGATTGTCACAAGGTTTTGGTGAATGGGGTACTCCACATTCGGAAGATCAACCTTTATCCCTTTCATCCTGTCTTCTACGCTCTTAATAACACATATGGCTTCTTCACAGGGGGCTTTTTTGAAAAAATTCACTATTGAACTCTTCCTCCTTTAAAAATCTTTTAATTTCTGACTACAAATATGTGAATTTCTTTTCTTAATTAACCACACAGTGGTATCTATTGCTATTATGTACTGACAGCAGAATAATTTCAAACGATATCAAAATAAAGAGTGAAATTTTACATAAGTATAACGTCCAACCTTCAAACTATCAAGATAAAAATGATTATAAACCACTCTAAAACAAGGTTAACTGCGAATCCTTCCGGGAGCACATTTTCCGCTCCGTTATTATAGCGTTATTGGTAAGACCGCCAATCAAAACCGGTGACTTCGGATCATGGCCGGCCCTATTGTTCCGTACAGTTTGCGGGGAGGAAGTCCCATAACAGTAAATGCATCCGTGGGGACAGCTGTCATAAGTGCCGATCTCCACACTTTCGATACATCCGCAGGAGGGCCGCTGGTTGGGGTCTTTTTTGGCAAGGATTCTACACTGAAGGATCTCTTCAATCATACCTTGATCAATGCATGAAGCAGGTCGGATCCCATATGAGCTCAAATCCACAGATTCACAGCAGGTAAAGAGACCCAGACGATGCCTCCGGGCAATCGCGGAAAAGCCTTGGGCTATTCGCTCCATGGCAGTTTCATCCGCTTCCTTTCCCTCCTGGGCTAAAGCAAGACTCATGGCTCGGCGCACTTTGGGATATAAGTCCAAAAAGCTGAAAATACAACGGTGGGTGTAGCCTTCTAAGGCCGCCGCCATTCGTTCAAATTGCTCCAGGTGATACTCAAGATCCAGATCGGCGTTCAGAATTACAGGATCATACCGCCATACCACACGTTCCGGCCCCAGCATCGTGCTCAGCTTCTGAAAGGTCTTGAGCAAAATTTCCTTGGGTGGTAGATTCTGCTCCATGTCCCGCTCATAGGGGGTCAGGGTAAACTGAAAATAAAAGGGGTATCCCAGGGCGGTGATCTCTGCCAACCGTGGGAGCATGGGAGATGGATTCTTTGTCCAAAAAACGAGGCAGTCCACAACTTGGGGGCTTAATTCCACACGGCTGTAACGGGATGGACATCTGGGATTGGGCACCTGAACATACCCTTCCCGGAGGCGGTTGAGCAGCCATTCAGAATAGAAGGCAGGAATGTCCGTACGGCGGCTGGCACTGATGATCACCGGCTTTCCTCCTTCCGTTTTATTTGCGCTTCATAAGGCGAATCTGCTTTTTTGTTTCCTGATCCACTCGATAGGATTCCGTGATTTTTTGCAGGGATTTGTTATAAGTAAAATCATCCAGATGATTGTTCTGCAAGTAAGGCATAGTCTGCTCCGGCAGCTTGATATAGCAGATGGAAACTGCCCAGGCCACCGCCATTTTCACATAATATCCTTCATGCCGGATACCGTCCAGTATTTCCAGTACGGCTTCGATATGTTCCTTATCGCTATAATAAAAGAGCAGCATGACCACCGCAAACCGGATTTCAAATTCTTCTTCCGACCGGGCATAGGGCTGAAGAAACTCCCAAACTAACTCCATGTTTTCCTTCGTAAAATTCAGTCCGCTGCAAAAGCTGTCACACACGGACCAATTATTTATTTTCGGCACAAATTCCCGGATAGTGGAAAGCCTTTCTTCCGGTGAGCATTTGGCACAACCAATGACCATGCCCTGGAGCATGATTTCCTCAAAGAAATCCTCCCGGGCAGTCTTTAAGTATTCCCGCCAGTCCGCCTTTGTGATCTCCTTTGCCATTTTGCGTAAGAGGGGGAGGCGGACTCCCAGGATATTGCTGATATTCGGGAGCAGACCGGAAGCAAATACCCGGTATTCTTCTTCCGCCAGTTCCCTCAATTGACCCTTGATTTCTGCCTGCATCCGACCACTCCTTTTTGCTTCCATTATGCCACACTTCCCATCTCATAGCATCTTCAAAGGAACAATTATTCCACTTCTAATATAATCCGTCTTTTGGGGGCCTGTCTTCCCATATTGCATCATTCAATTTTACATGGAGTCAGATATAAGCAATGCTCAAACCGCATATCCGAGAAGTGCAACATTCTATTCCTTTTCCAACCTGTTGTACACTGTCAAGGCATCGGTAATATTGTATTGCTCGGAATTGTGATTCCCTTTGGCCCCGGCTGTGATCAGAATATAGTGTTCCTTACCCACTTGAGCGAAGCTGGCGAGACACAGGCCCGCCTCATCGGTATATCCGGTTTTTCCTCCTAAAATTTCCCCTCCCCTGATTCTTGAGTTGCCCAGTGCCGTAAACATGGTACTGTAAAAAGTTATTCCACCAGGATGCTTATTGGTAGATTGAGTAGAATGACGGGATGAGGTGAAAATTTCCCGGAAAGTATCATTCTGCAGAGCATAATTGAGAAGAACCGCCAGATCCTTGACGGTTGTGTAGTGGTTTTTCGCGTGAAGTCCGGTGGTATTTTCAAAATTGGTATGGTTCATGCCCAGCTCTGCCGCCTTTTGATTCATCATGAGAGTGAATTTCCTCTCTGATCCGGCAATTCTCTCCGCAAGCCCGATACAGCTTTCCGCACCGCTTGGCAGCATGACTCCGTATAACAGATCCATGGCCCTGACCTGCTCATCCGGCTGGAAGCCTGCCATGGTGGCATTGGCTTGGTACAATTCCTGAAACATCGATTGGGGAAGTTTAATTTTCTCCTGCAGATCGGGCAGATTTTCTATAGCCACAATAGCTGTCATTATTTTTGTCAAAGAAGCCGGATAGATTTTTTCTTCACTGTTCTTCTCCATTAAAATTCTCTGATCCTTTAAACGGACTAGAATTGCCTGAGAACTGTTCAACCTCCCGGCGGATACCGGGACAGCGGATTGAGTCTCAGGCTTTAGCGGGGAAACCGCTGCTGTTCTATCTTCAGAGATTTTCTCCCATAAGTGCTGAGGTTCAGGGATGTACCTATACCCTAAGACGGCTAGTACAACCAGGAGCAGAGGTAACAACAGTACTGGTTTTCTTGATTTTCGCTTTTTAATCCTTATTCTTTGCGCCATAAAAACAACTCCTTATTTTGTGCTGATATTATTCAAGCACAAAACAAGGAGCCATATAGGAATTCCAGCTTATGAACTTCTTAAGATTTCCTTATGACGGAAGTTTTACGGTAAATACGGTATATTCCGGCTTGCTTTCCACGACGATTATTCCATTATGAGCCGCAATAATCTCCTGGGCAATGGCCAGGCCCAGCCCGGCTCCCCCCGTGTCTGTGGAACGAGCGGAATCAAGCCGATAAAACTTTTCAAAAATCGTATCCAGTTTTTGTGGGGGGATGGGATCCCCCCGATTGGTGAACGTGATGATCACATTTTCTGCTTGTTGGACTGCAGTAATGTCAATAACGCTGTTTTCATAGCTATAGGCAATAGCATTTTTCAGGATATTATTGAAGACACGGGCCAGCTTATCGGCATCCCCAACCAGGATCAGTTCATCGGGGGCATGAGTAAGGACCTTTTTTCCCTGTGGGGTCAGCATGGGGTAAAACTCGTCGGCAAGCTGTTGCAGCATAAAGGCCAGTTTTATTTTGCCTTTGTTTAAAACAATGGACTGGAGGTTAAAACGGGTTATTTCAAAAAACTCATGGATCAATTCTTCCAAGCGATAGGCTTTATCCAAGGCGATCCCGGTGTATTTGGCTTTTTGCTCCGCCGGCATATCCGGCGCATCATTTAAAAGGCTTAAGTATCCGATCACTGAAGCAAGGGGTGTTTTCAGGTCATGGGCCAGATAAGTGATTAAATCGTTCTTCCGTTGCATTTCCATTTGCATAAGTTGCTGATGCTTTTGAGACATTGATTTTATCTTGATAAGCTGTGCTCCAATCTCAAAATACCTTTTGGGCAATACTAAGTCATCCGTGTTGGAGTCCATGTAAGATTTTAAGACATTCGTAATAAAAGCGATGTCCTTTTTACTGCTATAACGTGCATAAAGATAGGTCGAAACGCTCATACACAAGGCCAAAATCAGGATAAAAGCGATGAAACTGTAGATAAAAAATCCTTTGATTTCCGGCCAGCTTCTAAAGAGCACGCCGATTTTTTGATCATATGGCAAGGCGGAGTCGGCATATCGGGGATCGATATAAAAGAGATTATAGATCCATTCTTTGATGACTCCGTTAAACCCTTGGTCTACCAGCCATAGCATCCCTAAACAAAACAGGCTGGTTGCTATCAAGATCATGGGAAGGTTCAGAAGGCCTTTTTCATTATTTCTCAATTTTATAGCCTACCCCCCATACGGTTTTGATGTATTTAGGATGCTCGGCGCTGTCCTGCATCTTTTCCCTTAAATGCCGGATATGAACCATCACCGTATTATTGCTGTTGCTGAAATACTTATCTCCCCATACCTCCTGGAATAATCTTTCCGCACTGACGACCCGTCCGCGATTGGAGCAAAGAACCCAAAGAATTGAAAACTCTGTCGGTGTAAGGGAAAGCTTCTTCTCATTCAGAGTACATTCATGGGTATCCAAGTCCAAGACCAGGCCGGAAAAAGCAATCAACCGCTCATCCTGCCCTGTTTCTCCAATATTGTACTTGGTAAACCGCCGCAGTTGGGCTTTGACCCGGGCAATCAGCTCCAATGGCCGGAAGGGCTTTGTAATATAGTCGTCCGCACCTAAAGTAAGCCCAGTAATTTTGTCAATTTCCTCCTCTTTGGCTGTCAGCATGATAACAGGAAAAGTATAGTTCTCCCGGATTTGCTGACAGATCGAAAACCCATCCACATCAGGAAGCATCACATCCAAAATGGCCAGGTCCAGTTTTTCTTTTTCAATACAATCCAAGGCGCCCTTACCGTTATAAAATTTGAAAACCTTATAGTTTTCATTAGTCAGATAAACTTCTACCAAATCGGCAATCGCCTGTTCATCATCCACCAGCAAGATATTAGCTGCCAACAGCATCAACTTCTTTCTTTCAAGCCTATGTGCCCATTATTATTGTACTTCGAAGCAAAAAATAATCCGCAGCTTTTCTCTTAATAAAACCTTAAGATTTTATTAATACAGGATGTTCCTCTAATTCTTAAAAGCGTCCTCCCTTCACTATCATAGTGGAGTGAGGACGCTTGCGGACGGTTTACGCAACAGCTTTTCGATAAACATGTGTCGCATCAATCGGATAAGGCCATATAACCACCCCTTTTTAGTGTCTTTTCTTTAAAGAGATGATGGCATTGCTGATCAGACCCAGGGCGATTCCGACGGTTATCCCCACAGCAGTCCCAATCAGGGTATCGATCCAGCCGCCGGCCAGGAACATTGCCCGTCCCCCGCTGCCGAGAAACCCGGTCAGGGTGCCGATGGCGATCCCAAAGAAGAGAAATCCCGCATAGAACAAACCGACGGCTTCATAATCAGCAGGATTTAAGTTTAAATAATACTCGGCGAACCGTTCCTGCAAATCGGCTGACTTAGCCGTTTCACTGCGGAACCTGAGCTCCTCCTTGGCCCGTTTAAACGCTTCCTGCTCGGAATACCCCTCGGCGATCAAATCATTCATGTAATCACTCATATAGAGAATCATATCGTTTTGCGCTTCCAATGCTCTCTCCGAGCGGTTCTTCAGCTTGGCCAGCTTCACTGTGACTTTGCTTTTCGTCTCACCGGTTTTACGGCGCAGTTTTTCCAGATAAGTCATTTCTGCTTCTTCCAAGTAGTGCTGGGACTGCTCCTTGGCAAACTGGTTGATTTTTTCTCTGATCTCTTTACTGAAGCTCATCATTCTTACCCCCATTATTTCTTAAATTTTGAATCCGCTCACTTAAGAAATCCCATCTCGCCCAAAAGGCCGCCAGTTCCTCAACCCCCCGCTCGTTGAGCGTATAGAACTTCCTGGGGGGGCCAATTTCCGAGGGTTTCCTGGTGATGTGAACCAGCTTGTTCTTTTCCAGCCGCAAGAGCAAGGCATACACGGTTGCTTCCGCAAGGTCTTTAAAACCCATAGCATGCAGTTTTTTGGCAATCTCATATCCGTATATTTCACCCCGGCTGATGATCTCCAGCACGATCCCGTCCAAAACGCCTTTGAGCATTTCGCTTAGGTTATCCAGAATACTACCTCCTTGGTATTCAACAACGTTGGTAATCTATATTATTGAGTACCGCTACATAATAACATAGAGTAGTCAGTTGTTCAAGAGCTGGAGGCCGATAACTAAGCGACAAATTATTTCCTTTTTAAGCTTAAATAAATAATGGCACCGGAACGTTCATCCCGATACCATAGAAGAATACACTTTGTTCTATCCAGAAGAAGGAGCTTAGATGCAGAGATACTGGTTGTTGGCCAAGCGGCGATCAATGGGCACAGCGCTGCAATCCCTACTGTCCTCTTCTAAAGGACATTCTCGGGGCATTTTGAACACGATTAAATAAATCATTGGGAGAATTAATACCCTTCTTAGCCAAGAACCGCTGTAAGCCGTTAGGCATCGGGGGGTTACCCTGATTAAGGAACCCTGGATCTTGACTGACAAACCCTTCTCCCTCTCCACTGAAAGAGCCTGCTGTAAATCGATTTCTGCCTAAAAACATAGTTCTTTTCCTCCTTTAAGCGTCGGTTAGAACACCGACTGAATGAACCATCACTAACTCAATGCGGATAACATAGTTTATTCCATATAATGGTATATAGTTACCATGATCGTCCCTATTCCTACTCCGAAATAAGAAAAACTAAAACTCTTTAGCCAAAGAACGCATACCTTATATGGAATAAAAAGGATTTTTCATAAAGGTGGGAGGGCTTTGCTTGAAGTCAGTGAACTCACGAAATCCTATCATAAGGTAAGAGGGGTAAAAGACCTTTCCTTTCAGGTTGAATCAGGGACGGCTTTCGGATTTTTAGGACCGAATGGAGCCGGCAAAACCACCACAATTCGCCTGCTTATGGGTTTTATGAAACCCGACCTGGGCAGCGCAAGAATTTGGGGGCTGGATTGCTGGCAGGATCGGGAAGAGCTAAAGCGGATTATCAGTTATCTTCCCGGTGAACTGCACTTTATGGAACAGTTCACAGGCCAGGAGTTTCTGGATCTTATCGAAGGTATGCATGGAGCGCACGAGACTATCAGAAAAAATCAAATTGACCTTCTTCGCATTCTTGAACTCGATCCAAGTCAGGGAATTCGCAAAATGTCCAAAGGCATGAAGCAGAAATTGGGCATCATTGCTGCATTAATGCTGGACTCTCCCGTTCTTATTCTGGACGAACCCACATCAGGGCTTGATCCCCTCATGCGGAAAACCTTTATCGAGCTGATTCTTGAAGAGAAAAAAAGAGGAAAAACCATTTTCATGTCTTCCCACCATTTCTCAGAGATCGAAAGAACCTGTGAGCGTGTGGGAATTATTCGGGATGGTGAGCTTCTCGCCATTCAGGATATAGCCCTGCTCAAACAGAAGGAGCGTCAAACTTTCGACATTGAGGTTGGAGGAGAAGAGGATGCAGAATTTCTCCGGCAAAGCGGCCTCACTCTTTACCCCTTAGATCATCATAAGTTTACTATCCAAGTTGAGGGTGAACAGGAATTGTTATGGAAGACCCTTGCGCAAATTCAGGTTAAGCGCTTTCAACAAGGTTCTCTTGAGCTGGAGGAAGCATTTATGCACTATTACCACTCAAGTTTAAGGGGGGATGGCACTTGAATCGGGCATTATTTCGAGCCATGATGAAGCACAATCGCAAAAGGATAGGGAAACTTGCTGTGGGGATCATCCTCTATGAAACCCTCTTAACCTGGGTCTATCCTCTGGTCTCCGAGAATTCGGCTGTAGCTCAGATCACTGAATCCATACCTTCAGCTGTAAAAACCGTATTCGGAGTCGCCGAAGAGGCACGGGCGGATACCTTTGAAGCCTTTATCTCCGCCCAATTTTTAGCACGGATTTGGGCAATGCTTATGGCTTTATATAATGTGGAGACAGCGAATGATCTACTGGCAAAATTGGCCGATGACGGCTCCCTTGCCTTGCTCCTCTCCACCCCGGTTCCACGGGGCGAATATCTGTCCACGCAAGCCCTGGTTCTTTTCAGCGGGAATGCTCTGTTAGTTCTTGGCACCATTCTCGGGCTGTACTGCGGGGCCCGCTGGTTTGGAATTACTATTAATAGCTGGAGCTATTTTCGTTTTGGGATTCTTGGACTCGTCTTTTATTCATTTATCGGTGCCTATAGCCTATTTTTCTCAGCGTTGACTGCCCATGAGGATAGTGCCTTCACTCTGGCAGCAGGAGTGACTTTAGCCTTCTACGCCTTAGATGTGGCCGGGGGACTCAGTGATAAACTTTCTTGGATTCGTAAACTCTCTCTCTTTCAGTGTTATCAGCCCCAAGAAGTACTCGAAGGGGCTTCTGGCCCGGCAAAGAAGACCCTCGGGCTGATTGCCGGCTCATTTATTCTTCTCTGGTTAGGGATTTATGCTTTTAATAAAAAAGATTTAGCCATTTGATAAGCCATAACTGTACCGGACCAAAAAACTTAAGCCTAAAACCCTCAACATATTGAGGATTTTAGGCTTAATAATTAGTTCAACAACCTTATTATCGATTATCCATTTTCTCTTCCGAGAGTCGCACCCGTTCTTCGAAGCTCACTACTTTGTGCATTTGATGCAGCATCCATAAGTAACCGAAGGGATCTGCAAATATAGCGTTGGATACACCGTAATCAGCCAATTCCGTCACCGGCTGCACCTCTGTACAACCCGTCCCGATGGCCTTGGCATAGGTCTCCTTGATGTCGGGAACGAGGATATTGAACCAGATTGTTTTAGGTTGATCCGGCTTCGGCGCATTGAGCCCAAACTGAGGATTTTCATCCAACATATGAAAACGCACTCCGTATAGAGTAAAAACGACTTCATTTTTCCCTTGAGGAAAATCCGTTACCTCAACCCGTTCGATCTCAAATATCTTTTCGTATAATGCCAGGGCTTTCAAGCTATCTTCCAGAACCATATCAATTTCCACTCCGACCATTTTCCGGCACACTCCTTTTCATGCTTGACAAAATAGTTGACTTCATTCATTTCCACTATTTTATTATGTACAGGTATAGCCAAACTATCATCAGGCTTTAGCTCCCTTTCAAAATGCCTGCCTGGTCATTGACCAGCCAGCCCCTTATAAAAATACCTCAGCCAACTCGACCTTTTGTTTTACTTCTTGCACCCATAAAATTTGTCCCTACAACGCCGGTGATAATCATAATTCCGCCAATGACATGATAGAAATGAAAGGCTTCTTGTAAAAATAAGACACCAGCGAGGATAGTAATGAGTGTGGCAACATTACTGAATACACTCATTTTAGCAGCTTCTATCTTGGATAAAACAAAGTTGGCAAGGAAGGAGGTTACAAGGGACGATAATATTCCTAAATACAAAATAGCCAATACAAATTGCCAGTGTAGAAAGGGTTGAAAAAACTCACCTACTGTTCCTTCGATCACACGACTTCCAATTGCCAAACTATTAAAGGCAACAAAACCAAATAATGTCATGATATAAGTCAAGGTCAATAAAGAATAGCGTTGGGTAAGCTTGCGTGCCAAAACATTATACAAAGCATTAGTAAAAGCAGAAATGATAATAAGTACACTTCCTATTATATTTGCTGTTTCAGATTCTACACCACTCATGGTAAGTAAAAAAATCACACCAGACACTGATAAAAATACAGAAATAAGTTGTCCCCGGCCGGCCTTTTCTTTCAAAATGGAGACAGCTAACAGCAAAGTAAAAATAGGAACGGTGGATTGGATGATTCCAGCTTCTGAAGAGGTGGTTCGAGCCAAACCAAAGATTTGGAAACCAAAAAACAAAATAGGATACAATGTTGCCAGAGGTGCAATTTGTGTAACATCATGCCAACCTATTTTCACCTTTTTTTTAGAAAAGATGATAAAAAGTGTTGCTACAAAAAAGGCAACGGTAAAGCGATGTGCTAAAGTATCTAAGGGTGTCGCTACTGCCAAAGTCAATTTAACAAACATAAAGGATAGTCCAATAATGAATGCATAGACTATCGCCGCCAGATAAGCCATTCTTTTTTCAGCCATAGTGATGACCCTTCCTTTCCGTTGCGCACTGCAACCCGGACTCTTACCCATTAAGTTTCTTTAACCATGGACGTAATTCCTCCATGTCTGCATAAAAAACAATCCTCTTGAAATGGATCTGCCTGCTCCGGCAAAGGCAGGGCCTTAATCACCAATCCGTCCTTGGTTTCTCTCACTTCGATTTTAGCACCGGGCAAAAAGCCCAGCTCCTGCAGCCATTTGCCCCGCAAGCGGATGAAGGGGCGCTCCACCCCGTTCTGATGGGTATAAGCAACGGTGAGGATACGGGTACCCGTTCCTGTAATACGATCCATATAACTTTCCCCCTGTGCCGGCCAGCACCGGACCAGGCCCGTGGTCACCAAGGGGCCCAGTTACCGGCAGCATGGCGGTGATCAGGGGAAATTAAAAAGCGCATGCAAGGTTTTTATCCCTACACATGCGCTTGGTTTCATCGTGTCTCAATCTTCTGCTCCATCAAGTCGCACACAACCAGCAGGCGCCTGGACCGCAGTTCGATTATACGCCCCTCGCTTGTACTCAGGCGGAGGGCATTGTATAATTGATCTGTCGCCGTGGACAGCTTGCTGTTACGTGTAGGTGCCTTGTACACCTTGCGCGTGCCTGAAAGTGTTCCCGCACTTTCGGGCCGCGGCGGCTTTTTAATTTCCACCTATAACCATTATAGCGTATCTGCACGGAAATACAAGCAAACTGCATCACATAAAGAACGGGGTATGATGACCATTAAATTGGCTAGCGTATTCCCGTTCTTTTTACATTTTTCTGTTTGCTGCTTACGCAACACTACTGTAAAAAAACGCACTTTACTTTGTCTCACTTACAATAGTTGTACATATAATGGTAAAAAGAGGGAAAGGGGGTGCTAATTGATGGATAATAAACCTAAAAGTAAAAAAAAGAAAAAAACTTTAGTAGAAAAAAATGAACACCACCAACATGATCATTGTCCAACCACTATTCATGAGACCGTTTGTGTTAAAGCAAAGGTTACAATTACTCCAGATGTAAAAGTCCATGATATAAAATATTATTGTGACGAGGGACCAATTAACTGGGATTGCGAAAAAACGAAGAATTGCGCTAATTCTTGTACCTTTGAGGTAGGCCAAAAGATATGCGTTGAAATTCCGTTAATTTTTTCTGCTGACGCCAAAGTAGATCCTCTTGGGATAGTTTGCGAAACACCTCTAAGTGAAAATTGTCATGATAAACCTCCTTGTAAGCCAAAAGACCCTGTATTGGACCCTCTATTAGAAAATGATCTTATTCTAAATCTTATAAGAAGATATTCCCCAATGCTTAAAAATCTACTAAAAGGATTGGGGTATCTTAAATAAATCAAAGAAAGGAAGAAATATATGAAAGAACCATGTGGTTGTGAAGAATCTGATGTAACTGTCCAACAAGAGCAACAACAAGAAGAATGCTCAAGAACTTTTCATGAGGAGGTCTGTGTCCAAGCTAATGTCGTCATTTCTCCCGTAGTAGTGCCCGGTACAACAAAAACATTTTGCTTAGGTGATCCACGAATTGGCCCTTGCGAAGGTACAGTTCAGCCCAATTGTACTTTCTCCGTTAATCAAAGAATTTGTGTCCAAGTTCCAATTACTTTTAGCGCTACTGCTGTTGCAACTCCGGGTGGAATTGTTTGCGGTACACCGCTAGTAGGGCCATGTAGCCCCACAACTTTCACGTGTTGCGAATTTATCATGGCAACACAAGGAAGAACAGCAGATGGAGTCCGACTACCAAGTTTATCTATTCAACTCTGTGGTCCTGCAAATCAATGTTCACCACAAGGCAACCACATCAATGTTGAGTTCCCAGCCAGTGGTCCTAATTTTGAAATTAACCTCACAGAAATGCAGACTATGCAATGCAACAGCCCACAACCTGGTTTGATAACTGTTACTGCACAAGCAAACTTCAATAATGGATCAGGTAACACCGAACTTGCAAACTTCACATTTATTTTTAACTCAACAAACAATACAGTCCACATCACCGCTACTAGTGTCGCTAATGGTACTACGCTTCTCAATACAACGATTACTCTTACTGGTAACGTTCGATTTGTACCTTGTACTCCTACTGTAGGTTGATTCAGAATGCTGCTCCTGAGAGTTAAACTCAGGAGCAGCATTCTATTGGCTCCTGCC
This sequence comes from Desulfitobacterium sp. PCE1, assembly GCF_000384015.1. Taxonomy (NCBI): domain Bacteria; kingdom Bacillati; phylum Bacillota; class Clostridia; order Eubacteriales; family Desulfitobacteriaceae; genus Desulfitobacterium; species Desulfitobacterium sp. PCE1. The sequence goes on along the minus strand of NZ_KB913023.1, from coordinate 1,713,740 downwards.
TGCCCGAGGCACTGTCCGAAATGACATAGCCGTTTCTAATAGTTTTTATTTTGTGCTATATTGGCTCATGCGGACACTCTAAATGACGGATCGGAATGTGTAGAAGGCTCCTGGGTCAGTCTGGTCCACGGAGGTAACGTGATAGCTGTATAAAGAAAAGGAGAATCCCAAATCGTATTGGTTCTGGTTAATCTAATATTAAACCGCCCGCCTTCATAAATATGTATATGAAACGCAGGCGGTTCTTTCTGTTATCAGGACATGATACCAGCCTTTCCCCTAGGGATCACTTAAATTTCAGTTGTAAAATATAATACATGATACTATTTTTTTAAAAACGATCGTCAGATATTGCATAATTATTAGTTTTAAAATAATAAGAAACACTAAATTCCAATCCTAATAATTAAAAATTCTTTATTTATCCTTGAAATTTTCACAAATGGTATTATAATTTTATTGTTTGGTGAAAAGTAGCAATTTTAGCAATACTCCTACTTTAAAGTCATAAAAAGGTTATAAAAAAATCATAGAAGTAATTATTATTGACTAAGTAAGGAGGGGAAAATTCATTATAAGGAGGAGTATTTGACACCAATGCAAAAAAGATAGTGGAGGTTAGTATTTTGAAGATTACTAAAACAATTTCTTTAACTTTGTTAGTCGTCTTTTTTATCTTCACAACCATCCCCTCAGCGGTTTTTGGGGTTCCTGCCGACAAGTATTCGTATTCGCTGACCGGTAAAATTGGCACCGAAACCGCAACCCTTCAGTTCGAACCCAGCCCAGCCGAGGAATTCGAAGTTGTTCTTGTGGAAGCGAACGCTGTAGTAAAGTTCACACCCAAAGAAACAATGTCAGCCAGTATTAGAGCCTATGATCCTGAAGGCTTCTATGCAGGCAATCTCATGTGGACGATAGACGGCCAGGAAGAAGCCGTGACTGAAATTAAAGCCAATAAAACAGCAACAGCGATCCTGGCTGAGAATTTTTGGGGTATGGAGCCTTATTACGTACTTAGTTTTGGTAATGCTGGTGATACTACCAAGATCGTTTATAAGATTTCCGATGGCACAGCAGTTCCGGCTCCAGAACCTACTCCTGTTCAAACTCCGGAGCCTGCTCCTGCTCCAGAGCCCGCTCCTGCTCCGACTCAGGAACCTGCTCCTGCTCCAACTCCAGAGCCCGCTCCTGCTCCAACTCCGAAACCTGCTCCTGTTCCAACTCCGGCACCTGCAGCAGACTCTCAAGGAAATGTTACATATACAGTACAAGCGGGAGATACTTTGGGAACTATTGCTTTGAACCATTATGGAAGCTACGAGTATCATACAAAAATATATAATGCCAATAAGGAACTTCTTAAGAAAAACAACAATAACCTAACTATCGGCATGAGCCTCGTTTTACCTGGTGATGGAATGTTGCCCGCTCTTAAGAGCGAAAGTGGAACAATTTACACTGTCCAAGCTGGGGATACACTTGGCAAGATTGCAGCGAAGTATTATGGAGATTCAAGCAAATATATGAATATATATGAAGCTAATAAGGATAGAATCAAAAATCCGAACCTGATCTTCGAAGGACAAAAAATTGTTATAACAAAATAGGCCGATCTGACACCTAAAAGCGTCTATTATATTCTATAAATTAAAATAATAGTAAAGTTAAAGCAGGCCGGCAGTGAAAATGCCGGCCTGCTTTAACTTTGCTACTCCTAAATTTTGGTCTATGTTATAAAAAATATAAGCTATAAATATAAATATAAGCTATAAATATTAAGAAGCGATCTCTACGTTGGACAAGTACTCTATCCGTTGTGAAAATACAAGCACAAATACTGTTGAAGTGGATAAGAAAATGAGTTTTATTCGCGGAGGAAACGGCGAAAACGTAACTTTTTCCGCCAAGCCAGTTGGGGGTGGTTGCGACATTCTTATAACTGTGTCACCAAAAGGCCTGCCCTATTTACTCTGGCAAACGAATTGTGAAAAGGTTGCACAAGTCACTTTGTCGGCACTTCTCGGAAAAAATTCAGAGCTATTTGACAAACGAACAAGACGAGAAAAATACTTCGTTAAGTGCAGCTGACGAAATTAAAAAATATAAGGAGCTTTTAGACATAGGTGCAATTTCCCAAGATGAATATGAAGCTAAAAAGAAACAACTGCTCGGATTGTAATAGTATCATTTCCCTTTTGATTGGGTAAGAAAGACCGCCGACAAAAATCGACGGCCTTTTCCTTACCTAGCTTTTTGCGGGTGATAAAGGCCTGTAAAACCAGTACGATTAGTTTTCATCTTTAAATATTTTCGAGGTCCGCTCTCTTCCCTTGATACAGAAAATCCCTACTTCCGCTGAAACAAATCTTCTGTCTTCAGCCCATTAGCCTTAACCATCTTCCGCCAGCCCGCTTCCGCCGCGAATTTATAGGCAAACCTGGGAAAGTTGGCCGTAATAAAAAGATTATCCCCACCGGTACGGCGGGCAATATTGGCGGCCAGGGTTTCCAGTGCCTTGCCAAGATTCTTCTTAGGCCCGCTCCCTACCGGGACATTCTTTACCGCCGGAAGCATTCCCCCCGCTCCGATTCCCAGGCCCTGCCCCCATTGCCAGCCTGATTTTGCGCACCAGTTTTCCACCATTTCCAGAGCCAGCCCGCACTGCTCTCCCTCATAAAAACCGCAGTTTACCAGACAATAAACCGTGACCTTTGGCGTAGGCTTGGCTTTAAAGTGATTCTCCAGCTGAGCTAAACAGCTCAATACATGGGAGGGAATTCCGTCCACATATAAAGGGAACGCCAAAACCCAAACATCCTGCTCTGCCAGCTGCTCCATGTGTTCAATGCTCAGCTGTGGCTTTCGGAAATCATATTCTATAATCTCACCGTCGTTCACAAAGGTCCGCAGTGCCTGCAACACAGCTTTCGAAGCACTGTTCTTGGCCTTGGGACTCCCGTTGATCAACGCTATTTTCTGCATAACTGTCCCTCCAGCTCTGCCGGTTCCCGGACAAAAGAAACCTTGACCCTTTGACAGTTCAGATTGATTGCATTGGCCCGGACTAATTTTTCCGCAGTCCGTTGTTCTTTTTCACTGATCTCGCCATAAAACCAAACACTCAAATCCAGGGGCAGATCATAGCGAGGCCTATGGTGCATCTCCCCGTTTCTAATCACAAAATAGGGATGAATATAGGAGATGCTCCGATCCAGCACATTTTTGACAAAAGGGCTGTATCCGCCGTAGAAGCATTGGCTGACAATCATGAGTTCACTGCTGTGCCCCAAATTCGCTCCCATGTCACCATACTCATCCCGGATTACGCAAGCCCCAGGTGTCTTGACCCAGCAGCCAAAGCATCCGATACAGTGCTGAATTTTCCCGTTATTGGTGATGATTTTGGTATCTCCGCCCAGCCCGGGCTTGATTTTACCCAGCTCTTCCTGATCAAGATCATGAATCAACAGCCTCATAGAGTACCCCCTTTAAAAGAGCCCTTTCCACATTAATTATAACATATAAAAAATTGTAAATGCAGACTATTTGTTCCTTTTCCCCACTGCTATAATGCAATAGCACGGGAGAAGGAATTGTCAAGGAGGTAAACGTATGAATCCCTTTGTACTTGGCTTTCAGGATATTGACAAAACAAAACTTATGGTTGTCGGGGGTAAAGGCGCGAACCTGGGGGAGCTCTGCAAAATTGAAGGACTACGCGTACCGGATGGCTTTTGTATTTCTACTGAGACCTTTAGAAGAATCATGGAGGAAACGCCGGCACTTGACCCATTACTTGATCAGCTCTCTCTTCTCAAAGTGGAAGACCGGGATAAAATCAGCGAGCTTAGCGGTGAAATCCGCAGGATCATCGAAGGGATAGCCATCCCTGAAGAGATTTGTGAAGAGGTCACCTGCCTCCTCTCCAGGCTTGGTGAAAAAGATGCTTATGCAGTACGATCCAGCGCAACGGCCGAGGATCTACCGACTGCCTCCTTTGCCGGCCAGCAGGACACGTATTTAAACATTATCGGCAAGGAGGCAGTCCTCAAGCATATCAGCAAGTGCTGGGCCTCGCTGTTTACCGAGCGGGCTGTAACCTACCGCCTGCAAAACGGCTTCGGCCATCGCAAAGTCTACTTGTCTGTGGTTATTCAGAAGATGATCTTCCCACAGGCGGCAGGAATTTTGTTTACTGCCGATCCCATTACATCCAATCGGAAAGTGCTGTCCATTGATGCCGGCTTTGGACTTGGTGAAGCCTTGGTCTCCGGCCTGGTGAATGCTGATATCTATAAAGTGCGTAACGGTCAGGTTGTCGATAAGAAGATCGCCACCAAGAAGCTGGCTATTTATGCCTTAAAAGACGGTGGTACGCAAGCACGGGAAATCGAACCAGAGCAGCAGAATAGGCAAGTGCTGACGGATGAGCAGATTTTAAGCCTCACGGGCCTGGGCCGAAAGATCGAAGCACATTTCGGCTGCCCCCAGGACATCGAATGGTGCTTGGTTGATCATACCTTTTATATTGTCCAGAGCCGGCCGATCACTACTTTATACCCCATCCCTGTAGCAGATAATCAGGAAAATCACGTCTATGTATCTGTCGGTCATCAACAAATGATGACTGACCCCATGAAACCACTGGGAATATCCATATTTCAGTTAACATCTTTGGGACCCAGGTTTATAGCCGGGGGAAGGTTATTTGTTGATGTTACACAGATGCTGGCTTCACCTGACAGCAGAAAAACTCTATTGGATACCATGGGGCAGCACGATCCGCTCATAAAAGACGCACTCATGACCATAATAGAGCGAGGAGGTTTTATAAAATCATTGCCCAATGCTGAAAAAGAAGTTCCTGATAAAATCAATAAAGATATGTCATCTGCGGGTTTTCAGACACAAATCGAAAACGATCCGGCAATCGTTACTGATTTGATTAAGCGTAGTCAAACATCGATAGCAGAATTAAAACACAACATCCAAAGGTCATCAGGCTCAGATTTAATTGATTTTATCCTGGAAGATATCCTGGAGTTAAAAAAGATTTTATTTGACCCACAAAGTTCGGCAGTGTTTATGACTGCTATCGATGCCTCAGCATGGATCAATAAAAACATGGACCAGTGGTTAGGTGAAAAAAACGCCGCAGATACGCTTTCTCAATCCGTACCCCATAATATTACTTCGGAAATGGGTCTGGCGCTATTGGATGTGGCAGATATGATTCGTCCTTATCCGGAAGTCATTGCTTATTTACACCATGCAAAAGGCAACTTTTTGGCGGAACTGGTTAAGTTTGAGGGTGGGCAAGTTGCCCAAACCGCGATCTCTGCTTATCTCGAAAAATACGGAATGCGCTGTGTCGGAGAAATCGATATTACGAAACCTCGTTGGAGCGAAAAACCAACTACCCTTGTCCCCATGATTCTCAGCAACATCAAAAACTTTAAGCCTAATGCCAGCCAGCGGAAATTTGAGCAAGGGCGGCGTGTTGCTTGGCAAAAAGAACAAGAGTTATTAGATCGCTTGCAGCAATTACCGGATGGTGAACAAAAAGTCAAAGAAACCAAACGAATGATCGACCTCATCCGGAATTTCATCGGTTATCGTGAATATCCCAAATACGGCATGGTTAACCGCTACTTCGTTTATAAGCAGGCTTTGCTGAAAGAAGCCGAACAGCTCGTACAAGCGGGCGTTATTCAGGAAAAAGAAGATATATACTATCTCACGTTAGCAGAACTTCGCGAAGCCATACGCACCAATAAACTGGATTATCTGATCATCAGCCAACGAAAAGACGAGTACAAACTATATGAAACATTAACTCCCCCACGTGTTATCACGTCTGATGGGGAAATCATTGCCGGGGAGTACAAACGAGAAAGTATCCCAGCAGTTGCGATTGCAGGTCTGCCTGTTTCTCCCGGAGTTATCGAGGGACGAGCACGAATTATCTTAAACATGGAAGATGCCGATCTGGGAGATGGAGATATATTGGTCACCACCTTTACCGACCCTAGCTGGACGCCCATGTTTGTATCCATAAAAGGTCTGGTTACGGAAGTGGGCGGACTGATGACCCATGGAGCAGTTATCGCCCGTGAATATGGCTTACCGGCAGTTATCGGAGTAGAAAATGCCACCAAGCTGATTAAAGATGGGCAACGAATCCGGGTCAATGGAACGAAAGGCTATGTGGAAATCCTATGATGGGGAAGCGATTGTCTTCCTCCTGGGGAATCAAATAAAAGATGAGACATAAGGAAGGCGGCCCAATCAGGGCCGCTTTCTTAGATCATATTCTATTTTTATAAAGTGTATCTAAATACTGAGCAAACTCCGGACCAATCTCCGGACATTCAAGGGCATATTCTACAGTCGCCATTAAAAAGCCAAGCTTATCACCGGCATCGTAGCGAATGCCATTTAATTTGCAAGCATAAATTGATTCAGTCTTACTCTGCATCTTTAGAGCATCAGTAAGTTGGAATTCCCCGCCCGCTCCTTTGGGAATGCTTTCAAGAAAGGAAAATATCGAAGGATTTAAGATATATCTACCCATGATCGCAAGTCTGGAAGGGGCATCTTTGAGTAAAGGCTTCTCAACCAGATCTTTAATGCGGTAGATATCACAGTCATTATTAAGAGGATCGATGATTCCATATTTACTGACATCTCTTTCGGGAACTTCCTGAATTCCTATTACACTGGAACGGGTCTCTTCTGCAACCTTCATAAGCTGTTTTATAGCAGGAATGTCGGATTTGATAATATCATCTCCCAAAAGTACAGCGAATGGATCCTTTCCTACAAATGACTTTGCACAACAAAGAGCGTGCCCTAGACCGAGAGGTTCACGTTGCCTTACATAATAAATATTGGCCATTCTTGAAATCCGTATCAGTTGTTCTAATTGTTGATAATCTCCTTTCTTAGTCAAATAAGCTTCAAGTTCAGGGGAGCAATCATAATAATCAACAATGGACCATTTACCCCTGCCCGTAACAATGATAATGTCTTCAATACCTGAATTGACTGCTTCTTCGACAATATATTGAATTACTGGTTTATTGCAGACAGGAAACATTTCTTTCGGCAAAGCTTTGGTTGCAGGTAAAAATCTTGTTCCTAATCCTGCAGCGGGTATAACGGCTTTTGTAACCCTCACTTTAGACCCTCCCCATAGTTTTGTTCGCAATATACTTTCTCTTTATAGCCCCAAATCCTAGGCCGACATAATCACCTTTTGGGAAATTTGTTACCCGACAGCTCTTTTAGGCATTTCTCAATAAATAGGGCAACAGAGGTGCTGCATTTTTCTTTTCGTAAACAATCAATTCAATTATTTTTAGATACCAAATGATTCTCCATAAGTGTGAATTTGTGGAGTTAATCCCATCGTCTTTTACCCTTTTAGGATAAATCATGATACGAGGGATATTTGAGATTAATAAACAGGCTTCTATAGTTTGATTAAAAAAATTTTCCGATTCGTTATCACTGATAGTGATCTCTTCATCGTTGACCTTAGCCAAGTTCACAATAGTTAACTTATTCTCTGTTTCCCGTTCGTTATCACCGACAGTTACTTCTTCATCGTGGACCTTAGCCAGGTTCACAAAAGTAAACTTACTCTCTGTCTCCCGTTCGTTATCACCGACAGTTACTTCTTCATCGTGGACCTTAGCCAGGTTCACAAAAGTAAACTTACTCTCTGTCTCCCGTTCGTTATCACCGACAGTTACTTCTTCATCGTTGACCTTAGCCAGGTTCACAAAAGCAAACTTACTCTCTGTCTCCCGTTCGTTATCACCGACAGTTACTTCTTCATCGTTGACCTTAGCCAAGTCCACAATAGTTAACTTATTCTCTGTTTCCCGTTCGTTATCACCGACAGTTACTTTTTCATCGTTGACCTTAGCCAAGTCCACAATAGCAAACTTACTCTCTGTTTCCAGTTCGTTATCACCGACAGTTACTTCTTCATCGTTGACCTTAGCCAAGTCTACAATAGCAAACTTACTCTCTGTTTCCAGTTCGTTATCACCGACAGTTACTTCTTCATCGTTGACTTTAGCCAAGTCTACAAAAACAGACATATTCTCTGTATCCGGTTCATTATTCACCCTTTGTTTCCATGATTCTAAAACTTCGTTAGCCACACGTTCCCAGCTGAAACGTTCCTCAGCCAACAACCTGCCTGTTCGCCCCATTTTCCGTCGAAGTTTAGGATCAGCAATTAGAATGTCAAGTTTTTCCGCAAACTCAAGGGGATCCTCTGGTCGATCGACAAGTAAACCATTTTGATCAATCACAACTTCAGGATTACCGCCTCGTGCAGTCGTTAGAAATGGTAAGCCGGCAGCCATTGCTTCGTAATGAACACGGGCAAGAGGTTCTTGCCATTGAGATGGGCACACAAATAAATCACCAGCCCAAAACCACTCGTGAATAACATCAGAAGATACATACCCTGTCGTTATCACAGGAAACTTAGCTTTCTCCGCTAACGCTCGAACATAGGCCACATAATCGGTAACAGTGTCGACACTGTACCACGTTCCGCCTACAATTACCAAGGCGATATTGGGATTCTTTATTGAAAGCTCATTGATTGCTTGAAGTAATAAGTCCGTACCCTTTTTGGGGGTCAAACGCCCAACAAACAATATGACAGTTTTATCTTCAAGATTATAGCTGCTGCGTAGTTCATGGCGAACCTGAGCAGCCCGGTCTGATTTTTTCCAAGGAATAAATCTTTTCAGGTCAACTCCCGAATAAATCGTGTGAACCTTGGAAGCAGCTTGCGGATAGAGATTAGAGATAGTCTTTCCGACATAATCGCTCACCGTGATAATCTGTTCTACTTCTCTGATTGCAGTCAGCGCATCCTGTGGGTCAATTTTATCACTATTAAACATATCATTATGCATGCTTAAAATGATTCGCGAGTAAGGTGCCACTTCACGTATTAAGGGAATAAGCCGGGGGCGATTAAAAACATGGATCAGATCAAAGGATTCATCTCGAAGAAAATCGATCACCCTGGCGGCGTAGATTTCGAAGAACTGTTCACTTTCAATCCTTACATACCGAATATCATTCTTACATTCCTCATTTGGCAAGGAAGGGTCTGTCGTTCCTAAGATGGTTAAAGTATGCTCTTGACTCAACAGCCCCGAGACACCATCAATATAGGTTTGAATAGCACCACCACGCACAGCCGGGACGGGCAATTTCTCCGTACAGATCATCAAAACTTTTAATTGATCTTTGTTCATAAGAGATACTTTTTTTACATCCTTTTGTCGCTGAATCTCAGCCTCTGTCCTTGTTTTTAAATATTCCTCGTGTTTTCTATCCGGGTAAAAGAGAGACTCATCTTTGATAATCAACTTTGGGGGTGCATCTGTTTCATAGTTTCCCTTTGGAAATTTCTCCTTGTCTAATGCCAATTCAGCCAGGGCTATCCCCTTTGTCTGTTCTAATAAATTAAGACGTGTTATAATCCCATCTAAATTATTCGATAGAAAATCTCTTGGGTCGAACAACATCTCATTTAAGTGTTTATAAAACTCATTGGGGAATGCCAAATCATTTAAGAATATCTCATAAGTTTCCCTATCGATCGGATTGGCATCATGGTAGGCACTGATCATCCCCCTAATCCAAGGAATGTCCCACCTTCCTAAATCATCCATAGTACCTGATATAAGCTTCCGAAGATCTCGAATAGGGAGATCATAGGCGACCCCATCCAAATCGATCACCCAAAGGCCGCCAGTACCAAGTTGTCCGTTAGACCATCCATAGTCCTGGTGCACAAGTCCCCAGTGCTCTTCACCCATCGAGAGCATTTGGGTATAAAATGGTTGCTCTAGTAGGGACAAGGCATCCTGGGCCTGACGCTGGAATACATCAATGACCGCAAGCAGTGCTTGACTACTCGGAATATCACTATAGGCCTTGGCTATATTGCGAAACCAGTCTATTTTTGCAATTATTTTTTTATAATAAGCGGGCCATCGATATAATCTTGAGGCCTTTTGAGAACCAGCAGGCGGAGTATACCCACGTGTATGCCTATGAAACTCTCCAAGACCATAACATAGGGCCTGGGCGCCGGAAAGATCCTTACTCGCCGGAGTAAGGGATTCAATCCAATCAGTAACAATCCATAACTTACCGCCCTTTTCAACGTAGAGCGCGCCTTCTTTGGTCTCTATTATTTTGGGAACCCTTCCACCATTTTTTACAATATATTCTTGAGCTCCTATGCTAAAATGGCTTCTTCTTGGTTTACGATGCAACAACTTCAAACTTCGAGGTCCTTTGTTAGTTTCTATTTTCCAGATAGCCCCGCCTTTATCCGGTTTAGACGTAATTAACGTTTTAGTGTGAGGTTCCATGTCGTAATATGCCATGACCTGCTGTGCTAATTCATCTATATATGGAGGAACCCACATATCAAGGTCTACCCCGGTACCTTCTTCTAAATCCCACGGTTGGACCAGATAATCATTCATAAATCTTCTCCACCTTTAAATTATTTAATGCATTATATTCCCATATATAAGCAAACGGACCAAGCATATTGCCTTTTGCTAAAATATGGAACTCTCTATTTCTCATATGAATACGATGTATAAATTGATATTATATGAGATTGGATTGAAATTTATGAGAATTTGCGTTGTAGGTGCAGGTTATGTAGGACTCACAACAGCAGCCGCTTTAGCGGTTTTTGGCCACGAAGTTCAATGTGTAGATATCAATCAAGCAAAAATTGACGATCTCAACCAAGGTAAGATGCCAATATACGAGCCAGGCTTAGATGACCTCATCACAGAATATAGTCAAAAAAACAAACTTCATTTTTCGAACAATGTCGTAGAGAGTATTCGAGACTATCCTATTATTTTAATTGCCGTCGGTACTCCTTCCCAAAGTGACGGAAGCTGCAATTTAAGTTATATTAAACAAATTGTGGAAATAATTGCTTCCACAATCAATAGTTACAAAATTATCATTACCAAAAGTACTGTTCCACCTGGAACCAATGAATGGATTCAGCAAACATTCATGGAGATGGGCATCAAGGACGATTTATTTGATATTGTCTCTAACCCGGAATTCTTACGCGAAGGAAGAGCATTATGGGATATATTTCATCCCAATAAACTCGTCTTTGGAACAAAAACAGATAGGCCGTTGGAAGTTCTCAAACAGCTCTATCTCAATGAAGACACACCCTTTATTTTTACAAGTTTAACTGGTGCGGAACTAATCAAGTATGCAAGCAATGCCTTTCTCGCCACAAAAATTTCTTTTGCCAATGAAATGGCCCGGATCTGTGATGCTTTTGAGGTAGATTATGCTGATATCAATAAGGCCTTGGGGATGGATCCTCGGATTGGACCGGATTTCTTAAACGCCGGTCTAGGGTTTGGCGGTTCCTGTCTCCCGAAGGACCTTAGTTCTCTTAAACATTCAGCCTTAACTCATAAGATAGAAACTAAGCTGCTGGATGCTGTGATAGAGATCAATCATAAACAAATTGAGCTCTACGTGCAGAAGCTTAGTGATGTACTTTCACCTTTAGCAGGTAGACAGATTACAGTTTGGGGAGTAACCTTTAAACCTGGCACAGATGATCTTCGTTTCTCGCCATCTATTGCTCTCATTCAGCAATTAATCCAAAGGGGTTGTATCGTTCATACGTTTGATCCTATGGTAAAGCTTGAAGCCAGCGATGTTATTCCCTATATGGATCAATATGAATCGGTAGACAATTCAGATGCTCTAATTATCGCCACAGAATGGGACCACTTTATCAACTGCGATTGGCCAGAAGTTCAAGGGAGAATGAAGGGATCTATCGTTCTTGATGCAAGAAACTGTCTCGATGGAGAACTGATCCGAAATCAAGGGCTACTATACTTGGGGGTTGGGATAGGATGAAAATACTCGTGACGGGAGCCGCCGGTTTTATTGGCTCACACCTTTGTGAACGCCTGCTTGAAATAAACGATGTTGAAGTTATTGGAATTGATGGCTTTATTATCCCTTCTCTTAACCAGACCAAACTGAGAAATCTCAGGTTTTTGCTTACCAATCCACGCTTTGCGTTTCATCAAGTTGACCTCCGCCAAACGGACCTAAAGCAACTTTTAGAAGGTGTTGACGTTATCTATCATTTAGCTGCTATCCCCGGTGTCCGTACAAGTTGGGGGTCTGATTTTCAACTCTATGTTGACCATAATATTGTTGCTACGCAACTCTTACTCGAAGTAGTCCGTGAATGCCCAGTTAGCAAGTTCATTTATATTTCAACTTCATCTGTTTACGGTGAAAAAGCGGGGAAAGTTGCTGAAACTTCTATACCCACCCCCCTTTCCCCTTACGGGGTGAGTAAGTTAACTGGTGAATACTTGTGTAAGGTATATCAAGAAAGTTACGGGATTCCAATCGTTATTCTAAGATATTTCACGGTATTTGGTCCAAGACAAAGATCTGATATGGCCTTTCACCGATTCATCAAGGGAATTATTAAGGGCGAACCGATCCAAATCTATGGTAATGGATTACAAACACGAGATTTCACCTATGTCAAAGATTGTGTAGAGGCAACTGTTTCGGCCCTTGATGCAAAAGACGTTATCGGAGAAGTAATCAATATTGGGGGATTCGAAAGAGCTTCTATCCTGGAAGTTATCTCGATGCTTGAAAATCTACTCAAACAAAAGGCAACTCTGGAATTTATGGACCGACAGAATGGAGATCCATTGAATACTTGGGCGGACATCTCCAAAGCACAAAGACTATTAAACTATACTCCGGAATGCTCATTGCAAGAAGGCTTAAAGCAACAAACCATAGATATATGCAAAAATTATCTGTAATGAGTGTAAATCTTGTACCAATTACTGATAACCACCATATATTATATAAAAGCTATCATCTTCACTGAGCAAAGTTCTTCTGAGGAGATGAAGTTTATAAAAAAGAAAGGAGCTAGATCATGCACAAAGTTGAATTATTACAACAGGTTATGAATGCCTTAAGCAACAATTTAGACGTCGCAAAAGTAAAAATAACGTATACCAACGGTGAACAGCTGAAAATCGCTTTCGACGAGGCTAAAGATGATGATGATGATGATGATGATGACGATGACGACGATGACGACGATGACGACGATGATGATGTAGAGTAAACCAAATAAGCAGATAAACCAAGAAAACCTATAGTTCTGATCAATACCCCAGTAGATTGGGCTCTTATATAAACCTCCATACTGATGTAAGATAGAGCATCATATGGAGGTTTTTTTATGCAAAAAATTCTTCACAATATAAAATCGCCTCGTGCTCACTGCACGAGGCGATTTTTCATAGCCATTTCAGGGCTAAAAACCAGCTGTTACCATTGCCTTCCTGGATCATTTGCCATGGAGTTGACGGTTCCTTGAGGATAGAGTACAGAATAATGATCTAAAGTCGGGTCTGAATTCGTACCGGTTACCTTTGGGAAAACAAGTAAGATCTTAAACTCTTGCCCTGCAGTATAGCCGATTATGTCCTCTCCTCCTACCGTAGCTGTGTAGGCAGGTGTTCCAAAAATATCCTTAACTTTGGAAAGAGTGATTTTTTGTAATTGTTTATCAAAAGACCGAACCTCGAAAATCTGGGACCCTTTGTTAAAGCCGAATACCATGGCATGGCTAGAATAGGTAGCATAGTTTCCTTTGGCTTCGGGAACCCAATCGGTGCTATCAGGCTTACCCCATTTTTTCTCTACATCTTCAATAACAGTTGTTTTCGCCGCAAAATCACTATTAATAACTTTTCCCTTTTCAGCTAGCTGCCTTATATTCAATAATAAAGCTTGACTGGAATCTGTTTGATCCGATGAAGATGGCGGGTTTGTTATCTGAGAACCTGGTGCTGTTTGCTCAGGCTTATTCTGTGACTGCAGCTCAGATGAAGGTGTATGTTCTTGTAACCCGCTATTCGGCTGCGGAGGGTTGCTCTGAGCAGAACACCCGACAATAGAGATTAAGGCGAGTGCTATTACGGTAAATACAGACAACACCTTTTTCGTTAATTTAAACATAAAAGATTCTCCTTTTATTAGATTTCGGAGCCTAAAGTTAACTCTGACTTAGATATTTAGACGGAATTACAGGCACTTTTCTAACGGAATTTTATCACATTTATTATTAATCTGATTAATTGATTGCCTTTATACGAAATGAAAAGGTTGTATTTTGATTTGGAGCACTGCTAGCTGTAAGCTCCGCACCAAGGTTCTCCGATATACTTTTGGCTATTGCTAATCCTAAGCCATAGCTGCCATTTTCATTTTCTCTTGCTTTGTCAGCTCTGTAGAAACAATCAATAAATCTTTCAGAAGTTCTTGTGATGACGTGACATCCATAAAGAAAATATTATATTCCCCATTAGTTATTGTTGAAGGTACTACAATAGCTTGCCATTTTGTTTTCCCAAATGATATGACCTTATGAATATTTCGATGTTTCCATGCGGTTTGAACTACTTTTTTATATGCTTCTTCCATGCGCCAATAATTAGGGTTGCTTTTACTGATTTCACCGTCCGAAGTTACTATGATTTTAAAAAAAGTCGAACTGCCCAGATGTTCGCCGCTGACTACAATGTCAGTAATATAGTAGACGACACTTCCGGCTGCTGGAATAGGTGTAACATCGTTATTTTCAACACTGGATGGGTAATTATTGTAAAAATAAAAAGAAAGAAATTACAATAGTGCTTGTTTCCGATTGCACGGTCGAGGTTTTTGTTCGACATCAAATGGTTACACGGCTTAACACTTAAATAACCGTTGCGCCAGCATGTCCCAATCCTCCATAAACTGACGTGTCAGATTTGGCCGTCTCCTTACAGCCAGCGGATGATAGGAGACAATGCAGGAATATCCCAGTACAACATGCCATAACCCTCTCAGATTCTTTACATGGGCCTCCTTATCATCAAACATCGCCTGGACCACGGTATCTCCCAGACAAACAATGAATTTCGGCTGTATCGTTTTTATTTGTTGAATAAGAAATGGTTTACTGAAAGCTCTGACTTCTTCTTTGTTATATCGGCGAAGGGGCCTGCATTTTAAAAGATAAGTTAAATAGATATCACCTGGCGCCAAATTGACTTGATGCAAAGCTGTCTGCAGGGTTTGCCTCGTTCCGCAGACATATTCATTGCCATCTTTGTCTTCGCGGGCGCCTGGATTATCTAAGATTATAACAACAGGCGCGTTGGGATTCCCTTCCCCCCAAATGATGCGCGATTTTTCCGTGCATATTTCACATTCTTTATAACCTGCGCCTTCTTTTGGTAATTTGTCTTCCGGCCAAATCGCCGGTTCAAAGCATGAATCCATATTAACTCTCCTAAGCTTACTGGGATTGTTGAAACCATTCATAGCTTAAACATAAATAACTTTCTTATACCGGTGCTAACATCAATCAAATGCGGATATCGATATTCTCTTTCCAGTTCAAGGATAGAACAAAGAAATAAGACACTCTGCAAAATTTGAGCAAGAGTGTCTTGGATTGATAATTTTCTTTTCCACCAGGAGCCAAAAAGAAGATCAAACAGCGGAAAGTTATCATATCATAGTATTAACAGTGTGCAGGGAAAACGATGAGACCGGGGCCAGGCTGCCGGCAAATCCTGCTTTCTTACGGCCTGCCTCCTCTCTTCATCATTTAAGCTGACACTGCCCGTTTACACTTGCGGGGGGATCATAAAAGGTCATTGGCCGTTGTGTCAATGACCTTTTATCCTTTACACCTGTAAGGGTGCCGTGCGCCGTGATGAAGAAGAAGGAGGCACTCGTCATTACTTACCACCTGAAATAACATTTATATATTCATCAACAGTTAACAATTCCGAATTGAGTCCAGATACTACTTCATCTGAGAATTTAACTTTTGAGGCAACTTGGAATCCGGCTTGCTTTACAAACGAAAGATATTCTTGTACTTTTTCTTGTATATCTGCTCTACTCATCCGAAGTAGCATGCCGTTATTTCTGTATATTTCCAATATAGGATTTGAGGATTTCATGACTTCATGCATAGTGTGAAAATTGTTTTCTCCCGGAAAACCGGAGTTCGATATCACTACAATATCGGGCAATGCTAAACTATTCTTCATATCAAAATTACCGTCACTTTCCACTACAGTGGGATTTTTAGCGGGATTAATCTATCTGCAAAGTTTTTAAGGCATGCTGTCATATTCCAAAGGTAAACGGGAGTAGCAAAACATACACTATCTGAACTTTTATATAGCTCAAGCAATTCATTCATATCATCTTGATGAATACATTTTCCTGGAGTCTTAAACCAACAAGAAAAACACCCTGTACAGTGCTTTATATTTTTATCAATCAAAAAAATTTTTTCAGTTTCCGCACCAGCTTTCCGTGCACCAGCCAAAAAGGCTTCCACTATCACATTTGTATTACTATTAATACCTCTAGGGCTTCCGTTAAAAGCAGTAATCTTCATACTACCATCTCCTTTATTATTTTTAACTGCTGATCAACCATTTCTTCGGTGACTGTAAGAACAGATGAAGAGGTCTTCAATCCATCAAAAAAATAGATGATATGTGTTGCTACAGCAGAAATATCAAAATCTTTGAATTCTCCAGTTTCTTGACCATATCTGAATAGATCGCCAAGTAAATCGACTGACAACTCTATCCTTTTATCAAAATAGGCTCGCTGTTCAGGTTCGGCGAAAGCAAATTCATGAGTAGCAAAAAACAACCCTCTATTGTCACTAAATATTGCATTTTTCTCATGATCTAAATAATTATCAAATATTACTTTTGCGGGTACTTTTTTCTCTATTGCTTGTTTCACGGCCTTTATATCATCGTCTATATCTCTGTCAAGCATAGCTATAAATATCTCTTTCGTGGAAGAAAAATAGCGATACACTCCCCCTCTGCTCATACCACAGGAATCACAAATATCTTTCATAGTAATAACTTGATAACCTTTATCAGCAAACAATTGCACGGATGAATCTATAATCTTTTTTTTAGTAGTATTGCTTTTATTTGACATTATAAAGTCTCCTTTCCATAGGGCGCGACACGCATGTCGTTTCTGATTTTACGACATGCGTGTCGCTTTGTCAAGCCCCGCAAACTTTTTTACACCATAACGGACTTTCACCGCCTCGTTAATCGCCATGGGTGCGCAACAATATAAATCGCCTCATGCTCACTGCATGAGGCGATTTATCATAGCTATTTCAGGGATCTTGAGGTAAATCCTTATTTTTTTGTTACGGGAAGCCATACTTCACATTTGTAATCATCCGAAGATTGATCTCCCTCAAAATAAACCTCAATGTCCGGCGCGTTCGCATATTCATAGCCGGATGTCGGCAGCCATTCGGTCACAATCCGCTTTTGCAGGCTTTGAATCGCATGCGGCATTGGGCCTACACACTCAAATATTGCCCAAGTACACTCCGGTACGGTATATTCACTCATTCCCTCCGGTACAGTTCGATCTGAAGAAACAGCAATATAATAGTCAAAGCTATTGCCGTCCATACATGTAGAAATGCCGAGCAATCCGACAGGTTGTTGATCCATAAGCGCAAGTATTCTCGGTATTGCTCCCTCCATAGTTGTTTTCTGCCAAAACTGAGGTACTTTCTCAAAGCTTTCTTCGAGGTTCATCGGGTAATGCTCTTTTACGCCAACGATGCGAAACGCTTCCTTTTTTTCTATTTTGTAATTCATTTCAGCCTCTCCTTTAATCGTTATTTTGAAGCTGATGGGAGGAAAGGCTTTCAGAGTAACTCCTTCGGATTTTGCATTTGAGGGAGGAAAGCCATGTACGCTTTGGAACGCGCGGTTAAAAGCGGTCGGGGAATCATACCCGTATTTTAATGCTACATCCAAAACCTTTTCGCCATTTTGCAATGCTACCGCCGCTAAAGACATTTTTCTTCTGCGGATATACTCAGAAAGCGGGGTTTCAGCCATATACGAGAACATTCTTTGAAAATGAAAACCTGAACAACCTGCGACTTTGCCCAATTCATGTAGG
Organism: Desulfitobacterium sp. PCE1; assembly: GCF_000384015.1. NCBI lineage: Bacteria > Bacillati > Bacillota > Clostridia > Eubacteriales > Desulfitobacteriaceae > Desulfitobacterium > Desulfitobacterium sp. PCE1. Next base: position 1,695,599 of record NZ_KB913023.1, on the reverse strand, counting down.
TCTATCTCATCTGTCAAATGTTCTTCGATGTAGTTTATCGCCTTATTGAGGTTTTCAAGCCATTCCATGTCATCACCTTCCTAATTAACTATAAGTCATCCCCTGCCTAATTACCTCTTAATACAGGATCTGAAAAAGAGAGGACCCTTTTGCTAATTTCATCTTCTATTAATGTTTTTGATATATTCATAGCTTGTATCATATCCCTGAGGCGGGCGTGCTGAGCAGTACCCTCTGCCAATTTTAGCTGGGCTTTTTCACATTTGCTGATAATTGAGGATACGGGCGGTAGCGCTGCTATCAATTCTTCTTTTGTATATTTCTCCGTAATATTTTCATCTTTTAGCAATGACGATGAAATATACATTGCCCTTATTCTGTTCTTAAGGAGTGTGTGCTGAGAGGTACCCTCCACAAATTTTGGCTGTGCTTTTTCACATCTACTGATAACTGATAAAACGACTTTTAGAGCCCTTTCTGATTCTGCACTTGTATATCTGTCCATGGTTTTTTACCTGCTTTCGTATCTTGAATTAGGGAATCTGTTTCGCTGATCCTCTATTGACTTCTCTATCATGGAATAAATCTCCTTTCCATAGATAAAAACACCCCGGAACCCTCCTTGCCAGGGATTCCGGAGTATTAGCTATGCCCACTGCATTTTGTTCTCTGCCATTCCTTGATCAGCCGGATTAGAACATTTCTCGGCTCATTCTGTCAATTTCTTGATTGACCTGGGCATATACACCAGGATAAATACTATCCGGCCCGCCCATGGTCAGACAGGGAATAAAATATTTCTTGCCGCATCTCCGACAAGCTCTCTCAACTGCCTCTGCGCATCGTTCAGGCTTCCAGTCTGGAAGATCAAGATACCCGCTGTCTATATCTCCCATGAAAGTAATTTTTCCACCATATTTCTCGATTAATTCAGGTGCGTTGTTGGTGGTCATAACACCTTGCCAGATATCAACTCCCATTTCGATCATAAAGGGAACCAGATTAGCAGCATAGGAATCACTGTGATGGACAATCACTTCCACACCATTCGCTTTATAGTAGCCATAGATTGTTTTATAGGCGGGGAGGAAAAACTTTTTAAACATTTCCGGAGAAATGAAAGAGTTGATCTGGCTGCCCCAATCGTCATGATGGAAAAGAGCGTCCGGATGGATTTTTTCAATGACGATTTTTGCATAAGCTAATTCGAATTCGGTAATGTAGTTGATCAGTTCGTGCATGGCTTCCGGTTCTTCATATAAGGCCATTAACGCGTCTTCCATACTCATCAGGTGATGAGTCATTTCAAATACTCCCGGTGCAGCCATCGCCGTCACAAATTCCTCATTCCGGTCGACAGCCTGGGCATGAGCGATAGCCGGGGCCCAGGTTTCATCATCTATGGGAATCTCAGGTGCTTTGACGTATTTTCTCCACTCCGTGATATCTTTTAAAACCTTATGTTCTTCATCATGTACAGGAAACGGCCCTATCTGCCCCTCCGGCCACATCCAGGTTATTCCCCAGGCTCCTTTGGAGGTCTGCCCCGGGGCAGGAAAACCAGCCATAGTTACGCTGGCCTCCATGATGAGATTCATAAACTCATACTGCTTTACATACCGGTCCGGATTTCCGCCCTTTATGGTTTCCAATAAATTTTGACGCTTTGTTAGCATATACATCTTACCCTCCTTGTCGTTAGGGATTTTCATTACTATAGCTATTAAACAAGCAGGTTGATAATTCCTTTTTCAATTCTTAACCTTTTTTAATAATTCTGGCATCTCAACATGTTTCTTCTTTTCTTTTTGAAACAAAGCTCCTGACTGTAGATTCTCCGCTTTAAATAAATCCTAGAAATAATAAAACCGTGACAAGTCGCCACGGTTTTATTTCTGTGAAGCACCTACTACCTCAAAAAACGCCAGCACAAACTGTAAGCCGTTATCCAAGTACCTTCGTATTTTTCATTCCACTCTTCAATCCTATCGTCACAAAAGAATATGGATGCCGATCTGTAAGCATAATCGCTTTATTTGCTTCCCATTTTATAATGTTTAGTCAGACAATAATGTGATAATTGTTTCTTCTACTTGTTGTTTAAAACTATCAAAATCTAAAAAGATGTTATTTTTAACAAGATATCTCAATATATCTTCGGGAAAAGTCCCACACTTCATATCATCACTATCATATCCTTTTTCCTCTGGTAAAACATTAAAAGATAGTTAAGTTAACCTAAGTATGAAGGCATCTAACGCTTTGGTCAAGCATTTTTTGGAGTCGGGTAAACTCAGCAGGAGGATGAACAGAGCAGTTCGACAGGAATAGTTCACCGACTCTTCCTGCCACTTACCCCATTCCTCGTGCTTGACCAAGCCTTCCGCTTCATCATCTGCAAAATTCGACAGTTTAACAAGTACTATCCTTTATATCTTCATATTCTATTGCAAACAACATTTCATCACTTAAATCTTCAATTTGGGCTAATCTATTGGCCTGGTTAACAAGAGCTTTTTCAAAAAAGTTTCTTACATCTCTTGCGTTGGCAAATGTATCCGAATCGCATTGTTTTTGGAAGAATGAATAGGCGGAGTCTTCTACTTGGCTTGACAGCCTTAGATTCGCCTTTTTACACATGGATTGTAAAATTAATATCAATTCCTCCGCGCTGTAGTCATCAAAGACAATAAATTTATTAAACCGTGACCGCAGACCCGGATTGGAATCCAAAAAACGCTCCATTGGTTCAGGATATCCTGCTACTATTACGACTAAATCTGCCCGGTGATCTTCCATGGCTTTGACAAGGGTATCGATGGCTTCAGTTCCAAAATCTGATTCTCCCCGGTTTTCTGTAAGAGAATAGGCTTCATCAATAAATAAGATACCGCCCTTCGCTTTGCTGATCACTTCCTGGGTTTTTAGAGCGGTTTGTCCCACATACCCGCCAACAAGCCCTGAACGGTCAGTTTCAATAAGCTGGCCCTTGGAAACCAATCCTAATGCTTTATATATTTCGGCCAGCAATCTGGCCACCGTTGTTTTTCCTGTTCCAGGGTTCCCCGAAAACACCAAATGCAAAGACATGGCCGGTTGACTGAAGCCCCGTTCCTCACGTATCTTTTGCACTTTAATCAAATTGACCAGACTATTCAGATCCTTTTTAACCCTAGCTAATCCGATCAGTTCATTCAATTCCTGGAGCAGTTGCTCAAGGTTTTTATTAGAACTGCCGGTTCTATCCACGTCCTCCGGATCTATCTCTTGGAATTCGTGCAGGTCTGTTGTTTCATATCCGTTATCTTCCAAGTACTCATTGAGATGCAATAAATACTCGTATAACGCCGTCGATTTGTTAATATCAATGTCATTGCAGCTTTCATACAAGAAATACTTACCCAGATATCCAAAAAACATGACAATCCCGGTCATTGTCTCCACGGCTTTCTTTGAGCGTGTACCTGTTTCACTAAGATGTTGATCAAGCTCTCTAATGATATCCAGAAAAGATGGGATCCCCTCTGCAAACTGGGGATTCTCTAGTATATATTTTTTCGAGGCTTCCACATCTATGGCATAAGCTCCGCCTATATTTAGATAATCCTTGATGATTTGGCTTTCAATCTCAGTTAAGTCGCCATCCGCTAAGGCTATATAAGTCAAGAAGTGTACTGCGGTTTGGAATAATTCATTTGCCAGGGATCTGCCATCCTTTAGTCCATATCCCGCTCTATCTATAGTGTCGTATAAACTTAAATAATCTTTCAGAACTCTTTGCTGATCGGCACGAATACCATTCCACTGCTCTCTAGTCCAAAGTTCCATTGCGGATACATCCATTTTAACTCTGCGCCGTCTGCTTTCCCTGACTTCTTTGGCCGCTTCATCATGTACTTCCCGGACCTCTCCAATTAACTTATTGATATCCTCATTAATAATGTCGACACCCTTATCGTAATAGGATTCTTTGTATTCGGTTAGCCTATCCAAAATTTCCTTTAAATAGTGCATTTGCACATAAGAATTCCCCGCTTGTCCTGCGTTATTTGCTTTTTCTTTTAACACTCCGATATTTTCTATCAGTGATGCCACATGATCACTTGTTGCTTTAAAACATGCATAACAGAGTTGATACTCTTCAGAAGGTCTGGCATCGATATTGAATGTGGCCTGGCAAAGTCTGCACTCAAAAACAGCATCGTTTGGTGATGTTGATTTGTTATCCCCATATAATATCTTTTTAAGTGAACTCCACATCACAACAACCTCTTTTCTTTCCTTTTCTTCAACTGTTTTTCACATAAATAACGGGACTCGCTCTTTAGCAATCTGGAGGGCTTTTTACATTAGGGCTTGCTAGCGAACTCAGTTTTTAGCCAAACTTGATCATCTTCACAACTCATATCAAAACTTTATATAGAAACCACCATTTCCCTATCACTATTAAAGAGCATATTTCGCAATTCTTCTAATATTCCACATCTTTTCTTCATTTCCTCTCCAATTTCCATTCTTTCTAGTTTTACATGTCTTCTGACTCAATTAAAATAGTGGGCTTTTGAAGTATGGAAATCGGGGCCATTACTCTCGAAAAATACTAATGTCATGCGGCTTTACCGCATAGCATTTTTTTGACCCTAACGTACAAAGTTGCGGAACTTATATAACGAAAGCCCGTCCTAAAAAGACAGTCTTTGCAACATTTTAGCAACCAAGCTATCCTAGCGCTTTCTGAGCGCCTTAGACCCTGCGACTTTGCACCACTGCCTTTAGACCAATTTTTCATAAGTTTCTTTTAGAAGTAAAGCATCTCTCTCTAAAAGAGGCCCTTCAGCTATGATACATCCTCGGACATCATAATCTTTTATAGCCCTTAGACATTCCTTATAATTAAAGTCGCTTTCCAGTAATGGAACATGACTTCTTTCGCCTTTCGCTGTGTACTTTATTCCCCCCATATGAATGTGTAAATCCTCCAGGGCAGTTCTGCCTAAATTATCAAGGACGTGCTTAAGAACACCAGCAAAATCGTCATAATTCTTAAGACCGCCGTTTGATCTCGCGTGAATATGAGAAAAATCAATGCAGAGCTTACATGAGGGAACCTCTTGACAAAGGGAAACCAGCTCTTCCAGCGTTCCAAACTGAGACCCCTTTCCAGTTGTCTCAAGCCTGTAATCTACGCCATAACTCGAAAGCTTCATTAAATTAATTTTAATTGTAGCGTAAGCAACTTCCTTGGAGTCATTCATGTAGAATCCCGGATGAAGTACCAGACTCCTTCCTCCGACCTTAGCTAACCCTTTTGCTGCATCAATTATTCTTTCGATTGATTGAATTTGTATAGCAGTATCATCTGAATTCAGGTTGATATAATGAGATGCGTGGGCCGAAAGGTAAAAGCCTTCCTTTTGCTTTGCTTCCAGAACAGCATCCTTGTTGTTATCCGTCACATTGACACTTCGAACAAACAGCAGTTCCATAGCATCCAGCCCTATAGACTTCAAATAGTGAATACCGGTTGCATAATTAAATCGTTTTATCCCATCGTATAGTGGCAAACCGGAAATGCCAAACAATAATTTTTCCACACTTATTCACAATAATCCGGGTTCTATTTATCCAATAAAACCCGGATTCCTTTCAAATAACCAAATATCCTATTTAGTACCTGGCGATCTTACCTGTTAATCGCTTGATCTCTATTTTGATAACGCATGTATACCAAATAGTCCTGTTTTCATATTTCTCCACTATTATTAGCGACCGTCTTTTCTACGAGCTGTTATAGTCTCCCCGGCAATACCCCAATTATCAGTATTGACCTCATCGATCACCACGACCGTTGTATTGGGGTTTTTGCCCAACACATCCACAAGTAACTGAGTAGCTCCTTTGATAAGCAATGCTTTCTTTTCCGGAGTGACGTTTTCATTCGTGATTCTAATATTTACATATGGCATAATAATTACTCCTCTCCATTCCCTAACTACACAATACATCCGAACTGATCTTACTAGGGGCTTTTAGCGGTTGCCTGATATGGCTCTTTAATTTAATATTTTCCAATCATAAAATCACCACCGTCTCAGGATAATTTAAAATTCACTTTACAGATACATACTCATTGCCTTCCACATAGAATCTCCAGGGATAATCTTTTGCTTCTTCAGCATAATCAATTCCCACGCGCTTCGTCGAAACGATACGGATGTCCTGTTCTGCGTCATCTTCCACATAAATTTCATCACCGCATAAATCCACTCCATTGGCAAGGATGTCGATGCCTAAGGCTGCACATAGTTTTCCAGGCCCGTTAGTTAGACCCCTCTTCTGACTTTTAGTGAGTTGCTCATAGGGTTTCCCATATCTTTTTTGGGCCATCCACTCAATTCCTTCTACCGGCTCAGCCGCCCTGATTAAAACTGCCTGAGGATTTCCTTCCTCCCTGGTGACAGTATTAAAGCAACAGTGTATTCCATAAATCGTAAACACATAGGAATAACCGGGTCCACCATACATAACCTCAACCCTGGGCGTCCTTTTGCCACCGTAGGAGTGAGCTGCTTTGTCATCAACACCCATATAGGCCTCTGTCTCAACGATTCTTGCCGATATTTTCTGCCCATTTACTTTATGCACGAGCAGCTTTCCCAAGAGTTCTTTTGCTACAATCGTCGAATCCCTGTCATAAAATTCCCTTCCAAGCTTTTTCAACTTTTTCATTTCCCTCCCTTCTGCAACGGTATTCAAGATGATCTTACCTTTCCCTAAATAAAACGGGTCAAAAAGTTGATACAAATCAACAAAACAGTTAAACCTACGAGGAATAGAAATAGACTATCATGTTTATTTTCGCTGAAATTCATCGTCGCACCTCATTGATCCACCGAGTTTTGTGCGGGACACCCTTGGTTTAATTTTGCTCCAAATTTCTTTTTAAAATCAATCCAATGATGTCTTAATCTCAAAATAATTCTATTGAAAATCATTCCCGGACAAAAAAAGCGGCACCAGAATCTCCGAATAAATAATGCGGATAATAAGACAACCATTAAAATCAGCCACTCGACGATATCTCCTTGCATTCCGAATAGGGTGGCAAAAGGTTCATAACCCGCCAATCCCGGCGACTGATAGATTACAGCGCCCAATAAGGCAATATATAATAAAACATACCTGACCAGGGCAACCTTTTGTTCTACCGCTCGGCTACAGCAAATGACCTCTTTACTTACAAATACTTTGGCCAATAACTCTTGCAGGGCTCCAAAGGGACAAAGCCAGAAGCAGTATAGGTTTTTTCCAATCAGAAAAGTTAATATCGGAATAACAGTTAAAAATATATACCAAACCAAGTTCTGCCGAATTGAAGGAAGATATCCCATTAAAAAGGAGGCAAGATTTGAAAGTGAGATGGGTGTGTTGTATTGGAAACCAATCAACACCAGACTTCCTGCCATGGTTATCCAGCGGATTCTATCATTTTTTAGTGCTATCCCAACAAGCATCAGGATGACTAAGACAATAACAGAACCTTCCCTCACTCCAAAAACGAATGCTGCCTCTTCATCTTCAACCTCCAGCCCAAACTGATTTCTGGCTACTTCATGACTACCTATTGAAATCGCTTCGGCAATGCCTCGGGAGCTATAAGTTGCTCCCGATATCGCATTAATATCCTGTTTGATCGATAGGGGGTCGGTTATTTTTTTATCTTCGAATTGCTTGAGATAATCATGTTTCATAACAACTCTAATAAATGAAGGTGTATCCTTGTGTTCAATAAGTGCGGTACCAAGAATAACTCCATATGGGTTAATTCCTGTTGCGATGGTAATTGGTCCACCATATGAACTTGCCTTTGCAATGACAACATAGCCTTTGATCTCTTTTTCTCCACTGGAGTCCTGACTTATCCCTTCTAAAGTAAGGGGTGAAGACGCAATCTTCTTAAAAGACTGCGCCTCGGGTAGGACCTCTTTAGCTTGCAACAGCACATCATTTCCCGGCCTAACCCAGCTTAAGCCTATAAAAACTGCCAGTATTAAAGATAAAGTCATGATAAGCGCTTTTTTCATCTCTATTTTCATACCCTTAGTAGTCACTCCCGGCTGGATCGATTATATAGTCCAGATAGGTAATGCCGATAATACTATAATGGCTCGCAGCGTTGCCCCTCCGATGAGTGTAGCCATCTCACTTAACAAACCTAAGATCCTACCACTCTTTTCAGCTCGCTTTTTCTTTGGGTAGAAGTTATTTAGAAGTGGAAAAACCAATCCGACAGCAATTAACAGAATCCAAAAATAGGAGGCAAGTCTTCCAGCGACAACTATTCGGGCAGAATCAGCCGCCACTGGACCTTTAGCCCCTGAAAAAGAGATCAGAAGCAAAGCCAATAAAAGAACTAATTCCACAAAGAGTAGGATGATGTTTACCCTATTTACCACAACACCCTCATGCTGAACGGGTTTTTCGATGATGCGGGCAAGCAGGGATGAAGAGGCCAATCCCATCATCAGGGCAGACACTACAAATAATCCCGGTACAAGGATAGTGTTCCAGAAGGGTTGAGCAAAAAGAACAGAAAGCTGTCCCCCGGTGTATAGTGCTGTTATCACTGCCAGTAATGCCCCTGCTCCTGAGATAATTGCAGGAACTTTCTTGTTTTCACGTTTATGATAGGCACTCAAAAATGCCAGGACCATAAAAATGAATAAGAGATATACCCCCCAAGTCATCACCGAAGTAGGATTACCGATCATGGTTAACATTCCAGTGATGCTAACACCCAGGTTCATGGAAAAAAGGAACAGTCCAACAGCTAGGCAAGGACCTGAGATAAAATAACCAGCCCGCTCTAAATTGTTTTCTTTTCCAAATAGGCCTTTTTCTGCTGCAAAAGATGCCAGATAAGCACCTGAACCAAGACCTCCAAAGAATAGGAAGCCGATGATAAGCCAGCCCCAGTTTCCCAATGATTACCCTCCTATCTAAAAAACCCTCACAGCACATAACACTATGGTTGCCCTCAGTGTCAGCCCTCCGATGAGCACCGCAAAGTCAGTTGATATAACATTAAAGAATGATGCAAGCCTTCTTTTCTGTTCTTTAGCTGAGACAATATAATAGGCCAAGGGGAAAACTAAACCGATTGCCACAACCAACAGCCAGAATGGCAACGCTAAGGAACCACTGGTAAGCATTTGTGCAGAAGCAGCAGCATCCGTCCCTTTTGCGCCTGTTAAAGCAAATGCCAGAAGCATCATGATTAGAATCGCTTCTAAGCCAAGTAAAACTTGATGAATCTTGTTCGTCTTTGCTTCACTTTGCCGATCCCCTGCTTGCTCCGCTTTCTTTTCCAGGAAATGCGCGCACAATGCGGTAGCAGCGAGACCTGTCGATAAAGCAGAAACGACAAATAATATAGGAAGAAGAAATGTGTTCCAGAAGGGTACAGACGTAACCACTGCCAGTAAAACCCCGGTATAGGCTCCGGTTCCTAAAGCAAGAATTGCTCCAAGGAGAGATAACATTGAAGGTACTTTTCTGTTCTTCCATGTGTAATAAGCAGATAGAAATCCAACAAGAATGAACAGCGATAATATATAAATTCCCCAGGTCATTACAGAATGAATGTTGGCGAACATTCTTAAAACACCGAGAGGATCAGAGAAAGCTATACCAAGATCCAGAAACAACAACAAACTTCCTATGACGATACAAGGCCCGGACAAAAAGTAGCCCGCTCTGTCCAGTTTGCTGTTCTCCCCCAACCAGCCTTTTTGAGCTGCAAAAGACGTTAAATAAGCCCCTGCTCCTAATCCGCCTAAAAACAAGTAAATGATAATTTTCCAGCCCCAATGATACATATAATCCTTATCCTCCATTCCGCCGCTTAGCTCTGGCAATATAAATTGAGTTCCCGTTGAATCCGCTGGATCTGTTCCTTGTCTTCTTCAATGTAGTTCTCAGTAAAGACAGCAAAACTTCTCCAGAATTCGTTCTGAGACGATTTCAGGATATCCTGACAGAATTGGGGTAACCACTTTAGCAGGTGAAGATCCATGAATTGTTCCTGAGCAGATAAAATCCTCTTTAAACTCTCGAAATTCCCCTCCCGAAAAGCTTGCAAAGCCTCTTCACTCAGGGCATACATAAACTCCAGTTCTACCCCGATCTGATCATCAGGTTCCTTATAGACCTCGCTTCTTTCATAACCGTTCTCTCTGTAAAACCTTTTGACATTCATGGTAACATCCTGCATCATGAGCCGGTTGGAGTTGCGGTATACCGATTCATAAGGAGGAGCTTCCAAGTGATAAGGTCCCACAAAGAGTCTGGTAAACTCTATCGTTGCTTCATGATAGACCTTTTGCAGCTCTGCAGAGGATATGGATGACAGACCTTTTCTGAGTCGAGCTTCTGCACAGTCTGCGGCCATTGCTTCATCACGTTCCAACTCTGACCAGGAGATCATGTCTGCGAAAAGCTCTTCCGGGCATTCCCATATAAATAGACTTCGCAATAGATCGAACACAACACATCGATAAGCCAATATTTCCTGCATTTCGTTATTACCCGGACTACTCAAAACGTCCCATCCCTTCGCGTCTAAATCTTAAGAGCACTCTACTGCTTCATCTTCACAAAACGCATGGATGGATTGGTGGCAAAGGCCTGGAAACCGATTGCTTCCTTAACCGCTCCCTCAGCATCAAGCTTATCGATATCCTCTATTTTTAAGACCTGAACCGGACACCCCCGGACACACATGGGTTGTTCCCCTGCGTCAATCAAATCATAACAGCCCGTGCATTTTTCTGTTTTTTTAGTATTGGGATTCATCTTTGGCGCCTGATACGGGCAAGCATAGATGCAATATCCGCACCCCACGCATTTATCGTGGTCCTGAATCACCAGTCCATCTTCGCGTTTGGTATAGGCTTTGGTAGGACATACTGAAGCGCATTGAGGTTCCGCACAATGCATACAGGAATGAGAAAGATAACGTTCCACCATTCTTCCGTTCATCTCAACCTCAAAGCTATCCAATGTCCTCCAGCTTACCCCCACATCGACTTGGTTCTTGACCATACATGCCGTTTCACAGGAATGGCACCCTACACAATAATTTTGATTATAAAAAAATGCTTTCTGACCAGCCATAGTTCACGACTCCTTTCACATCAATCAAGCTTTCGTGATTTGAACTAAATTTGTGTTATAGGTGGAGATTCCATCCAAATCACCAATCCCATCGGGAGCTAAGCAATTGATCGTATTTCCATCTGTATACTTATTCCAATAGCTCTTGAAACTCACTGCAACGCCTGCTTTAACTGCAGTATTGCTGACCTTCGCTTTCAGCTTGACCTGTCCCCTGTCATTTTGAATCACACAATAATCTCCATCTTTAATTCCCCTGTCTTCTGCGTCCTTGGCATTGACCGTGACAAAAGGCTCACCCAGGTTTTCTTTGATATAGGGGACATTATGCCATTGTGAGCTTAACAATTGCGGTGAAGCCGGGGTCAAGAGGTTAATGGGGTATTGAGCAAATAACGCTGGAGAACCTTCCTGACTCTCCTCTTCCGGTAGATATTCTGCCACAGGATGCAACCCTGCTTTTTTGATACTCTCAGAATAGAATTCAATTTTCCCCGATGGAGTATTAAATTTGTGGTCACTAAAGACGTTCCCGAAATCTACCTTAATCCAGTGATTTTTCCTCAGGTTCTCATAAGTGATCTCTTTAAAGATGGGCTTATTCAAAATCCCTTTCTTGATGATATCGGCCGATGTTTCATTGAAACATTCATCAGTGAAGCCCATTCGTTTGGCCAGCTCATTAAACAGCTGCACGTTGGATTTGGATTCTCCCATGGGCTCTAGCGCTTGTTCGCTGTACCGGACATACCACCCAAGGTAATCGGCAACGACATCCTCAAATTCTGTGAAATGAGCAGCGGGGAGTATAATATCAGCATAATCTGCGGTATCCGTCATAAACACTTCGTGGACTACTGTGAATAAATCTTCTCTCTCCAATCCTTTCTTGATCATGTTCACATTGGGTGCCGAAGGAATCGGATTCCCGCTGAAGCAGATCAATACTTTAACCGGAATCTCCTTAGTGGTCGGAAGCTCTCCCGCAATCGCCTTTCCTAATTCATTCATGTTAATGGTTCGCGTTTTGCGAGGAGCCAAATCAGGTCGCTTCGTGTAATTGTTGTCAAAGGGATAATGGCTGTAGTTAACATAGCTGAATCCCCCACCCTCTACGCCGACAACTCCCATCAGGGCAGGGAGAAACGAAATAGCTCTGACCATAGCCCCGCCATGAGTCCTTCTTTCAAAGCCAAAGCCCATTCTAATAATCGAGGGCTTAGCCTGGGTATACATCTTCACAAACGCCCTTATTTCTTCTTCAGTAACTTCACATATCTGAGCCACCTTGCTCGGCGGATAGTTCTGGACTTGTTGTTTAAGCTCCTCGAAACCCATCGTGTAGTTTTCTACAAAGTCCTTGTCATAAAGATTCTCATTGATAATGATATGTTGTACGCCCAAGGCAAAAGCGGCATCTGTTCCCGGTTTAAGCTGAATAAATAAGTCAGCTTGTGAGGCCAGGGGATGGCGATGGGGATTAACCACAATGAGTTTGGCACCATTATCCCGCGCTTGTTGAATGAATTTCACGGAATGGACGTTGGTATAGGATTCATTGGTTCCCCAGGTAACATAGCACTTAGTTTTGGCAAAGCTTTCCGGATCAATCGATGAGAAATCGCCATAGGTATAGGGCAACGCCGCCTTACCACCGGTATTGCATACCGTTCTGGTGATATTCGTCGCTCCGATCTTATTGAAAAACCGCCAGGGAACACCATGCTGATGGATAAACCCGATCGTCCCCGAAAAATTATAGGGCATGATCGATTCCGAACCGTATTGGGCGATTGCTTCATTAAGTTTTTGGGTAATCGTATCATAGGCTTCATCCCAGGTAATTTTTTCCCATTTTCCTTCCCCTTTTTTACCGGCACGCTTAAGCGGATGTAAAATACGGTCAGGATGGTAAAGCACATTAATGTGGGTTTGCCCCTTGACACAAGGTGTACCTGCCGTTATGGGATTCTTAGGATCGCCGACAATCCTGACGATCCGCCCATCGATTTTCTCCCCAATCAAAGAACAGGAATCATAGCAGTTGCGGGGACAGGTAAGCGTGGTCAAGGTTTTTTCTCCGGTCTGGACACCCATTGTACTCTTGCTGCCCGAATTTTTGTTCGTACATGCAGTCAGGCCAAATAGACCCATACTTAAGCCCAAAGCTGTTGAACCTTTTAAGAAACTGCGCCGACTAAATCCTTTGCCACCTTTTGAATCAGTCATTTAAGTACCTCCTCTTTTAACAAAATAACTTCAATTGTTATTCGACTAATTATTCGTTAATTCGCCAACAATGACCTATGTCATTAACTCCAAATAAAGGGGGGTTCCGTTGTGAAAATGCACATTATCGCTTTCTCATGTCTTGAGTTCCTATAAATAGCGGCATATAGCGAAGCAATCGATTCGCTATATGCCGCATTACTTCAGACGCCTATATAAGCTATTAGCTAAGTCCTCTAGTCCTGAGTCAAAAACTCATGCAAAAGTTCACGATCCCAGATGAGAACCCCCCAAATCAGCTCGATTAATCCTCCATAGTAGCCTACACTGCCATTTTGTTTGGCATCCCTGTAAAGCTCGGGAATCCAGGAAAGCAAGTGCTCATCAATAAAGGCTGCCTGTTGAGCAATCCTTGTCTTTTGCTCCGCCAGATCCTGCACAACAAGCAAATTCTCACTCATCATGGCTAAAGCAAGCAATTCAATACCCATGTGATCTTCAGGCTGGTGGTTTTTCTCTGCTATTTCCAACCCGTTGTCCGCAAGGATTTTCCTCACTTCATACGTTGTTCTTGAAAATAGCAGTTGCTCTTCAGTCCGATACACGGATTCCCACGGCGGGGCTTTGGGCCGGCCAGGTCCCAAAAAGAGGCTGGTGTACTCCGCCAAAACTTCTTGTCGAGCCTCATTTTGCAGCATATTTTTAAGGTCTGCCGTACATTTTCTTAGTTGCTCCAGCCCGGACTCCATCTGCCGATTAGCCGGCTCTAAAGGAAAACTTCCCCACAGCCCTCCATTTAAGGGTGTTGTCGCTGCTTCTGAGGTTGGCTCCAACAGGCAATTGCCAAAAAACTTATACAACTCGGTTCGCAACTTCCAAACCTCAGTCCAGGAATAGATCATGACCAACCTCCCTCCTTTCTAACCATTTTGCCGTTCATTCTCTTCAGTATGTTATTTGTTCTCCGCTGCTTGTCCTTGCTTCACCGTTGGTATGAAGTCGGCTCTTCCTAAAAGGAACCGGCTGCTGAGGTAAGAGAAGAGCAAGGCACCCATGGACAGCATGCCGATGATGATGGCCAATTCAACCCAGGTTGGCGCATAACTGCCATGAAGGGACCACATATCCCCAATAGTTTCAGTAAATTTTCCATAGGTAACACCGGGAGCCCCTTGAACATTAGGATGGATAAACGAGGAAAACAGCAACCAGAAGCGTTTGCAAAATACTCCTAAAATCACGATTGCCGAAGCAAAAATAACATAATTCGTATTCTCTCTGTTCTTCTTAAATACCAGAATCATAAAGGGCAGGATAAAGCCAAGGATGATTTCCCCCCAGAAAAACGGAGCAGCAAACCCGCTGGTCATTTCCCTTAATACAGCCATGGTCGAGTCTTCTCCCGGATAAAGCATCGTCAGAACCTCCGAGAAGACGAAAAAAGCATCAACGGCAACACAGGTAACGAGAAGGCCGGCTAAAGTCCCAATCAGTTTTTTCTCCACTGCAAATAGTTTCAATCTGTTCAAGGCCAACAAGGCGATAATCAATAAGGCCAGTCCTGAATCCAAGGCCGAAGCAACGAATAGAGGTGCCATCAGAGCACTGTGCCAGCCTGCGCGGGCTATCTGCAAACCAAAAATCCAAGCTGTGACGGAGTGGACCAGCACTGCCGTCGGCAGGGCGATTCTGGAAATAATCTTTAACTTCCTTTCATCGGGCTCAGATCGGCTCATGAAATAGAGGTAGACCAGATTCAGCGCTAGGTACAAGGTGATGACCACCACATCCCACATCAAAGGAGAACGAAATTGAGGATGCAGGATTAAATTGTAAATCCGCCACGGACTGCCAATATCCACAATAATGAATATCCCAGCGATAATAATGCAGACCGTAGAAAGAATGACTGCCGGTTTCGCTACAACTTTAAAAGACGGAATATTGAATACCGTTGCCGAAGAAGACACAATCAGACCCCCGGCGGAAAGACCAACAAAGAGCATGAACATCGCGATATAGGATCCCCAGGAAACAACATTATTCATTCCTGTTACGCCAAGTCCATTGACCAGCTGGAAAGCCCAAGCTCCTAACCCCATAAGAGTTAATAGCCCCAAGACAACCATTCCGATAGTTAGGTTTCCCTTTTTATCCATCTAATTACACCTTCCTTCTAGCCCAAATAATATACTTGCGGCTTCGTCCCTTTTTCCGATAAAAGTTGCTGCCCATTCCTCTCCCGAATTAAACGGGAAACTTCACTTTCCGGATCATTCAAATCACCGAATTTCCGAGCTCTAGTCGGGCAACACTTTACACACATGGGTTCTAATCCTGTGTCGGTACGTTCCTTGCACAATGAGCATTTTTCCATTACACCTACTTTACGAATCGGCACGTCTTTATCTCCATAATTAAAGCCAGGGTCACGCACCGGTGCCTCCCAGTTAAATACCCGGGCATTATAGGGGCAGGCAGCCATGCAGAAACGGCAGCCAATGCATCTGTCGTAATTAATCACTACCCTGCCCAGCTCATCTTTGTAAGTAGCACCTACCGGACAAACCTTAACACACGCTGCATTTTCGCAATGCTGGCAGGCAATCGGGAGGAAGCTCTTTTGCAAATTCGGGTATACTCCTGCGCTAGTATCATACTCTTCCCCGCCTTCTGTGAGCACACGGTTCCATAACATACCCATGGGAACATTATTCTGCATCTTGCACGCGTTTGCACATGTTGTGCATCCCGTGCAGCGTTTTAAATCAATCACCATGCCTAATTTTTTTGCCATCTTTCTTCACCCCCTAAGCTTTCTTCACTTCAACCAAAGTATCATAAAAAGGAAAGATCGGTCCGTATTTCCGCTTAAATCCACGGGGATTAAAGGCATCATTGATTACATTATTCATATCTCCTTCAGGCATATCTTTAGACCACCAGCCTTCTTCCATCCTGACTGCCCCTGACCGCAGATCATTCATAATCTTGCAGCGGGCTTTAAATTCACCCCGGTCATTGAACACCTCAACGAGGTCTCCATTTGCCAATCCCCTACTCTTGGCGTCAAAGGGGTTGAGTTCCAGCCTTGGCTCAGGGCAAAACTGCCTAATCCAGGAGACTCTCATGAACTGGGAATGAACATGGAACCGGGAACGATACTGAGCAAATTGCAGCGGATACTTTTGCCTTAACTCAGAGTTCATTTCCGCGGGTTCTTCATATGCCGGTAAAGCTTGGTCGAATTCTATCATTTTTTCATTGTAGATCTCCAGTTTAGTAGATGGCGTTTTATATATCTGATCCTTGGAAGCTATATAAGGTTCTGTCGGGCAATTCAAACGCATAATGAAATTATTTGCTTTAAGCGTTTCCACCGTGATTCCTTCCAGGAAAGGATGGGGAGAACTCAGCTGGGCTCTTATATAATCTTCCGGGGTTTTGGGCATGTATTCTTCAAATCCTAATCTGGCAGCCAATAACTGTTCGATCTCAAAATCGCTCTTGCTTTCAAAGAGGGGTTCGATTACTTTTTCGGAAAGAAGAGCATGATTTCTGTTCAATTGGAATCGAGTGATATCATAGTTGCTCTCAAAACAGCTGCCGATAGGCAGTACAATATCGGAGTAAGCTACGCTGAGATTGTCCCATACATCGACCGTAACTATAAATTCTAATTGTTCTTTGAACCATTTTTCGGCTTGATGGAAATTAGGAAAATGCTGCTGGAAGCTGTTCCCAAGGTTGAGAACGGCTTTTACAGAATTCGGTCGAGAACGCATGAGGGCAGTAGGCATTTCCATTACACCGGTCTTGAACTGAGGCGGCAACGGCCATGGGGCAAGCGGTGTAACATATGCCCAGCTGATTCTATGGAACAGGCAATTGCCTACACCGCCGCCTGTTCGCCCGAAATTACCGGTCAGAGCCCCGAGGATAGCCCCGGCATGCCCGAAAATATCGCTATTGGAAATCTTCTCTGCGCCGCCAAAGCCCCAGGCCAGACGTGCCGGACCGCCTGTAGCATATTGCCGGGTTAAGTCTATGATGGTCTGTTCCGGTATTTCTGTAGTCTCAGCAGCCCAGGCTGGTGTATATTGCTTTGTTTGTTCCTTTAATGCAGAGAATACAGTTTTGACCTGCATCCCGCCGACAGTGAATTCTCCCTCTAATTTAGGTTGAATTCCAGCGGCGTTATAAGGCTGCAGCGAATCGCTAACCTCATCCCACACCATGAACGGATTCTCATCAGGCCCGTCGGCAGAGTCGTTTTGCCGGAGCAAGTGCTGATTATCCGCTCTGATTAAAAAGGGCGCGGATGTATTCTTCTGCAGGAAGTCGGCTTGATACCAGCCATTGGCAAGGATAATGTTAATCATACCCAGGAGCAGAGCCGGATCGGAACCTGGCTTGATCGGAATCCATTGATCGGCTTTTGACGCTGTAGTACTGTAATTGGGGTCTACGACAATAAGTTTGGCACCTGCTTCCTTCGCTTCAAAAACGAATTGGGAATCAGCTACCGTCGTTTCAAAAATATTAACGCCTATCATGATGATCGTCTTAGAATTGACCAGGTCTGTAATCTCATGATGAGAATAACCAAAAGGCGCTGTGCCTGTTACTTCCTCATATCCACTAGCCATTCCGGTATCAATCGAAGTTTCGAGGGCAATTGGCATTCCTAACAATGATGATAAAAGCGGCATTGCATATTCCTGATTTGCCGAAATCATTTTCAAAATGGATTTGCCGCCATATTGGCTGTGCAATTCTTTAAATTTGTCCGCAACCGTTGTAATAGCCTCATCCCAAGAGATCGGAACAAATTTGCCTTCGCCCCTTTCCCCTACTCTTTTCAAAGGAGTTTGGAGACGGTCAGGGCTATACACCCGCTGCAGTTCGCTCAGCCCACGTGTGCAGAGCACGGAATACCGGTGATCCGGCCAATCATTCGGTTCAATCTTTACCAGCTTGCCGTCCCGCACTGTGCATTGATACGCACATCGGCCACCACAGCCCGGGGGGTGGTACGTATAGGCTATCCTTTCTCCTGAATCGCTTGCCGCGGTGGCGGGGCGCAACCATTTGTCGACAAAGAGCAAGCTGCCGGACAATCCCAGTGTTGCTGTTCCAGCCACACCACCCTTAATGAAGTTACGTCTCGAAATGTTCATCATGATTTTCCTTTCTTTTCGGTATTAAGTATTAAAACTTTCGCTAAAGCTATTTCGTTTTTATACTTTCTTTCTCTTCTGTAGGAAAATCCATGAATTGTCTCTTTTATTTGTAAAAAGCACAGTGGCTCCCTTGTTAATTCCCCCCTCGTTACAACCTGTGTGGAAATGGACATTTTAAAGGTGTCCGCATTGTGATAAACCACATTATCACTTTCTTGGCTCCTGAAAGGGTGAATTCGCCAGCAGATTCTGATAAAATAAGATTAATTTTTAATATCTTCCCCAAATAAATGGAGGTATCCATAAGATGTCTCAGACCTACTGTAATGTCTGTACAGCCGATTGTCCCGCATCATGCCGCCTCCTAACCGATGTCGTCGACGGCCGAATTATCAACATAAAAGGAGATCCCCGCGATCCTTATACCCAGGGAAAAATCTGCGCCAAGGGTTATGCGCTGAAAGAACTGGTCTACTCTCCCTACCGGGTTCTTTATCCTCTTAAACAGCAAAGGAAAGGGAGCGGAAATTGGCAAAGGATTTCCTGGAAACAGGCTTTCACGGAAATCGGGAACAAGCTGGTTGAAATCGATCAAGAGTATGGCAGCCTATTACCTGTCAGCATGAATAAATTTTTGGGAACTACAGGCCTTTTAAGCCAAAGCGTAGAAGGCCTTTTTGGCTCCTTGGGACCGATTACCACGCTTTTAGGCAACCCCTGTGTATCTGCTGGAACTGATGCTTTCATTCTAAATTATGGTGCACTTAAAAAGCCCCTTCCTGAAGACATGAAGAACTCTCGCCTCATTCTCATTTGGGGTGCGAATCCGGCTTGGACGACCATACACCAGATGCGTTATATTTTTGGAGCTCAGGATGAAGGGGCAATGATTGTGGTGATTGATCCCATCTTCACCTCAACAGCTGCCCGCAGTGATATTTATTATCGGATACGCCCGGGAACAGATGGTGACCTGGCTCTGGGGCTTGCCAAAATCTTAGTTGAGGAACATCTGGTCGACCATGAGTTTTTAAATAATTTCACCTTTGGCTGGCCTGAATACCGTAATTATATAGAAACCGTCGATCTCAACCATGTTTCATCTTCTACCGGTATTCCCATCACCGAACTGTACGAGTTAGCACGCTTGTATGGTACCATCAAACCCGCAACGATCAGGTTGGGACCTGGAATTCAACGAGGTCCCTCCGGCGGACAAAACGCCAGAATAATTGACAGCCTTGCCGCATTAACCGGTAACATCGGCATTTCTGGCGGTAATGTGCATTATACTTCCTATGAACAGTTACAACATGCCGGTAAGTACGGCAAACTCCGTTTGCCCTACGGAGTAAGACAGCGTTTATCAGAAAATAATACTGACAATCGAATTCTGGGGACCGATTGGTATACTCATTTGGATACCCTTGATCCGCCTATAAAGTTCCTGTGGGTTGCCGGACGAAACCCGGTGGCCCAGGACCCCGACTCGGCACAAATTATCCAGGCCATGAAAACTATTGATACAGTGGTTGTCGCTGATCAAACTCTCTCTGCCACCGCTCAGATGGCTGATTATGTGCTGCCTGTTTCTTCTCCTTTTGAATTTGAAGATGTCGTTATTTCATTATGGCATTATGGTGCGGCGATTAACCAACAAGCTATTCCCCCCTTAGGAGAAAGCAAGTCGGACTTTGAAATAATGCACGGGCTGGCTTCTGTGCTTCATCAGCTCAAACCAGGTTTAAGCTCTTTTCCCCTACACGGGGATGCCCGGGCATGGCTGACTCAAGAATTTGCTTCCCTCAATGATTCTCTGGGTATCACTGACTACCGCGAACTGGCCCATCACCCCGCCCGGGTGAACCTGCCGGCTGTCCCCTGGCAGGATCGTCAGTTTCCTACAGCCTCTGGGCGCTATGAATTTTTCTCCCATACAGCTGCCCTCCATCGGGCCCCTCCCTTGCCTATTCCTGTTGACCAGCCTGTATCATCATATTCCTATCCTTTTCGCTTAATGGTTGTCCGCTCACCTATTACTCTAAACTCTCAGTTTTATACTATCGATCTATTACGTCGTTTAGAAAACGCCCCTTTACTCCTCATGCATCCTGACACCGGCCGGCAAAAAAACCTGGCAGAAGGGGATCTGGCGAAAGTATATAATGAAATGGGTGAACTGGAATTGCCCGTTTCCTTCTCCCTCAGCCTCCCACCTGATATCGTCATCACTTATATGGGGATGGAGGATATGAACAACAAACTAATCAATACCCTGCTTAGTTTTGAGAGTACAGATTTAGGACAAATCTTTTCTGGAAGCCCTGGTATTGCTTATAATAATTGCTTCGTTAATTTGGTTAAGATGGGGTAGCAAAATGAATCAAAAAGGTTTTGTTTTTAATCCAAACCGTTGTCTTGGCTGCCGTTCTTGCCAGACGGCATGCTCTGTCAACCATAACTTGCCGCCAGGTATTACTCTGCGCAAAGTAACTGCCATTGAATTGGCAATGGAAGGGCGTCTCCTGAAATACTATCTTTCTTCATCCTGTAATCATTGTCTCAATCCTGAATGTTTTCGTTTATGTCCTAATCACGCCTACCGTAAACGGAGAGACGGTATTGTCGTTTTCGACGAAGGAAAATGCAAGGGTTGCGGCACCTGTATACGCAGCTGTCCTTTCGAAGCTCCTGTACTTCTCCCCGATACCGGAAAAGTCATCAAATGCGATTTATGCTTCGATAAATTGGAAGAAGGTGAGGAACCTTTCTGTATAGCGGCCTGTCCTGTCGAAGCTTTGCAACTCTTTGATCCCTTGAAACATCACGAGCACCTTTTGCTTAAGACCCTCCCTGGAATCCCCCGAATTCAGGTTACTCGGCCGGCAGCCCGCTATCACCCACTTAAAATAGGGAAACAGGTTGGCTTACATCTCCCGAACCATACTATCATGAAGGAAGGTGACCGTAATGACTAATCCCGGTGGCCTATTCTATCAGCTCATTCAAGATCTTGCCCAAGGTAAAGGTATACCTCACTTAATCTGGCGCTTATCTCAAATCCTTAATCGGCCGGTGCTGCTTACCAATTCAGTCCACCGTATTTTGGCTTGCCATGATCCCTTGAACCTCAATCTTAACTTAGATGAGTTCTTATATGTTCCCGATGTAAAAATCAATGAAGCTGATTTTCTAAACCGCTCTGAGCACATTCTGCATCATGCTCAATTCACTTTAAATAATCAGATCTTTCCCTTTGTCTATTTGCCCTTGCTGACCGGAGATTATTGCTTGGGCTATTGTATTGTCCTGGACACCACCCCCGTTACCAATGCACTAAAGCTAAAACCTCTGTCTGCAGAAGACAAGCAAACTATCTTAGATGCGTCTATGCCCTTGCTTCTCTCACTGAAAAGCAGCTGTGAAGACAGCTTAAGACAAGAACAATACCGGGACGATTTCATTCGCGATATCCTTTACAACAATTATGACTCAAAAGCGACTATCCACGAAAAGGTGAAATCCTGGGGGTGGAATTTACAGGGATCCTTGCTTGCCTTAGTTATTGACCTCCCAGATAAAGATTTTAAAACGGCCCGGGAAATACTGCCCCGCTTATTTAACCACTCCTCACCGATCAGTGCTTATATCAACCTTCAATTGGTGGTTATTCTCAATATTAACGGATTAAAGAAGGCAAAGCTTAAAACTTCCTTGGCTAATTTTATTAACAGCTTTCTCGACCGGCTCGCTGACCACGGAAAAAAACGTTCCTCAATCGGTGTGGGAATAGGCTCAGGAGTCCCTTCTGTCACAGATTTATATAAAAGCTATCAGGAAGCCAAGGTTGCCTGGGAATTAGGAAAAGTCTTTGATCATAAAAGCGTTTGCTACTTTGAAGAGATGGGGTTTCTTAAATTTATCTTTACTCAGCCGGCCAGGGAACTGGAGGAATTCAGCCAACGGGTTCTAGGTCCTCTGATTGAATACGACCAAGCTGAGAATACAGGATTGCTGGACAGTCTCAGGGTCTTTATCGAGTATAAATGTCAGATTGCCGAATGCGCTAAAGCACTCTATGTTCATGAAAACACCCTGCGTAACCGCATCAAAAAAATCGAACAAGTAACAGGCTTCGACCTGCGCCGAGTTGATCATATGGTCAATGTTTATATTGCCTTACAAGTATTGAACTTGGGCAAAGATGATTAAATAGAACAAATAAATAAGGGAAGGAGATTTTCACACCGAAAACCTCCTTCCCTTATTTATTCCGACATAGACCGTTGATTCACCCAAAGAGTAACATTACACAGACTTCAGGAAGTGACTTTATTAAATTTATCTCGCCGAAAATGCCTTGACGGAACACTTACTTTAGGTGGAGCCATAACTTTAGAGGCACCAGTTATTCATGGTTTATGCCGCACCAACAAGATAAAAGCAGCTCCAGCTGCTAAGGAAAGAATTGTTCACATCACTCCTGATCCAAACTTCTATTTGCGTCCATGTCTGCGGGGAGTATCCCGCCTCCAGTGGACCTATCATCCCGACAGCCTGAAATACTCGATGAAGCGAGCCGGCGAAGGGGGTTCAGGGGCAATGGGAGCGAGTTTCATGTAAAGAAGCCTTAGACCTGGTGGCCAACACTCTGGACAGCACCCGGTCTAAATACGGACCGAAGTCCATCCTTTTCGCAGGAGAGGTAGTCTTTGCTGTTCCGCTCAAGCTGAAGGAAAAACAACCATGGTGGGTACCCGGTGCAATACCTGGGATACCTTATCTAACTCCCCGGCTGATCATTAATTAGGGACATGGGTAATTATTTTACGGCCGTCAATACAACGCAACACTATCGGGTACTGTCAATAATCTTTCGCAAATTTGATTTTCTGCTTGGCAGTAGGTTTATATATAACCCCAGGGCAAGACTTGATATGGGGGTGACGGATGCTACCCTTAAGAACGGGGATGGGGCTTACCCAAAAGGAATCCACCTTTTGAGCCCCATTCCACGACCCATTGGAGCATCCGGCACGGGGTCCCATGTCAAGTCTTCCCCAGAGTTGATTGGTGATTAACCAGCATCAAGTTGGTTTTCTTTATTCATCTCTTCCAAATGTTTCATGCTCATGTATTGTTTTGTTCCCCAGGCTTTGCTGGCTACATGTCGTAGTCGAGCACAAACCAGCATGAGAGCTGAATTACCGTCCGGAAAGGTACCGACAACCCGTGTTCTGCGACGAATTTCCCGGTTTAATCTCTCAATGACGTTATTACTCCTAAGCTTTGACCAGTGAGCTTGTGGAAAATCCATGTAGGTCAGAGTCTCCAGAATGCTATCTTCGACCTTTTTAGCAGCTTCTTTCAGCTTCATATCCCGCAGTTTATTGACGACCGCCGTTGCCTTTTCTTTTGCCGCAGCTTTGTCTTCTTGAGCATGAATGGCTTTTAGCATGGCCGCCACTTCTTTCATTTTTGAACGCGGTGTTACCGAAAATACATTACGGTAAAAGTGAACGTTGCAGCGCTGAAATTTTGCATCAGGAAAGACTTCATGGACAGCTTCTAAGAGCCCTAAGCATTTATCTCCGATAAATAACTGGGTTCCAGAGAGGCCCCGTTCCTTTAAGCTTTTTATGAATTCTTGCCAGCTGGCTTTGTCTTCCTTCATTCCTTCGCTGGCTCCGATCACTTCTCGGTATCCGTCTTCGTTGACTGCATCGCAATCAGGATGGCGACGTTCTCATATTCTCCACCCCAGTTACGCTTAAGATAAATTCCGTCCAAGTAAACGTAAGGATACTTTCCTTGCAGAGGGCGGTTACGCCAAGTGTCAATGTGCCCGTAAACTTTCTTGTTGAGTTGGCTGACGGTCCCGTCGGATACTTTGGTCCCCCATAATGCCTCAGTGATATCCTCCACTCGGCGAACAGAGACACCCGCTAAATACATTTCAATCAGTGCTTCTTCTACGGAGCTTTCCCGCCGCCGATATCGTTCAATGATGGCTGTTTCAAAGGCTACCCCTTTTAGCTTCGGTACTTTAAGTTTAACCTCTCCGGAAGTAGTGACCAGGTTCCTTTGATAATGACCAGACCGATATCCCTTACGGTCTTCTGAACGCTCGTACTATCGCATAACGGTTCTCTCTGGCTGTTGCAACTTATACAGTGATGCTATAAAACCGCCTATGTACGATCTAAGAATTCCTTACCAAGCGTAAGGATAGCACAAAAATAAGACACTCTGCAAAATTTGAGCAAGAGTGTCTTTGATGAACGTATACATATTGGACATGAACGCTGACTCCTATAGATTGAAACAGAGGTTGGAAACTAAACTTGGCTCCATTAATTGAGCACAATGGCTCAGTTTTATATGAGCAGAAGTGGTTCACTTTTCATGATCCTAACCACTTTAACACAATTATAAACGATCTCAATGATGGTAAAGGCCAGGCCTTGGACAACATTAGAACTGAATGTTTTATCCTAAAGAGTAGCATCCGCCATCCCCATATCAAGTCCTTAGCTAGGGTCACGGCCATTATACTGATGATCATATCAAGCGGAAATCAATTTGCGAAAAACTATTGACAGTACCCTAAAACCCGGGATACAGCCGTATTACCTACTTTCGTTCTATCAACACGACACACTCCACATGCCTTGGGTACAAAAAAGATGTCATATAGAGCAGATGATTCCTTGGTGGAAATGATCATTAAGTTCAAAACTAATCAATATAGCATTGATTTTTTATCGCCATATCAATTATACGGAGTCCAATCCGTATTATAATCATCAATAATTTTATTATAAATTTGTTTGCATCGTATCAAATCATTTGTCCATATATCTTTATTGCCATTTTCCAGTTTGCAAATTACATTTTTAGTTATTATATCTATGCTTTTTAAATGTACTTGATTGTATCCAGAAAACATATTCATATAATCATAAAAATGGTTAAGATAGTCTTTTGCTACATTTTCTTTAGTGCTAAAAATTTCAAAATAACTTGAGGCCATTTCCATAACAGGAAGTATCCTACCATACTCTTCTTTTTCCATACATTCATTTAAATAGAAAATAAACATTTCCATAGCACTTTCTTTTAATTTGTAAGATTCATCTCTAAATAGAGTCTGTATATCAAGATTAACTGTAACATCATCAAATTTTTTTATATCGATATCAGATAGGAGTCCAAGAGAATTTATCTTCCTATCAATTAATAATTTATTATCAAACACCTTATTTTGTCCTTCTTTAAAACTTAGGTTAAAATTTGTAATTGAAGATGTCACTATGTATTGATTAAAAATATCACTTCTTAAACTAAAAGGTTCTTTTATTTCAGCGAGTATATTTGAGCTGTTGAAATAATTTCCTTGATTACATTCTAACATAGCATATAATGCTTTTTCATTATCATTAAGATATTCACTATTTTCATATAAGACTTTTCTTGCAAGTATTGAATTCTTAGATTGGTTTACTCCAAGCATAGACATAGTGTAATAATATTTAGTATCAAATAAACTTTTATTTATATCGTAAACTTTTTCAAAATTACTAAGTGCATCCTTATAATTTTTATCGGAATAATACTTTTCTCCGATACGATAATATTCTAATGCTGCTTGATCAGATTCATACTGTCGCTGATGCCAATTAATATATGAATCTTTTATCGTAAGCATTGTTGCAAATAGAGTAATTAAAAATATTAAATCGCCGACTATAAGAAAAGTTGGATGTTTAGTAGACAATGAGCAGCGCCATTTGTAATATTTACTGCCTGAAATAGAATCACTCATACTGCTCTTAGTTTTCTTTTTGGATTTACTCTTAATTTTATTCATCAAAGATTACTCCAATCAATGTATTACTATTATCTACAATGTGTTAAGCAGCGCTCTATATGACTTGAAGATACAAAAAGGATGTTGCTTCTCTCCGGTGCCCCTTAGCGACAGAATACATTTCAGAAACAGTCGCCTAGGCAGGCTATTTTTTCATCGATTTGGCATCTGCCTTTTCTTTCAATTAAAGTAAATTGTAACGATTCGATCTCTTAGACTTTCGGGGTATTTTCCATTTTCAAATATCATACTTTTCTTGGATATATTTCATCAATAAATCTATATTTCTTTTCTTCACTTTTATAGATATTTTAAAGCAAATTCTTGTCCACTTTTTTATCGCTAACATAAAAAACTCTGGCGTTTCCGACTTCTCCCAATTCATTTATTTTTTCAAACCTAACATCCCAAACATTGCTTTTTTGCTTTTCCATAATGATTACTCCCTATCTATAAAATAGTATTTTGCCAACCCTTGATATTATAATAAATATACCATAATAAAAGGGATTTCGTAGAAAATTCTGCATATTCATCAGTCATTCTTGAGCAACCTTTTCTCCTGTAAACCATTCTTACGGAAAATCAAAACGAAATGCCAAAAATCTGAATTTCGTCAACTTCATTCCTGACTATTTCTTCATCATAATCTCCGTTCTGGCAAATTACTTCGCTCAAAACATCTATTTCTCTTTACATGGTTATTAGCTTTTACCATGAAAACTCCTTCACCGTTGACAACAGGTAGACAATGCCAACGGTTTTTTCTTTACATAAAACATAACCTTTTATCGAAAAGAAGGAAATCGCCAGCCGACGATGAAGATTCCTTCATACTATAAAGGAGGCATTATATACATCATAGATCGGTTTCGAAGAAGATTTTGCTGTAGTAGAAACTGATGATCGCCAAATCTTTAACCTCCCCCGCTTACTCCTGCCTACTGGGGTCAAAGAGGGTGATGTTATCTTCACCTCAGTGGCCGTGGATCCAGAAGCTACTAAGTCCCGCCGCGAACGGATAAACAATATAAAAGCCACTCTTGGCGGTAGGGAATATTTCAAAAACGGTCACTGCTATTGGCCTCTTTTTAACGATGGTACCTGCATTTACTTAACAACTTGAAGAAATTGTAAGCAATCTGCAATTAAATAATATTATCAAATTTGGGCGAAAGAGGAAAAATGCAATTCGTCAGACCGACGGAACTTTGACCGTCAATAATTTTGAACAAAACCCTTATCATTTTTAGTGGTTGCCGAGAAATAAAATGCAAAAAAGGAGTAAAAAAATGTCTTATAAATCAGTAACAAAGTTATTAACAGGGGTACTGGTGATTGTCTTAATAGCTTCTTTAATAGGCTGCACACCGAAATCCAACCAGAATGGAGATAAACCTGGAGAACAAAAAGGTTTATCGAAAGAGCAGATTACGACGGCACTCTCGTCTCTAACGGATGTCCAGAAAACAACCTGGTCTCCCGATGAAAAAATGGTAGCTTATATCCAGGCAGGGAAGCCAGACAAGAACGGGGCCGATGAGGCCTATCTTTGGAAGGTCGGAGAAGAGGAGGCCAAATTAGTCCGTGATGTTAAGCCGACGACCCTTGGTTTTTCCTGGGCACCTGACAGCAAACATGTCCTCATCAGTGAGAAGCTGGGAGAAGGGGTCGAGAGCAGCATCATTATCGTGGATACCTTGCATGAAGAATCCTATAAGATGAAGAGCATGGGCATTCCGGTCTGGAGCCCAGACAGCCACTCTCTGGCTTATGGTAATGAAACCCATGAACATGGTCCCAGGTGGGGTTCCTTGGAAGTATATACTTTGGGGAATCCGAAGAGCGAATATATCTGGAAAGCTATTGATTACCTGTACAAAGTAGAGTCCTGGAATCAAGAAGGCGATATTGGCTACACAGAAGTAGATCCGCAGGGGAAGGAAACCAAAAAAACCACTAAAAATATCCGGCCGGATATCTCGGGTGTACACCTTGGAGATACCAAAGCTCAGGTGGAAGCGGCCTTGGGTAAGGGGTATAAAGAGACTGCTCCCAGCGGAGAGACAGGACATTTCCCGGAGCAAGTCTACCGATGGGATTATGACGGCTATAAGGTTTTCATTGGTGCTGAATCGGGAGAAGTATTAGAAATCACGGTTGAATCGCCAGAGGCTGCGACCAATTTGGGAATAAAAATGGGAGATACGTCAACCAAAGTGTTCGAGGTTTACCGCCCCAAATACATCGAACCTGTGAGCATCCATGGAGGCAAAATTTATGGAATGTTTAAGGTCGAAGGTGCAGCAGCTTTGTATTTTCAATTCGATCTGAAGGAAGGGCAATCCCTGGCAGATATTAAACCGGAAAATAAAGTCGTCCGAATGATTCTGACTTATCCTGAAATATTGGATGATTCGTTTTAAGAGTTTTTTTTGGCGAGGCAGACAGAAGATTAAACTGTCTGCCTTTGCCGTTTAAAATGATAATATTGCTTTTATGATAAACCATGCAACCGGTACAAATAATGCGGGCAGCATATTCAGCGCATTGCAATCCTTGATTTTCAAAATGGAAAGCCCGGAGTTCAAAATCAGAAATCCGCCGATCAGTGAGATTTCAGTGAGTAAGTCTGCGGTTAGAAAAGATGATAGGTATCCTGCAAAAAGATAGATACTACCTTGCCATAAAAATAACACTGCCGCAGAAAAAGCGATCCCAATACCATACGTAGACGCTAAAACCAGTGACGTAATGAAATCCAGCGTCGCATTTGTATACAAATAAGTGTAGTTGCCATGAAGCGCGCTTTCCATAGACCCTAAGATAGATAACGTTCCGATACAAAACAACACTATGGCGGTAGAGAGTCCTTGACCCAAGTTCCCTTTGGAGAAACGTTTTGTGAGCCTTTCAAATCTGTCATACAAATTTAAAACAGTGCCAGCTAAACTGCCGATTGCTAAACTGATGATAAACAATACGGGAAAAGTGCTTTTAGGCATGTTCTGGACGATTGCGTTTATGCCAAGGCCGCATGCGGCAAGTCCCATCGCGTTATACAATGCATTTTGATATTTTTCCCCGATGCCCTTTTTAATGCCGCCTCCAATCATACTTCCGATCAGAATAGCAAGCGTATTTGCAATAGTACCTATCATAATAAAACCTCCTTCATCACAAACAATAAACCCTCCAATAATTGGAGGGTCAAGGTTTATTTATATTGAATTTGTATCTCGGTGATGAATTTCGAGGGATCGTTGGTAAGGCCGTAATCAATCAAAGCAAATTCAAGGGAATCTCCTGCGATCACATACCCTTTTTCTTTCATATATTGAAGCATTTTGATATATGAAGCCTTCGCGTCTTTATGCGTACCTCGAAAGCGCAAAGTCAAATAATTGCCTCCCGGCAGGCAGGACAAGTTTTCGCCGCGGTTGTCCTCCGGTTCAATGACGACAAAAACGGCAGAAAACTTATTAAATTTACCTCCCTGAAGATTAGAGCTTGAAATGGAAACGCCTACTTTTCCGAGAAACATCACTGCATGGAGAGAATTGCGCTTTGCCAATTCACGGATCGGTTGTTCCAAGTCGTCCGAAATGGAGAGCTCTTTTTTTAGTACAGCTATTACTCTATCCTTTAGAGTACGCTCTTCAATTTTATCAAATTCAGTTTGAAATGCATCTTCAATTTGCAGTAACCTGTTTTCAAGTTTCCTTTCGATTCGATCCAGCTGTTTGCGTTCTTCTTCTACTTGCCGTTTTTGCTCCTCGAGAATTTTAAGCATCTTTTTATCATCACGATTTTCAAAAAACTCACGGATTTTGGGCAAAGGCATGTTTAAAGATCGGAGATAATGAATTGTGTTCAGGCACTCAAATTGACGTGTGGAATAATAACGGTATCCATTTTCTTTATTGACGAATTCGGGCTTTAGCAAAGATATCTTATCGTAATGACGAAGGAGACGGACATCTATATTAAAAAGCTTAGAAATTTCTCCTATTGTAAACAATTCATTCATAATAACCTCCGGTTCTTAGTCTTATTAGTGCTTTCGCCATATTATATCACCCTCCTACCCTTTGTATTTCATTTTATAGTTGATATCAGCTTTGTTCATTTGTGACCGCAAACACTGTATAGTAAGAAAACTCGATCTAACAAAAATCTAACATGGCTTTTGCTAAGATTAAATCTAAAAGCAAAGGAGGCAACGGCCTTGAGAATATTGCTAGTTGAAGATGAAAAGGGGCTGTCCGGCTATATCGCCAAGGGACTAAAAAACGGCTACGCAGTGGACGCGGTTTATGACGGCGAGGAAGCGTTGTTTGAATATGAAGTAAATGAATACGACCTTATTGTACTGGATTTGAATTTGCCGAAGAAGGACGGGTTGGAGGTTCTGCGGAAAATTCGAGAAAAGAACGCCGACATAAAAATACCTAAAAAACAGGACCGAAAAGTACACTTTTTCGGCCCTGTTTTCCCCCTTTTTTTGGCTTAAAACCACTATATATAGTGGTGAAACCGTCTTATTTGCCGTTACTTCCTTGACCCGGCTGGCTGAAAACGTGAACTTTTCCTCCATGAGCTTCACAAAAATATAGGGCCAAGAATAACCTGAAAGGCTACTCATAACTTTTCCTTACTTCTGGAATACTAAAATTATTATTAAAACTCACGAAGGGTGACAAGAATGGAAAAGTCCGCAATTATCGGTAAATCAATTGAGCCAGTAGAAAAAACCACGATATCTTGTGACAAATCACAAAGGATTTTAGTATGTGGAAAAACCGGAACAGGGAAATCTTATACCCTAGGAGTTTTAATTGAAGAACTCTCGAATTTTGGCGAAGATATAGTTCTAGCCGTAGACCCACAAGGAATCTTTTGGACTATGGCTGAACCAAACCAAATAACTGAAGCTACCGATAAGCTGCAAGAATATAATCTCTTGCCAAAAGGTTTTCGTGTTAACTTACTAGTACCGGGTGACCCGTTAGAACGCTACGGTTCGTCAGATATTATTTCTGAGCTGGCACGACGCGGATTATTTGTTCAAGGTCTTAGACTAAACCCATCAGATCTATCCCCTGAAATGTGGTGTGATTTATTTAATCTTGATATTAATGAGTTACAAGGAATTATGCTTTTCAAGGCGGTTAGGTTATGTAAAAAGAAATTAAAAAATAACTTCCTGATTCCGGACATTGCTGATCAAATTATCAAGCTTGACGGATTAGATAAGACCAAAGAAGCTCTCCTTCGCAAGTTAGAAATGGCCGAAGACTGGCAAATATTCGAGGAACACCAGTACAGAGAAATTTGGGAAATCCTCCAGCCCAATGCCATTAATATCCTTGATCTTAGTGTAATCGCTCAAGGACGTTACGGTTTACGTAATTTGGTTGTCGCCGTATTGGCCAACTTTATATTTGAAAAGAGGACTATTGCTAGAAGACGGGAAGAGTTAGGATTGGCTACAGACATGAGGAAAGTTTGGTTATTTATTGATGAGGCTCATAACTTCTGTCCAAGTGGTAAGAGTACCTTGTCTAAGGAAATTATTATTCGCTGGGCTAAAGAAGGTAGACAACCAGGATTATCATTGGTTGTTGCCAGTCAGCAACCATCCGCCATAGACTCAGAGGTTCTTACTCAATGTGGAATTCGTATAATACACCGTATTACTTCAAAAGAAGATTATAAGGCAGTCAATGCATTGAGTCAGGATTTTTTAGACGATAGTTTAGTATCACGAATAAAGAACTTAACTGGCCCCGGCCAAACCATAATGATTGATGATGAAAAAGAAACAGCTGTCCAAGTTTTAGTAAGACTGAGACAAAGTAATCATGGTGGCGGGAGTGCTTAACGGCACTGTGCAAGGCCATTTTGCCATTTAACATCATATTACATTCAAACGGCAGGTAACTACCATAACCTTCAAGACGTTGACCCCGCCCATAAACAGGCTGAAAAAAAGTACATTTTTCAGCCTGTTTTTGTTCATTTTTTGCTCCAAAAACTCTATACGGTATCTCTACATTTTTTATCCTCGGAACTCAATTAATTCACCGTCAGGGCCTTGAAAAACAACTCTTTTCCAACCTGTTTCCTGAGGTGTTCTGGGCTCGGGAATATGTGGTTCAGTTACGACCGGGATCCCTGCGTTTTTAAGCTTTTGATAATCCGAATCAAAATCATCGCTAATAAGACAGAAATGATACCCCCTATTCTCCCTTTCATGTGTCCAATGTTCAAACTCTAACACGGTATCGCCCAACTGAAGATAAACAACCTTTTCAAGGTTCGGTACCCCGGGAACATCGTGTTCAAAATACTTTTTAAACCCAAAGTTCTTTTCATAAAAGTCAATCGACTTTTGTCTGTCTTTTACAGAAAGAGCAACATGGTCTATTCGTGTAAACATTAATCATCTACCTCCTGTACTTAATCTTGAATTTTTATAAATAGGGTTTAATCCTTTTGGGAAGTGTCGATTTTAATTTGCAACACAACCCAATTGCTAGAACTGGTATTATTGAATCCATGTGTCTCACCATTAGGCGAGAAAATTATATCCTTTTCTTTCAGAAGCATTTCTTCATTGTTTATTGTGATTGTACCTTCACCAGAAATTACATAAAAGACTTCATCGATATCAGAATGCTTATGATCAGGTGTTGTTTGACCAGGGGCATAAAGCAAAAGTCCTGTATCCAGCCTGCCTTCTTTGAATATTGCCTTACGAGCGCTTTTTTCAGTTGCAAAATCAAGAATATCGCCAATATTAATTTTATCCATTACTTATTACTCCCATTCTTTTTGAAATTAAAAGTTAATCTTCAGCTATCATTAGCAATTTAAATCCAAATCAAGCTTAAAAGTTACTGTTGTATGCTCACTATAATAGTGTTACTAACCATTTGCAAGAAGGCACTATTTTGTACTATACTAACCAAATAGTAAGTATTGAATAATAATTGACTGGAGTGATAATAATGCCATGTGATAAATCATGCCCTATTGAGCATACAGTCAACTTGATCGGGCACAAATGGAAGGTGCTTATTCTAAGAAATCTATTCAATAACGGTACACAAAGGTTCAGTGACCTCAGTAAAGGTATCAACAGAATAAGCCAGAAGATGCTGACACAACAGCTTCGGCAGATGGAGGCCGATGGGATAATCTATAGAAAAGTTTATCCGGAGGTACCACCAAAGGTCGAATACTCTCTTACGGTGCTTGGAAAATCTTTAAAACCGGTTTTGGATGCAATGAATAGTTGGGGAATAGAGCATCTAAAACACAGTAATCAGGATCAGTAAAACAATGAGAGTCTTAACAGTTTTAGTTAAGACTCTCATTTTTAACAAAAGCGTTTAGATAGTTCCTATAGCAGCGATACAGTCCTACCCTAGAAGATAGTTAAAAGTTTATCAGTTTTTCTCCTCAGATACTCCATATCCCTCAGGTGCAGGAATAGCTTTTTCAGAGGCACGGCTAACTGCCTCCCATTCCTCCCAAGTAGCTATCCGTGCCTTTAATGTGTCCATCGCTAAATCGTAAACCACGCTGCCAAGGATAAGGCTCAAAGGAGGATTATTACTGGCTACTAATTTCATAAGGGCTTCCGCTGCCAGGGAAGGATCACTATCTACTGAATCCTCGGAATACTGTTTGGCCAGTTCTTCGCGAAGTGTCCCGTATGAATCCAATGGATTGCTGTAATTCATCGCAATATACAAATCTGTCCAGTACCCTCCTGGTTCTACCATGGTAAGTTTCACTCCAAAATGTTCAGCTTCTTTTGCTAAAGCTTCACTCATTCCTTCCAAAGCAAATTTACTTGCACTGTAAATGCCAGACATCGGACCTGAAATAATGGCACCAATACTAGTAATCTGTATGATATGTCCAGAACGCTGTGACCTCAAATAGGGCATCACCGCCTGGCAAACCCAAAGAGCCCCAAAAAAGTTTGTGTCCATCAGTTTTCGAGCATCGGATTCGCTTAGTTCCTCAATCATACCTAAAGTCATGATGCCCGCATTGTTAACAACAATATCAAGCCTGCCAAAATGTTCAATTGCTGCTTCAACCGTAGAAAAAACAGCCTCCCTATCTGTAACATCAAGGCTTAATGGCAGTAAGGTCTCTTGATACGAATCTTTTAGCTTTTCCAATTTGTCAATAGTTCTAGCAACTGCTACAACTCTATCCCCGGCTTTCAAGGCAGCACATGTGAAAGCATAACCAAGTCCCTTACTTGCTCCAGTAATGAACCATACTCGTTTATTTTCAATTTTATATGTCATAGATATTCTCCTTTACTATTTAACTTCATTAATAATTGTTCAATATTGGAATTATGCATTGTCAATCCACTCTTATCTAGCGCATTTGAAAACTCCCTTTCAAGGAAAATAAAAAGCACAGGCTATTTACTGCCTGTGCTGATATAATCGGGAAAAGTATGCCATATTATTCATAAATATCAACACAAAATCAACCGTTCCTTACAATAGGAGAGGCTTCATTTGTTATGACAAATATAATAAATAAGGTGTCACGTATGGACAGACTTATCCCGATTATCTGCTATAGGCAGATTTAAAAGAATACTGCATTGAATTGCAATGTTCTCTTTATCGGGAAAAAATCAACACACGTAACCCCTCCATTCAAGTACTATAATCAAAAAATAACATATGAATTCTTGAAAGTCAATGTATGCTTTTTGGTAGGATAGTTTTTGGCCTTTCTAGCCTGTAACACCACATTATTTAGCAATGAATACCTCGGCTTTTACAACTTGCTCAAGCCTTACTTGCCATAAGGTTGCTTGAATCGACTTTGTTTTCAACTTTCCGTATAGCCACCCTTCATCTTCTTCACTCAAATTAAAAATTCGATCCCAGCTTTTAACGATTCTATCCCTGAGCAAGAGCATTTCGTTGCTCTGAATTTGAAAATCCGATAGATCATGCCATGTAAATCCCGCATTTGTATAAGTACTTTCAAAATCAGCATCATCCTCTTCGTCGGAAGGTAAGTACCAGTAATTTAAGGGATAATGAAACAAGTCAAAGTCTGAAAGAAGGACATCCTTATCGTCAATGTCAATCGTTAATTGGACGATCTTCTCACCGCGCTTTGCATGGCCCCCTTTTCTCATATCCCGTCTTTTTCGTTTACCCTCCCATTGATACCATGCCCACAGGGTAACGAATGCTATCTCCAGCCGGGTAAATATCCGCTTCGATCATTTTACGCGTCATCCAGTCATAAGCGTAACGAAAGTCATCTTGACAAAACAAATGACTTTCATTTGCGGTAAGTATTCCATTTTCAAGCAGCTTTTGATAAGCAGGATAATGTTGGATTGTCCATAAAATCATTGTCTATTACCCTTTAATACTCAGTATTTATGTGTCACTTGGGCAATTATAAAGTGCGGTTCCATGAAACGCACTTTCTCCGTATTGCTCATATTCACTAATCCACATTTAAAGAAGACTATGTATTAACCTAATCTATCACCTTTTTTAACAGGTTGCTCAGGTTTAATTAATACCACTCCTTGTGATGAATATACTCCTAATACTAATACTTCCGACATGAAATCTGCAATTTGTCTTGGAGGAAAGTTTACCACTCCTAAAACTTGCTTACCTATAAGCTCATCTTTTTTATAGCATTCCGTAATTTGAGCACTTGACTTCTTTATTCCAATTTCATTGCCGAAATCAACCCATAATTTATAAGCCGGTTTTTTCGCTTTTTCAAAAAATTCAACTTCAGTAATTTCTCCAACTCTAATATCTAATTTCATAAAATCTTCAAAAGTAGCCATGGAAATCCTCCTATTTTATATTTAATACGCAATATACTACTAATGTGCATCAATAGATAACTCATCTCAAATGGCATTGGACTTTATCCGCTTAAGCATAATATCCCCTTTGAGTCAGATGTTTTTTTAACTAATTCTAAATATTGATAACTGATTAGATATTAAGACAAGACTCTATAGACTTTTTCATATAATTAACGAGTGAAGCCACCTCGGACTCCAGTCTTTCCCACTTATCAACATACTCTCCTCGATAGGCTTTTCTAGCTAAATCAAGTAAAGATGCAGGCTCAGTGGGTAATTGAGGTATTGCCCATTCTGCTGCCAGATCTTTTGAGCTAATTTCACCGGTAGAGGCTGTCAGCCACATTCTGGCTAAAGTTAAAATCACATTGCGTTCGTCACCTTTAATATCCGCTATCAACCCAGGTAAAGATTCTTTAATCGCTCTTTGGATATCTGTCATTGGTACATGTTCAAGTATTTCTGTTGCTTTTGGTCCAGAAAGATTAATGCTATTTTTTCTTACTTGAGCCAATAGAATTGCTAAATCTGGATCATAAGTTGGTTGAGGAATTTCTCCCTTTACAAACTGCTCTCTAAGCCACTCACCATACATAAAATCATATCTGGGAGGAAAATGCCAAGGAACAGCATCTTTTTGATTTATGACTGTAACTTCAAGTGGTCTTATAGCATTTGTGTTTCCTATTTTCCCAGATATAAGCATTAGCCTATTTGTAAGATCTATTCGAGTTCTTTCAGATAAACTATGATTTGTTACCACCAAAATATCTACATCGCTATTAATGCGTAAACCTTCCATTACAGCAGAACCGTATAAATATACGCCAACTAATATACTATCAAGCAGCTCTTCTATAATTTTTAATGCTTGAATTGCTTCTTTCGGTATTTTTTTGTTATTCAAATCTATACTCAATTGGACTCTCCTTCTTCTCCATATATCTACTATACACATCAGGCCAATTTGGCCCGATGTTACTTCATCTTATTTTCTGCGTCTTGGTGATTAAGGTTAGATTACTTTAGCAATCAACTGAACAAGATTAAAATACTTTCCACCCTCAGCCTCCATCATTTTGATGTCCTCAGCGACAACGGGATGGTAGGCGGTCAGCCATTCACTCCACGCCTGGCCGCAACAGGCCATTTCACGAATGTCCACAATTTCTATGCCCTCTGCTTTCTTCCACAAATCTTTCCACCAGTCAATCGAGCGTATCGTCCTTGCTATCTCATCATTCCAAAACGGCTGCATTTCATCAGGAACATTTCCCCCAAAATCGTATTTTAGGCCGGGGATAGCCACGGCAATATAGCCGCCCTTTTTCACAAAAGGAATGAGCGACGGGAGCATTTCCTCCGTATCACCAAAATAATGGTAAGCATCCACGGTGAACAACAAGTCAAAATATCCGTTTGCGAAAGGCAGCCCCTTGGTCGCGTCTACGGAAATCGGAACGGCCTTATCATCAATCCCGATAGATTGAAAACGCTCATAGTTTTCAGTTGGCGAAATCCAAAGGTCGGCGGCGAAAACGGACGCGCCATATTTTTTTGCCAACAACAGCGTAGAAAGACCACACCCGCAGCCGAGGTCAAGGACTCGCATATTCTCATTGATGTTCAGGTGTGACGACAATTCCTCTGATAACCGCATGGCGTTTGGCCCCATCATTGTGGCTTTTAGGAACTCAACATTTTTATCATTGGACATAAACTGGTCTGTAAATGGATACATGGTGTTCTTCCTTTCTAATTTTCGCCTTATATCTCTTAATCATAATCCAATTATACCCTACTTCTTTAATAAAGACTCCCTACTAAACGATATAGAAACAAAAAAGCGACATGGCCTATTCGTTACGCCATGTCGCCTTTAAGGATCATCTATTATTTTCCATTTTGGATAATCTTATACACCGTTTTGGTGATAAATAATATTCGGTTGCCAACTGCTCAACAGATATACCGTTCTTGTATCCCTCGAAAATAGCCTTATTTCGCTTACTCAAAGAATTTGGCTGGTCAATAATTATAAATGGCATGTCACCATTCGTATCCAGGCTTCTCAACCACTCGCCTCTTCCTTGAAGCCTGTGGCTCAATAGCAGTGACGGGTTCATGTATATTACTTTGGTCAGGTAGTTGGCTTCGATTTATATGCACCTTGTTTGGAATAGGCTGCTGTTCTAGCTGTGGCGGGCTTTTGAGGCCTTGACGAAGCTGCTCGCTGAGATGTCTTTGTTTTTGGCTCGATAACGATGTTGACCAATGGATAGGGATGCTCCTTCACTTCGGGTAATGTTTTACCAATTCGTTTTTGAATGTCGCGCAATAAGGGCTTTTCTTCAAAGTCACAAAACGTGATTGCCTTTCCACCAAGACCGGCTCTGCCTGTACGGCCAATCCTGTGAATATAGGTTTCAGGCACCTCCGGCAGGTTGTAATTGATGACATGGGAAAGTTCTTGGATATCAAGCCCGCGGGCAGCAATATCCGTTGCAACAAGAATTCTTGTTTTCCGTTTTTTAAAAGCATTCAAAGCCTGCTCCCTGTTGGCTTGAGATTTGTTTCCGTGAATCGCTACTGCCGCAAATCCCTTTTTATTCAGTTCTTTTACTATTTTATCTGCACCATGTTTTGTCCGCGAAAACACGAGAACAGAATCATATTCGCTGTTTTTCAGCAAATAAGTCAACAGGGCCGTCTTGTTTGCCTTATCAACAAAATAGACTTCCTGTTCAATGATATCAAGCGGAGAACGTTCCGGCGTTATTGCAATCTTCACAGGTTCTTTTAAGATAGTATCCGCGAGCTTTTCTATTTCAACCGGCATGGTTGCTGAAAACAACATATTCTGCCTTTCCCTGGGAAGGTAAGTGATGATCCTTTTTACGTCGTGAAGCATACCCATATCCAGCATTTGATCGGTCTCATCAAGCACAAAATGTTCCACATGGCTTAAATCGATAAATCCTTGGTTGATTAAATCAAGCAGTCTGCCCGGGGTTGCCACCAGGATATCAATCCCCTTTTCCAGTTTCCTTGTTTGCGGGACCTGCCCTACGCCGCCAAAAATGACCAGCGTCCTTAGGGGCAAGTTGACCCCGTAGGCGGTGAAGGACTCTGCGATTTGAGTCGCCAGTTCCCGGGTCGGCGCGAGAACTAAGGCTCTGATCTGTTTTTTACCTTTTAGCAAACCCTGCCCCATGGCAAGGCTTTGCAAGATCGGAATCGCAAATGTGGCGGTCTTGCCTGTGCCTGTTTGGGCACATCCCAACAAATCCCGGCCCGCAAGCAAGGGCGGAATCGCCTCAGCCTGGATAGGGGTTGCCTCTGAATATCCTTGCGCTGTCAGAGCCTTCTGAATCGGATTG
Organism: Desulfitobacterium sp. PCE1; assembly: GCF_000384015.1. Taxonomy (NCBI): domain Bacteria; kingdom Bacillati; phylum Bacillota; class Clostridia; order Eubacteriales; family Desulfitobacteriaceae; genus Desulfitobacterium; species Desulfitobacterium sp. PCE1. Next base: position 1,655,867 of record NZ_KB913023.1, on the reverse strand, counting down.
ATTATCTTCAGTTCGTTTAATAACACCTGTTTCACCTTTAATCCTTTAATATTAATAAAATTGGTCGCTTTTCCGTCATGACCTATTTCCATAGCCAGTAGGAATGTTTTTATTTTAAACAGTTATGAATAGACTTAACCTATTCATAACTTTAATAACGCTTTAAAACTCTCTGGCACTTCTGTTTCAAAGCATAACCATTGATTAGAAAAAGGATGCCTGAGTTCCAGTTTGTACGCATGCAACCCTAATCGCTTCAAAGGGTTGGTTTTAGCACCATATTTGGTATCACCCACGACAGAATGCCCTAATTCCTTCATGTGCACGCGGATTTGATTCTTACGGCCTGTTTCCAATTGAATATTCAATAGAGAATAGTCCGGGGTTTCATTGATCACCTGATAATTCGTGATGGCCTCCAAACCGTCCCCCACCTTGGGGCTGGAATACACAAGCAGCGTCTTTGTTTCCTTGAGCCAGGAGCGAATTCTGCCGCTTTTTTCTTTAAGCCGTCCCTCCACGATTGCCACATAACCCCGTTGTGTTACAAGGCCGCCCCAATTATCTTGCAACGCTAGTTTAAGCTTTTCGTTTTTGGCAAACATCAGCACCCCTGAGGTGTCCCGGTCCAGACGGTGAACAATAAAGATACGGGCTTTCGGGTTAGTCCGGCGCACATAGTCTGTCAGCAAATGATAAGCGGAAACACTATTTTTATTATCGGTTATAGTCAACAAGCCAGCCGGCTTATTGATTACGATCAAATCAGCATCCTCATATAAAATTTGCAGTACATCTTTCTCTTTTTGCCCCCGAATTACAGAACGGACTATCCGGACTGTCTGTCCTTCTTTTAGGAGAAAGTCGTGCTGGGTAATGGCACGCCCATCCACAGTAACCTGTCTGTGTTTAAGCAAAGACTTTATGTTATTTCTTGATTGATTGGTTAACTTAAGTGTTAAAAAATCGAACAAACCACTGCATTCTGTTACAACGAATACTGTATCAGCTATCATTTTACTTTTCTTGCTAACCACGATTTGTGCCATTATGAAAAAGTCTCCTTCTCTGATTATCACGGTATCAAGAGTATGCCACTTATGTGCAATATAATATGTTGTTAATAGATAAATATATTAATTACTCTTTGCGATTTTTATCATGGCTGTTAATGCTCTATAACTATCCATAATTGTTTTTCCACTATACGATACACTATTGGGTCCAACAAGTTCTGCTCCAGGCATTATTGATGCAGATTCAGCTTGACCGCTGTTAAAGAAAGTAATTCTCATTTCATGTGGCTCTTGTACTTTTATAGGATCAATATTCCTTGCATTGATTAAGGCAACTTTACTTTTTTCTATTATTTTTTCAAATACTACAGATGGTGTTAAACATTTTGCTGCATACCTTCCATATGACGTTTTAACTACAACTGTTTCAATTGCGGCATTCACGTCTTTTACTTCCTCCTCCAGAATGTTGTCACCTGATACCAAAACAACTGGAACATTAAAATGACCCGCGACACATGCATTCATATAAAACTCTCCAACATCTTTACCATTTATATTTATGTTTGAAATCACACCTCCATGAAAAGAGTGACTCAAAACCCCGCTTACATTCATTCTGGAATGATAGCCTATAAATATTACTGCATCAAACGATGAATCTAATCCTTCCATCATTGCACCCTTATGGGATGAGCCAGTAATCAATTGAGCTTTATTGTTTAAAGATTCTATAAGTATATTAGTTCCAGCACCATGAAGATCATTAACAACGATTTCTGTTGCACCAACCGCAACAGCTCCTTCGATGGCTGCATTCACCTCTTGGGTCATAAGTTCTCTTGATCTCTGATAATCCCGCTCCCCAGGTAATACCTGATTAACAGCAACAATTCCGCTTATTCCTTCAATATCTGCTGAAATATATATTTTCACAGTATCACACCTTTCGTATTAGTCTTTAATAAAACATTAAAAAGAGAACATTCGATATTTTCCCAAGTAAATATTATCAAACAATGTCAGTCTAATATTATTATTAATAGTATCATAGAAGAAGAGTTATTTAAGCAAAATAAACCACTTGTTAGCAATTATTTCGACTAAAATTAGGGCCACACCATCTCGTTTCATGTGTTTTACATAAGTCCACTTAATCCCTCCAATATTACTATATTTGTTGCATATTTTGAAATCGTTGTGACCTAGCATAAAATTCAACCATCTTTTTTGCTTTCAAGTCATTTGTTAAATTAGTGGATTTCCCATATCCAAGGTACATTGAGGGGCAGGGTATACCACTGCAAGGTGCAAACTTTTTTGACAGTTTACCTAATGGGGGTGGATTATAAAGAATAAAGGACATAGCTATACCTGGATACCGCTGTGTCCCTAAAAAAGGGCGACTTGAATACACCCTCCGAAAATAGATAACGGCGGGTTTGACCTTTGTTTCAAAACCGCCGTTAGGCTACGTTATACTATTTGGGCAAAGCTATTCAGCCGCCGCAAGTCCGGCGTGACGGTGAATGTGGAATTATAATCCTGAAAATGCAACAAGGCACTTAACGAAATTATAACATAGGGTGTCTTACACTTTTTGGTTATTGAATTATTCCATTTACAACCATACTGCCCAGTCTCCATAATGGAACGTCCCGCTTCCGTGATGAAGTTTCCCCTCCTGTTTGAGCTGCCGAAAAGCATCTCGCATTAGGGTTAAAATTTCCGGTTTAATGTCCAGGCTGTGGTGTGCCGGGAATACCCGCTCCACTGGCAAAACGCAAATCTTCTCCAAAGATTCCAGATAAGCCGCCGGGTCTGTGGAAGGATAGTATGCAAACAAGGTGTCCTTATAAACAAGATCGCCGGTAAAAAGATAGCCGCGCTCTTTTTCCCAAAAGCACATATGCCCCGGGGAGTGTCCAGGCGTATGCAGTATTTCAATGACTCGACCGCCGATGTCAATCACATCGCCGTCGTGCAAGACCCGTGTGGGTGTACCTTGAAAAAACTCATAGGTGTTGACATCGTATCCATTTGGTAAATCACAACGATCAACCACCATATTACGAATCGTATCCATTGTAAGAGGGAACCCTCCCGAAAGCCAGTCCAGTTCCACCTCATGGGCGTAAAAATCAGGATAATATTTGTGCCCTCCGATATGGTCCCAATGAATATGTGTAGCTATGGCGGTTATGGGTTTATCCGTCAGCTTTTTCACTTCTTCGGATATGTCGCAAATGCCAAGCCCGGTATCAATAAGCAAGCTTTGTTTGCTTCCGTTCAAAAGGTAACAGTGCGTCTCTTCCCAATGCCTGTATTCGCTGATGATATATGTATCCGCGTCAACGCGGTCTATGGTAAACCAATCACTCATTATATTTTCCCTTTCCGTACTGCTCGATTGCATTCTGTGTATACTTCCGTACAAATTTGGTTTTCCGCTCTGTGTATCCGTCCCGATCATCCTTGAACGGGGCCCTTGCTAAAATGTCAACAATCGGTTTTGCCCAGATTTCTTTGATAGCCGACTTCCAATGTGATAAATTCGAACGGTCTTCGGCAGAAATGAGAACAAAAACCCCTGTTCTTCACGATACCAGTCCTTCCAGTATTCCTTGTGCTCCGTCAGCTGAATAGGGAACAGTTCCCACAGTTCCTGAAGCGTTATTTCCGACAACGGTTTACGCATCTGAACACCCGCTTTTCATATGAGTTCTTGTTTCATCCGGCTGGTATTCTGCAATCAAATACAACGCCCACCGGAAAAGTTGCCCGGAAAGCTGGTCAAAATCAGCTTGGGCCAAATTACCCTGCTGTTTTAGGGCAGCCGTAGTTTCAAGTATTTCGCGTTCCGGCTGCTGCACAACGGAAAGCAATAGGTTTCGCTTGATTCTTCACTTTCTAAAATTGAAATGCCTGCCTATTATCCACAAACTCTCTATGGAATTCTCTTTGAGAAAGAGGTTTCTTGTTATTAGGAGTTAACTGCACATACATTGTATAAGCTGCTGCTTGAATACTTATACGATCCTCTAAATGCAAAGCCTAAAGTCTTCAGTCTGATACATTACAATTTCAGAGTTCATATATACACTCCTACACGCTTTTCCTTAATTATACATGTTTTATCAGGATGTTTCCATTATTTTGCTGAAAAGAGGCTAAGCTCAAACCCTTTTTTAGAGGCTGAACTTAATCTATTTCTTTAAAATAATTTTCGAAAAAACGGTATGTCATCGATAATTTCGCCTGAAAATTCAGCCCCAAACAGATCAATATTTCTGGTGATCCTAACCATCCCCTACAATGGTCTAGAACAAAATCAGCAACAAAAAGGTATCCATTGACATTGAAATCGTTAAGGCTCTTTGGTCCCCCGAATCTCCTGCCGATGGCTGCACTTATTTAATTGTTTTGGGGTTATATAAAAACAAAAGCATCAACATTTATCATCCCAATGCCTTTAGTTTCACATTTTAAGAAAGATACGACTTAACTGACTCTAAAATAATGCTGCTACAACGCTACAAACTGGAATTTGTTTCTACCATATCCCTACGAAAAAGCCTTCATCAACTCTTCATAAGAAATCTTCCCCAAGGTAAATCTTTCTAGTGCTATATATGTTTTTTCCGATGAAGTATTCATCCTATTATGACATTTATCCACTAACTCTTTTTCATTTGTTAACGGTTCATATATATGTTCTTTTTTACGATACGCTTCATAGTATCTTATGCCAAATATTCTCTGGGACATAGCATTGATATGGATACCGTCTGGGTTAGATGTAAGTCCTTTAGCAGTAACATAATAGCAATTTTCATTCCCCTGTGCATATTTTTGAAGTACTTCGTTAATGAGTTGATATTCCACACACCCTGCACCAAATGCCACCTTACCCAAATAATCGCCCAAACCACCTATAATAAATGGAATATTAGGTACCGATAATTCTCTTCTTATTTCATTAAAGATTCTTAATATTTTTTCATAGTATTCTTTGTATTTTCCATCTTGGCTATCACTTTCCCCCTGATGCCATAGTATTCCTACCAATTCGCTATCTTCCATTGCAAATTTAGCTTCATTCATTGCATGACGAAATAATGTTCCATCTAGCGACCACTCATCAATGGCGCTACCACCTTCTGCACATGGAATGAGACCAATTTTTTCTCCCTCATTATCCTTACACCAAGCCTCCGCAAATGATGCCGCAAGTCCTACGCCCGCAACTGGTCTATCAAAATGAATTGGTTCAGTCATCATTTGCCATCTACCATTTCGCAACATCATAATTTTTTCATTATAAATCGGAGGCACTTCATGTGTAAATCCACGACCTGCCATATTTGATTGTCCAATTAGTAAAAGTGACTTCATTCTTTTCTCCTATCTACTAAATATTGATATTAATAAATTCCTGTTTATCATTATCTTACATCAACAATCTTTACTTCATAATATTTTACGTATATGCACAATTCACACTATATCATTGTACTCATTTACTTTCTATCTATATTTATAACTACTCCGCTCGGTGGATGTTACCCGCTGTCATTATCAAAATCTCCAATATCATCTACTAAATGCCCCAAAAAACGGGGTCAACCCCGTTTTTTGGGGCATTTTTTTCTTCAAACCACTACATATAGCGGTTGACCTGCCTTATTACCCTTCTTACCACATACGTCATCATTATTACGCACTCCACATGCCTTGAGTGTATAATAATGATGACGTACCCCTCTGATATCCCCTTGGCGGCGAGAGTATGCCTCTGTTTAATTGCCGTTATCGCCGCCAATCGGGATTTCATTTGCCTTTAATCTGTTGTGCAAATAACTGCAATACCCCGAAATATTATGTTCATTGTCATCGATTCTTGCCCGAAAAGAATGATGGCGTATAAAAAACGACCAAAGGATCTTTCCTGGGGCCTTGAAATACATGGCTACCTCCGGAAAAAAAAGCCCGTTTAGTTGATGTTTCACACGATGTTCGATAGCATCTATAAACTTGGAGTAGTCAAAAGATTCAAGAGTCTCAAGAAAAACATTTTCTCTTTTAAGCTTGTCTATCATGCAATAAGTTGCCATTAATAATTCAAGTAGCGTCGGATATGTAGTTTCCCTGGTTAAACAAAAATCCAAAATCCCACTGGCATTTCGTAGATTAAACGCAATATTTCGCTGTTCCGGTTTATATTTCATTAACTCATAGGAACAGTAGCTTAACCAATGGTCGCTATGTTTCCAATAATCATTTTTAATAAAATGTTCAAAGGCCTTCTCAACTGTATTTATCCATCGCTCATTTTTATCTATATCATATAGCCGCATTAAGGCGAAAGCAGCTTCGCCATCATAGTAAATAATGCGGTACTTCTCCTTAACAGATAGATCGGGGACGTTCAAGATATGGACAAACGACCCTTCTTGATCATCTTGGCAAAATCTGATTCCCTCTGCTAAATTCTGCATAATTGGAATGTATTTTTCATCATGAAAGACTCTCGTATATTTGGCAAAGGCCAGTATAGCCGCAGCATTGGCCCCCAGCTTAATTTCTGCATCTCCTTTTTCTAACCTTTCAATTACAAAGGCGATATTATTCTCATCATCATCTTTGAATAATTCAATTCCTTCATTCATTAGATATTCCAATGCACGTTTAATGCTGTCCTTTAGTTTTGGATCCTTATTGAATTCATATGCTTCAAGCATTGAATAAGTCGTGCTTGCGTGCCTTAATATGTTGTAATGAGGAACAATTTTATCAAAGCAAGGGAAATACCCATAACAAAATTTTCCGGTTTCATCAATCTGATTGGATAAGAAATTCGAAGCGTTACTTATAATATCTCTAAGTAATGCTTCATCAACCTTCTCTATTGACCGGCGCCCAACTTCATGCCCCTCACTGCACAAGGGATAGCATTTCATTCCATCATGGAAAAATCCGAGGGTGGTAAAGGTGTATATATAAGCAATGGAATTTTCATCAAACTGATATTTGTTTCCTGTATTCCTCTTGAGATAATAGTTGATATTCTTCCATACTAAATGCTTCTTTTTTTGATAGGAATCTTTTACATCGTATATAAACACATTTGAATTCACTTCCTGCTCTAAAAAAGATATATTAAACATATTGTCCAAGGAAATTCCTTCTCTAAAATAGTTTATCTTGATTTCAGAAATATATCTTATAAACTCTTGATATTGATACGCTTTTATTTTTCTGACGATATCTGCTTTTATCCAAATAGGATTGATCTCTGTCTCTTTGATTTTTTTCTTCATTAAGTCTACTGCATTTTTCCAACTGACTTCAACTGAGTTGCCTATTCCTTTCGTAACATAGGCTCTGGAGTTTCCGTCGCTAAAAGATAAAAAAACTACGTACTTTGGCTTGTTCGAAAAAAACAGTTCCATATTTTCTGACACAACGGTTTTTTGTGCAAATATTTGATCTTTCAATTCATCAAGCATTTTTTTTAGATCAGAATCGTCCTTAATTTTGTTAAGTCGGTTCACTTAAGTCTTCCTCTCTAACTTTCATCTTTCTTAGTCAAACCTATTGTTTTCATCTCTCTTAAACATTTTACTACACATATTGTTAAAAAAATCGATAAGGCCGGAATTAAATCACGGCCTTATCAGTCTATATTGGGTTATATTTCTATCATCATCTATGCTTTCTTAATTTTAATCCTAAGGCGGCCATTAAGGTACCTATGCCGTAGAAGAGCCCAGTTCCGGCACCACCAGTCTGAGGCAAGGCGCTTAATGGTACTTCTTCATCCAAAATCTCTATTGTACCCGCCGGTATTTCTTCATCTAAAATCTCTATTGGACCCACCGTTACTTCTTCATCCAAAACCTCTACTGGACCCGCCGGTATTTCTTCATCCAAAATCTCTATTGGACCCACCGTTACTTCTTCACCCAAAACCTCTACTGGACCCGCCGGTATTTCTTCATCCAAAATCTCTATGTCGGCGTCAGCGTCGGCATCGGCATCAGCGTCAGCGTCGGCATCAGCATCGGCGTCGGCATCAGCATCGGCGTCGGCATCAGCGTCGGCATCGGCGTCAGCGTCGGCATCGGCGTCGGCATCGGCGTCAGCGTCGGCATCGGCGTCAGCGTCAGCGTCAGCGTCGGCATCAGCGTCAGCGTCGGCATCAGCGTCGGCGTCGGCATCAGCGTCGGCGTCAGCGTCAGCATCGGCATCGGCGTCAGAGTCAGCGTCGGCATCGGCGTCGGCATCGGCGTCAGCGTCGGCATCGGCATCAGCGTCGGCATCGGCGTCAGCGTCGGCATCGGCGTCAGCGTCGGCATCGGCATCAGCGTCAGCATCGGCATCAGCGTCGGCGTCAGCATCGGCATCAGCGTCGGCATCAGCGTCGGCATCGGCATCGGCATCGGCGTCAGCATCGGCATCGGCATCGGCATCGGCGTCAGCATCGGCGTCAGCATCGGCATCGGCATCGGCATCAGCGTCGCTGTCAGAATCCGAATCGCTGTCGGAGTCCGAATCACTATCGGAGTCGCCATCGTCATTCGGAGTAAACCCAGACCCACCAGCCCATCTTACTTCATTAACAGAGCCTTTTCCTGTTCCAGAACCAAGCGTTATTTCTCGTATTTCGCCATTCACTGAATTCGAAACGGTAATTGTATATTTATTTATTACTGTATTTTTTCCGTTACCTTCTTGTACATAAATGTCAAACGATCCCTCAGGAATATTTCCTTCGGCAACAATCTTCCAATCCTTATTTGAATCAACAACAATTTTTAATGACCAAGAGTTCTCTGCGTCATCGCTACCTCTGTACATTTCGGAAGAAGCACCATTACCATTCGATGTGTGGTCGCCCTCAAAATCAACTTTAACATTACCCCATCCATTGCCGACTGTCTCTCCACCGGATTGGGAGAGAGAGGTATTCGAGGTTATTGCATAATTACCCACACTAGAAGCAGATACATTATTATTAGAGGCTGACCTTAGGCCGACATTTGATAAATCATCATCAGAATTAACATCTTGATAAACTGAATCATCAGCATCAGCATCAGCGTCAGTATCTGAGCCAGCGTCAGCATCAGCATCTACGTTAGTATCCGCGTCGACGTCAGCGTCGGTATCTGTATTTATATCGTATACAACCCCATCAACGATCAACAAACCATTCTCCAATTGACCAGAGTCATCACCAGGCTGTTCCTGTTGAATATTGGTATTAGCAAAGGCCATCGGAGTCTGTGCGATCGGTCCAAATGTTGCTATCGTAAATGCTGCAGTTGATGCTGTAAGTCTAAGCAACAATTTTCTTTTTTTCCTCTGGTTCCGTTCCCAGTTTGCCTGCTTTCTAGTTAAATCATTTGATAATCTTCTCGACAAAACCTTCATCCTCTCTACATTAGCTTGCAATGTAAAGGTGGGTTGCACTATTTGCTCCGCGTGTTTCAAGTGCCCATATAAGAAACACGTTTCAAAGCATCCCTTTAAGAATCTAAAAGCCTAAAATGATTCCTCGTCAGAAAAATGCTATAATTAAAACTCTTGCTATCATTATCTGTTTCGTCAGTCACATAGCAGTCATAATTTTGAAAATCAACTATTCTCTTTTTTGAGTTTCATCTATGAACCATTACCAGCATGTATTCAGATGCCGGATCTGGTCTTTCTTATTTGCTGCAAATAAAAAAACCACATGTTTCACATCCCTGTTTGACTCGGGAGAATGAAACATGTGGCAGTTGGATTGTCTTCAATATTCATACACTTTGTTAAAATCCTTAGCGTTCTTTACCATTGTAATCTTAGGATTCTTTGCGATTACCTGAAGATCATAGGTCGTGTCGATTACGATCCATTGGCCCTTGCTCTCGTCGTATACCTCATTCCACGCATGATAGCCGGCGGCATTTTTCGGAGCATATCCCTTAACTAATTTTGCAGGCTTTCCCTGACTTCTCAGCATTGCCGCATATAATGAAGAAAAATCGTAACATATCCCCTTTTTCTCGGCAAGGGTCTGATCAATTACCGGAAGATAATCGGTGGACAGCGTAGCAAGCTTGTTGTAATCATAGGAGTTGTTCTTAACCATGTAATCCCATAATACAGTAGCCTTCTTTCCCAGATCGTCGATATCCTTGGTGAGTTCCGCCGCTTTCGCGACGGCCTTGGAGTCCACATTCCAGTTGATAGTCTGAATCGAGGTCAGGTACACGGAATTGGGATTGGTTATCTTCACATCGACGCTCTTGGATGCAATCAGCTTGTAGGAGTTTCCGGAGGTATTGGCAAGAAGACTGATCTTATACGTTCCGTCGCCGAACTGCAGCGGATAACTTTCTGTCTTTCCGGAGCTGTTGATATCGTAGGTATACTTCTCGTCCTCTTTTTGAATCATTACCTTCGTTTTACCGCCCCCGTCATAGGTTATACGGATCACTCCTTTGCCAATGTCGCTCGTATTGAAATAATCGGCTGCAAATACTTCGGAAGCCCCGGCCATAATCCATATAACAAATGCAGCTATGCAAAGCAGTAATCTTCTTTTCATGCGTTCCGCCTCCTTATTTCCATGTATCCAAAGTATCTTCCGCGTCATCAGATTTGTTGCCGGCCACTGCTTCCATCATTAATTTCAGCATTTCCAATTCGCTTCTGAAGTTTTGGCACTTACCGCCTTCCGCCCATGCAATGCTGCCCTGCCAGGTAGCATTCTGCTGAAATTGTATTTGTATCGTAAACGTAGCCTTACAATCGTTCTTTTTTGTCGACTCACTCATAAGAAGCCCTCCTTAATCTATTATATACCTAACTGCTTGGTCAAAAAAAACATATTTTTTCATCGATCGTCTTAATTATGGGATGCCCCAGTCACAATTCAATCATAAAAGATACAATATTTATTTTTGCAGATTATTTCTTTAAGGTTTCCGCAATCATGCCTATCATTTCCAATTCACTGCGGAACCGCTTGGTTTTCTGTTCCGGAAGCCATGATAGTGTACCCTGCCAGGTCGAGTTCTGACGGAACTGGACGTGAAGAAGAAAGGCTGGCTGCTTGTCTTTCATCTCTTCCGGAGAAACTTCTCTGAGTCCGCGGGGCGGATGCTTCTCCTTCCTGGACGGCGACTCGCTGAAGCTTCTCTTCTCATGTGTCGCCTGGGGAAAATTGACGTAATCAAAAAAGTCGTCCAGAATGCTTAACATTTGTCTTATGCCCTGAAAATCGATGGCGATGGCGTAGGAATCGTTATAAAGAGTCCCCGCAACATCATGATTCTCCGTTGTCTCAATCATCACCTTAAATTTCGCGATGTTGCTCGAAATAGTACTCTTCTCAAATTGAAACATCTCTCTCCTCCAATTCGATCGGATCGAGTGACTGAAATTGCCCAAAAACTTCAATGCTGTTATGGAAGCCGCTTTCGTTGATCTTCCACACAAGTCTGTTCAATACCGTGTTGGCGTCTTCATATGTAAGGTTGGAAAGCAAGAGAAGAAACTGCGTCCTCCCGTATCTTGTAACGACGTCATCCTTGCGCAGGGAGGAAACGATGGCATTTTTTATCTTATCGAAGGTCACGTCCAGACTCTCTCTCGGAAGCTCCTTCTTGTTTTTACCCGTAACGGTGAGCAGTGCGATAAAAATAGATTTTCCCGACCGGAGCGCCGCTCTGGCCTCAAGCTGATAAATCATTTTAAATTGTTCATAATTACAGTAAACAGCGCCAAGGATCTTAGCCACTTCTTTCAGGTTATCCTTGATCAAGGCGATATCCTGGTTCAGGGCCGTATTTTTATTGGTCGCGTCGTGATAGAGCTTGGTTACCAGATCGGAAGGCCTGACTCCCAGTTCGTCATAAAACAATTTATTCACATAATTGTAATGATCGACGGCCTTGTCGTGATTCTTCAATCCGATCAAGGCTTTGAGCAAATTAGCATGGTTCGTTTCTACAAATGGATCGATGACAATCGCTCTGTGGCAGATTTCTTCCACTGATCTGAAATCCTCTCTTTCCAGCAGGATTTCACAGCAGGCGGCCACGGATTCCATATAGATGCGCTGATAATACACGTTAAAGGGAACGATCCACTCCTTGAACGAGGACTGAGGCATAAAATTCCCTTTATAAATATTGATCATTTTTCGATATCTGGTGAGAAGTTCATCTTTGCTCAGACTTTTCTGTTGGGTTTCCTTATAGACCGCTTCCAACTCATCCACATCGACAATGCACGGAACATTCTTATTCCATACGTAAGCGCCGTGCTTGTAAAGGATAACCTCGTCTTCCAGATCGAGTGAATTCTTCAGCGTTACTCTCAGCCTGTAAGCGAGGTTCTTTAGCGCATTGGCGGGATCCTCAATTTCATCATCCCTCCACAGGGCCTGGATCAGTCCGTCCATTGAAATTTCATTATGGCGGTTCACCATAATATATTCAAGAAGACTCCAGATCTGCTTTCCCCTGACCTTATCTCCGGATAGCATCCGGTCGTTGCTGCAAAATGAAAAATCACCGAGCATCCGGATCTCAAGAATCCTCTTATTCACTTTGCTTCCGGTCTTTTCCATCAAATTGCCTCTCCTTCAATAATTTCAAAAAATATTGCGAGTCAATATAATGAATTATAATGGGTCAACAGATTTATAACTATTATTATCTACTACTTTTTTCTAAAGATCAATATTTCCTGGTAAAAATATGATATAATTTGCAAAGGTATCCCGATTCAATAGAATATACTCTCTTAATTCCTTATAATGCTATAATAACGAAATGAAACTCTGACAGGAATGATCTGTATGAAAAAAGTTTCGACCTGGCTCATCATAACAGGAATCATCATCATTCTCATACCGATCGCCGGTTCTCTGTATACAGGCTATCAGCAGGACAAACTTTACGATGAATATTTGAACACTCAGGAAATGAGAAGCTCAATAGAGGATTTGGATACTGCCTTTACTTCTGTTCCCTCCGATTCCTCCCTATCCGAAGAACCTGCGAAGCTGGCGGTCCCGGCTTATAATCCCACAGTCATCGGACGCATCAAAATCCAAAGTGCATCGATCAACCTTCTTCTGGTGGAGGGCACTACTTCCAAGGACCTTAATTGGGGTGCCGGACATCTTACTGCAACGCCGATGCCCGGTGAAATCGGAAATTCCGCCATTGCCGGTCACAGGAACCATACCTTCGGCTCCCTTTTCAGCAGATTGGGAGAGGTGGCAATCGGCGACCGAATCACCGTCGAGTACAATAAGACCGAATACATCTATGAAGCCTATGAAATACTCACCGTACTTCCTGACGACACCTCGGTATTGGCACAAACAGACGATGCTGCCATTCTTACCTTGATCACTTGCGCTCCCAAGGGATCCGACACGCACAGGCTGATCATACATGCGAAACTTATCTCTTAAGATTTTCCTATCGACAATGGAGGTAATGCTATGAAGCAACTTTCATTCAGGGATCTTGCCGTTTTTTGCGAGCAGATTTCCATGATGATTCGCTCCGGGATCATGCTGCATGCCGGCATGCAGATGATTGCCGATGATACGTCAAACGTACAAAAAAAAGCTATCTTTCAGGATGTCTCAACGCAGCTTGCGAAGGGTGACATGCTGGATGTAGCTTTGAGATCCTCTCCTGTCTTTCCCGAATATATGATCCATATGGTGGAAATAGGTACAAGCTCAGGCAAACTGGACACGGTATTGACTGCTTTGTCCGCCTACTACAACCGTCAGCAGTCGATGAGAGATCACATCAGAAGTGCAGTCGTGTATCCCTTTGTTTTGATTTTAATGATGTTAATCGTTCTAATTTTTCTGGCCGCCAAAGTCCTTCCGGTCTTTGAACAAGTTTTTAAAAGCCTGGGAACACAGATGTCCCCTTGGGCCTCCCATATCATGAAAATCGGCTCTCTCTTCAATCAGTATTCGCTGGTGCTTGTTTTGCTGTTTCTACTGCTTGTAGCCGCAGGACTTTTCATGACGAGGATGGAATCAGGCAGAACTGCCTTCACAGGTTTTCTGATGGGTAAAAAAACATCGGAAAAATTTGCTGTGGCAACCTTCACCTCTTCCATGGCCCTCATGCTGTCCAGCGGTCTTGATCTGGAGCTTGCCATGCGGCTTTCTTCCCAGGCAATTTCAGACCGAACCGTAGGGAAAAAGGTAGAGGGCGCCAGGGCACTGATGGCCGAGGGTGCGCTGCCTTTCATCGAAGCGCTTCAAAAATCCGATCTCTTATCCAATGCGATGACCGGACTGCTTTCCATGGGATATCAAGCCGGTTCGGTGGATTCTGCAATGGAGTACATAGCCGGGATCTATGAAGAGGAATATCAGACTGCTTTGATGAGAAAGGTCGCTATGATCGAGCCCGTTTCGATCATTATCGTTTCAGTGCTCATCGGTTCGATTCTAGTGTCGGTAATGTTCCCTCTTCTCGGTGTGCTTTCCACCATTGGATAGGAGTAATTGTGATGAATAGTAGAATAAAAACATTTGATAAAAATGGCGACAGTTTTTGGAAGAGCTTAATATTGCCCGTTCTGATTTTTCTCTGCCTCTTGCTTTTCCTGTACGCAGGGATCGGCAACGCCTCTGCAGCATCCGATGAGGAGAGCCGATTGATTCTGCAGAATGCCGTTCTGAGGGCAACGGTCCAGTGTTATGCCATTGAAGGAATGTATCCTCCGAATATAAACTATTTAGAAGACAACTACGGGGTCATCTATGACCATGAGCGATTTATCGTTCACTACGAAGTCTTTGCAGGAAACATCCTGCCCGATATTACCGTAATCGATTCCTCGATGTGACAGGAGAGGTAGAATATGGACTACAAATTCAAATGGAGCATACATAATAGATCTCTGGATTTTATTTTTATTCTGGCGCTCCTCTGCGTTTTCGCTTTTGGATCTTTGATAGCGGTTATTCTCGGAGCAAATATTTACAAGGGGATCAAGGAGAATATGGATTCCAACTTTGAATTCCGAACGCCCCTTTCCTATATCGGCACAAAGGTACGGCAAAGTGATGTTATCGATTCGATCCGGATCGTCGAGAAGGAAGGAGTCGATGCTCTCGTGCTGGAGCAACCAGAAGGTGGAGAGATCTGCCAAACCTGGATCTATGAATATCAAGGTTCTCTTTATGAGGTATATATTGAAAAGGGTACGCCATTTCTGCTTGAAGAAGGACTTGCGATCATTCCCAGCTACGGACTTGAATTTGATTTGAAGGGCAATCTGCTGGATATCAAAACCAAAGACCATAATGGAAAAACCCGCGGTCTGTCTCTGTCCTTCCGAACGAGCCAGGGAGGAGGATCGCAGTGAAATTCAAAGGAATGTCAAGAGCCCACCTTTTTTTGATCGAGCTGATTATTGTTGTTTTGTTCTTCTCTTTCGTCGGAGCAGTCACGATCCAGGTATTTGCCAAGGCGTTCCGTCTGGCGGATGATACGGTCGCTTTGAACGGAGCCGTTCTGGCAGTGCAAACGGCGGCCGAAACGGATAAAACCGCCCGGCTCGCGGATATTCTTCCAACAATAAGGACCACCGGCTATACAGAAGATTGGGAAGCTGTTGATCCTTCCGGAGCGATGTATACCGTGACCACTGAAGTCACTTTCCAGCAAAGGCAGGTCGGAACAATGGTCGTTTACAATTACACGGCGATGGCAGACGAGAAAATCATTTACCGGTTAACCGCCAAAAAATATTATGCAGAACAAATAGGTATCGATGCTTCATCCGGCGAGGTGGACTGAAATGGATAAAAAGCTGAAAATGGGTGTCGGGATCGGCGGCCCATCCATCATCATGATTTTTGTCGCCCTGTGCCTGACAACACTGGGCGCTCTTTCCCTTATGACTGCCAACGCAGACTGGAAGCTGACTCAAAAAGCTGCTGACGCTTTAACCGAGTACTATGCTGCGGATAATGAAGTAGAAGAAATTCTGGCGTCCGTAGATGCCGACTTAAAGACAGGCCACCCATTGGAGAGCGATTCCTTTGTCATACCGGTCTCGGACAGGCAAAACCTGATGGTAGAACTAAAATCAGAGGGCACCCGCTATACGATCCTGTCACGTAAGATCATGCCCGCATCACAATGGGATTATGATCAATTTAAGACAGAATTTGACGATTCGATTACGGAATAGAAAGTGGGTGTTGTTTTGGATCTGAAAAAATATCTGGCAGATGCCGTAAATGACCATGCCGCAGATATTTTCATCATTGCAGGCAAAGAGATTTCCTATTCCTCAAACGGAAAAATCATATCCATGGGGGAGAGGCTTCTGCCGCCGGATACGGAAACGATGATCTGCCAGATCTATGACTTTGCGGGGAGAGACATCGACATTCTGAAAAAAGATCATGACGATGATTTCTCTTTTTCTCTCGCCAACGTGGGGCGGTTCCGGGTCAATGCGTTTATGCAAAGAGGTTCCCTGGCTGCGGTGCTGAAGGTGGTACTGTTTAAGCTGCCGGATCCCGAGGTCCTCAGGATACCAAAGCAGGTCATCGATCTCTATGCAAAGAATAAGGGATTTATTTTGGTTACAGGGCCCACCGGAAGCGGCAAATCCACGACTCTGGCCTGCCTCATTGATAAGATCAACAAGACTCGGGAGGCTCACATTATTACTTTGGAAGATCCCCTCGAGTTTCTCCATAAACATGATAAAAGCATCGTGAGCCAGCGTGAGATCTACATGGACACCCCCAGTTACGAAAGGGGACTCAGGGCTGCCCTGAGAGAGGCTCCCAACGTGATACTGCTGGGGGAAATGCGAGATTTTGAGACCATCTCCATCGCCATGTCGGCTGCGGAGACCGGTCAATTGGTATTCTCCACTTTACACACTTTAGGCGCCGCCAACACGGTGGACCGTATCGTCGACGTATTTCCGGCCAATCAGCAGCGGCAGGTGAGGATCCAGCTTTCCATGGTGCTGCAGGCGGTCATATCCCAGCAGCTGATCCCTTCTACGCAGGGCACCCTTGTCCCCGCATTCGAGGTTATGCTGTGCAATAACGCGATCCGGACCATGATCCGGGACTCCAAATCCCATCAGATCGATTCGACGATCTACTCCTCGGCAGATTATGGAATGGTCAGCATGGACACAAGCTTGCTGACCCTGTACGAAGAAGGATTGATTACCGCGGAAAACGCCTTGACGCATAGCCTGTATCCTGATGCAATGAAGAAAAAGTTAGGTTTATAGATCGCCTCCGTGTTGGTTGCTTTCATAATTTTGGCGCCCGGCTCAGGTATCCTGCCGATTTCATTCGCACTGTTGAGACCAGGAACATCGCTTTTCCCGCTGCCTCTTGTTAAATTTTATAAACAGAGTACGACAACTGCAGGTTCTTTGGGACCTGCAGTTTTATTTTTATAGGAAACGGTATTTGTCAACGTAGTTGTCGCTAAACTCCAATATTCATATGTAACCTGAATTATTCACGGTTCTTTTGAAAAGATAGTGGTATATTATATTATCCGGTTAAAATCCAATGCTCAATTACAACGTCTTGCGGAAGAATATCGTTCTTTTTCTAATCCTTGTGATATTTCAATGGCACTATTCGTCATCGCACTCAACGTGGGTTGGGGCCAGGTGATGACACTAATACGCAGAAGTAAAGGGTTTTATATAAAGATAAACTCCTTTATACTCCCTTATACACTCTATTGATTAGGTTCTATTTCAAACAATTTCCTAGCAAAATCATACTTAACAGATACATCCTCTATAATTTCGGTATTAGCATAGGATAAATTAGCATCAAAATTAATCTCTTGATTGTTATTCCAAATAACATTGGAAATTGAAGAATAGTTTTCGTTGTCAATTCTTATGAGTACCTCATATCCTTTCTTTGCTCCGAATAGTGTTCTTGCACTGCCAATTAACTCCGGACTTACCATACCATTTATCTCATCAATAATAAATATATATTCACTTTTATTGGAGCAAGTATTCACAGCCATTAATTTTCTATCAGGAGAAAGAAAAATCTCTTTAATATACATAGATGGGTTTGAGAAAGAATATCGACAGCAAAAGAAGCTGCATCTGCTACCTTTTTTTCTTCACTTTTGATAAATGGCTCCAGTGGTTGCATCTAACTTAGATTTTTAAATTAACAAAAATCCCCCTAAACTCATCGTCTAAGGGAACAGAAACACACCTATATATTCTCTTAAGATACCTTCAATCCAGCTATTTCAACTATTTCCTTTCAATCCTTACTACCGTCTCCAATATGCCTTGAGGATACAAAAATGATGTCATGAAGACCCACTCATTCCTTGGTGGAGTCTGATACCTTACTTACTGTTTTGCAATTCGCTCAGTTTATGAATTACATCATCTAGTTCAGTGAATTTTTATACTTTCTTTGATAAAACTCGTAAATTTTTTCATAAAAGTTGTATTTTCGTCACAAATCTGACTATTTAGTTTAATGCTATCTAAAATGTACTTTACTAAATTCTCTTTTCTAATTAATGGGGCATATTATTATTATTCTTGATTAATTCAAGAGTGTTTGTAGAAATCCGATATTAACATTCCATAAATAAAGCTATCCGTCCATTCTTCCTTATTCCAATAGTCTTCAATAAAGTGAGCCTCTTTACGCATTCCGACTCTTTCACAAAGCTTAGCAGATGAAAGATTTCTAGCATCTAGATTTGCTTGTATGCGATGTATTTTCACTATGTTTTATTAGGCATATAATTCTCTCCAACTCTATTATTCCGCAAAGTGTAACAAAATGTCCTCGACTGATTGTTCGGGGGACTGTTCCGAGGTATCCAGCCAAAAGCCTATTTTTGGAGTCTCCTTCATGAAATCCGCATACAAAGCCTCTACCGTAAAGCCAGTATAACCGATCTTTCCCCGCATTTTTTCACGCTTTTTTACAGTCTCTACATTCGGGCAGAGTACTATTATTTGAACAGGATAGTCCTTCAACATATCCAATATGCGGGATATTTCTTCTCCGTAGTAGTTGTCCTGCAAAACAACGGAAAATCCGTTGTCATAATAGGTTTTTCCAGCATCTGCGGTCAAGCGATAGCGCAGATGCAACTGCCGGATAGCCTCATCGGACGGCTGTGCGGACATCTCGGCACGTCCTGATACAATCATTCGGCGAAACACATCGCCGCGCAGATGCACACCTTTTTCCATTTTTGAGGCAAGCAGTTCCGCAACTGTTGATTTTCCAGACGCCATAACGCCAGTGATTAAATATATTGCTCTTTCCAACATAGAGCACCTCCCTATAATATTTTTTGATTTTCTTTGAATATCTCGCTTTTTCATAGAATTCCTTACCAAACAAACTAGCTCACCACGGATAGAATTCGCATAGAATGCCTAATTCAGAGAATTTGGGTATAGCAAAGCAAACGTCTGCTTTTTTGGCATATGTTGGCCGTTGTAAACCCATTATTCTCACGGTGGTAAACCTCCCATGTCTAACAGGGTCAAGGTTAAAACCTGCCCTAAATTCCTTCGTTCCACCTATCCATGATTGGGTGTCAGTTATGCTCCTCAACCGAGTCTTTGCTCTAATGGTGAACTATGCGACTGACTACCAGCTCTTTTGTCTTGCTAGGTTACCTAGATTGTTCGCTTCTGGGGTGACGCTTTAACCCAAAGATCGTTTGTTTCTTATGGTTTCGCTACTATTCCTCTTACGCAGCTAAATACTCAGCTGGGCGATGTATGTCTGTAATGAGCTTCTTCGGGTCATAGTCTGTACCCTTTGTTAATAGGGCATAAAACACCCGAATCAGTTTACAGCTTAAGGCAATTAACGATTGTTTCTTCTTCAGAGGGTTCTTACTCCTGGTCGTATAGTAGTTGTGTATCTCTGCAAACTCTGCGTTTTTTGCGACGAGTGGCATTACTGCCTGAAATAGAATCGCCCTTAGTCGTGCGCGGCCGCGCTTGCTGATCGTGGTCTGTCCTTTGTGCTTACCCGAGCTACTCTCTCGCAAGGCTAAGCCCGCAAGTTTTTGAATTTGCTTTGGAGAATTAAAACGCTTGATATCCCCAACTTCGGAGAGAAAACCTGCCACAGTAACAAGGCCAACACCTTTAATTTCAAGTAACTTGGCTACTTCGGGGATTTGACAACACAACCCATCAATGGTTTCAGTGACTGCCTGATATTGTGCCGTTTTAGTGTGATAGTCTTGGAGTAATAGCTGAATTTCCATTCGGGAACAAGACTCTCCTTCGGTGCAACCAATGCTCTTCTGAGCAGCTTCATACAGGCTCTTAGCCCTTTTCATTCCCACTGCTCTCAACTTGTTGTCTCTCCAAATTCGGTTTATTCCTTCTACTCCCAGCCTTTCAATGTCCTTAGGTAGCGGAGCAACTTGCAATACCAGCATGCTACTTGTGGCATCAAACTTTCCAAATACCGTTTCATGCTCGGGAAAGTAGATTTTCAGCCACCGCTGAATGCGATTTTTTATACTGTTCAATTCCTTTTGGATGCGCATTCTGCAAACCATCGCTATTCGCAGTTCTGCATAGATCCCTTCCGGTATATAGGGTTCATTGTATCTACCCTCAATGACCAGCTTAGCGATGGTTTTGGGGTCCTTTGCATCCGTTTTGCTGGGGTGGTTGTCATCAAGCTCCTTACTACGCTTTACATGGAATGGGTTGACGAGGACTAACTTTATGCTTTGCTCTTTTAGGTAGGATGCCAGGCCAAACCAGTAATGGCCGGTTGGCTCTGCGCCTACCACTGTACAGTCCTTTTGTGCTTGCCTTTTTAAATGTTCAATCCATGCGTAGAAATCCTTGAATCCTTCAGCACTGTTTTCAAACTTGAATACTTTGCCTAGCTCGACTCCTCGCCAGTCGAAAGCCCTGGCGTAATGAAGCTCGCTGGCGATGTCCACTCCGATCACAATACTTCTTTCGGATAGTTGCTTTAGTTTCTCATTTTGTGTAAAATTCATTTGGGATGACCTCCGTTATTTTGATTGGATTCTGTTGGCCAACAGTCCTTT
>NZ_KB913023.1:1604446-1634619 GCF_000384015.1 Desulfitobacterium sp. PCE1 | reverse complement strand
ATTGGATTCTGTTGGCCAACAGTCCTTTCAAATTGTAACGTGAGGTCTTCTTTTTGACAAAGATCATTTTTGACTACTACAGGAATGCTCCTCATTGATAAATTTCTAGTTAAGTTCGTTTTTCATTACAGCAAAGAAACTTTATCTTGATGACAAATTCCTGTTTATCGGTCAGATAATTCAAATAACCATTAGTTCGTAGTTTCAAACTAAAAGCAAGCGAACTAATTACTGCGTCAAATGAGTTTTCACCAAAAGCGATATCTTCAATAGGCATCTGGATACAGCGAATTTTCGAATCTGTTTTCTCTTTTGCTACCGTCAGCATTTTTTCGGAAATATCAACTCCTGTGACAGCATTGGCACCATGCTCGATAGCATATTGACAATGCCAGCCGAACCCGCAGCCTAAATCCAGTACGCGCTTATCCTTAAAATCAGGAAGTAACTTTTGGAGTGTTTTCCATTCGCCCGCACCGGAAAGCCCTTTTGTAGAGCGATCTATTTTGCTGTATTTCTCAAAGAATACTATGTCATCATTATTATGCACTCCACATGATACGTCCACGGGAACACATCAACAGCACACCTCAATCACTTTACCCCCTTACCCTGCTGAAGACGAATTTCAGACTTCTGATTTCTTTTTAACATCAATAATAAGTATGGTTTCTTGAGCCTTGCCCGTAACTCCTCCATATTCGCATAAAAAACCAGGTCAAACATCACACTGCCTAGCACTATAGCCCCAAGGACATCTAAAATAACATGCTGCTTAACAAAGAGAGTCGACAAAATGATTAAAACCGCATTTAAGTAAACCAGGGAGATATTCAGATAGTTTTTACCTTGGTACTTATTGATCCCTTTAATCATTAAAAAACTCAAGAGGACATGAATACTTGGAAAGGCGTTATAGGGCTGATCGTTGCTATAAATAAGAGCAACCAGCTTCGTCAAAACATCATGGCCAACGAGTTCCGGCCTGGGAACCTGGGTTTGGAAAAGAAAATAGATCCCGTAACATACCAATAAGCCAAGATCAAGAGCCAACAGGGTCCGGTAGTAAACTTTCTTATCCTTAAAACAAAAGTAGACCAAGGTTCCGAAAATGAAAAAATACCAAATTATATAAGGCACAATAAAGACTTTTGAAAAAGGAATAGCGTGGTCCAGATCTGTCACCAGGCTATAGGCTCCCCGATCAGCATTGTTGAGCAAAGCATAAAATATATTCAAAAGAGGAATGGACAACATTAAACAAAGGGGCCTGAGGTTCTGAAGTATTGTTTGCATCTCTTTTAACTTCCTTTTCACTTAGTCATAAACCTTAATCATTCTGCACATGGTAAAGGTTCACCAGAACGCCGCTATATGCATTATAGGTCTTAGTTCTTAACAATAAGCAAAAGAATTCTTGGGAATTTATTAATTTTTTATAGAATAAAACTAAACTCTTTCTCTTTTGAGTGTGCTTAGTAAGCCAAGAAATGAAAAACCCCGGGGAATCAGTCCCCGAGGCTATACTTTCCAGCTTCCTGCCGTAATTTTACTGTCACACACGGAAAGTGGAGTTAGATTTCTGTTCTTTTTTCATCAGCAGCCCCAAGCTGGGGGTCTTTAGCCTAAGCCTTAACTTTGCCCACACTTCCTCTATATTCGCATAAAAAACCAGATCGAAAATCAGACTGCCTAATACGATAGCCGCAAAAACATCTAAAATAACATGCTGCTTAATAAATACAGTCGATAAGATGATTAAGATCACGTTCAAATACACCATGGACATATTCAGATAGTTTTTACCCTGGTACTTATTGATCCCTTTAATCATCAAAAAGCTCATGAGGACATGGATACTTGGAAAAGCGTTATAGGGCTGATCATTGCTATAAACAAGAGCAACCAGCTTCGTCAAAAAATCATGACCAACCAGCTCCGGCCTGGGAACATGGGTTTGGAAAATGAAATAGATCCCGTAACATGCCAACAAGCCAAGATTTACCGCCGTCAGGGTCCGATAGTAGAGTTTCTTATCCTTAAAGCAAAAGAAGACTAAGGTTCCGAATATGAAAAAATACCAAATTAAATAAGGTATAACAAATATTTTCAAAAAAGGGGTATGCAGATCAAGGTCTGTCACCATGCTGTAGACCCCACGGTCAGTATTATTAAGCAGACCATAAATAATATTCAACAGTGGAATGGACAGCATGAGACAAAGCGGCTTGACATTTCGAACTGTATTTTGAATGATAGTTAGCATCTCTCTTAACTTCCTTTTCACTAAGTAATAAGTTTAACGAAGACTGCTAACTACATTATAAAACTTAGTTCTTAAAATTAGGAAGAAAAATTCTTAGAAATTTCTTAAAAGCGGCTTTAATTTCATTTAAATTCTTCTTAAAAGTGTTTTTTCCTACGCCAACTATCCTTCTGAAATAGATAAAGGACTTGAGTCACTATTATAGCGATTACAAGTCCTTTCAAGGATTTCATTGCACAAAGCCAGGGATTTTTAAGTACCGGCTTTGCTTTTCAGAAAGTCAATATATTCGTTTCCCCATTCCTGGATAGCATCCAAAACCGGGCTGAACCGTTTACCCAGCTCACTGAGGGAATACTCCACCTTGGGCGGTATCTGATCATATACAGTGCGAATAATCAAGCCGTTATCGCTCATCATCCGCAGCTGCTTGGTCAGAGTCGCCTGGGTCAAACTGGGAAGGGCTCTTTGCAGTTCATTAAAGCGCATATTCTTAAGGCTTAAATGGTACATGATCAGCAGAGTCCATTTTCCTGTAAGCAATTTTTGGGCCGTCACATAGGGGCAAATCCCATATAAATCTTTTTCCATACCTTCTCCTCAGTATCCTATTTTAGACTTACTATACTAAATGATCGTACTTGAATTAACTATCCCATCATGTTTCAATAATAGCGATAAAGGGATTCCTCGTCAATCCCTAAGAAACGGAGGATTCAAGCATGCAGGAAGTCTATGAGTTTTTGAAACAGTGCGGAACCTATTACCTGGCAACTCAAGAGGGCGATCTGCCCCGCGTCCGGCCTTTCGGCACCGTCAACATTTTTGAAAACAAGCTCTATATTCAAACGGGCAAGGTCAAAGATGTCTACCGGCAGTTAAAGACCCATCCCAAAATCGAAATCTGCGCCGTCCTCGACGGCAGTAAGTGGATTCGGGTAGCGGCGGTGGCTGTTGAGGACGACCGTCTGGAAGCCAAGCAGGATCTGCTGGACGCCTACCCTTCCCTGCAGGGAATGTATAAAGCGGACGATGACAACACCATCGTCTTTTACCTAAAAGATGCTACTGCGACATTCTCCTCCTTTACCGAAGCTCCCCGGGTAATCACTTTTTAACCTTTTAACTAAACAGAAGTTAACAAACGGCGGCCGGTTCAGTCCGGTCCGCCGTTTGCTTTTAAGTGAAGATTCCTGCTGCAAAGAGCGGGCCGTGGAAGGTGATGTTGACAAGAATT
This sequence comes from Desulfitobacterium sp. PCE1, assembly GCF_000384015.1. Classification (NCBI taxonomy): domain Bacteria; kingdom Bacillati; phylum Bacillota; class Clostridia; order Eubacteriales; family Desulfitobacteriaceae; genus Desulfitobacterium; species Desulfitobacterium sp. PCE1. The sequence goes on along the minus strand of NZ_KB913023.1, from coordinate 1,631,116 downwards.
TTTGCCATTTCCTCCGGTGTTTCCCGCCGTCCTCTATCCAGCCATTCCTGTATCACTCCAAAATGAGCGGAAGCGATATAAGAAACCAGATACTCGCTGGGTACCAATAGCTTTTCTTTTTTGATTAATGTGACATAATTCTTTTCGAATATATTGCTCCACATTAATTTTTTAATTTGAGTTTGTAAAGCATAATTCCCTTTTGTTGATAATATGGCTTGCATTAAGGAGGCATTGTCATTGAAATACTCAAACAATCTGACCACGATTGTCAAGGGTATTCGCGTATCGACAAAATCCGCTGTGGAGAGAGTCGTGATTTTTAAGATAATATTCTCCATATCCTTGGTGACCTCTTCCAGAGTCTTATCCAGCAGATCAAACTTATCCTTATAGTGGAGGTAAAAAGTACCTCGGTTGATATTGGCTTTCGCTGTAATATCCTTGACGGATAAAGCGTCAAATCCCTTTTCTTCGATCAAGGCAACCAAAGCATTGCGAATGGCCTCTTTAGTCCGGATAATGCGCCGGTCTTCATTCGGATTCATGAGCGATTCCTCCCCTTTGCTTAAAACTTTTGCATATAAATGAACAAATTAAAGCAAAATGTTTATTAACCGTCATAAGGCCCTGTTTTGTCTCTTGAAGGCTTATTATGGTTTGATTATAATCAAATCAGGAAAATAATCAACTCATTGTTCAATAAATAGGCTTGCCTTTAGGGGGAATAGAGATGCTGAAAACACTGATGAAACAGAATAAGAGCAAAAAGAATTCTCCCGGTCCGGAAGATCCCCATGGCGTCGTCGTGCAGCATGTGAATAAATTCTTTGGCAAAAAGCATGTCCTCAAAGATATTGACCTGAAAATTCCCCATGGTCAGATTTATGGCTTGCTTGGCCCTTCCGGCTGCGGCAAGACCACCGTCGTCAAAATCATCGCCGGAATCCTGGAAGCTACTTCAGGGGAAGCGTATGTCCTCGGTGAGAAAATGCCCCAGCTGAGCTTAATGAACAAGGTGGGGTATATGGCCCAGTCCGATGCCCTCTATGGTTCTTTGACTGCGGTGGAAAATCTGCAGTTTTTCGGAGCAATTTACGGAATGAGCAAGGGAGAGATCAAAAAAAGGACGGTTGAAGTCATGGAGCTGGTCAATCTTACGGAACATCTCTACAAACCGGTTCAGGCTTTTTCCGGCGGCATGAAACGGCGGCTCTCCCTGGCTATTGCCATTCTCCATAATCCGCCGGTTTTAGTTTTAGATGAACCTACGGTAGGAATTGACCCTCTCTTAAGAAGAGATATCTGGGCAGAATTGAACACATTGGCCGGGCAGGGGGTTACCATCTTGGTCACAACCCATGTGATGGATGAAGCGGATAAATGCCATAGCCTGGCTATGATGAGGGGTGGGCGCCTGATCGCCAAGGGCACTTCCCGGGAGCTTCAGGAGAGGATCGGAGTCAACAGCATCGAAGACGCTTTCATCTATTATGGAGGACAGCACGATGAGAGTTAGAGCTTTAGCCTTCCGGATTTTAAATCAATTGCGGCATGACCGGCGCACACTGGCTCTGATGCTGGTAGCCCCTGTGTTTCTCCTCACCCTGGTTTATTTTATTCTGGCCGATACCGTTCCTGTGGTGAATGTGGCCGTAATCAATGCCCCGGCGGGATTTGAGGATAGACTTGAGGAACAAAACGTCAGAGGCTTACGGTACAGCGAGAGCGAAGCCCGCCGGGCTCTGGAGCAGGGGGAAGTCATTGCCACGATCAGCATCAGCGGCGGGAAATCCACGATTGAAGTGGACGGCAGCAATCCCACCAAGGCCAAAGTCGCTCTGGCCGCTTTGGAGCAGGCTAAAATGTCCGCTGTGCTCTCCAGGCCGGATCTTAAGTCTGAGGTCAATTATGTCTATGGCCAGGAGGATTTGCCAAGTTTTGATAACTTTGGAGCAACTTTAATCGGCTTTATTATTTTCTTTTTTGTCTTCCTGGTTTCGGGAATTTCTTTCTTGCAGGAGAGAACCTCAGGGACCCTGGAGAAACTTCTTTCCACTCCGGTCCGACGCTGGGAGATCGTGGTGGGCTATGTCCTGGGTTTCGGTCTTTTTACGATCCTGCAATCCTTCCTCATCTCCTGGTACTGTGTCTATGTCCTCAAGGTGATGATGATCGGTTCCTTTGCTTTGATTCTGCTCATTACCCTCCTGACGGCCATGATCGCTCTGACTTTGGGAATCCTGGCCTCTACTCTGGCTAATAATGAGTTCCAGATGATTCAGTTTATCCCCCTGATTATCGTCCCCCAGGTTTTCTTTTCCGGTTTATTTGATCTGCCTGCCGGGATGCAGGTCGTGGGTTACGCTATGCCTCTCTATTATATAGCCGATGCGCTGACCGCAGTGATGATCAAGGGCAGCGGTTTTGCGGTCATCGCCGGGGATTTGGGGATTATCCTGGCCTGTTCCGTGTTGTTCATAATTTTGAATACCTTGCTTCTTAAGAAATATCGGCGGATCTAGGGTGAAATGTGTTGTCCGGGTCGGGTAGCTTTACGCACAACGCTCTCTTCATAGCTCCAGGGCTGGTCAACTCGCTTTCTTAACAGCTCCGCCAAACCTCCGGGTAATACCTGATGTAAACCGGTGGCTCCGCTATGTTAAGAAAGCATCGTTGACCCGACCGCCCCTCCGCTAAATCCGTTCGCTTTTGTGCGTAAAGCTACGCTTATCGGTCTTTTTCGATTCTTTTCCAGGTCTTTTTCAAGTTAACCGTCTATGCCGCAGGCGGCACCGGCTGGGGATGAAAAGTATTGTCTGGGTCGGGTAGCTTATCCTAGATCCGCGCCGCTCAAGCCCAAAAAACCACCCAAGGATTTTGCTTTAAGGCAGAGAACGAATTCTAAGCGAGCTGGTAAGCAATCTTCGCGAAAAGACTACAGCGGAGTCGGGTTGGAAACAGGACGTTTCCAACCGGCTATGAGGCAGGAGCCGATTTAGCCGGGAACCCGACGGAGCGGAGGTCTTGAGCGATTAGATTGCTCCGCGCAGCTTATGGAGTGAACGCCGAAAGCAAAATCCTGGAGAATCAACTTACATTGATATCTTTTTCAGAGCAGATAATGTGCACAAACCTAATCGAACTGAGGAGGAACATAAGGTTATGAATATGCGAACACTACACTCAGGGCTTATTTTCACCGGACTTATGGCCATGATCTTAACCGCAGTTGGCTGTTCTCCCACCTCCGGCCTGGTCTTGGAAGGAATCGTGGAGACAAGCATCTATGCCCATTACAGCGAAGTGTCCGGGAAAATCAGCCAACAGGCTGTGGAGCTTGGCCAAACCGTTAAAGCCGGTGACGTTCTGGCCGTGCTGGATGACCGCAATGAACGGTATGCTCTGGAACAGTTGGAGCAGACCCTGGCCAGGAAACAGGCGGTCCTGGCCGAATTAAAGACCGGAGCTGACTCTGAGGCCTTGAAGCAGTCTGCAAATAGCGTGAAGCTGGCGGAAATAGCCAATGCCAATGCCCAGCTGGCTCAGGACCGGACCAGGAAAGATTATGAAGATGCTCAGGTTCTCCAGAAAGCCGGCGCACTCCCTCAGGCTGAACTGGATAAGCTCAAATACCAGGTGGATCTGGCAGAAGCCGCCGTTACCACGGCGGCCCTGCAATTGGATAATGCCCGCCAGCAAATGACCTTGCTGCAAAAAGGAACTCCCCAGGAAAAAATCGCCGCCGCTCAAGCCGATGTAGCTTTAACTGAAGTACAAATCCGCCAGACCAAGGATAATTTAGCTAAATACACCCTTACCGCTCTTCAGGACGGAACGGTTATCAGCAGGAATTATCTGCCCGGAAATATGGTCTCCCCCGGATTTGATCTCATCGATATCGCTTCGGAAACAGAAAAACACCTGGTGGCTTATCTGCCCAAGGAGTATCTGCCCAAAATAAGCTACGGACAAAACGTGGTCATCCACTCCGGAGAGAAGGAATACTCAGGAACCGTCAGCTTTATTGATGTTAAGGCCCAATATACCCCCAAGGACATGCAGACTTCTGCCAATAAGAATAAAGAAAGCATGAAGATCAAAGTAAACCTGGCCCCCGAAACCCCCTTAAAAATCGGCGAAAAAGCGGAGATCGTCCTTCCCGACTGATTGACTTCGCTGAAAATGCCACAAAACGAGGAAGACCCGTCCTTAGATGGAACAGGTCTTCCTCGTTATCTTGTGTGCAAAGCTAAGCTCGCGGATCTTTCTCAGAGTAGGCTCCACGCCTCTTGCGACATCATCAGATGATGAAAAAGACTCCTCGGATCGGGTAGCTTTATCCCACATCTGCACCGCTCAAGCCCGAAAGGCAACCCCAAGGATTTTGCTTTAAGGCAGAGAACGAATTCTAAGCGAGCAGGTAAGCAATCTTCGCGAAAAGACTGCAGCGGAGTCGGGTTGGAAACAGGACGTTTCCAACCGGCTATGAGAACAAGTGCGAAAGCAGTGCTTTCGAGGAGCCGATTTAGCCACGAAACCCGGGCGAGGGTTTCGCCCAAGCCGCCATGCCACAGAAACTACTTAGCGGCGCAGGTGCACCCGACGCAGCGGAGGTCTTGAGCGATTAGATTGCTCCGCGCAGCTTATGGAGTGAACGCCGAAAGCAAAATCCTGGAGACTTAACTTTCAAGAGGTCTTTTTCAAGGCAGAATGTATAAGGCTTTAGTTCACAGCGCTAAGGTCTACGCTAATCGGCTTCATCGTCCACTCTCCGGCAGTGACCCCCTCCGGCAGCCCTTCGTAGCTGAACCGGGTTTCATGGCCGTTTTCATCAAATTCCACACCGCCACCCTGGGTAGGAACCAGTTTCAAGGTCGGCGTGATCAACAGGGTTTTCGCCTTGGGATCAAGGCGTTTAAAGGTGATAATATGTTCCATTTCAGTCATTTTATCACCAACTTTGCCATGCCCCCCATTCCCTTCATACTCATAGACATTGCCCAAATCATCCTTGATTTCCCAATCCATCTGGGCTGCATGGGAAAGAGTGTTAGGAACTATCTCGGAGTAGTAGAGAAGGGTATTGATGGGGGTTATGGAGAGGCGGTTTAAGCTGATAGCCACATTCTGAACCTGATCCTGATTGGCATCAATCTTGACCACGGTATAGTCCAAAGTATTTAAGGATACGCTGAAATTCAGCTTGCATGGTGTCTTTTTATTTTCTTTGGGTTCTGCTCCCTCCTCCATGTTTGTCATCCCGGAAATCTTCCAGCGGAAAGAAATCGAATCCCGGGCTTCCTCCTCACTGAAAAATGTATAGTTGCTTTGCCCCACATAGACGCCGGGACTGACTCTCTTTAACTGCTCGCCGCCTGTGGAGCCCTGGGCAAAATCAACATCAACTTCGCTATTCAAATAGGGTCTTTCCCCAAAATCCTTTTCCGTTTTTATGGTATAGGTGAAAGATAAGGTTTTTCCGTCATAAACGCCTTGATTCAGCGTCACTTCGATGCCATTGTCTGCTTTGACCATATCGATGTCCAAGGCCTTTTCAGTATATAAATCATACACCCCCGTACGTCCGTCATCTAAAAATCGGAAAATATCGCCGATGACAGGAACTTCCTTGGCATAAGCGGGAAAAGCCAAACCAAAACCGGAGAGTCCTACCGTCATAATCATGGCAGCAGCTACAGCCACCATTCCCTTGCTTTTTCTCCGTTTCTTCAGTCCGCCCGAATGACCGGTTTCGGCAATCCTTTCTCTTACCCTTTTTTTGACTCTCGACTTTTCCAGCTCATCCACCTCCGCCTCTTCAAACTCATTCAAGTCAATATCTATCTCATTAAAAAATTCATAGAGATCTTTCACGGTTAATTTCCCCCTTCTCCTAAGCTCAAAACACCTTTTACCAGCTGTTTTTTACTCCTGTAAATACGATTATCGACAGCAGATTTCGTCAGTCCTAATTTCCTGGATATCTCTTCAGAGGGCATACCCCAAAAGAATTTCATAATAAATATGTTGCGGTCCGTAGAAGAAAAGGAGTTCAGCATCTTTTTCATTTCCTTTGTGTTCTCCTTAAACAGCACCTGCTCCTCTGCTGATTCTTGGGGCGGAAACAAATCTATCCCCTTACGATCGGAAGAAGGAATTTCAACGCATTTTCTTTCCCGGCGATAAAAGTCAATAGCCCTGTATTTGGCGATGGCGCAGAGCCATTTGCGGAAATCCTCCTCCCCTTCCCCCTTAAATTTTTCCGCATGATGCCAAACGGCAAGGAAAACATCACTGATGCATTCCTCCGCCAACTCCCGACTTCCTATAGGAAGCAGGACTTGACTGACAATCCCCTTCACTAAAGGGAAGTATTCATCCATAATAAATTCCAGAGCATCTTCCTCTCTATTTTTCAAGCGCCCTATGACATTGTTATTGGTCTTCATGGTTTCCCCCTTTTCCTTGTAAAAGCTCTTACACTCTATACAACGAAGTCAAAAGCAACTTTTCGCAAAACTTTTTAAAAAAAATTTACCGTTGTCTGGTACTATTATCATACCAGTAATTAAAATGAATCATAAAGACAAGGAGTAAAAAAATTAAAAAACAGCGCCTTTACGATTCAATCGAAACATAAAGGCGCTGTTTCATGCTATTTTAAATCCCTGAGGTCATATCCCAAATTTTCTATATCCTGAACTTCCTGACCGAGCTCTGCAGCTCTTCCGCCATTTTAGCCAGTTCCTCGCTGGATGCTGCTATTTCTTCCATAGATGCGGACTGTTCTTCGGTAGCAGCCGAAACGGTCTGAGTTTGACTGGATGCTTCCTTGCTGATGCGGTCAATATCCCGTACCGAATCCACAATTTGTTGACTTCCGGAAGCCATCTGCTGAATGGCTGCTGAGATTTCCCTGACTTGGGTGGAAACTTCACCGATCAGGCCCACGATCTCGTTAAAGGCCTCTCCGGCAGAGTTTACCACTTCCGATCCGACCTTGACTTCATGGGTACCTTCGTTCATAGCCTTGACCGCGCTATCGGTCTCCTTCTGGATCTCCGCGATCAGATCGGCAATTTGCTTAGCCGCTTCTTGGGATTGCTCCGCCAGCTTGCGTACTTCCTCGGCAACGACGGCGAACCCTCTGCCTTGATCACCGGCACGAGCCGCCTCGATTGCCGCATTCAGTGCCAGCAGATTGGTTTGGGCGGCAATTCCGGAAATAGCATCCACAATCTGACCGATTTCTTTCGATCGCTCCCCTAGCTGCGTCACGACCTGTGCCGTGCCTGCTACCGTTTTTTCAATGTTTTTCATCTGGTTCACGGCGGCGTTCACCGCCTTGTCCCCTTGACCGGCCGCATGGGTTGTCATATCGGCAGACCTTGAAACACTATTGGCATTAGCTGCGATCTGCTGAATGCCTGCCGACATCTGTTCTACAATTGAAGCTGTATCATCAACAGCGGTTTCCTGCCTGGTTGCTCCTGCCGCCACCTCGGTAATGGTTGCGGCGATCTGATTCGTAGCCGAGGCAGATTGCTCGGCACTGGCTGTCAACTCCTCTGACGAAGCTGCGACTTGCTCCGCTGTGTGGGTTATATTTTCAATTAAAACTCTTAAATTTTCCGTCATAGCATTAACTTCCGCAGCCAGTTGGCCAATCTCATCTTCAGAAGATATATCCAATTTTTCAACGGTTAGGTTCCCCTGGGAGATTTCCATAACGGTACCTTCCAACTGAATCAGGGGATTAGAAATCATCCTGGCGATAAACCGACCAATACCCACAGCCAGAACAATGGCAGCCAAAGTCAAACCCACCATAAACTTAGTTGTCATGGATGCCGTCGACTTGCTTTTTATCTCTGCCTCATCGGCAATCTGAGCATTATAATCGGCAAGTTCCTTCAAAACAACATTCACAACATTGATATTGTCTGCAGCATTGGCAGAAAAATATCTAAAAGCCTCATCCTGCTTCCCCGCTATTGCCATATCTACGGCTTTATCTCTTTCGACACGGTAGATCTGCAATTCATCCATCAGCTTCGGAAACCGTTCTTGTTCGTATGGATCCGTAACTTCCTTGCTAAAGTCACTGAGAAGGGTATCTACTTCCGCGACCCGCTCTTGAATGTCCTGGAGAATCTCTTGCTGCCTGTTTTGATCCTGAGTGATAAATAATTCAAGAGTCAGAGCCTCCACTGCCCTGGTTTGTCCCCGGGCCCCATTCAGCCACTTGATAGGGAGCAGGTTATTTTGGTACATACTTTCCATCGAAGCGGCCAGATTATGGGCGGAATATATCCCTACAAAGCCGACAAGTCCAAGAAATACCGCCATGAGCAGTATTAAACTATTAATTTTTGAGGCCGTTTTCAGATTGCGAAATCGTTGCATTGTTTGTTACCCCCTTTTGTTTATGTTTCGCGTCTTATAAGCGTGGCTTGCAAGCTGCCCTACAGTGTCTTAATAAATTCCCCCACCAGCTCCGGATCAAATTGTGTCCCTGAATTCCTTAATAACTCCTGGATAGCCGCTTTCTTGGATAGGGCCTTGCGGTAGCTCCGGTTGTTAGTCATGGCATCATAAGCATCGGCCAGACCGATCACACGGGAATATAAAGGAATCTCTCCGCCTTTGAGCTGCCGGGGATAGCCCTTGCCGTCCCAACGCTCGTGGTGATAAAGCACAAATTCCGCCATGTTTTCCATTCCTCTGACCGAACCGAGGATTCTGTATCCTATTTCCGAGTGACGCTTTATCTCCGTATACTCTTCTGTGGTCAACTTTCCGGGTTTTTCAAGAATAGCTCTGCAGACAGCTATCTTGCCAAGATCATGAAAAAGCCCCGCAATACTGAGTTCTGTGATAGCCCTTTCCGTTAAGCCTAATTGCCTTCCCATACTTACACAAAGCCGGGAAACTCTATATCCATGCTGACCAATGATGCCTTCAGCATTTATAGTTTTTATCACGGTTCTGTCTTCCATCTTTATCACCTTAATCATTAAAGTCATCGGGAAGAAAAGTTTGCTTAATGTCGTTTCCAGATAAAATATGTCGTTAATCTTCATATAAGAATCATATTATAATGTTATCTGGAAGAATGAAACGATTTTCACTCAGATGTCATAACCATGGCTATGACATCTGAACATCTTTTTAAGACAAATATCCATAAATCTTTATAATGAAAAAGAAGGAAATAAAGAAGGTATATGCATGAACACATCCGTTGATTTTGCCCATTGTCTGAAATACCTGCTTTCTGCACTGGGAGTGAGTATCAACAGACTTTCAAAAGCTCTTAATGTGGATGGCTCCCTTGTTAACCGATGGGTAAATGGGAAAAGGATTCCATCGTATAACTCGAATTACATAGAAGCAATCACACAGTTTTTATCAGCCAACATTAAGAACTCTTTGCAAATCCAGCTCATTAACGAGCTATTTGAAAGAGTTTTTGGTGTTGATGCTGGAACGGACTGCAATGAAGAAAAGATTAAAAAAGTGCTTTTTGAAGCCCAGGGGATTTCCCTCAGCAATCATAAAAAGCACACTAAGGAATCTAAAAAATTGCTTAAATACAAAAAAACAATGGCGAATCCGCCTTTTTTTAATGAAGTGGTCAGTATGTCCCATGAGGACAAGATCATTGCCGGAACCCATAATGTTGCTTCAGCCTTCAGGCATCTTTTAGGCTTGGCACTGCAAACCCATAAAAGAAAAAAAGTAATATACATCACTTATTTCAATGATGTATTTTTTTATATGTCCAGCGAAGAAGATCTCCGACACTTCCAAACCATGCTGTTGGACTTAATGACTCAGGGCTGTGAAGTCCACTATCTGCTGCGAATCACTCATGACGTACAGCGGATGATGGATTTGCTCAATTTTTTAAAACCTCTAATTGGAACAGACCAACTTTATCTCTACTATCTCAAAAGCTACGACTCCTTGGATCTCGGCAAGGACTATATTATCGTTCCTGAAACCGGGGTCCTGTCTTGTTTTTTTACTCAGGTCAATAACTGCTGCGCTCTCTATCTCAAAAACCCTCTGGCCATCTCCTTCTATGAGGAGTATTGGGTTAGGCTTACCCAGGCTTCCGCAACCCCTTTGCTTATGAACTATCCGGCAGAAAAAGAAGAGAGTTTCTACAGCTCGTATATGGAGTGCGAAGAAGCCATCGGCAATCGGTTCCTTTATAAAGATGGTTTCAGTACCTTTACCCTTCCTCTTCCTCTCTATAAGAAGCTTTTGCAGAAAAGAAAGGCCTCCCAGCAAGAAATGGTTTCAGCCATAGCTTTCCACCAAAAGTGTCTGGAATCTTTCCAGTCCAACATTGAAATCTACGAATACAAAGATATCTATACACTTGATAGCTTAAGTTATCTCGTGAAAAACCGGCAATTTTTCCTCTATGATTCCATCGGGTTCTCTGCGGTGGATCTGGAAATGGAAGAAGTGGTGGACTTCCTGCAACATATGATCTCCCTTCTGAAGACCTACGATCATTACTCTGTCGCCTTTGTCAGGAAGAACGCGATCATTCCCGGGTTTGAGAAAAATGTATCTTGCTTGGTTAAAGAAAGGCATGCCGCCATCGTCGAGATCTTGGGACCAGCGAATACTGCACCCATGCGTTTTTCCATTCACGAGCCCATGACGGTCAACGCCGTAGAGGAGTATTTCCAAATACTCTGGCAGCAAATCGCCCCCGTGATGAAAAAAAAAGCAGAGGTTATCGCCTGGCTCCAGCAGGAAATCGATTCTCTCAAATCCGCCTTATATCTGAAATCAGATTCATAATCCTTGAATCCATCCAATTTTAACCGACTTTTAACATAACCATAAAGGCATGTTAACAATGCTCTGCTATATTAAAAGAGGCAAATCAAAATCTAAATGGAGGACACTATGTTTTTAATGGATTATCACATGCATTCCCTGAACTCAAGCGATGCCCATGATGAGATTACGGCCCTATGCAAAAAAGCAATCCCCCGTGGTTTGCAGGAAATCGCCATAACCGATCACTTCGAACCCTCTTCAGGCAATGAACAGTATTTGCAGTATAATGGGAAAAAGTATTTTTCCGAGATCTCAGAAGCCCGCCAACGCTTTGAGGGGAAAATAAAAATCAAAAGCGGAGTGGAGTTGGGTCAGCCTCATCGTTTTCCCAAGCACTCACTTAAGCTCATTGAAGAGTACCCTTATGATTATGTTCTGGGCTCTGCCCATCGCCTGCAAAACAATGTGGATTTTGGAGAAGTACACTACACCCCGGAAAACCTGGCAGCTTACTGTGAAAACTACCTGATAGAACTCAAGGTCTTAGCCCAATGGGACCATTACGATTGTCTTGGACACCTGGATCTGGTCAAGCGCTATGCAGCCAATTACCAGCTGCGCGCCAACCTTATGGATTATCAGGAACAGTTGGCAGAGATTCTCAAGATCGTCATTCAAAAAGGCAAAGGGATCGAAGTGAACACTTCCGGGCTCAGACAATCCTCTAAGGAATGCTTGCCGGGCTTGGATATTATCCGCCTCTACAAGGAGCTGGGCGGAGAGATTATTACGGTGGGTTCGGATGCCCATTGGGCTGAAGATGTGGGCAAAGGCATCCCGGAAGGTATGGAACTGATCAGAAGAGCAGGATTTAATTACGTGACCGTCTATACCAACAGAAAGCCAACCATGATAAAAATAGGAGATAAACCGACAGTCTTTACTAGAGGAGGTTTATCGGCATGACATTATCGCCAAGGTAAAAACCCGGTCAACTTTAGTCGAACCGGGTTTTTTCCATTAATCTTCTTTTTTGAGTCTTCCTTTGATATAGGCAACAAGAGTATCAATTTACTTGGCACTTATGGTATCCACAATCGACATAGTGTGAATTTGCTTGGCCGGACCATGGACGGCAAGAAGTGATGTGATCATGACAATGGCCACGATCAGACCAAGTTCCCCAAGGGGGATCTGCCAGGGATCACCCCAATGGGAGGTAATCATTTTCTCGAACACCAGTTTATGCAGAGTCACCCCCAAAATGCAGCCGACACTACTTCCGGCGGCGGCATAGGTAACTGCCTCCGCTCTTACCATTTTGACAAGCTGATGGTCACTCATGCCGATAGCCCGCATGGCCCCATACTGTTTCAAACGGGCCGCCACACTCATAGCCACACTGTTCACGATATTGAAGACGGTAATGAGCAGGATCACCGCCAAAAAGCCATAGATGAATAAAGCCATGGAGTAAAAAGCTCCCCTCCCTTCACGGTTGCCGGCCCGCTGATCGGAAAACCGGACATCGGGACCGGCCAAAGAGCGAATCTCATCCACATCTTCATCCGTTGCCCCTGAGGAAAGCTGAATATCAATAATCGTGTAGTTCCTTTCACCAGTCAATTCCCGGAAGGTCCCTTCCGAGCAAATCACCGAATCCACACCCTCCACACTGGAAAAAGGACTGGTGGAAAGCACTCCCGCTACCCTAACCTCTTTTGGGACCTCTCCGAAACTAAGGGCGAGCTGGTCCCCCACCTCCAACGGACTTTCTGAATCGTAAACAACCCATACCTGATCTTTCTTCTGAGCCCCTTCATCCAGAGAACCTTCGATCAGGCTGTCCTGCGCCCATGTGAACTGATAATCTTCATAAGAAATCAGGTTGATGGTCCTCTCTTGCCCCTTCACTTTGACCGGGATATCATAGGCGAACATCCGGCCATATGCCCGCTTAACTGCCCTATGGTCACGCAGCTCTTCCAGAAGACCATTGGATACTGAGGGGGTATTATCCGTGCTCACGATGGAAAGATCCGGTGTCCATGGTTTTAATGGCCTGACGGCATGATGCATAAAATCAACGGTGGCTGAAAAGGAAAGAAAAAGGATAATGCTGAGCGAGAAAGAGCCCACCATCAATAGGAAATTCTTTTTGCTTGATGTGGCATGATGGATACCAAGGGCGGTTTCGATTTTAAAAAGCGTGGTATTGGCCGCCCCGGAGATAGGCTGAACAGCGTTTGCATTCCCTGAAACTGCGGCCAGGGGCGAAACACGGGCCGCTCTTTTGGCTGGGGATTGGGCGGCTAAGAGCACCGTAACGATACCTACCGCTATACCGGACAGGATACTGATCCAACTGATGCCAAAGGTCGGCAGCTCGGAAAAATAACCGGGGCTTAGAACTTTCAGAACCCCGCAAAGCGCCCATACGACCATGATTCCCATGCCTAGTCCCAAAGGGATAGCCGTTTTGCACCATTGCATCCCTTCCCTCCGGACAAACCTCATAATTTGCTTTTGGGTCGCTCCCAAACAGCGCAGCATCCCAAAAAACTCCGTCCTTTGCATGACATTGCTGTTCAGACTGCCGGCAATCATGAGAACCCCAGCCAGCAAGACCACAATGAACAATACCCCGGCGATACCATAGAGTCCAAGCACATAATTGTTATCGCTTTGGCCCAGCACCGCCAGCAAATTTCCATTTTCCAGGACTTGCTGATCGGCAAGTCCGTATTGCTTTGTTATATCGGCAATCACTTTTTGCATAGTGCAGTAGGGAGAGAGCTGAACCATATATTGGCTTGTGTAGCCCTCCTGGGGAATGGAGGAACGCAATCCCTCGGTGGTAAGGAGCAAGGCATGGGTATCCTGCTTCAGCAATTGGGAAGTCCCTTCAACGAAACCCACCACAGTAAGCTGTACCGGTTCAGAACCGGAATGCTCCAGTGTGATCATATCCCCCAGGTTGATCCCCATACCACTTTTCGCGTTTACAGTCAGGGCAGCTTCATTTTCTCCGGTTGGGTAGACTCCCTCCGTGATCTGCGTAGGGAGCATTTCCTCAAATGTATTCTTATCTAAACCAACGGCAGCCACGGATTTTCCGGAAAGGGTATACTCCTCTTTCTCACCAAGATAGGTATACCAACCCGAGAATTTAACCTCCGGCCTGGCGGCGATCATGGCGGCAGTGTGTTCATCAATACCAGAGAACAGCACATGCCAGTTGCCGCCTTTTTTGATCTCCTGCAATTGTTGGCTGCGTATTTCCATATCAGCCATACCGAAAATAGCGGTAACCAGAAATACGGCCAGAACAATACAAATCCGGGTCATTCTGCTCTGTTTTTTATGAACCTTGGCGGAAATAGGGATGAGGTCCAGATAGCTTTTCATCCCCTCATCCCTCCCAGATCGGCAAGCACACCGTCCGTTACCTTCAGGACGCGATCTACCGAGGAAGTCAGATTAATATTATGAGTAATCATCAAAATAGTCTGCTGATAGTGCCGGGAGGCTTTCAGAAGCAAATCCATGACATCTCGGCTGTTCTTGCTGTCCAGGTTCCCCGTGGGCTCGTCGGCCAGGATCTGCATGGGCTTGGTAATCAAAGCACGGCCAATAGCCGTCCGTTGCTGCTGACCGCCGGAAAGCTGGCTGGGAAGATGATTCCTGCGTTCCGTCAGCCCCAATACCTCTAAAATCTCCTTGACTGAACCGGGATCAGGTTTTTGATAGTCCAGTAGAAGGGGAAAAATAATATTCTGCTCCACCGTTAATTCCGGGATCAATTGAAAGGACTGAAAGACAAAGCCAATATTTCTACGTCGGAAAACGGTCCGCTCTCTTTCCTTCATACTGAAGAGATTTCTGCCCTCCAGAAATACTCTGCCGGAGGTGGGGTTATCCAAACCGCCGATGCAGTTCAGCAAAGTGCTTTTGCCGGAGCCGGATTCACCGACCACCGCCGCAAATTCCCCTTTTTCCATAGTAAAAGAAACCTCTTTTAAGGCCTGGACCTGGGCTTCTCGTGTTCCATAGGTTTTACAAAGCTTTTCAACCTTCAGAATGTCCATAACTTCCTTACCTCCTTCCCTTAAAAGATAAGGGATACAGCTTACATTGAGGTGAATCTCACCTTACAATTCCGTAAGGAAGGATATCGTAAAGGTTGTGCCCGCATTTTGCATGCTTTGAACGGACAGGACTCCTCCCTGCCCCTCAATAATGGCTTTGGCCAAGGCCAGGCCGAGACCGGCTCCCTGGGTATCTTTGGCCTGTTTGCTGCGGTAAAACCGTTTGAAAATATGGTGAAGATCCTCCGGAGCAATACCCGTTCCATCATCGGCAATAGCAATCCGCACCATGGCCTGAGAGCGTTCCCAGGAAATGTGGATATGACCGCCGGGAGCGGTGTGATCCAAGGCATTCTTAATAATATTTCCCACAGCCTCCCTCGTCCACTGCAGGTCACAGCTAAGCTCTTCCTCCGGTTGTCCGCTTACACTGATCTTTTTGTCTTCACTCCCGGCACGTGTGGTTAATTCCTCAACCGCTTGAGCTATGATCTCAGAGATCCGCCGGGGTGCTTTTTCAAAGGCTATACTTCCTGCATCAAGGCGGGTGATTTTGAGAAGGGACTGGATCAATTGCTCCATACGGTCGAGAGCCCCCTTGGTTTTTCGGGAAAACTCTGTGATGATGGCGGGATTATCCGGCTCTTCCCAGATAATCTCGTTGTACATCGTAAGGGCGGTCAGGGGTGTTTTCAGCTGATGAGAAATATCCGAGATGGTGCTTTTTAAAAACTCCTTGACCTTGTATTCAGTTTCCCCCTTGGCCTGCAGTGCCGAGGCAAGGCTCTCCACGGCAGCAAAGAGCCGGGACAAAGTTCCCTCATCGGAACGCGGCAAATGGGCTGTAAAATCTCCTTCGGAAAACCCGCCGATGACTTGCAAAGCCTGGCGATACAGCCGTTCCCTTCTTATAAGAAAAAGCCAGCAGAAAGCAAGGAGAATGAGGATAAAGATGAATGTACCTGAAAGAACAAACTGAAAGGTAGCTCCTGCAAAACCGGAGACGGCGGGCAGATAATGAGGAGCGGTTTGTTCTGTATAGCCCAGCTGTCTGAGTAAGCTTTTCCCTTCTCCATCATCCTGGGTGCTCCCCACCGCGGAGGCGATCACATCCGGTGGTACACCTTGCTTCAGAAGAGAACCGACCATGGCACTATCGTGGGACAAGAGCATTTCCTTGGCAGCTTGGGTCTGACCCATGCACAAAAGCCAGCTCCAGCCCAGCAAAAGAATGGAAAGAAGGATTAAACCATAGCAGAAATGACGGGATTGTTTTTCTCGCCAAAAACTCATTCCGACACCTCTCTCCATTGGTAACCGAAACCTCGGACCGTTATTAAATGTTCAGGATGGGACGGGTCGTCCTCCACCTTTTCCCGCAGACGGCGGATATAGACGGAAAGGGTATTATCGTCCACAAAATCCCCAGTACCATCCCACAATTCATTCAATATAACGTTACGGGTGACCACACGTCCGGCGTTGCGCACCAATAAACATAGCAGCCGGTATTCGGCATGGGTTAATTCCAGCGGTTTGCCTTTAAGGAGAACGCGGCTCCCCAGCAGATCAATGGCAAGATCGCCACAAGCAAGGGTTGATGATGGAGAGGGCTGGGAAGCTCCGGCACGGCGCAGAAGGGCCCGGATCCGTGAACATAATTCCCCCAGCTTAAAGGGCTTGGTAATATAATCGTCCCCCCCGCTGTCTAAACCTCGGATGACATGGACTTCTTCATCCGCAGCGGTCAGGAAGATAATAGGAACCTGATTCCCCTTCTTTCTCACCTCTTCGCATACCGAAAAACCCGTCCCGTCCGGCAAGGTAACGTCAAGGAGCAACACATCGTAGTGCTCCTCGGCTATACATTCCTTGGCCTCCTGGACTGTACGAGCTATTTCAATCTCAAATCCATTTCTTTTCAAAGCATATTGCAAACCATCAATCAGGCTTATATCATCTTCTAAAAGTAAAATCCTCTGTTTCATCACCGCTTCTCCTCTGATTTCTTCAGACTTCAAACAGCTTTCTGGATGTAAGGTCCGCCTCCTCAAGCCGGAGCAAAGCTTTCTTCTTTTCCAGACCTCCCGCATAACCGGTTAGGCTTCCGCCGGCACCCACCACCCTGTGGCAGGGTATAAGAATAGAGATAGGATTATGCCCCACCGCACCTCCTACAGCCTGGGCGGACATGGAGGATAACCCCCTGGAGGAGGCCAGCTTTTTGCCAATTTCCCCATAGGTGGTAAGGCGGCCATGGGGAATCTCCAGAAGGATGTCCCAAACCGCTTTTTGAAAATCCGTCCCTTTGGGGGCCAGCTCGGGAAAGGGGACGGCAGCACTTTCTCTGCCGGAAAAATAATTGTCCAGCCAGGTCTGCAGAGTCTGAAAAATCCTAAGCTCCGGCTCATTGACCCAGGCATCTGTTTGAGCGGGATAATATTTTTGTCCGATAAACCAAAGCCCGGTAAGGGCTTCTTCTTCAGCAGATGCTGTGGCGGGGCCGAGAGGGGTACTGATGGTGCATGTATAAATCATTTCTTAAATCACTCCTTTAGAAGGTGAAAAAGTTGCTTGGGGAGAGTAGCTTTACGCACAACGCTCTCTCCATAGCTCCAGGGCTGGTCAACTCGCTTTCTTAACAGTCGAGCCAAACCACAGGGTAATACCTGATGTGAACCAGTGGCTCGCCTATGTTAAGAAAGCGACCTTGACCTGACCGCCCCTCCGCTTAAAGAAAGCTTGGCTTATGGTGAGTGAAGCGAAGCAGAAGCCTTAGCTGCCTTATACACAGTGAAATCCGTTCGCTTTTGTGCGTAAAGCTACTCTTGCGGGTCTTTTTCGGCTTTTCTTTTGAGTTCTTTTTGTGCTTTCTTCAGGGTAGGCGGCCATGCCGCAGGTGGTGGCAAAAGACAGCCCAAGGATTTTGCTTTAAGGCAGAGAACGGATTCTAAGCGAGCAGGTAAGCAATCTTCGCGAAAAGACTGCAGCGGAGTCGGGTTGGAAACAGGACGTTTCCAACCGGCTATGAGGCAGGAGCCGATTTAGCCGGGAACCCGACGCAGTGGAGGTCTTGAGCGATTAGATTGCTCCGCGCAGCTTATGGAGTGAACGCCGAAAGCAAAATCCTGGAGAATCAGCTTTCAGTACAGCACCCGCACGGCCACTTACACCAATGCTCACCGACTTTCCTCCCTCCGGAGAACGGAACAACGATATTCTTTAGGCGACACCCCGGTCAGCCGCCGAAACTGAGTGTAAAAGGTGGAAAGACTCTCAAAACCGCTTTGCAGGGCAATTTGCAAAGTACTGCCCTGGGTATGGATCAACAGCTTTTGAGCAGAGGCAATGCGCAACGTATTCAGATACTCCCCCGGAATCTTCCCATAGTGTGTATAAAACACCTGACTCATACGGTTCCGGCTGACGCCAAGTTTTTTCAGTTCTTCCCGTACCCGGCCGTGATCGGAATAATAAAGGTCGTATACCCCTTTGATTTTTTCAGCCAGCTCTTTTTGCGGTTGGAATTCCGCCAAATCAGGCCGGCAGCGTTTACAGGGCCGCAGTCCCCAGGCCCGCGCCTCGGCAGAGGTGTCAAAGAAAACCACATTCTCCCGCTTAGGGTTTTTAGATTTACAGGAGGGACGGCAGAAAATCCCCGTGGTTTTTACGCCGTAAAAAAACTTTCCATCATAGATCGGATCGCAATCAAGCACAGCTTTCCATCTTTCTTCTTCACTAAGCGTCATCCGGACACCTCCTTAAGTTACTTGCGTTACATAAGGTGAATCTATCTTTCGATTCCTGGTCCACCTGTTTATTATGCCACACTTCCCCATTTCATGGCATGACATCTTCACTCACTTTTGTAGCTTTTATATAGGAAGGGAAATTTGATTTCAGCCACTGGGACAAACGGTGGCTATTCCACCTCCACTATAATTGATTTTTTGGGGAGCTGTCTTCCGATATTGCATCATTCAATTTTTGCATAGAATCCGATATGAACAAGGATTGCATTGACAATACCGTTGTTTTTTGTATAATAATCATATAATTTTAAGGGGAGGCTTCAATACACCTATGTTTGGTATTTGGTTTATTCGGATTCGTTAATAAGGTGTGCGAAACAATAAGGAAAGTATAAACACTCTTCCTCTGTTTTCGTGCACCTTTTTTTCGACTCGAATAGAACAAAAAGAGGTGTATTTTTTATGTCCAAAAATAGAAGCCAAGGGCAAACCTTGCCCCTTTGGGTATCCCAAAACTACTTGACCAGATATAAAACCATTAAAAGCCTGCTCTCTCGAACCACAATCGGCGCCCATGATCATGTCATTGAAATCGGTCCGGGAAAAGGCCATATAACCGGCTTGCTTGTTGAAAGCTGCCGGAAAGTAACCGCTATTGAGATCGATGAAAAATTATATGATAGGCTTCACCAAAAATTTAACGATTCTGCAAATCTGCACCTATATCATCAAGACTTCCTGAAATGGCGGCTCCCCGCTTCTGGAGACTATAAAGTCTTTGCCAATATTCCTTTCTGTCATACCACCGCTATTCTTCGTAAGCTGACAGAAAGCCGAAATCCGCCGGCAGAAGCGTGGCTGACCATGGAAAAAGGTGCAGCCAGGCGCTTTATGGGCAAACCCCATGAAACCCTGAGATCGCTCATGATAAAGCCGGTGTTCGATCTGAAGATCGTCTACCATTTTCTTCGGGAGGATTTCCATCCCAAGCCTGGTGTGGATGTGGTACTGCTTCACTTAAAGAAAAAGACACAGCCGGATATATCCCCCGCTCAATGGCGCAATTATGAGCACTTTATTACACGCGCTTTACAAGGCAATCGGGCCGGACTCAGGCGTATATTTACCCAAAAACAGTTATCCCGGGTTTTTCGGGAAGCAGATATTAGTGATTTTGTAACCGGCGAAATCCTTTATGTGCAGTGGCTTTGCCTTTTCCACTCCTATTGCCAGCATGTGCGTTGCAGCAAACAATAAACATGGATAATCTAATTATTAATCCTTCTTCTATCATTACTTTTGTCCTTGCAGTGCATACTAAGTTTACAAATACAATGAATTACTGTTAACTATAGGAGGATAAGAACATGTTTAATTTGCAAGGCCGTGTGGCTGTTATTACCGGAGCGTCCAGTGGATTAGGTATGCAAATGGCTCATGGGCTGGCTGAACAAGGTGCCGATGTGGTGCTGCTGGCCCGCCGTGAAGACAGATTGCGTAAAGTCGCAGAAGATATAGAAGGTCAATATGGTGTTAAAGCTTATCCAATTCCTTGTGATGTGACTCAACTGGCTTCTGTCCAAGCTGCCGTTCAAGCTGCTCTAAACCGGTTCGGCAAAGTGGATATACTCATTAACAACGCCGGAATCGGCTCCGTTATGCCCGCCGAAAAAATGGACGATGAAGTATGGGAACACAATCTATCCGTCGACCTGACCGGTGTCTTTCGTACCGCCCGTGAATTTGGTAAAGTCATGCTGGAAGCCGGTTATGGGCGCATTATCAATATTTCCTCCATGTACGGAATGGTAGGAAACTCAGCTACACCCGCTTCCGCCTATCATGCAGCTAAAGGTGGGGTCGTCAACCTCACCCGCGCCTTGGCAGCAGAATGGGCTGACCGTGGCGTTACCGTAAATTGTATCTGCCCAGGTTATTTTGAAACGGAATTGACCGCCGATACTCTGAAGACGGAAGAATTCAAGGCTTATATGGAGCGTACCGTACCCCTTAAACGTTACGGTAATTCCGGTGAATTGAATTCAGCCGCTTGCTTCTTAGCGGCTGATGAATCATCCTATGTAACCGGAGCCATTTTACCCATTGATGGGGGTTACACTTGCGTTTAAATTTTGACGCAGATCGTAGACTACATCACCCTTTCTTCTCTGCCTGCCAAGCAAAAATCCTAAACTTTAGTATGAAATGAACAGGAGAATAGTAATGGGATGGAGAAGAAATATAATTAATTACACATAAATCATCAGTTCATCTGATGATTTATTTTATAAGTTTTAAATTTATCTTTACCATCTTGTAATCCCCAAATATTAATATATAATATAGATTATAATGATTATAATTTGCATTTATCTCCCAAGTGGTGAGATAATGCAGTTTTTCTCAAGATTATTTATAGAAGGAGGTAATTTAATGGATGAAAAGAGATGCCCGGTGACCGGCCACACACAAAACACCAATGCAGGCGGTGGCACTAAAAACAAAGACTGGTGGCCCAATCAGCTGAACCTCAGCGTTCTTCATCAAAACTCCGTTCTGGGCAATCCCATGGATCCTGAATTCAATTATGCTGAAGAATTTAAGAAGCTTGACCTGACAGCCGTAAAGAAAGACCTTTATGCCTTGATGACCGACTCTCAGGATTGGTGGCCTGCCGATTACGGTCACTATGGTCCCCTCTTTATACGAATGGCCTGGCATAGTGCCGGTACATACCGCCTGAACGACGGACGAGGGGGCGCAGGGAACGGAACCCAGCGCTTTGCTCCCCTCAACAGCTGGCCGGACAATGTGAACCTGGATAAGGCCCGCCGTCTGCTCTGGCCTATTAAACAGAAATATGGGAAAAAAATCTCCTGGGCTGACCTGATGATCCTGGCCGGGAATTGTGCTCTGGAATCCATGGGATTCAAAACCTTCGGCTTCGCAGGCGGCCGCGAGGACGTTTGGGAACCCCAGGAAGATATTTATTGGGGTTCTGAAGGAGAATGGCTGGGCGACCAACGCTATTCCGGGGACCGGGATCTTGAGAATCCTCTCGCCGCAGTGCAAATGGGCCTCATTTACGTCAATCCGGAAGGTCCCAATGGACAACCCAGCGTCCTTGCTTCCGGCCGGGATGTGCGGGATACCTTTAAACGCATGGCCATGAATGATGAAGAGACTGTGGCACTGGTTGCCGGCGGGCACACCTTCGGCAAATGCCATGGTGCCGGTCCCGCATCCCATGTTGGTCCTGAACCTGAGGGCGCCGACCTTGAAGAACAGGGTTTAGGCTGGAAGAGCACCTTCCGCAGCGGCAAAGGGGGCGATACCATCGGCAGCGGTATCGAAGGTGCCTGGAAACCCAACCCCACCACATGGGATATGGGCTATTTAAACACCTTGTTCAAATACGACTGGGATCTGGTGAAAAGTCCCGCCGGAGCGTGGCAGTGGGTTCCGACTGACCCAGCTGCGGCAGATACCGTGCAGGATGCCCATGATCCTTCCAAACGGCATGCACCCATGATGACCACGGCGGATCTCTCCCTGCGAATGGACCCGATTTATGGACCGATTGCCAAGAGATACCGGGATAACCCTGCGGAATTCGCCGACGCTTTCGCCCGGGCCTGGTTCAAGCTGACCCATCGCGACATGGGACCCCGCTCCCGTTATCTCGGTCCGGAAGTTCCTGAGGAAGAACTGATTTGGCAGGACCCGGTACCCCCGGTGGATCATAAATTAATCGATGAACAGGATATCGCCACTCTCAAAGCTAAGATCCTGGCCTCCGGCCTTTCCGTCTCCGAGCTGGTCTCCACTGCCTGGGCATCCGCTTCCACCTTCCGGGGTTCGGATAAACGGGGCGGCGCCAATGGAGCACGGATCCGCCTGGCACCTCAGAAAGATTGGGAAGTCAATCAACCCGCTCAGCTGGCCACGGTACTGGCAACTCTGAAAATAATCCAAGCTGAGTTCAATAGCTCCCCATCCGGTCAAAAGAAGGTTTCCCTGGCTGACTTAATCGTTCTGGGCGGTGCCGCCGGCATTGAGCAGGCCGCCAGGAATGCCGGCCGCACTCTGGTTGTTCCCTTCAAGCCAGGCCGCACCGACGCCTCCCAGGAGCAGACCGAAGTGTATTCCTTCGCCGTCATGGAGCCTAAAGCCGATGGTTTCCGCAACTATCTGAAAGGTAAATCTTCCGCATCGGCAGATGAATTGCTGGTTGACCGGGCCCAACTGCTGACCCTGACCGCTCCGGAAATGACCGTTCTCATCGGCGGTCTGCGGGTTTTAAATATCAATTACGGACAGTCTCGGCACGGTGTCTTCACCCAACGTCCGGAAGCCCTCACCAATGACTTTTTCGTCAATCTCCTCGACATGAGCACTGAATGGAAAGCCGTATCGGAAGAAAGAGCCCTGTACGAGGGCCGGGACCGGGCCACAGGAAAACTGAAATGGACCGGCACCCGGGTGGATCTGGTCTTCGGCTCCAACTCCCAACTCCGGGCCCTGGCTGAAGTCTATGCCTGCGGCGACTCTCAGGATAAATTCCTCCAGGACTTCGTATCGGCCTGGAATAAAGTAATGAACGCCGATCGCTTCGATCTGGCTTAAGACAACAGCAGATTAGATCTGAAATAACCGCCATCCGCTAGGGGCGGTTATTTCTTTTGGGTATTCGGAATCAGCAAGTAATGTTTTCATTGACTTTATCTATAGTTAAAATTATAATGTACACGGCATTTAACGTAATTAAACTAAGGAGGGTTGTTAAAAACTATGGGTGTTATTATTACTTTCCGTGCTTTGAACTGGTAATTTAATAAGTTCGAAGGCTCTGTTTTCGCTTACAGAGTAAACGGGATAAGTCCGCCCATTTTTAACAATCTTCATTAAAATATTTTTGTTAATGAGAGGAAAGACTGATTATTCAATCTTTCCTTTTATATTGTTATGAGCACTTTCTTTAGCTTTTAAGCTATTGAAAGTCTATTTGGTGCTATTCAGTTTTTTAATACGCCACAATTCATTTTGTCTTACCACAAAATTGATCCTGTTTACTGGAAGCCACAGACGCCTACGTCTGTGGCTTTTTTTGCGTTCAGAGCCTTAAAGTAAGAAAGGGTTGTTTGAATGACAAGAAGAAGGAAAAAGAATCAAAATAGAAAATTTACTACTAGGAATTCCCCCAATTTTAGCGGGCAACATTTGATTCATAATAAGAAGCTGATTAATGAGATTGTAGATCAAGCAAAAATCAGCACTCATGATATAGTTTTAGACTTAGGTGCCGGAAAAGGGGGATTGACATTGGTCTTAAGTAATCGAGCAAGAAAGGTTCTCGCTGTTGAATACGATCAAAAGTTTATAAAGAAATTAAAACAGCTTGAATTAAAAAATACAGTGATAATCGAGCAGGATATATTAAAAATCTCGTTACCTCGAGAGGATTTTGTAGTTGTTTCAAATATTCCATATGCCATTACAACGCCGATTATGAAAATGCTTCTTAATAACCCATCAAACGGTTTTCAAAGAGGAGTTATCGTAATGGAAAAAGGTGCAGCCAAAAGATTCACGTCAAATTTTGTGAAAGATCCATATATAATCGCTTGGAAAATGTGGTTTGATATTCAGTATGTTAAAGCGATTTCAAGTAAGAATTTCTCTCCACCACCAAGGGTTGATTCCGCAATGATTACCATAAACAGAAAAGCTAAACCGATTGTACCTTATAGCGATTATTTAATCTTTTGGGGATTAGTCGATTATGTGCTTAAAAATCCCCAATTATCTATCGATTTAGCATTGAGAGGTGTATTTACACCACCTCAAATTAAGCATTTAAAAACTAGTCTTCGCATAAAGAATGAGGTTACAGTTGCGACTTTATCGGAACGGCAATGGGGACTCATATTTGAAACAATGGTGAAGCATGTTCCAAAATTCAGATGGCCGAAGATAAAAAAAGCTGTGTTGCTCCTCTCCCCCTCCAGATAGTGCGGCTGCCGGCATTGCCGAATATTACAGCGACTATGTAACACCCGAGCTGCTGCAACAATGGCAGGCTGATCCGCAAAGGGCTCCGGGCCGCATGGTTTCCTGCCCGTGGCCCGACCGTATCGATATTCTAACAACAGAAATGCATGCTATAGACCAATGTACAGTTCACGGGGAGATCATCAAGGTCACCAGCTTGGAAATGGTACAGGGCGGAGCTGAAATAAAATACCCCTTTATCCGTATATTTACCATTCGGATAAAGGGGTTTCATCTATCTTACATTTTCGCTTTTAAGCCCTCCGCCAAGAAATTTACGATCTTATCTTTGTAGACTTTATAAGTGTCCGGCTCCTGCTTGGCAAATTCCTTCAACTCCCACAAAAGTTCCCTGAAGTTCCGGTCCAGGCTCTCGTATAAAAAGGCAACTTTATTGGCCTTGCTCTTGTGGTAAGCCTGATCAAGCCTGTTGCTCATCCGGTCGATGGCCTGGGCGGAAGTATCATGCTTAAGGTTTTTCAGATCCAGGCTTAGCTTCTCGGCCCTGGCCTCGCTCTTTGCTTTGGCTTGATTCAACTCTTCCACTTTTGTTATTAGGTTGTCCCGTTCGTCGCTCAGCCGAGTTATCTGGCCGTCCTGGTCCGCCAGGGCTTGCTGAAGTTCTGTCTTTTCTTGCAGGGCCCGGTCCCGTTCTTCCGCAGCCCGGTTCCGCTCTTGAACCGCCTTTTGCAGTTCCCTTGTTGACATGCTTTCCAGATCCAGCTCTGCAATAAACTGAGCCCGTTCCTCCTCCGGGACGCCCAGAAGAATGATTCCCTGGGTGTAGTTCAGTTTGGCAAGCGCTTGCGAATCTTGTAAAGCAGGCTGGTTGGATCCATACTCCTCAAACAGGCGGATCAGGTTGTTTGCTGTTCTCTGAGAATAACTTACTGATTCTTCCAGCCACTTGCCCCATTCCCCATAGGGGATCAGACTTTTGGCCTCCGCCAGGCGGCAGCCGATCTCGATGGCACTGAAGAGAAGAACTTTGCTCACCTGATGTTTAATCGTATTTATTTCAGCCGCAATTAAAAGCGGCGTGCGTTCTATGCTCAAATCCTCCATCAAGGTTCCCTGCCTTTAATCGGGAATTCCCAGCTCATCCATTAACCCTTCCTTCAGGATTCGGACGAAATCCACACCATTTTCTTCCCCCAGATCCTTTAACCATTTAGGAATCATGATACATTTGGAAACCGATTTCTTATCAAGGGCCCGCCGGACCTCCAACATATCAGCTTCCAGCACAATGACCACGGCGTCCTCCCGCTTTTGCCAGTTTGCAGGATCGGAGGCTTCCGGGACCTGTTTCTTGTCCTTTTCCATACGATACAGATAAATCTCCAAAGAAAGCTCCGCCTGGTGAAAAGCGTCTTCCGGTGTTTCCCCCTGGCAGATAAGGTCCGGCAGATCCGGGAAAATGACGATATACCTGCCCGATAGGGCATTGTACTCGACGATGGCCGGAAAGACATAGTTCATGATCATGATTACCGCGTCCTTTTTGGTTAATCTATTCATAGACTATGCGGTCAAGGTCTTAAGTGTGACGAACCAAATGATATTTTTAAGAATAACCCTTCCTTAACAAAGCCGTCCTTGCCTCTGTCACCTCCGGATGAACAAGCCCATAAGATAAATGGACAGGACGGGTTCTCCCGGCCGGTCAATACTGCAGAAAGGAGGGTGACGCACATGGGTGTAGTAGCTTATCCATTGAGTTCGACGGTAGTGATAAGATATCAGGTTGGCGAAACCCCCTCCGGTGCTCCGATCATCAGGCAAAAAAGCCTGAACAATGTCAAAGCCGACGCTACGGACCAAGATATTTATGATGTGGCGGCAGCTTTATTCGGCCTGAGCGAACGCCTGGTGATTCAGACGATTCTCAGGAAGAATTTCGATCTGATAGACGAGTAACTCTCGGAAGCATTGACCAGAAAGGAGGTGCAGCGATGGCCATCATAAAC
>NZ_KB913023.1:1371268-1604346 GCF_000384015.1 Desulfitobacterium sp. PCE1 | reverse complement strand
GGTTCCGCTCTTGAACCGCCTTTTGCAGTTCCCTGTTTGGCAAGCGCTTGCGAATCTTGTAAAGCAGGCTGGTTGGATCCATACTCCTCAAACAGGCGGATCAGGTTGTTTGCTGTTCTCTGAGAATAACTTACTGATTCTTCCAGCCACTTGCCCCATTCCCCATAGGGGATCAGACTTTTGGCCTCCGCCAGGCGGCAGCCGATCTCGATGGCACTGAAGAGAAGAACTTTGCTCACCTGATGTTTAATCGTATTTATTTCAGCCGCAATTAAAAGCGGCGTGCGTTCTATGCTCAAATCCTCCATCAAGGTTCCCTGCCTTTAATCGGGAATTCCCAGCTCATCCATTAACCCTTCCTTCAGGATTCGGACGAAATCCACACCATTTTCTTCCCCCAGATCCTTTAACCATTTAGGAATCATGATACATTTGGAAACCGATTTCTTATCAAGGGCCCGCCGGACCTCCAACATATCAGCTTCCAGCACAATGACCACGGCGTCCTCCCGCTTTTGCCAGTTTGCAGGATCGGAGGCTTCCGGGACCTGTTTCTTGTCCTTTTCCATACGATACAGATAAATCTCCAAAGAAAGCTCCGCCTGGTGAAAAGCGTCTTCCGGTGTTTCCCCCTGGCAGATAAGGTCCGGCAGATCCGGGAAAATGACGATATACCTGCCCGATAGGGCATTGTACTCGACGATGGCCGGAAAGACATAGTTCATGATCATGATTACCGCGTCCTTTTTGGTTAATCTATTCATAGACTATGCGGTCAAGGTCTTAAGTGTGACGAACCAAATGATATTTTTAAGAATAACCCTTCCTTAACAAAGCCGTCCTTGCCTCTGTCACCTCCGGATGAACAAGCCCATAAGATAAATGGACAGGACGGGTTCTCCCGGCCGGTCAATACTGCAGAAAGGAGGGTGACGCACATGGGTGTAGTAGCTTATCCATTGAGTTCGACGGTAGTGATAAGATATCAGGTTGGCGAAACCCCCTCCGGTGCTCCGATCATCAGGCAAAAAAGCCTGAACAATGTCAAAGCCGACGCTACGGACCAAGATATTTATGATGTGGCGGCAGCTTTATTCGGCCTGAGCGAACGCCTGGTGATTCAGACGATTCTCAGGAAGAATTTCGATCTGATAGACGAGTAACTCTCGGAAGCATTGACCAGAAAGGAGGTGCAGCGATGGCCATCATAAACAAAACGGTTCTGCGGTTGACCTTTAATACGACGGGTAACAAAGCGTTTTCCTTCAGCCTGGATGACCCCAGGCCGGATTTGACTAAAGGTGAAATCGAAGCCGCTATGGATACGGTTATTGAAAAGAATATCTTTCTTTCCGCCAGCGGAGAGCTGACCGGAAAGAGAGATATTCGGATCGTGGGAACGATGACCAATGACATGTATGATCCCCCTCAAGCTTAAACGGGGGCTCAGCAGGGTCATTGGTCGTGCCTAAATCAAGAGGCGGCCGTCTGGCCGCCCCTTGATCTTCTTAAGCTGCTATTTTTCCGAAAGTCGTGCTGTCTACCTTTTCCGCCTCAGCATCTCCAGCACCCTTTTTAAGTTCAATTCAGCCTCTCTCAGCTTTTACCATCTCCTTTAGCAATTTATGAGCTACAGATTCAACAAATTCACCCGCTGTAGGTACTTCACTCCTACGAGGTATACTCTCTTGCATCATCTTTTCACGATCGGATTTGTCAGTTTTTGTGTAAGCAAGATCAATAGCAGCCTGCATGCCCTTTTTAACTTCTGCAACAGTTACACCATGTTTTTTTGCAGTTTTACGATATATATTTCTCATATTCATACCGGTTTGCCATCCTTCACGCCTTCTAATATTGTAATTCATTCAATATTACAATATTTAATATTGTACGTCAATTAAAACAGGACTTCAGATATTGTGAATATATCTTTAATGAAATGTACAATATTGTATATAGGTGGTGGTACATATGTATGAAAAATTTCTATCTGAGCGAATAGCCAAACTGAGAACTATGAAAAAGGTTTCTGCCCGTGATATGAGCTTATCCATTGGGCAGAATGAAAACTATATCAATCATATTGAAAACGGAAAATCCATGCCCTCTATGCAAGTATTCTTTTATATCTGCGAATACTTCAAAATCTCCCCCAAGGAATTCTTTGACGAAAGCACAAGCTATCCGGCTTTAATAAGGGAGATCATCGAGGATTTAAAGACCTTGGACGAAAAGCAAATAACCAACATTCATGAAATAATCAAAGGCCTAAAAAACTGAAGCAGTACTAGCACCTGCTTCAGTTTTTATTATTCTCTTCCTTTATACTTCTTGTTAGGCTCTTCTGCCGCCATTGAATAGCTCTTTTCATTACAGCTATAACGGGGACCACTAATCCTGCTTTTCAGATATTCAGCTAATTCTCTATTACAGCAGTAAACATAACACCCCTTTTGCCCTCGCGTCATCAGTACCTTATAGGTATTCCGAATGACCTCATCCGCCATGAGCTTCGCCTTTTCCACAACAGAGGGATCCTTATCCTTTATCATCGTTTTATAGCCTCGAAGGGTTTTATTGGCATCCACTTTGTCACGGGCTTCAGGTTGGGTTACGATCACACCATCCTTAATGATCAGATCCTCACCGATAATTACACCGACGTAATCAAACTCGAGTCCCTGGCAAGTATGAATACACCCTATCTCCTCAATTGAATCTTCCGCAATAGCCCACAGAGATCCATCACTGCTTTTGTTCCATCTGACCTGATAATCTCCGATATTGATATCTGTAGCTATGGGATTTTTCTTGCTGGCCCATGGCCAACAATACCCCGCAACCATTCTCGACCCGCTTCCGGAATTCACCGACACATTTTTTTCGCGAATCAAGCGGTGTAATTCAGCGGGAGAGTCTATTATCCTGAAATCATAATCAATACCTTCAAGGGTCATATTTGCCGTTTCACGAATGCCAAGCGTAGTGTCAAGCCATGCAAGATAGCCATCAGATCCATTGCAGCGGAACTGAGATGGCAAATCCTTTACCGTCACTTCCGCGCCGAAAGCCTTTGACTGTTTGACGATTTCCTCTTCACTGCCAATATCCTCGATCAGTACTTTTTGTGCTTCGTCCAGGAAAAATACGGTTAGCTTCGCAGCATTGATCAGGTCTTTAACTTGATTTCCTTTATACGTATTGAGGAGGTTACGAGCACTCAAGCGATGCGCCTCATCAACGATCAATACATCCATGGCATTTTCCTCTAAACCCTGATAAACGGTTGCCCCCTTGAACATATTGGAGATACGGGTTTTGCGCATCTCACCGGATAGTCTCGCCTCGTATATCGCCCGCGGGGCCGCGTTGCTTGTCACGTAGTGAACCATCTTTTCCCGCTTCGTCAATTCAACGATTAAATTAATTGCAACAACAGATTTCCCTGTTCCCGGTCCTCCTCTGACAATGAGTACACGCTTCTTCTTTCCGGTCACTGTATCAGCTAAAGCCAATGCCGTTTCATAAACGGTTTTTTGTTCTTCGATAAGAACGAATTCCCGTTTGCCCGCCATCAAAGAGGCGAGACAATTGGCCAGATTTTTGGACGGGCGAATCTTACCGGCATCTATTTTATAAAGCACTTCTTTTTTATCGCCATGTTTGATGAACCGTTTGATGAAACTGCGCAATTTTTCACTGTCATTCTTCAGAAAAGCTGGGGCTTCACGCAAATACTTTTCGTAGAATGAATTTCTGATAACCGGTACGTTTTCATCTTCTTTATAGTTATGAAGATAAGCACACGGATATAAGCCAATCTGCTCCTGTTGAATGATTGTATTGTAATCCTCCATAAGTGTTTTATAGGACCAGGCCTGATATGAAGGATGTTGGACATCACCGTATGGCGCGACTTGAACGTGGTCGTTCAATCTTGACAATTTCGCCTCATCCCATTGTTTAAGCTCAATAATGATGACATTTCCGCTTCTATTCTCGTCATATCCCGAAATAATGAAGTCGATTCTTCTTCCGGTCTGCGGAATATTATATTCAATTGCAATTCCTGAATTATCCGGAATTGCCGTGTCGTCGAGAATATTGCGCATAAACTGCAGGGAAACCTGCCAGGACTGCTGTTCAGATTTTCCAACTCCGCGCCCGAATTTCCGTTTCATGGAATCAAGGATCATATCGGAGATCCGGTTATCCCGAACGTGCTGCATAAAGTCTTTTTTTAATTCAGCATAAACAAGCATGTCATAACTCCGTATACTTTTCTTTTTTGCCAAAGGCTTTTTCAATAGGATATTTTTGGTTATTCATACTGAGCTTTTCCATGATAATATCGTTCAAGTCCAGGCCAACCGCCTCGGCAAACAGCACCGAATAAATCAGCACATCCGCAAGTTCTTCTCTAATGTTAGGAATCCGTTTACTAACAGCCTCTTCGGAAGATGACCATTGAAAGTTCTCCAATAGTTCCGCTACTTCCAGAGAAAGGGATATCGCGAGATCTTTAGGGTTGTGATATTGCTTCCATCCACGTTCATCACGAAATTTTAGTATTTCCGCAATTATTCTTTCATCCATTTCTGCCTCCGAAACGCTATACGCTTTTGAATTTCCGTCTTAAAGTATTCATCTAAATTATATCACCCCCCTCCTATTCTGCTACAATATCACTGCGTAAAAGTCTGGTGTCATAGTGGGAGGTTTGCTTGCAAACCTTTCAGAAGGGCTTACTCAAACAACGAAAGTTGTTCCATCCGGCAAGACCCTTTGTAACCCGCTATGATGTCCGGCATCTTGTAAAGAATCCCATATTGGTCGCATTTATCCCGAAATAAACTCCACAATTCCCTGGCCTTAAGGGAACGGCATTCATAAGCGTTCCCATAGCTTTCTATGTACTTTTCTTTAATGGATGGAAATAATTCATCCAATTTTCTATAGTACCATGCCCTTTGATTCTGTCTTAAGGTTACTCCGAAGGCAGGATAGATAAATTTTGCCCCTTTTTGATGAGCAAGTTCAATAATCCGGCTGATATTCTCCTCTGTATCTTCAATAAACGGCAGCACAGGCATTAATAATATACCGGCAAAAATCCCTTCTTGAGTCAGCTTTTCGATTGCTTCAAGCCGCCGGGATGAAAGGGCTACATGAGGTTCGATTTTACTGCACAGCAAATCATCGGCAGTGGTAACCGTTATCTTTACCAGCACCGGTGAATGCTTGCCTATCTCCTTAAGAAGTTCTATATCCCGGACAATCAGATCACTTTTTGTAGCAATCGCCGCACCAAATCCATACCGATTGATCAGCTCCAAAGCACCTCTTGTAAGCCCATACTTTTTTTCAAATGGATTGTAGGGATCACTCATGGCTCCTGTGCCGACAACGCCCTTTTTGCGTTTTGAGCTGAGCTCGCGCTCAATTAAGGCAAGGGCGTTTTCCTTTGCTCTTACCTCATCGAAATGATCCACTCTGTAGCATTCGCTCCGGCTATCACAGTAAATACAGCCATGACAGCAGCCTTTGTAGATATTCATAGTATAATTGCAGCCAAACCAAGGGTTGTTTTCAGCATACCCGGATAGAATCGTTTTGGCAGGAATGAATTCCATCATAATCGCAGCTCCTTAGGCAGTATCCTTGCATTACCCCCATATCTATACCCTTTACATATATTCCAACATCATTATAGCTTTTTTACCTATGATGGGACAATAATTTAAGGGTTAAATTGCTTTTATCGGCTAACCAATAAAAGCGGGTAATTTACCATTTGGAAATGATGAGTTATAATTGCCTCAAATAGACTGATAAGGGGCTGGCAGAGAGCATGATGAAGGATATAAAGCAGACCATCGGCAATTTAATTGATAAACAAAGTGTTTCTTTCATAGGTTCGGTTGATGACGAAGGCTTTCCAAACTTAAAGGCCATGTTGCCGCCAAGAAAACGAGATGATATCAAAACTTTCTATTTCACAACCAACACTTCATCAAAGCGTGTGGCTCAATACCGTGAGAATCCCAAAGCATGTATATACTTTTGTGATAAAAGATTTTTTCGTGGTGTCATGCTTAAGGGTGTGATGGAAGTATTGGAAGATGCGGCCAGCAAGGAAATGATATGGCAAGAGGGTGACACTATGTACTATCCGCAAGGTGTTACCGACCCAGACTATTGCGTGTTAAAATTTACGGCAAATACAGGACGGTACTATACTAATTTTAGTTCGGAAGATTTTATTATTGAATGAACCACTCGGGATACACGGTTTACAGTTTATTTATTATTATGTTTTGGGGTAATATGTCATTTTAAAACAGCTATAATTGGAGCGTGAGACTATGGAAAATTTCGAGTACAAAACACTGTTTACTGATGCTAAAGGAATATTAGGGGGTAAAGTTGACAAAAATACATTCCAAAATGAACTGAACCAATTAGGTTCACAAGGATGGGAACTAGTAAGCACAGTGGCTGCCGCTCAAAGCTATGGCAGTACAAGGTGGATTATCTCGACATTTAAACGCAGGATAAAATAAGTAAACCTATTTTGTTTGGCAGCTATCCTGTGAATTATAAGGATAGCGTTTCTTTTTGAGGTGATAGCATGAATATTTCTCAAGCGGTAATTCGCCGTATAGAAGAGCTGTGCGGGGAGAGGAATTTGAGCATTAATGCTCTCAGCAACATTTCAGGCATTACGCAATCGACTGTCAATGATATTATGAGCGGTAAAACATATAACGCCGGCATAGGCACTATAAAAAAGTTGTGTGACGGGCTCGGAATCAGTGTTCGGTCTTTTTTTGACAGTGAGTTGTTTGTCAATTTGGAGCAGGAAATTAAGTAGTTTATCTAGGAGCCGCCAGGGGTTCTTCTTTGTTGTTGCCGTAAAACACTTTTTCCAACCTCTATATGTGTTGATCCGTTCAATCCAAACTTTTCTGGTCTGAGGATAACCTTTTAAATTAAACCGCTTGGAATGAACTATTCCAAGCGGTTTAGAGAAGCTTTGCTTAAAGACCCTGCCAGCAAAGAAAATGTTTCCGATATCGCCAGGCGCTTTTCCGGCGGAATACTAGCGAAGGCTTCTAATTCCATAGCTCTGAGTTCATCAAGTATGCTGCGTGCATAGTGAGCTCCTTGTTCTGTAAATTTGACAATCTTGTTTCTGCGGTCGCTGGGATTGGGTTCCCTCACAATATATCCCTTTTTCTCAAGTCCGGAAAGGACGATGGAAACCGTTTGTTTCGGCAAAAAAAGTTTACTTCCGATTTCATTCTGGGTACAAAAAGGTGCGCCGGCATCAATGACATGAAGTATAAACACCGTCGTTTCATTGGTATTATGTTTCTGTGCCCAAACACGATAGATATCGTTAATCTGGAACCAAAAATCATAATAAGTATCAATCTGTTCCAGAATATTATCATCCATATCCATAATCTCCTTCATGCATGATGCTAAGCCGATTAATGAGCCGTACCACTTAAGTTCAAACCCACCACTCCCGCGATAATAAGGACTATGGATACGACTTTCAGGGTATTGATGGTTTCTTTAAACACTACAATTCCTATCGCTGATATAATAACAATCCCAACTCCGGACCATATGGCATAGGCCACGCTAACGGGTATTTTCTTTAATGCCAAGGCCAAGGAACCAAAACATAAAGCATAGGCCAGGAACATTCCTGCGGTGGGCAGCATTTTAGTCAGTCCATCGGACATTTTCATCAGTGTTGTCCCAAAAATTTCAAGTAAAATAGCCAGGGCTAAATAAACCCATTGCATAGAAATCCTCCTCATACAAAAATAGTCCAACTATGGACTATATTATCATATGATTTGATTGAAGATTTGTCAATGCGCGCCCCCCTTTCTATCCCCTTTTTCAAAATCGTTTACGCCATGAAATGAAGTCGACTAAAAGCTCACTGAAGAAGGAATTAAAAAGCAAGAAGTAGAAACTTAAACTTAAAAATAAGACAGAGGGTGATCGCCAATGAATAAAGCACTTTTTGACCCCGTTGCAGCCCATTATGATTCCTGGTATGATACCGAGCTTGGCTCCGTCTCCGATCAAGTCGAACGTCACCTGGCCCAGTCCATGTTCAAAGCCCCGGGTCCCAAGGTTCTGGAGATCGGTTGCGGCACCGGACAATATACAAGCTGGCTCCTCCAAGAAGGCTACGAGGTCACTGCTATAGATATTTCCGGAGAAATGATGGATCTGGCCCAAAAGAAAATCGCCGCTCTTCAGGAAACCACTCCCCAAACCAAACCTGTGCACTGGTGGCACGCGGATATTACCGAAATTCTGGATCAGCTGGAGACCTATGATGGGATTTTTTCCATGACCGCCTTTGAATTCGTCCCGGAACCGGAAAAGGTCCTGCAAAAACTGTTCAATCATTTAAAGCCCGGGGGTTGTCTGCTGATCGGACTTATCGCCGGTGAGAGCGCCTGGAGCGACTACTATGAGGAGGCAGTCCGCAGGAAGCCGGATTCCGTCTTTGCCCGTGCCGCCCTTTATACCAAAGAAGAGATATCTTCCTGGCAGATCGGGGCACCTGCCGAAATCGGGGAATGTCTTTTCTTCCCGCCGAATATTCAAACAGCAGCCGAGGCTCTTCTTCTGGAGAAGAAAAGGGAGGGCAATCCCGGGTTTGTCGTAGCCAAATGGACCAAGGGCTAATCCAATAAAAAAACTCAAAAGGACCTATGGAAAACCTTTTCTCATCAAGGTTTTCCATAGGTCCTTTTCTTATCGGTAAGTCATCTTAAAGATAGTGGGAAACTTTCCTTAAAATCTAAAAGAGTTCTTCACTGGAGGTATACTCTAAGCCTTGAGCCTCCGCAACCGTCTTAATCGTCAACTTTCCTTTGTATAAATTAAGTCCTTTTCTTAGTGCTTCATCTTCAAGCATCGCTTTTTCAGCACCCAAATTAGCAATTCTCAATACATAGGGCAAGGTTGCATTCGTTAAAGCCATGGTCGATGTCCGAGGCACTGCTCCAGGCATATTGCCTACTGAATAGTGGATCACATCATGCTTAATGAAATAGGGATCATCAAGGGAGGTAACACGATCCATACTCTCAATGGCTCCACCTTGGTCAATGGCCACATCCACCAGTACCGCACCAGGTTTCATGGTTTTTACCATCTCTTCAGTAACCACCTTAGGGGTCTTGGCACCGGGAATTAGTACGGCACCAATAACTAAGTCGGCTCTCCTAACCGCTTTGGCAATATTATAATTATTGGACATCAAGGTAACGACCCGACCGCCAAAAATATCATCCAGATAGGCCAGTCTGGCGCCGCTGACATCCAGCACGATAACCTGAGCACCTAATCCGACTGCGATCTTCACAGCATTAATGCCCACATTACCACCGCCGATGATAACGACCTTAGCCGGCTCCACCCCTGAGACGCCACCCAAAAGCATCCCTCTTCCACCATTGGTTTTTTCCAGCAAATGGGCACCTACTTGAATGGCCATGCGACCGGCTACTTCACTCATAGGTGCCAGCAGCGGCAATGATCTATTAGGAAGCTCTACTGTTTCATAAGCTATACCGACTACCTTAGCCTCCAAAAGGGCTTGTGTCAACTCATGATTCGGAGCCAAATGAAGATAGGTGAAGAGGATTTGATTTTCCCTTAAAAAAGAATACTCCGATTTTAAGGGTTCTTTAACTTTAACGATCATCTCTGCCCGTTCATAGACTTCTTGGGCAGTATCAAGAATAAGTGCACCGGCCTCTCTATATTCCTCATCCGTAAAACCACTGCCTAAGCCGGCCGATTTTTCCAGATAACAAGTGTGACCGGCCTTAACAAGAGCGTCAATACCGGCAGGTGGCATGCCTACGCGATTCTCATAGATTTTAATTTCTTTTGGTATTCCAACAATCATTTTACTCACCTTTTATCCAATTTCTTTTCTATAAAATATTTCACAATAATCTAATCATATATAATAGAAAAGAAATTGTAAATAAAAATATATTCAGACAGGTACACTTTGCTATCTTCAGAGCTGCACCATCATATAGACCCTTATTTAATCCGGTAGTATAATCATACTATTGAGATCCCCTACAAAATAACCACAGAAGGAACGCACATGATGGAAAAAGCAAAACTTATGGAAATAATAAAGAGCAATCCCAACGCCATAGCCTACATCACCGATCCCCCCGATGAGATAAAGTTATTGGCTGTGCAAAAAAACGGCCTGACCTTAAAATATATCGAAAATCCCACCCGGGAGATGCAGGAATTGGCCCTGGCCAATAACAGCCGGGCCATCCAATTTATCGATGATCCAACGGAAGAGATGATGATCAAAGCCATCAAGGATAGCTGGGTTAATTTAGAGCACATTAAAAACCCCGGGGAAACGATCATTAAATTGGCCATCGATCAAGCCGGCTGGGCCATTAAATATGTTAAGAATCCCAGTGAAGAACTGCAGCTCTTAGCCGTGCGCAAACATGTCGACTCGATCAGATTCATCAAAGCCCCCTGCCCCAGCGCCCAGAAAGAAGCTGTCCGAATCAACCATGATGCCTTAAGGTATATCGATTCTCCCACCCCTCAGGCTGAGCTGCTGGCGATCAAAAATCACGAAAGCGCCATCACCTTTGTTAAAGATTTGACCAAAGAGAAGATTCTGGAATTCCTGAAAGTCAATATTCTTGTGATTAAATATGTGCTGAAAGATATCTCCAAAGCCGAACTGGAGCAAGTTCTAAAGGAGACCTTAGCCCAGGAAGACGTCGAGGAAAAGTACGTGCGGGATTTTCTCAATTCCCATACTATCCATAAAAGCAGCAGTCAGATGCCCCTGGACAAGATCATGTTTATTTATCAATATGGCAGTAAAAAAGCAAAAAAAGTAGCTGTAGATGAAAAACTGAAGGTATAGGAGATGGAGCCATTATGAATTATACAGACACTCTCAAAAGTGTTGACTTAGTCCTGGCCACGGGAGAGGTCCCCTTGATCATCGGGGAAAGCGGCATCGGCAAAACAGCCTTAGCTAAGGAACTGGCACAGAAAAACCAGTGGAGCCTGGTGGTTATCAACGGGAATCTTCTGAAAGAAGGTGAAATCGGCGGCCTGCCAACCATCGAAACTTACCGAGCAGGAAATGAGCAAGACAGTCCCCTGGAAAAGAAAAGTACGATCTATGCCGTTCATCATAAACTCCGGGAAATCGATGAAGAAATAGCTCAGGGCAAAACCGTTCTTTTGTTTATCGACGAGATCAACCGCTGTGAACATACGGTCCAGCAGGAACTGATGAATCTGATCCTCAACCGGGAGATCAACGGCTATAATTTACCTGAAGGAGTCAACATCCTGGCCGCTATGAATCCTTCCAGCAAATACGGCTCAGATTTTGATTACCAGGTGGTGGATATGGATGCCGCCCAGGAAAATCGCTTTGTCTGGCTGACTATGGAGCCTGAGCATAATCAGTGGATCGATTGGGCCATCGGGGCCGGAATTGAGCCCAAGGTAATTGAATTTATCTCCACCTTCCCTGAATATCTGCACAAGATCAACGAAGATGATCTCAGGGCCACCCCCCGCAGCTATGAACGGATTTCCAGCAGTTATAAGATTTATAAAGAGAATAAAGACTCCATTCCCCGCTCCGTCTTCCTCAATGTGGTCAAAGGGAATGTGGGACGGGTAATTGCCGAAGAATTTGTGAGCTTTGCCGAATCTGATTATTCCCCTCTGATCTCTTATGACGACGTTTTTTCGGGAACTTCCCTGCCAGAATCCCTCCGGGACAAGGTCAAAGGGGAAAGCCATACCCGGCTTTATCTCTCCGCCAGGAATATTCTCAAAACCCTGGAATCTCATCTTATCAAGGCTCCTGATGATGCTCAGTCCTCTATGGATAGGCTGGTTGCTTTTTTGAAACTCTACCCAGTGGATTTAAAGATCGGCATCATGAAGGATATTAAAAACAGCTACCCGGAAATCTATCTGCAGGCCATTGAGAATGAAGACTTTGTCGATTCCTATTTCGAATCCTATGGTTCAATCAGGTGATTTCTTATGACAAGTAATTTTGAGAACCAGGTTCAAACGCTTTATGAAAAGGCAACCCTCATTATGGAGGAGTTTTATCATTCCCAACGCCAGGGACAGCAGACCGGGGTCCCTATCCCCCAGGAGTTCAAGGAAGAATTCTTCGGCCTGGTGGATAAAGTCAATCTCAGCCTGCTGGAAGACAAGGATAATTTCTATGGCTATTTTTTAATGCAGATGTCCCGGGAAATCCGCTTTGATCTTGCCAGCCCAACCGGGGTGAATTTTAAAGGGGCTAAGTATGTTCTTCATTTTAACCCCATGCTTTTCCTGAATCTCAATCTCAGGCAGATGGAAAGCACCATCAAACATGAAATACTCCATATCCTGTCCGGGCATTTATGGCGGGCCAAAGAATTAAAAAGCCGCTACAACGCTTTAGCCATCAATATGGCCATGAATATCGTGGTCAACGCCTATCTGGAGGATCTTCCCCCCTATTCCGTGACCTTGGAATGGGTCAATCTGCATTATTCTTTAAAACTCCTGCCCTTTAAACCTTTCGAATATTATGTAGAAGAAATTCAAGCCCTCCTGGACTTATTTGAAGCCGATGAGCCTGATGAGAACAAAGATGCTGATGAAATAAAAACAGAGGTTGATCCAGAAAAGGCCCATGACCTTTGGGAAGAATCCAGCGATACGGATGATAAGACCCTCCAGGAGTTTACGGAGAAGTTTATTGCCCATGCTCAAAAAGGGAGCGTTCCCGGTTATTTGGAGAGCATGATCTCCTCCCTGAGCAACAGCCAAGGGGAACTCCCCTGGAATTTTTATCTTAAACGGCTGATGGGAACAGTTCCCAGCAATCATAAAAAGACCGTCACCCGCAGAAACAGGAGACAGCCTGAACGCTTGGATTTAAGAGGCCAACTAAGAAGTCATAAAGCTAAAATCCTCGTCGCCCTTGATATCAGCGGCAGCATCAGTGATCAGGAATTTAATCAAGCGATCAAAGAAGTTCTGGCCATCGTTAAAAATTATAATCATGACATCACCATTGTCGAATGCGACAATGACATCAGACGGGTGTATAAGGTCAAAACCTTAAAAGATGTTAAAGACCGGCTCAATATCCGCGGAGGCACCCGCTTCACCCCGGTTTTTGAATATGCTAATGAGCATAAGATCAACCTGCTGATCTATTTTACCGACGGCCAAGGAGAAGAAAAGCTCTACACCACCCCCCGGGGATATAAGACCCTCTGGGTCCTATCCGGGAGAGGAAAAGAGCTTTCCTTAGAAAAACCTTATGGGGCTGTGAAGAAGCTGAAGCAGGTGGAAGTAAAAGATAATACACTGAAGATGAGTGATGTAAAAACAGAAGGGTTTTCCATGCAGGATCAGGAGCGGTTGGATTGAACCGCTCTTATTTCTTGCTGATAAACTTCTTTATCTCCGCTCTAGTAACGCCACTTCACCCGGGGCAACAAGTACGAATTGGAAATGCAAAGGGCTTTGCAGGATTCCCTTTTGCCAATAATGTAAGCATTATCTTTACAATGTTGAGATGACGGAGAATTATAAGAGCAACAGAAAGCGAATTAATCTGTGATCGTAAATTTTAATGTGGCCAACGTTTGGCCCGTACTGTCCATAATGATTGTGAGGCTGCCTGGACCAGGATTACAGGATTGCGAGCACCCCACACTCTCTTGCTCACCTGCAACCAAATAGTACCGTTTTTCTTCAGATGTCGTGCCATCTGGCCAATTCCAGATAAGGGTTAAGTTTTCCTCACCCGTCCAGCCGTGGTAACGGCCCGCAAGATACAAGGTTTCCCCGGATTTAAAAGATGTTTTAGGATTAACAGGTTTCACTGTCGTACTATCAGACAGCACATCAATCTCTTCGCAAAGCCAGCCTTCAAAGCGTGGAGTGCCCTCCGCATAGG
This sequence comes from Desulfitobacterium sp. PCE1, assembly GCF_000384015.1. Classification (NCBI taxonomy): domain Bacteria; kingdom Bacillati; phylum Bacillota; class Clostridia; order Eubacteriales; family Desulfitobacteriaceae; genus Desulfitobacterium; species Desulfitobacterium sp. PCE1. The sequence continues at coordinate 1,590,299 of NZ_KB913023.1, read as the reverse complement.
GATTCCCCGATTTTTTCACAGTTTCAGGCGGCTTGGCGGGACTATCAGCAGTCCCCAAATTATTTGCTTCTACCCGCGTTTCTATTTTTGATTGGGCCCCTTCTTCAATATTATTTGCCGGTTCTTTGTTCTTGCTCACCGAGACTATAGGAGAATTACGGGAAATATAAAAGCCCAGGCTCTCGTTTGTTACAGAATAAAAATAATTCATTCGCCCGCCAACTGCGGGACGGTTCTCTTCACGGCTGATATTATCGATTTTAATAGTATCAAGGATGTCGGATGCTCGCACATTATCCAATGAATTCACCGCTATGGTAAGTGTGTAACCAAACCGGCTCAGGCTGTCGGATGTGACACTATTCAAAAGAGCAATAAATTCAACCCGTTCCAGCCTGCCTGCATCAGAAGCAAAGAGGTACATCCTTACTCCCGGTCCCAGTGAATAATAGATTCCTTCACAGATGTCGGGCGACAACCCTTCCAAATCTTCAGCCCCGACAGAAACAGGGCGAGTATCCGACAAAAGCGGCATCGCTTTCTTCCTAGCATATTCATCAAGCTTCGCGACAAAGTCAGCTATCGTCCAATCGATCTTTTGTGATGTTATTTCACCGTTTGCAAAATCAAGGGCTTGTATATCTATGGGTTCTTCGCCAGTCGCACAAACGTTGAAAGAGGTAAAAGCGTCATTGTTTTCATGAAAATATTCAAAAGTTCCATTCGCAGCAAGAGATTGTCCTTTGCCGGACGAAACGCCAATAGCCAGCTGATTGCTAAGCTCCTCCCATCTATCCGGTTCAAAGAAAAAAGGCAAAGAAGATAAAATGTAGCTTTGTAATTCTTCAGCTGGAGCTGATATCTCATCGTGATTCGCATAAAAAGTAAACTGATGTAATCTGCCATCCTTTGGATCTGAAATGAAGTATAAATACATTCCACGACTTGGAATATATAAATCACATTGATAAGATGTACCGGTAAAAGCATGTGTCAATTCGCTGTGTACCCCCATCTCCAGCGTAGGATAGCCATTTTTATTCAGGCGCGTATCTAACCAGGAAATTACTTCGCGTCCGGTAATAACAGTGGGGCCGCTAACCGTTTCATCAGGATTTGCAGAAATGCCGTTACGGCTATCCAGAGAAGAAGATGAGGAGCATCCGCAAAAGAAAATGGCTACTGCAATAAGTAAAAAAAGAACTTTTTGCATCATATCACGCCTTTCCAAAATTACGTATTTCATGCTTTTTGGCCAGAGGAGATACGAATGTTTAGGAACTGTAGTTATTCAAACTCTCATATATCTCCACTAGCTGCATAGGTCATGTATAGTAATTATAAAGGAAATTTCTAGCAATAAAAATATATTTTTAAGATCAAAACCCTTCGAGATCTATTTTACCGATGGCCAAGGCGAAGAAAAGCTCCAGACCATCCCCCGGGAGTATAAGACCCTCTGGGTCCTATCAAGGAGAGGAAAAGAGCTTTCCTTAGCCAAACCTTATGGGATAGTGAAGAAGCTGAAGCAGGTGGAAGTAAAAGATGAGACGCTGAAGATGAGTGATGTAAAAACGGAAGGGTTTTCCATGCAGGATCAGGAAAGAATCTAAAATTGATTTATAGACAACACCCTAACCCCCATCTATCACCTCAATCTGACAAATCTTCATGGCATATAGGGCGTTTTGATGCCCTTCCGGAGTCGCACCTGCACAACAGGATGAATCAACCACAATCGGAATCTCCGGCATTTTTGCCTTCAAAATCATTGCATTGGAAATAATACAGATATCCGTACAAAGGCCGATCAGCTCGATAGACTGTATTTCCTTCATCCCTGTAATCAATTCAGCAAGCTCTATTGAACCGAAAGAAGGCTTTTCAATCACCTGACATCCGCTCACATACACCTTTTGGGAAATCTCCCAGCCGGGCGTCCCTTTTATACAATGCTCTACGGGCAGCTTTTGTCCTTCTTGTGTCTGAAGGTAGGCCTCAGTATGGGTATCTTGTGTATAAATGACCTTGTCACCAGCAGCGAGATAACTGTCAATCTTCCTTTTTACAGTATCAACAATTTTTACAGCTTCCTTCGTACCAAGTGCTCCGTCAATAAAATCATTCTGCATATCAATGACTATTAGAACCTTCATTCTTAACTCCTCCCTACTCATTACTTTTTCGCAAAAGGCAGTCTCTTGATACAGCCTCCCCCAATTATAACGTGTTTCAGGATGGCTTGTGTAATAATGATAAGATTTATCTATCCACTATTCTCTTAATAAGAAAAATAGCCAAAACAATGATTGCCGCCAGAGTTAAAGGAATCTCTAGAACAGCTGTTGTAAAATATACTTTGCATAAGATTAACAGACCAATGACAACAAAGGAAACTAACCAAAGCTTCAAAAATGAGATTACCCTCTTTCCCTTCATCGTCTTAAAGGCGGTCTTAGAAACATAATAGTAAATTGCAATTGCTGCCAAAACAATGATTGCTGCATTAATACTATCTCCTACCGTCAATATAAACCTAAAACTTTTAGGCTCCGCCAATAAATCAGTAATTAGATTTTCCACTAGAGCTATGACCCCTAAGACCCACAAGGCACTAAGAATAATGGCTACAAAGTCCATTATTCTTTCTTTTGGGGTTTTCCTCGGCATGGCAGCGATGATTTCATCACATACCTCCTTATAATTACCTCCCATTATCTTTTGAATAGTATCCCCCCGCTGCTGACCATCTAATATCATATTGATAATATCTTCTCTTACAACTTCCTGATTATATTCGGTCATATTAGAACTTCTAATGTAAACAATCATATTTGTATAAACTTCTTGGTTTTCCTTAAAAATCTCTTTTTCCCGTAGGTTATTTTTCTTCAATGATTCCTTCGTGGCCTTCTTCAACTTCCTCCACCTCCATAAATAGTTGATTTATAGCAGACTCAAGCTCTTGCCAATTTTCCTTAAACTGGGCCAGAGCAGCAACCCCTTTTTCCGTCAAATGATAGTATTTCCGTGGCGGCCCACTCTTGGAATCCCGTAGGGTTGCTTCGATCATCTCGCTTTTCTGTAAACGTAAAATAATCGGATAGATAGTTCCTTCTGATATGGTTCCAAATCCATATTTCTCTAATTGCTCCGAAATCTCATAAGCATAGGTTTCCTTTTTGCGTATGACTTCCAGGATACATCCTTCTAACATTCCCTTAAGCATTTGTGAAGGAATCATAATTAGTCCTCCTCAGGTATCTTGCAATACATATTACTGCTATATTGTATCGCAAGTTACTTGTTCTGTCAATCGGCTTGATACAAAAGGGTTCCAGTTTTTTAGCTGTCAAACTCAGCTCTATGATAAATTCGGCTGAAACAAAACCGACACCGCTGTTAAGGCGATGCCGGTTACAACTGGGCATGCTTATTCTCTTTGGAGAGGTCTAAGTCCTCCTTCAATGCATTGTAAATCTTCATGATCTGCACGGCTGCCTTCAACACCTTTTCTCCCGCCTCTCAGAGTTTTCCACAGCCACAGTATTTATCAAATTATACGCTCTTGCCTATAATTGAACATATGTGATTATAGTTGCAATATGTCCTTTTTCGACTCCATCTCTCCAGCCAGCTCAAAGCCCTTCTTGGCCATCAAAACAGCGATAATCTCATTGATTATGGCGGCAGCCGCTATCGTGCCCTGAATGATCTTTGCTTCTTGCGGAGCAGGCACGGTCAGCGTAGAAACGACGATACCCGTAAAGACAAGCGAAACTCCGGAATGGGGCAGTAAAGTAAGGCCCAAATATTTCTTGACGGTCTCCGGCGCCTTGGTCACTGTCGCACCCCAATAAGCCCCAAAGTATTTGCCCAGTGTCCTTGTTAAGATATAGACAGCCGTAAAAACTCCTGCTCCTGAAATCAGATGATAGTCAAGGGGGGTGCCGAGATTGAGCATAACAGCAATCATGGAAACACCCAAAATTGGATAAAATAATACCATAAGCTCTTTCAGCTTCTCTTCTGAAACACTGTTGGCAAATACAGTCGAAAAAGCTATGCCGATCAGCATAAAGTTAAGCATCATTCCCGGAAAAATCAAGTTGACAAAAATAAACCCCATGCCTGCTGCTGCCAAAATGAACCCAATAAGGGTTGCAAGGCTTAGCCTGGGGTTTTTCTGTTTTTTCAGCACCTGCCCTGCCGGTAATCCCACCGCGGCGCCGATGATGAGCGGCAGAAACGGGGTCAGAACAACAAAGTACAACGGCATTTTTTCGCTCGTTACATTGGCGGACACCACAGACACCGCCGAAAAAAAGATCACCACAGCCATAATGTTATCCAGTGCCGCCATCGGCATCAGGGTTTTGGTTACAGGCCCCTTGGTGTTAAATTCACGGATGATGGACAGGGCGGGAGCCGGTGCGGTAGCAAGCGCAATGCTGCCAAACAAAAAGGCTAGATAGAGTGGAATATCGGTCAAATAAAAAATAGCCCCAAAGGAAAGTGTGACCAGCACGAAAGTACCCATCGATTCGGTAAGGGTGGTAACAATAATCTGCTTACCGGATTTTTTAATGGTTTTCCACACAAGCTCGGTACCTATCATCAGACCTATCCCACATTCCAAAATACGCATAAGCGTTTTATACCAGCCAGCATCAAGCAACGGCTGATGGATGAGTCCTAAGGCATAGGGACCTAAAACCATTCCGGCTATCAGCCAGCCCAATATGGACGGTAATTTGATTTTTGCAACCAGCCTTCCCGCAAATACAGCCAGGACAACTGCTGCCCAAAGGCGCAGGATCATCAAAATAGTGGTCATCATTTCATACCCTCTCTATGATTCCGTAAAATAATATGTCCACAAATTTTCTGCAGTTTTCCTCGTGAAGTTTGGGCAGAGCTTTTATATCCGGACATTCCTCAAGCGCCCTTTGATATTCCAAATTAAAATAATTTTGGAACCGGCAAAGGTTTTCTACGGCTTCCTCCAGACTGATGCCATTTCTTAGCGTGGTCCGGCTTAAAATTCTGGTGAATATTCGCACATTCAATTCGTCAAAGTCCTTTTTGATCTCAGCAATCGCTGTTTTTAAATGACCTGGAGGATTGGTAATCACATCACAGAAGATCTTAAAATAGCAGGGGTTTTGGCTGAAAAATCTAAGCCTTGCATCAAAGTAGCTCTGTAGCCCCTTTTCAAGTTCTCCGCCGTCCTCACACCCTATTTTCCTCAGAAAAACGATCAAAGCCGCAAAGCACTCCTCCACACAGCCAAGATACAGCTCATCCTTGCTCTTAAAGTAGTGATAGATGATGCCTTTGGAAAGGTTATGTCTTTTGCAGATATCATTCAGCGCTGCCTGTTCGTAACCTTTCTCACCGAACTCAGCTAACGCGCCTTGCATAATTTTTTGTCTTGTCCTCAGGTTTTTTTCTTCTCTTTTCACGAAAAGCCTCCAAAAATATAGACCGCTCGGTCAATTATTATCATAACAAAATTTGACCGAGCAGTCTATATTTTTAAAACAATTAACTTCGTATGGCTGAAAAAGACTCGCTTTTTTCGCATTTGGCAAAATGTGTTATACAGACGGTACAGGCTGCTTGGGACGGTTAGCCTCTTCCTTTTCAGGAAAGGGGTGGTATGATGACGGTTTACGAAGCATTGACATTTGCAATTGCATTTGCCACGCTTATGGTATTAGTCACGACCAAAAAGAAATAACCGCCCCTGCTCAAAAGCGGCGGTTATTTCTTATATAACCAACAAATTGGGCTAACCGTTTTCCGGTTAGACAGCCTGTAGGGCTGGCGTGTCGCAAGCACGTCAGTCCTTTTCTTATATTATACCTATCGTCACAGGAATATGCAAACTAGGGAAGGCAATTTTTCATAACGCTTTTGCCCCTATTCGACGAAGGTGATCTTATCCTCCATAGATACTAAGCCGGTTTCACTATTCCTTTTCCTCACGAATGTCTTCCTTCATGATCCGATGGAGTTTATCCAAGAGGGCGATCAAGGTCTCCATATCCTGCTCCCCCATCTTCTCCAAATAAATCTCCAACTTCCCCTGCATCTCATGAAAGGCTTCGGCTAAGGCTTCTTCCCCAAGCTCAGTCAGACGAACATATACCATGCGGCGGTCACTCTTAGTAGTAATCCGCTCCACATAATTCTTGTCTTCCAGGGCGTTAATCATTTGCGAAACCGCCGGTTTGCTGATCTCAAAATGCTCACTTAAGGTTGAAATGGTTATTCCTCCCTTGCCTGAGTGATGCTTAATCAGCTTCAGCATCATAATTTCCCGGTGAGGAATTTCCCCACTTCCCCGGAAATTCAGGCTCAGCCTGCGGAATTTTTTGATAGTCTCAAACAGTCTCACTGTCTTACTTTCCTGCATGAACTTTCCCGCCCTTTCCTTTTGTTTTTCTTTTATTTCTATATTTAATTTAAATTACCCTTTTTTATCCCGGAATAGAACATCGGACCGTTGCCAAACGAACACTAATTCGCTGCAACGGTCCTTTTGCTTAAGATGAGCTCACCGCTCCGCAAAGACCCTACATTAGTTCCACATCACAGATCATTCCCGCCTTAAGCAGGCTATCCGGATTCTCAAGCAGAATTTCGATTTGGAACATGCCGGTTTTAGCATCTGAGGCAGGAGCGATATTGACCACTTTACCCTGGGCGGCGGCATTGATAGCCTGCACTTTAACCTCAGCTGCACTGCCGACTTTAATCTGAGAAATATTCGTTTCGGTCACATTGATAGACACTTTTACCTCTTGAGTATCGATCAAGGTCATGGCAGCTGCTTGGGGCGAAGCCATCATCCCCACCTCAATGGTTTTGGCCGCTACTTCTCCAGCCATAGGCGCTCTGACGATACAGTCGTCCAATTTCTTTTGGGCAATGTCCAATCCGGCCTGAGCGCTGGCCATTTGAGCGGCGGCTGCATCGACAGCTCCTTTAGCTGAGTTCTGAGCCGTTTGCAGTTGGGCATGGGTGATCTCCACTTTGTCCTGGGCATTGTTCAGTTCTACCTCTGATACCGCTCCGCCATCATAGAGTGCCTTGATGCGGGTATAGTTATCCATCGCTTCATTATAGGCAATCTGGGCTGGGGTAATTGCGGCTTGGCTGTCATAGGAAGCTTTATTATGATTATAGGAAGTAACTGCCGCGTTATAGCTGGCGGTGGCCTGCTTTACCTGCAACTCCAGATCCGTGCTGTCCAGTTGGAATAACACATCTCCCTTTTCGACACGCTGGCCGATGCTTACATTAATCTTGCTGACTTTACCGCTAACATTGGGGATGACCCCCATTTGATCTGCGGCTTCAATGACACTGCTGTAATGGATGGCTTGCTGAGAGTCAGAGGTTTCGCCCCCTTGATCTCCTACAGGAGTGTTCACAGGTTCTTCTTTAATGTGAATTTTCACCGTGGCATTCATCCCAAAGGTCAAAGGAAGATTGTCCTTGTTCTCAATAACCACTTTGACAGGGATCAACTGAGTTACCTTGGAATAGGTACCGCTGGTACTGAAGCTTGAGGTGCCGGAGAAATAAGTTTGGGTAGCCCTGTCTATCTCCTGAACCATCCCAGGAAAGGTTACACCCGGATAGGCGTCCAGCTTTACGTCCACCCGTTGACCCACCTTAATCTTGACGATATCTGTTTCTTCGATATTAACCCCAATGTAGAGATTATCTGTATCCGTAATGACCGCCAACTGTGAAGCAGGAGTTACGGCTTGCCCTTGAATGGTGTTGTTTTTAATAACCGTGCCCTGAATCGGTGAAGTGATATAGGGTAAAACCGCCTGGCGTCCGAGAACTTGATTCTTCTCTACCTGATCACCCTCTTTTACCTTCCACTCCAGCAACTCCCCTGAAGCGTTGGGGGTGATGGTGTACATTTTCGCTGTGACTTTGGCATTATCCGTGGTGAAATAACGGCTGTTCTCATTAAAATAGTAAAACCCTGCACAACCGGCAACCAGGACGATAACCGTTAAGATGGCCAGAACTATCCCTTTCCTGCTTTTTTTGCCCTTGACCTTCTCTTTAAGCTGTTGCTGTTCTTCGCTCTTTAATTGCACTCCCATGATATGCTCCTCCTTTTTTCAATCCAGGGGAATCTTAAACTGCTTCGGCCTCTTCAAACTGGCTCTGATAGAGATCGGCATAGAATCCATTCTGGGCTAACAATTCCTCGTGATTTCCTTGTTCCACGATATCGCCGTCTTTTAATACTAAAATCATGTCCGCATCCCGGATCGTGGAGAGCCTGTGGGCAATCACGAAGCTGGTCCGGTTGCGCATTAAGTTTTCCATAGCTTTTTGAATCAAGATTTCCGTTCGGGTGTCCACAGAGCTGGTGGCCTCGTCTAAGATCAAAATCTTCGGGTCGGCCAGGATGGCCCGGGCAATGGTGAACAACTGCTTCTGTCCCTGAGAGATATTGCTGGATTCTTCATTGAGAACCATATCATAGCCCCCCGGCAAAGCGCGGATAAACTCATCGCAATGGGCCGCCTTGGCTGCTTCCATGACTTCTTCATCCGTTGCTGCAAAGGTACCGTAACGAATATTTTCCTTAATCGAAGCATTATAGAGCCAGGTATCCTGGAGCACCATGCCAAACAAGGAGCGCAGATCATGGCGGCTGAAGTCATAAATGTCATGATCACTGATCAGGATTCTGCCACCGTCGATTTCATAGAAGCGCATTAAAAGTTTCATGATCGTGGTCTTGCCAGCCCCGGTGGGGCCGACAATGGCGACTCTCTGACCGGCTTTGATGTCCGCGGAGAAGTCATGAATAATTTGTTTATCCTTGCTGTAGCCAAAACTCACATGCTCAAAACGGACATGGCCGCTGAACTGATCCAAGGTGACCGGATGAGCTGTTTCCGGAGTTTCTTCCCCTTCCGCCAAAAATTCAAAAACCCGTTCCGCCGCTGCCGCTGTGGACTGCAGGGTATTGGAGATGGAAGAGAGCTGGGCTATGGGCTGGGTAAAGGAGCGCATATATTGAATGAAAGCTTGAATGTCCCCGATGTCCACGACCCGTTTCACCGCCAGGTAGCCACCGAGAATACTGACCACCACGTAACCCAGGTTGCCTACGAAACTCATCACCGGCATCATAATGCTGGTGACAAATTGGGATTTCCAGGCTGAATGATAGAGTTGATCGTTGACCCGTTCAAAAAAGGCCACGGACTCCGCTTCCCCATTGAAGGCCTGCACAATAGTGTGGCCGCCGTACATTTCCTCAATATGGCCGTTAAGCTCGCCCAGGGAGTGTTGCTGTTCCCTGAAGAAGCGCTGAGAGCGTTTAATCACCACGCCCACAATCCCCAGGGATAAGGGGATAACCAGCAATGCGGCCACGGTCATCATCCAGCTGATGGACAGCATCATGATCAAAATACCGACGATGCTGGCCGCTGAAGTGATGATTTGATTTAAACTCTGATTGAGAGTCTGGTTGATCAGATCCACATCATTGGTGATCCTGGACAGGACCTCCCCATGGTTTCTCGTATCATAATAATTCAAAGGAACTCGGCTCATTTTCTCCGAAATCTCTTTGCGCAGCCGGTAAGTGACATCCATGGCCACCCCGGACATCAGGTACCCTTGCACGTAGGAGCAGATGGAGGAGATTACATAAAGCACCACCAAGACCCCGATAATTTTACCGATATAATTGAAATCCGTCAGAAGCCCCGTCTGGTTATACCAGGCGAATAACCCTTCCGCCAGTTTCGTGGTGACTTTACCCAGTAATTTTGGTCCGACAATCGTGAATACAGTGGAGAAGAGGGCAAAGAAAACCACGATGGAAATCGTTGTCTTATGGGGAGTTAAATATCCCGTCAAGGTGCGGAGTGTTTTATTAAAATCCCTGGCTTTCTCACCCCCGCCAGGCCCGCCGGGCCCTCCGGGCGGACCGCCAAAAAATCCTCTGCCTCCCCCCGGACCCTGACGACCAGGCCCGGAACCTGTTTGTTTTTCTGCAGCACTCATCTCGCCAGTTCCTCCTCACTTAATTGCGAATAGGCGATTTCCTGATAGACTTCGCATGTTTGCAAGAGTTCATTGTGAGTCCCTTTACCCACAATACGGCCATTGTCCAAGACAATAATTTGTTCGGCATTCATAATCGTACTGACCCGCTGGGCTACCAAAAGGATCGTGCTGGTCCCGGTTTCCCGCTGCAAAGCCGCCCGCAGGTTCCGATCGGTCTTCAGATCAAGGGCGGAAAAGCTGTCATCAAAAAGGTAGATGGGTGCATTTTTTACCAAAGCTCTGGCAATGGACAGACGCTGCCTTTGGCCTCCGGAAACATTGGTGCCGCCCTGGGCGATGACCGAGTCATAACCTTCTTCCTTGGCCGCGATAAATTCAGTGGCCTGGGCAATCTCGGCTGCCTTGGCCAAGGTCTCCTGGGTGGCCTTTTTATCCCCATAGGATAGGTTGGAGCGGATGGAACCTGAGAAAAGCATACTCTTTTGGGGAATATAACCGATCTTTTCCCGCAGAGATCGCCGGGTGACAGTGCGGATATCCTGGCCGTCCACCAGGATTTCACCGGCAGTTACATCATAGAAGCGCATGAGCAGATTCAGCAGGGTGGATTTACCGCTGCCTGTAGAGCCGATAATGGCTGTGGTCTGACCTGCTGGGGCAAGAAAATTAATATTATGCAGAACCGCATCTTCCCCTCCGGGATAAGCAAAGTTCACATTCCGGAATTCAATCGTCGGCTGAAACTCTTCCCGGAAAGAGACCGGTTCCTCAGGGTCGGCAATGCTTTCCTCTTTCTCCAGAACCTCGGCAATCCGATCTGCTGCCACCGCTGCCCGGGGGAACATAATAAACATCATGGACATCATTAAAAAGGCCATAATGATCTGCATGGCATATTGCATATAGGCCATCATGTCGCCGATACCCATTTGAAAAGCTGAGACATGTTTGGCCCCTACCCAAACGATGATCACCGTGACCAGATTCATAATCAGCATCATGACCGGCATCATCAGGGCCATAGCCCGGTTGACGAAAAGGTTCGTCTCCAGCAGATCCCGGTTGGCTTTGTCAAAGCGGGCACCCTCGAACTTTTGGGTGTTGAAGGCCCGGATCACCAGCATGCCTTCGATGTTTTCCCGAGCCACCAAATTCAAGCGGTCGATCAGGGATTGAATGAGTTTAAACTTAGGGATGACCACGATAAATAGGATGACCACAATCCCGATGAGACAGAGAACGGCAATCCCGATAATCCAGGACATGGAGGGACTGCTGGAAATGGCTTTGATGACCCCGCCCACTCCCAGAATCGGAGCATAAAACACCAGACGGATCATCATGACTAACACGGTTTGCAATTGGGTGATATCATTGGTCGTCCGTGTAATTAAGGAAGCCGTGGAGAAGTGATCGAACTCAGCATGAGTGAACTGCTCGACTTTCTTAAAAACGCCCGAACGCAAATCCCGGGCGACCCCTGCCGCCGTCAGCGAGGCAAAATAGCCCACCGTCACGGAAGCGGCCGTTCCTAAAAGAGTGATCAGAAGCATGGTCGTCCCCGTTTTCAGGATATAATTCGTATTTCCTGTCATGACTCCGGTATTGACGATATCCGACATATAATCCGGTAAAGCCAAATCGCAGTTGGCTTGTAAAAACAGTAAGGCAATGGCACCAAGAATAAATCCGTAATAGGATTTTAAATACTTAACTAATTTAATCATGTAGCCTCCTCCACCCCATGGTTAGATCTTTTGTCTTAGTCCTTATCATTGACGATGTCATAGAGCTTCTCTAACAGTCGAAGCAATTCTTCCGTATCTTTTTCTCCCATGCGGTTAAAGATCTCGGTCATGGACTGCAGGAATTTCTGGTATCTTTGTGCCATATACTGCTCGCCCTCAACAGTCAGACGAACATAGACAAGTCTCCGGTCATTCTTCGTAAACAGCCGCTCAATATAGCCTTCATCCTCCAGATGATTAACCATCTGTGATACCGCCGATTTACTGATTTCTAAATGATCACTCAGAGATGACATGGTTGCCCCTTGATCTTCAATGCTGTTCATTTTGATCACCTTGAGTAGATTGAGCTCACTGCGCGGAATCTCACCGGTCTTTTTTTTATTGATCCTATTTCTACGAAATTTCTCCATAATTTCATTGATTTTCTCAGCATTGCTACTATGCATTTCTCTACCTCTCTTTTGTTATTCGGTAAGTATATTAAAGATTAACTAGCTTAACAATTGACATAGTAAAGTTTAATTCTCTTATATTCTTTTGTCAACAGATTAAGATATGTAAATTTTAGGTTACATGAATGATGCTTGAGTGACTTCTTCCTATATAAATATCTCCTGCTTACTCACCGAGAAGCAGGAGATATTTTTGTTCAGGCTTTATTGATTTCCCAAAAGCACCTTTTAGGTGAAACGATTTTCTCTTCTTTTTTGAGGGTATTCATAATCTTTTCAACCTCTTTTTTGTCGATTCCGGTGGCCTCCGCCACATCTCCGGTGCGGGCGGGCTGACCGGCTTTGGCGAAAAAGTTCAGAACGGCTTCATAATTATCCATTGTAAATCCTCCTGTTTTTTCAGTCTTTTGAGATTGTTGCGCTTGATCTGACTACTACTATATTGACCAATCCGCTCATTTCATAATCTTCTTCAACAAACTCAGGTGATTCTTAAAAGGCGGATACCGCAGCGGAACATCCAGGAGATTGCTTTTCTTCAGGATACTTTTGCTGTGGGAGAAGGTCCGGATACTGGCCTCCCCATGGTAGCCGCCCATCCCGCTCTCCCCCACGCCCCCGAAAGCCATATGGGAAGTCGCCAAATGAACCACCGTATCATTAATGCAACCGCCCCCGAAAGAGATACGGCTGAGAACCTCCTCCTCGTGAGCCGCCGAGGTGGTAAAGAGATAGAGGGCGAGAGGCTTCGGCCTGGCATTGACCAGCCCGATGACCTCGGATACCTCTTCAAATTCCAGCACCGGCAGAATAGGGCCGAAAATCTCCTCCTGCATCACGGGTGAGTCCCAGGCGACTGCGTCCAGGACAGTGGGTTCAATCTGGCGGGTTTCCCTGTTAAAGCGGCCGCCGGCTGCCACGATCCCGCTGTTCATAAGACCAAGGAGACGGTCGAAATGTTTCTCGTTGATGATTTTGGGATAATCTCTGTTGTGATGGGGCTCTTCTCCATAGAACTGCCGGATACTTTTGCGGATTTCTTCGATCAAAGCTTCCTTTTTGCTTTTATGGACCAGGACATAGTCCGGGGCCACGCAGGTTTGCCCGGCATTCAGATATTTTCCCCAGGCGATGCGTCGGCCCGCCAGGGCCAGATGAGCCGTTTCATCCACAATGCACGGGCTCTTGCCCCCCAGCTCCAGGGTAACCGGGGTCAGATGCCGGGCCGCCGCCCCCATCACGAGTTTACCGATGGCTACACTGCCGGTAAAAAAGATATAGTCGAATCTTTCCTCCAGCAGCGCCTGGTTCACCTCACGCCCCCCTTCCACTACCGCCACATAGCGTTCGTCAAAACACTCGCCAATGATCTTTTGGATCACAGCGGAAGTATGGGGGGAATAAGCCGACGGTTTCACCAGAGCGCAGTTCCCTGCCGCTATAGCCCCGATCAAGGGGGCCATGGTCAGTTGAAAGGGATAATTCCAGGGAGACATGATCAGGACAACGCCGTAAGGTTCCTGGTAAACCGTGCTGGTGGAGAGGAAATGGGCCAGCGGCGTTCTGACTCTACGGGGCCTGGTGAAGCGGTCCAGATTTTTCAGCATAAACCGCAATTCCTCCAGAACGATGCCGATTTCAGTGGCATACCCTTCGAAGGAAGATTTGTTTAAATCCTTTTGCAGCGCCGTCATGATGGCAGTCTCACTCTCCTGCACGGCTTTTTGTAAAACCAAGAGCTGTTTTTTCCGGAAGTCGCGTTTCAACGTCTCCCCACCGGCGAAATAGAGACGCTGTTTCTCCAAAATCTGTGCAGTATCTTTCATTCCGTTGCTCCCTCCTCCTTACGGATCATTTGGACAATCTTGATAAATTCCATTTTACTCAAAATTTTAGGCACAGGGTAAAAAGGATTAGCTTCCCGATAGGCTCTTGCGGCGATGGCGTCCAAATCCTGTTCAGCGATTCCCTCTATATGATCGGGAATCTGCATTACCCTGTTCAGCTCTTGAATGGCCGCGATGAATTTAGCGGCCTTGTCCGCTGTACTATCTCCTGCTGCCGCGAGACCGGCCCAATCAGCCAGCTCCGCCAGGGAGCTCTGAGCAGCCGGACCATAATATTCCAGAACATAAGGCATCAGCACGGCATTGGCCAGACCATGGGGGATGGAGTACAACGCACCCAAGGCGTGGGCAATGGCATGAATATTGCCCACATAGGCCCGGGTAAAAGCCAGCCCGGCTTCATGAGAAGCCTGGAGCATGCGGCCCCGGGCCTCCAGGTCGGTGCCGTCGGCGTAGGCTTTGTAGAGATTTTCGAATATCAGGGCGGTTGCCCTTTTGCTGTATTCTTTCGTTTTCCGGGTGTTGCTCCGGCCGATATAAGCTTCAACGGCATGGCAGAGGGCATCCATCCCTGTAGTGGCTGTGAGGGATGGCGGCAGTTTAAGGGTCAGCACCGGATCCAGTACGGCCACATGGGGAATCAGGGCCAGGTCGTTGACCGGATACTTTTCCTTGGTTGCGCTGTCCGTGATCACCGCAGTAAGGGTGGTCTCACTGCCCGTCCCCGCAGTAGTCGGCACGGCAAAGAGGGGCGGTATTGCCTTTCTGATCTTCAGGGTTCCCCGCAGCTGGGACATTGTTTTATGGGGTCTGGCCAGACGGGCCCCCACCCCTTTGGCACAATCCAAGGGCGATCCCCCGCCGAAAGCCACAATCCCTTGGCATCCTTCCGATGTGTATAACCCCAGGGCCTCCTCAATATTATCCACCGTGGGATTGGGGACAGTCCGGTCATAGATAAAAAAAACAATCCCCGCATCCCTTAAACCGCTTAAAAATCCCTCCATCAGCCCCAATGCGGAAAGACCTTTGTCGGTTACAACCAGGACCCGTTCGACTCCCTTCTTCTTGATAAGAGCAGGCAGCTTTTGTAGGCTGTTCTCTCCCTGCAGAAGTTCCGGCCGGCGCCAGGGGAGAGCATAGGCGGCCATGCGAAATAGGGTCTGATAGAGGCGGCAATAGAATTCATACATGCTTTTCGCTCCTTTTGATTGGGCGTTTTTGCAATTATTCTCCAGGCTTTTATCATATTCCTGCTTATTCCAATTCCCTAGGGGGCTGAGTTTCCTGGTAAATTAAGGGAGGATTACATAGAAAAAACGCCCCCAGGGGGGCGTTTCAGGGAATGAGCGGCATAATTATGCCCATCATCCCGAATTAGAGCGAATTTTTTACATTTGGTTTTTGTCATGCATCCCTTTGCCAAAGCTCCTGTCTCCAGGGGCAAAGGTTCCGTTCTTCATTGCCTCGGCTTGCTCATCCAGGCGGGCCTGAGCCTTGGCAAGCCATTCTGTGATCTGCTCATCCGTAAATTTTCCGGAACTTTTCATGGTTTCTTCCTGAGCCTGCAAACGGGTCTGGGCTTGTTCCAGCCACTCCGCGATCTGCTCTTCGGTCAGCGGCTCACCGGCTTTAAACATTCCGACACCGCGGTGCTTCTCCAGACCCAGTCCCAGTACTTTACCATTGTCCAGAGCCTCTTCACTGCGCTGTTGCTTCTGGCTGATAGATTCTTTCAGATGATCTGCCTGCTCCTGGGTCAGGAGACCGGCTTCCACTTCTTTGTCCACAATCTGCTGTTGAATCCCGTACATCTGCTGAGTCAGACTCTTGATTTCCGCCAGCTTGGCGGAGTCGACCCCGTCCGCTCCGAGCACAGTCGTTGCCCCGACCGTCAGGAGTGCTGCACTCAATACTCCTACAATAAATTTTTTATTCATTGAATTCCCTCCTTTTTCGTCTTAACCCTCTATGTACACCTTGGTCAAGACTACTCCTTCAGCATAACCCTCTTAGCTGAGAGAATCCTTAAAGCAACCTGAAAGTCTCTTTAAGGCTTGCTGAAACTTTGCTGAAAAAGCAAAGGAACTCTTCCCCGTTCGGGGGTTCTCAGTATTAATCAAAATATTTCTTATACTTCAAGAACTCATCCTCTGCCAATACATCCAGCTTACCTCCAGTCTGCTGCCGTATTACCTCACGGCAAAGCCCCATGCGGTGCAGCATCGGCGCGATGATGGAGTTGGTTTGATGCAGGTAGGCCGAAATATCTTCTACGCTTATAGGCAGTTTATACCCTTGGGGGCTGCTGGCCAGAACGACCCGCGCGTCCCTGAGGGGAGCGACGATCTTCCGATACAGGAAATCTTTGCTGATGCGGGTATCTGCATAGTTGGACAGGATAGACAAGATTTGCTTCGAAGTGATGAATTTATAGGGATTGCCATACTGAGCTTCAAAGATCAAATACTTGAGAAAACTGACCTGCAGCCTCTTCTCGATCTCTTCATCTCTTTCGTGTTCCCGGATATAGGCTCTGGCCTTGCGGAAAGCCAGGTCGGCAATATCCTGATTAAACTTCCGATTATCGGCGGCAGGATTCAAATTCACAGCATTGTCACCGGGAATCTTTTCAATGCTGAGGATTTTCCAATAGAGGATATTGAGATAATCCGAAGTATTTTCTCCCTGGAGCTGCCTGCTGATCGTTACGCTGATCCATTCCGCTAACTGAGACGGTCCGCGGTCAGGGCCGGCCACGAAGTCAAAATCATACTGGTCAAAGAGATTCTGTACCGGCCACTCCCTTCCGACATAGTCCTTAAACCCGGCCAGAAATTCGGAAATCCCTGTCTGATCTTCTGCAATCTGCAATGTCGGATAGGCATGATACAGGCTCTTATAGAGTCGATCATAGAGATGTTTGACAAACGATCCTTTAAAGTTGGTCAGAGGAACATCCTGAAAGAAACGAACTTTATCAGCGATTAAAAGAATCAGAGTAAAATCCAGCTGGATGATCTCATTTAAAGTCCTGACCCGCACTTGGTCCTCATCAGTGAGGCCTATCTTTCCCAGGGATTCTTCCAACTGGGAAAGATTTGAGTCTTCCACGATGACTGCACACACAATGTAGAACTTAGAAGTACCTTCTTGACCGAAATCGAATTCAAAATTGCCCCACTCTTTTATGAAAGCAGTGCGCCCAGGTTGATTGTTCAGTTCTGCCCTATTCAAATCATCCAATGAGATTTGTTTCATGTGTACCTCCCCCGCTTTTTACTTCATTATCTATCCCGGCCAATCTTCTTGATTTTTACAATGATTCTCCAGTCTTTTATTATATTCCTGCTTATTCCAATTTCATTCCGGATTGCCCTTCAGCCCCATTCCAGCCAGGTACACAAGGGTTGGGAGAGAATTTAGATTTTCCGTAAAAATTTCCGAGTAAAAGCAATTATCCATGCGATACACATCATGAATCCTGCCAGAAAGGAAGACCAATTTACCCCTTGCTGTACTATTTCCCCAATCCAATAACCAGGCAAAAAAGCCCCTAGGTATTGATAGGGCATAGGGACAAACCAAGCCATCAATAATCCCAGAACATTGAGAGTGGCCAGTTTGGATATCGCCAATCCCTCGACCCGGTTGCCGGCTAAGGATACGACCATCATAGCCAGCGCAGCTCCTGTTAATGTACTGATCAACCCGGCGGCAATGATCTGTAAAAAGGTGAGATTGGCTATGCCGAAAAGCATGGTCACTATCATCATACAAAGAAAAGACCACACCATAGGCAAACCTATCCTCGCCACAAGATAAGAATATCCCTCTAGAGGAGTTATTTGATAATAAGCCCCGGTTCCTTCATCCCTTTCTTCAAGCAGTAGAAAGGCACTAACCATAGATAACAGCATCGAAGTTAAGGTCATCATCATTCCATCGGCTAAAGAATACCATGGCTTTATAGAAAAGGCCCAATGCTGATATAGCCAGGCATCTGCATTGGGAAGGCCCATCTTGACCATCAAGCCAAATAAGAAGGGAGCGGCCAGCAGGACTAAAAGCATGCCATCATAAGTTATTTGCCGCAAGCCGATTTGAAATAACTTAAAGGTTTGTTTCATTTCTTTCCGCCCCCTTCCGATTGCAGTGCTGATGGGACACGAAGCAAGGCAATAAAAGTGGAAATTCCCAGCCAAATCATCAGTCCAAATAAGAGCACTATACTTCCAGGTTCAACTTGACCCTTAATCGAAAGATCAATCAACTGCCAGAGGATCGTACCCGGTAGAATTTCCAAAGCCGGATGGCTGATATGAAAAGCTACTAACATTGGCGGGAGTATCAATACCATTCCCACAGGAATCCCCCTGACCATATAGCTGTTTACCGAGTTTGAATAGGTGGCCATCGTCAGGCCCAACAGAGTAAAAATACAGGAGCCCGCGAAGATGCTGACAAGCAGCAAAGGATAGTCTGCGGAACCAGGGTTGCTGAAACGAACAATAAAAAAAGCGGACAAGGTAGAGATCATCGCCAAAGATAACGCTTTGGCCAAAAGATATTCAATAGGCTTTAATGGCGAAGCGCCATAAAACCTGTGTATCCCTTCATCTTTTTCCAACAACCAAATGCCCCCGACAAAGAAGAAGCCCAGGGTTGCAGGATCGGTCAGCAGAATGAGAGAGGCGCCAATTGACTTGTGTTGATCGGGCAAAAAATACAGAATGGCACTATACACTACAGTAATAAATGCATACAGGAAGTAAAAACCGTATTTTGCCTGATAGCGTATATCATTAGCTGTCGCCATTAAAAGCCTCATTGCAATTGCCTCCCGGTCAAAGATATAAAAACCTCCTCCAAGGTCCGCTCTTTTGAGTGGATGCTTAGAAGTGAGCCGCTTTGCAATGCCTTAACAAACTCATCATCTTTGCTCAGTTGGGTTAGGGTGCTCCGCCTGTCTACCGTACGGCCATCCCTTCTATAGGAATAACATACCTCCGTAGTGCCGCGACTAACCTGAAAAGCCTGTGGCGTATTCAGTGCTTTAATTTTACCGTCCACAATAAACGCTACGCGATCGCACAACTCCCCTGCATCATGCATGTTATGGGTCGTAAGAATCATTGTTTTTCCCGCTTTTTTCTGCTCCAGCATCATATCTTTTAAGATTCTGGCATTTGAAGGATCAAGTCCGCTGGTGGGTTCATCCAAAAAAAGCAGCTGGGGATTGTGCAGCAGGCATCGCACAAAACCCAGGCGCATCTTCATCCCTTTCGAATAGCTGGATACTCTTTTATTGGCGTCATGTTGCAGCCCCACCTGCTCCAATAACTTCATCGGATCCAGTGTTTTTTTATGGTAAAGGGAAGCAAAATACTGCAGATTTTCCAGTGCTGTAAATTTACCGTAGAAATTGGGGAATTCAAAATCCACGCCAATCGTTTCATAAAATGAACTTTTACGGTGTTTCATTTCCGTGCCTAAGACATGAACCCTGCCTTTATAGTCTCTCAATACTCCTGTCAGGATTTTTTGCAATGTGCTTTTCCCGGCACCTGACGGCCCGAGAAAGCCAAAAATTTCTCCCTTCTTCACCTCGAAGCCGACATCCTGAATAACATCCCGTTGTGCGCCTGGATACTTATAGAACGCACTTTCAACTTTAATCATGGATTGTCCCTCACAATCTGTTCAATCAGGCTATCCAGCATCAAGTTTATGACACCATCATGGTCAGATCCTTCTTGCTGTAGATAGGCAATGGCCACATATAAGGCCTGAAGCGCCTTAGCGACAACAGGAAGTTCATAAGCAAACAGGACCCCGTATTCCTGTAATTTGGCTAGTGCTTTGCTGTCCTCAAACACATGGGCGGCCAGCACATCCTGGGGCAGCTTACGCTGCAAATAACTAATGACAGAAGAATCCGTTTTAACCAGTATCGGATAGTCTTTTACCCCATTGAGCATCTGGCAAAAGGACTGCTTCGTCAGCTCTTTCGGCTTCAGATCATTATGGTTCTCCAAAAAGTCATCCAGTTCTTGCCATAGCTTCATCTGGCATTGTTCAATAATATCCATATATAAATGTTCCTTATTGGTGTAGAAAGCATAAAAGGAACCTTTGGCAATCCCAGCCGCCTGGACCAAATCATCGACAGTTACTTTCTTCACCCCATAAGAAACAAACAACCTTTCTCCTTCCGCCAAAAGTTTCCCTTTGATAATTTCTTTTTCTGCATCGGAAAATCTAGGCATCTTTTCACCTCATACAATCTATATGACCAAAAATCAATTTTAGTCATATAGATTGTATGTCAATACTATTTAGAAGTCAATATATTTTATAAGGCTTCCGGCCCACTTCTTCTCACACACGAAAAAACGCCCCCTGATGAAGTGACCCCATAAAGTTAGACAGGTTTATTATTAGGCAACCTGTTGGGCATGAGTTCGGTATTGTACCGGACTCATGCCTTTTAATTTTGACTTAATTCGTTTGTTGTTGTAGTAATCTATATAGTTAGCAAGTTCTTGCTTAAAGTGTTCAACACTTTTAAACTCTTTTAAATAAAGAAGTTCCGATTTCATAATACCAAAGAAATTTTCAATAATAGCGTTATCGTAGCAGTTGCCTTTACGAGACATACTCTGTGTAATACCACGTTCTTGAAGGGCATGGCTATATTGCTTCATTTGATAGTGCCACCCTTGATCAGAGTGAATCAAGAGCCCGTTCCTATCCGTTAACCGTTCAAATGCTTGATCTAGCATCGTAGAAACGAGGGTATAGACTGGCCTCGAACCGATTGTATAAGTAATAACTTCACCATTAAATAGATCCAGCATCGGGGACAAATATAATTTATCTCCAAATAATTTAAACTCCGTTATATCCGTAACCCATTTCTCATTTGGCCTTTCAGCATTAAAGTTGCGTTCTAAAATATTAGGTGCAATCTTACCCACTGTCCCTTTGTACGAGCGATATTTCTTCATACGAACAAGGCATTTTAAGCCTAATTCATTCATGATACGTTGAATTTTTTTATGATTGACCTTTTGTCCTTGGTTCTCTAATTCATCTTTAATTCGACGGTACCCATAACGGCCTTCATGATCGTCATAAATTGTTTGAATCAATACTTTCAGTTCTGCATCTGGATTAGAACGATCCAGATTTTTGACCCAATAATAATATGTGCTACGCGCAATATCCGCAAGCTGGAGAAGTGCTTTCACCGAAAATTCTTGCCTTAATTCATAGACTACTTGAACTTTGTCTTGTTTGGTGATTTTTTCTTGTTTTGAACTAAGGCATTCAACTTTTTTAGATAGGCGTTCTCCATACGTAAACGTTCATTTTCCAGCTGTAATGCCTTTATTGATCCTTCGGCCGGAGTCTCATTTTTTTCTATATTATTATTTCTTTTTTTCATGGGTGGACGCCCCTTTTTCTTTAGTTCAAGGGCGTCTAATCCCTGCGTTTCTAGTTGTCGCTTCCATTTTAATATCGTGGAAGGTGCAGGGATGTTAAAGATTGCAGCCGTTTGTTTGATAGACGTCCCTTGTTTGTTCATATAGTTAAGTACGTCTAGTTTATATTCTAAAGTATACGATGTATAGTTCTTTTCAAAAGCTTTTTCTCCATGAAATTGATACTGTTTAATCCATGTCTGAAGATTGGAATTATGCACCCCGATAGATGCTGAGATTTCTCGTTGACTTTCTTTACCATATAAATAGCGTTTTACAGCTTTTAATTTCTCTTCAACTGTAAATTTGGCCATAAAGAAAAGCACCTCCAACTGTTAGTGGATGTCTAACAATTGGGGTGCAGTTCACTGAGGGGCGTTTTAAGGAATAAGCGTCATGATTATGCTCCTCATCCTGAGTGAGAGCGAATTTTTTCGACATTGCGATTCATAAGTTTACGCCCGACATTTTGATAAACCCACTTTCTCAGCGGTGATAACTGCTGCTGATGGATGGCAAAGAATTCATCCGGGGAATCAAATACCCCAAAATCCTGGTTAATCCCTTCTTTTTGAATGTAAGTGTCATTGGCATTCCACTCGATTTGCGGGTTTTGTAAGTTGTCGGTAGCGGCACCATACCCGCAAAAACCGCCTTCATTCTCAGAGAACTTTTTCTGTAGCTTTTTCAAATAGTCCTTATCCAGAATGAATCCCTCTAAGTTATACCACTGCCCCTCGTATTGGATTTCAACCCAGCTATGGATAATGCTTTGGGGAGCAAGTTTGTAAATCAGACCTGTCATGGCCCCTTTCTGCAATTGCTTATCAATCGAAAAGCCATGAATCCTGCAAGGTATTCCAACTGCTCTCAGAAGGGCCATAAAGAGCGTTCCTTTTGTATTGCACTGGCCATAGCCATCCCTCAGAACCTCGGATGCCGCAATAGTGTCATCCCTATTATAGCCAAAGGCGATTTCGTCCCGGACAAAATTGTAGATATTCAGGATCTTATGAAAGCGCTCTTCATTTGCCCATTGTTTTTCTTCAATCAATTTCTGAATAGAACTATGACGGAAATCCAGCATATCTGTTTCTTGCAAGTATTGAGTCATTGTGCAATCCTCCTTAACCGTTTGATTACACATTACCGCACTACTCGTCAGAAAACTTTCAAAAACTCGCTATCTTTTATGATGTTCGTCGCAGACATTCCCGTCATCATTTTATTGGTATAGGCCAGATGGGACGGACTGTCGAATCCGGCTTTAAGGGCCGCTGCCGTTATAGTTTCACTGTCAAAGATCGACTCGTAGGCTCGCTGCAATTTATGCAGAACGAGATAACTTTTTAAAGGAATCCCCGTTTCATCTTTGAACAGATGGGCCAAACGACTTTCGGAAAGATGAGTTTCCTTAGAAAAATACTTCAGCTGATGATACTCGTCTTCATCCACACAGCGATCCAAGAGATTCAAAACGTTCATGATCCGATCATCGAAACTTATGCTATCATGAGAGGCAAAATAAGAGATCATATTCTGCACAAAGGACAATAGGGAACCAGGGTCCTTCTGGGCAAGGGCTTTGCCAAAAGCCTGCTGCATAAGGGCCGTATCTGCCTGGGGCAAGACATAAAAAGGCTGTTCCTTTAACAGGTGCCTTATCGCCCGGCCCAGTTCTGTTGTCGGATCAATCAGCATCGTAAAATGGACCTCACCCTCTGTGTTGAAGGCATGCTCTGTATCCATATTGACCAGCAGGGCCTTGCAAGGGATAAGCTCTCCCTTGACTTTAATATCCAGTTCTTGTTTGCTGGAGAGAAACATTTGCAGCAGCCAATGTTTATGGGAATCCGCTTCTACTCGATCTGAAATGGCCGCAAAGTTTCTACCGTGCTTGATAATGTAATTCATGCTATCACCAACTTGTTTCTATTATACTACTCCCCTCATACTTAATGATAGGCATTTGCTCACAGGGCAAGGCACTGTGAAATAAAACCCTCTAAATTCACAGGATCTTCAAATCATCTTCCCAAGCTTTTCATAACTTTAGGCTAAGCTAATAGGTGTTAAGACAATCCAAAGTATTGGATACACACTTATTGGAGGGATAGATAGATGAAAAAGAAAATCGCCTTAGGACTCCTCACCATAGCCCTTTTGATCGGCGGAGCCACAACAGCTTTTGCTCAAACAGACTTATCTAAAGCCGGTGAACTTAAAGACCTTTACAGCCAAATGTTTAGTTTACAAAAACAAATCGTGGAAAAACAAGCAGAAGCCGGTGCGATCACTAAAGAAGAAGCTGAATCCGCCAAAAAATTCATCGACCAAGACCAAACTTATCGCAATCAGGCCATTGATAACGGGGATCTGGGAGGCTTTTATGGCCAACATTGCGGAGGCTACGGTTCTAATATGATGAATCAAGGCCTTAGCTCTACTAACTACAACCTTTAATACATCACCCTCTAAAAATGGCTGCAGCCTAACCAAGGCAGCAGCCATTTTTTTAATCTGTTCAGTTGTTCCTGCAGTATTTTTAATGTTGATGCCCTGATACTGAATGTTCAAATCCAGGTTGTGTCACCAGAATATAGCCTGAGAGCAGAATCAAGAGAATGCCTATAACCGGGCGCAGCTGTCGGGTCCACCTGTTCATTTTAAATAGTCCTCTTACCCCGGGGAGAAAGGCCATGGCTAACAGGAGACTATGCCCCAGTCCAAAAGCTCCTAAGCCTAAGGCAGAGTAAATAATCTGGCCGCTGGCCATCGCCGTGCCGCTGATCATAAGGATAACCGGTGTGGTACAGGGGGAAGGAGCTAAGGCGAAAAAACTTCCCAGCATCCAGGGACTCAAGCCTTTTGGGAAAATAGGTCGGGAGGGGCCTCTTCTCTGGGTAACATAAAACCCCGAGACCTTGACCGGAAACCTGAAGCCCAGCATGATCGCCCCTGCGACAAGATATAAAGCACCTAAGAATATCGTCCAGTACATACCTGGCAAACGGAAAAGTATCCCCACTCGTGCAGCCAGGGCACCGATCAGCATAAGGGTTAAGGCAAACCCTAATATAAATTGTACAACCCGGCTATACCCTTCTTGACGTGACCCGCCTAATACCAAGGGAACCATTGCCCCCATGCAGGGATTAATGGATAAAACAATTCCTCCCACAAACATCGAAGCCATGAACCACCAAGATCCGTTTTCCATACCAAGCATTAAAGAGTGAACCAACGAATCCATTCTTCCCCCCCCTCTCTCGACCTTCTAAGGTATTTTTATGTCCAAGAGAGGGGTTAAAGAACTGAATTTACTTGGAGAGATTCTTAAGCCTTGGGAATAACCATATTCAAGTATTCTTAGCTTCTTCCTTTAAGTTCTAAGCATGGCACTTGTTTCTCAAAAACAAAACAGCTCCAAGACTTATGATCATCATCCCCACACTGGTCCATTGGCCCGAGGTCCAATTAAGCCAATGATAGGGGCTGTCCCCGCGGAGGAACTCCAGCGCAAACCGGCCAATCGAATAAAGAATAATGTAGGCCAGGAAAATAATGCCTTGAGGCCATTTCCGCCAACGAGTAAGGATGAGAAGTATGACAAAAACAATAACATCCCATTGTCCTTCCCATACTTCTGCCGGCCAAAGAGGCTGACTCCCATACGCTGCGTAGGCGGGTGTCCCTTCAGGATAAACGATTCCAAAATTCGATCCGGTAGGCGTTCCATAGGCATCTCCATTGAGAAAACAGGCTATCCGCCCGATGGCCTGACCCAGGATTAATCCTGGTGCCGCACTATCTGCTAAACGCCAAAAGTTAATCTTCTTAACCTTTGCATAAATGACTGCGGCAAAGAAAGCACCTGCCAGGGCTCCTTGAATCGCCAATCCCCCATGCCAAATCATAGGAATCTCTGCTAAGTTTTGCGAATAATAATCCCATTCATAAAAAAAGACCTGCCAGGAGCGGGCCCCGATTATGGCACCGATGATCCCATAAATAAGCACATCGAATAAATAGTCCCTGTAGTCCTTATCTGATGTAAGAAGATAAGCAACTGCCAAACCGAATAGGATTGCGAAAACGACAATAACTCCATAGGAGCGGAGCGAAAAATTCCCCATCGTAAATAAAATCGGCGCCATATTCAACCTCCCCTATTCCCTTGTATCATTTTCTAATCCCTGTATGGTGACGATAATTTTATTGGGTAAACAAACAATGGCCTGAGTTGAACTATCAATCCAGCCTGTTTTAGAGCAAATCCCTTCGGGGCAAATCTCCTTAGGCATCTCAAGCATTCTTACTTTACCGTTTTTCACTTCAAGATAACCGGTTTGATCCCTAAACTTAAATTCATGGGTTTGAGTTTCCTCTTTGACCACAAGGGGAATCCTTTCCTTGACCTCATTTTCAATGACAATGACAATATTGGCATTGGCTTTATCGGATTTTGCCAGGGTCATCGTTCCCACCAAAATACTGCTTACAATCAGTATGCCGATCATGAACAGCTTCTCAAATTTCTTCATCTTTAATCCCTTCACACTTATACCTATTGAAGTACATCCTGTAAATCCAATTCAATTGTTTCACTGAATTTCTCCTGACACTCTGAGCACATATGGTCCTCATCGCTGTCCGTGCCCCTGGGAGGTGAGAACCATTTGCCGCAGCCCAGACAGCTATATTCACCATCTATGTAGTGAACCATAGCCTCTAATTTGTCATAGGCATAATTCAAATCCAATCTGATCTCTTTCATTTCAGTATTAAAGACCATTTCGTCTTCATAGAACTCTTTGCATTCCCCATAAGTAATGGAGTATAATTCATCTCTTAATTCTTTAGTTTTGACTACCAATTCTCTGATTTTGTCCATGCTTTTCTCCTTTAAAAATGTTGTTCACAAACTATGTGCATTATAACAAGCAAATTTGATGACTCAGTGAATGAGCTATGAATAACTTATGAAGAGGATTAGTCCCTATTGGCTCATAACTTACCAAAAAGAAGAAGTAAGTGAGTGTACTCAACTTACTTCAATCAAGATATATTATTCAGTTACTAATAGGAACACCTTTGCCTATATCTGAATTTACTCTCCGCATTCGCCATGATGCTGATGTTCATGGCAAACGGAACCGGTGGATTTAAGGGTTCCCTTAAGGTACTCATTTGCAGCATCTTTGGCATTACCGGCTGCTCCAGTGATGACGTCAATACCCTTCTCATTAAAGATTTCAATGGCACCGCCACCCATACCACCTGAGATAATCACATTGACACCCATCTCATTGAGGAAGTTGGGAAGAAAACCAGGCTTATGCCCAGGGTTGGGTATGCACGCTCTCTTAACAATCTGACTCTTTTCAGCTTCAAAAATATTGAAGTTTACGCAGTGGCCAAAGTGCTCCGCCACTCTTTCCTCTTCACTAGCTACCGCAATTTTAAGCATTTTTCTTTCCCTCCATTTTTTCTAAGACTTCCGCTGCCGGATCAAACCAATTTCCCTCAAACAGCTCTATGGTCCCCTGATCGCAGGCAGCGGCTATTTTCGGTTCAATAGGTAATTTGGCCAGAACTTTTAAATTATGCTCGGCAGCGATCTCTTCAATATGGCTGTCTCCAAATATCTGATACTCCTTGCCGTTGTCAGGACATTTAAAATAGGACATATTTTCAACCAGACCAAGGACGGGAATAGTCATCACCTCTGCCATCTTAACTGCTTTGGTCACAATCATGGATACAAGCTCCTGAGGAGAGGTTACGACGATAATCCCATCCACCGGTATGGATTGAAACACAGTGAGAGGAACATCACCGGTTCCAGGCGGCATGTCGATGAACATAAAGTCTACATCCTTCCAGATAACATCCGTCCAGAACTGCTTCACTACCCCGGCGATAACCGGCCCTCTCCAGATGACAGGATCCGTATCCTTTTCCAAAAGCAAATTGATCGACATGATATCTATGCCTGTCCTGCTTTTAGCAGGGAGCAGGCCGGATTCACCGCCCCTGGCTTTTTCCTTGATGCCAAAGGCTTTCGGGATCGAAGGCCCTGTAATGTCTGCATCAAGAATAGCCGCCTGATAGCCCCTTCTCCTCATAGTAACCGCAAGGAGGGAGGTAACCAGGGATTTGCCGACCCCTCCTTTGCCGCTGACAATACCGATGACCTTTTTGACGCTGCTCTTCTCATGGAGCTTTGCGGAGAAGTCAGGTTTGCCTTCTTTTCGTTCTGCACAGTCCTCGGCACAACTGCTACAGCTTTCAGTGCATTGTTCGCTCATAATTTTGTCTCCTTTATCGTTAGATTGGTATTTCTTCAAACGGCAAATTTATAACCTTGCCATGAATCTCTTTTACTGCTGATCCTGATACACAGTAACTATCTACGATGCTTTGTCCCCTATTAATCGCTTTTACCGCATCGGAATCAAAAGGTATTTTCCCCACAAAGGGCAGTCCCTCCCTTTGGCAATGCTCCTCATGCACTTTCTTTCGTTTCCGTATCATAAATAAGAAAATAGGGAGCCCGTCCAAAGGATACACATACATTGGTTTCCAGGTTCTTTTCATCTACAGGTATCGCTATCTTCATCAAGAATCCTCCTTTCAATTGTCTCCTTGTTCCTCTTCACCTGAGCAACCCATTCTGCGTCTGCGCTTATGGCAGCCCTGGCCGCAACCATTTCCCAAACCGTCGCAAAGCCGGTATTCCCCTCCTTCAATTAACAGCACTTTACCGTTCACCAAGGATTCAGCCAGCTTCTTTCTCGCTTCAATATAAATACCTTGAACCGTAGTGCGGGCGATATTCATCTTTTTCGCACACTCTTCCTGGGTAAACCCCTCCAGGTCAATAAGTCTTATGGTCTCATATTCATCAACAGTCATTCTCACATGATTCTTGTCCTCCGCATTGAAGTCAAGAGGACCGAATCGATTACTTTCAGGCAGACAGCATACTTTTCTCCATTTCATGGGCCTTGGCATTCAGTTCAACTCCCTTTGGTTTAATGACATATGTCAATTACATTTTTATTATATCTCGTTAATGACATATGTCAATAATATTTGAGGAAACTTTTTCTGGAATCAATAAAAAACGCCGCTCCATCTTCCGGTGGGCGGCGTTTATCCTCCTAATTTAATTATACCATCAAAATTTTTGAAATAATATTCTTATAATTTTCCTTTAATGTGTGTAATATAGGTGAGTAATAATCGTCAGCATTGACTGGGGGGTTGGACTTTGGAGCATAATCAGGCGGAACTGGGTTTTGAATACCGGCGTCTGGAACAAACCCTATCCATTGCCAAAAAACACTTATCTTCTGCCCGATTAAGGAGCGAAGATAATAAAGCGGCCATTCTTTCTGCTAAGCAAGAGATGTGGGAAGATACCTCTCATTCTATATCCGGCCTTTGGTCCATGGATAATTTTCATGAGCTTGTGGAGTTAAGCCAATACGCCAATCCCGTATCGGAAAAAGTCTCAGAATATGAGCGGGATGCCAACAATATCCTGGCCTTAGAGAGATTGATTAATTCACCCTACTTTGCGCGGATTGATTTCAAGTTCGATGACGAGGACTCATTTGAGACTATTTATATCGGACGGTCTTCCCTCCAAGATGATGAGACCCATGAAATCTATGTTTATGACTGGAGATCTCCCCTATCCAGTGTATTTTACCGTTTTGGCACAGGGAAAGTGTTCTATGAATCTCCCGGCGGAAGAATAACCGGAGAGGTCAATTTAAAACGTCAATATGAAATCAATAAGGGAAAACTGGACTATTTCTTCGACGCGGATATTCAGATCATTGATGAATTCTTGCGCAAGCTTCTTTCCCAAAATGCTTCTTCCAAAATGAAAACCATCGTCGAGACCATCCAGAGAGACCAGGATATGATTATCCGCGATATGGAAATGGATTTGCTGATGGTTCAGGGAGCTGCAGGAAGTGGAAAAACCTCTGTTGCACTCCATCGCGTAGCCTATCTGATGTATCAGGGTCTCGCGGCTAAGTTATCCAGTAACGATATCGTCATTATCTCTCCCCATATCCTCTTTGAAAAGTACATCGCCAATGTCTTGCCCGAACTGGGAGAGAGTAATGTCCATTCTCTGGTATTTGATGAAATACTTCGCAAGGTTTTACAGTGTGAAGCTATCCAAACCAGGAATCAATTTTTGGAAGCTCTGCTCTCTCCCGGCGGCATCCAAGACGGAACGCTCTTGAAAAAAAGCATGGCATTTAAAGGTTCAAGCCAGTTTATAGAGATATTAAAACGTTTTATTGATGACTTGCCTCATCGCAGGATTCAGTTCAGTGATATTTTTTATGACGGGAAGACCATGGCCAGCCGGCAATTATTGAAAGCTAAACTGCTCAAAGACTATAAACAAGCTCCCTTGAGCTCTTCCTTAAAGCAATTGGAGAAATCCATTTTAAAATCAGTCCACCAACAGCGAAAAAATCGTCTTGAAAAGCTAAAAACCTTTATCAGCGAACAAACTGGACAGGATTTTGCTGTAGAAGAAGCAGCCCGCAGGTTATCCATTCTTGAAAGCACCGCTTTGCTTCATCAAATACGGAAATTTACCGAGTTCGACTGTACCGAACTTTACCAAAAGCTCTTCAGTGATAAAAACTACTTTTATCGTTTGGCAAGAGGTATCCAACTGCCCAATTGCATAGAGGAGATTATCGATTTCACCTGTGACAATCTTAAAAAGGACTATTTACCCTATGATGATGCCTTGGCCTTAGCCTTTCTCCACTTAAAAACAAAGGGCTATACCGATTATAAAGATATAAAACAGGTGGTCATCGACGAAGCTCAGGATTACTATCCCCTTCATTTTGAAATACTCCATGCTCTCTTCCCCAAATCCCGCTATACTATTTTAGGAGATATAAAACAAACCGTAGGAAAACAGGAAGATTTATCCCTCTATGACCAGGCAAGCAAACTATTCAGCAAGCAAAATTCAGCCCTTGTGACTTTGGATAAAAGCTTTCGTTGCACCAAGGAAATATTGACGTACAGCACTAAATTTCTCGACCCAGGCTTTAAACTCAATAGTTTCAGCAGAGAAGGAGATGAGCCGGCAGTCTTTACAGCCCCCAATCAAGCGGCTCTTGATCAGCTGATGATCCATGAGATTAACACTTGCCGGGAAAAGGGTTATCAATCCATCGGGTTAATCTGTAAAACTGAACAAGACGCCGGTTCCCTGTATCAGCGGCTGAAGGATCAGATCCCTATTCAGGTGATAAAAGATGATGTTCAGATGGAGTTAAACGGAGTATTCACTATCCCTGTCTATTTATCGAAAGGCCTTGAGTTTGACGCCGTACTCATCTGTGATGCCGATCAAGAACATTATTACAGCGAAGACGACAAAAATCTTCTCTATATTGCCTGTACGCGAGCCCTTCATCGGCTCAACCTGTTCTACACCAGGGATATCAGTCCCTTACTCTAATGCCATTGCCAATACTCATATCATTTTTTTCTTTTCTTTACACCCGCCGCAATCCAGTTCGGAGCGTAAGCAGAGGTACAGCCTTTCGCCACTTTCAAATCCCGGTATACGCCCAAGGTTTCACCAAGAGCAATACACCGCTCCGTAAACTGAGGATAGCCTATCCCTATTTCACACAGAGCATGGTTCATCGCCCATTGTTTTCCTGGGGTCGCCGTTTGCAATTGGGCTTCAATCCTTGTAAGAAGCTCTTCCAGTGCATCATTCGTTAATTTACCACTGGATACTTTATAAACAATCAGGTCCCAGCCTGCCCGTCCTAAATTATCCTTACCCGAAGCTGACCATTCTTCCGCAAGACTATCTGCATCCTTGTGATTGCGGACCACTGCGCCGATAAATTTATCGATCATATCAGCATAAGTTAATTGAGAAACCATGCTCTGTATTTCATCCGACGTCAGTTTCTTTGCGTCAAACAGCATACAGGCAAGCCATTGTGCATCCGTGTTTCCACTCTGCCAAAGTTCCAATGCCAACTCATGGTTTGTCCCTAATTGGTTGGCCAGTTTCCGCAGTTCTCCCAGTAAAACGCCGTAAGTATTTTCACCGGCACCGTTCTTAATAACCATCTGTTTTCGTTTTTCATTACCTAAATCACGAAGCATTGCCAGTATCTCATTTTTGATCATTTTTATCACGCTCCTGAATTTACCTTTTACTGCGTGAGCTTAAACTATTCCATAGAATGTTAACCTAGGACTGGTAATCTAATGCATACTCCTTGTCCTTTTATTTCACCTGTCTTAAATTACGGATTTAATACTATGTTAATGATTAATAATAAACTATTAATATTTTACTGCTATAATTTAACTAGTCAAACTTTTCACAATACCACATCTAGAACACTGCATAAGAGAAAGGAGGTCATCTATAGTTCGGCTTGCACTTCATTTCACTATTTTATAGTTTAAGGAGGCTCAAGAGTATGGATTTCATTGACCAAATTACGAATGCCAAGGTAAGTCGACGCTCCTTCATTTTAGCCAGCGCAGCAGCCACAGCAGGCTTATCCCTTACTGGCTGTGGAAGCAGCCTAACCCAGGCCACAGCCGATCAAGCTGCAAGCCCGGAAGGAAAATGGATCACAGCAGCCTGCTGGCATAATTGCGGTGGCCGATGTCTTAACAAAGCCTATGTGGTAGACGGTGTGGTCATCCGGCAAAAAACCGACGATACCCACCCGGACAGTCCGGACTACCCCCAACAACGGGCTTGTGTGCGGGGGCGCTCCCAACGTCAGCAAGTCTTTGGTGCCGATCGCTTAAAGTATCCGATGCGAAGAAAAAATTGGGAACCGGGCGGCGGCAAGAAAGAGCTCCGCGGCCGGGATGAATGGGTCAGAATCACTTGGGAAGAAGCCTTGGACTCCATCGCCGGTGAAATTAAACGCATCAAAACCGAACAAGGCAATCGTGCTTTCTTCGCCGATGGCGGCCCTGCTGCCAAAGTTTTGGCCCTCTATGGCGGCTATGTAGCCAATTGGGGGACAACATCACTGGGTTCATGGACTTATACCCCGGAACCCGTCGGTTTTAGCGGCTCCAGCAATGATAGCATCAATGACAGACTGGATATGCGCAATTGCGACACTGTAATTATGTTCAACATGAATCCCGCCTGGAGCTCCGCCGGAAATCCAGTGTATCATTTCCTTCAAGTTAAAAAAGCCGGAGCTGATTTTATAGCCATTGATCCCTTTTATAATGATTCCTACGCTCTGCTGGAAGCCGATTGGATTCCCACCAGGCCGGCTACGGATACAGCTCTAATGCTTGGGGTGGCCCATACTTTAATCGTCGAAGATGACCCCATCAAAAACCCCTTAATTGACTGGGATTTCCTCAAAAAATATACCATAGGCTTTGAGGCCGACACCATGCCCGAAGGCACCGATCCTAAAGACAACTTCAAAGACTATGTTCTTGGAACCTATGACGGTGTTCCCAAAAATGCTGAGTGGGCTTCCGAGATCAGTGGAGTAGCCCCGGACAGAATCCGTTATCTGGCCCGGGCCATGAATAAAAATAAAAAAGTAGCCCTCCTCTATGCCTGGTCCGCCGGAAGAACGCAAAATGCCGATAACTTACCGCAAATGGCTATGATTCTCGGGGCAATGACAGGTCATATGGGAAAATCAGGACATATGTGTGGGGTGAGCTGCCACAGCGGTGCTGCTAATGGTGGTGATGCCTTAGTATCTGCTGGTAAAAATGGTTTACCTACTGTAAACAATCCCGTCAAAGACAGTATCAACCATACCGAAATGTGGCGGGCCATCGTGGATGGCAAATACAATTTCACAGGCAATAAAAAGTTCCTGAAGGGTGAAATGAGAGATATCGACATCCGCCTCATCTATCATGATAATAATGCCCGGCTCCAATCTGCGGATGGCATGACCAAGGGCATCGAAGCCCATCGCAAGGTGGATTTGGTCGTAAGTCACGGTCAATTTCTAACCACAAACGCCAAGTATTCCGATTTTGTTCTCCCTGTAACCACTGAATGGGAAAAAATCGGCGGTTTCTTGACCGGTAATCGTGAAATATTGATCATGTATTCCCAAATCACCGAATCGCTGTACGAATGTCAAAGTGATGAATGGATTGCCAGAGAGCTGGGCAAACGCCTGGATGTAGATGTCTCCAAAGCCTTTCCCATCGATGCCAAGCAGCAGTTCTTCAATCAAATCGCCGGCAGTACCGTTATCCTGCCCGACGGTAAAACAGCAGCCCCTCTTGTCACCATTACGGAAGGGGATATTGCCCAGTGGGGTGTCCAAGGCAAACCACAGCAAGGCCAGATCCCTCTCAAAGAATTCCAGGAAAGAGGACTCTACCAGATCGAGAGAAAACCGGGCGACAACTACAGCTACATCGCCTTTAAGGATTTCTGCGAGGCCCCCGCGGCTAATCCCCGTCCTTCCGCCAGCGGTAAATTCGAGATCTACTCTCAAGTTTTAGCCGATACCATCAATGATATGGGTTATAGTCAAATCAAGCCCATCCCCACCCACATTCCCCCTGTGGAAGGCTATGAAGCAACCTTTAAAGATTGGAAAAGTAAAATCAAGGGGGACTATCCTTACCAGGTGATCAATCCCCACTACCTCCGCCGTTCTCACACGGTCTTCGATAATGTGCAGTGGCTCAGAGAAACCTGGCCCAATCCGGTCTACATCAGTACCCAGGATGCCAAAGAAAAAGGACTCGCCGATGGAGATACGGTCTTATTGACCAGTCAACACGGCAAAACCCTGCGTACCGCCTGCATTACCGATCGCTTTATGCCTGGAGTCATTGGTCTGCCCCATGGTTCCTGGGTCGATATGGATGAAAAAACCGGTATCGATACCGGAGGAGCAGACAACATTCTTTGCGGCCCCGTCTCCACCGGCCAAGGGGTCTCCGGCTGGAACAGCTGTATCTGCAACATGGAGAAGTACACCGGCGCCTCCCTGATCCCCGATGTGGAAAAGCCTCAACGGATTATTTTTTGAGAAAGGAGCGTGAAGGATGATGAGTCAATATGGATTTTATTTTGATATGACCTCTTGTATAGGATGCCGCACCTGCCAGGTTTCCTGCAAAGATAAAAATGATTTGAAAGTGGGAACGATCTTCCGCCGGGTAAAAGCTTTCGAAACAGGTTCCTATCCGCAGCCAGGGATTTTCCACTATTCCAGTACCTGCAATCATTGCGAAAGCCCCAAATGTGTCGAGGGCTGTCCCACCCAAGCCTTACATAAGTTAGAAAATGGCATTGTGGATCACGATAAAACCAAGTGCATTGGCTGTCGCTACTGTACCTGGAGCTGCCCTTACGGGGTCCCCCAATTCATTGAAGAGCTGGGGCAAATCAGCAAATGCAATATGTGCAAGGATTTAATCGAAAAGGGAGAAAACCCCGTCTGTGTGGATGCCTGCCCCATGCGTGCCTTAGAATGGGGAGAATTAGAGGACCTTAAAGCAAAACATGGGGATAGCGTCAGCGAATTACCTCTCTTGCCTGTTTCTTCGGTTACCAAGCCTGCTCTCCTGATTAAAGCGAAAAACATCGCTAAGCAAAAAGGTTTCAGAGAAAAGGAGATTTAACTATGGGAGAAATCAGTTTATTGATCTTTTCCTTTTGCATGCAAGCTGCGATTGGGATAGTATTCTTTATCACGATCAGTAAGCAGCTTTACAAAGAAAAGACGTTCAAAACAGCTTCCTATGCTGCCGCAGGGTTAAGCGTTATCGGCATTCTTGCCTCCTTGCTGCACCTGGGCAGGCCCATGGCTTTCTTAAACTCACTCTCTCATCTTGGCACTTCCTGGTTAAGTAATGAAGCCCTTTTATGCGGCTTCTTCGCAGGCATCGCCGTCCTCTATGCCCTGGTGCAGCACTTTAAGCCTGGCAACGCCAGCCTGGATCTGCTCATGCGCTGGGCGGGCAGTCTTGTCGGTCTGATTGCCGTCTTTTCCATGGGTAAACTCTATTCCTCCACTACGGTTCCGGTCTGGCAAGGGGCCAATACCTTCATTGATTTCTATACCACTACCCTAGCCATAGGTGCCCTCCTCTTTATCGCCACCAGTCTCAAGGAATTGCACAATGTGGATAAGAAAATCTACGGAGCCATTGTCTTAGCCGCTGTGATCTTTCAAGCTGTCTCTGCCATTCCTCACGCTTTAAGCTTAGGCAAGACGGGCATGGCCGCCCAAGCCAGTGCAGCGATCTTAAGCGGCATGACTATGGTCATCGCCCTCAAATGGCTGCTTATCCTGGGTGGAACCGCACTTCTCCTCTGGCCTGCCAAACAAGAAACCGTCAGCAGCTTCAAATCCGGCAATGCTTATCTGGCCTGTGCGCTCTTGGTTTTTGGCGAACTGATCGGACGGTATGTCTTTTACGCAGCGATTGTGACAACGACTATCGGCATAACCTGATTGTTATGATAATCTTTCACTATTTTGTAGATTTAAGGGAGGCTTAACAGTATGGATTTCATTGACAGAATCACCGGAGCTAAATTAAGTCGGCGCTCCTTCATCTTAGCGAGTGCCGCCGCCACAGCCGGCTTATCTCTTACCGGCTGCGGAAGCAGCTTAACCCAGGCCACAGCCGATCAAGCCGCCGGCAAAGAAGGACAATGGATCACCGCCGCCTGCTGGCATAACTGCGGCGGGCGATGTCTTAACAAGGCCTATGTTGTTGATGGTGTGGTTATCCGGCAAAAAACCGACGACACCCACCCGGACAGCCCGGACTATCCTCAACAACGGGCCTGTGTGCGGGGACGGGCTCAACGACAGCAGGTTTTTGGCGCTGACCGTCTGAAGTATCCGATGAAGAGGAAGAACTGGGAACCGGGCGGGGGCAAGAAAGAGCTCCGGGGCCAGGACGAATGGGTGCGGGTATCCTGGGATGAAGCCCTGGATGCCATTGCCGGAGAAATAAAAAGAATCAAAACGGAAAAAGATAACCGATCACTTTTTGCTGATGGCGGCCCCGTCTCCAAGGTTTTGGCCTTATACGGAGGCTATGTGTCCCATTGGGGAACCACATCCCGGGGTAACTGGACTTATACTCCCGATGTTATCGGCTACAGCCCGGAGTCCAATTCAGGGATCAATGACAGGTTGGATATGCGCAACTGTGAAACAGTGATCATGTTTGGCCTCAATCCGGCCTGGAGTTCAGCCGGCAATCCCGCCTATAATTTCCTTCAGGTGAAAAAGGCCGGGGCCGAGTTTATTGCGGTTGATCCTTATTATAACGATACCTATGGCTTACTGGAGGCGGATTGGATTCCCTGCCGGCCCGTTACGGATACAGCACTGCTCCTGGGAGTTGCCTATACTTTACTGGAAGAAGACGATCCGATCCACAATCCTTTAATTGACTGGGAATTCCTGAAAAAGAATACCCTCGGTTTTGATGCTGAGAGTATGCCGGAAGGCACCAATCCCCAGGACAACTTTAAAGATTATGTTCTCGGCACCTATGACGGTGTCCCCAAAAATGCGGAATGGGCTGCCGAAATCAGCGGCGTCGCCCCGGACAGAATCCGCTATCTGGCCCGGGCTATGAACAAGAATAAAAAGGTGGCCATTTTAACCGGCTGGGCCTCTGCCAGAACCCAAAATACGGATAATCTGCCCCAGCTCTTTATGACGATCGGAGCCATGACCGGACATATGGGGAAATCCGGCCATATGTGCGGAATCAGCTGTCACAGCCGCTCCAGTAACGGGGGTGATATGCTGGTAAAACCCGGCTCCAACAAATTGCCTTCCATTAAAAATCCAGTTGACGACAGCTTTAATGATACGGAAATGTGGCGGGCGATTGTTGACGGCAAATATAACTGGACAGGTGATCAGAAGTATTATAAAGGGGAAACACGAGATATCGATATCCGCCTGATTTATCACGACAGCGGTGCGGCCTTGCAATCCAGAGACGGCATGACCAAAGGGATTGAAGCTCACCGCAAAGTGGATTTTGTCGTCAGCCATGGTCAATTTCTGACCACCAATGCCAAGTATTCCGATTTTGTCCTCCCCGTCACCACGGAATGGGAAAAAATCGGCGGCTTTTTGACCGGTAATCGTGAAATGGTGATCATGTATTCCCAAATCACTGAACCCATGTATGAATGCCAAAGTGACGAATGGATTGCCAGAGAACTGGCCAAACGCTTAGGGATCGATCCGGCCCAGGCTTTTCCCATTGATGCCAAACAACAGTTTTTCAATCAAATTGCCGGTGCAACCACCACCCATGAAGACGGGAAAAGCAAAATCCCCATGGTCACCCTCATGGAGGCCGACATTGCCGAATGGGGTGTTCAAGGTAAGCCTCAAGAAGGGCGGATTGGTTTAAAAGAGTTCCAAGAAAAGGGTATTTTCCAAATTGAAAGAAAACCGGGAGATAACTATGGCTTTATTGCCTTTAAAGAATTCAGAGATGACCCGGTAGGCAAACCCCGTCCCAACTCGGCCAGCGGCAAGATGGAAATCTACTCTCAAGTGCTGGGAGATACCATCAATAACCTGGGTTATAGTAAAATCAAGCCCATCCCCACCCATATTCCCCCTGTGGAAGGGTATGAAGCAACCTTTAAAGATTGGCAAACTAAAGCCAAAGGCGACTATCCTTACCAGGTGATTAATCCCCACTACCTCCGCCGTTCTCACACCGTCTTCGATAATGTGCAGTGGCTCAGAGAAACCTGGCCCAATCCAGTCTACATCAGTACCCAGGATGCCAAAGAAAAAGGGCTCGCCGATGGGGATACGGTCCTCTTGACCAGCCAGCACGGCAAAACCCTGCGCACCGCCTGCATTACCGATCGCTTTATGCCCGGCGTCATTGGCCTGCCCCATGGTTCCTGGGTCGATATGGATGAAAAAACCGGTATCGATACCGGAGGAGCGGACAATATTCTCTGCGGCCCTGTCTCCACCGGTCAAGGGGTCTCCGGCTGGAACAGCTGTATCTGCAACATGGAGAAGTACACCGGCGCCTCCCTGATCCCCGATGTGGAAAAGCCTCAACGGATTATTTTTTGAGAAAGGAGCGTGAAGGATGATGAGTCAATACGGATTTTATTTTGATATGACCTCTTGCATCGGCTGCCGCACCTGTCAGGTTTCCTGCAAAGATAAAAACGATCTGAAAGTGGGAACGATCTTCCGTCAGGTCAAAGCGTTTGAAACAGGTTCCTATCCGCAGCCAGGGATTTTTCACTATTCCAGTACCTGCAATCACTGCGAAAACCCCAAATGTGTCGAGGGCTGTCCCACCCAAGCCCTGCACAAGCTGGAAAACGGCATTGTGGATCACGATAAAGCCAAGTGCATTGGCTGCCGCTACTGTACCTGGAACTGTCCTTACGGGGTCCCCCAATTCATCCCCGAACTGGGACAAATCAGCAAATGCAACATGTGCAAGGATCTCATCGAAACAGGTGAAAACCCTGTCTGCGTGGATGCCTGCCCCATGCGCGCCTTAGGATGGGGAGAATTAGAGGATCTCAGAGCCAAACATGGGGATAGCGTCAAGGAATTACCCTTCCTGCCTGCTTCTGCGGTCACCAAGCCAGCTCTTCTGATTCAAGCCAAAACCATCGCCAAGCAAAACGATTTCAGAGAAAAGGAGATTTAACTATGGGAGAAACCAGTTTATTGATCTTTTCCTTTTGCATGCAAGCCGCGATTGGGATCATGTTCTTTATCACGATCAGCAAGCAGCTTTACAAAGAAAAGACGTTCAAAACGGCTTCCTATGCTGCCGCCGGGTTGAGCATCGTCGGCATTCTTGCCTCCCTGCTGCACCTGGGCAGACCCATGGCTTTCTTGAATTCCCTCTCTCATCTTGGCACCTCCTGGTTAAGCAATGAAGCCCTTTTATGCGGCTTCTTCGCAGGCATCGCCGTCCTCTATGCCCTGGTGCAGCACTTTAAGCCTGGCAATGCCAGCCTGGATCTGCTCCTGCGCTGGGGAGGCAGTCTTGTCGGTCTGGTCGCAGTATTTTCCATGGGTAAACTCTATTCCTCCACCACGGTTCCCGTTTGGCAAGGAGCCAATACCTTCATTGATTTCTATACCACGACCCTTGCCATCGGTGCTCTCCTCTTTATCGCCACCAGTCTAAAGGAATTGCACAATGTGGATAAGAAAATCTATGGAGCCATTGTCTTAGCCGCTGTGATCTTCCAAGCAGCTTTTGCCGTTCCTCACGCTTTAAGCTTAGGTAAGGCGGGCATGGCTGCCCAAACCAGCGCAGCCATCTTAAGCGGCATGACTATGGTCATCGCCCTCAAATGGCTGTTAATCCTGGGTGGAGCGGTGCTCCTCTTTTGGCCGGCCAAGCAAGAGTCCGGCAGCAGCTTTAAAGCCGGAAATGTTTATCTGGCCTGTGCCTGCCTGGTTTTTGGCGAACTGATCGGGCGGTATGTCTTTTACGCAGCGATTGTGACAACGACTATCGGCATAACCTGATCATTAGGTCAAAATCTAAGGGGGATGGGGTGGTTGCCCCTTCCCCCTTAGAGCCTCCAGGCACCTATTATTCTCACCTCACCGACCAGCCCAAACTTTCCTGTTGGATGTTAATTGGAAATCCACCTGTTCAAAATTAATAGGAAGTCTATTCTCCTTCTCAAGATTCCTGCGGTCTGCATGATCTACCGGCCTTTGGGTTCATAATACTGTAATGAGTATAAAAACGAAGGAGTGAATAAGTTTGCTTTACTTAATCATCACGCTCCGAATTATATCCGTTATGGCATTGTTCCTGTTTTTGATTTTGAAAACCGGTAGACGCAAGATCGCCGAGCTTCCTATCTATGACTTTATATCGGTCATC
Organism: Desulfitobacterium sp. PCE1; assembly: GCF_000384015.1. Taxonomy (NCBI): domain Bacteria; kingdom Bacillati; phylum Bacillota; class Clostridia; order Eubacteriales; family Desulfitobacteriaceae; genus Desulfitobacterium; species Desulfitobacterium sp. PCE1. The sequence goes on along the minus strand of NZ_KB913023.1, from coordinate 1,549,752 downwards.
GTGATTGCCAGCGTTATCGGCGCTGACATTGCGGAGCCCAATATTCCTCATCTCCCCGTCTTGTTTGCAGTGGTACTCATCGTGGCCCTGCAATATCTGGTAAGCTCTCTCTTGATCAACAACAAAAAAATTGCGCGTAAAATCACCTTCGGTCCCACAGTCATTATCCAGAATGGCCAGTTTGTCAAGTCCAACATGAAAAGGCTGAAATACCCCATAGAAAATGTACTGATGGCATTGAGGGAAAAGGATATATTCGACTTAAATGAGGTTGAATACGCTATTGTAGAGGGCAGCGGCAGTATCAGTGTTCTTAAAAAGCCTCAGTTTCTGCCCTTGACTCCTTCAGACATGAAGCTGAAGACTAATGCCAAAGGCCTATCTCTTCCCCTGATTATTGATGGACAGGTCCAGGACAGCAATCTTCAACAACTTAAGCGTGACCGATCCTGGCTCGCTTCACAATTGGATCAGGCCGGTATCCATGATTTCAGTGAGGTGTTTTACGCGGATTGCACTATGGAAGGCCGATTCTTCGTATCAAAAATATTGCAGGCAAAAGACTTCAATGATGACTTCACTTTGTAGTATCGCGTAAACCGCGTGGAGATGCCCTACTTCACCCTGTACCACAAAAAATCCCCAAGGCTACAGGAATGACCTCAGAGGAATTTGCCGAAAAACTCCTTCGGGAAGAAAAAGTAACCGTGGTCCCCATACAGTCTTTGGTCCCTCAGGCGAAGGACACATCCGCTGTTTCTACGCTTATTCCACGGAGCAGATTCAAGAAGCCTTAACTCGGATGGAACGTTTCGTGAGCAAACGAATAAAATAAGCAATACTCTAAGTTCATACCTAACCAAACAAGCCATGATTTGGTCTTACCTGATCGTGGCTTTTCGCGCTTTAATGCTCTATTTATCTATATTGTATTTTTTAATTGTCTAAGATTCCCTGGCCAGTCATAATTGAGCAAAAACGCCTCCACCTGCTTGTTTAATTTGATCGGTGGGCATCCTGTTTCTTCACAAAACCCCTTAATAATATGATTGGCGAGTAGTAAAATGTCTCTGCCTCGCTCACGAAGGGGGGTAAAGCTAATTCCAAAATTCCAAGCCGATAATATAAATCAGCACAGAATTTCTTTTCCTGGACCAATTGGTGCAGATCACAATTCGTCGCGGCAATCAAGCGAAAATCCACTTGGACATCCTTGTTGCTCCCTAGACGCATTACTTTCTTATCCTCTAAAACACGCAAAAAAGTGGGCTGTATTTCCAGCGGCATATCACCGATTTCATCCAGAAACAAGGTCCCATTCATCGCCAACTCGATCTTCACCTGGCGGCCTTTGCTTTCTGCACCGGTGAAAGCAGTTCTTGTTGGTGTTGTAAAAATAGATCTTTAAAATGACTAATTTCTCTTAGCTCTTGCATATTTAATTTATAATTTGTAACTCAGAGAACCATGGCAAACCAAAAAGCAGCAAAATATGGTTTCATACTTAGCAGCCTATAAAGGAAACTTGCTTCAGATGGAGTTTTGATCTTCATCTGAAATTTAGTTAACTTATCTCAATATTGTACTCCTTGATCTTTCGGTAAACAGTCGTTTTGCTTAAGCCCACTAATTTTGCGGCAGTACGCACATTATTTCCGGTTAAAGTCAAGGCCTTTCTAATCATTTCTTCCTCTGTTTCTTGGATTGAGGTCATTTGTGGGAATTTATCCGATGGTTCATTAGGGTTCTGCACCTTGATATTTCTATAGAGGCTGGCAGGCAGGTCTTGCATTTTAATCACCTGGTCCTCGCAGATATTTGCTGCGTATACCATAGCATTTTTCAACTGCCGAATATTTCCCGGCCAAGGGTAATTAAGAATAAACGCCTCTACTTCTCTACTCAGCATAAAGGGCGGACGTCCCGCTTTCCTGCAGTTATCTTCAAGAAAGTAGTTAGCCATCAATACAATATCCTGTCCCCGTTCCCGAAGAGGCGGAAGTGCCAGCTGAAGAATTTCCAGCCGGTAATATAAGTCTGCCCGGAATTTCTTCTCTTGAACTAATTTAAAAAGATCACAGTTAGTCGCAGCAACCAAGCGGAAATCGACATGAACGTCTTTGTTGCTGCCCAGGCGCATGACCTTTTTATCCTCTAGGACACGTAAAAAAGTGGGCTGTATTTCTAATGGCATATCACCGATTTCATCTAAGAATAAGGTTCCTTCGTGAGCAAGTTCAATTTTACCTACACGTCCTTTGTTTTCGGCACCGGTGAAAGCTCCGCCAACATATCCGAATAATTCACTGGCGATGAGGTTGCTGGGAAGGGCTGCACAGTTAATTGCCACAAAGGAGCCTCTTCTGCCGCTGGCCTGATGAACGGCTTGCGCAAACATTTCCTTACCTGTGCCGCTCTCTCCGGTAATTAAAATTCCGTTATCAGTTCGGGCAAAGCGGGCAGCCGTCCGCACTGTAGTTTGGATCTGCGGGCTTTCGCCTTTAATGCCGGCAAAGCTGCGATCCAGAGTACGATCTTCTTCGAAACGGCTATGATGTAGTGTATTTCCACTACCTACTGAATGGCTGCGCTTTAAAAGCTCCAATTGACTTTCAACCGTATAACGAAGAGTATTCGTCCAAAGTAAAATCCTATGAAGAGTATCATCGTCGAGGGTAGCATCGTTGATATGATTTATCGTAGTGATAGCTCCAAGTTTATTCCCTTGAGCATCACAAACCGGTGAAGTGGTTGCCAACTGATGCTCCAAGGCTTTACAATAATGCCGAGATCCCGCTAACAGCACTGTTTTTCCGTATTCCAAGCAAAGAGATGTGGAAGAGGTTCCGACAGTTTCTTCTCTCCATATTGAACCACTATGAGGATTTAACCTCAGGAGCCGTGGCTGGTCCGTCAAGTCAAGCAATGTTCCGTTTTCGTCGAAGATCGTCAGTGTGGTCGGTATGTTTAGCAAAGGTAGAAGTGCGTTGAAATAAATTTTTGTCAAGTCAATAAACTTTCTCTTATCGCGCAATAATGCATTCAATTCCATTGATCTGCACATATAAGTAAGCTTCTCCATGTACGGATCTATTTCCATCTTTTTACATCGTTGCCAGGAATTGGCTACCTCTGGCTCTAGTAAACCAGCTAAAGTCGTGTTCTGATCTTTTTTGACAAATGAGTCTTTAAAAAGGCTAATAGCTTTTAAGCTATCCATGTCTACCCTAGGTGTGGTGAGAACGCCTTGATCATCATTTAATGAAAGCACCATCTTTCTCAAACACCTCCAATAAGCTTTCAGTGCACTCCCAACTTTAATTATTGGGTTATAAAATATTGTACACCTAATATCAAAAGGTTACCACCCTGTTAATTTCACGAATAAAAAGTTTTATGCTTAACGGGCCACCAAAGATTAGCGACCCGTTTATTTATTTTATATCTATTCTTTATTTGCTGACTCGTTGCTTTCCTTTTTGGTTAGATCCGCCTTACACTTTAAGCAAGTTTTAGCTGTGGCAGGGTTTACCGCACCACATTCAGGACATTTAACCGGTTTTCCGGCTGTAGGTGGACGAAAACACATAATAAATTACCCCCTAAAATGAATATATGATCAGTTTAATTGGTTTATTTTGCACCAACATTTTTGTTTGTGGAGCCTTTCGTAACGGCTACGCGCACGGCCCCTGACACTATACCAATACTAGTTAAAATCATTAAAAGGCCAAGTATTATCGCGATTGGCATAGGATTACCGCCGAGAAATGCCATAAATGAACCGCCAATCGCATTACCGGCACCGATACACATAAGTGCTAACCCGGCACCGCCCCAGCTACCGAGTGCATCCATCATGCCATAGGGCGTGAGCAGCGCACCTAAGGCTATACCTAAAACAAGAATTCGCGGTGGATCGAGTTTCGTAAACATCATGAAGATCTGAAACAAGGCACAGAGGATTCCGCCCAGTAGAAAAGCATTAATGTACATCATAATGACCGACCTCCTATACAGTGTAAAAGGCGATTGCGCCAATTAACATAGACAAGATCGTTCCCAGGCCTAACACAAACAAAACCAGATTAAGCGCTGACTTAGTCGCAGCACTCGAGGATCCGGTCTCCATTTTGGTACCTGTGAAAACACCGGCAACTGCTGCAACCAGTCCGCAAAGGGGAAGAATTGCTCCGAAATAACCAACTTTTTCTATCTTTTGATATATTCCGCCAATAAACAATGCCCCGCCAGTCAGGCCAATGAGCAACAGCGTCATAGGAACTACAAGTGGTGATTGCGCTCCTAAAACCCCAGCAGAAAAGTTCATATAGCCCTGGGTCAGCACAGCTAAAAGTCCGCCTACGATGAAGGAAGAGAATATTTGTTTGAACATCATCATCTTGCTCCTTTAAAGAACAACCAAATGAAGGCCGACGGTTGCCCCGGCAATCCGCCGGCCTTTCTTTCGTTCTAAATTAAACTCTATTTCAATGCGAAGAGAACCTGTTTAGGATGATCAACCAAACGTTTTGCTAGCTCTTCTAGCGATCCGTAGCTCAAGCATTTCGCTTGACAATGCTGAACACAGGAGGGTTGTTTACCTTTTTCCACCCTCGATGCACAAAGGTTGCATTGATCGGTAGGCATGGGAACATAACTGAACTGCCATTTATCTTGAGCATACTCCCAGGGGCCAAGCTCCGCGAGTTTGATACCGTATTGACCTACAGGAAGTCCATGTTCCATTTGGCAGGCCACTTCACAAGAATGACAGCCTGTACACCAGTCGTAGTCAATCAAAATACCATTATTTGCAGCCATCCTTATTCACCATCCTTTACTTTGTACAGTTTGCAAAGCATTGTTTTAAAGTTAGAACCGAAGCCGCTTCGGCCAGGAATCCAGGGAACGAGATTGTTGACATTAAGTTCGTATACATCGTACAGGTTCTCAGGACTTGCTTCCGGGCGCCACCACGCGTGGTCGCAAGAAACCATACGAGGATCCATAACAGGTGTAGCTTTAACCTTTCTTTTCGCACGCCCCCGTTGATTTTCAACCCAAACCCAATCACCGTCTTTGATCCCCATCTTTTTACAGGTTTCTGGATTCACTTCAATCTCAGGATCTGGTCTCAAGGCACGATTACGCTCGATTTGGCGATGCTCAGAATGGAACATACTCCAAATCCGGGCACCTGTAGTAAGGACTAATGGATATTCTTCCAGCAGCTCCGGCGTTGCACCTGGTCCAGGAGATGGTTCTTCAAAGTAAGGGAGAGGATCCAGTCCGGCCATTTCGTAGAAAGTAGAGTAGAGTTCTATTTTTCCCGTAGCGGTGTTGAACCCAAGCTCTCCATCCTGCCTGAGAAGCCCTTTTTCATAGCGTTTGTAATTAAAGGGCATATAAGCAGGTGCTTTTTCTGCAAGTTCCTGGAAGGTGAAGCCTGTAGGCTTTAGAATATGGGTGAACATATCTTGTACATCTTCCCAAGGCCAAGCTTCTGGGTTAAAGCGCTTACCCAGTTCGAGGTTAATTTGCATGTCAGATTTGCATTCTCCGATTTGAGTAACTTTATTGATGACTTCACCCCGTTGGGCACCATCGCCAACGCGAAGTCCGTCGCGCTCTGGGAAGGTTGCAGCTGGCAAAACGACGTCAGCAACAGCCATAATGGAAGGAGTCATAAAGATATCAACAAAGACTACGAAATCCAGTTTTTTAACTGCCTCTTCCCATTTCTTGGGTTCAGCGGCAATACAAGCCACTGGATTCGTGGTTTGATACCAGGCTCCATGAATTTTGTAAGGCACACCTGTTTCCAGAGCTTTCTGAACAGCATCTGGTTGAGCAATTTGAAAGCCATACTGCAATAACGGATAATCCTTCAGACCGATACGTTTTTCTGCTTGCTCCGGGCTTAAAAGTTCACGCCCGAAACCACCGGAGTAAGGCAATAGTTCTGGCGGAACAATAACACCACCTGGGATGTCCGCATTACCAGTAATATAGAATAATGCTGCGATGGCTTGGCTTGCCGGCAGTGACTCTTTGGTCATATCCACAGCAAGTCCCCATTGCATGGTTGCCGGTTTGCTTTTGGCCAGAATGCGAGCAGCATTGCGGATCTTTTCGGCTGGCACCCAAGTGATCTCAGCAACTTTATCGACAGGATAGTCTTGCACACGTTCTTTCAATTGATCAAAGCCGTAGGTCCACTCTTCCACAAAGTCTTTGTCATAAAGTTCTTCATTAATAATGACATTCAACATACCCAAGGCAAGAGCAGCATCGGTACCAGGGCGAACCCGTAAATGTTCCTCGGCACGTGCAGCAAGCCAAGTAACTTTCGGGTCAATGCAAACGATTTTCATGCCCCGTTTCATCAAGTCGATGACCCAGTGCCCATAGAATCCATCAGAGTTCGAGGTGAGGGGATAGTTGCCCCAAATAAACATCGTTTCCGGCACTTTATACTCTGGGTTATCATAACGATCAATGAATTGCTGAGAAGCATCGGCTACCCAGTAGTTCCCTGTGGTGGCCACCATACCTGCTACACGAGGCAGATAACATGCTGCGCCTGAAAGTGGGTAACAATAATTTGGAGAATCAAAGGACCAGGCCAAACGAGAAATCCATTGAGCAATATCACGACCGGTTCCTTGGGTGAAGATAACCGATTCTGCACCATGCTCTTCCTTGATCTTATTGAATTTTTCTACGATAAGATCGTACGCTTCTTCCCAACTGATGCGCTCCCATTTATTCTGACCACGGTCTTTAGGATCCCGCTTCATGGGATAAAGCAAACGGTCTTTATGGTTTGTCACTTCATTCACGTTTAGACATCGAACACAAAGTCTTCCGTCATTGTAGGGATTTTCAGGATCTCCCTCTACTTTGACTAATTTGCCGCTTTTATCTGTGTAAAGTAAAACGCCGCAACCAAGATGGCAACCGGGTCCGGACCATGCACTACCTCTTGTTACCGTTAGTTCACCTTCTTGGTATTTGAACGGTTTAGTGTGCTCAGCATATGACCAGTGTTTTTCTTCCATCTGATAAACCTACCTTTCTCCCCGCTTTCATTTTGAATCTGAATGTTTCTAGTTGATACAAACCCCAGGCCTGGGTTATGCACTTTATATATGCAAATCCTGTGCCATCAAAATCGAGCACTAAAACCCCCATTATTAAGGGTTTTTCTTTTATAAAAAAGAAAAACAGAGTCCCAGATATTTCCCAATGTCCCGTTTTGCAAAAATCGGTACATTCAAAACGAGGAGCACACTTACGGGAATGAGTATACATTCCTTGCCATTCGATTGGCATAAATTTTGCATATTTATATCAACGAGTTCTTTGTTGTACTTTTTTCAAAAGAATATTAGGAACTAAAATTAGGTGTGGGGGTGTTTAGGGTGACCGATGAATTTCAAACTATTAATCAGAAACTTAAACAAGGGGACATTGTGACTACCAATGAAGAAATCCTTAAGGATGACACAAAAAAATATGACCATTTAGATGGAATCACAACAACGACTGTGCTACGGATGAATGCTATGAAAAAGTTTCTTGAAGAAAAACAAAAGAAACTGCAAGCAGAAAATAAGATTGCTAAGGAGTGACGGCCTATCATTGCCTATCGCTATTTTAAAAAATCCACAGATCTTAAGACCTTTACACTCCATGAAAAAGAAACCCACTTAAGAATCAGCGTCGATCGGGAGATCTGCACGGAAAGCTTCATATCCAACAGCCATGACTCTTTGTTGAGGCTAAGGTCGGATATTGAAAACTACATTAAGGCCCATCATAATTTCAGATCCTCTTTCAAACCCTTGAACATTCCCGCCAATGTTCCCCCCATCGTCAGGTGTATGGGAGATGCAGCCCGGGCAGCGGATGTCGGTCCTATGGCAGCTGTCGCAGGTGCCATAGCTGAGGCTTTAGGTGACGAATTAAACAAGTCCGCCAAGGAGATTATCATCGAAAATAGCGGCGATCTCTATATTCAGACCAGTCGCAAGCGAGTGATCGGAATCTTCGCCAGCAGGACGAAATTCTCTTATCAATTGGGTCTTGAAATACCTGAAAGCTCATCTCCCCTTGGTCTTTGCACATCCTCCGGCACCATTGGCTCAAGTATCAGTTTAGGCCAGGCCGATGCTGTAGTGATTCAGGCCAAGACGGCTTCTTTGGCAGATGCGGTGGCTACTGCCACCGCCAATAAAGTGCAGACCCCTGAAGACCTGCAACCTGCTATCGAATTCGCTAATAAAATCCCCGGGGTCACCGGGGTTTTAGCGATTAAAGGTGCCGCTCTCGCAGTTTGGGGTAATATGAAGTTAGTAAAAATCTAGAATGAAATTGCACATGCCAGAGCCGCATGATATTTGTTTTTTATAGCTACCCCTTATTTTCTGAATCGTTGCTTTTCTTTTGGGATAGATCCGCCTTGCACTTTAAACATTATTTTGCAGTGGCAGGATTTAGTGAACCACACTTGGGGCATTTAACCGGTTTTCCAGCTGTGGGTGGACGAAAACACATAACGATACCTCCTCAATGATTTATTTTAAAAACTTCCTTCATTCTTCGTTTAGCCAAACTCAACATGTATTTGCTTTAAGGCCGGGTTTTCACGATATCGATGGCCCGGCATGGGCAAAGACCCAAACATTTCATGCAGCCGGCACAGCGACCGCTTGTGGTTAGGCGCAGTGGATATTTCTTGGCCAGTTCAGGGTTGGATAATGGAGTTTCAGGCAGTTCTTTGTAGTAAGGCAGAGCTGGGTAGCCAAGATCCTGAATGATAGAGGGGAAAACCTCCGCTTTCCGCGACGGGGTCACGAAACCGCGGATTTGGCCGTTGGGCATTTCCTCCATGTATTTCCAGAGGCGGGTTTCAACAGGAAAAAATGTACCTTGCTCCACCATTTCGGTGTAGCTGAGGCCGGTGCCACGGGAAATACGGTGTTCAATGAGTTCCTCATAGGTTTCCCAAGGCCAGTATTTTTCTTGACCCATCCGGATTCCGAGATCACGGAAGAAGTCGTAGTCCATGACGCGGTCACCCAGTGGCTTGCTGCCACGGTCACCGCAAACCGTAAAGTCATTGGAGTCTTCGGCAGTGGTGTAGCAAGGACGCTCCAGGCTGTCAGCCCCTGGGATTATATAGTCGGCCAGAGCTGCCGTCGGAGTCTTCCAGTACTCGACTACCACCAGTAGTTCAAGGGCTTTCAGAGCCTCGTAAACCCGTTGGTATTAGCGCACCAGGCCAAAGGATTGGAGCTCCAGCAGATCATGGCTGTCACCGGGTACGGTTTTTTGTCGATGATGGCATCCCACATAAGGGTGGGTGAACACAGCATCTGGTGCAGCATCGGCCGTGGTACGCCGAAGATCTTGCGGTAGCATTTATCGATAGGTTCGAAACCTTGCCAACTCATGATGCGGAACTGATCCCAACCAATGAATTTCTTGCGGGTTTCTGGTGTGACGAGCTCGGATAATTCCAATTCCGAGTCGCGCAAGGGGAAGTGCTTGACGCCGTCGGGACCAGGGATAGGTCCGGGCTCACCGATGTATTCTCCACCGGGGATGTCGATGTAGTTCATGAATAGACGCAGCATGGTCTTAGTGATACACAGTGCGGAAGCATTAGGACCGTGCTGGTCGCCGCCGCCGAGACCCCAGGTGATGAAAGCTGTCCCGTTGGTAGCGTAGACTTCAGCGGTGGCTTCAATTTGGGAAGCCCGAAGACCGGTAATTTCGGCAGCCCAATCGGGAGTATACTCATGGAGCATTTCGACGATAGCGTCGAAGGCGGTGATACAAGCGGCAGTTTTGCCATCTTTGAAGGTAACATTGTATTCGCCGGACAGGGAAGCCTCGACGTTATCTCCGTCGTAATAGCGGTTTTCGTCAGAACACCACAATGCGGTTGCACCAGTCTTGTTGTTCCAGACCACGAAGTCTTCTAATTCACCACTGTCTGCGACTTCGCTGGCCCTAATCATTTTTTTGCCGTCTTTCGTCAAGAGGAAAACAGCGTTGGTCCATTTTTGTAGGAAATCGGCATCATACCATTTGTTTTTCACGATTTGATGGAGCCAGGCCAGGGCTAAAGCATGGTCAGTGCTGGGCCGGAGGGCCAGCCAGTGGTCGGCCATGAGAGCTTGGGTGGTACAGACCGGGTCGATGGTAATAAGCTTCGGTTTCTTGCCTTCCCGGTTGAGGGCGGCAAGATAGCTGCGCCACATGGGTGACTGCGGACCGTATTTTTCGGAAGCGCTGAGGCCCCAAATAACAAAGGTGTCAGCGGTATCGATACCGACAGGTGAGATGGCCTCAATAGGCCAGCCGGTCATGGCCATGTTGATGGTATAGTTCCAGCACCAGCAGATGGTCCCGGGATCGACTACGTTGCCGGGATTGCCTAAAATATTCGTGAAGCGGCTTCTGGCCCAGAGATGGTCGGAACGGTAGGTTCCTTCGGAAGAGACGAGAGTTTCAGGACCGTGCTTGTCTATCAGGGTTTGGAGTTTCTCGGCGATTTCATCCATGGCTTGTTGGTACGGGATTTGCACCCATTTGTCTTCGCCGCGTTTGCCGGCACGTTTCAAGACATAATTGATCCGTTTGGGATGATAATGCATCTGAATGGCTTTTTCACCGTGCTTACCCATTCTGTCACAGAGTACGGTTCCTTCTTTCGGATTCCCTTTTATCTCAACTATTCTATCAGCCTTAGTGTCGACGCCAATCATGATGCCACAGTTCATATGGCAGAAGAAACATCGCGAATACGTCCATTGAACACCCTTTTCATCAATATATTTGTTCGGAACAAAATCTACAGACATGATAATCCTCCTTTACTTATCTTCCCGCGATGGGGAGGTTAATGGTCAGGGCTTGTCTTGTGATTCATATCTTTTTTCCATATTTGCTAGGCCATAAAATCCCTCCTTGATTGTTTATTTGCAAAGATATTGGATATTTGAGGTGAATGAGGTAACTGGGACACTATTACTAATTGCAAAAAATATGCCATAATACTCCGCAGGCGCAAGATCAAAAATAAAGGCTTTTCCCAGCGTTTTTCTTAAAAAAGGCAAAAAAAAAGCTTCAAGCTTTTTTCTCGATTCCTGACTTGGGAGAAGTTATGTCAGCCAGTAGGTGATGGCGGGCAGCTTTTCGTAAGGATCGGCCACGCATTTAATGAGTGAAACCAAGGAAGTAAAAACTGTCCCTACCAGCATTCCTCCGAGAACGAGGATCAGGGTTATCTCACCGGAATCCTTGATTTTAGTGCCGATATAATACGTAAGTCCCACAGCCAGTAAACCAAAGCAAAAGGCTGATAGAGTTATCCCGAGACTACCCCAGGAGTACAGAATGGCCAAGGTCGCTCCAAACCCGGCGCCTGCAGACACCCCCAAGATGTCCGGAGAGACCAGAGGGTTTCTAAAAATCCCTTGAAAGGCTGCCCCGGATACTGATAAAGCAAAACCAATCAGGATCGCGGCAAAAATGCGGGGAATGCGTATATCGAAGATGACGGTCTGAACAGTAAATGATACTGCGGCTTCAAAACCAAATAAGCGGCTGGCCAGCGTGGTCCAAACATCTCCAGGATGAATTGGATATCTACCTACTGATAAGGCGGTGACTGCTAGGAATAGGATAATCCCCATTAACAAAAAGAGACGCAATCTCGTTGAGCGATTGCTTTGATAGATGTTTGAAATCTTTGATTCCACGATTAAGTTAAGGCCTCCTTTGCATAGTTTGGTCATAAGTCTCTCTATATGACATTATGGTTTCTACGACACCATCTACATCATCGATGTGATAACAAGGAACTCCGATCTGCCAAGTTATGTCACTGGCAATAGCCAGCAGCTCATGGGGTTCTGAGCGAAGTTCACTGCTACGTTCGCTGCGGTGAACCTCAATTTTGGGTTTGCCACTGATTCTAAACCCTTCAGTAAGGATGAGGTCCACCTTATCGATACGGCTTATTAAATCATCCAGTTCCTTTTCTTCATCAATCTTTTGAATGATGGCAATTTTTTCTGCTGAGGCGATCATAACAATATCTGCCCCAGCCTGGGCCATCTTCCAGGAATCTTTGCCCGGTATGTCTATATCAAAACGATGGGCATCATGTTTAATGGTAGCGATCTTAAGCCCGCTTTGTTTCAATTTCACAACCACCCTCTCCAAAAGGGTGGTCTTTCCTGTTCCCGATGGTGCGACAAAAGAAATCACCGGTGTGTTTGCATTCAACATTCTTTCTGCCTCCTAACTTTAGAATCACAAAAACACTTCCTCGGAATGGAGATTCAGAAGAAGTGTTTTATCGTCTTCATTGCCTCCTTTCCTATCGGGGGGATGTTACATTTCTATAGCAACCCTGTGGGTGATTAACCCAGGCCTTAAAGCCATAGTTTCAACCGTAGGCTATAAGGCTCGGAGCATTATTCATTTATTAAGCAAGGTTTAATCCATTTGTAAATGTCTAACTATTTATAACGCAAGAACTATGCCAACCCGGCAAAACCCTTAAGTAGGCTATTTTCTAAGTAGCCAGCCCCAAAAAACCGATATATATTCTCAATATGAGACTTTCTCAAAACCGAAAAAATAAATTTCCCACCTAGAGTTTCAAAATGAGAATTATTATGCCCTCGAAAACCCTTTCTTCCCCCTTCAACACCTTGCAAATCCCCATTATCCCTTATCCGCCTATCATGGAATGATTCTTGCATGATATTAATACAATGATATTTTAAGAAGGTGATGCTATGAGTCAAGCAAAGAATTGGGCAAAAAAGATTGCAGAAGAATGCCTGAGTTGTGGCGAATGTTCGGATAGTTGCCGTATCTTAACAGAGCTTAATGAATCTCCCGCAACTATAGCTTCAAGAGGACCTGAGTCCCATGAGGCCTATGGTTGTGCCCTGTGTGGAAGGTGTGAGGCAGTATGCTCATTAGGCTTAAGCCCCTTTCGGATGTTCGAGCAACGAAGAATTAAAGCAGTAAAAAATGGAGAGATTGATTTACATGAGTATCAGTATTTATTTCCTGACCGTGCCGTAACCGTAATGAGCCTGTTTAAGGAATTTTATAATATTGATTATTCGGATCTTAACTGCTCCCATCCAGCAGATACAGCATTCTTACCAGGGTGTACTATGTTTACTTATTCACCAAAGCTGACCCGGCAGGTCTACGAGACTCTAACTGAGCTTTATGAAAACCCTTTATTATTTGACAATTGCTGTGGTATCCCTATGTATCACATTGGGCTTCCCGAGCGAGGGGATAAGATCAAGGCTGAATTAAGAGAAAAAGTGCGCCAGCTTGGGGTCAAACGCCTGGTTATTGCCTGTCCCAACTGCTTTTACCAATTTAGTAATGAGGATAGCTTTAAAGACGTAGAGATTATTACTGTCTATGAAGCACTGCTGGAAAAATTCGACTCACACCAGAGTTCAGAAGTGTATTCTATCCATGACTCCTGCCCCGATCGTTTTGAAGGAATATTTGCCAAGCAAGTCAGAGAAGCATTGGACCGAGCAGGCTACCAAAGAGTTGAAATGAAGCATCACGGCAGAGAATCCGTCTGCTGCGGAAGCAGTGGTCAACTGGGTCATTTCCGGCCGGAATGGGCTACAGAGCATGAAGTACAGAATTTAGATGAAGCCAAAGCTGCTGGCGCGGATAGTTTACTGGCTTATTGTCATGCCTGTGTGCTCAATTTTGGCAATATTGCCGACAGCAGTATCAAAGTACGTCATGCCCTTAATGTCTTGCTCAATTTTGAGGAAAATTACGATGAGGTAAAAATTGAAGCTGCTAAAATGTTTGAGGGAGAAGCTGGGGAGGCACGTTATTATCGACTCTTTGAAGACCCAGAGTAAAGCACGAACCTCCTTGCTGATATCGATTCGGCAAGGAGGGTTTCTTATTGAGGCAAAAGGGCGTTGCTAATAATTATTGGGTGTGAATCAGGATCGCTTTCGTAGGATCGAAATCAATACCTATGAAATCATTGATTTGCCACCTTTGCTCAGAGTCGCAAGCAAGAAGGAATTTCTGTCTAAGCCCTTGCACAGTAATATCCCATTGTTCTCCCCGATAGCGGATGTCGGCGATCCGGTAATTTCCTCGAGATACCGGCCTAAGTGCTTTGGGGCGGAATAAAGCAAGGTAAGAGCCGTCAGGTTTATCCGTGGCAAAGCTCACAACTTCACTGGTAAATCTCCCCTTCTCAACCCTACCTTGAATATAGTTCCCGCCGCCTAAATAGTCTGCCACAGCTTTGTTGACAGGTTGATGAAAGATTGTTTGCGGGGTATCATACTGAGCTATTTCGCCATTAAGCATAACCGCAATCCGATGGGACATCATTAAGGCCTCCTGTTGATCATGAGTAACCAAGACGGTAGTCATACCATAGTCTGCGTGCAACTGCAGTACCAAATTGCGCATATCCTGACGCAGGTTGTCATCCAAACTGGAAAATGGCTCATCCAATAAGAGAATCTTGGGATCGGCAGCCAAGGCTCTTGCTAGAGCAACCCGCTGTAGCTGCCCACCGGACATGGCACTGATTTTTCTGGTCTCATAGCCTGGCAGCTGTACGCTCTGTAAAAGCTGACGGGCCTTCGCTGCCCTCTTTTCTTTCGCTATTCCTCTTATCTTGAGGGGAAAAGCAATATTTTCTTCCACCGTCATATGGGGAAAAAGCCTTAAATCCTGAAAGACAATGACCGCTCCCCGCAGGTTGGAGGGTATGTGGTTGACCTTCTCCCTATTGATTAAAATATCTCCGTCGTCCGGGGTAAGCAGGCCGGCAATGGTTTTTAATAAAGTACTTTTTCCACATCCCGAGGGTCCGAGGAGTGAGATTAGCTCTCCCTGCCCGATGTGTATATCAATAGAATTCAGGATGGTTTTACTACTAAAGGCTAAAGAAATATTATGCAGTGTCAGTTCCATAAGCAACCCCTCCCTCTATGTGGCATTCTATATGAAGAAATAGCCGCTGTCTTCTTGCCGGAACTTCTTGAGTGCTTTTTCAAAAATAACAAAAACCAGCAAGGTCGAACCAATAAACACTAGGCTATAGGCTGAAGCCACTGTTCTATCGCCACTTTGCAAAAAGGGCACCATCATAAGCGAGAAAGTTCTCACCTGACCGCCCCCAATCAACAGGGTCAGAAAGTATTGGCTGAAAGAGATAATGTAGGCCATACAGGCGGAAGAAACCAGTCCCGGCAATAAGGCAGGAAAAGTAACATAAGCCAGGATTTGTCGAGGTGCTGCGCCTAGAGTTTCGGCCTGCTCCTCTAGCTTGCAGCCAAAAGCAGCCGTTATATCTGTCATGATCTTAATCGAATAAGGCAAGGCACAGATCAAATGCACTAGAATCACACCCACCACATTATCAGCTAACCCGACTCTGATGAACAGGACATGTATACCCATACCAAAAACTGTCCCCGGGACGATAATAGGCAGAATGGAACCAAAGGCAATAGTTTTTTTGCCCAAAAAATCATAGAAAACCAAAGCTCTAGCCGTCATGGCACCAATTATCACCGCTAAAAGGGCCACGATTATGGAAAGGAGAATGCTGGAACCCAGTGCCTGCATAGCTCCCGAGTAACCGCCGAAAAGCTCCTCAAGACCCCGGGTGGAGAAGTTTTCCGGCCAGAGTCGTGGCCAGGGCCAGCGACCGATGAAGCTCCATACCATAATGACGGCGATGGGAAAGAGAACGGACACAACGAACAGAAGGAGTATAACCTTGGAGAACAGGGAAACCTGCTTATTTTTTTGGGCTTTTTTCCGAATAGTATTCATGATTTAATCTCCATTAATCTTATGAACATCTTGTTGCAGCAGCCGGTAATACAATAAGGCGATAATGAAGGAAATAAAGAACAATAACCCGTTTAAAGCCATAGCGTAGGGTCTATGCAGTAGGTCAGGATGAGTATACTCGATAAACGCTTGAACCGGTAAGGCTCTAGGAGTGGTGGCACCGAGCAGAAAGGGAAGTTCATAAGCCCCCAGGGTAAAAGCAAAAATAATTAGAAAGGCATTTTTGATGGCCGGCATACACAGCGGAAGGGTAACCTCGAAAAAGCTTCTCCATTTGTTAGCTCCCAGGTTTTCCGCCGCTTCCCCCAGGGTGGAGCTGATGTTGGCCATAATGGAGATGACGAAAAAGGCCACAAAGGGGATTTCCTTCCACAAATAGGCCAGGATAATTCCCATGCCGTTATTCGTATAGAGCAAGGAGGGGAAGCTGTTTAGAGAATCAATTAAGCCCAGATTAAAGAGCAAGCGTGATAACAGGCCACTCTGGGCAAAGATTTGAATAACAAAGAGGGCCACCACTGTATGGGGAATAGCTAAGGGAATTTTCACAATCTGCATCATCTTGCCCTTGGTCTTCCTACTTAACACCAATACTGCACAAAGGGCTACCCCTAACCCGGCGGCTACCAGGGAAGAAACCCCGGTGATATAAAGACTCATCAAAATTGCGGAAAGAAGTTCCGGGCGGCTAAAGATTTCCCGGTAATATAGAAAAGTAGGAGTATGCAAACCCAGCGAGGGAATTATTCCCAAACTTTGCACCAGTCCGTTAAGGATCCCCAGCAGGAATAACAAGCTGAGCAGGACAACCGGGAGAACTAATAGATAAGGGGTAAGCTTTGATTTATTCATAGGCACCTACCCAGGCATCTAAACTACTCATTGACCGACGACTTCTTCAAGCCAGATTTCTTCGATGATTGGAACAAGTTTAGCAGGCATCTCCGGTAATCTCTTGGCTAAAAGTTCATCTTGAGGAAGTGTTCCTTTACCTGTATCAACACTGTCAAATTTGGTTTTTTCTTCAGCTGTCAGCTTATCATAAGCTACCACGGGCAAATCTTTGAGTTCACTGAATTGAGAAGCTTGTAATTCAACTGAGATGATCTCATTAATAGCTACCATAGCTCCTGCTTTATTGGGGCTATTAGCGGCAATGGCGATGTAGTTGGTATTACCCACAGTTCCTTTATCGAAGAGGAAGGTTCTGGCTGTTTTCGGGTAAATTCCCGCTTCAATGCTGGTGGCTACTGAATAAGGTCCATAGCTCATATTCATAACCAGTTCCCCATCAGAGAACATATTCATAACTTGTGAAGAAGTCGCCGGGAAAGTCTTACCTTCATTCCAAAGGTAAGGGTTGAGCTCTTTGAGATATTCAAGTGCCGGCAGAATTGCTGCTTTAACCGTTTCCTTGTCTGCTTCCATAGTCATGAACTGTTCATAACCGACGATGTCATAAATGATGGTCCTGACAAAGGCACTGCCAGTAAAGTCAGGTAGTGCAGGATAGGTGACCTTGCCAGGATATTTCTTTGCGTAAACCAATAATTCTTCGGTATTTTTGGGAGTCTCGGGAGTGACGGCGCTATCATTGATTAAAACCATCTGTGCCTTGCTGTAAGGTGCTTCATAGCCTTCGATTGGATAGCCAAAATCATACTGGTTCTCTTCTGAGTTCTGATCGATATATTTGTCGTAATTGGGAAGTTTGTCCGTGAAGGATCCGTAGAGAAATCCGTTTTCCTTGGCAGAAAAGAAGTTCTCACCATTGATCCAAATCATGTCGATAGAGCCCTCTTCCTTCCCGGCTTGTTTTTCCCCGGACAGTTGGCTCAAGATCTGATCGATATCCATAGGTACTCTTTTTAGGGTAATATCATATTTAGTTTTAAGAGTGGAGGCAACAACTGTGTCCAGCCACTTATTGCGAAGCTCATCTCCACCCCAGCCATAAAAGGTTACAGTTGTGCCTTTGGCTTGAGCGACAAGGGCATCAAAATCAGCGTTTTCGTTCACTTCCTTCGCTACAGGGGCAGCAGCATTGCTACACCCGGTAAGAGCTACTAGAGCAAATACCATTAAATAAATTAAGAATTTAGTAAACGTCTGTTTCTTCATCTTACTTCTTCCTCTCATCGATAGTTAAAAGTGTAAATAATCCTTCAGCCTGTTTTCCTGCAAATTGCTAATCGTCTGGGGTCCACAGCCTGATTTTGCTTACGCTGGGGAATGCGTTGTGAATAAACTACATCTGGCCAATCAAGGTAAGAGTGCATTACTGCTTCCATCTGTTCCTTAACAACTCGGGTAATAAGCTCGGTGTTTTCCTCATAAATCCTTTCATCCAATCCCCTGGTCATCAAATGACGGATGGTATCGGAGACAGTTTCACCACGTTTCTCGGCAATTGCCTTGATCTGCTCCCACATTGAGGGCGGTAATTTTACGGTGACTGACCGTAAATTTGATGACATGGTATCCCTCCTTTCCTTACTACTACCGAATTTGTCTTACCGAATTTCTCTTTAGTTATCAAGGAAAATTGCAATTTAAACACTAATTGTCTTACGCCCATAAATATATGCAAATCTTATGCCATCCTATTGATAAGCTGATAAAACCGTTACCTACAGGGTCTTAGGTTTTTACTTACCCACTCCGAAATAGAAAACGGTATCATTTGGTTTTATTTTGAGACAAACTTTCTCCTTTTAGAAAAACATATATCTCTAAAACCATACACCAGTTATTAATCATGACCACCCGCTCAGCGGGTGGTTTGCTCTAGCCCTATAAGGGCAGGGTACAGGCTGAGCCTTAAGGCTCACTGAAAGTTCCGCCAACCGCACTCTGCCCCGTGCTACCCCTAAAGGGGTTGGGGGGCTATTTTTTCTTCTTCTCTATAGCCTCCCCTGTAAATGGATCTACAAATTCCTTGATACTTAGTTGATCTGCTGCAATGTCCTCCTGCAACTGCTTTCGGATATACTGTTCTATCGCTTTTTTATTTCTCCCTACTGTGTCAACGTAATAGCCTCTGCACCAGAAATGCCGGTTACCATACTTATACTTTAAATTGGCATGTCGATCGAAAATCATCAATGAGCTCTTCCCTTTCAGGTATCCCATAAATGCCGATACACTTAATTTCGGAGGGATCGACACCAGCATATGGATGTGATCCGCACAGGCATTGGCTTCGATGATTTCTACTTTCTTATAATCGCACAATGTTCTTATTATCTTTCCTATATCCTTTTTGATTTTTCCATAAATGATTTGTCTTCGATATTTTGGGGCAAATACGATATGATATTTACAGTTCCATCGAGTATGTGCTAAACTTTCTGTATCCATTGGGATATCTACCTCCTCTTTGTCTAGTGCGGTTGGCGAAACCTGCACTATTCTATCAAAGGGGGGTAGGTTTTTCTACTCATAGCTAAAGCTTTCTGGAACCACCTGCATAGCAGGTGGTTTTCGTTTATACAACAAAAATGCCGCTGACTGCTAACATGCAGTCAACGGCATACTATTTTATTATCTACAGTAATAATCAGTTAACGGAATCAACTCGCTTTTTTACTTAAATTTAGCCATGGCTGTTAAGATAACCCCGATCAGGGCGATAGGAATCAATACTAATCCCGCGGTTGTAAAGCTTCCACCAACTAAACCAACAATTGGCATAAAAATTAAGGTTCCTAAGAACATGCCAAGATTCTGTAATGTCATTAGCAAACCCATGGCCGGACCGATGAGTTCTGGATTTTCTGCAACTTCACCTATTGAGCCCACGACCATAGGCGGCACACCCATACCAATAGCCCCGAAAAGGATCCCGCCCAGGTAAACCAAGGTCGTACTGGTGTTAAATAATAATGCGATAGATGGCCCAAGCACAATAAGTGCGATAAGCAATAATTTTTTATGCCCACCACCCATCATATCGGAGAGTTTACCAAAAAACGGGCAGGAAAAGATGCTAATAATCATGGGTATGGTCAAGGCAAAACCTGCTTGCGACTTTGTCATCATGCCTGAGCTTTCCAGGTAAGCTGGAGCAAAGGCTAATCCACTCATAAAGACTATGTTAAAAGTAACAAATCCCAAGCAAAGAAGCCATAAATTTTTCTTACCAAACAGTGCAGAGAATTTTACTTTGGGCCCATCATTCGTTACAATGGTGCCCGTGTTTCCTCTAATCACAAATTGGAGCAAAACCGCCATGACTAAAGCAATGGCTCCATAAAACATCCAAATGCTGCTTAAGCTCATTGAACCAAACATTACCGGAGTAATACTAAAGGCCGAGATTTGGCCGAGTGAAACCCAAGTTGTCCAGATTCCTATTGCAAAACCTACTTTTGATGGTTCCACATACCGAGTAATGGCCAACGGACCACAAACCGCCGCAAAAATGAAGCCTACTCCCTCGATTCCTCTGCTAAAAATGAGCATATTAGCACCGGAAGCAATTGAGCCAATCAATGAACCGACTCCAATAAAAATAGCGGCAGCGACAACCATAATTTTTGGACCAAATTTTTGAGCCATCCCACCTGTAGGTATGGCCAAGAAGATACCAACCATTGTGAAGATCGACATCAACCAGGGTGCTTGAGACTCTGACATATTAAAAGCGGCAGCCACATCATTCATAATCGTGGGCACCTTAAATTGATTGGCAGCAACCACTGCTGCAGTGAGTACAAACATAATAGCAACCAATAAATAGTTTTGGTACTTACCCGTTTGTTCAGACGTCATTAATAATCCCCCCATCTTGAGAATTATTTCACTCAATGTCTATTAATAGGGCTAAAAAAGTTTCTACCTAGTCGAATTAAGGTGCAGCCAGCCTAACACCGGCTGCACCTCTTTGGTAGCTGTTAGATTAGTTTATTGTTGCTGATTTCCTTCCTTCGGAATAGCTTGTTCTTCATCCGCCTTTAACTCTGTTTTGCATTGGATGCAATGTGTATTTTTAGGCGGATTCATTTTACCGCAAGAAGGGCATTTCACCGGCTTACCTGCATAAGGTGGTCTAAAACACATTTTTTATCACTCCTCAATCAAGGTTATAGAGATTTAGGCTTTCTTCCTATTTAGCCATAATAACCACGGGAAGCTTCAAATAATTCTTGGGTGCCGCTATACTTCATTTTCAGTTCTTTTTTACGTACCAGTTCCTTTTGATCCACTAGATCTTCAGGACTTTCAAATACTGTTCCCAGGTCACCCCTTTGTTGCATCAATTCAACTGCCTTTTTGCTATCGAAGGAAACCAATAGTTTTTTCGGAACATTTTCCTTGACGATAAAATTAGGCTTCGTTTCACCGGGATCAGGCATACCCCCTAGTTGGCGGCAGGTTCCATATTTGCTTTCCATTTCTTCAATCGTTCCAAAATCAAAGGCTCTTAAAGGACAGGACTCAACACAAAGAGGTTTGTCACTGTTTTCCAATCTATCGACGCACATTGTACACTTGCTCATCTTGGTTCCGAGAGCATCGCTGGCGAATTTGGGGGCACCATAAGGGCAAGCCCCTAAACATTTACGACACCCATCGCATTTCTCCTCGTCAACTAAAACGGCTCCGTATTTTTCCTCTCTGAAGAGCGCGTGATTGGGACAAGCCTGCATACACGCGGCGTTCTTACAATGCCCACAGTTAAAAGCCAGGGTATGAGCTCTAAGATTAGGAAAACTTCCATCTTCCCATTCATAAACCGTCATCCATTTTTCCGGGCCGGGTTCAATCCCATTCCAGTCTTTACAAGCGACACTACAGGCATGGCAAGCGTAGCATCTACTTTGGTCAAAGTAAAAAGCATATTGTGACATTAGTTAGCACCTCCAAATTTTTTGATTTCTACTAGACCGGCAACAAGAAGTGCACCTAAGGCATGTGGCAAATGGGTGTCCCCAATTAAGAGATTACAAGCACCTCTCCTATCTATTCCATAGGGCATAGTTTCGGTTTTAAGGCCATTAGGCTGATACCAGCCGCCATGATAAATCGCTACAGTCCCAGGCATAATTTTGGAAGTAATATATACAGGAAGTACTATTTCTCCGTATTCGTTGTAAACATAGACGAGCTCCTCGGCCTCGATATTCCTTGCTTTGGCATCGGCCGGATTCATCCAAACCGAATGTTTGTAGCAGTCACGCAGCAAAGGGTTATTGTCATTGACAGAGTGTTGTCTGAAGATCGAAACCGGGGTGTTCAGAGACAGCGGATACTTTTTCGTCTTCGGATGATAGAAACTATCATTGGCGGGTTCACTCATATAACTGGGTTCCCAACGTGGCATGGGATCCATCTTGCCACCGTACTCTGTATTGCGTAAGTCTACGGATTCCAGATATTTTGAAACGAACTCGATTTTTTCAGAAGGTGTATTCTTGAAGGGATTGATACCCTGATCTAAGACATCTTTAAAGGCATGATAAGGTTCTTCAATGGGTACACGGACAACAGGTTCTTTCAGGAATTCCTCCCAAGGTTTCGGTTCAATTCCTAGGTCGGCCAAAATGCCATATTCATCCTTAGCCCATTCTTCATATGCTTGACGGTATAGGTCATCAACGGTCTCATCCCATTTATCCCAAGGAACATCCTTGAGCAAGGGGTTATACTTTTCACCAACGCCTAAGCGATTGGCTAGTTGTGTGTAAACCCATTCTTTGGAACGAATTTCCCCAGGTGCTTGAACAGCCTTTTGGCTGTATACGAAATAGTTACGCATTCCTGCCGGAGCAGACATAAAACGTTGTTGCCCTAAGAGATAGGGGTCTGTGGTTTCAAACATATGGATCGGTCCCGGCAATACAATATCCATCCATTGAGCTGTAGGCTGATTGTGATGCCAACCAAATCCCCAGGAGAAATGCACCTTCGCCGCAGCTTGTAAACGTTTATTAACGTGGTGTATATTATTAAGCCAGTTATTTTCGAAAATAAACATTTGAACATTCGGTAACGGACTTTCCGGAGGACAACCGATGGCCCGGCGATATTCCGCCTCTGTAATATTGCCCTTTTCATAATCTTCTCGAAGCACAACTGCTTCCGCCCATTTATTATTGTTTACTTGAACAGGTGCTTGGTATTCGGGGGGAGCCTTTTGAAAATCCACATGAGGAATAGGGAGTCTTGAGGGGGTAACCAGTGTGCAACCGGTTTCACATCCCCCGGGAATGCTCAAATTGCCGGTCATGGATTGGAGGAGCATAGCCATTGATGCAGAATATTCGCCTAAGTGTCTCTTCGCTGCACCATAGTGATATTGAAGGTGAACCGGTTTACTCTTGGCGTAGAGGCGAGCAAAATCACGGATCGTTTCGGCAGGTACAGTACAGATTTTTTCAGCCCATTCCGGAGTTTTGGCCTCACCATCTTCTCCACCCATGAGATAGTTGCGGAATCTTGCAAATCCTTCCGGTTCTACATTTTCAGCAACATAGTCATGATCATAGAGATCTTCTTCGAACAACACCTGAGCAACAGCCAGCATCATTGCCAAGTCTGTTCCTGGACGAATCGGAATCCATTGATCCGCTAAGATTTCAGCGCTCATCGTATATACAGGATCGATAACGATGATGGGGATTCCTCTTTCTTTAGCCAACTTCATATAATAGGAGACCTGTCCGAACCATCCCACCAAAGGATTATGAGCCCATAAAACAATAAGAT
The DNA here is from genome assembly GCF_000384015.1 of Desulfitobacterium sp. PCE1. Taxonomy (NCBI): domain Bacteria; kingdom Bacillati; phylum Bacillota; class Clostridia; order Eubacteriales; family Desulfitobacteriaceae; genus Desulfitobacterium; species Desulfitobacterium sp. PCE1. Next base: position 1,526,130 of record NZ_KB913023.1, on the reverse strand, counting down.
TGGAATTGAATAGATCAGGGGCTTCATACCCTACACAAGGATTGGGTTCATCGGATGGAATTAAGGACTTTACTAAGTCGTAACCTAAGTGGAATTTCTCACCGGCTGTATGTCCTGATGTTGAGTGATCCCCCCAGCTGGCTACTCCTGCTTTAATGTAGGGTCCAAGAGGGAAACTTGAGGTTCTAAAAAAGGAGTACTGAGTATGAAGAATGCTATAAGGGCCATAAAGATCAATTACTTCATTAATTTTCGCAGCAATTGTATCTAAAGCTTCCTCCCAGGAGATTCTTTCAAAGGTACCATTGCCAAAACCTTTACCGCCGACCCTTTTCATCGGATAAAGAATCCGTGTAGGGGCATACATTTCTTCTTTCCAGGCATGACCCATAGTACAGGGGCGCGCCTGAACCATTCCTTGATTAATCGCCTCTTCACTGACATCCTCACGTCCGGCACCTTTGTTAATGGAGTTGTCGGGTTCGAAGGCTACAATCTTCCCATCCTTAACTCGGCTGCGCACGATACAAGCCGCATCCCAGCAACCATTTTGCAAACAAGTATGATAAAAAACCTGTTCGCCCTCGTGTTGCTTTTTTAGTTTTTCGAGAACTTTTTCTTTACCCAAAGTATTTACCTCCCTTTTTTTTTTTGGTATTACATATAACTTATATATGCATAAACCATGCCAATCGAAAAACCTGATTACACAAGCATTTGTATAAAAAAAGACTAAGAGAATTTCCCAATTTGGTTAGTCCAAAAAAGAGAAATTTCACTTAGTCTAATCTTAAGGATTTATAGAAAAAAGATTTCTGTTACAAATAGATATACTAGAACTCGATGTTATACTGTTTTAATTTTCTATAGACAGTGGAACGGCCCAGACCTAATAATTCCGAAGCGTCCTTTACATTTTTTCCAGTCTTTTTCATAGCATCTTTAATTGCCTCTATTTCAATTCTTTCCATACTGGTTAAATCATCAACAGATTTTATATCGTCACTTTCTCCTGTTGACTTAGACCAAAGGGTATCAAAAAATTCACTAGGCAAATGATTCTTTTTGATTGTGTTACCCGTTACCATGGCCAAAGCATAGGTGATGACATTCTTTAATTGTCTTACATTACCCGGCCAATCATAATTCAGAAAAATATCACAGACCTCAGGGCTAAGTACAGGGCACTTCATGAACTTTCCTTTATCATAGCTTTCTTTAATGAAAGTCTCTGCAAGCTTATTAATGTCATTTCCCCGTGACCGCAGAGGTGGTATTGTAAGTTTAAATACTGCCAAACGGAAATAAAGGTCCTCGCGAAATTCTTTGTTTAAAACCATTTTCCATAGATCTTTATTAGTAGCAGCAACAACCTTAAAATCTAAAGAGATATACTTTGTACCACCCACTCTCATAATCTGTTTATCTTCTAATACCCGAAGGAGCACCGGTTGTAATTCCAAAGGCATTTCGCCAATTTCATCTAAAAATAAGGTCCCGCCTCTTGCCAGTTCAATTTTTCCAATCCTACCCCTGCGTTCTGCACCAGTAAATGCTCCCCCTTCATAACCAAATAACTCACTTTCAAATAAACTTTTAGGTATGGAAGCACAATTGATGGCTATGTAGGGCCCATTTCTCCTGCTTTCATCGTGAATGGCGCGGGCGAATAGTTCCTTACCCGTTCCGCTTTCGCCAATTAGTAAGACACCACCATCATGATTAGCAACATTACGCGCATTATGGATAACAATTTGTAAAGGTTTACTATTCCCTATGATTGAGGAAAAGCTATCCTTTTCTTGATCAGTTGCTTTTTCATTCTTTTGACCCTGGTGTAATTTCCTAATTCTTAAAAATAATCCATTCGTATTTCTGGAGTTATCATTATTAACCAAAGGTTCGATATCCACATCATAGCTTTGATGTTTCAGGCTATCGAAAACAGTTTCAAATTTATTAATAGTCTTTCCGGTTTCCAGTACATCATTTATTGGCAAGTTGCTCTTACATAGTTTTTTAAAAGGTTTACCTATAGCCTCTTTGTCTTTTATATTAAAAATGTCTGCTGCCTCACGATTGATATATGCTATATTCATTCGCCAATCTAAAATAATACAACCTTCTCCAATTACTTCCATAGTGCTTTTTAAGGTTTTATTGGCTAAACCTAAAAAATAGCTTTGTTTTTTTAACCTTAGCTCACTTTCAATTGCCAATCCGGCCGAGATCACCCAGCTCAGCAAATTAGTTTGGGCTACTTGCTTTTCTGGTGAAGCTACGCTAATTACAAGAAGCACTCCTATTACCTTTCCATCCTCATCCATAATCGGGGTTCCAGATCCAATATTGTCTTCCACAACTTTGCAATAATAATATGGACCTATTAGCTGAACAGGTCTTTTTAAATTAATACACATACTATGGCAGTTTGTTCCAATCAACTCTTCTGTCCATATAGCACCTGGTACGGCATTAATTGCTTCAAACGTCTCAATTTTGTTCTTCTCCCCTGCAGAGAACAAGAGAATCCCATTTTCATCAGTTAAGCACATATGATAATTTGATGTTGTTAGCAGATCAATATTTTTTCCAATAAACTCATAGGCGATATCAATCATCGAAGCTTTGTCCCTTATAAGTGACATTAACTCTCGAGAACTAAGATTCTTTCCTAGCTTTGTTTGATAAGGATCAACACCATAATTTTTGGAACGAATCCAAGAATCAGCTACCTCTGGATACATATAAAGTGAATTGTGTGGGTCTATTCCATCCTTTAAAAATCGCTCTTTGCATGATTCAATTTCCTGCCATCGAACAGCATCCATTTCTACAACAAATTCTTTAATGATACTTTCTTCAGCCTTATGGCTCAAATTTAAACCTCTCAAAATTTTGAAGTCTTGAGTCCCTATCGCTTCCACACTCTCTCCCCCCTACTAAATTTTAAAGAAAACCGGGCTTCTCCGAGCTTTTTCTAATAAAACAACCTCAACAAGATATAAGTAAAGGAATTATAAATGTGAATCTTTACTCAAGCCAATCTTAATTATATCATACTGCATCCTAAAAAATACTAGATTTTTTATAGTATTGATTAATAAAGAGCACCCCAAAAGAAATTCCCTGGAGTGCTTATAAGTGTTTGTAAAGAAAATGAAAATTGATTAAGGGTCATTTTTCCTTTCTAACCCGGCAGGCACTGCCATTATATGTCCATGTCCCAATCAGTGGATCAGAAGTCTCAAAATCACCGCTGGTGAGAAGATTAACATTAGAAAGCCAGACTCCTCCCAACTCCGGCTCTGCTGCTTTGGCTTCCGGATACCACCAGCCGTACTCCACACTAACTGCATCATCACACATCGGAATAAATCTGGTCATAAACCGAGCTTTACCCCGCTCCGTCTCCACATACACGAAACAACCTTCTTCCAGACCAAGTTTTCTGCCGGTCTCCGGACTCATCTCCACGATAGGTTCCGGATGCATACGGCGAAATCTGTCCAGTTGATGATAGCTAGAGGCGTAATAAGGTTGGAATCTAGCACCGGTCATCATAAGCAAAGGATACTCTTTATTCACCTGGGGGAAAGAGCGTGGTTTGGGTAGAGGATCTTCGTCCAACTCCTTCAACAGCTCACTGTAGATTTCTACCTTCCCGCTCCTAGTTGCAAAACCTTGTGGATTGCCCCCTTGATCCTGTTCTAAAAATTTGAAGTAATTATTTTCTGTACAGTATAAACCCGTTTGGCAAAACTCCTCCCAAGTGATTCCAAGGGGGGATAGACTGTACTCCAAGGCCTCCCGATAAGTTTCCCAGGGCCAGTCCTTTCCTTGGTCCAGCCTTAGCCCCAGCTCGCGCCAGAAATAATAATCCGGTTTCCGCTCATAATAAGGCTCCACAGCTTGATCCCCTCCATAGGCGATATTAGCTACTCCCGCTTTGGTCTCTAGTAGTGGACGTTCTAAAACACCGGCACTGGGTAGTATATAGTCTGCCAACATAGAGGTGGGAGTTTCAAACAATTCCAATACCACCAGTAAATCCAAGCTCTTCAAAGCTTGATAAACCAAGTAAGTATCCCCTTGAGTTAGGAGTGGGTTAGAGGCCATGACAATCATGGAACGAATAGGGTAAGGCTCGCCGGTCAGCATTGCCTTCCAGACACGGTTAGGGTGAGCCGAGGTCATATAGCGCATGGGGAGGCGTTTATTGTGTTTCATGGTATACTCGCGAACCTTGCCATATCCCCCATAGGATTGGAGTTTTAATTGTTCCTGGTTAACTGAGCGGGGGTCGGTAGTGGTGAAGGATTCACTGAGCTCTAGATCTAGTTCTGGATAAAAATCCGGCATTTCACTTAAATGGGAAGCTCCTGGCAGATCCAGGTTACCAGTGATGGCCCTTAAAATCGCTAGGGCCCGGTGGGCGGGAAAACTGTTCAGCCCTAGTTGGTCGATTCCTCGGCCACTATATAAGCAAGCAGGAGTACTTTGGGCATACAGGCGGGCGGCCTTGCTCACATCTTCTGCTTTTACACCAGTGATCTCTTCCACATAAGTAGGGTTATAAGCAGTGAGATGTTCTTCTAACTCCTTAAAACCATAGCACCAGTTATTCACGAAATCTTCGTCATAGAGTTTTTCTTGGACAATTACATGGAGTAGACCTAAGGCTAATACCGCATCGGTGCCGGGTCGCAGGGGCAGCCAAAGAGTCCCTTGGGCAGCTGTCTCTGTATAGCGGGGATCGATTACTATCAAGGGTTTCCCCCGGCGGCTAAACTCCTTAACTGTATGCCAAAACAAGGAGTTATCCGAATGAGAAGGATTTACCCCCCATAGAATCGCACATTCGGTCAACCCCGGATCTAATTCCATATCCACCGGCCAACCATAGGTCAGAGTATTAACCCAGATACCCGGATTCCAGCAAATCTGACCGATTCCCATATTGTTGGGACTGCCAAATAGAGACAGAAAACGATGGAGTGGCCAGAAGGTCGTATGAGGACCGCCGATACTAGTAGCCAGGACTTCAGGTCCATATTGCTCTTTAAGGGATTGAAGCTTTAGGGAAATTTCATCAAGAGCTTGCTCCCAGGAAATCTGCTCCCATTGGCCGCTTCCTCTCTCCCCTACCCGTTTTAAAGGGTAATTGATCCGCTTAGGATGATCCAATACCTCCATGATCATGGGCCAACGCTTGCAACCCCGCAGAATTTCAGCATTATTAGGGAAGCGGGATGAGTCAGGCTGAACCTTGATAACTCGCCCTTCCTCTACTGTAGCGGTTAACCCACATTGATATCCGCAAAACCGGCAGTTCGTTGGGACAGCTTTTCTTTCACTCATAAGTCTTCACCTGCTTGAATTATTTCCCACCGTTTTTTCCCATTTATATTCGTCAATTGATAACCGCAAAAAGGTGTTAAACCTCCTCCTTTTCCCGCAACAATCATGCTGCATTCGCGAAGTTTTTTCAGATCCATGTTTCCGGCATCAATATAATTTTCAATTAATATGGTCAATCCTGGTTCAAGCTCTGAATATTCCATGTTAGCAATATCAGCAAAGACCGAACCTTGAGGACTTTGGGGATTAAAGGATTTTATATATTCCTCAACAGTAAGGCGCCTGGACAAGGGCTGAATCACACCTTGGTCTTCCACCAGGTAGGTGGAGCTGGAACACAGTGGATTAGAGCAGCCTAAAGGCCAAAAATCAGAGGGCTCAATTATTCCTTTACTTTGCTCAGCGAGCATAAAGATTACATCTCCCATGGTTAACCGTTTAAGCAAAGGTACATCAAAGCGTCCCGAGCCGAAGGCCGGTTGGTACGCAATTCCGACGATTACATCTTTGTTTTCCAGAGCGAACTCCAGCACTTGCCCCATTTGGTTTTCATTAATTCCTTCGATTACCGTCATGGCCAAAACTACTTGAACACCGGCCTCACGGCAGTTTTCGATGGCTTTCAACTTGGTTGGCAAAAGATTTTCTCCACGAATTTGTTCATAAACTTCCCCTGTTATACCGTCAAATTGCAGATAGATTCCGCTAATTCCCGCCTCAGCCAGTCCTTTAATATAATCTGAATTCTGGCCAATCACTACTCCATTAGTATTGACTTCTATAGCTTGAAAACCGATTTTTCGGCCTAAACGAACAATGTCTGCCAAATCCTTACGGGTAGTGGGTTCCCCCCCTGTCAATTGGATGCTGGTATCGGGACTGGTATTTTTAAAAATATACCGATATTTTTCCCCTAATGCAGTCAAGTCTGGGTTAGGGTCAGGGCGGAAATCATTAGCCGCCATAAAACATACCGGGCAACGCAGGTTGCACCCTTCTGTCACCTCAATCTCCACCAGGGTGGGATGGCGCAGATGGGCCTCACAAAGTCCACAGTCACTTGGACAACCGTCCTTGGCAGGAAGAGGAGAATGAGGAGGTACCGCAGGAAGTTTAAACTGATTCATCCATTGATAATGTTTTACATCAGGCCACAAATAGGCGGTATACTCACCATGATGTGGACAGGTTTTTTCCATATAAACAGCCTGATCCCGAACTACGATTTGGGCCTTAATAACCTTTAGACAGATCGGACAAACACTTTTTGTTTGATCAAGAATCCTACCCTCATCCCAATGCTGCTTCATCTATAATTCCTCCATTTCTCCGATCTAGTTGCTTTCCTCACTTGAATTATTAAAGTACCAACCGCTTCGCCTTTTCTCGATGCGTAATCAAAAAGCCAGCGAAGCCGGGTTAGCTGTTATCCGATTTGCATGTATGATAAGCTACCTAATCCAAGCAAACGTTATTTTCCAGAGTAGCCATCCATGCCGCAGGTGGCACCAGCAAATGATGAAAACATGACCCGGAACTGCGTAGCCGCACTGCTCAGACACGTAAGGCAACCCAAGGGTTTTGCTTTACAAAAGTAAGCGAATTTAAGCGAGCGGAAAAAAACTTCGCGAAAAGCACGCAGCGGAGTCGGGTTGGAAACAGGACGTTTCCAACCGGCCATTGAGCAGGAGCGATTTGGCCGGGAACCCGACGGAGCGGAGAGCTTAAGCGTTAGTTTTGTCCGCGCAGCTTATGGAGCGAACGGTGTAAAGCAAAACCCTGGAGAACCTGCTTTAAGATTATTTTTCAAAGTAGAAAGCTTATCTATTAAACCTGCTTAGTCCATACTTTCTGCAAGAAGGCCTCATCCCCATGGGGTAGTCTGGAGCGATATTTTTCTTCACCTGGCAGCCAAGTGCGGTCCTGACCGGCATAGACGACAAGGTTACGCATAAGCAGGCCTCCCAGAATGGCCAAGAGCCCGGCGATTCCAGTGGAAGAGGCATGGGGGATGAGGAAAAGCACCATAGGAACAAGGGTACCAAGGAACATAAGACCAACTCGAAAAGGACCTGCATAATTACCGCTGATCCAACGTTTCGCTGCTGCAGCTTCCCGCTCTGTGGTGCCAGTGTTTTTGATCCATAAGTAGCCCATCCAAAGAACAAATTGAAAAGCACAGAGGGCGGCGGCTAATTTAGGAAATAGACTACTCACTACAGGAGCTCCTTGACCCAACCAGCCACAGACCACAAAGGCAGAAAATCCGGTAAGCAAAGAAGATGTTAAGAAAATTACCAGCATGCCCGGGCCATTCCAGAAAGGACGACCTTTATGCCGTGCCAAGAGGATTCCGGGGTAGGTCGCTACGATAAGTCCGGTGACAACGCAGATGATGGCCATAATTTTACGGAGTGCTATACTACCATACCAAGGGAAGGTTTCTACCCAGCAAGAACCTAATAGTAACCCCGCCACGATGGCGATGGACATATTCCAGGCTCCAAAAGTAAGGATGGCTTTGGGGTTCATAAATACTCTTAAGGCTTGGAAAGGTCGGCCTAATTCCAGGATCAGCAGGCCTGCTCCTAATCCAACAAACACCGCCCCGGCAAAAATCCCTAAAGTAGAGAGATTGCTGCCCAAGAATAATTCGGCTATTCCGGCAAAAAGCAGCATTGCCGCGCCCATCCCGGCAAAAAAGAAGTCAAAGGCTAACATCCAGCCCCAGGTTTCATGTTTTTGGCTCATTTCAATCCCTCCCATCAATACAGATAATAGACATAGGGTTCTGTGTCCAGCTCTTCCAAGAGACGTCCGACGGTTTTAGTCATATTGACCAGTTTATAGACTTCACTTTCCGGATCCTCGATATCGCCGAAAATCCGGGCCTTTTGATGGCAGGTTTGGACACAATAGGGTACCTTTCCTTGATCTACCCGTTCATCTTTACAGAAATTGCATTTCTGAACCGCACCGGTATGGGTATTGGAAACCCGAGCACCATAAGGGCAAGCCATAACACAAGCTTTACAGCCAACACATTTACTATCTTCTACCCAGACGATACCATCTTCCCGTTGTTGTGAAGCACCGGTGGGGCAAGCATCTACACAAGGAGAATTCCCACAATGCATACATAAAAGGGGCAGATGAACCGTCCGGACACCGGGGAATTTTCCAAGTGGTCCATGGGTCGTTACGGGATTATAGATCATATCGATGGGGAGTTCATTATTAACCCGACAGGCCACTGTACAGGATTGACAGCCCGTACATTTGCGAGTATCAATAACCATTGCATAACGTGCCATGCTTATTTGTCCTCCTTTCTGTCTGAGCTATTTACCTTATAGACTTTACACAGTAAACCACGGTTCGCCCAGCTTCCGCTCATGGGATCACAATCTTCATCGGCAACAGAAGTGAGAACATTGGTGTTGGATTCCAGACAGCCGCCTAATTCGGGATCCCGCATATCCCGCTCCGGGTACCACCAGCCCCGCTCAGTGAATACTGTACCGGGCCTGATGCCCTCAGTAAGACTGGCCTTTTGCTTAATGCGGCCACGACGGGTTTCAATCCACACCCAATCTCCTTCCTGAATTCCGTACTCAGCCGCAGTATCAGGATTGATTTCCATATGAGGTTCATGACGGATAAAGCGCAGTTCCTTAATATTGAAATGCTCTGAATGGTGGAAGGGCATAACCCCTGCTCCTGTGGTTAACACCAAAGGATATTCCTTAGCTAATTCCGGGTGATCGATCTCATTTTCCACTGGAGCAATGTAGGGTGGCAAGGGCGGATAGCCTAGTTCTTTAAGGACACTGGAATAAATCTCTACTTTTCCGGAAGGAGTAGCAAAGCCACCTCGTTCTTTGTATTTAAAGTATTCTCTTTCCGGGAAATGGAAGCGATAAAACTCGACAAATTCATCATAGCTTTCCACACCATAGCCCAAGTCCTTAATGCGATAGAAATAAGCATCCTCCAGGGATTCCCAAGGCCAATGTTCTTTTTGTCCCAATCTGATTCCAAGATCACGCCAGAAATCATAGTCTGTATGACGTTCATACATAGGCTGAATTGCCCGCTGTGAACACATCAGGAAGTCCGAACAGCCGTAGGTTGAGGTGATGGTCGGACGTTCAAAGGACCCTGCCATCGGCAATACATAATCAGATAACATAGCTGTCGGTGTCAGCCAATAGTCACAAGTGACCATGAAATCTACAGCCTTCAAGGCAGCCAAGACCTTCTGGCTATCCCCATAGGAATTCACCGGGTTGGTGGCAGAGACTAACAAGGCTTTCACTGGGTAAGGCTTTTCTGTCAAAATCGCATTATAGACTGTAGGGGGATGGGCCTCACACATCCACTCTGCAGTAGGTGCTTTACCCCAATAGTTCTTCGTAATCTCGGCAATTCGACCATAACCAGGCCAGGTCACCAATTTAAATTTATCTGAGCCCAGCTGTTTTGCCCTTTGCTCTTCACTTAAGTATTCATTGAGCTCCATCTCTTCATCGGTAACAAATTCTTGGCTGGGGCCTGTTAAAAGGTCGGCTCCAGGACAATCCAGGTTACCGGTAATAGCTCTTAAGATAGCTCTTGCATGCTGAGTTGCGCCAGCGGGTTTGCCAATTTGGTCAAGGGCAGTACCCCACTGGATATTACCCGGTTTATTCATGGCATACATCCGGGCACCTTCGCGGATAAGATCGGCACTTACTCCGGTCAGAGGCTCAGCCCACTCTGGTGTGAATTCTTCGACATGAGCCGTTAATTCGTCAAAGCCAACGCAGTGTTCATAGACAAAATCGTAATCGGCTAACCCTTCATAGATTATGACATTGATCCAGGCCAAAGCCAGGGCTAGATCCGCTCCTGGTCTTACAGGAATCCATAGATCCGCTTTGGCTGCAGTCTCCGTATAGCGGGGATCGATAACAATAACTTTTAGTCCTTTGGCTCGAAGAGCACTGACCCCACTCATCATTGGCAAGGTGGAGGCGCCAGGGTTTTGTCCCCAAAGCACAAGACATCGGCTCGCCCCTAAGTCGATCTCAAAAGGACTCCAGCCGTACACAGCGGTTTCTACCATAAAGGTTGGGATCCAGCACAGATGAGAATTATGAAAGCCATTAGGACTGCCAAAGAGATTCATAAAGCGCCGCCGGGCCCAGTCATCAGTCCTTGCGGTCCCTCCGGCAGTAGCCACCGCTTCTGCTCCATAGTGTTTGCTAATCTCTTCAAGTTTGGTACCGATTTCGTCAATGGCTTGTTCCCAAGTGATTCTCTCCCATTGCCCTGATCCTCGTTCTCCTTTGCGCTTTAAGGGGAAATTAACCCTTGCTTCGTGATCCAGATGAATAAGGTTCACATTACCGCGACAGCATAAACCGCCGGTATTGGTAGGGTATTCAGGATCCCCTTCGAAGTGAAGGATCTTGCCGTCTTTGACATAAACCAAGCAGCCGCAGTTCTGATGACAGAAATAACAGCAAGCTTTTTTGACTTCGACTCCTTCTTGCTCTAGATTAATCTTTGTGCTCATTTTCTCCCTCCATTATTGAGTACTACTTTAGGATAAGATCCTTCGCTGACGCTCAGGATGGCGCTGATGTCGCATAGCGGCATGACAGCCTAACTCTACACATATTGCAAGTTTTATGCCAAATCCTTATTGGCGAAAAAAGGCTTATCTACGGCATCTTAGCCAAACTAGTGATCAACTACTTCTTTCATTTTGAAAAAAGTAGTTTCGTTTTAGGAATTTTACTTACTCTTGACTATCTATATCTCAAAGGACATCCCATCATAAGCAAGGGCTACTTCAGGGTAACATTTTAGTTTGCTTTGGAGTTCTTCGACAGTGGTCGGTGTACTATAGTGCATTGCCAGATGAGTCAATACCAAATGCTGCGCCTTAAGGCTTTGTCCTAATTTAATCGCCTCTTTCCAGTTCAGATGACTATGAGGGAACCAATTCTCACCGTTAAAAGTTGCGTCGCAAATCAGGGTATCTACTCCTTGGAGCCTTTGGCTGGTTTGCTCAGAGAATCCAGCAATATCCGTAAAGTACGCCAAACTTTTTTCTCTTTCCAGAAAAATTCCACCCGTCTCAATACTGTGCTCAGCCGCCAGAACAGTAAGCTTAAGATCCCCGAAGGAATAGTTAACCTCAAATTCCCAAGTATTGATCTTAAAGACATCCTCTAAGAAAGGGTGGGCCTTACCAAAGGAGTCTACTGCGCTAGGTGGCAGGAATAACTTTATGGGTTCTTTCCTGTCTAGCTTAACGTAATACTCCAGATCGCCAATTCCCCCAAAGTGGTCATAATGCCAATGGGTAATAAATAAATAATCTACTGCTTTGATGCCTTCCCTAAGCAACTGCCTTATTAAATCAGGTGAAGCATCGACAACAGATCCCCTGACCTTAGCTTAGGCGACATTTCTACCAGACCTAATACTCCGGTTCCATCAGGGCAGGCATGACTCCGGAGCGGCATATAAAGATAAGTCAACCTTAAGATCTTTATAATCAATCCCATTCACTTCACGGTACATTTTCATAACATTTCGTTTGCGATCGGGAAACATGTACTTAAATTCTTCGATGGGGACTTCTTCATCGCTAACAGCCTTTTTACGGGTTGTGGCAAACATATATCTGGGACTTAGCGATGATGGACAAACCCCTTCACACAAACCGCACAAGGTGCAGGAGTAGGCTTCTTCTACCGAAGGCTTACGGGCTGCAAGGGCTGTTAAGTCCTCATTGATTTCTTGTAACAATTTGCACTCGGAAACACACGCTCCGCAATCTGTACAGTTATCAAGGATCTTTTGACAGGCGACTTGAACATCTCTACTATAATCCATGGGTAATTCCACCTTTCACTAGCTTTTTAACCCACTCTATGCTAAGAAATCCTATCTTAAAGCTATCATTTTCACTAACTTACTCTAGTATCGCAATAACCGCATTATCGACAACATATTGAAAAGCTTTCTCAGCTTTGACATCATACTCTACCTTATTGACTAAGGGCCCTAAATTTTCTTTGGCATTTTCTGCAGCCATACCGACACTTAAGGCAAACTTCTCAATATATTGATTCAGCTCCTCTTCACAGGCTGTAAAACCCTTTTCCTGAATGATTTTATCGATAATATACTGAGATTGGAGAGAATTTTTCGCATCTTCCCAGACCTGCTTTTTGAAATCTTCGCCTTTGATATTCATCATCTGGAGATATAGGTCAACAGTGCCACCCTGAGCTTGAAGTTCTTGGGAAAATTGCTCCATCATACTCATTGCTCGCTTCATGATTAAAGAATCCGGTACTGTCACTGAACAGATCTGAATTAGTCCTTTCAGAATCTCCTGATTTCTTTGGATGATAACCCGCTGAGCAGCCATTTCTTCCAGGTCCTTCTTCGCTTTAATGCGTAGATCCTCAATAGTATTTACTTTGCCAATCTCTTGAGCAAAGTTATCATCTAGGGAAAGCACTTCTATACGTTCCACTTTTTTAATAGTGGCTTTAAAATATGCTGTCTTACCGGCCAATTGAAAGTTCGGGTGGTCTTGGGGGAATTTCTTTTCAATAGTTACGATATCCCCTTTTTTTGCTCCTATTAAGCGATCTTCAAAGCTCATAATGGATTCGTTCACGTCTACTAAAGCCTTATAATCTTTCACCGGCTCATAGGTTGTACCATCCATTTTGCAGTCATAATCAACGGTTACTGTATCACCGATAGCGACAGGCTCTTGTTCTTTGTCCGTGACCTTTTTATTATTAAGGCGCAGGTTTTCCAAGTACTTATCGATATCAGCTTCCATGACGTCTGCTTGTTTGGGTACATTGATTTCCAGGCCTTCGATTTTCCCCAAAACGACTTCCGGAACCACAGGTACGCTGACCTTGACGCTGAGCTCTTTCCCTTTTTCGATATAACCCACTTCTATATCCGGATCACCGACGGGGTTGAGCTTCAATTCTTTAACCGCTGCGTAGTATTCCTTGGGAATTACCAGGTCCAAAGCCTCCTGATAGAACATCTCGGCACCATATTTGGACTCTAAAACGGAGCGAGGCACCGTCCCTTTGCGAAAACCCGACACTTCATAGTTCTTTCTATTCTTTTTATAGGTCTTCTCCAGGGTGTCCTCGAAGAGTTTGTAATCAATCATAAACTGAAAATAAGCTTCGCTATTTTCAATTTTCTCTAAGACTGCATTCATGAACTTATTCTCCTTTTTCAAAATCTAATTTTTCTTTTACTAAGGTTTCAAGTGTAAAGATAACTGGCTTATGTAAGCCTTAGCGCAGGAGGAAGCTTAATTGCCTTATGCGCCCACAAACCTCAGCCAAGCCCTATAGACCTCGTTTTTAAATTCTTCGCTATTCTTTATCCTTGGTACATTAATTAGTGTTGCTTCCTCTTTGTCCGAGGGATGCTTAAGTAGACCAGTGGCCAGATATTTACCTGTAGGTGCAAAAGCCTGATAATCAGCAACGAAAAGCTCTGGCTTCATAAGGTACACAGCGGCTACTACATCCCAGTTATAGAAGCCGTTTAAACCATAGTGGTTCATCATATACTCAAACCAGTAGCGGCTTTTTTGCAAGATATATTCGGCAATGGGCTCTTGGCTTGTTTCTAAAGCTGCGAGAAATTCTTCAAAGCTAAAATAAGCATCCAGGCAGTTGTTGGCTGTAATGACTGAGACATTTTTACCTGCCTTGAGAACAAGTTCCGTTGCCATAGGATCACAAGACAAATTCAATTCGTTCATTATTTTGCCGTTGATATCCAGCTCCTGGGTAATTCCGCCCATGATCACAATCTCTTTTGCCTTGCTAAGGGTTTCTCCATCTTTTTGATATGCACCCCAAAGATTGGTTAAAGATCCCGTAGCTAAGATCGAAATTTCTTGGGGGTTTTCATTAATCCTGCGAACCAGAAAACCTGATGCTTCGCTTTCAAGTGCAGTCAATTGGGGCAGATTAGATTTTTGGGGATAGCCTTTGAGAACAGGTATCTCAGTTAGTCTCAATTCCTCCAGCATGCTTATGGTATTGGCATAGACAGCTTCGACATTGTTATTGCCATAGGTCGTGGTGATTCCACATACCTGAGAGCTGCCCTCGCCCAAAAGATAAAGCAGGGCAAGTCCATCGTCCACATCGCAGCCTTCGATTCCCATGGTATTATCACAGTCAAAAATTACTTTCTTGTGTTGACCCATCAATTTCACTACCTTTTAATCAGTGATGCCTCAGCTAAAACACTTCAGGAAAACACTTCTTAATAAAATCTTCTTCCAGATACATCCGGATTTTTTCGAAAGTATCTTGATTGACCAAAGGACGTCCTGGCTCAGTATATTCCGTCCAAGCCATCGCACACCAGGATATGGCGCGGAGCAAATTGAAAAACTTAAAGCTTTTCACCCTCTCCCGCAAGGTTAGGCTCAAGTCCGCTTGCCGAAATACATTTTGGTTAGCTAATGAGGCAGTCCATTCATCCATTTTTTTCGGATGCTGAGGATAACTTTCACTTAATTCCTTCAGTTGCTCCCTCTGAGAGTTGCCCTTAAAAGCCTTGAGGTAGCTATCCAGAAAGAGTTCCTCCTGATCGGGGGTTAAAATTATATTTCTTTTCCATAAAGTAGTAGTCGGGATCAAAAACATACTGAGGTCTTGGGCCGGTTCACCGTAGATGGGTTTTTCCCAATCAATCAAATGGCAGCTTCTTTGATGAAGGTTAACAATAAAATTATGAGAATTAACCTCGGTATTAATGACAGCCCGCCAGGGACTGCTTAAAAAATACCTTTCCTCTTTTCTTTTATGGCTGCCGGCTTCAAATACCTTTTCAAGCAGTCTTTTGATTTGGGAGTCTCCTCTTAGGCATTCAAAATAGACCTTAAGCAAGGACTCGGCTTCTTGATAGATAACTGAAAATGGTCCCTCCACTTGAATCAAGAAGTCTGTACTGTCTCCTGTGAGGGGGAGGCTATGAATTTTAGCAAAGGTCTCGGCGGCTATGCTTAAGTCCCTGGCATAATTTAATGGTTCCCCAGGGAGGTATTCCATCACGAGGCAGCCATAAGGTATCTCTCTTTGCTGATCATCTAAGTATAAGGGGATAGGAGTAACTCCAGAATCCTGGAGAAGGCTCAAGGCCTGATATTCATAGCCAATCTGGTTGGCAAGGTTCATTTGGCTGCTGGTATTTAGACGAAAAACAAGCTTCCTATTCCCGGCTTGGAGGATATAGTTCAAGTTATACTCACCTTGAGCCAGGAACTGCACAGCTATCGGCTCTCTGATCTGGAGGGCTTCTTTGAATTGCGTTTTGTTCACATAAGCTTTGATCTTATTTGTTAGCTGTTCCTGCAGCATTCTTTACCCTCCTCGTTCTTAAGGTGATGCTTCTTTTTACATTTCTAGATAGCTTTGGAGGGATGCTCACCGGAGCCCATCTTAATCCACTCTTTGTAGGCCCATTCGTTTTCTTTCAACAGGGCACGCCCCACACCTACGAAGTCTGCGGCACCACCGGCAATGATTTCATTAGCCTTATTCCCTGTCTTGATTCCACCTGTGACTATCACTGGAATTTTGACATGAGGTTTAATCGCTTCACCCATATAGGCAAAGAATCCTTCGGACCCGCTTTTTAGATAACCGGAGATCCCTCCCGAAAGATCAAGGCAATCTACTCCCGCTGCTTCCAGTGCTTGGGCGGCGATGATACTATCCTCTAAGGTAATACCACCGGGTAGACGATCATCGGCACCTAGGCGATAGAAGATTGGCATAGTCTTACCCACTGCCCGCCTCACCTTTTTAACTACTTCGATAGGAAAAACTAACCGTCTCTCCAAAGTTCCACCATATTCATCATGACGAATATTGGTCAAGGGAGAATAAAACTGGTTCAGCAAGTAGCCATGTGCACCGTGAATCTCGACAAAGTCAAATCCAGCTTTTTGAGCCCTACGGGCAGCTCTAGCAAAATCCATGACGATATCATTGATACTGTTATTGTCTAGTTTTTTAGGCAGTACCCGATAACTTTTTTTATCCTTATCGCCAAAACGCGTAAGATATTGGGACTGAATACTAGAAGGACCCGTTGGGAAATCTAGGGCTCGCGCACCGGCATGACTGATCTGTATACCAACGGTCACCCCTTGGGCATGGATTTCAGCAGCAAGATGCTCAAGTCCTGAAATCAAGGAGTCATCATAGATCCCTAACTGACGAGGATGGGCTTTTCCCTCGGGATTAATATAGGAATGTTCAACAATCATCATCCCTAAGCCGCGAGCGTACATTCGATAATGTTCAATAATTTTATGGGTTATTGCTCCCTGTTCTGTGGCTATATCCAGGGCCATAGGAGGCATCACTATGCGATTTTTAATTGTTATATTTTTTAATTGATAAGGCGTAAATAACGGTAAAATGACCATCACCCCCCTGATCTTTCGGTCATATTTACTTTAGGCTTGCGTCTTTTCTGGTGGTAAAGCGACAGATACGATGCCCATCTCGTTCAAGATAGTTATTGTTCTGCGAGGCACCATCAGCGAATCGTCAAATTTGGCTGCATGCTCTATGACACTGAGCATGGGCACTTGGCTGGCCAGGTCTACCGGAATGTCGATATCGGGAACTTGTTCAACATAGGCCAATGGGAGATCTTCTTCGATTGCTTTGGTGGCCAACCTATCCAAGGCCGTAATTCCATTGACGTTGTAAAAAACAGAGTAGTAGTCGAATTTAGTAGTACAAGTCTGACCAACTAAGGAAAAGCCGCCTTCTTGACAAGAACCTTCAACTAAAGCAGCCCCAATCCAAGCTCCATCATCGGCTTGGACTTTACTCAAGGCAACCTTCTGGCCAGCTTCGCTCTTACTTAAAACCTCTAGTTTGTTCAGTGCATCAACCAGTATATGGGGTTGAAGTGTGGGTAAATCTCCGCCACTGATCAAGATGGCATCTGCCAAACGCTCCTCGCCTCCGGACTTAAGAATGTAATCTGAAGCATATTGCATACACTCATCGAAGGTTCCGCCTTGGTCTGAAAACACTCCCGCGATTCTTTCCGGATGGGTAACTTGGGTCAAAAGGTTATCTAAATAAGCCCGATCTCCTTCCTTGTTATAGCAAATCCAGAAGTCAGCATTTTCAACAGACAAACAGACATCGATCACATCCAGCACACAGGCCTCATAGAATTTGGTCGCTTCTTCGTAAGTTAAGATTCCTCCCCGTGCTTCGGTTAGGCGAGTTTTACAATCTCCAACTCTGGGTACTTTTGTAAAGACAAGTATTGCTTTTTTCATTACTCTTTCCCTCCAATGTAATACATAGGCACTGGTTTGCAGACTTCGCAATGGGGACATTCTTCACACTGATCTCTGCACCATTCGGGGATATCCTCTAAGTTACAAGGTTCAAATCCCATCTTTTGATAAAAACCTAAGGCATAGCCGCGAGCTAAGGTAGAAACAGTGTACTCTTTTAGGTTTTTTTGCTCAGATAGAGGATATTTAGAACACTCCCAAGGATTCTTAAGGATGTGGCTGAGAAGAAATCCCCCTACTCCTTGTGAGCGAACATCCGACCTTACACCAATAACCTCTAAGAAAAACCGCCCCTCCGCAAACTCGGAAATCTTGGCTCCCCCCAAAATCCCCTGTTCTCCTTTTACGACCATTACTTCGTCGATCTCTCCAGGTACACCCATTTCATACTCAGTTAAGATCTCAAATACTTTGTTCTCGTCTTGGTTTTCACCAAAGGTAACCGTTAAAGCCATGTTTTGCGATTCAAGCCTCCTCTCTTAGTACCTATCTGCACGAAAACTATAATTTTAACTGTATTTTTTAATCTAGACCTCTTTATCTCTTTATTGCAAGATCCATGCCAATCTAAGAGATAGGCTCAAAGAGTTAAAAACACTCATTTCGATATATTTGTTCCAAATTGCACAAGTTTCGTTTTGGGGATAGATTTTCATTTTGAGACACCAGCAATTCTGCGAAGCCTCTTAATTATGAGATATTTCAATCCTTATATACCAATATTCACATTAAAGAAAACCCCGCTTCGCCGAGCCTTAAACCCATGCTTGCAAATGAGGCGAAGTCGCTGGTTGTCCTTATGCTTGGAAAGTATATAGCGCAAGCTTATACTTTCTGACAGTGAGATAAAAATTAAGGACTTAATCCTTTCTCGGAATAAGCCCTTAATTTTTGTTCAGGGAGTGATATTATTATCTTTCATCTTACGGTAAACGGAAGCCGGATAGCGGAAGTCAAAACTGCTTCCGGCCGGAAGCAGTTTTCTTAAAAAGCCCAGTTCAACTACCGGCCTTTAACACATTTTCTTCTTGAATCTGATCAAGGCTCTTTCCTTTGGTCTCATTTCTAATCAATAGGAATGCCGCCAGTAAACCGAAGATCAAGGGCACGATATAGAAAAGAAAGGCACTTGAGTAACCCAGATTTAAACCAATAATCATACCGGCGACAATGGGCGCAAGGGCTCCTCCGAGTCGGCCAAAGGCTTGACACCAAGATATCCCGGTGTTGCGGATATCTGTTGGATATCCCTCCGCCATCAGAGGTTGAACTGCAGTAATCGAGTAGTTAATAGCAAAACCAAGGAAAATATTAGCCGCTAAGATAGCCCAAAAACTACTGCCAACGAAAGCCATGATCAAAATAGCCACAATTCCTAATCCATAACTGCCGATAAGATTTTTTCTTCGGCCAATGACTTCGGCCACAAAACCTGTTGAACAGTTAGCAATGACCGCAGCAGCATTTTGAGCGATCGATAGTCCATAGGCAGAAGATAGCTGCAAACCTTTTTCTAACATTAAAGAGGGCAGCCAGGCGTTAATACCATAGACCGTAAAACAACCACAGAAATAGGTAATCCAAACACCTGCAGTTGTCATGCGATAGGTTTTGGAGAAAAGGGCCTTCGGTCCGACAACTTTAGATTTAGGGGGTACCACCAGGGCGTTGGGGTCCCAATTCGTAACTTTACCCGTTGCGACCTTTTCAATTTCTTGAAGTCTCTTGACGGCATCTTCTTTTCTCCCTTTGTTGGCTAACCAATAGACGGACTCCTTCATTTTGAAGTGTAAGAAGATAGAGTAGATGAATGGAAAACCGCCTACCAGATAGCACCATCTCCAGCCTACTCGGGGAACCAGATAGGTAGCGACCAGGCCCGCTAAAACCCAACCTACAATCATCCATGCCATCCCAAAGGTAATGAAAAGGGCACGACGATTAGTAGGGGTGGATTCAGAGAAGATCGTTGTTACGACTGGAATGCAGGCTCCCAATCCAAGGCCGGCAAGCACTCGGAATAAAGCATAGAAGCCAAAGCTTGGTGCAAAGAAAATCGGAATGTTCAGCAAGGAATAAATAGCTATAGAATAGACTAATGTCCTTTTCCGCCCTATCTTATCTGAGACAATACCGGATATTGCACCACCAATAATTAAGCCAAAAAGACTCCATGAGGATAAGCTGCCTTTTTCGACAGCGCTTAATCCCCATTCCACAGAAATCTGTGGCATGGTGTAGGACACGATCATATAGTCATAACCATCAAAGACCATAGCTAATCCCAAGAAAAAGAAAATAGACCATGTGAACTTATTGACCCCAAAGGAATCCATGACTTCGGAAATGCTGAAATTTTTCATTTTCAGTAAAGTCTCCCTTCACATCGCGCCTTAGTTCCCGTACCTGCCTATGCTCTATCCTACAGGCACTTAACAAATGATAAATATTTCACATTCATGAGCGATTAGATGTATTTCCGATGTGTTTCATAGATTAGCATCAACTCAGTACTCTGTAACACTTAAAACTCGCATTGCCTGGCGAGGAAAATTTCCATAGGACAAGACGGAGGAATGAGGAATACCGGTCGTATTGCGATTGACGACAACGCAGTCCTACGAAAATTTAACCGACGGAAAGGTGAGGAATTAGGTGTATAGAGTACTAAACCCACTTTCACTAAAGTCAAGCCTCAGAAGGCAGTATAGAGCGGCTACCACCGTACTCTATACTACCTTTGTGAATCAAGGATTGCAACCAGTTTACTTTGCCATAGGCTTCTATTCTCTTACTTCTCGGTACCTGCTTCATCCTCAGGTTTTGCTTCCACTTGAGTTAAATCCGTTTTGCATTTAGGGCATTTCTTTTGCTTTACTCCACCTACCACCGGAATCTTCATTCCACAATTAGGACATTCAATAGGTCTTGATGCTGATGCTGGTCTAAAACACATTTAAAACTACCTCCTAAATTTTGTTTGGCTATTTAGAACATCATTTGGCACTTTCCCCACTGACGGATATCACTGCCTGTTTCTTTAATGAGGGCAGTGAAAATGCGACAAAGACTGCAAGCAGCATAGCTACAGCTCCCACGCCAAATGCACCCGTGATGCTACCCGTAGCATCAGCCGCATAACCTGCAATCATCGGTCCAAAGAAACGACCAACCAGCCCCATGGTCGAAACAACCCCTGCACCGGATCCACCGACTTCTGTGGGGAAATAATCTGAGAAACTCGCAAGAATTACCGGAACCATACCCATGCCGACTCCCATAACACCGATGAGGACATACATCATGTTTAATGTGCTACCATAAACAAACATGTAACCAAACGTTGCTACGGTCCACCATATGCCCGCAATACTGATCACAGTTTTTCGTTCTAACCGATCGGACAGGGGCCCCCATATTTGTTGCCCTATCAGCTGACATAAGTTATAAATCGTTACGGCTAAACCACCTTGTACAGCGGTAAAACCGGCATTGACAAACGATACCGCAACGAAAGCTGTCGCTGTCATATAAGCAACCTGCCAGAAAATGAACATACTGGATACATGCCAGGTAACTTTCATCTTAAGAACATCCTTGAAGCTGACCTCTTTTATCGCCGGAGCAGCCTTCACAACCTGATCAGCGGGGGTTCCCACAGGAATCAAACCTTTTTCGGACGGCTTATTTCTGACGACTAAATAAATTACAACAGTACAAATAATGGCCAGCACTCCTAAAATGACAGCGGTTGTTTGCCAGCCATACGCCTTAGACAATTGTGGCAGCACAATTCCGAAAGTTGCTCCTGTCAGTACACCGCCTGCAGTAATGGTGCTCATTGCTCTGCCGCGTTTGCTGGGATGAAACCAGGCTCCAATCAATTTGGGAATCGTAGCACTGTATACACCGGCTGCCCCGAAACCGACAAGAGCGATGATCAGCACTGCTTTGAGGAAGTTATCGGCAAGAAGTCCAAAAAGTATGACGGCAATACCTAAGACCAGACCTGCCAGAGACACTGCTGTCCTTGCCCCTACTCGGTCAGCTAGATATCCCCAAATAAAGGAGCATCCGGCATAGCAAAGACCAAAGACGGATACGATAGTGCCTGCAGATGTATTGGATAATTCTAAGGACTGTTTAATAGGTGCCATAAGAATAGGAACAAATTGGACGCCGCACATGAGAATAATCTGGGTTAAAAACCCCCCAAAAACAACAATCCAGCCATAGTGTAATGAACTTTTTGACTGAGTCAATCTACATTCCTCCATTACTTCTATTCATTGGCAAAAATAGATACAGCACTATTGCAAGATTATACATTGAAGTCAATTAATCCAATCTGTTATAATGTAGTTATATGGATAACTTCAAGTACACTCAAGGCAATAGTGCCAGTGGATTAAATTAACTTAAAACCCTATTCACTAATGAAATTAAATATTTTCTTCATTGCCACTACGTACGGTTGTTTGATAGCCCCTCATAGGCTTTAGCATAAATTTATCTTTGACATAATATAGCCCAAATTTTTCGAAATCCTTTTTAGTCATCTTAAGTTCTGCGGAGATTTCATTGAAACTTAGACCTTTGGCAGCTTCTTCATTGAGATACTTGAGTTGTGCTTTGCCATCGAGAACCAAAAATTCTTGTTTAGTCATGACCTTAACCTCCGTTCAACTAAACATTCGAGCTTATTTTCCGGGCAGGGGGCAGGAGCCATGAGGGTTACTGCAATAACCGTCATGGCAATCTCCTATGCCGAGCAACCTTAAGGAAGAAACATGACTACTTTTTTGCCTTTTTCGGCCATCTTTTTCGCCAGTTCTTCTATTGGGCCATATTCCATAGCTTGACCTAAGCAATGCAGGACACAGGAAGGTTTTTTTCCATCCTTAATACGATCCTCACACACATCACAGAAGTTGGTCGGAACAGGAACATAGTTCCATTCCCATTTTTCAGAATCAACTTTCCAGGGGCCTACCTCGGTAAGTTTGATCCCCCATTTTCCGATAGGAAGATTCTTTTCGTTTTTACAAGCAACTTCACAGGAGTGACAGCCTGTACAATATTCATAATCGATCATCAATCCATATTTGGCCATTTTAAGTTCCTCCTTTCTTCAGTTCATCTTAAGCTTCTCTATAAACCTTACAGAGAATGCTCTTAAAGGTATCGCCGAAACCGAGTTTTCCATTATGTTGATGGGGCATCAATGTATTGATATTGGATTCCCAAACTCCAAAGAGGGAAGGCTCTGCGGCTTCTTTCTCCGGGAACCACCAGCCGTGAGTAGCATGGACAACTTTCGGATGAATCGCCTCAGTAAGGTGAGCGACCATCCTGGCCTTACCAAACATGTTCTCGATGACGACCCAGTCACCTTCAATGATGCCTAAGCTGGCTGCGGTTTCCGGATGGATTTCCATTTCCGGGTTAGGATCAATTTCCCGTAAGGTTTTAAGCTGTCTGTGTTCTGAATGGAAAGAGGTATACTTTCTGGCTCCGGTGGTTAAGGTTAAGGGGTATTCTTTAGCAAGCTCCGGTGTGCTGTAAGGGCTGTAAGGCGGCTCTTCATGATAGGGCAGAGCATCATCACCCCAGGATTCAAAGAGGGTGGAGCATAGTTCAACCATACCGGTAACCGTATTAAATCCTGGCTCGCCATCGAATCTTAAGAGACCTTTTTCATGTTTTTTATAGGTATAGCCAGGCTGATAGAGACCTTTTTCACGTAATTCTTCAAAGCCGAACCCTGTATCAGGCTTAAGCTGCTCAGTGAAGAAATCGGAAACATTGTCCCAGGGCCAAGCTTTGGGATTAAGTCTCTTACCCAGTTCGATGCAGACTTCGAGGTCAGACTTTGTTTCCCCCACTGTTAAGGCTTTGTTCATAGCCCCTGCAAATACGGCATTGCGTCCATAGTGAGTCAGTACAACGCCATCATGCTCAGCGAAGGTGGGCAGCGGTAAGAAAATGTCGGCAAAAGCCATGGCCGTAGGCGTCATGAAGGTATCCTGTACAACACTGAACTCCAAGGACTGAAGGGCGCGATACCAACGATCCGGTTGAGCTGAGTTGGTGGGGGTGATGAAGTTGCTGCTGTTGAACCAACCCATTCTCAATTTGTAAGGTTTACCTGTTTCCAAAGTATTCAAGGTTTCATCGGGGTGGGTTGTCGCCAAAGCGGTGCTTACTGCAGGCCATTGCTCGGCTCCAATTCTCTTATTCCAAAGTTCTTCAGGGAGATTGGCACGGGATTCCATACGCCATTTGCCCATAAGGGATGCGGGTGGTCCAATGGTAACCCCGCCAGGTATATCAAGGTTACCAGTGATCGCAATCATAGCGAGTAAGGCATGACCCAGTTGAACCCCGTTGGGATTTTGGTCGACAGCTAATCCCCAGCCCAGGCTTGCCGGTTTAGCTTTGGCGAAGACACGGGCAACTTCGTATATCTTTTCAGCAGGAACCCAGGTGATTTCGGAAACTTTCTCAGGCGGGTATTCCATGACTCTTTCTACAAATTCATCCCAGCCATAGCACCAGTTCTCTACGAAATCATGATCATAAAGATCTTCTTTGATGATCACATGGAGTAGTCCTAAAGCAAGAGCCGTATCTGAACCGGGTCTGAGTTGGAGGACATGCTCGGCTCTGGTAGCGAGCCAGCTGATTCTTGGGTCGACCATGATGATCTTGGTTCCCAGCTTCATCATATCAATAACGGAGTGGCCGAAGAAACCGTCGGGATTGGACTTTAAGGGTTCCTTACCCCATAGCATGAGATATTCCGGTGCCTTCCAGCCCGGATGGTTATAGCGGTCTTCAAAGTGACCCGCAAAGTCGATTTCAGGATATCCTGCACCCAGAATATAGTCGGTGATAGCACAACGTGGGCCGTAGCAGGACCAACCGCTTTGCGGGTAGCAAACGTTAGGTGTACCAATTGAAGCAAAGCCAAGGGGGTAATAGTACAGGCAGGCTTCACGGCCCGTTCCACCAAAGACAACGATGGATTCAGCACCATGGTTCTCTTTGAAATAATTGATTTTATCGACGATGGTATCCCATGCTTCATCCCATGAGATCCGTTGCCATTTGTTTTCCCCTTTGGCTCCAAGGCGTTTCATAGGATAGATAACACGTTGGGGGTGATGGGTATATTCCGGGAGAGTCAGACATCTAACGCACAATCTTCCATTGGTGATGGGATGCTCAGGGTCTCCTTCTACCTTGACGAGTCTGCCTTCTTTGACAGTCAGAATCATTCCGCAGCCTACGGGGTGATCTCCCGGCGGTGACCATCCACATGTTCTCACGGTATACGAACCGTCATCCAGCGATTTTTTCCATTCTTTTTCCATTTCGTTCGTTCACCCTTTCGTAATTTCAGGTATACTCAATGATTTAGATGAATTGAATGACACCCCCTTTACATCCGGATCACCCCTGCCGACCAATCGAAGGGCTTTAACCCGGTATTAATGTATTAACTTGTACGCCACTGTATATTGCAATAAGCGTGCCAACTTAATACATTGATCTACAAGCCGCATTATGCCTGGGTTTGCCCTTATGAGTATTTTTTACTGGATTATGTTTGATCTTAATTTGAGATGACCGGAATTGTATGTGACTTCACAAACGGCTCAGCACCGCCTTTTCCGTAAGCGTCCTCTTTTGTGATTATTGTGTCATTTTCGAATCACTTTCAGATCAGTTACATTCGAAATCGCCAATAAAGACAAAACATTCTTTAAGCAATAACAACAAACCCCCTGGCTCATGTTAGTGTGAGCAGGGGGTCAAACCTATTTCCTTATGGAGATTGAAGTTTTTAT
The DNA here is from genome assembly GCF_000384015.1 of Desulfitobacterium sp. PCE1. Taxonomy (NCBI): domain Bacteria; kingdom Bacillati; phylum Bacillota; class Clostridia; order Eubacteriales; family Desulfitobacteriaceae; genus Desulfitobacterium; species Desulfitobacterium sp. PCE1. The sequence goes on along the minus strand of NZ_KB913023.1, from coordinate 1,500,516 downwards.
TGGGGATTATACTTGCAAGGCCTTACTATCCCATCCTTAGGCGCCGTCTTATATTTGTTGCATGGGTTAGAACAGCTTATACCGGCAAAAAGACAATGCACGACAGGACGAGGCGGACGCTTGGGTAACTCTTCTCCGCATTTCTTGCATTTTAGAGCTTCATCGGGATCATCAAAGTTCAGCGTTTTGCATTTTGGACACATTTTAGGGCGAGGTTTGGGCGGTTTACAATTCCCACAGAATGGATTACACGACCAGCACATTTTACCAACCTCCTCCTATTTCCTTTACAAAACTGCACTCTACCTTCAGCCAAGTAGTATAGATATCCTCCACAAAATCATCACTATCGCGAAGTGTTGGCAAATTGATCGTTTGCCCTTCCAGTCTGTTATCCGTTGGACATAATAAGCCTTTGCTGATAGTTTTGGTATTTAAGGAAATGATTTGCTGCTGATCTTCGAAAAACTGCGGATTCATAAGATAGGCCGTAGCTACAAGATCCCCTAGATAAAAACCATTGCTTTTTAGATGCAGCATCGTGTATTCAAGCCATGAAATGGAGCGTTCTACTATATAGCGACCGATTGAACTCCGATTCCTGGTGAGTCTATGGATAAAATCCGCAGTAGATACAGAAACATTAAGGCCCATATCCCGTGTGATGACAAAAAGATCTTTTCCTTCCTTTAAAACCCAATGGGTGGCTGCCGGGTCAACTGAAAAGTTCCACTCATCAACTGCTTTCCCGTCCAGTATCAAGTCATGAGTTAACCCGCCCATGACCACCAACCGGTCTATTTTTCTAAAAAAATCCTGATCCTTAATATAGGCTGCATAGAGGTTGGTCAGGGCTCCTGTTGCTAAAATGGAGATTTCACCAGGGTAATCGTTAACCATTTTTACCAAATAGTCGGTTGCCTCACTTTCAAGACCATAACGATTAGCACACCCTTTTAACACAGGAATATTACTTCGGCCGATCTCACTAAGCATAGTCACCGTATTGCGATAAACGGTATCGACTTTGCTGTTGCCATAGGTCGTTGTAATTCCGCAGATGTTAAGATCCTCTTTACCCAATAAATAGAGTAAAGACAGTCCATCAACTATATCGCACTCAGGAACACCCATGGTGTTATCACAATCATAGATTATCTTCATTTCATATTCCTCCGCAAGTTATTGCTTCTAGCGCCTCTAGCATATTTTATATGCAAAATCCATGCCAAATTAATAAAACTGCTCCCTATCAGGCTTGCAGGCTAATCCTCATAAATTTTCGTCCCAAAATATGTAGTATTTTTAGAAATAATTTTCAATATGAAAAACCCTCTGCATTCAGCAAAGGGTTCTTACGTCTTCAGTATTCAAAACCATAATCTTTTAATTTTCTATATAAGGTTGAGCGACTAATCCCCAATAATTTCGCGGCATCCGGTATGGAATTTTTAGCATGAAGCAAAGCGGTTTTTATAGCATTTTTCTCCAAATATTCCAGAGATAAGGAATCGGTTGTGAAATTAGGTTCATCCTGAAATGGACTGGAGTCCAGCAGGATATATTGGGGGAGGCTATCGATATCGATAACATCATTTTGGGCCGAGTTGACGGCATAAATCAGCGCATTTTGAAGCTGCCTTACATTTCCCGGCCATTCGTATTCTTGAATCTTCCTGATCGCCGCTTTAGTGACCTTAGGAGTCTTCCACCCCTGTTTTTGACAGTAATTTTTGATGAAATATTGACTTAGCACATCAATATCATTTTTTCTATTCCTTAAGGAAGGAATATTTATGGTTAATACAGAAAGCCGGAAATATAAATCTTCCCGATATTGTCTTTCTTTAACCATTTTGAATAAATTCTTATTCGTGGCTGCAATCAGTCTGAAGTCTACTTTTTTGTAGCGCCGGCCACCGATACGCATGATTTGCTTATCTTCTAAAGTTCTAAGCAAAACGGCCTGAAGCTCAAGGGGCATGTCGCCAATTTCATCGAGAAAAAGTGTTCCGCCATGGGCTAACTCAATTTTGCCTGGTCTTCCAGTACGTTCAGCGCCAGTAAAACTTCCGCCTTCATATCCAAAAAGCTCGCTCTCAATCAATTCTCTGGGCATGGCCGCACAGTTGACCGCCATAAAAGGTCCCTGTGGGCAGGAATGATTATGGATCGCTTGAGCAAAAAGCTCCTTGCCTGTCCCACTTTCACCCATCAGCAGGACATTTTCCGATGAGGTTGAAAAACGTTTGGCAAGCGAGATGACTTTCTTTATTTCTTCAGATTCGCCGATGATGCTTTCAAAGCTATACGTCGCAATAGAACCCGTACGATTCGTTGCTTGCGCATTGACTTTATCCACATGATTTAGTCTTAACACAGCGGCTTCAATCTGATGGGTGTTTTTGTTCAGCACCGGTCGAATATTAATCATATAGGGTTGCTCATCATTGCCTATGACGATACTTTCTTCAATGTCCACGCTTTTCCCGGCAGTGACGAGTGCTGTGACCTGAGATTGTGTATGCAAAACTTCATTGATGTTTTTATGAGATTTTTCCTCGGACCTCATTTTAAAAATTCGGGTTGCTTCCCGATTCATATTAATGATCGTTCCTGTGGGATCAAGGGTGATAATCCCTTCGTCCATGACTTCCAGTGTCGTCTCTAACGTATCCATCGCAGTGTTTAACTCGTGGATCACCTTAATAAGATTACTATTGCTCTCTATTAGCAATTCATTGGTTTGATTAAGTTTCAGCTGTGTCTCAATCGCTTTGGCTAAGGCAGTAATTAGCCCCAGAGTGTGGGAGAGAAAATTATTAAAATACTCTCCTTCTGATCGATACTGAATCGGTTGACCCAAGATAATTGAAGCAATAACTTTTCTTGATTCATCCATAATCGGTGCTGCTGAACCGACAATATTGTGCAGCCCCACGCAGTAGTGTTCCGGACCTAATAGTTGTATCGGTTGTTTCAACTCCATACATATTGTATGAGCACAGGTGCCGATGGTGCCTTCATTCCAGGCGACTCCTTCAGTCGGGACCCTCATCATATCCCCAGCTTGAAGTAAAAATGCTCCTGTATAATCGCATAAGTATAAAATAAACCCACTTGGCAACACTGCCATATCTCTAAATTTCTCCATCAGAGGTTTGGTGATTTCTATTAATGGGCGGTTTTTTTCAATTCTTTTAGCGTGCTCTGTCGAGTTGGAATACGGTTTACTCATTGAGCTATATGGGTCGATTCCCCTGTCCCTTGACCTTAGCCAGGATTCCGCCACCTCATTACTTATATCGTTACATTCACGAGGATCTACGTTTTGAGGTTCGCTTAGGAATTTCTCTTTCCACCTTAATATATTGTCAATCCGTTCCTGAGTAATAAATGTTGAGCGCTGTTTATTTTTTAGGGAGTCCGAACCTCGGTTATTTACCATTCGCAATCACTCCTAGTAAATAATAGCGTTACGGGGTTAGGTTATAACGATAGTTCGACAATGTACAAAGTAAATCCTCTTTGGTATTAAGCTTTGTTAATTCTACAAGGGTTTATTTTTCGTTAAAGTTATTTTTATCACTTGTATGGTGAGAACGATACCACCTGTCGTTCCGTGAAGACTGTGCCGGGTCTAATTCCTTCGGTTAAGCTAACCTTATGCTTAACCTCTCAGATCGTCAGCGCCATACCATCATGGGCCAGGGACACGTGAGCATAATCCTTTAATTTCTCTTGGAGCTGAGCCGCTGTTATCGGGGTACTATAATGCATGGCAAGATGGGTTAATATCGTATGCTTGGCCCGGACACTCTCCCCTAAGGCGATAGCTTCTTCCCAATTCATATGGCTATGGGGAAACCAGTTTGCGCCGTTAAACGTGGCGTCACAGATCAGGGTATCGACACCTTGAATTTGCCGGACCGTTACTTCAGGCAGTCCGGCCGTATCCGTAAAATAGGCTGCCCTTTTTTCTCCTTCCAAGAGAATGCCTCCGGTCTCGATACTGTGCTTGGCCGGCCAAACGGTCAGTTTTACCTCTTTAAAAGAGTAACTTTTGCCGAATTCCCAGGGTTCTATCACAAAAACCTCTTCTAAAAAGGGATAGGCCTGATAAAAAGCATCCACAGCCTTCGGCGGTAAAAAGAGATGAATAGGCTCTTTCCGGTCCAGTTTGACATAGTATTCCAGATCTCCGATGCCACCGAAATGATCATAATGCCAATGGGTAATGAACAGATAATCTACAGATTGAATCCGCTCCCTCAGCAACTGAGTTCTTAAATCAGGAGAGGCATCTATTAAAATTTTCTCCTTTCCCGTGTCCAGAACCGCCCCACTGCGGGTTCTTGCCCAGAAAGGGTCAGCCCAGGCTTCCCGACAGGCGATACAATCACAATGAAAAGCAGGGACACCGAGGCCGGCAGTGGTTCCCATTAATGTAAACTTGACTCCCATTCCCCACCCCTCCCTAACTATGGGAAAGCTGAATCGCCTGTTGAGGGCACTGTCCTACACAGGTATAACAAGCACTGCAGGCATCAGGATGCAGGGCCTGAGCGACTTTCCGGCCTTCCACCTCCACCATTGCCAGAACTCCCGAAGGGCAGAAATCCACACAGAGTCCATCCCCCATACATTGTTCCGTATCAACAAAAAGTTCAACCCTTGCTCCTTCTCCCTGAGATTGAGCTCTTCTTGAACCCACTTTATCCATGACGGGATGAAGGTAGATTTTTTTTCTCTCCTCCGGAATACTCTTTTGGGATAATTTCAGCAAAGCTTGAGCGATAGGCTCAAGTAAGGCTGTGGGAATAGAGAGATACAGTTCAAAATCATCAATCTCACTGGAAGCCCGCGCACCATAACAGCCAAATGAGATATTCATTTCTCCCGAGGTCATCGTTTGCACAATTAAATCGGCGCAAGCAGAATTAAACCCTGACGTTTTAAAATCCTGACGTTCACCGGTAGCGTAGGTTTGAGCACAGCAAAGCCACATAGCCTGCTCGGGCCACAGAGTAAACACCACGACATCGGGGTCGAAGGCTGCCTTCTCTAAGGGAGCCAAGAGGGTAGCCTCATAGCTTCCTGCTTTAAATCCAGGACGGGAGCTGATCATCTGACGAGCGGTTTCTATATTGGGCATCTTTTTAAAGAGAAGATAAAGGTCTCCTGATCTCAGTTTGGGAGACATCTCCACCAAACCCAGAACCCCGGTTCCATCAGGACAGGCATGGCTGCGGGGTGGCATATAAAGACAATTGCCCCTGCGTGCGGTAATGATGGATTGACAATGACGTAAAGGTACGCTAGGTTCGATCACTTGGGCCGGCCTTTCTTCTCCAGGTCTCATCATTCTCACCGCAACCGGATCCCAACGCAGGGAAAGGGTCTCTTTGAAAATCTTATTTAATTCCTTATAGTTCATTTTGAAATCTCCTTTAGTGCATAGTTTAGGTAGTTTTTATGTTCTTGCATCTTGAGTTTAAATATAACAGTTAATCTGCCATAATTCTTTCCCATAATTTTTCTCCCTCAGGCCCTTCAAATAGAGATTGGGCTCTCCTTTTTAAACCGACAAAATCCTGCTCAAACTCCAGGAGCAGGTTTAAGACATGCTGGACCGGGATCTGGTTCTGATTCTTACTTAAATTGAGAACACACCCTAAGCAATAGGCCGCGAGAATTTCCGCCTCAGATGCTTCAACTTCCCTTAACCGTGCCTGCACAAGACTTTGGGCCAGTTCAGGGTCAAAATGGGATACTTGCCCGCCGCTTCCACAGCACAAAGCTCTGTCACGGTTATGCTCCATTTCAACCAACGAGTAGCCTTTTAGGGCCAGGGCTTTTCTTGCCTGGCCGGCAAATTTACCGGCTGCCCGGTCCGGACATGAATCATGGACTGTAACAACTTTCCTGTGTTGTTCTTCAAGTGGAACATTCACTAATTCTGAATCCTCCAGAGCCTCATAAATTGTCTGGATGGCAATTCCCATTTCCAGCGCCATGGATTGCAGTTGATAGTAGCAATTAGGACAGGCAAAGATAAGTTTCTTTACTTTAAGTCTGCGGAGCTTATCCTTCAATCCTTGTATGAAACGAGCTTCTCTCTCCTTTAAACCCAGCTGATACAGGGGTAAGCCACAGCAATCGGTTAAAAGGGAAACCCCTTGATCTTGTTGTTGAAGAGTTTTAAATAAGACATGAACCAATTGTGGAGCGTAAGTAAGCATGCTGCACCCCGCAAAAAAGGCTGTATCAGCCTCGCGGTCCGGATTCAGCTCGCCATACCCAATGCCATTGACTTCACGGTATAGTTTCATAACGTTTAAAGGCCGATCCGGAAACATATACCTGAAGTCCTCAATATCGATTTCCCCTTCTGCTACAGACTTCTCGCGTATTGCTGCAAACATATACTTAGGGCTTAAGTCCGATGGGCATACACTTTCACACAGTCCGCAAAGAGAGCAATTATACGCTTCCGTTACCGTCGGCTGACGTATGGCAAGGCTCACTAAGCTCTCATTAATTCTCTGTAAGAGTTGACATTCTGATCTACACAGGCCACAATCTACGCAGTTATCCATGATTTCTTGGCAGGCAACCAAAGCTTCTTCAGAATTCATGTTTTTCTCCTCTTCTTTCCTTACTTAGAGTACTAATCTTGAAAGAGTTTAAGATAAAGCTCATACCCCTCTTCCCCTTCGAACATTTGGGCCGCCTTTCCTTTGACTTCATCATAATTTTCTTCAAAACCAAGCAAGGTATTAAGAGCATGGCGTATTTTAATGTTGCAGTCGGCGATATTGCCGAAATTTAAGACACAAGCATGGCAGTAGGCTAATAAGGTATCGGCACCGGCCTTACCGGCTTCCTCTAAATTCTGCACTTCATGCTCTGTAGCCCATTCCGGTCGGAAATGACCGAGTTGACCACTGCTGCCACAGCAAACCGAGTTTTTACCATGGTGCTTCATCTCTGTTCTCCGATAATTTCCCCGGTCCAGTGCTTCTCTGACCTGTTTGCCAAAAATCCCTTCAAAACGATCCGGACATGAATCATGAATGGCATAGACTTCGGAACCTTGGTTGGCTATAAACTCATCCGACAAGGCTTCATAGATCGTAATAATCTCCAGATCCAGCAAGACCCCTTCTTCCTTGAACTGATAGTAACAGTTAGGGCAAGCTGTAATCAGCCGCTTTACCCCCAGGTGACGCGCTTTTTCCCTTAATTCCTCTTTGATTTTATCCCCTCTTTCTGGAAGCCCGATATGGTACATGGGGATACCGCAGCAATTATCAAGAAACAGAATGGTTCCATACTTCTTAGCCAGTGTTTCATAAACCCTTTTCGTCAACCCAGGGGAATAGGTCAGCATGGTGCACCCCGGTAAAAACCCGGTCTGCGCCGGCAATGACGTGTTCAGATCAGAATAATCAATCCCATAGTACTCCCTGAACATACTCATTACAGTGACGGCTCGGTCGGGAAATAAATATTGGTATTCATCAATATTTATTTCCCCCTGCTTCACCGCCTCCACTCTGCGTTGTTCAAACATTCGAAAAGGGCTCAAGCCAAGGGGACACATTACCTCACATTTACCGCAAAGCGCGCACCCATACGCTTCATACACCTCTATACCTCTCCTGGCGATCTGCCCCGGAGACTCATTAAGCTCGGTTAAGATGCGGCAGCTTTCCGCACACCGACCACAATCAGTGCACTCTGCCGCTATCCTTTTTTCCCAGTCCTTCTCCTGATTCAATGATTTTCACCTCGTTGATTTCTCCGACTTAAAGATATTGCTGCTTATATTTACATGCAAAAATTGTACCAATTTTATTTTGAATTTCCCGAGGATATCTCAGGGCTTATAACACCAGCGGATTCGCCTTATAGCGGCTTTTAGCCGTTCACGAACCAAGACTTTCTCAGCCATCAAAATTCTCTTTTTGATACTTTAAGTCCCAATTTAACAAAGGGGCGCAAAAAGGCTCGCCTTCTGGCATGACTTACCTCCCCAAAAGAGGCGGGCGATGCCAGCAGGCGAGCAGCATTGCAAATCAACTTCTACACATCTGCAAAGAGACAGTTCACCAACTCGGACAAGAGATTAATCAATTGTAAAAACAAATCGCCTGCGCTTGTTCACGGGAATCTATTCCTCTATCCCAAAATCGACAGGATATTCTGCAACAGGGCCACGAGTATCAGCACATTGAGAATTACCGTAAAGACAATGAACCTATTTATGTCTGTCATTATCAAAATTACTCTCCCCTTATTCAAGTTCATAGGTCGATTGGGCAACTAAGAAGGAAATTTCGTCGTCACCGTTCTGATCACCGGACCAGCCTTTGCCGACCGGCTCCACCCTCACAAAGGTTTCATAACCCATGAAACTTTTCATGTGTTCCCATCCTATTAATGCTTCAACAATTCATGAATTTGACCGCGGAAGGAAGGCTGTCCTGGGGAACAGTCAGGACGCATCCCTTTACTTTAGCTGCTAAAGCGGCGGCCAGAGCATCAGGCTCTCCATACCCATAGGCAAGATAAACTGTATCCGACATCCCTACCAGATCCCCTATCTTGGCAGCTGTATCATAGCGATTGGCTCCCTCCAAACGATTGGTGGTTATCCCGAAGCTTTGCAATTCGCTTTCAATTTCTTCAGAGATTGTACCTGTTCCTCCGATAATAAACACTGTTTCCGCACTAGATTGAATCTCATGAAGAACCACATTGCTCATTCGAATTGAGGAAGTCATAAGTATGGGAGCGTCATTTTTTTTTGATAAAGGTACTGCGGTTATAAATCTTCCCTGAGCTATTTTGATGCTGCGGATATCGGCATACTCTGCAGTCGTTCCCATAATGCTGGTGGAGGTATTTCCTGTGCAAGCGGACGGGAAGGACGCAAAAACGCCGCCCATCCTAGTGAGCAGCGTTTTATTTTCTCTTAGGTTATTATCATCTATTTGCCGATCTGTGTTTTAACATCCTCATTGACGTTTGCGGGCGATCACCGCCAACCGGCCGTTTTCGGTGGAGTATTCGCATGTGGACAGTACCACGAGCTTATCGCCATATCGAGCGGTCACACCCGTGTCATAAAGAGCGAGTTGTTTAACATTTTGAATATACGAATCAAATTCAGCAGGTGTTCCCACCTTCTCAACCTGATAATATTTAAAGATTTTTTCCGCTTTGCGGTAAACCTTGGAGAGAATCACAGCCACAATCTCATAGTCTGCCGTTTCATAGAGGGTGCTGAATTGGAAGGTGGGATGCTCCTGATAAAAGCGCTCCTCCTTGTACTTCATCAAATCTGCGAACATCATGCCGTTTTTTATATAATGGCCGTGAATCAGTAAAATGTCCCCATCATCTATCTGACAATGAACGTCCAAAAAAGGCAGTCCATGCTTGCTTTCCTTCTTATCAAAATCATGGCTAAGATAGTACTCCCCATCCTGGGGGTTCTGCATGACCGGATAATCAATGACCGTATCCTCAATTTTCAGCCAGCCGACGATATCCGGGTTCCGCCTGTAAAGCTCCTGCAACTTCGAAAGCATGACAGGCTCATCCTCCTTCACCTTCTCGTCAGAAAGCGGGGGTGCCGTCGCACCCCCACCTGTGCCTGATCCTATTGGTGAATCTTCCGGCTGCCTTGTCAACTCTCCCATGTGTTTCCGTGCCTGATAATCCTCCAGGAGATGGCCGGCGGTAGCGGCCAGAGAAAAGACCAACAGAACAAGAGAAAAGGCGATAAGAATCTTTTTTGCTTTGTTCATTTTTTCTTATCACCTTTCCTCGTCTTTAATAGATTAAATCGATCCAATCGGTTAAATGTTGCTTTGCTTCCTGCGGTTTGGCAGACAAATGCCCAATAGGATTAAGGACATCAGCCCCAGAGCCAGATAAAAGCTTAAGGGTGCGCTGTTATCACCTGTTTTCGGAACATCGTCCAATTCGTTGCCGGCAGTACCTTTAGCCGTAAAGCGCAGGGTAGCCATCTCACCAGCTGGGGTAGTGTCCGTTGCCTTGGTCCTGACCTGTACGGTGTGGTTGCCGGGCAGGCTCGGAGGATTGGCCGGGTCATAGGTGTGCCAGCTGCCGCCGTCCACAGAGTATTCCATAGTTGTGTCCATGCCCACCAGGATATTCTTGGTATCGTCGGCGTTTACCTGGGGCGCAGAGGGAGTTTGGGGTGTATTGCCGCTCTCACTGCTGCTGCCATTGTTACCATTGTTACCACTGTTACCACTGTTACCGCTGTTACCACTGTTAGCGTTGTTCCCAGAACCTTTGACAGTGAAGTTAAGAGTGGTTATCTCACCAGCCGGTGTACTGCCCTGAGCCTTCAGTCTGACCCTCACGGTGTGGTTGCCGGACAGATCCGGAAGATTGGCCGGATCATAGGTGCGCCAGCTGCCGCCGTCCACAGAGTATTCCATATCGGTGTTCATGCCTACCAGAATATTCCTGGTATCGTCGGCACTGACCTTCGGCGCAGTGGGAACCTGGGGCGTATAGCCGCCGCCAATACCCCCATCGCCGCCTCCGCTGTTGCTTACAGGGGTCATTTGCACATCATAGCGTACGATATCGGTGCCTACTGAGATAGTACCGCTCGTGTAGGTTTCATACCCAGGTTTGGTTACTACCAGATAGTAATCCGTATCCGGGAACACCATGTAGGCATATTCTCCGTTTTCGTCACTGTTTTGACTGGGGCTACCGTTATCGTTAGGTGCAAAACCTGGAATTAAAGGCAAGGTTACTTTCGTACCCGGAGTAATTCCTTTGCCTTGGTTCCGCGGTGTATCCGCATAATAGAGCGTCACTTCTGCACCTTCGATGACCTTACCGGTGACTTTATCTGTAATCGTACCGTAGGGATCAACAAGCTCTTCTGAAATATTCAGTTCGCCGTCTGCCTTGACTTTCAGCTCTGACTTGCTGATGACCAGTTCTTTTCCCGGCTCAACTTCGTAACGCACTTCCATGGTGTAGGTTTGCTCGGTCAAACCAGGGGCCGCAAAGGTACCATACAGCGGATCCAAGGGGAATGCCTTAGGAACGCCGCCTTCCTCAATGTACTTGCCCGTCTCATCCTTTAGGTAGACCTTCAGATTTCCGGCAAACGTCCCCTGTATCATTGAAGACTTTCCATCAGGCTGCTTGAAGAGCACGATACCCACAGCTGTAATCTCTGCTGGAATATCCTTACCCTCTGTAGTCGTACTGCCCTCAGTATCCGCCTTTTGGGTGAAGGGAACAGGCGTTGGAACACCGCCGATGTTTACCATCTTGTTGTAGGTGATGGTGTATTCTTCGTTCCTATTGACAGGGTGGTGGTATAAACCGTTTTCATCGGTTGTGATTGTCACTGTTTCCCCGGTTTTTACGTTTTCCACTGTAATTACTGCATTGGGAATCACTTCTCCGGTTGTGTTGTCACGCAGAATACCGAAGAGTGCCGCAGGAGTTGCGATGACCTTCACTTCATTGGATTCCTTATAAGGAACCCCTGAAGGACTTTTAGCCGTGGTGGTCGCGGTGAATGGATATGTCTTCTCGTCTGTATCCATCACCTTATCCGCTTGATATTCCACTTCAGCTTTCCCGTCTTTGTCGGTAACTGCTGTGCCTACCACAGTGCCATCCTTGTCTTTGAACGTCACCATTGCACCTATGACCGGTTTACCATTCTCATCAATAAGGCTGGCAATCAGCTTAGCCGGATGTGCTCCGTCACCAGGTACTTTCGCAACATCTTTCGGGTCACCCGGATCACTGGCCGGCTTTGTTTTAAGCTCAAGGGTCCCTGGCAGCTGACGGTTGTTCTTAAAGGGTGCTTGTGCTTCAACAGCATTCACAATCTTTCCTTCGAACTCCAGCTCTCCTGTGAAGCTCAGCTCTCCCCCCGGGTTGGTTGTGTAGCCGTCGTCGGCGTAACTGGTTTGGCTGACGGTGTAGGTCACGCCGTGAGGAATGTCCTTAACGACGATATACTCATCATGCTTTAGGCTAATTGTGCCGCCTGACGCTATGTTGACAGGTTCGCTGCCGCCATTCTTGGTGTAGGAATAGGTTCCGCCATCACTAAAAGCGATCTTGTATTCAAATTCCTTCCCATTGTCACTACCACTGCCTGTCACAGTGTTGCTTATGCGCAGACTGCCAAACCAATCCCGCGTATTGACATAGTCCGCTTTATGGTCACCATTATAGACAATGGTTCCTGTGTACTGCAGTTCTGCCGGGTCAGTGATGTGTCCGTCTGTGTTCTCCTCCTGAGTAACGAGATACTTAACCCCCGCCAACAACTTCTCAATAACGAAAGTTGCTCCGTCTTTGAGTGTGAAGTTTAAAGTTGCTCCGTCTTTGAGCGTGAAGGTTCCCTTGGTGCCATCCGGGTTTGTATAACTATAAGTATTATCGTTTTCGTCTTCGACTTCAAAGGTAATGGCGTAGACAAACTCCTTGTTTGTGTCGCCGTTGTTGCCTTTCACGACGTTCTTGACGGTCAGCTTGCCTGCAGCAGGGGTGGGTACAGTCAGCCGATTCTCACTATCTACTTTTACACCGTCTACCCAGATGGGCTTCCCAGGGGTATTTCCTACATATACCTCATAAATTTTTATATTGGGTAGATAAGTATTTTCGTCATAACAAGTTTCTTTTAGCTCGTAATACCCTGGATCTGGGAATATCAGATTGAGTGTTCCGTCAGTCCCAGTTTTTCCTGTTCTAACTTCTGTCCCATCACTCGCCTTATATAATGTGAAGCATACGTTTCCTAGCGGTTTACCATCGGGATCCACCTTTTTCAGTGGCAGCAGAGCATTAGAACCTGAACTGGCGGCTACGTCCGAACTGTCCAGAGTGCTTTCGCTTTTGGCACTGATAGATTTCAGTTTGTCATCACCCATCAGCTTTACCTCGTTGCCCATTTTGTCGCCGGCTTTTGCTTTAGTGGAATCAACTTCCGTCTGGTACACAAACTGGTAGAGCTGATTGGGGTTATTCATCATGAACTTCAGGACTGTAGTGCCACCCTCACCCGGTTCGGCTTCCACTTGCACTTCGCAATTGGGGGCGCTGAGGTTCAGTGCTGCGCCCTCTCGTTCCAGAGCACCACTTGGAGTCAGTTTGGCACGATAGACCGCCATACTGGGTAGTGTCAGTACGAGCTTTCCGCTTTCATCCTTGCGCAGGTTCATACCCGCACCCAAGGTATCCTGTAGATAAACACCTTTCGCCATGTTAAATGGCGGAGTATAGTTCACCGTCCACTCCAGCACACCAGGGGCCGGTTTGGTCACTGATTTTCCTAGTGTTTGGATGGGTACAATAACCTTACGCTGTTCGGTGACTACCTTTTCCTCTCCGCCCCATGTCATGTAAAGATCAGCTTTGTTATACAGCACCTGCTTGTTCGTGCCGTTTGTGATATGGTCGTGTAAATATTGCTCCAGGGCCACATTGGATGGTCTTGCCTTGACTAAAATGACATAGGGGCTTTCCAGCTTGGAGAAGGTAAATGTTCCCACGTTTCCGCTATTGGAGAACTCTACCACATGAGCGTTGATGCCTGGCTCAATAAGTGTTTGGGCATCGTTCCTGGTGCCATAGCCGGTGCCGCTGCCATTGTCCGAATAGCCTCTATAAAGCTTATAGGTTTGCCCATCTTCAAAAGGAACGAACTCCCAGTCTTCGGGCAATGTGTCTACCAACCTAATGTCGCTAACTACTCGATTCCCGCCATTCTTTGCAAGTTCCTCTGTGTTATATCCCGGCATATTGATGCCTAAACGGAAGGTGACGGTCTTTGTTGTTCTGTCATAGGCAGAAATCGTCCATGCTTCGTTACTATCATTAGAAATGTAGCTGCCAATGTTATTGGGGGTAAAGTTTTCAGGCGTACCATCTGCCTTCAATGGCTTTGACGCAAAGAGCATATCCTTATTCAGCATGCGAATATGAAGATTAGTTGAATTTTGCGCTGATTTTATGACCTCACCATCAAACAGCAAGGCTCGATTCCATCGTGCTTTATCAGCATTAATGTCCTGTTTAAATAGGAAGGCTGGATTGGTTTCAAGTGCACGGAAGCTGAAGGAAGTAGGTTTATCAGTGTTATATCCGGTCACTTTGATCAAATCTGCCACCACTTCACCATCTACTGTCAAAGGAATGGCCTTCAAGCTCAAGCCAGTGGCATTCGTCACGCCCTTCAAGCTATCCACATGATACTTCTTCCAAAGCTGTGCAGTATTTACATTGGCTTTTATTTTTGCAATGGTTGATGTACTCACTTCTCCAGTTGCATCCACAGCGTTATCCAAGACATTCAGATCTCCGCCATGAATTAATACGTCATATACCACCGCATCCGGCAGGGCATATTGTGGCGTTAGGTTGACGGTCCATGTAACGCTGCCAAGGTTGAAATCCGCCTGTAAAACACTGCCGCTTTTTGTAAAGGCGTGTGCACCGATGGTGACAGTTGCCTCATCAGTTACTGCATCAGGTCTTACACCGCTTGTCACATCATTGTTTTGTATACCACCTAGTGTGTCCAATTCCCAATTAGCCCGGGGATCGATTCTAAAACTAGAACCGGCTTTCACCTTCGTTCTAATCACAAGTTGTACTCTACCATTAATATCCCCGAAAGAGTAAACACTGTTTGAATCGGGCTCAATGGATTTTACTTCAGATGCAACACCGTCTACCCATGTTTGCCATGTGGCCGACTCAAGCTCCAGCCCAGCGGGGAGTGCATTTGTGATGGTAAAGTTTTTCAGACCTTTTTTATTATATTTCTGGTTAACATTGATTGTCCATGTGATCTCTTGGTTAGGATGGTCATAGGAGGCACTGGCTTGAATCCAGTCAGGTGCAAAAGAAATCTCTTGACCTGCCTCTACCAACTTAGTACTGCCCTCTTTCAGTTCTACCCTACCAAACATGACTCGATAGCTGCGACCTAGATTGCCCGGCGGGTCCCTGTGCTCATAATAGTAACCTGCCTTTGGAATCCATGTTTTATACTCAACCTTCGGATCCTTACCTGTTCCCTCTGGGAAAGTGTAGCTCAGGCTTCCATCCTCACCAATGGTCGGGGTTACCGCAGTATTGTTTACTTTGAATGAACCTTCTACATAGACACCTTGGACATTGCCACTGTTAGCGCCAAATTTTGTATTATACTCTGTAGGGTTCGTAAAAAACGTCTTCCCGTCCAGTGACAGCTTGATTGTATTATCAAACTGATCGAAAGCAGATACGGTTGACTGCCAAGTAATCGCTCCCTCAACAAATTGTGCGGCTTGAATTCCCCGATAACTATATTGATCCCAATTTACTTGTCCGGGCGAACTCAATGTAATGCTGTATGCTGGCGTAACATCCGAGTTTTTCAGCTGATATGCTGTCCCGAAGATGCTGATAGGCTTTGTATCACCATAGCTCATTCCCGTTACATCCGCATCGGCGGTGGTTTCAAAGCTAAAAGTAACACCTTTTCCGACACCATTAAAAAAGCTATCGTCACCATCAAATACAACCTTGATGCTGGCCGGGGTGAAATAGACAGTGCCAAGCTTTTTCATGCCAGTCTCCGTCATTGCATTCAGGTCTCTGGTAGCTGTCGGCAACACCACTTCCTTGAAGTAGCTCTCACTTGTCAGCTCGATCCAGTCACCCCTCTGAATGTAGTTTTCGGGATTCGCATTCGTCGGATTCGAATCATCACCATTTACGGGCACCTTAAGTCCTTCTGATTTTAGCGTAAATTGCTGCCTACCCTGGATGGTGCCGTTAGGCTCAATACGAACCAAGGGATCTCCCTGCTTCACCTCCAGCGGAAAGGATAAATTAGCAGTCATAAACACCGCGGTTTTATCCCCGGGTACAGCCGCCATAGGCATCGGCAGGGCCATGGGCTGCACCCCTATCGCCCCGGGAGTCGTCACTTCAGACTCTGTCACCTCAAGTCCCGGCTCGCTCCCTTCACCGATCGTTGTTATCCCGGAACCCTCCGGTGCGCCCTGTGCATAGGCTGCTGCTGGATTGAGTGGCAAAGTCTGAAAAACCAGCAACACCGCCAGAAATAAGGCCAGCACAGTTCTATATGCGTTTCGTTTTCGTTTCACTCTGATGCATCCTCCATTCCTCGAAATATCGTTTGCGGATGTCACGCAGAAAACTATATAAGCGCACCATTATATAGTCTTAAACAAGACACCTTCTCTCATAGTATAAATTCTTACTTAAAAGCAACGCTTGAAAAGTCTAAGCCCAAACATCTTTCTAAATGGACAAAAAAAGAAAAAATTATAAAATTAATTTCCTATTTGGAACAGTGACCAGGCCAAAATTATGTATAATTAGAAGGGTATCATACATAAGAATGGGGAACGTGATATGGGAATCGGTATACTATTGGAAGAGCTTATCGATATAGCACAAACCTCTAAAACTGATTTTGCGATAAGCATGAATATGACGCCCAGTGGATTAAGCAAAATCCTGACCGGGAAAAGACTGCCTTTGTTCAGGGAAAAAAGGATCTTCTGCAGGCAAGCTGCTAATTATTTTGCTGAAGCCATCTATGGTCGGGGGTGTTATCTCAAATTCGAAACGATCTTTCCGGTGATCTATGATTTCAGCTCGCACTATGAACTGGAGATGTTTTTGGCCTATGCCATCGAATACGAATTGGATAAAGTTTTATCCACAGAGAACAACATCAATCTGGATTACCCGGAAAGAGAATTCGGTTTCCTGGGCAAGAAAACGATTCTGAATATGTTTTGTGTGATTGTTTCAGATGCCATCGTCGATAAGGGCGCCGATCCTTTAGAGTTTTACAGCACCCTGCCTCTGTTCAACCGCTATTACTCCGATATCTTCCAGCGCATCAAAATAGTAACCTCTAAAAAACGCAAGAACATCTCCTTCAATCACTTGTTTAATATGTCATCTCTTGAGACCACCTACGACGCTTCCTACAGTAATGTTCTTTTTCCTCTTGTCGCAGCCCAGCAGTATGTTGATTTGAATTTATGGCAAATCAACAAAGAAATTGATTCCTCCTTTTTATTAATGAAGGGACAATTTCTCCTACTGTTCAGTATTCAGATTGATGGAACACCTCTTATGGTAGTGATCACTCATAAAGGTTATTTAGCTTCTTTTTTTAATTCCCTGATGAAGAAGGACGTTAAAAAAATCAGTTACAGCAGAAAAGAAGCCATTGCCGCCTTAGAGGCCAATTCGCCCCTCTCTGACCGGCTGATCAATACCCCCATCGATGCTGTCTATAATTTTATATCCATCGGCTATTTAGTTGAAAAGCAGGATTTGGAAACTATGGAAGGCCATGAACTCGTCAAAGAGAAGATCTTGAAGCTTTTTAAGAATATCCTTGTCAAAGAAACTACTTTTTTCGTCACACTGGATGCCATGATGAGTATTTTCGCTACAGGTAAAGCCATCGTCCCCCTCATGGGCGCCGTGGATATTGCACCTGAACAACGTGTTTCCTATCTCCAGCGCTTTGATTCCTATATAAACGAGGAAAGTCGTGATAAAATCAAGATTGTGAACAGCGAACAGCCTAAAGTCGCCGTGCTCTGTTCACAAGGATTAAGCCTGATTTACTGGATTGATCATGACTATGAGTCCGAGAAAATTTATTGTTTTGAAACGGATGTGATCAATAACCTCCTGGACCGCGAAGTGGCTGGGAGTACTTTGTCCATCATGGATTTCAGCCCTGAATTATGGCAATCTTATCTTGACGAGTTATTAAAGACCAAACTACGTAACCTGTGATACACTCATGAGGTGAAACGAATGATGTATTTAGATCAGTTTACCTTTCCCGACGGGGACAGGGAGTTTGGCTTCTTCCTGGACAATGTCAAACGAACCTGTTACGACTCCTATTATCCTTTTCAGGTCTTTCCGGGACGGGGGCTGGAAAGACTTGATTTCGATCCCATCACCATTTTATATGGAGGAAACGGCTCAGGAAAATCAACCCTCTTAAATGTGATTGCCGAAAAAGCGGGAATTCCCCGGGATTCCATCTATAACAAATCCAATTTCTTCCCCGACTATGTCACTATGTGCGGGATGGAGCTTAAAACTGCCCTCCCGGCAAACAGCCGGATTATTACCAGCGATGATGTCTTTGACTATATGCTCAATATACGCAACTTAAATGAAGGGATTGACCGGAAACGGGAAGAGCTTTTTGGCGACTATCTGGAAGCGAAATATTCCCAGTTTCAATTAAAATCCCTGGCAGACTACGAGCAGTTGAAAAGAGTAAACAATGCCCGGTTTAAGACTCAGTCCCGTTTTGTCAGAAGTGAATTGATGGATAATGCCCGTGAATATTCCAACGGGGAAAATGCCTTCCGCTATTTCACAGAAAAAATAGAGGAAAAGGGCCTTTATCTACTGGATGAGCCTGAAAACAGCCTTTCCCCAAAACGTCAGCTGGAATTAATGAAGTTTATTGAAGACTCGGCACGGTTTTGGCAATGCCAGTTTATTATCGCTACCCATTCCCCCTTTCTCCTTGCCCTGAGGGAAGCCAAAATCTATGATCTTGATGAAAATCCCGTGACTGTAAAACGATGGACAGAGTTGGAAAATGTCCGCATCTACTATGATTTTTTCAAAGGACATCAAAACGAATTTTAATCCTAATGGCGCACTAAGCGAAATCTCCTGCAAGCCAATGCTCACAGGAGATTTTTTGTATAAAGAAAACATCTGCCGGCAAATCCGGCAGATGCAATGATCATTCCGATATTCTTTTCCCGGTCAGGACTAATCGACTTTAAACCTGCCGATAAGTCCCTGCAGCTCATTGAACTGCTCTGACAAAGTCGAACTGGCCTTAGCAATTTCCTCGATGGAAGCCGTTTGCTCCTGGATCGAAGCCGACGCCTGCTCCGCTCCGGCTGCATTTTCCTCTGCCACAGCCGCCAGGGTCTGAATCATATCCAACACTTCATTTTTCTTGCTCTCCATCTGTTTTCCTTCCTCACTGATGTGACGAACAGATTCCGAAGAGTGCTTTATGGCTAGGGCAATCTCCTGATATTTGCTTTCAATCAGGCCGACCTTCTCGGTCTGTTCCTGCAGAATCAACTCCACCTGACCCATGGTCTTTACGGCACCGTCGGCGTTTTGCTGCAGGTTCCTCACCATCTCGTCAATAATCATGGTGGAGGAGGCGGACTGTTCCGCTAGTTTTCTTATCTCTTCGGCTACAACACTAAAACCTCGGCCATGCTCCCCGGCTCGGGCAGCCTCTATCGCCGCATTTAAGGCCAGCAAATTGGTTTGACCGGCGATGGCGGTGATCAGGCTGCTGGCTTCGCTTATTTTATCCGAGCTCTCGCTCGTCTTCAGGATACGCTCCGAAGCACTTTGGGTAGCAGCGCTGCTGTCCTTGGTCCTATCGGCCAGATCATTAATGATCACTAACCCTTGACCGACAAGTTCATTCACTTCTTGAGAAGAAGCAGCAACTGCTTCAAGCCCCTCCTCATTTTCTTTAAATAACTTGCTAAAACTCACCATATGGGCAGAACCCTCTGTTGTTACCGCGGCCTGTGAAGAAGCTCCCCGCGCAATTTCGTTAATCGTCTGTGCTATTTCTTCCGCAGCCGTGGCAGACTGCATGGAAGATGCCGTCAGCTCTTCGGAAGCAGAGGTAACTTCTGATGCCAACTCTTTTACCGAAGCGATAATATTGCGTACGGTGTCAGTAAAGGTATCAAAGTATAATCCCATCGTCCCCAGCTCATCTTTAGAATGAAGATTGACCCGTTTGGTCAAATCCCCATTTCCTTGGGCAATGTCCTTCAGAATTGTAATCATACTATTCAGAGGCTTAACCACTATCTTTTGAATGACGAAGATCGTGGCGATACTGATTAAAATGATCATGCCGAATAAGAGCGTCGTCTCAATAAACATAGTACTAATTCTGGTGGCGATCGTTTGATTGCCCTCATTATAATTCTGCCGGACACCATCAATTAACTTATCAATGCTGTCTTCCATCTGTGCGGCATAGGGATCAAATTTTTCCATATAGAGATTACCTGCTTCAGTCCCATCCTGGATATAGGTCTGAGCCATGGTCACTCCCATCTGATAAAATCCATCCAGATCCTGAGTCAGAAGCTTTGCTGTTTCAGCTTCAAGCCCCAGCTCCTGCAACTGCTGAATTTCTTCCTTTGCACTTGCATAATGTACAGCCGCCTCATCAAAGCCATCATCAAAACCGGGCATCCCCCGAGTCGCGGAAATATCCGTTAGCCACTGCTGAATCTGGATGATATCTTTTTGCAGGGCCAAAGAAGTCAGCAGTAGAGGAACATTTTTGTCCTCATGTTCCTGCGTTGTCTCTTTAATGGCATTTAAGCCGCCTAGGGTAAAGACCATCGATAAAACTGTAGCCACGACAATTCCCAACATCATTATCCCTAATTTTGTTCTAATCTTCATTCCTCAATCCACTCCTTTCCACGGGCTCTTCCCTTTCCAGCCTTCGGAAGTTCTCCCCCATCAGCAGCACTGCAGAAATGGGGAACCCCTCCAAACTTGCTCCCCTATTATACGTCTGCAAATTATATAATTCAATCCTAATTAAGAATTGTTATACAATATACTTGCAGATTTATTTTGAGTTCTTACCATATCAAAAGCGGGGTATTTTCGTCAGAAAATACACCCGCTCTTTTTTATGCGTTGTGACTTATGGATGGGTCAGAGGTTTTAAAATGGCTTCACCCTCTCCGGTTATCGGATGGCTGCGGTTAGACAGCTCGCGCTGTAGCTCCTGTTCAATTCTTTTAATGTACTCCAATGTATACTTATACTCCGCATTGTAGCTGATGCCGCATAAGGTTTTATCATATCTGGAGAAAGACATCAACGCGACCTCACCGTTTTCACCCTTAATATCGAATTGGATGCTTGGATCGTTGTTTCCGTAGCCCTGACCATTGTATTCCACCGCTGCCACTGCGCCATGCACCACATTGAGGGTCTCTGCAGTTTTCTTTGCCAACTCTATATATTCCTGGGGATTTTGGGCGAGGGTTGCATCATAAGCTACTGAGACCTTTTCTTTTAAGGTTCTCTCTCTTACTACAGAAAATAATTCACCTGTCACAGAATCGACAGTGAAGGAATAGCTTCGCTCGCCGTCGATCAGTACATCGGCATACCAGCTCGAGCGGGGAAGGTTCTCGTTAGCCTGCTGATACCCCATTTCCACTACCTGTCCCTCCAGGCTCACCCCGTATACACTCCAAAGAGCCTGTGCTCCGATCTCTGCCGCCGCTTCCTTTGCTATATCCTTAGAGGTTGGAGTTTGCTTCTTATAATACTCAAGGTCAATTGCCCCCACCCTATAATTCGCTTTCTGGTAGCCTTCCGGCAAGCTGTTCTCCGCAGTAGTGGATGACTGTTCCATGGAGCCTGCATAATTGGTGGGAATGGCATTTGTTTTGTTATATTCTGCCGCTACAGCGATTTGGGTTATCCCCTGGAATACCATCGTGGTTGCTCCGATAAGCAATGCGGCTGCCAAAACCGTCTTTTTCAAACGTTTCCCTTCTGAACTGCTCGTTTTCATCTACATCTCTCCTTTATTGATTAATTTGTGATCACAGTAAGCAGTATAGGAAACCTGCATTATCGAATCGTTATCGAGTTGTTATGAAGTTGTAAAAGTAATTTTCGCTGTTGTCCCTTCCCCCGGACGACTGGTAAAGCTCAACTCCGCATGATGACTCAAAGCAATTTGCTTGCAGATGGCCAGCCCCAATCCGGCGCCGCCGTCGCTCCGGTTCCGTGATTTTTCTCCACGGTAGAAGGGTTCCGTAATCTGGGTGAGGACTTCGGGGGTCATGCCCTTGCCGTTATCCTTAACGGTGATGACTTTCCTACCCTCTTCCATGACAGCACTCACTATAATGTGCCCCCCTTTTTCACAGGCCTTGATCCCATTGTCAATCAAGTTGATCAATAAGCTTTCCAGCAAAGCGGCGTCTCCCCAAAGCGTTCCCACTTCCATGATGAATTCTATTTTTATGTCTTTACCGGCAAGCCTGCCGTAAAGGGTTTGGCTGACCGCCTCAAAGAGGCTGGCTACTTTTAGTTCTTCCCAGTCGATTGGATTATTCTGCAGATTGGCCACGGCAAGAAGCTGCGATGCTATGGTTTGCAGGCGGCGGCTTTCCGACATGATGTAGTTTAAGGCCAACAGCCGGTCCTCTTCCGACAAAACAGCCTTTTCCATGTATTCGGCATAGCCATAGATAGCGGTCAGGGGGGTGCGGAGTTCATGGGCGAAATTATCAACAAACTGCTGCTTTTTATCTGCGGCATCCTTAAGCTCTGTCATTTGGCGCTGAATTTCCTCCGCCATGTGATTAAAGCTCTGTGCCATTTCGGAAAGTTCATCCTGTCCGGAAACGGTCAGCCTGGTTTCATATTCCCCGTTGGCGATATCTCTTGAGGTCTGGGAAATTTGTGTCAGAGGCCGGAATATCCGGTTCAGTACCAGCAGAAGGCCGAGAGCCAGTAGAACAGAGAGCACAAATCCTCCGAGAAATAGCATATTTTTCAAATGATTCCACGCCGTAATCCCTTCAGTTGTATCGTAGAGGTAGACCAAGGTATAAGAATCATAAGGAAGAGGGAGCTTTCCTGAGACGATGACATAGGTTTTATCGTTTGCTTTCCGTACCGTTGCCAGCCGGTTACCGTTCTCCGGAGGCTCCAGGAAATTATTCTGCACTATCATGGCATCCTTGTTGGAATAAATAAGCTGACCCTCCCGGTAAAGTGCAAGCCCCGCCTTGTTATCCCCAGAGAGATAGCTGTAAGGCTGAAGTAAGGAAGTAATGGAACTCTTGACATCTGTCCCCCGGCTTTCCACAGCACGGAAATCCTTGATCAGAGCGGAGGCAATAAAGTAGTGTTCGCCCAAGCTCCTTTCCTCAGCCCGGTTTATCGTATCCCTGAACATGGTATTGGAAACAAAGAAGATACCAAGGTTAAAAAAGATCAGGAAAAGCCCCAGGGTTGTTAAAAAGGTTCGCTGTTTCACCGGCTAACCTCCAGACGGTACCCAAGCTTGTATACGGTTTTTATCCGCTCTTCCCAGCCCAGCTTTTTACGCAGCTTTTGGATGTGTACATCCACGGTCCGGGTATCTCCCTCGAAATCATAGCCCCAAACCAGTTCCAGCAGCCTTTCCCTGGAGAGTGCGATATTCCGGTTGTTGACAAGCACTTCAAGGAGCTCATATTCCTTGGGGGTGCACTCCACCAACTGTCCGTCATGAAATACCTGACGGCTGTCAAAATCGATCCTTACTCTACCTGCTTCAAAACAGCTTGCAGCTTTCTGAGTACGCCGGAGAACCGCTTCAACGCGAGCCAGCAGTTCCAGCATTTCAAAGGGTTTTGTCAGATAATCATCCGCACCCATTGACAAGCCCTTGAGCCGGTCCGGCAGGCTATCTTTGGCTGTCAGAAAGATAGTGGGTGTGTTTTTCGCATGCTTTATTACCTCAAAGCCGTCCAGCCCCGGCAGCATAATATCTAAAATTATCAAATCGTAGGATTGGCACTGTATTTCCGATACAGCGGTTATCCCATCGAAAACAGAGGCACAATGATGACCTACAAGCTGCAGATTTCTTTTAACCAGCTCATTGATTGCCTCCTCATCCTCGACGATTAAAATGGATGCCATTGATCCACCTCCCTATAATATCTTTTGATTTTCTTTGAATATCTCGCTTTTTCATAGAATTCCTTACCAAACAAACTAGCTCACCACGGATAGAATTCGCATAGAATGCCTAATTCAGAGAATTTGGGTATAGCAAAGCAAACGTCTGCTTTTTTAGCATATGTTGGCCGTTGTAAACCCATTATTCTCACGGTGGTAAACCTCCCATGTCTAACAGGGTCAAGATGATAAATCCGCCCTAAATTCCTTCGTTCCACCTATCCATGATTGGGTGTCAGTTATGCTCCTCAACCGAGTCTTTGCTCTAATGGTGATTTATCCGACTGACTACCAGCTCTTTTGTCTGCTAGGCTACCTGGATTGTTCACTTCTGCGGTGACGCTTACTCACAGACCGTTTGTTTTTGTGATTTCGCTGCTATTCTGTTACGCTGCTGAATACTCAACTGGACGATGAATATCTTGAATCAGCTTTTTCGGGTCATAGTCTATACCCTTTGTTAATAGGGCATAGAACACCCGAATCAGTTTACAGCTTAAGGCTATTAACGATTGCTTCTTCTTCAGTGGATTCTTGGGCCTTGTCGTATAGTAGGTGTGTATCTCTGCAAACTCTGCGTTTTTGGCGACTAGCGGCATCACTGCTTGAAATAGAATCGCCCTCAACCGCGCTCGACCTCGCTTACTGATGGTGGTCTGTCCCTTGTGCTTGCCCGAGCTACTTTCTCGCAAGGCTAGGCCCGCTAGCTTTTGAATTTGCTTTGGAGAATTAAAGCGTCTAATATCTCCCACTTCGGAGAGAAAACCTGCCACGGTAACGAGGCCAACACCTTTAATTTCAAGCAACTTGGCTACTTCGGGTATCTGACGGCACAACCCATCGATGGTTTCAGTGACTGCCTCATATTGTGCTGTTTTAGTATGATAGTCTTGCAGTAATAGCTGGATTTCCATTCGGGAACAAGACTCTCCTTCGGTGCAACCAATGCTCTTCTGAGCAGCTTCATACAGGCTCTTAGCCCTTTTCATTCCGACTGCTCTCAATTTGTTGTCTCTCCAAATTCGGTTGATTCCTTCTGCTCCAAGTCTTTCAACATCCCTAGGTAGCGGGGCAACTTGCAATACCAGCATGCTACTCGTGGCATCAAACTTTCCAAACACCGTTTCATGCTCGGGAAAGTAGATTTTCAGCCACCGTTGAACACGATTTTTTATACTGTTCATTTCCTTTTGGATGCGCATCCTACAGGCCATTGCTATTCGCAGTTCTGCATAGATTCCTTCCGGGATATAGGGCTCATTGTATCTGCCCTCGATGACCAGCTTAGCGATGGTCTTGGGATCCTTAGCATCCGTTTTGCTGGGGTGGTTGTCATCAAGCTCCTTACTACGCTTTACATGGAACGGGTTGACGAGGACCAGCTTAATACTTTGCTCTTTTAGGTAAGATGCCAGGCTAAACCAGTAATGACCGGTTGGTTCTGCGCCTACCACTATGCATTCCTTTTGTGCTTGCCTTTTTAAACGTTCAATCCATGCATGGAAATCCTTGAATCCTTCAGCGTTGTTTTCAAACTTGAATACCTTGCCCAGCTCGACTCCTCGCCAGTCAAATGCCCTGGCATAATGAAGCTCGCTGGCGATGTCCACTCCGATCACAATACTTCTTTCAGATAGTTGCTTTAGCTTCTCGTTTTGTGTAAAATTCATTTGGGATGACCTCCGTTATTTTGATTGGATTCTGTTGGCCAACAGTCCTTTCAAATTGTAACGTGAGGTCTTCTTTTTGACAAAGATCATTTTTGACTACTACAGGAATGCTCCTTATTACTCGATAGTATCACTATTATGTTATAGAGTTGTAAAGTCAATTCTATTTGGGAAGTTCATATTCAAATTAGTAACTATCATTAATAACTACAAACAGATAAAAACGGGCTGAAAAATGTACTTTTTCAACCCGCTACACGACAGCCACTCAGCCTAATGCACAACTTTATTCTCCAAAAAAGAGAGAACTTTTTCACAGTATTCTGTATCCAAATCTACGTTTTCTATATCATGATTCAGAATAATGAAATGCCCCGCTAAATCAGATTCACGCAGCCATCCCTCACATTGTTCCGGCGCCGCTTTTAGTAGACGATTCATATTTTCGTATGATACTTCCGTATCATTAGCACTTGCAATAAACAGAGCAGGTCGTTCACCAATATTCTCTACTTGTTTGATTGGCTTTACATCATTTACTTTATCACCAAAAACAGTTTGCAGTGACAACCTGACAAGGGGCTTTTCAATATCACAAATAAACCTGGGGATATTATATTGCTTCATCGTGTCAACGACCACATCTTCAAAGCTGGAATAGGCAGACATTGCAATCAAACCTGTTATTTCGTCTATCTGGCCAAATGAATTTATAGCGATAGCCCCTCCCATAGACACACCGTGAATGACAATTGGAACACCTTTATAACGCTCCTGTTGTTTAATGTAATCCACAACAGCTTTTACATCGGCTGCTTCTTCATAACCAAGGCAGACCCTGTCTCCGCTGCTGTTCCCATGTCCACGAACCTCTAAAAGAAAAGATGCATACCCCTCACTTTTTATCCATTTAGCGTGACCATAAAAGTAAGTTACGGATGGTTGTCGGATCCCAGACAAATAAATGATAACTGCTTTCGGACTTTCAACTGTTACCTCTGACGCCCAAACCTCGTAATTATCCTCTGTTGTCAATATCATATCATTAGATGTCAATACAAAATCCGACGAGGTATACATTTTCTGAAGCGGGTGATCCTCAATAACACCATAATCAACATGTCCGTTAGTAGTTAAGTGAACAGCGACAGGCGGCGCAACCAATAACATTAATACAAAAATAGCTGCAAGAGCAATAATCACCATTGCCGCCGTCTTCTTAATTATTTTATTCACAGGATTATGCCTCCCAAATAAAACAAGAACTATGATCAATAGCTTGATCCTAATTATACAACTTTTTCCCATAACATCACAATCCTGCAAAATATCCTTTTTACCGGTCTACCTCTTACTAGAACTATCTAGGGGCATATAGGCAAAATTCAAGGAATTACCCGATAAACTTCTGTTCTATTACATCATACATTCCACGGGTGGTTATGCGTATTTCCGGGATGACCGGCAGCGCGATAAAGGACAGGGCTATAAAAGGATGGGTATTGGCAGGTACCCCCATCTCATGAGCATAGCCGATCATTTTATTCAAGGTATTTTCCACGGATTCGTATCCGGCATCACTGATTAAGCCCATAATGGGCAGAGGCAGAGTTGCCAGCACCTTCTTATCACGGATAATGGTATATCCCCCCTGAACTCTCTGCAATTCCTGCAAGGCGAGAAGGAGGCTTTCATCGTTGTCACCAATAGCCACGATATTATGAGAATCATGAGAAACGCTGGTGGCTATAGCTCCATTGTGAAGGTTAAAACCAAGAACAGGAGCCACAGCGAAGTGTCCCGTATGTTTATGGCGTTCAACCACAACCACCTTGTTGTATTGAGCATTGGGAACAAAATAGTTATCTTCGGAGGGCAAAATCCCCTGCAGATGCTTGGTTGTGATTTGGCCTTCGATAATTTGAATCAAGGAGGATTCAGAGGTATTGACGGCTAATTTCAGATCATCCGCGCTGAGGTCGGGAATGTGAACCGTCTTGCTTAGATGTTCTGAACAGGGCTTAATTGTAATTTCCTTTTCAAAATTAACTTTTTTCCCCTTGTGGTAAACAGAATGGACCGATACCTCTTCCAGGCTGTCCAGCACCACAAAATCCGCCTGATATCCCGGTGCAATAGCCCCCAGTTCCGTCAGGTTGTAGCACTTAGCCGTATTGATGGTCGCCATTTTGATGGCTTTGATAGGAGGAATACCTAAGGCAATGCTCTTCTTAATGTTATAGCTGATGTGGCCTTCCCTTTGAATATCATTGATATGTTTGTCATCGGTACAGAAGGAAAAGCTCGCTGTATCCATGTTATCTTCCAGAATCCCCCGGACAATCGCCTCAAGATTTCTAGCGCCGGAACCCTCACGGATCAATACCTGCATACCGTTGCGTATTTCCTCCAAAGCATAGGCATAGTCGACGCATTCGTGGTCCGTCTTGATTCTTGCCAGGGCGTAGGCCGCCAGTTGCTTGTCCTGCAGATAGGGAGCGTGCCCATCTTTTATTCTATCCTGGAAAAGACGGAGTTTTTTTACCATCTCTTCTTCTGCTTCTATGACCGACACATAATCCATGACCTCACCTAAGCCCAAAATACGCGGGTTAGCCAGGTAGCGTTCCATCTTTTCCGCTGAAAAAATGCAGCCGTTTTCTTCAAAAGATACCGCAGGAACACAGGATGGCAGCATCAAAAATACATTAGCATCCAAATCCTCGGTCTGGTCAATCATGTAATCAAGACCTTCTTCACCTGCCACATTGACCACTTCATGGGGATCAATAATGAAGGTGGTTGTTCCCCATTGCAATGCGGAGTGAATGAGTTCCGGCGGAGCAACCAAAGTTGATTCCAGATGAAGGTGTGCGTCAATGAATCCCGGACACAAATATTTGCCGCTCAAATCGATTTCTTCCAGGCCATCGTATTTCCCGACCCCTACAATCATCCCTTCTTCAACGGCCACATCTCTGACAAGGATTTCCTCTGAGAATACATTGACGACCTCGGCATTTTTTAGTACAAGCTGTGCCTTCTCACGTCCCAGCGACTTTGAGGTCAGCTTTTTTAAATTGTCGTAGTTCATACACCATACCTCCTTAAAAAGTAATAAAAAAAGATCATAAAACATCTCAAATAAAACACAGCCAACAATTAAAAATCGCCGGTTGTATTTCATTCAAAATTCTTATAATCAACTATTTACGGTAGCTGGTAGAAACGTTCAACCTATTATGAACTTATATAAAAATTTTACTATTAAATTAAGTTTTCCTCTGGTCTTTATAACCCTTGTCGATAATTTTTTCTAAATTATAATCAGCTAAAGTGCAAATGTCAAGGAAAGAACAGTATATGTTATAATAGACGGTAGATGGAAATCAGGAGGATAGATTATGAGCATCGCCGTCAGAGAATTCACCCATGAGGATATTCCAGCTATGATTATGATCTGGAACGAGGTTGTTGATACCGGGATCGCCTTCCCCCAGATGGAACCCTTGGACGAAAAGAGCGGCCTGGATTTTTTCGGCAGCCAGTCCTTTACCGGAGTAGCCATCGAACAGAATACAGATAAAATGGTCGGATTGTATATCCTCCATCCGAACAATGTGGGCCGATGCGGACATATATGCAATTCAAGCTATGCCGTAAAAAGCGAAGAACAGGGAAAACGTATTGGGGAGACTTTAGTGAAGCATTGTATCGCCAAAGCTAAGGAAATCGGGTTTCAGATATTGCAATTCAATGCCGTCGTAAGCACCAATACGGCAGCTCTTCATTTATATGCTAAGCTGGGTTTTGTTCAGCTTGGCGTCATTCCGAAGGGCTTTCTCATAAAAGATGGAAGCTATCAGGATATCATTCCCCATTATATAATGCTATAAAAAAACGCGATGGTCGGCTGATGGTTAAGCCGGCCAGTTTTGTAGAGAAAGGGGTGGTAATATGAGCCGCGAACGGGGAAAATGCTGCTCTTTGGCGCCATAGCTGCCTGCGCTGTTCTGGTGGCCGGCCTTGGGAGCGCTGTGCTTTGGCAAAATTTCTTTCCTTCCGGCGGCAAGGTCGGAGGCGGCGGCAGTCGTCACAGGCACTTCCCCGCAGGAGATCATCCGCTAAAGGATTTAAAATAATATCTTCTTATGACGATTTATTACTCTTGATATTCCTAATCACATTAGGTAATATACTAATATGATTAGGAAGGAGTGAAATTGGTATGAGACTTATTCAGTTTGAAACGGTTTATCAAATTGCTTTTATGCCACGTATCTTTCCTGTAAACTGTTATCTAGTTGAAGAAACAGATGATTTAACCTTAATCGATACGGGATTGAATTTTTGCTGGAAGGGCATTTTGCATGCAGCTTCTGCCATAGGAAAGCCTATTGCGCGCATAGCGCTGACACACCCTCATGCAGACCACATAGGATCATTAGATAAATTGAAGGAACAATTGCCTCAAGCTGTCGTGTACATATCCGAGCGGGATTCATCCCTTATGTATGGTGACTTTACTTTAAAAAAGGGCGAACCGAAGTTCCCGGTACGTGGCGGGTTCAAAAAGAATTTACAAACACGGGCTGATCTATTGGTTTCTGACGGGGATTTCATTAAATCACTAAGAGTAATTTCTGCATCCGGTCATACCCCCGGTTCTATCGCCTTTTACGATATACGATCAAGAATTCTGATCGCCGGAGATGCCCTTCAAACCAGAGGCGGATTAGCTGTCGCAGGAGATACGAGAATCCTGTTTCCATTTCCTGCCGTAGCAACCTGGCATAAGAAATCGGCAGTAAGAAGTGTTGAACGACTGAATGAACTGAATATTCAACTCTTAGCTGTAGGACATGGAAAGGTACTCAAAACCCCTGGTCCCCAAATTGAACGCGCCCTTCAACGAATAAGAGAAAAGCTGCGGTAGGTGAAAAACATGGTGAAGAAAGGGTTAGATAGGGAGACCGTGCTTCAAGCCGCTGTGAAAATCGCGGATGAAAAAGGTCTCAACAATGTAACATTAAAAGAACTTGCAAGCCAACTGAAAATCAAAACGCCTTCCCTATATACTTATGTCGATGGTGCGCAAGGATTGAACAGTATGCTGGCCATTTATGGGCTGAACTGTCTCAGAAGTGAGATGGCGGAAGCTGCCATTGGGTTATCCGGCAAAGATGCTGTTCATGCCATAGGCAAAGCCTATGTTAACTTCGCCCGAAACCATCCTGGGCTCTATGAAGCTACTCAATGGGTAGATAAGTGGCAAAGCGAAAAGGCCGCGCAAATATCTGATGATATTTTGAGCCTTGTTGCAAAAGTCATGTCCGCATTCCCTCAATCCAAAACTGATATTACTCATATCATTAGAATGTTCAGATGCGTCTTGCATGGATTTGCTTCTCTCGATCAGAATCATGGTTTTGGTAATCCGGTCAGCGTGGACAAGAGCCTCTCTATTGCAATAGAGATAATGCTGTCCGGTATGCAAACCGATCTTACAAATATAACTCATCAATCAAATTCCGGTATACTCCCTTGAAAAAGCGTGCTTTTCAAGAAAGAGGTGGCAATTATGAAAGATAAAAAAGTTGCTATTGTAACAGGTGGTAGTTCTGGCGCGGGGCTTGCCAAACAGAGATACGCTGTGCAGATCGTATCCCTTTAAAGCGGATCGGAAAGCCGGAAGATATTGCAGATATGGTGGCCTTCCTAATAAGTGAAAAAGCCGGTTACATAACAGGAAGCTCTTTTCCGGTTGATGGCGGGGTATCTTCCTCAAGTATATATTCAAAGTAACTCTTTATTGTATCTCCTCAATTCATTTGTTTTTATTGGGAGGTTCCTTTTCCTCTTTCTTGTCTTTTTCCGGGTATTGTTGGCAATGGTCAAGAAGACAATTCCCTTTTTCGTTAGCCATCATACAATGCTCCCTATGCTTGACGCACCTGTACCAGCCATCGTTTTCACTTACGAATGCCCTGCTCATTAAGAACCATCCTCCTTTCTTTTCATCATGTTTCTTATATTATATCATCATCGTATACAACTTCGTCGGGGCGCTGGATTAATCACCGCGTTTATAGGTTAACGAGATAAGATGGTAAATGCCAAATGACGACAGCGAGCCAATTTAGGCTCGCTACAATTACATTTATTACGATGTGTCATAAGCATTTGTACTCAAGATAAAAATATTACATTTCGTTGCTATAACGTATTGTGAGATATATTTGTACGCAAAACCCAAACACATAAAGCGCGACGGTAGCAAGTATCATCCATAGTGGTAAATCGATAAGGACCATTAAGAATGGAATAACAATTAAGATTTTTATCATGATATCAAAGGCCTTAGCTTTTGCTTTATTGGTAATGGCAACAGTACGCTCATCCTTTGATTCAATATCACTCTGTTTTTTTATAGCTGGGTGCTTTTTGTAATAAAGATTCATAATTAAATTCGCAACATTCATGCCGATTAATCCTGCACCTATACCGATACATAAGCCAGCAATAGTTTTTAAGTTATCGTCTATCACAAAAATCCCAACAGCTAAAACTATCACTCCTAACAGTATAAAAATTATATAGCGGGTGGCATGAGTATCTTTCATATTTATTCCTCCTCATAGATAAAAATTTCCTCAATAGGCATTTTAAAATATCGAGCAATTTTGAATGCAAGTAGTATTGATGGATTGTAACGTCCATTTTCTAAAGAACCTATCGTTTGCCTGGAAACTTCCAAAGCCTCCGCAAGCTCTTCCTGCTTTATGCCATGTTGTTTCCTGATCTCTTCTAGTCGATTCTTCACTATAACACTCCCCTCACAGTATAATGGAAAGCTCACTTTACATTAATGCTACACCTGGAGACTTCAAATGTCAAGTATGCTTTCCATTATAATTGGTCAATAATCTGAAAGCCTTAAACGGAGCCCTCCCATCGCAGAAATAAACTAGGATGAAGGGCTCCGTTATCTTTTAGAAACTCTTAATAATCTGAGCAGTTAGCAGGAACCCAGACAGCAACAGACGGGAAAATTATAACAAAAATAAAAGCAAACTTCCCTATTGACTTTAACAATATTAAAGAATATCATTAACATAGTTAAAATCACAAAGAAAGGCGTGGATTAAACCTATGGAAGTCATTCCTGAGTGGATGTCAAATCTGGATGATGAAGATGTCGCTTTCACAAAAAACTTCTTGCTTACATCCGGTTCACTAAAAGAAATAGCAAAAATCTACGGCGTAACCTATCCAACTGTACGTTTACGCTTAGACCGTCTTATTCAGAAAATCAATATTAGTGAAGATGCTTCAAATGACCCCTTCGTTTCTCTGATCAAAAGATTGGCCGTTAATGAAAAAATCGATTTTGACACTGCAAAAATATTGATCACGGAGTACAGAAAACACTCTAAGAAATCGGAGGAATAACTATGTTTATAGCAACAATCATGTTATTTATTAGCGGGATTCTATCCACCGCTATGGTTGTTGGAATCTTTTTTGCGATAAAGTACTTTATAAAATATAATGCAGATTTGAAACGCGGCAAAACGCAACAACAAGAAGAACTTGACCGTATGAAAATTGATGATTTGTAATACGACTTGCTGTTCAGGAGGATTTCTTAGTGTATAAAGCTTTATTTTTGGATGTAGATGATACCCTTTTAAATTTCGAGCAATGTAGTCGAGAGGCACTGCGTAAAACATTTTATCATTTTAGTATCACATACGATGACAAAACTTACGACTTATTTCGGAGTATAGACGATCAATTATGGCTTCTCCAAAAGCAAGGCACACTCTCGGTTCAAGATGTCCTAAAGCTTAGATTTCAACAATTATTTGAGCAGTTAGACCTTCGGCATGGCCCTACTGCCTTTCAAAATGTGTTTCCAGAAAAATTATCGGAAGAGTATTTTATGGAGCCCTATGCAGCGGAATCTGTACAGTGTTTAAGCGCACATTACAAGCTTTTTGTGACCTCCAACGGCATTCTGAAAATGCAACTGAAACGACTGAAATTAGCCGGTCTATTGTCTTATTTTTCGAATGTATTTGTATCTGACGATATTGGGCATGAAAAACCCAGCGCAAAATTTTTTGATGAATGTTTCAAAAGAAGTCAGCTAAAGCCCAGTGAAGTACTTCTCATAGGAGATAGCATTAAAGCTGATATGTTAGGGGCCAAAAACAGTACTATTGATTCTTGCTGGTATAATCCAAAGCACAGAAGCAAAGATTGTGATGTAGAAATTGATTATATTATTTCGGATTTGTCACAGCTAAAAAACATCTTGCTATAACTGCCTCTACCCTCTTTTGTATCGCTTTACGGTATGCTACTTTTCGTACACTCTCTTGCTTAAGCTGATTGCTGCCGTCAGCAGGAACAATTCCTTCAGGTGCTGGCTAAGGACATACGGGCTTAAGCCTGCCGGGGGCAGACCGTTTCAGGCTGAGGCTAAAGCCCTTCGCTTACAGGTTTAATAAGTGATTGACTAAAAACGGAGCGGCAACCGACATATAAATTGCGGCAATTCCCATGGCCACACCGGACATGGAACCCTGAATCGTTCCCTCTGCCAGCGCCGATGCCGTACCCTGACCATGGGCAGTCGTTCCATAGGCTAATCCGCGCACCAGCGGGTTGGTCACTTTGAACAGATTCAGCAGAACAGGGGTCAGAAAGGTCCCAATCATACCGGTAGCAATGACAAAAACCGAAGTAAGGGTCGGATCACCGTTTAAGATGCTGGAAACGCTGACGGCAATGGGAACAGTCACAGATTTAGGCACTAAGGATGTCACAATGAGCTTATCCAGCCCTAAAAATTCAGCCACCAGAGCCGTCGTAATGATATTGGCCGTAGTTCCCACTACGATCCCACCCAACACCGGAAGGATATTTTGTTTCAATATCTCTCGGTTCCGATAGAGCGGGATAGCTAAAGCCACTGTAGTCGGTCCTAGAAAATAAGTCAGAATAGTCTTGGTATCCTGGTACTGGCTCACCGTAACACCGGAAATCCAAAAGACAGCGACGATTAAGGCGGTACTCAGAAATACCACATTGACCAATGGACTTGGATAACGCTTATTTAAGAGACGGCTAAAGACATAGGCACTTACCGTAATAACAGTCGTAATCAATACAAGCAGCAGGTTCATTTAAACTCCTCCTTTAGGCGAACGAAACCGGACCAGCATTGTGGTCACTGAGTTCATAACCATGATGCATACTGCTGTGCCAAGAATAATTGACACGAGAAGCTGGACTCCGCTTAATTGGAATAGACCAATCCATTGCATCAATCCTACGGCAATGGGAATAAAGAAAAAAGCAAGATGTTTAAGCAGAAAATCTGCTCCTTCTTCGATCCATTCGATCCGAATAATTCCCATCAACAATAACAAAAACAGGATAATCATTCCCAAAACATTTCCCGGAATGGGAAGATGGCTTTTTTCCGCCACCCAATTTCCCAATTGATAGATTACCCAAAGCAAAGCAATCTGCACGATAAAACGCAACCCCTGAGCCATGAACTCTCACCTCTTTCTCTTTCTATGTTCGATTGTATAACCATTCCTTGCATTTGTAAAATAGATAGTTGTCATGCAATCTATCGATACAATAGATAGTTGTAATCATGCATTCGCAATATCATTCGCTGGGTAAAATAAAAAGGCTTTTACCTTCTTAAAGAAAGGTAAAAGCCTTTAAATATGTATATTTTCCCCTTATGGCAGATCAATTTTTGGCAAAGGATTTGGCGGCAAACTGCAACCACAAATTAGCTGCATGGGACATCGAACGCCCTCGTTTCCAGATAATGAACATCTGGTGAATA
This sequence comes from Desulfitobacterium sp. PCE1, assembly GCF_000384015.1. Taxonomy (NCBI): domain Bacteria; kingdom Bacillati; phylum Bacillota; class Clostridia; order Eubacteriales; family Desulfitobacteriaceae; genus Desulfitobacterium; species Desulfitobacterium sp. PCE1. Next base: position 1,465,092 of record NZ_KB913023.1, on the reverse strand, counting down.
ATCTGCGGGTTAGTCACCGGTATAACTGCAAAACGCCGCGGGTCTAGTTCTCGGCAAGCAGCCCCCGGCAGGAAAGCGATTCCCAAATCAGCAGCCACCATCTGGGTCATCAGTTCAAACTGGGACGTCTCAAAAATAATGTTGGGCGCAAAGCCTTCATTTTTACACTTACTGATGATCTCGTCATGCAAGCTGAATTCACTGGTGTATAAAACAAAGGGTTCATCCGCCAATGATTTAAGATCGAGGGATGCTGATTTGCTGATTGGATTCTGGGCCGAAACGATAACATATAGAGGATCTTCGGCAAAAGCAAAGGAGTCAAAATACTGACTGTCCGGCACGCTGCAGACGACTCCCACATCTAAGGTTCCGTCTAAAATATCCATAATAACTTTTTTCGACCCATGCTCGGAAAGGCTGATTTCTATTTGCGGGTACTTCTTTTTAAAATCTCCCAGCAATTCAGCAAATAAAGTGGTTCCGGTAATGGGCAGCAGGCCAATAGAAATTTTTCCTCGTTCAAGTTTAATTCGATTTTGAAATTCGTGGGTTAAATTTCCGAATAGGGTTACGATCTCCAGAGCCTGATCCAGAAATATAGCCCCTGTATCCGTCAATTGCACATATTTGGATGTCCGGTTAAACAGCGAAGTGCCCAGTTCCCTTTCCAGATCTTTGATCAATTTGCTGATGGTTGATTGAGTAACGTGGCATTTTTCCGCAGCCTTACTGAAACTCTTCTGGCGAGCCACTTCAACAAAATACTCCAAATGCTTGATTTCCATGTTTAAACCTCCGAACGCCTGAAAACTTAGGGCTAAACCGCGGTGCACCTCCATTATAAGGCAAAATGAAGATAAAAAACACATTAGACACCAACCACTCCTCATGGTTGGTGTATTTTTATGCTGCACCTCCACCCAACCTTCCTGCTTCAGTATCTCTTCTCCGGTTCTTCAGAAAGTCTTCATCAACTCTGAGGCTTTTCTTAATTTCCTTAAGTTACAATTAAAAGTGCTAAAAACGAATTCAAACATAGCAGGAGGCCCCGTTATGAAGATACTCGCTGTAGTCCCGGCATATAACGAAGAAAAAAACATACGCAATGTTGTTCAATCGATACAATCGTCTTGCCCTGAAATCGATGTGGTTGTAATCAATGACGGTTCTACCGACAACACCTATCTTGAGGCCGTAAAAGGGGGAGCTTGGGTTATCAACCTGCTGCAAAACCTTGGTATAGGAGGAGCCGTTCAAACCGGGTACATTTATGCCCAGAGGAATAATTATGACCTGGTTGTCCAGGTGGACGGAGACGGGCAGCATAACCCCCGGGACCTGAGAAGGCTTGTTGAACTCATCCGTAAAAACGAGGCCGATATGGTCATTGGCTCCCGTTTTATAAAAAAGACCGCCTATAAACCAACCGGCATGCGCCAAGCGGGAATTTTGTTTTTTTCCAAGCTGGTTTCCGTTCTCTGCCGGCAAAAGTATTATGATACCACCTCAGGTTTTCGGGCGGTAAACCGCAAAGGCATCGAGCTTTTTTCTCAATACTATCCCAAGGATTATCCTGAAGTTGAAACCATTGTCTTTGCCTTTAACAGGGGGCTTCGGATTACGGAAATTCCTGTAAACATGGACAAGCGCCAGGGAGGGAAATCGTCCATCACTCCGCTCCGGTCCCTCTACTACATGGTAAAGGTTACCTGCGTCTTAATGCTGCAGCCTAAATTGCATTCTAAAACAAACATCAGGCTAAAGGAGATGATCTAATGAGTATTTATACCTATTGTTTGATCCTGTCCATGCTGTTTTTGAGCATTACCCTGTTCTTCATTAAAAAAAGAGTACTAGAGTTTAAATACGGTATCCTTTGGATAGTAACCGGGATCATCATGGTTGTCCTTTCCCTGAATAAAGACCTTACCGAAAAATGCGCCCATTTGCTGAACATTTCCTATCCCCCTGCTTTCTTATTTTTAACAGGCCTAATCTTTATCCTGCTCTTAATGTTTTATCTTACTATCGTTGTTTCCACTATGCAGGAGAAAATCACCCGGCTTATTCAGGAATTCGGGGTACTCCAAATGGGCAGCGGCAAGGAGAATTACCTCAAATGACCTATCTTTTATTGACTGTCAATATTGTGTTATTGGTTGCCGGGCAAACCCTATGGAAGCTCGGAATGCAGGGAGCCTCCTTTAAGCTCGGGCTCGAGAGCGTTTTAAGGTGCATGCTGAACCCTTATGTCTTAAGCGGCCTTTTGGTCTATGCCGTCGCCACGGTTATCTGGCTATACCTTTTGGCACAAAACGAATTGTCCATGCTCTACCCGCTGCAAAGCCTTTGTTATGTAGCAGCGGCGTTTGTTGCCATGTTTGTTTTCCAGGAAAACCTGCCCCTGACCAGATGGTTTGGCCTATCCCTGATCATTGCCGGGGCATATTTTGTTTCAAGATAACTAAAATAAATCAATAAAGGAGCACATGATGTTTGGTTTAAAAAGCGAAGAAAAAAAGATTAAAATAACCCTTTATACGATATTGGCCCTATTTTTTATCATCTGCCTGTCTACGGTACTTGTTTATGGGAATTCCTGTCTTTTAGGTAGTATTGAAAAAGCGAACAATGACGATGTCAAGTACATAAGGAGCGCGTGGACATTTATGGATACCGGCATGCTTACGTATCACGATACGAAAGAACCTACGGTTTATATCATGCCGGGCATCACGTTTGTTTTGGCCTTTTTTATGACGATTTTCGGAAAAGCGGCAGGGATCATCGCCTTCCGGGTCTTCCAGGTTATTTTGCAGACCCTTTCCCTGTACCTTCTGTTTCTCATCGGCAGAAAAGTTTTCAACAGCCGGGTAGCCCTTTGTGCTTGTGTGATCGACCTCTTTTTTGTTGCCGAATATTATGCCGCTACCCTTATTCTTACCGAAGTAATTTTTAAATTCTTGCTGCTGCTCTTGCTCTATCTATCCATATCAGCCATCACAGAGAGAAAAACTTACTATTATATCTTGGGCGGTTTTATCTGGGGGATTGCCTGCCTGTTCCGCCCCACCGCCGCCGCCTATCCCGTCGTTATTCTGGTCATGTGGCTTATTAAAAGATATAAATTGCGCGATATGCTAAAATTTACTGCGGTAGCCCTGGTTGGATTTACACTAATCATGAGCCCCTGGTGGGTCAGAAATTATAATGTTTTTGACAAATTTATTCCCCTGACTTTCTCCTCAGGAAATCCGTTTTTACAGGGAACCTATCTGAATTATGACCAGACTAAGGATTATACCCCCTATAATATAGGCCGGACAGCCTGGGAAACAAATCAAAATGAAATGGATACCGGCATTTACAGGCTCAAAACCTATGGGGCAAAACAGCCCCTTCACTATATACTATGGTATACTTTGGGTAAGTCCTGGCACTTTTGGAATTACCCGTTTTACTGGAAAGAGATCCTGGGAGTGAGCTTTACCCGGGCCGGATCTTTTCATTGGCTGGTCCTGATTACCGCAGCCTTAGGAACCGTTCGACTGTTCAAAAAAAGGCGGGAGTCTTCCCTGCCCTTCATCCTACTTTTGGTGATCGGATATTTTAATATCATACATTTACCCTATTATACGTTTAGCCGATATGCCTTCCCCGTAATGCCCCTGGTGGGAATTCTCAGCGCTTACTGGCTGGACAATCTAATCAAGATATGGAAGGAAGCTGGCTATGGACAACTACAAAATACTAATAGCCGATGACGAAGACGAAATAAGAGATTTGCTGGCGATTTATTTAAAATGCGAAGGGTTTGAAGTAACTACAGCGGCGGATGGAATCGAAGCCCTGCAAAAGCTGCAAAAAATTGATTTTGACTTGATTATTTTGGATATCATGATGCCAAGACTGGACGGTATACAGACCTGCATAAACATCCGGAAAGACAATGGCATTCCTATTATCATGCTGTCCGCTAAAAGTGAAGATGTCGACAAAATCCTGGGATTAAACACAGGAGCTGACGATTATGTGACAAAACCCTTCAACCCGCTGGAGATCGTAGCCAGGGTCAAATCCCAGCTCAGGCGCTATACCAGACTAAACGATTTTACCCCTAAGTTAAAGGATGAATTTGAGATAGGCGGGCTTGTCATCAATACTGCAAGCCACCAGGTAAAAGTAGATGGAAAGGATATCAAGCTTACTCCAACCGAATTCTCCATACTCGAGGTTCTTGCCAGGAATAAGGGCAGAGTCCTTAGCATTGAAAGCATTTATGAAAGCGTGTGGAATGAACCCTTCTATGAATCGGAAAACACGGTTGCGGTTCATATCAGAAATATCCGAGAAAAAATCGAAATCAACCCGAAAGAACCCAAATATATTAAAGTCGTATGGGGGGTAGGCTATAAAATTGATAACGAAAGCTAACACCAACATGATCAAGGCAACTATGATAAGGCTTGCCCTATGCCTGAGTTTATCAATTTCCGCCTATTGGATAGCATTTAACAGTTATAAGTGGTTGTCTCAATGGCAGGAAATAGCTTTTACCGCCGCAGCCCTTGTTTTCGTTATCATGTTGACAGTCACAAGCAACTTAAAATCGAACATTTGGAAAGGAATCATCAGCTCTGCCCTCTCCCTTGTTGTCGGTATAGCTGAATTCTCTTTTACTGATGACATCTTTCTCTCCTTAGGCCTGGCCTCAGCCTCTTTCCTGTTTATTATAGCTTTTACAGGCAGATATGAGGGGTTTCTGGCCTTTCTGAATAATTTGTTTTCCTGGATCAAAGGCGTTTGCCTGAAAAGCCTGGGTCTTGAGCTTTTTATATTCAACTTGGTAAGTTTGCTGGGAGCAGGTCTTGTTTATACCGCCCTGGAACTTCTCCCACCCGGGTTACTGCCGTCCTTCTGGTTTCTGCCCTCTTCCGTTATCCTCTCAATATTCGCCTTTTTTATTATCAATAGTTTTCTTATCAAAAATAAAGTGAATTATCTTAAAGAGATTGCCGGCGGTATTCTGGAAATATCCAAGGGCAATCTCGATTTTACGGTAGCGGTAAAAGGTAATGATGAGTTTAAAGTCCTTGCTCAAAACATCAATTATATGTCCGCACAATTAAAAAGCAAAATTGAGGATGAGAAAAGAGCGGAAAAGACGAAAAATGAACTGATCACCAACGTTTCCCACGATTTAAAGACCCCCCTTACCACCATCATCGGCTACCTTTCGTTGTTAAATGACAAAAAATACGAAACCCAGGACCATCTGGATGAATACCTGGGAAAAGCGTATACCAAATCCCTAAAATTAAAAAAGTTAATCGAGGACTTATTTGAGTACACTAAACTCTCCAACGGAATCATACAGGTTAACAAATCCTCCATTAATCTCATTGAACTTATCGAGCAGCAAATCGGTGAGATTTCCCTTCTCGCCAAACAGAATAACCTATGTTTTGTAAAAAGCTTTTCCCATCCCACTATAGAGGTTGAGGTCGACTCCGACCTGATGGCCAGGGTTTTTGAAAATATCTTTTCCAATGCCATCAAATACAGCTATAAAGATCTTCCCGGGGATATTGCCGTTCACATTAAGAAAGATGGGAACAAGGTAACCGTTCTCATCGAAAACCAAGGCGATACAATACCCACAGAACTCCTGCCGCTTTTATTCGAGCGGTTTTACCGGGTTGACGAATCCAGGAATTCGAGGATGCCAGGCTCCGGACTTGGCCTGGCTATCGCCAAAAGTATTGTTGAGCTTCACGACGGCGATATCTACGCCGAATCTGAAGCCAATAAAATACGGGTGTGTATTGTTTTACAAGCGATATAGCTTAGTCATTTTAAAAAGTGACTGTTTTTAAACATGCAGATCTCTCCTTTTGTAAGAAGCATAAGTAATAACAATCAGCAGCACAATGATCACCGAGGACAAAAGCAGAAATACCGGTTCGAATCCTCCGCCCTCCAGCAGAGTTTCAGCCTCGAAATAAGCAAATGGGGTTAGATATTTCAAAGGGGCAAGACTGCTGTTGATCTTGATCACCGACGAAATAAGGAAAGTCACCAGCAAAATTGCCGTTGCAACCGAGGGGGCGGATTTCGGACGCTTGCCGGCGGCTGCCGTGGCGGTGCCGATCAGTAAGAAGATCAGCTGCACAATAAACATCCCGGCCATCAAGATCCCTATCTCTGCCGTAATATCCTCTCCCTTGGCGTACTTCCCTATCAGAGCGATGGAAAGAATCAGGGTAACCAGGTTGAAGACCATGATATTGAAAAGGGCCGCCAAAAGTTTGGCGGTTATGACTTGTGTTCTGGAGACAGGCTTCACCAGCAAAAACTCTGTGGTTTTGTCCCGCTCTTCCTTGGCGATGATATTGGCACCCAGCAAAGAGGCGTGGACGGTGGCCAATAAAAGTAGATACAAATATAACATCCCATAAAATCCGCTGACTTTGGTCAGGTCAAAATTCCCCATCCCCAAGACCGCTTTGATCGAACTGGGGATTTGCGACAATAATGCGTTCATGGATTGGCCTGTTTCGGCATAAGCTGTAAACTTTCCGATGGAGGAAACGATCATTAGAAAGATGACGATACTCCAAATGATCAGTGATCGGCGCTGGGCCTTCAATTCTCTCAGAAAAATATTCATCGCAATCCCTCCTTAAACAGTATGGATATCTTTCTTCGCATAGACCAGACAACTTACCCCGATAGCGGCGATGATCAAGACCATACCTGTTACGACAAAAGAGGTTTCATAAGCGGCATGGTCGATGATATACACCGGATCAAAATACCGGAACGGCGAAAAGTACCGAACATTCTCTTCCCCAAGAATCGAGCCGAGGGAACCCAGGACATAGAGCCCAAAAACAGTACTCAGAGATACGGAGATCACTGACTTTATTTTTCCGGCAATCACCGCAATCAGGATGCCCAGAGCCAGAAAGAGCAGTTGTACAAAGAATAGCGTCAGCGAAATCAGAAAGAACACTTTCAGATTAAATCTGCTGACCACCGCCACCGCCGCGAAAGTCGTCAAGCCCAGGTATATGATATTGGTCATCACCAAAACAACTAAAGCCGCCAGCAGTTTAGACAGGATGATCCTGATCCTGCTTACCGGTTTGGTCAGCAGAAAATCCGCGGTTTTATCCCGCACCTCCTTGGACACGATAGCGGTTCCGAGATTCATCGCCTGGATTGCCCCGCATAATAGGACAAAGGAGAAGACAAAAGAGTAGAAGCCTTCCAGGGTGGAGATGCTCTCAACCAGTATATTGAAGCTCTTTATCATCACATCCGGCATGTTGCTGAGAAATGCCTTGAAATCTTCAATATCCCGACCCAATCCTTGAAAAAGGAAAATATAGGCCACCGCCAACAGGGTCATGGCACCTGCCCAAATCATGATGGATTTGCGGTAGGCCCTAAGCTCATGCCAAAAGATGTTCATCAGCATCAGGCCTCCTTTTCATAATAATGGATAAAGATTTCCTCCAGGTTCGGCTCTTCGATCCAGAGATTGGTTATTTCCAGTTCCGCAAGCTTCTTTATAATGTGATTGATATTCCCCTTGAACAAAAAGCTCACTTTCCCATCCTTGATCTCCAGGTTATTGATCCCCTCCAGGGCGAAGCGGTCTTTGCTCATCTCTTCCTTGATCTCAATCTTGAACTTCTTATAATTGTTTTCCGTTAAATCCCTTATCTTTTCCAGCCTGATAATTTTGCCGTCCTTGATGATGGCTACCCGGCTGCACAGCCTCTGAACCTCGCTTAAAATATGGGAAGACAAAAGAATGGCCGCCCCTTTCCTGTTTTCTTCCAACAGCAGATCAAAGAATTTCTGCTGCATCAACGGGTCAAGGCCGCTGGTCGGTTCATCCAGAATGATCAGCCTCGGCTCATGCAGGAGGCCCTGAACGATTCCCACCTTCTTTTTATTGCCAAAGGATAAATCATCAATTCTCTTGCTTAGATCCAGCTCCATAATCCCGGCAAGTTCCTTGATTCTTTTACTGCAGTCCTTCTTATAGAAACTCGCCGCGTAGTTTAACAGTTCACCCACCTTCATTTTGTCGTAATAAAAAACTTCAGAGGGTAAATAGCCCACATCCCTGGCAATTTCCGGTGCATATTTAATGCAATCCTTGCCGAAGATCGTTGCGCTGCCGCTGGTCGGATAGAGCAACGACAACAAAGTCCTGATCGTCGTGGATTTCCCTGCCCCATTGGGCCCGATAAAGCCGAAAATCTCCCCTTCCTCCACATTAAAGCTGATATCGGTGATTCCTCTGGACTTGCCATAGTATTTAGTCAAATTCTTGATTTCGATGACATTCACGCCGCAGCCCCCCATCTATGCTCACAAACATATACTTATTCTGGCTTGGCGTCCTCTGTTTATACTTATCCCCTCTTAAAAACAACGTCTCCATCGATCAGCACCCAGGTCGTTCTCGCCTGAACGTCCAAGGGATGTTTATCAAAGACCACAATATCTGCGTCTTTATCAACCTCAAGGGAACCTACCCGCTCCGAAATCCCCAGGATTTCGGCGGGATTAATTGTTATGGCCCTGAGGGCGGTTTCTTCATCTAATCCCGCTCTTACCGCCAGGGCGGCGCAAAAGGGCAGATAATGTACGGGAACTACAGGGTGGTCGGTCATTAAGGCTATTTTTACCCCGGCTTCATGCAAGACTACCGGCGTATCAAAGGTCAGCTCCTTTAACTCCACTTTTCCCCTGGGGCCGATAAATGGCCCGATGATTGCGGAAAAGCCTTCCCCTGCCAGCTCATCAGCAATTAAATGCCCCTCAGTACAGTGTTCCAAGGTCATCTTAAGGCCAAACTCTTTGGCGATCCGAATCGCCGTAAAAATATCATCGGCTCTGTGAACATGGGCTTTGACATTCAGCTCACCCTTCACCACCGGGATTAGGCTTTCAAGCTTCAGGTCAAACCCAGAATTATTCTCTTTATGGTCCAGATAATTTTGGGTTTTAAACAAATACTCTCTTAAGAGAGCCGCGGTGGCCATTCTCGTAGAAGGTATTTGTTGCTTGGCACTGTATCTTGTCTTGGGATTTTCGCCAAAAGCAATCTTCATCGCCGCCCTTTCCTGAAGGATCATCTTGTCTATCCTCATCCCTTTGGTTTTAATCGTGGTAAATTGCCCCCCTATAACATTGGAGCTGCCGGGACCGGTGCAGATGCAGGTAACACCATTTTCATAGGCTTCCGCAAAAGATCTGTCCCTTGGGTTAATGGCATCGATGGCTCTAAGCTGCGGTGTCACCGGATCAGTCCCCTCATTGCCGTCCGCTCCCTCAAAGCCCAGTCCGTCCTCCCACATCCCCACATGGCAGTGAGCATCAATCATGCCAGGCATGATAAAACCGCCCTCGGCATCAATTGTTGCGCAATGTTCAGGTATGGAAATACCCTTTTCTATGGAAAGGATTTTGCCCTTATCCACTAATATTTGTCCATTTTCAATAGGGTCACCCGTCATAGTAAGAATCGTTCCATTTTTAATTAATAGCATTCTGATCTCCTCCTCATTTTAAATAGTATAGAATTGAAATTATGCAAAGAAAAAAGCGCTGTATCCTGTAAAGGTCAGCACTTTTTCTGTCAGCAGTTAATTCTATATCCCCAAATTCAAAAGAGATATCCAGCGGCACCGCCCCTGAATATCTCTTACTTAGATTATAACACATTTAAACCATGAAATAAACTCAATTTAACACGAAAGAAAAGGATGATACCCATTGGTCATAAACAAACAACTGCCAGGCTTTATCCGCCTCCTCGTCATTGCCGCAACAAGAAACAAGGCAATCCGGGGATTTTAAAAGTACAATCCATTATTTAATAGTTTACTATCGCTTTCCCGGCAAGTACTAAAAAATCGTCTTTAAATCACTTTCATATTGAGGGAAAAACTTAATATGCTTGCCGGCAAGGAAGAAGAACATCCTCCAGAATACCAATCCCAAGAGGGCGCTGAGCAAAAGGGCCAGAGCTATAGAGCCGCTGCCTCCGGACAGAGCGGCATAAGCAATCAACGCCAGGGGCAAGACCACTCCCGTGATAACCCAGCCCAGATAGGGCATTTTAAATTCCCCGCTCAGGACATTGATGGCTACTCCGTACCCGAGCCTTCTCACATAGGCCGAGTAGTAAAGCTGACCCAAAATGATCAGAATCTGGGTCACTGCACTAAGATACAATAAAGATGTCACATTGTCTAAACCACTTAAAGCTCCCCAGGCATAAGCGCCAATGGAGCCAATGGCCAGGGACGAAAGAAAGAAATTGACGCCGACCATTTTACTCTTCCAGGCCGGCCGGGCAAATAACTGATAAACCAAGCCGGTGGAATAAATAAAGGCGATAGAAAATAGGAACGCCAGGACCTGCACCAGCACCAGCAAGGCTGAATTTAAAGCTATCAGCCAGCCGTCCAAGGCTTGCAGGAAAAGAAACAAGGCCACAAAGGGTGACAGGATTCCTTCCTGGGTCAGATGGGATTGGGGGTTGGCAAAGGAATTCATGATCCTGTTCGGTCTGCCCAGGTGAACGAGAGAAGCAAGAAGTCCGGCACAAAACACCACTAAAGCCGCCAGGGCAATGGCGGACAGATTGAATTCCACTCCCAGAAAATAAACGGCGATCAAGCTCATCATATAGGTACCCAAAGCCAAACGCTGGCACAAGGTTGAAAAAACTAACGGGAATTGGACTGGCATAATCTTTTGGCCCCCTTCCTTGGTCTTAGATAAATCACCGACGGTTTCGTTCCGATTTCAGGGTGAATCTGGAAGGCCCTGTCCTGATGTTCGGCCAGATACATGGATATCTCCGAATTCGGGTCATTGATATCCCCAAAGATACGGCAAGTGCCAAGACAAGTGGCCACACAGACCGGTTTTTCGCCTTTCTCAGTCAAATGAGCACAGAGCATGCATTTTTCCACCATACCTTTTTCCTTGTTTAAGGTTCGGGCATCATAAGGACAGGCCCAGATACAGTAGCCGCAGCCATAGCATTTATTATGGTCCACTAAAACCACGCCGTTTTCCGTTTTATAGGTCGCTTTGGTGGGGCATACTTTAATGCAGAGAGGGTCTTCACAGTGCATACACTGCCTGGGAAAAAAGAACATATCCAAATTATCGGGAAACTGTCCTTCCGGCCCCATCTTGTATACCCTGTTCCAGAATACTCCATTATCTACTCTATTCTCTATTTTGCAGGCCACTGTGCAGGCCATGCACCCGACACATCTGTCCAAATCAATCAGAAGCGTGTCATGTTTACTCATGTCTCTCCCCCCTTAAGCCTTATAGACCTTGCACAGGGATGAACGGGAACCCGGTGTGCCAAGATCTTTGTCATGGTATTTGTCACTGATGAGACAGTTCGCATTGGCAATATTGTCCGGATACCCCGGCAGGCCAAGTTCGGGACAGGCTTGCCACCAACCGTGGGGCAAAGCAATCACCCGTTGGTGAATCCCATCGGTGAGCTGGGCTTTCATCTTGATTTTTCCGTGGGGAGATTCAATCCAGACCTCCTCATTTTCCCCTATGCCTAACTTTTTGGCCGTTTCTGAATTGATAAACACTCTCGGCTCAGGGGCAAGTTCTCTGAGATAAGGGATGCCCCGGTAAGCCGAATGATAGTAATTGGGATAGCGGCGTCCGGTCGTTAAAATAAAAGGATAATCTTTGGCTACTCCCGGTTGGCTGTAAGGACTTTCCGCCGGTTCTTCATAGTCCGGAAGGGGATCGGAGTCCGTGGACTTAAAGATCAGGGAATAAATCTCCAGTTTTTGGCTTGGCGTCGGGAAACCGTTTTGTTCATAGCGTTTTTCTATAAAGGGTGTATTTTCAAAGATCCATTGCTCTTTTAATTCAGCCCAGGTTATTTTATAGGGCTCTAGTTGGAAATCAAATAATTCCTCATTGGTTTTCCAGGGCCACCACTTGGGGTCCAGTCTTCTGCCCAGCTCTCTCATAAAGGTAATGTCCGAACGTCTTTCATACAAAGGTTCCACCGCTTTTTGCTGACCAAAAAACCAGCGTCCGCACAATTCATCGGCAATATAATCTCTTTCCGTCCAATGAGCTGAAGGCAGGACAATGTCCGCCAGATTGGCCGTCGGGGACATAAAATAATCCATGACCACCAAAAAATCCAGTTTATGAAGGGCTTCCACCACCTTATTGGAATTTTCCGACCAGGAAATCGGATTCCCCTGGACGGAGATATAGGCCTTGATGGGATAGGGTTTGCCTGTGAGGATCGCATCCCAGACCTGGGTAGGATGGCTGTTGGGATAATGCTTAAAGTTGCTGAGTCTTTTTTGGGCATGGGACTCCGGCGGCATTCCGGCCAGACGCGGTCCTAACATTTCATTCCAAAAAGGCACCCACATATTTCCGCCGTAAACATCGATATTTCCGGTGATGGCCATGATCGTGTTAATGGCCTGAATGGTATGCTTACTGTTAGTGTGCTCTTCAATGCCCTGGAACACGGTGATAGCACCGGGTTTTGTTGTGGCATACATCCTGGCCGCTTCTTTGATTTTGTCAGTCTCCAGCCAGCAGAGTTTGGCCGCCTTTTCCGGAGGCATCGCAGCCGCCCGTTGACGCAGAATCTGCCAGGCTGTGGTAACCGTAATCTTTCTGCCATCCGTTAAGGTTATCTCTTGGGTTATATTCAGGGCAGGACTTGCTGTGGTACTGCCAATGGGTTGAGGGGAATGGGTCATCTCATCCCAAATCATCAATTGCCCTTTATTGCCTTCCTTCTTAAAGGCTGCTTCCGTAATGGGATCCAGGGTTTCCGCATCGATGAGCATGGGGGCATTTGTCCACTTTTTAACAAAGTCGTGGTCATAAAGATCCTCTTCGATGATGACATTAATCCAGGCCATGGCCAAAGCACTGTCGCTGCCCGGCCGCACGGGAAGAAAATGATCAGCTCTGGAAGCCAGGGGATGTTCATAGTTGGGATCGATGACAATAATCTTGGCTCCCCTATTGCGGCTGCGGCCCACCTCTCCCGCTGAAATCGTGGCTTCGGTCCAGACCAGGTTGGAACCCCAGAATACCATACATTGGCTGCGTTCGAAATCACACCCGTCCCAGATGGGCAGCATGCCGAACATATACAGGGAAGTGGTCATAAGGGGCAACAAACAGATATGGGCCGGTGAACACCAATGATTGACTCCCAGGGTATTGCCCAGCCGGTGGTTCCATTGGTTCGTCCCTCTCCCGGTTCCCTGTCCGAAGACAACCGATTCCCCGCCGAAATTTTTCTTATACTCTTTCAGGCGTTTTTCTATGGTATCCATGGCTTCATCCCAGGAAATCCGCTCCCATTTGCCCTCCCCTCTTTTGCCAACTCTTTTCAGAGGATAATTTACCCGGTGGGGGTCATTTAAAATCTGGACCGCCGAACGTCCCTTGGGACATAAGCGGCCCTGGTTGCGCGGGTCTTCCGGATTTCCTTCAACTTTAACCAATGTTCCGGAGCTGTCCACGTGGGCGAGAACACCGCATTTGGCGTGGCATTCAAAGCAATTGGTCTTGACAACCTTGCCACCGTCTGGTTTAGGAATTATGGATGCCGGCATAGTTAATCTCCTTTCTTTCTCCACTCTTAGCGATTTTAGGTTTTAATACTTTTGAGATGGCTCTAAAAGCACACTGAGGCATACATTGGCCGCACCGGATGCAAATTTCTTCTTGGATGCGGAGAGGACCATGTTCAGGCCGAAGGATGGCCCCCGCAGGGCATGCATCCAGGCATTTCAGACATCGTTTACATCGATCGGAAATAATAGTATAGGACCACCACACAATCATTTAAATTTTTGACTCCCTTCTAAAAAATGTTTGATTTGATTTTTTGACCTTTCCTATTTTCTTGGAGAAAATAAAAAGGGAGCATAAATATAAAGGAGAAATCCTTGCTATTTAATGCTCCCTGCGGTCTTCCGCTCGGGAAAATATTAGGTTTCTTTATGATTAATCATTGGAGTTTATATCAATTTCACCTGTTTTTTCAGAGACTCTATTAAAACAGGATTGCCGTTTTGCACTTTTAAAATGATCTCCCCATAAGAGAGTTCCCGACAAATCTTCTCGATTTGGCTGAACTTGCTGTTTTTAACCTGTTCCAATTCCTTCCGTATTTCAATGATGTTCTGATAGGGTTCCAGATAGCGTTTAATCATTAAATACAATTCCTGACTCAGGGTTTCATTCTGCAAGTCATCTTTATTCTGCAAACTATCTTTATATTGAAGATAGGCTTCATTTAAAAGAGTCTTGCTAGTCTGAACCGATATTCTGCTTGTTTCATCGACATTTAAAGCTTCGGCGATAACCCGGTTGATCGATTTAAGGTAAGAATTCAGATTCGTGTGATTGCGGTCGATTGTACTTGAACCCTCTTTCATTTACAATCCCACCTCTTCTTACGTAATAGCTAAAGGATTAAATCCCCACTCCATAGATATAAATATCCACCATCTGTTCCGCCAGCTTAGGAATATCCGTCTCCTTTTTGTTAATCACATGCCGATAGGCTATCCCTTCTATACCTGAAAGGATTGATTCGGCCAGGATCTCAACCGCTACGCTTGTTCTCAAAAAGCCATGGCTTTGTTCCTTAATCAATATTCCCATCAAATGTTCAAAAATATGCTGCCTGGTTTCTTCAAAATAAGGGGATTTAAAGTATACTGCCTTGGAATACTCAGGGTCCTGGGCCATGAATTCAATGATTTGAATCCACCGGTTTAAAATATTTTGCTTATAATCCTTCTCATCTTCGATATCAAATTTATTCGCTAACCGTTTTTCCCACTCCGTCAATAACTCTTTAAAAATGGCGTCCTTACTTTCAAAATAAATATAGAACGTTCTTTGGGAATAACCGGCGGAAGCCACAATATCGGATATTCTTGCTTTTTCAAATCCTTTTTCTGAGAATTCTTTAATCGCAGCCTTTAAAAGCAGTTCTCTGGTATCCGGTCTTTGCTTTGGTTTAGAACTCAATTTGTTCTCCTTACTATTATTAATTTTTTCGATCATTTCGAATTGAGTAACTCGCGAGTAGGTAACTGAGGAGTTAGTAACTCATCAGTTACCTAAATTATATCTCCCTTTTTCATATAAGTCAATAAACATAGAAATTAAAAAACGGGATCGCTATTTAGCGCTATTCCGTTCCTGTCTCCACAGTTATTTGTAGATCATATCATGATGTTCTGGGTTCTTTTCCATTTGTGCCTTTGCATAAGGGCAAATGGGATTGATCTTTTTATTTTCCTTCCGCGCCCAATCCACAAGTTCTTTAAGCAGCAGTTTACCAATCCCTTGACCATTTAGCTCTTCGGAGACATAGGTGCGATCAATGATAATAAGATGATCATCGGAAAGAACATATGTCATTTCTGCCAATGGATTCTCCTCCGAATCCCCTATATAAAAACTTTTCGTTCCTTTTTTTATTTCTAACATTGGAACACCTCCCAAACATAGTATGACCGACTTATTTCTTCATTTCCACCACAAGAAAATGCGACGTTTCCAGTGCTTTTATTTTGATATCTTCTTCTGTGATCTCCAAGGCATCTCGCATATTCAAAACGATACTGTTTATATCAGAACTTCCTTCTATCTGCACTAAATAGGCCTGTCTGTCCTTACCTACTTTAAAATCTATTTCCTGATCCTTATCTAATTCCAAGGCAAATAAATTGGAATCCTGATTGATTTTTATGGGAGCGTTGCCTTCTATAGAAGAAACAATATGAAGCCATTTGTTTTTCCTGTCATTCCAGTCAAATAGATAGTCCCCATAGTTTGGCTCACAGCCTTTCTTATTAGGGATAATCCATATTTGAAGAAATCTTAATAGCTCTTCTCCAAAATTGTGCTCGCTGTGCAATACTCCTGTCCCAGCGCTCATATACTGGACATGCCCCCGGGATAATGTTCTTTTATTGCCCATGCTGTCACCATGGGTCAGCTCCCCATTCACAACATAGGATACAATCTCCATATCCCGGTGGGGATGGGTATCAAATCCTGTACCTGCCTCTACCAAATCATCATTGATGACTCTCAACGTCCCAAAATTAAGGTTGGATGGGTTATAATAGTCTGCAAATGAAAAGTGAAACTTACTTTTCAGCCAGCCTAAATCACTGCTTCCCATTTTAGTATGATCTATTCTTTTTAACATGTGAATGTTTCCCTCCAATGTTTCATTCTTTATTCTCCCCTTATGCTATAATAGTATCAAAAACAATGCCTGGTACAAGTATGCACTTTTTAGTAGGATACTATATAAAAGGAAAGAGATAGAATGGGTAACAAAAACGAAGTAAACTATAGCTGCCCCATCGAATACACCATGAATTTAATAGCAGGCAAGTGGAAGTTGGTTATCTTATGGCATTTGTCTCAAGAGAAGGTTATGCGCTACGGTGAAATCAAAAAATCTCTGAACAACATCACCCATAAAATGTTAAGCCAACAGCTTAAAGAACTGGAAGCAGACGGCTTTATCCATAGGAAAGCCTATTCACAGATACCCCCTAAGGTTGAGTACTCTCTTACCAGTTTAGGGGAATCGTTTTTTCCCATCTTGGAAAGTATAAGTAAATGGGGCAAACATCATTTCAAAGAGAATGAAAAATAAATCTATACAAGAGGTATGTTATGCTCAATTTGAAAATTGACGATTCAACAAGGTTAATCGGCAAGATAAGACTGGGGAATAATGTTTATATCGCTCAGGGTTCCATTCTCCGTTCCATCAATGATTCCATAACCCTTGGCAATTCGTCATGGATTCTTGAAAATTCCGTCTTGATCGGAACACCTGAGCACCCATTGAAAGTAGGCGGTAAGACTATTTTTGGTCATAAAAGTATCGTTATTGGCGCAGAAGTCGGTGATCTATGTGAAATCGGAAATGGTGTTATTTTTCTTCCGGGCTCAAAAATAGGGAATATGTGTATATTCGGAGAAGGAACCATCATTCCGGAGGGTTGTGTTATTCCTGATGAGTCTGTAGTTGTGGGAAGACCAGGCAAAATAATAAGAAAGCTGACTCAGGAAGATAAAAATATGATCTCCAGAATGAGAGGCAACGATATTTCACTGAGCACCTACATAGAACATATCATCCATAACGAGGCAAAGGAAAGTGAAAAAATGGGGAAATTATATGAATATGGTGCCAAGTATCCCATAGTCTCTGAATCTGCTTTTATCTATGATTCAGCTGAAATTACAGGGGATGTTACAATAGGGCACCATTCATTAATCGCTTCAGGTGTAAAAATCATTGGTAACTCACACGGTCCTGTAAGAATCGGCGATAATGTTCAAATACTGGAAAACTCAGTCTTGCATTTATTGCCTGACAATGAATTGATTATTGAGGATAATGTCACTATTGGTCCAGGCTGCATCATTCATGGCACAACGATTGGTTCAAACACTATCGTAGAGTCCGGCTCAATCGTTTGTGACTACAGCAAATTAGGCAAAAATACCTTGGTTAAATCCGGCAGCCTGGTTAAACAGAGAAGTGTTTTTGATGATAACCAAATCATAGAAGGCTTCCCTGCCCAAAGTATCGGCGAAAATACGAAAATCCAGAAAAGACCTCCTTGGGCATTAGCATAATAATACCGGACAGGCTACTCTGCGACAAATAAGCCAGAGTTTTGTTTGGGCAAACAAAACTCTGGCTTTTATCATAGGCTATAAGCGTTTAGATTACTTTTCAACTTCAGGGAAAGATCCATAATAAACCGTCTGAGCTCTATCCAAGCGTTTATAGTGATTTGGATTGGGCGATGACTCGTGGCTCGGATACCCTAGCAATAGCAATACCACCGGTTCAATATTTTGTGGAATTCGAAACATTTCTCTTGTGACTTGCGGATCGAAGTGTCCCACCCAGGTGGAACCGATGCCTAAATTATAGGCCTCCAGCATCATGTGGGTTGCGACAATGCTTGCGTCAACCTCCCCGCTGTCTTTGTTGTCAAATGATCTTTTCCAGCTTTCATTTTTATCATAACAAACTAACAAAGCCAATGTCTCCTGAAAGCGATAGGGGATACAGGGCTTTAGTTTAGCCAGATCTTCCTCGTTTTCAAGAACGAGTATCCGTTGCGGCTGACGATTTACCGCAGTAGGCGCCACCCTACCGGCCTCCAATATTAAGCTTAATTTCTCTTCCACAATCCGATTGGTGCTGAATTTCCTTACTGAATATCTGCTTTTTGCTAATTCTAAAAAGTCCATACCCTGAACCTCCAGTTCATTATCGAAGCTAAATTGACTTTACATGATAAATTGTATATCTTATAACCAGAAATACAAGTATGAACATTTTTGTTATATACTATCCCTTTTGTTAGTAATGAGGTTCAATCATGGATTTTGAGAGTAAATACGGCAACTGTCCGATCTACTATACCATTACGAAAATGGACGGCAAATGGAAATGGCTGATTTTATACAAATTATACAAGCTAAACATCATACGCTATAACAAATTGCGGGATGAATTACAGCCCATCGCCCATCGGACACTCAGCAACCAGCTTAAAGAATTGGCAGAGGATGGCTTAATTCATCGTGAGCAATATAATGAAGTCCCTCCCAAGGTGGAGTATTCTCTCACTGAAAAAGGTAAAACCCTTATTCCCATTCTGGAATTGATGTCTGAATGGGGCCGGAATTCTATGAAAAATAATTAAATAGAAATTTCCAGTCCGGCGCCCACTTCATTGACATTCAGTTTATCCATCATTTTGGCCTTGGCTTTCAAGGATACACAATGACAAGGATAGAGCTGTTCGATATGGCGCTCCTCAAAATAATGGATTGTTTTCATTAAACGCTCATCCGTCTCAAATAGGTGAAACCCTCCCAAAACACCAAGAATTCCATGGTCTTCACAGACCTTTGTGGCATACTCCACGATATTGCAAATTCCTCTATGAGAGCACCCCGTCAATATAAAAAGTCCTTTTGAGCTTTTACATACCAGTGCCGAATCGTCCATAACATAATCATCGTACCATTCCTGACCCATCTTCTGCTTGCCTATAGAATTATTGATTTCAAAATCAATAATCTGGGGAATTTCACCAAGAAACAGGCAATTTTCCGATAGGGCATAGGGCTTAATACTCGGGTGATAATGCATCTTCTTTTGAATTTCTTTTTCTGTATAAGGTGCTCCAATGTATTCCTCCCCATCGTACTTAGGAATAAAACAATGGGGATGGGCAATTAAGCTCACCTTTGACATATCCATGCTTTCATTTAGAATTTTCAATCCGTTGGAATGATCATTATGTCCATGGGATAAAACAATATGGGTGAGTTGACTCAAATCGATTCGCAAGGCTTCAGCATTTTTCAAAATCACTTCTGAATATCCCGTATCAAACAGGATACGCTTATCATCAATCTCCAGATAATAGCTTACCGCCGGCTCACCCAAAAAATAGTGATCTATAAGGGTGTTATTATCAACCAATATCTTTAGTTTCATCTCTTTCCCCCTTTCATCGTTCCACACACTGGACAATCATGCAAGGAAAGAGGGATCTCCAATCCACATTGCTCCAACAATTCCCCATTTTTTAAAATCTCTGACGTTGTGCCGCTCGCCGCAACTTCACCGTCTTTTATAATTAAAATACGTTCACATGTTTCCAAGACCATATCCAAATCATGGCTGGTTATAATCCTTGTCTGATTAAAACCGTTCAAGATGTTAATCAATCTGCGCCTTGATTTTGGATCTAAACCTGTTGTGGGTTCATCCATGATCAACGTATCCGGCTTCATTGAAAGTACACTGGCGATTGCCGCAGCCCGTTTCTCCCCACCCGAAAGCTTAAAGGGCGCTCTTTCTATCAAATGAGGTATACCAACCATGGCCAACGCTTCTTCGACTCTGATTTTAACTTCCTCTTCGTCCAGATGATAATTTCTAGGTCCAAACGCTACATCATCAAAGACAGTGGTCATGAAGAGCTGATCATCCGGGTCCTGAAACACCATCCCTACTCTCTGTCGAATCGTCGATAACGTTTTTTTCGTGACGGTAACATCTCCGACTTTCACTTCCCCCTTGTCAGGAAAAAGAACCCCCATAATCAACGACAAAAGCGTCGATTTTCCAGACCCATTCGCGCCGATGATGCCCACAGATTCACCCCGATAAATTGTGAAAGAAATATCCTTGATGGCTTCATGACCATCCGGATATGAAAAATGAAGGTTTTTTACTTCAAGTTCATGATCACTCATCGATTAACTCACCTCCCAAACAACGAACCGATCATTACAGGTATATCGTAGACTCTTGCTATAATGAAAAACAAACTCCAGGCTCCTAGATAGATACTATCCTTAAATAAAATGTTAGATTGGCATCCCATAGGATACTCTCCCTCAAACCCCCTCAGCTTCATAGAATCATAAACACGTTGAGCTCTATCGAAGGTACGAAGGAGGAGTTGTCCGGCGAAAGAACCCCAATCTTTCAGCCGGATCCCTTTCTGCCCAGGGGCACGCAGGGAATAAGCCCTCATCATTCTTGCGAGTTCCTCCATCAAGACAGAAATATACCTAAATGTCAGAAGCAGCTGCAGCACGAAAACACTCGGCACTTTCAAAGCTCTCAAAGCTTGCGCGATTCTGTCCATGCCCGTCGTTGCTACTAAAATCAGGGATACGGTTACAGTCAGTCCGCATTTAATCATGATCGATACAAAAGTAATCCACCCTCTTGGATCAAACAGCGGATTCAGAATCCCAATACCAATGATTAACGGCTCCACCATAAGCAACCTTTTAAAGATCGGCTTTGCCGGTAATTCTGCCAGAAGAATAAGGATCATAGGATAGAACACAAACGGTAGAAGTCCGCTTATCTCGTATCGATCAAATGACACAACAACAATCAAATAGACGATTGTTGTTAGAATCTTTATGACTGGAGGTATCCTGTGTATGGATGTGTCTTTGCGAGCCAAGTCATCCAGTAGTCTTACATTATAGATCGAATCCACAATTTTTGACATATCACTATTTCCTTCTCCTAATCGAAAAGGGGCGGTCAGTTCCGCCCTCCCCCCTTCATTTATTACCCTTCAATCTTCGGTTCTTCTTTTTAAATATACTTATAAGCAAACCAATCAATCCTGCCAAGCCAAGAGTCAACGCTCCGCCCACAATTCCAGATATACTGGTTCCTGCATAACTGTTTGAATCCGCTTCACTTGCCGACTTAAAACTATAATCCGGTAAAAATGCCGTTTTGCTTTGTATATTGGCCAATGTATCATAGACACTGTCTGAAACTTCTAACTCGGCTGTTCCAGCAGTTCGTTCCATGGACCATTCCAACCCGTCCGGATCTGAAGATGCAAACCAGGATACAAATCCACCAATAATGAGCGCCCCTGCCAAAATCCCCGTCAGTACCTTTTTGATTGAGATATTGCCAATGGGGTCGCCTGCGGCATTGCGTTCAAGGATCTCCGGCCGTGCCTTCCAAACAAAGGTTACGATCGCCGCTGTCACAATCCCCTCAACAACTCCAATTGCTAAATGGATCGGCTGCATCAATAGGATAAAAGTATGAAAAGGCAATTCTGTTTTCCCAGAAAACAAGGTCTCCAACACAACACTAAATGCGCCTAACTGCAAACCAATAATAGCTGAAAGCATCGAAGCTCCAACTATCCTGCCGGAAGTAAGTTCTTTTCGAGTCATCCACTTGTAAATCAGAGGATACGCTATAAAACACGTATAAAATCCAAGGTTGAATACATTGCATCCATAGGCAAGCAGTCCTCCATCTCCGAAGAACAGCGCCTGTATAAGTAAAATAGAAGCCATTGTTAAAAATCCCGCATAGGGGCCAAGTAAGATCGCCAGCAGCATACCACCCCCAATATGACCGCTCGATCCCGTTGCCGGTATCGAAATATTAATCATCTGGGATGCAAATATAAAGGCGCCCATGACTCCCATCAAAGGAACTTTTTTGTCGTCCAAATCATTTTGGACTTTTTTGATTGAGTAAGTGGCTAGGCCAGCGGTGGCAACCAGCATTATTCCACCAACCGCAGGTGAAATCAGAGCATCTGCCATATGCATAATCTCTTTCTCCTTTTTCATAAATTTGATTATTACAAAGGATATATGATGTTTTATCATGCCACAAGCCTGTATGGGGGATAATTAATGCATTATTTATCTTTATTGGGAATTTAAGTATGCCATCTAAGCAAATCGGGGTATTTTTCTGTAAGGTATCCCCCGGATAGGGATATAGGGCTGAATCTTCTATTACCTGTTTGCCTTCCCAGTTATTTGGTCAATCTCTATTTTAACAACACATGTATCTTGAATAGACCTGTCAATATATTTTCCCCCCTGCTTTTCATAGCCCGAGGAATATTTATTGATAAGTCCAATCAGAGCTTTCTTTTTTTCATCTTCATCGGCAATAAAGGCTCTTCCAAAGATTAACACGCTTTCATACTTTGAAGTGAATTTTTCAGGAGCCAATTCGGTTTTTCCTACAACACAAAAGGAAATCTTATTATTCAGTGCTATGTTATCCAGCTTATGGCCTTCAATTGCGCAATGGAAATATATCTTATCATTGACATAGACGTAATTTAACGGAATGGCATAGCTGTAGCCATTTTCACCGTTTGTAGCCAAAATTCCATATTCACCGTTAATCAGCAGTTCCTTGGCTTCCTCAAGTTTTAATTGTCTTTTTTTATTTCTTATCTCTTTAAACATAATTTCTCGTTTATCCAAAAAAGGATTCTCCTTCTATAATTATCGTATCGTTATATCCTAATAAGATTTATTGTAGCACAGATAGATAATTTTCGTTCAAAAAATTCAATCATTTCAGTATAAAAAAAAACCCGAGGATGCATTTCCCCGGGGTATCCGAAAGGAGGATAGGTATTATTCTTCTTTATCATATCACTTTAAACTGAATTGGGCCTGATTCTTGACTGAAAATGAGCTGAAAAATTACTGTATACTATTAAAAAAGAGCGTCCTCACTCCCACTATATCGTGAAGGAGAGGACGCTGACCCTCGTCATCTTAAGAACTAAGTAATCCTCCTAAGAAGCCATTGACTGCTTCCTGGAAAGCAGCGGGATTCTCAATATGGGAATTATGTCCTACGCCAGGGATAATTTCTCTCTTTATTTGGGGGTTTAGCTTAATAAAGTCTTGCCCAATTTTCTTATACTTCTCATCGTATTCCCCATTGATGTACAGAGTCGGTATAGACAAATCCGTGATTTGATCTTTTAAACAGGGGAATATCCCTTGTCCGCTTCCCAGCAGAGTATTGGCAAGTCCATGAGGTGCATTCTGCAGGCGTCTTGCGTTGATTTTAGAGCGGATTTCTTGGGGCAATTGATTTTGGGAAGCAAAAAGATCGAGGTTAGACCAGTACTGGTTAAACCACTCCACCCCCTTTTCTTGAATCGCTTCGGCTAGCCAAACATCCTGTTGCCGCCGCCGAGCCCTACTATCCACATGGCATACACCATAAGATGAACTCTCAAGGATCAGCCCTTGAACTTCCGACGGATAAGCTAACCCATAGGCTAAGGCAATACGTCCACCCATGGAATAGCCCAGCAAAAAGTACCTTGTGAATCCTAAATGGTCAATCAGTTCATGGAGATGCCGTAGAAGGTTGGGCAAGCTATAAGGTTCAGGAGAATGGGGCTTTTCGCTGTGACCATGTCCGATCAAATCCACAAGCACCATTTGACAGTCATTCAGTTGAATAAATTCCCAGGTGCTTAAGTTTTCGGCAAAACCATGAAAACAGATTATCGGTTGCCCAAAGCCCTTTACTTCCGTGTAGTATTTAAGATTTTCAATCGTAATTAACCTACTTGTCCGATGTTGTGGATTAGTAATACGCGCTGAATCTTCTGCAAAGACTCCCATGTTGTTCCCTCCGAAATTAAGAATTCGTATCTGTGGAAGCTTACTCCTTGCGGGAAGTCGTTTATCAACTAATAAACGGCTGTTTTTTCATTTTGCAAACCTTTGATACGCCCAGTATGGGACATCATTATCCCGCCAACCATCGGTAAAAATGACATAAACGCCCCCCGATAGGCGTTGCAGTACCGTTCATAGGTCTTCGGAGTAGCCACATCCAGTAAGCGAAGTTTTCCCTTCATATGAGGAAAACGTGCTTCTATTGCCTGAATGACCGCTTCTCCAATTCGCGATTTTTCCCGGCGATAGGACTTGGGATCTTCAGCAAGGGCATCCCATCGATCATAGTCGGAATGAAATTGGTTAATGCTGCAGATCATCAAAGTGCATCCATCCGGGGCAAAGTCCGGTTCATAGCCATAATGAGTTTTTGTTAAATAATTTTACGTTATTAATTTAATACTCTATAAGAATATCTCCCATGTATACCGCTTTTCCCGATATACTAACATTGATTAGTGAGTTCTTTTTTTCCACGTATACCCTGACTATTCCCTTCCGCCCTATCTCATTTCCCTGCTCTATGAGAAATTCCGCTTGATTAGAAGGTTCAATATAGGATATATAGTAAGCGCCCATTACCCCGGAGGCAGTACCTGTAACCGGATCTTCTATGGTTCCTGAATGTGAAGCTGAAAAATGCCTGCCATGCATTCTACACGTTTTATCGAATGTATCCAGACATACCGGATGGATTGAAGCAGTCGGTATTTGAGTTAAAATCTCTTTAAATCTTCTATTGTCCGGCTTCATACGTAAGAAAGCATCGAGCTTCTTAATCGGGAGAATTAAAGTCCAGATACCTGTGCTCCCATAAACAACTGGTAACTCCAAAGCAATATCCTCACTTAATAGTCCAATAGAATCTGCCAACTGGTCTAAATCCCCGTGAAACTCCTTAAATTCAGCCGGTGCTTGAGTCATTTTAATCTCCTGTTGTTCATGATCATAATGAACATTAAGGATTCCTGCCAATGTCTCGATGCTCAAATCCCTTGAGGACGTAGTATTATTTCTTTTCATCAGTCCAAAAATTGATGCAATAGTACCATGTCCGCATAAATTCATTTCATGCCCCGGCGTAAAATAGCGTATGCGCAAGTCTGCTTTATTTGACTTTAATAAAAAAGCGGTCTCATTAAAGCCCACTTTTTTTGCTATACTCTGCATCTGCTCTTCAGTCAGCCTGTCTGAATCAAAGACTACCCCTGCGGGATTCCCTTTGTTAGGAATATCAGAGAATGCCTCATAGTGAAGAACATTTATTATATTATTTTTTTCTAACAAACTCTCATCCCCTTTTATCATTCATCATAAGCAGCTCCTTCTTTAGGATGCATAGACTGTACCCACAGCCCATGCCGGCTGCAAAAGCCATAAAGTTTTCCGTCACGTCCCATAACCGGAATATAGATATTGGCACTCTGCTCCGGATAAAGTCGTTTTAAGAGAACCATATCGGGTCCCACATAGGCGATAAATCTGATAAAATGTGATTTTTTCATTTCATGATCCATGGATATATAATTGTAGATATCGATTTCCTCTACGGTCATCACATGATGCTCCAAGTGTTCCTTTGGCACCAGGGGCACCAGCTTTCTGCCGCAGCAGGAAATCGATGCTTTATTTGAGCTGGTTAGGACATTGCCGCAAGTTGGACAGACATAGAAGCGTATTCTGTTGATGTTCCCATTATCTGGCCTGTTGGGATCAAGTTCCCCTTCCAGCATCTTTTCCATATCCGCTCCTAAGACCTCGGATAGTTCTGCCAAAAGGGAAATATCCGGACATCCAAGTCCACGTTCCCATTTTGAAACAGTTTTGTTGCTGATGTTTAAGGCATCAGCAACATTTTTTTGGGTAAGGCCCCGTTCTTTGCGCAGATGTAATATCAGCTTTCCTACTTTAGCACAGTCCATCTTTCACTCCCCCCTGTCGATTGAACTTGGACTCATAAATAACGTGTGATCATGTTTACCAATTGTGTGGGCAGATGATTCAAATTAGTAATATCCAAAAATCGGTCTTTCCCGTAAATCTGACTGATTATATCCTTATCCTGCCCAATAGCAGCCGCTATAAAAGTGATTCCCTTCCGGCTATATTCCTTTATGGTATTTTGCACATCCTCGACAGCAAAGCTGCCGGTATAATCAGGGGTTGCCTTCGGCTGCCCGTCACTGATGCTTATTAGCAATTTGGTCTGCTTTGGGGCGGTCAGCAGCTTCTCGGACAGAATCCGTAACGCCAGACCATCACGGTTATTGCTTCTGCCCTGAATATGCATCAAGCGAAAGCGGTCATCGGCTTCTTTTTTCGAAAAGTCACTGTATGCGTAGACCGACATTTGCTCCATTTTTGAGCGGTCTGCCGTATCACCATAGATCAGCAGAGGAATATCACACTGCTCGCAAAATTCGTATACAGCAATAGCAGCACCTTTCGCTGCATCCAGCCGTCCAAATGCAGACATGGACGCCGATTCGTCAATCCGTAATGCCACCGCCAGGGATGGAGCTTCCTCCGGAGGCCGCTTCTTGGCAAAGTAGCGAAAATCCTTTGAGGCTATGCTTTCGGCATGAAATCTACTTCCATAAACATGGTGCCTGGCAAAATCCACCGCTACCTCATGCTCCAATAGTGGCTTTGCTTTTCTCACAAGCTCCCGGATAACCGGCATGATCTCTGAAGACAGCCGATAGTATTCTTCTCTTTGCTGCAAGATAGCCTCAGGACGGTGAACAATAGGCTTAATCCCCTGATGGATTGTCCCGACCAGTGTCTTGCGGGCATCCTGGTTCAATTGTTTCCGGAACTCCTGCTTTTTGCGTTTATCTTCCTGGTCACAGGAATTCATTTGATGGTAGTTTGGGTTTCCGTATTCACCCAAATCAGAGTTTCGGGTGTTTTGTGTTTCTTCCGATACTTTATTTGATTGTCCCTCACTGTTGGCAGACTTCCTCAGCATGACAGCATTATCATCCTTTTCCGGATCATCCTCTCCGGAAGTCTGGCCGTCATCCCATATACGGATTTCTATGACGTCGGAATCATGTTTTTTTTTACATTTCTATTACTATTGATATCATTCAGCTCTGAAGTGATGCCTTGTACGTTTAATGCTTCTTCCAAAATACGAATTTCGTCCGGGTCGGTAGTGATTTTATAAATTACCTTATGATAAAGAGACTCTTTTACATCAGCTCCATAAGCAACAGCATCGATCCAGTAGAAATAGGAGCGCATGCCCGCCACACCTTTTATGGCATTTGCCCTCGCTGTCTGATCAAGCACAAAAATTGCATTTGCCAGCACAGACAAAACATACCGGTCTGTATAGCCTGTTTTTGCAATAGCCCGCTCTATCATTACCTCTATAGAGGGCATATCCATTCTTTCAGCGTGCTGAATACGGTCACGTAAGGCTTCATTCAAGGGGCGGCAACCATTATAGCCCCTGTTTGTGGTAATCACCGCAATAAAATCGGGATGCCGATGGATAATTTCAGTCGGCAAATTGATGATCCCATCGGGTTCCAGTGCCGAATTTAAGGCCATCAGCATTGCCGCATCCCGGATTACTGTTGGTTCCTGTATCTCTAAAAGATAACCGTTCCGGAATGCCCGAACAATTTCAGAAGGGTAAAAACGGTATTTGACATTTTCCGTCTGCGGCAGCTGTTCAAGGACTTTTACCATCTGCCTTATTCTAACCCCTGCCTGCTTCTCCGTGATGCCAAGGGTCTTGACTAATATCCCGACAGCAGCAGACAAATTGTCACTTTGATATAAAGCCTTGAGTGCTTCTTTTTCTTCACGACCCATACTTTCTTGCTGTTCATCAGATAGAACCGGCAGAATTGCGCCGATGATATCCGACTTATCCATATCGGCAAAGCAGGTCACTTTGGTATAAGGCAGTCCGAAGTTGGCGGACAGGGCTTTGGCCAGTTGCGTTTTGCCTGAGCCGGCATCGCCTTCTAAAAGTATATTGGCGATTTTCATTTCACCTTGATTCCAGTTACGCTTTACTTCATTACAAATTCTGATTTCTTCCTCACTGTCCTTATGAGAGGAGGGCTTGCACCAAACAAGAGTCTGCTCTTCTTCCGATAACCTTCTGCCAGGAGACAGAAGCCATTGATCCATTCTTAAATCCTCCTTGCCCTCTCCATATTTCTAAGGTAGCGGTTACACATTCCTTCCAATTCCTTGGTGTAATCTTCTTTTTCCTTATCCTTTTCATCATAAGGCAACACTTCCAAAACCCCAGTTTCAAAAGCAGATTCCCCATATTGATTCCACAACTTCTGCAATTCAGAATTACGGTGCAGATTTGCCCCCAGCTTAAAACAATTGCTGTTGATATAGGCTTTAGTATCCTGTGAAAAACCAATAAAGCTTTCCTTTGTTGGAATACATAGAAACGAAATGATCCCCATCTCAGGTTTCCTATATTTATACTTCATCAGAAGTTGTTTTTTTCTGTCCATTTTTTTCACCTCATAATCAGCATAATCCTCTAGTTTCAAATAGACAATCCACGTTCCGTAGACTATACAATGTGGTCTGCTGATTCAGGATGTTCCACTCTTTATTTCGAAAACAAAAAGAGCATAGTCACATAGCTATGCCCAAGCAACTCCAATTTTATTGAATAGCGACAGCCTCAAACGTAATCATCTGTTCAGAATCTGATGGATAGTGTCCCAATCTGTAATCTGAAGAAATCATAATATCTTTAAAACCTATACTTTCAAGTACTAATCGAAACTCTTCCACTCCATACCAGCGCAATGGGAAATATTCCAATTCTGTTTGCAGAAGTACCCCTTCACGCCACTTTTCATATCGTCCATGAGAAATAGTATATTGATTTATAGAGTCGACTTCCACAATTTTGTTTTCTAATGTAATGATATCACCATTAGAACACTTCCAAGTTTTTGTAGAAACTGTACCTATTGAAAAATCCGTTTGTAAAAATATATCAACAATTAATCGGCCGCCATTCGATAAATGCTTAAAAAAGTTTTGTAATGCTTTTATTGAATCTGCTCTTTTATGCAGCAGAAGAAATGTTCCCGTCGGCACGATAATCGCATCATATTTTGCATCTTGTGAAAAAGACTCCATCTTGGCCTCGAAAAGTTTCGGATTCAGATCTCTTTTCCTGCAATGATTATGACATATATTGAGCATATCTTTTGAACTGTCAAATCCAGTAACATTTAATCCTTTTTCTAAAAGTGGAATTAATATACGGCCAGTTCCTGTTGCAGGTTCAAGAATAGGCCCTTCACACGACTTTAATCGATTGGCATAAAATTCTACATCTCCAAAAGAATGACCGATAGGCTTATCCATATCATATACTTCAGAAGATAATCTGCCATAATAGCTCAGCATCTTTTTATCCACCTTTCTGTCCCAGTTGCGCCTGTTTCGCAGGTCATCACGGCCTTTCCTCCCGGATTATGTATCAGCAATTTTGCTGTTATCTATTGAATCACCAAACATATGCTCCTGTTTAAGATAATATTTTAAGGAAGCAGTCAAAATCGAGCTTTCGTTATAACAATCAGAGAATATGGTCGTCTTGTTCTTTCCGCTGCTTTTGGAATTATACATAGCCTTGTCCGCTTTAACTATCAGCTCCTTAACCGGAGCCGCACCTTCAACCAAACCGATACTCAGCGATATTTTCAAATTTCCATAGTGCTTCGAAAAATCAAGGGCATATACCCTATTTCTTATCCTCTCTGCGGCTCCATATACCTCATTTATCTCAGCATTTTCAAATATAACAACAAACTCGTCCCCGCCAAACCTTATTCCTTTTGCATTACTGCTTAATTCATCTTTAATACATTCTGCCACAGATTTTAGGATACTGTCCCCCACTAAATGGCCGTGAAAGTCATTAATTGATTTAAAATCATCTATATCCATGAACAGTAAAACTAATTTTCTATCGGTTAACTCCGTCTCTTCCATACAGTAATTGTCAATAAAATATTGTTTATTAAACAAACCTGTATGTTGATCAATTGACGTTCTTTCCATCAGCATTTCTTTTTCCTGCTTTAGTTTTAATGTTGCAGCGGTTATATCGTTGATCATCAGTAATTTTTCAGAATCCTGATCCTCAGGATCTATTGTATGCTGTGTGATAGAAAGGTACTTTTCCCGACCGTCAGCTACTATAGTTACCTCATACTGTTTATAATTAACTTCAAAATCATACTCTTTTATAAAGTTAGTAATTTTATCCCCTGATTCTATATCTTCATTCTGCAATATTTCTCTTGCCAAATTATTAATACTGATAATTTTAGAATTTCTATTGACTATAATAATTCCATCATTGGAGTTTAAAAATAATTTTCTATAAATATAGTCAGACTGTATATTCAAAAATTTACACTTTATTATTGAGACAAAAATATACATTACAAAGATAAGAATTGCAAAATACATTAGAAACAAATGCGTATCCAAACCAAACCAGGTCGGCAGAATGTATTCAGATATTATAGAAATCAAGCATGCCAAACCAGTACCGATAAATAAATTCCTTAATTGGGCTTTCAATTTACAGTCCTTTGTTAATCTATAGTGCTGTATAAGAAGAAACAAGGCAAATATAGCCGGAAGGCTGAATATCAGAGACATGACAGGCGCAACCACCGGAGTATTTAAGCGCCAGAATGTGGGGTCTGAATAATCGATCGGAAACAGATATCTGGATAAAATAGTGAGGGTGTTGATTGTTACTGCTATATAAAATAATCGATCTAACTTTCTCTTAATAAACTGATAGACAAACAGTAGAAAAGCAATGGACATATTCAACATACTGTAAAAATATAATGTTTTGATGATCAGTCCGAACGTTGAAATATCATCACTGCCATTGCTTATACTTAAAATCATCCACACAATGATTACACTTAAAAAAACTAAAAAAGCCTGATTGATTTTATCTTTACTTTTGTTTAAATAGACAAAACTCCAGATAAACATCATAATACCATAAACGATTGAAAATATAATATATTGCAACATTCGGACTCCCCTCCCTTTGCTGCTAAAATGTAGTCCATCTGTCTCTCATCTAATCCATTATAGACTTACAATGATCAAGATTAAAGGCATTCCACATGTTTTTTATATCTCCGCCCAGTTTAGGCAACAGTTCTTTCCTTGTGCATTGATTTCTTTAAAATCGTCTATGTCAATCAACAAATAGGCAATTGGCTCCAATCAAGGACGCAAATAGTATTCTGATATTATCCGGGAAACCATAGGCTGTTGCTCCAATAAATATGATGATACAAACAATAAGTAAAGCGGTGTAATTGTTTTTCAGTATCATGAAAGCATAAACAATGATAAGTGCGCCTGTCAAAAGATGACCTAAAATAAGAATGAATAACATTGTCGCCATGTTAATGTTGAAAAGGATCATCATTTTCAACATTTCATTGCTAAAGTCATGAACTCAGTCTTTTCTTGACATTAGTCGGTATGATACTGCCAATTCCAGTCACCGTGATAGATCATTCGCTTATTCATTCCGCCATCAATCGTGATGGTTTCCCCTGTCAGAAAATCATGATTGCAAAGATACATAACCATGCTTGAAATATCGTTTGGATTTCCGACCTTACCTGCCGGGATGGCAGCTTTATCAGTTTGAGTGTAATCCTCCTGTGCACTAACATTGATCCATCCGGGTGCGATACAATTAACCAACACATCAGGACCTAAGGAAATGGCCAAAGCATGCGTTAAAGCAACGATACCGCCCTTTGCACTTGCATAAGCTTCGCTATCAGGTTCAGATTGAAAAGCCCTTGAGGACGCAATATTGATAATGCGACCACGGTTTTTGATGAGTTCATCTTTACACAGGCGGCTTAATTCATAGGGCGCTTTTAGTCCTACCGACAGCACATAATCAAATCCATTATAATCCAAGTCGGACAAAATTCCGTGATTGCCTCTACAAGCATTGTTTACTAGTACATCAATTCTCTGCAGCCTTTCCATTGCAAAATCAACAAACTCTTTCAATCTTTCGGGGTTGGCGACATCACCACAATAATAAAACAAATCTGTATGTTGAGCCGCGAATTCACTAGAATGTTTTTCATCAAAGTCCATAAAGCAGACCTTATCGCCTGCCGCTAAAAAATCCAAACAGATTTGTTTTCCTATGCCATGTCCTCCTCCGGTTAGGATAACACCTCTTTGCATATGACGTTTCTCCTCTCATTAATGGATGATTAGTTACCTATTTGCACTAACCTCCAAAATCAACTATATATAAATGAAGACCCTTCCCATATCACGGTAACCAGCAAAAAATACGGGCGATTTTCTAAAAGTATTGCTTATCATATTTTATCAAATCACGAGGATGCTGACGAGTGTATCAACGATGCTTATCTTGGTGTATGGAATGCCATCCCGCCCCAAAGGCTCAAAAAGTGATCGGAGATTGCGACAATTACTATAAAAATAACATTATGGGACTTCTAAGCCGATAGCAAGAGGAAGCCATCAATTTGACAACTTCCTCTTAATAGTTACATGGATAATCTCAGATGATATGATATTCCTTCAATAGCTTCTCGATATCGGTGCCGCTCACTTTTTTAAGGAGTGTTTTGAGTGCCAGTTTTTCGATCAGGCGTTGATCCATCTCCGTGATTTTTTTGCCGTCGCGCAGTTGGACGGTCGCATTCAGCAAATCACGGATGTCATAGGTGCTTCCCCAGACCTCCGGCACAGCGCGGTCAATATTTAACAGAGTGTAGACAGCTTCCATACCGGTACGGATAGAGTATTCCGTTGTAAAGATGGTATCCCGTACCGTTTCGGCAAACTGCCCAAGGAATGCAAAGTTCGCGCTACCCTGCGGTACAACGGCAGGACGATCTCCCACGCTGCGGGGCATGAAAAAGGCGGTGATATAGGGCATCATGCAGGGCACGGTATTGGCGCTGTGTTCTGCCATATCCTCGATCAGGTTTTCAGGCACTCCCATATGGTACAGCCATTCCATGCAGATCTCTTTACCAGTGCACTCACGCATGGTCTTTTTCACATAATTACCGGGTTTGTCGCTGAACAGTCCGTAAATCCATCCTACCAGTTGATCCTTGGGCTGGCTGCGGAACTGAGGCTGACGGTTAAATGTCCAGCTAAGGAGCCAGTTGGAGTCCTTAGCGGTGACGATACCTCCGGTAACCACCTTGCCGCTGAAAGGATCACGTTGGCAGATTTTCCGGATATAAGGAGGAATACGGTCATCCAGCGTCGTCACGGTCGCGGACATCCAGTTGCTCTGCTCCGGGTCATAGCAAAATTTGTCCGGGTGTCCAAAGGCTGGGTCCTGTGCCGCGATCTTACGCCACATATCCCAGCCCCCGCCTTCCTTAATCTCCCTATTGAAAGGGGCGGGATGATTCTGGTCACCCAAGGAGGAATTTTCAACACATCCGCCATTGGTGATAAAAACCAGATCATTTTCGGTAAGATCGATGTTTTCCTTGCTGCCATCCCGGATGACTGCAATGCGTTTGGCAATCTTTTTATCCTTCTGGATGTCGAACTCCACATTCACGACTTTGGTATTGTAATGGAACTGAACATTATTGGCTTCCAGATATTTGATCATCGGCAGGATCATGGACTCATACTGGTTGTATTTTGTGAAGCGAAGGGCAGTGAAATCCGGCAGACCGCCTACATGGTGAATGAATCGCTTGATATAGAGCTTCATCTCCAGCGCGCTGTGCCAGTTCTCAAACGCAAACATGGTGCGCCAGTACAGCCAAAAATTTGAATTCAGGACTTCATCATCAAAGATCTCATTGATTCGCTTATCATATAGATCTTCATCCGGTGTAAAGAAGAGCTTCATGATTTCCATAGCTCCCTTGTCAGAGAGGCCGAATTTACCATCGGTGTGAGCATCTTCCCCTTGATTGACGGTAGCCCGCATCAGCGAGAAGTTCGGGTCGCGTTTATTGAGCCAATAGTATTCATCAAGGACGCTGACCCCTTCAGTCTCGATGGATGGAATAGATCGAAACAAATCCCACATACACTCAAAGTGGTTGTCCATTTCACGGCCGCCGCGCATCACATATCCCAGGTTATCATACTGGTAGCCATCGCAGGCGCCGCCGGGGATCGGGTCCTTTTCAATAATGTGAACCCTTTTCCCGCTCATTTGTCCATCGCGGACAAGGAAGCACGCTGCTGCAAGAGCAGCCAGTCCGGAACCGACAATATAAGCGGATTTATGGTCGACTCCTTCGGGCTTTTCAGGGCGTGCGAATGCTTCATAGTTTCCACTGGAATAATACATAGTCATACCTCCGTCTGTGTTGTTATTTAAGCTTCTTGTGTCTTTAATTCTATTCTCTATAACCAAATTTACTATAATCAATAAAAACGCCATGATAAAAGTTTTATCATGGCGTTCAAAATGTAAAGATTCTTATCATATTAGGGTGTTTGATGAGTTTTATCAATGCGATACTTGTTCAAGGCTCTTGTAATATCTCCCTCAATCAGGATGCTGAGCCGGTCGATAATCTGCTGCGGATCTTTCCGCATTCCGTCCTTGATCCAATCCAGCATCAGACCGACAAAGGCAAATTTATAGAAATTAGCAATAAACTCCTTATCTGTATCCCGAACCTCCATCCCCACAGCTTTTTCTTCAATCACTCCGATCAATAAATTGTGAGTAAGGGTATACAGATAGTTTTCTACCTGTTCCCGACTGACCGACTGATACACATTCTGAATGAAGGGCTTATTATCCAAAACTGCTTGAAAAATCTGCAGGAATCCTTGCTGCCAGGTGTCATATGTTTTCTTACCGTCAAGTGCTTTTCTGGCATCTTCTATACAAGACCACTCCACCAGATCGTAGATATCCTTAAAGTGATAATAAAATGTCATACGGTTGATCCCGCAATCCTCCGTAATATCCGAAATTGTGATTTTATTAATCGGCTTTTTTAAAAGCATTCTCTTCAAGGATTCTTCCAATGCCCGCTTGGTTGTTTGTGACATGCTCTATTCCCTTTCCTGGAGCCAATTCATACTATGCCCTATATCATAATCAAAATTTCCTTTTCAATCCTACCATTGTACTCGTTTTAAAATGAACATCCCCCCTTTTATTTAGCCGCGTAACTCTCTGCTGCAAAGCAGATATAATAGCTTAATCCTGTCTGCTGCCCCTCCATCATTTCCTTGTGAAAATCGTCCGTCATTAAAAATCTGGTTTGAGCTGCAAAACCCATTGCATCAATGTTCATATCCTGCTGCATAAACTTAATATGCTTCTCCATGGCATCTAATACACTTTTGTCATTGGCGCTTACGCCATTCTTCAGTGAGGCTGCCATAAAGGACATAAATTCAACGGCTTCACTGGCTTTTGGGTTCATTACCTCCGCATCGATTTCACTTGTATCAATCTCATAGCCGTATTCTTTCTGCAAATGTTCATTCTGATAAGCAATAGTTTCCTCCCATTCCTTTTGGTTTAATCCGTTAAACAACTTTTCCTTGCTCATAGGTACTCCTTTCTTTTCATGTTGGATTGTTTCCTCCAGTGTACGCAAAATGTTGGCAAGCCTTTGCTCTCTTGCTTTTAACAGTGAATACTGTTCGTATAGACAATTCAGCCGATCCGATTCATTGTCTAATGCGTTCTTTATATTTTCCAAAGAAAAATCCAACTCACGATAAAATAAAATCTGTTGCAATCGTTTTAATTCCTTATGACCATAATAGCGATAACCATTTTCAGCTACCCTTTCCGGCATTAGTAACTCAATTTTTTGATAATGGTACAATGTCTTAATGGTTACACCAGAAAGTTCAGCTACTTCATGTACTGTATAGGACACTTGACTTCACCTCGTTATTAAGTATAGACTTACCTGCCTTCATTCAAAACACCTCCCTGTTTTTTTTTCCAATTCATTGGCTCGAATATAACTCTAAGGTGTGTCCTTAGGTTGGAGTCAAGTGTTTTTCAATAAAAAACATAGCCGGGTTCGGAATATAACTTTTCCTTCCCCAAAGATGGTTACCCATCTGCCCTTTTATAAAATCCCTAAAGAACTCCTTAATTGTCTGCTGCAGCTCCCGCTTGCTCATACTCCCCACATCATTATCCTCTATAAATTGCTCCCGTTCCTCTACCGGGATCCCAAAAAGGATGAGCCCCTGAGTGTAGTTCAAATGGTGCACCGGTGCACCATTTGAACCCCCTTCCCCATCAACTGAAGAGAGTTCCAGCCCGTACTCCCGGAAGATCTTCATCAATCTACTGGCTGTGCTCCGAGAGCAACTCACCGACTCAGTCAGCCATTTGATCCACTCCCCATAGCCCCAGACAAGCGTGAGGACTCTCCCAACAGTAACCATAGTACAAGCAACTCCATACACTATACAACCATGCCGAGCCTATCGGCCTCTGGATCAAGAAAGGAGGAAAAAGAAGTGGCTGTCATTGGCAAGCCGTTGACTTCAACCTTAGTGTTGAAATATGAAGACGGGCTGACACCTGCCGGCGCTCCCCGAATCAGACAAATGGGCTTAAAACACGTGAAGCCCGATGCTGATCATGCAGACCTCCACGACATTGCCGTCGCATTGTTCAGCCTCTCCGATCATCCGCTCACTGCCGTGATTCTACAGGATAGTACGGAGTTAGTGGAAGAACCGGAGGGATAACACCCTCTCCAACCTGAAAGGAGCTGTGTCGAAATTTTCGCACAGCCCCTTTCCCAATGTCAGATTTATTGGTTACATCAAATCAGTTATATATTCGGAGTGTTTCGGGGAAAGTGAGAAATTTACTGCGCCTTATTCTTTATAACTAATAATCGGGATTCCTTCTTCTATATTATCGAAAATCGCTTTTGCCACATACAACGGTGTATTTATGCAGCCATGGGTTCCATTGTTTTTATAGATCTGTCCTCCAAAAGAATGCCTCCATCCAGCATCATGGATTCCTATATTCCCGAAAAACGGCATCCAATAGCTTACTTGAGCTGAATAATTTGCTCCCCTTAAGGTTGCGCCCTTTTGTTTATAATTAAGCATAAAAGTTCCGGTCACCGTGGCATTTCCCTTATTGGGATCTCCCGTTACGATAGGACTCTGGGTAATAAGCTTTCCATTTTTATAAAACCATAAATACTGTCTGGTTATATTAATCTCTACATAAGTGCCGCCGATTTCATCTACACCCCTGGATAAGGCCTTTTGAGCATAGACAGGTTCTTTTTCAATTGTTTCACCAAGATCTATATGTTCCAATAATGCTTTGGCTTCAGCATCCAAGTCAATTTTCCATCCATAAAGCCCGCCCTCAACCTCTATTGTTTTGCCTACGGATGTTTTAAAATTTCTTTTGATCCCGACCGTATTATATTTTCTGCTTAATTCTTTTAAATATTTCATGACTTCTGTTTTGCTGATTGCCACATCTAAATTTTCATCTACAGTAAGCCATTCATTTATTTTTTCTCCATTCAGTATCTCATTTTCACTACCGAACTTATAATTTATATTTGTGGATACATACTTATTCAACAAAGATAATGTTTCCTGGGTTTTGCCGGAATTTACGGTATGCTTTGGATTTTCATAGCAAAGCTTTTCATTTATATCTAATTTTAAATCTCCGTTTGCTATGCCCAATTTTATAGCTTCATACAATTTTTCTTTCAATATCTTATTTCCCTGTACTTCTTTAATCAGTGCATAGGAGCCGTTCAAGTACTTAAAATCAACACTCCTGGGCTCAATCATATCCTTTTGCAAGCAATTCAGATTGTTTGTTTTACTATCCAAAGCATTTGCATTATAAATAAACAGATCCTTTACATAATATTTTTGTTTTTTAAACAATGAACTCCCCCAGGTAAGCGGCTTTTTCTTACGTAATATTTCAGGAATGCCGTTATCTTTATTGTATTGCATCTGTATGGCCTGCCCTGTTATTTCTTCTGTCTCACCATCTCTTTCTATCAATTGCAGTTTATAGTTTTTTACGTAATTCCTTACCACATGGTCCGTGTCTTTATGTGCTTTGCAGGAAAGGTCTACCCCATTTATAACTGTATTAAAGAAAAAATGGTTCACAAAATATAATAAAAAAAGCAAATAGATCAATACAATGAAAAATACCGGAATCAGGATACTTTCTGGAACCTTATTCTTAAAAATCTTTTTTGTCCTAATACTTTTCATACCCGCTTTCCCTGCTATCAAAGTTATACTTAAACGATTATATGTTGGTGTTACCGATTTTAAAACCCGAACTTTAGATTTATGATGTTGTCTTTTATCGATTCTTCTCACTCCTGGCAAAGAAGAAGGTGCCGATGACCAAGCAAACCACCGTCAATCCGACAATGGCGGCAAAATTGACAGCCGGATTCAACATCACCACACTGCCATATTCCGGTGTGCCCCTATACACCACCGCCCGCACCAAGTCAAGGCAGTAGGTCATGGGCATCATCCGGCTCAAAACCTGCAAAACCCCGCTGGAATGATTAATGGGGATAATCGCGCCCGACAAAAACATTTGCGGCATGATGATTATCATAACTGCCATGTTCGCAGTCTTTCTGTTTTGAATCAGCCCAATCAGAATTATGGCCAACGCCCCGGCCGAAAGACAGATTAAGGGGGATAGCGCCAAAATCAGCAACAGCTGGGGGATCGGTAGAGTAATGCCCATGAAGAACCCAACAATCAGCGTTCCCGCCATATCTTCAAGTCGATAAAAAGTCTGCCATCAAGACCTGATTGCTCCTTGATGACAGACTTTTATTTTGATTAATACCCCAGGGATTTTCCACAATAATTTTTCGAAGTCATTAGGCTTGCAGGTAAATTTCAATTCTTTCCTTGCCACCGCCCCAAATTGTTTCTTTTCATCCAGGTTGGAATCAATGAGTTGGTTTATTTTGCTCATAAGCTCAGGAAAGATCTCCGAAATATTCCCCTTCCAAAAGAAATCCACCCTGGCTTTTTCTTTCGTGATGTTTGCACCGATTTTTTCAGGATGGTCATACCCCTGATAAACCAGCTCTAAAACAAGTTCAGCCGCAAAATATAGTTTCATCAATCGATATCTTTTGTCCCTATCGATTTTTACCATAACATTTTGATTCTGTTTCAAATCATGGTTTCCCACAAGTGTATAGAAGATTTCTTTTTCGTCTTTCCGCGCTTCTACTATTTCAAATCCACCTATCGTTCCTGAGTCAGATTGTTGCCCTCCGGAAAAGGCAAAACACCTTCTTAACAGCCATATTACCCCTCTTTTCTTCTAAGATGTCCACACCAGCCCTGGGTATGGCTACTTAGCTTTGACGTATTCAATGGCCTCCTTGCCGGTTATGTGTTCGACATCAATGGCAATAAGATGAGCTCGGGTACATCCGGTTATTTCTTTATGTTTGGCTTCTTCAGACTGATCCCCTGAATACTTTTCAACCAAAGCCTTAAAAGCTTCCAGCCATTCATCACCTTCTACAATTCTTGTTTTGCCAAAAGCTATAACGCTGCGGAAATAGCTCGTATATTCTTTACTTACTATCGTATCTTCATCTATTACTGAAAAAGACACCTTCGGGTTCTTCGCAATAGCATCGATTTTATGTCCAGCTTTTGCTGAATGAAAATAGATTTTTTCATTAAAATAAACATAGCTAAGGGGAACAGCATAAGGATAATCTTCATCACCTAAGCACGCCAGGACGCCATTTGTGCATCTGTCCATTACAGCCACAGTATCTTCCCTTGATAATAATTGCTTACTTCTTCTCATTTCTCTAAACATTAGTATTTCCTCTCTTCATCCCATCCTGGGTAGCGATCGCAATTACCCCGGCTGCCGGCAATTTCAGCCCAGGTTTCTCAATATCTCATGGTAGCGTTTTGTCGCTAAGTCGCTCGGTTCTCCTTTTTTACAGAAAGCAAGCCCTGTTAATCCCCGATTCAGCCGTTCCACTACAATTTTGCCCTCAACCAACTTTGATTGCAAAACCTCCAGCGCCTCCGCAAACCGCTTGTCCTTTTTGGCTCTGTCATAAAAGGAAAGTACGTAAACATAAACAAAAATATTGTAACTGGCAAAGGGATACTCAGCCTGCATAAACAGAGTCCCAATTCCATAATGACATGGCCCGAGGGGCTTACGTATCCTCCAATGCTCCAGCAGAAATTCCACTGCTTCATCAAGAGCCGGCTCTGTATTAAGCAGCTCTGTAAAGCGAAACGCGTTCAAAGCTGTCAGCGTCGGGCCGGGATTTGAATACTCCGTTTCCGGACCTTTCCCGTAACTGAACTTATTGCATCGCCACCCTCCGTCGCTTTGCTGAATATTTAAAAGGTAATCAAAGGTTTTTTGGAGTCTTGAATCAGACGCATACCCTAAGTGACAAAGAACATTAACGGCATTAATGGTGTTACAGGGGTATATGGCACCCTGTGGGGACAACTTGAATCGCCCATCCTCACGCCAGGAACTGAAAAAAAGACCGGCAATCTCCTTCAGCACCGGTTCAGATGGCTCCACGCCCAATTCCAGCAACATATGGGCACAATTTAGGGTGGAATACGGACTTCCTTTACAAAGACGTTTGTCAGGAGTCGTCCAGAAATCCGCACCGTTATCATAACGTTTGGCCAATATCGCGTTAACATCATCCTCATATTGTTTGATCACTGCCATCGCTGCCACCTCCTATTTCTTTTCTATCAAGAACATAAATGTAAACCAGATTATTTTTCGGATCGACCATCCAGTATTCCTTAATGCCGCACGATTATTTCTTCGTTGGCTTCAACAAACTTAAGTGTTTGCCAAAATTATTCTGTACTTCTGTCGAAGGAACTCTCATGATAACCCCTCCATTTTGGCTATATATATATATTCCTATTATGCATGATTTTGGTTAATCTATCAATTTCTTCTTAAAATTAGCTAATCTCCTGACGATGGAACTATTTTTAATATTTAAGCAACACTTGAAAAATCCGAACGGATATACACTTAGAAATGGACAAAAAAGATAATATTTTAATATTATTTCCTTTTTAGAAACGTAGCAGTGAGAAAATCATGTATAATTAAGAGACATTATATTCGGATTGGGAGGAGTACAATGGGAATCGGTGTACTATTAGAAGAACTTATCTGTATAGCACAAACATCTAAAACTGATTTTGCAATAAGTATGAATATGACACCAAGTGGATTGAGCAAAATCCTGACAGGGAAAAGGCTGCCTCTTTTCAAAGAAAAAAGAGCATTCTGCAGGCAAGCCTCTAATTACTTCGCCGAAGCTATATATTGTCTGGGGTGTTATTTAAAATTTGAGAATATTTTTCCGGTCATCTATGATTTCAGTTCGAAATATGAATTGGAAACGTTTTTGGCCCATGCGTTAGAATACGAATTGGATAAAGGATTGTCCACAGAAAATGACATAAATCTGGACTATCCAGAAAGAGAAACAAGCTTTCTGGGGAAAAAGACCATTTTGAATATGCTTTGTGTGATTGTTTCAGATTCCATCGTAAATGAGAATACTCCCTTAGAGCTTTACAGTACTCTGCCTCTGTTCAGCCGACGGTATTCCGATATTTTTCGTCGAATTAAAATAATAAACCCAAAAAAGCAAAAAAATATCTCCTTCAATCACTTCTTTGATATGCCATCCTTTGAGGACTCATATGAGGAATACGATATTGACGTTCTTTCATCTATCGTCAAAGCGCAGCAGTATGTTGATTTGAATTTATGGAAAATCACAAAAGAGATAGATTCTACCTTTTTGTTATTAAAAGGACAATTCCTCTTGCTTTTCAGCATTCAGATGGATGGGACACCCCTCATGGTACTCATCACTCATAAAGGTTATTTAACCGTGTTTTTCAATTCCCTTATGAAAAAGAACGTAAAAAAAATCAGCTATAACAGAAATGAAGTTATTTCCGCCTTAGAAGCTGATCCTTCACTCATCGATAAGCTGACGGATAGGCATATTGATGCCGTGTATAATTTCATATCCATAGGATATTTGATTGAACAGAAAGAATTGGAAACTAGAATTGGAAACTATAGAAAGCAAAGAAATCGTAAAGAAGAGCATTCTGAAACTTTTTAACGATATCCTTTTAAAAGAGACTACTTTTTTTGTAACGATAGATGCCATGATGAGTATTTACGCCACGGGTAAGGCCATTGTACCTCTCCTTGGTGCTGTTGATCTTGCACCTGAGCAACGCATCCCCTACCTTAAACGGTTTGAGTCATATATCAATGAAAAAAGCCATGATAAAATCAGGATTGTGAACAGCGAACCTCCTAAAGTCGCGGTGCTCTGTTCACAGGGGTTAAGCCTGCTTTATTGGATTGACCATGACTATAAGTCCGAAAAAATACATTGTTTTGAAACGGATATGCTCAACAATCTATTGAACAGCGAAGTGGCAGGGAGTACTCTGACAATCATGGATTTCAGCTCCGATTTATGGAAATATTATATTGATGAGTTATCGAAGACCAAAATCCATAACGTGTAATAGATAGAAGGTATTCTTCCATCTCTTTAATAGACCTCCGTTTATTTCAAAATTAATGGCAACACCATAAGTGCAACAATTAAAATAACAAGCATGCCAATAGCCATTAAACTTTTCGGGTTTCCAAAATTCAAAGTATAGCCCATTCCAAATCGCTTTTCTACAAAAAGAGAAGGGTCGTTTTTGTTGCAGTATAGAAATCCACCGAGCCAATAACGGTCGTCATCCACCGTATTTACCAGCGCATCATCCGTTGTTTTCAATCGGCTTCCGCCCTGACCTACTTTTACCGCAAGATAAATGCAGATAATAAATGTAGCAACCAAAAAACCAATCGGCAAAAACATCATCAATTTTTCATTTAAGATGGTTAGCATGGAAAGCTGAATGCAGGTAAACATAAGCATTACCAGAAATCCGATGACAAACAAAGTAATGCTCATGACACCACGGAAGGCGCTGCTTCTCTTAAAATCCCGCTGACGCTTGGATGTGCCGATGGCAAGGTTGGTTCCTGCAAACAGCAAACCCATTAGAAGTTGCATCACCGGCATTAGGGCAAAGGTTCCGACGGATTTAGCAGCATAGCGGTCCACCTCGCCGGCAATATTATAATGCATAGGAATTTGTTCAGGCAGAGATGGGTATTTCAGCACCGATGCAAAAACGGTGATAGCGATGACAACAAGATACAAAAGGTACCACGCAGTACGGATGGTTTTATCGGACTTTTCGCTGATTTCTGCGACTGTCTTAGTTTCAATTTCCCAGTCGCTATTTTGTTTAATAGCCTTAATCTTTGTACGCATAGAGAAATATATCAGTATGCTGATTATAAAATACAAAAACAGGCCGCCGGTTTGAATCCACATTGTATTTTCTGCCGATGTCCAGATATAACAGAGAGAGCTTCCGATTCCCAAGATCAAGCCTGCCCAAAGACAGCCTATACTGTAATTGCGCCTTAATCTTTTCAACTGTGGATTGTAATATTCACTTTCTGGAACAGAAATACCAAAGCAGATGTTTCTCCGTACAAAATAAGGAGTAAAGGCCGTGACAAGCACAACAAGAAGCCAGGAGAGCCCCATAACTCCAATAATAAAATTCAAACTGTTATTCATGACTGTTTCCTCCTTCTATACTTTTCTCCCAGAGATCCTTCATTAAAGCCGCAAACCGTTCTTCACCAATATCTCGGGCACGAAGCTCAATGACAATAGGCAAGAGAAGTTTCTCAAAGACCGACAAATCCTCTTTATTCAACTTTGGCGGACTGCAAATCTCGGCACCTTTGCTTCGATGAATTTTGATATACCCTTCGTCACAAAGCATCTCATATACCTTTCGCACTGTATGAAGGTTGATCCCCAGGTCACTTGCAAGCTGCCGGATCGATGGTAAATTATCTCCTTCATGTAGTTCTCCAGATAAAATTCCACTTACAATGGCTGTTTTCAATTGCTTATAAATCGGAATTGAACTGTGCATATCAATTTCGATTAACATTAATATGCCCCCTTCACATGCATGTTATATATCGACTATAACACATATAATGAAGATTCTCAATCTCATTTTATTTCTAATTTTCCCCATCCTCATACATAGCTTGCAGCCTTATCTATTCTACAGATGCGTCTTTTTCTTTTTCTGATATTTTATCATCCCCTTTCAGAAGTAAAAAAAAATCGCCCTTCAGTTTCGATTGAAACCAAAAGACATATCTTCTAAGCCGGCCTGATGTCGGTACTAGAATTTCCAATATATTTATCCTTGCACCTTGATTGGTTTTAACTTATAAAAAATTTATCTACCACTAAGAATAATTTTGTGCTATACTTTTTTTCAGTTGAATATGAACCTTCGAGGTAGGGTGAAA
Source organism: Desulfitobacterium sp. PCE1 (assembly GCF_000384015.1). Taxonomy (NCBI): domain Bacteria; kingdom Bacillati; phylum Bacillota; class Clostridia; order Eubacteriales; family Desulfitobacteriaceae; genus Desulfitobacterium; species Desulfitobacterium sp. PCE1. Next base: position 1,420,385 of record NZ_KB913023.1, on the reverse strand, counting down.
TTCCCGACCGGCGGTAATGATTGCCTGTGCAATCCAGCCCGCAACTCAGTGTAGCATATTGCAGCATTGACTGACTTGGTGAAACTCCAAGGCCGACGGTATAGTCCGGATGGGAGAAGGTACAAACTAGATTAGACCAAGCGGTCATATTTCTGGTTGTATGTATATGCCTTGAGGAAACATTATCTCCTTGAGGCATTTTTTAATTCTATCACATCAGAAGGCTTTTATTCTAAACACCAATTCACTAATGGAGGATTTTTAAATGTTACAATCAAAGAAAGAATCAAATAGAGGCATATGGTTAATTGCCCTCGGAGCGGCCTTGTGGGGACTCGACGGTGTCCTCATTGTAGCCTTACTACAACATGTAACATCTTCTCAGATAGTATGGTTGGAGCACCTGTTATTATCCTTATTCGCCGTACCTGTGCTCCTACTGAAGCGTCATGAGCTGAAACGACTCAATCCTGGGGACTGGCTCGCTCTTTTATTTATCGCATGGGGCGGATCGGCTCTAGCTTCGATTTTGTTTACCGCCGGATTTACTTACGGCAATCCAAATGTCGTCCTTCTCCTGCAGAAAGTTCAGCCCATCTTTGCTATTCTTCTCGCCTCCTGGTTGCTCAAAGAACGCATGCGAAAAGACTTCTATGCTCTATTTGTTGCAGCACTTATAGGCGCTTATCTACTTACTTTTGGTTTGCACATGCCAACTTCCGGAGTTAGCTCCTCAGAGCTTATCGGATCATTATGTGCCATCGGTGCAGCCGCGCTATGGGGCGGATCGACTGTTATGGGAAAGCGTCTTGTCGGAAAATTATCGTTCACGACCTTAACCGCACTTAGATTTGCTATAGCGCTGCCACTATTAACCATCATTGTATTTGCACAGCACCCGAACTGGGCTAACATTGGTCAGGCTCTCAGCCTGGCTCCGGTCTGGGCGAACCTATTATTCCAGACTCTCGTGCCAAGTCTTATAAGTCTATTGCTCTATTACCGCGGGTTAAATGGTGTGCGAGCCTCTTATGCCACCATCGCCGAACTCGCATTCCCTGCAACCGGCCTACTTTTGAACTGGTTTATTCTGCACCAAACCATAGATCTAGGGCAATGGATTGGGTTTGCCATAGTCTGGCTTGCTGTACTGCAATTATCTCGGATGCCTAACGATCCTAAGTCAACGGTGAAAACTTCCGACGGAGCGAACTTCGCCAGCTTATAACATTTTCTCCAAACCGCTTTCTAAACATTAAACGGCTAATGGGGCGATTGATTGTACCCCCTTAGTCGTTTTTATTTTCATTCTAATAAAAGAGGCAATATTGCATAATTACCATTTCTTATTATTTCATCGAATTTAAAATTTACAGGTTCTTTAAAAAGTGGTCCATCGTATACAAAGGTGTGGTATTCCCCCTCTTCTCCACAAATGTCTGCACCTTCGGCTACAATTTCTGCCATAAGGTCTTTGGTTAAGGTTCTTCCTAGAAACCTTTCACTAAGCCTGGATGAATCCACAACAGTTATAACAGCTTTAAAACCACTTTCTATAAATTCGTAAACCAATTCTTTTCTACTTTCATTCCAAAGTGGAAATATACTTTCAATCTTAGCAACTTTACAACGAGCATCACACCAATCGTAATGGGCCTGGATATCAATATCACCAAAAACACAAGCATTAATGCCATTGTCCTTTAGTTTTAACAGTGTCTTTTCAAAATCTTTAGTATAGTCATCACCCTCTCCTGTTTTTACAAGTTCTAAAGGGATATCCATAAGCTGTGAAACTCTATTCAAAACCTCTACTGGAACCCCATGAAACCATGAACGACCGGCGTTCTTGTTATAAGTAGTCAGTAAACTTACCGGCTCACACCCACTCTTTATAGCTCGATACAGCGCAAGTACACTATCCTTTCCTCCACTATAAGATGATGCGAACTTTATCTCTTTATTCATATTCACTCTCCTACTTTATGCTATTTTTTGCTTAGCTTCATAACTGTCTATATATATCTTAGTGTACAAGCAGATACCCCCTGAATCCAGTGAATCTTGGCGACTGAGTAAAATCACTCCCCCAATAAAAACCGCCACAAAAGTGGCGGTAACAAACAGCAATTATTTGATTAACTCTTTACCCCCCATATACATTTGCAATGGTTTCGGTATTGATAGGGTACCATCTTCCTTCAAATTATTTTCTAAAAATGATATCAACATTCTTGGAGGTGCTACGACTGTATTGTTAAGAGTATGCGGGATGTAGTTTTCTTTGTTTTTACTTTTTATCCGGATAGAAAGACGTCTTGCCTGTGCATCCCCCAAGTTGGAGCAACTACCAACTTCAAAATATTTTTTCTGTCTCGGTGACCACGCTTCTATGTCTATACTTTTTACTTTTAGATCTGCCAAATCACCCGAACAACACTCCAAAGTACGTACAGGGATATCCAAAGTGCGGAAAAACTCAACCGTATATTGATATAGTTTTTCGAACCAACCTGCACTATCTTCCGGTTTGCATACCACAATCATTTCCTGTTTTTCAAATTGATGAATTCGGTATACACCCCGCTCTTCAATGCCATGGGCACCAATCTCTTTACGAAAACACGGCGAATAACTGGTTAGTGTTTGAGGAAGTTTTTCTTCATCTAGGATTGTATCAATAAATTTACCAATCATAGAATGCTCGCTCGTGCCGATGAGATATAAATCTTCACCTTCAATCTTATACATCATATTTTCCATTTCTGAGAAGCTCATAACACCGTTTACAACATTGCCTCTAATCATAAATGGGGGGATATAATAGGTAAATCCTCTGTCAATCATGAAGTCCCGCGCATAGGAGAGAATCGCAGAATGCAAACGTGCTATATCACCGCAAAGATAATAAAAACCGTTTCCACTTGTTTTTCTTGAACTGTCAAAATCGATACCCTTAAACTTTTCCATAATATCAACATGATAGGGTATCTCAAAGTCTGGTACAACAGGCTCACCAAATCGTTCAATTTCGACATTTTCGCTATCATCCTTACCGATTGGTACTGTGGGATCCATAATATTGGGGATAATCAGCATCCTTTCGCGAATCTGGATGTCAAAGTCATCAATTTTTCTCTCCAATTCTGCGAGTTTATCTGCCATAGCAACTATGTCTGCCTTCGCTGATTCAGCTTCATCCTTTTGTCCTTTTAATATCAATACACCAATTTCTTTACTGATTGAATTTCTTCTGCTTCTGAGATAATCACGTCTTGATTTCGCTTCCCGATTTTGAGTATCTAAGGCAATAACTTCATCTACAAGGGTGATTTTTTCATTCTGAAACTTTTTTCTGATATTTTCTTTAACGATCTCAGTGTTTTCACGCAGCAACTTAATGTCTAACATTATTTTCCTCCTCATCTATATTCTTTTCATTAGAGATAACAGTATGAGTTTAGAAAAATAAAAGCCTTCCGAACCCATACAAATAATATGGGACGGAAAGCATCCGCGGTACCACCCAAATTGTCAGATAACACTGACCACTCTAAAGTGCTGTAAAGGGCACACCCTTCGACTCATCGCCGACAGCTCAAAAAATGGAACGGTTTAATTTCTCACCGGTTCGCACCAACTACCGGCTCTCTGGGAGATTTATAAACCTTAGTTTTTATCATCGCTATTAAATGTATTATATGCATCTATAAATAAATTTACAAGAAGAATTGTTATAGTTTGGTCGTGTGTATACATTTTCCTACTTTACGAACAACACCGAAGTCAATCCATATAATATCAAAAAAGGATGATATTGGTGTATGACTTTGCGTTGCGCCTAGTCCAATATTACTGGCTTATATGGTTGTTTTTTTCCTTTCTTTTCTCTTCTATTCTGGGTTACGTTATCTTTAGAAACTATTTGACCTTACCATCTTAACAAAGGTGATGAAGATATGAACAGCATGGGCTTAACGGACAATACAAAAACGACAACTAAATTCTGGGGAATATGGTTGCCCGTCCCTACCGTCATAGCCATCATAAACTCTTTATTCTGGACATGGTTAATTCTCCGAACAGTAGGGTATGTTGAAAACCCAATTGAAAAATCAGTGCCCCAAATAATTGACTCCTTTTAGTTTTGCATAGGAATAAAAGGGGGGGGGATTTTCATGTCATCCGATAAATCTATTAATAGATTTCCGAATTGCTATTATTTTCTAAAGAGATACTGGCAGAGTGAATTCCATTCCAAACTCTGTCGAATAACTCGAAAATACTTCCATAACCGCTTAGATCCTTTTAACTTGTGTCCGCGTACAATTCTCTTTTGGTTTTTTATCCCCCCCTACAGAGCAATTGGCATTTCAATCCTTGACCTTCAGAGAATAGCAGTCTACGGACGCCAACAGATAGAACCAAATCAGACCATCTATCTAATGTTTAAAATATTAGAATTAAATTCTCCAATCCCTTTGACATTGCTCATCATGTTTGCTTCCTTGGGGTTAGTCTTAACCGACGGAGCGAATAAAATTGTTCAGGCTGTTCGTTCAGAATACGAAAATATTGTGCCAACAGATGAGTCAGTGACGCCGTCTTTAAATCCCTTCAATTTAACTCCACGCATGTCTATATATTTTCCTATCATTGATGATCACACCTCAATCGGTTTTTTGACAATCGATTTGCGACACATAGAATTTAGTATTAAACAATCCTTAGAGCCCAATGAAAATATCAAGAGCCTCATTCGATTTATAGATATATATGCACCTTTTCCCCTGCAACTTGGAATTATGTTTCTGTCTGTCGGACTTTTTCTCTGTGGCATTATTTTTAAATTTATCCTAAGCCTAAATCAGGAGCTCCTTGATGAAATAAGGTGCAGTTTATAATCGCAGAGTTACGATTTCCAGCTTATGCTCGCCAAGAGGAGAGATACCATGACTTTATATGATTTATGGGCACACGGCACACTTTTATACGCACAACCCTTTGCCTATTTCTCTCCGTTGGTATCGCTGGGGGCATTTATCTTTGTTGTTTTCATAATTACTGCCTTGAAAATGATTTTAGAGCATAAAGAACAACATGTTCTATGGTAATATAAGCTCCTTTAATTCTGGCGGGTAAGAATGGGGGATTTCATTAATTATCAGAATCAAATGTTTATCGCCGATTCTTAAACGATGGTGTTTATATAAATTTTGAGTTGGCCTTAAACAAGCTTTAAGGCCAACTCATATTGTTTTTTAACTACTTTTTGATCGTTAGATTAGAATAAAGAAGGTGTACGAATTTTTAATTGTCCTGACAACTCGTTTTTCAAACCAAAGATTCTCCCAGAAGTATCTAGTATCCGTAAGAAGTGATTTGCCTCCCGTAGGAGATGATCGGCAAGCAAAGGAAATATGATTGACTTTATGCGGTTAGCTAATATTAATTCTTCTGCAGTAGCTTTAAAATTACGCAAATTGCTTGTAGCCGCAATTTCTTGGCCAATCAATTGACCTAAAGGATTTGCACCACTCTCTGTTTGGGCACGTAAATTAAAAAATAACCTTGCAAAATTATTGGCTTGATCTATCAAGGCAGCTTCAGTCGGGTCTAACAAATGGGCAATGAATTGGGCATGTTCAGCCATTTGCAGATCCCAGAATACTTTTTGGCAAATTACTTCTTGTGTCAAGTCGATTGATCCCCTTCTCTGCAGCAATCTTAGTTGCTCAATAAAAAGGAGCGCTTCGCGTCGAATGTGGACAATAAGAAGTGGAAAGTTAAAAGTAAACAACCGACCAGATAACATCGCATCCAAGACTTGGGTTTTAAATTTAACTAATTCTCTCGTTAGCACGATAGCTCTTTCATTTAGGCTTTGAACATTTCCTTCAATAGCTGGGTTCACATTTTCTGCTGCTGGTACAAGTCTTAGCTCTTGAACAGTTAGTGACGTATCAAGTGGAACTCCACCTAATCCTTGCGTCTTCTGTTCAGCCCTTAAAGTCATATTCGTTGCAACTTCTCCAGAACACAATACAGCCGAATCTACATTGCCATTCGCTAAAAGAATAGCCTCAGTTAAAAGGGCATTAAAGGAATTCATGAAATGAATCGCCTGTTGTGACAAAGCTTCATCTTTAGAAAGAAATCCCGCTGCTAAGAAGAAGGAGTGTTCCTTCATAATACGCAAAAAGAAAAGATTTAAATTTAGTGACTGACGAATAAAGACATTTGTTGGTAATAACCCATCAGTAATTCCCGAATTAAATAACATTATTCGGTAATACCTCCTTTCTTTGACTATTTAGTACATGTTATTCCAGGATTGTACTGACGGTTACACTAGTACAAATGAATTTCATTGAACTTTTAGAGATGTCGCTCATTTAACACTTTAGGACAAGCCAAAACTCCCAAAATATATAATCGGTCTTAATACCTTATGTCGGCGGAGTAAAATAAGCAGCATCCGTTAATACAGGCAGGAATGTTCCCTTCCCCTGACCGCTAAACGATCATTATGTCAGACTGACCTAAATTACACAGAAAACCCTCTGACAACTTTCTTAGACACCCCCTGTGGAATATATTACCATCGAGAATGTATTAAGAGGTGATCTATTTAATGTACTATCCTACAACCATACCCGTCTATGCACCATATCCCCGGATGGTAGCAAGATATCCATTGACTCATATCGGTAGTTATGAACCACCGGAGTGGGAAAGATTTGAAGAACAGTTTCATCCACTTTGGCTGAAACAACTTGAACGTCGTATGGGTATAATACCGGGTCGTGAACCTATCTGGTGGGAGCTTTATGAAGAACAATTCGAGCCGCCTTGGTTACAACGTTTAGAGAGAAGGATGGGAATTCCTCAACCATTTAACCCGCTTTACGATCTTCCATGATCGGTGAGACATTTATATCTTTAGTTAAACTTCAACGGCCACAATATCGGCCGTTTTCTTATTCGCTTATACTAGATTCTGTAGACTCTGTGCCTTATATTGATATTTTTAACAGGATCTAAAAGAAATCGGGCCGAAAAATCCACTCTTTCAGCCCGATTTTTGTTCTAAAAAATCCAATTCTTTTTTATTATTGGTGCTCTTGATGGTGTCACTGTAATTATAATATCACTTTCTTTCACTGCAATTTCCAAATCTTCTACTGCTTCAAATAGGATATCTTGTGTACTAATTTCAAATTCGCTTTGAAGCTTATATCTAATACCATTGACAAACTTTTTTGCATTTACTGGATTTAAAAAGCCCTAAAAAAAGATGCTGTATGAAACTGGTATTCTATCGGCACCCAGTATATTGCAGAAAATACTCCATATTAAGCTACTCATTAAATAATCCTCTTCCTAGTTTAAATAGTGGTCGCAGCGATGTAAGTGTTGCAGTCGCAATCACAACAAAACCGATTACCAATTTGTTAACCTCGAGCTGATTACCATATTGCCAAAATATCAAATACAATCCGATCGGCAAATTTAGAAAAACACCCGTTAATGTTCCGGGAGCATACCTCTTTAGAAATATTGTAGCTATCAGGTGGGGGAATATTGAGTTAAAGCACATCATCATTATAAAACCGAGATACAAGTACTTTATAACCTCATTTGAGTTTGCTGCTACTAAAAAAGCAAACGTTAAAATATATCCAAATAATGTCACAACCATGACTGCAAAGCGAAATTCATTATTTCCTACTTGTTGATGATATCTGCCCGCGTACTTTGACCACTTTGGCAACCAAATCCCTTCTTCAAGATTATGCAGCGTGAAGGACATCAAAAATAATAATTCAAACATCTCGTTATTCCCAAACCTTTCTATTGCATATATCAAACTGTGATTATTTGGCTGACTGGATTCCGCCACTGATAGCAGAAGCTAGACCTTCTTAATTATATCAAATAAAAATCATTCTTTTCCCATATTAGTGCTTATTCTTTAAATATCTTTTTCATTACTGACATGAATAAAGTGCAATCCCTTGTCCTGAGATGCACTCTATTCATGTCTGCATATTCACTTTTCAATGGTATAAGCGTACTCCGATGGCTTGATTGCGTTTAAATTTCCTTTTTGATTTGCTATCGTATGAAATTTGTCCTAACACGATCTTCTTCTACAGGAACAGGTATTTTTTCTTTTCCAGCGTCAATTGTCTTAAGGAGCCAGGCCATTGATCTGGCATTTTTACGAAGGGTCTGAATACCTTCTCCGTCCTGAAGAACTTCTCCTTTTTCCATACCATACGCTACTGTCCAGTATTGGGACGGCGGTATGACTGTCTGAGCTAAGTTAAGATAGTTATTGAGCTGGTGTACTACATCTACACCACCGGCACGTCTTACAACAGAAATGGAAGTTGCAACCTTATATTTGAAATAGCCTGAACTTGTGTAGAATACTCTGTCCAGAAAAGCCTTCATTGTTCCTGCTATTCCTGCATAATAGGTAGGGGATGCAAGAATAAAGCCGTCCACCTCCCGCATTTTCTTTGCAACTTCATTAACAATATCCTCTTTAAAAACACAGTGATTTTCCTCAGAAGTCCGACAGTATCCACAACCAATGCACCCATGAATACTCAGCTGGCCAATTTGAATGATTTCAACTTCTATACCCTGCTGTTCCAACTCATCGGCCATAACCTTGAGTGCCTGGCTTGTATTACCATTTTTACGGGGACTACCATTAATAGCTATCACTTTCATAAATCCACACTCCTATCTCTGCTATACAACAAGTATAGACCCTATACTTAACTGTAAGTCAATAGTATGCAAAAAGAATTTTCATATATTAATAAATTTATACTCCCTAGGATACAGTAAGTATAACCTTATATAAAATATTTTCATAATCATCCTTGACTTAGAGTTAGGTGTAATTTATATAATAATTCTTTTTGGCAGCTACAACATAAACGCCATGGGGAGCGACCTTATAGCCAAAGGGGTAACGGTTGGAGAGCAGCCGAACCTTTAACTTTGCAGGTGTTGAAGAAAATTATTTTGCAGCGGAAGAAATAAACAGCTAATTTGGTGTTGTTTATTTTCTCTCCTACCATATGAAGGCCTTATGATCGCTCTAGCAGGCAATTAATATTTCTAACTTTATTTCTGAGAATCAAGAATAAACAAAGATGCATCATGCCCCATGAATATTTTACTTCCAGTATAAAAAGTTTTAGATTGAATATCCTTGTATCCTATTTTTGTCATAATATCTGCTAACTCTATTTGATCAAATCCGTTATGAACCATATCTGGAACTATTTTTTCATTTTTATTAAAATCTACGATTAATAAATGTCCTCTTTCATTTAGAACCTTATACAATCTTGATAAAACTAATTCAACATCATTAATATGGAGCAAAACCTGTGCCATAAAAATATAGTCAGCATGTAAATCCGGAAGACTATCTTTTTCAAAGTCAAAGCATAATGTTGCTGCATTCTGTATATTAGAACCAGAAATTTTTTGCTTTATTTGATTAATCATATTTTGTGATGTATCCAGAAAAAGCATAGAATTAAAATCGTTTAACAAGTTCATTCCAACTAGACCAGTTCCACACCCAAAATCAATAGCATTCTTACCTTTAGCATCAACTAAATATTCACGAATGGCATTTGATGATACCTTTGCAATTTGGATTCTTTCAGAAGTGTCATATATATTAGCTATCAGTTCAAACTTATCCGTATTTCCCATTATTACCTCTCCAATCTACCTTATGTCATCTGTTTTATCTGTCTCAACCTTGTTTCCGTATTACTTATTATAAGTAATAAAGCCTTTATTTAACAGCGCAATATACCCCCCCCGAAAATAAACGCAAGCAGCCAGGTACGTTTCACTGGCTGCTTTTCCTTAAAAAGTACTAACACGGTAATATTTGGGTTTTCCTATTAAGTATTTTGCACAAAGCATTGACATGAATTAGAGACAAATCATAACCTATATTGGATGTATTTTCCACAGAAAGGAGTTGAATGTAAGAATATGAAAAAACCTCACGTTCATGACTTTTGTAATGAAACCACTTTTGATTGTGGACATTCCCATCGAATGCGCTGTACTACAGGATATGATATACCTTGTGGTAGCTCACATGTCCATCCTTATAATGGAGTAACAACCGTTGACCATGCCCATGTCCACTCCTTCTCCGGGACTACAGGTCCCGCAATACCCTTATCCGGCGGTGGCCATATCCATCAGTACCAAGGTACTACTTCATTTGAACATGGCCATACTCACAATTACAACTCCTTAACAGGAAATGAAAAATACTCCCGACTCTTCTAAATTTGCTTATACCAGAAAGCCTATGCTTTCTGGTTAATTTACACATGAAAAATTATAAACCACCTATTACCGGATAAATATTATTTAAGAATCCAATCACAGCAATTACAGTACCGTATTGATGTTTTACTATATGTTCCTGAATACACAATCTTTCATTAAATACGGTAACATCCCGTGGGTTAAAGCGACGGAAAACCATGCTGAGTAATGACTCGTGCAAACTTCTTTTTGCCACCTGCTCATCCCCATCGCCTAAGTATTCCGCCGCATAACCTGCAATATAAAGACCATCGTAATTTCTTCTTACTTGAATTCTTCCCACCCCTGCACAGATCCGCTCTCCTTTATAACCATTAACCTGAGCCATAATTGTTCCCATTACCGCACCAGGATGATATAAAGCCCTCGCTTGCTCCATAGGGATTTCTGTAGCTTCCGGAGGCAGTATGGAAGTATATTTAACGATATTAAAATTCTCAATACTGGCCATAACACAGGCCGAGTCAAAAGACCCTGTCTTCCATGGATATTTGTTGCCTGAATTTATATCAGTATCCCCGTAGCCTTTCGTGACTACATAATCCTTCGGAATCATATTTCCGATAACCGGAAACTGTCCATAAATTCCTTGATTCATAGAACCTTCTACCCCTTCAATATTTTCTACAAAATATGCTTCACACTATCTTTTGTTACTTATTGAAGAAGTATAAAAATTTGTTTCAGACAGAGTATTTCTCAACAAGCTGTTTCTTATCGGTAATTATCTGACTTAACGCTTGAAGGAATCGACTAATTTCATCCTTAGTATTATAAAAAGCTAAACTAATCCGAACCATTCCAGGATGAGGAGGGCGGTAACTCGTTAAAAATTCATTAAAAACTTTAGGATTTCGTTGCGACATAATCTTGTGCGGAAAGATAGCCGTTTCTAACTATATTCGCACGATGTTCCATCCTGGAAAGAAGAATAACTCCAAAGTATAGTATTCTTTAAAATCCATTAATTATCAATCAATCGAAAAATACTTTTCTGTATGCCATGAAGATATAAAAAACGCCGCCTAAGCCTGATGGGGCCTTGGCGGCAGTACTCAAAAACCAAAGACATCCTTATACAAATAGTCTTAGCGCTGATAGTGCTGTCATGCAGATAATCAGATGCCTGAAAAATTTCTCATTTATTTTTTTAATTATAAAGAATCCTAAAACCGCTCCCAAAGCGATTATTGGTGTCATCACCGCCGTTAGTATGAATGACCGTAGCTCTATATTATGCCATGCAAAAATCTGAACGGGAACCTTGATGAAATTTATGATGAAGAAGAACCAGGCATTAGTTCCCATGAAATCATTCTTCTGTAATCCGAGCGCCAATAAGTAGACGCTAAAAATCGGACCGGCGGCGTTTCCAATCATGGTAGCGAATCCGCTTAAGATTCCCGCTGTTATATAGAACCATGTCCCCGTAGGCACTGTAAAGTTCTTCCCCATCTTTTCCGTGTACATTAAAATCCCTAAGCAGAATATAATAATGATTCCGATCAAGATGATAAATACCTGATCATTGATAACTTTTCCAACGACAGCACCAATGAACAGGCCGATCAAAGCCCAAGGCAGAGGCGCAAAAACCTTTTTCCAATCAACACTCTTGCGATAGGACCATACAGCAAACACATCTCCGACTAACAGTATCGGGAGCAGAATCCCTGTGGAATCCTTCCCACCAAAGGCACTCGCGAGAATAGGTATCACGAGCATTATCACACCGTTAATCCCTGTCTTTGAAAAGCCTACTAAAAATGCAGTTATAATCACTACTACACATTGTATCCGGGACAAGTCTAACATTTGTAGAAAATAATCCATATTAAGTTCCATTTATGTGTATTAGCCTCCTGAATTCTTTCATCCTTTCATGTCAAGGATAACTTCAAAAACAAGCAAGGCACCCTACAAAATCAAGCTTAGGGTGCCTTGCTTGTGGTCAAACTGGTAATCACTTTAACTCAAAAAAAGCATAATCCTTTAGCATAATACTTAATGTATTAGGTCATTCGATTGGTATTGCCCCATTCACACATGGTATCAAGAATTGGAATTAAGGATTTGCCGCGCTCGGTTAAGCTGTATTCAACCTTAGGCGGAATTTGAGGATATTCCTCTCGATGCACAAGCTTGTCAGCTTCTAATTCCTTCAACATTGTACTCAATGTCTTATATGATATTGTTTTGATATATTTCCTCATTTCATTAAATCTTACCACCTCAAACTCCATCAAACAATATAATATTACCATTTTGTATTTTCCATTTATCAGGGATAAAGTATAGCTAAATCCTGTCTTTTCCAAATCTTCAGCTTCTGAAATACACGAAAAACTCATTTCACACTCTCCTTTGGGTAAGTACTAAACCTTAATTATAGTATTGAACATTAATGTGCGTACTTGAATAACAGCTAGGTTATAATAAAATTAAAGCAAACATACCGATTGGTGTCAACATTATATTGCAATTAACACCGCTCGGTTTCGTCATCAATCAATTGAAAGAAGGTAGATTATATGAAAAAAAGTAAAAAAATCGTTATCATAACCGGCAGTCCGCGAAAAAACGGCAATAGTTTTGCTATGGTGGAGGCATTCACGAAGGAGGCCGAAAGGAACGGTCACAGTATCACGCGCTATGATGCAGCCGATATGACTATTAAGGGCTGCACCGCTTGCGAAACCTGTTTTAAGACAGGTAAGGCTTGCAGTTTTGATGATGATTTTAATAAAATAGCCCCTACAATTGAAGAAGCTGATGCAATTGTTTTTGCCACACCGCTATATTGGTTTACATTTCCGGCAAAAATTAAAGCCGTAATTGATAAGTTTTACGCTTTTCTAGTTAGCAAGAGAGCTGTTGGAAATAAGGAATGCGCACTCATTGTCTGCTGCGAAGATAATGATCTGCCTATGTTTGACGGAATCCGCTTTGCTTACAAGCAAACCACTGACTTACTTCAATGGCAATCAGTTGGTGAGGTTTTAGTTCCATCGGTTGCCGCACCTGGTGATATTCACAAGACAAACGGGATTGAACAAGCCATAGCATTAGCAGATAAGTTCTAAGACAAGGAGGAGCATTTTAACTGGGTATCAATTGAAGTAGTGAAACCAAGAGGCTTAGTCTTTAGGTCATTGAAGCCGACCTAAAAACTTAGCCTCATAATTTCATATTAAATTTTGTTCAAATAATAAACTTTTTCTTACTTATCTAAGTTTCATCTTTAAAATTGGGAATGAATTACCCTGTTCGTCAAATTCTGTACGCTCATATACCACAAAGCCAAAGCGTTTATAGAAATCCACTGCATGAGGATTTTGCTCATTTACATCTACATATGACACTTCATGCTCATGAATGGCCTTTGTAACAAGATTTTTCCCTATACCTTTGCCAATACAAGCTGGTTCAAGAAATAACATTTCAATTTTTCCTTGGGCTATCCCCATAAAGCCTATGGGCTTCTGATTCTCATACGCGACAATTAGATTGTCAACTTCTTTAATTCCTGTTTCTACAAAAGAACGTAAAGCAATGATGTCTCTTTCATTTAGAAACATATGAGTAGCTTTTACAGATGCTTCCCAAACTGAAGCTAATTCACTTATTAACTGCTCTGTTCTATTCGGATTTTCAACAACCATTTCATCGCTCATCTCCATACCTTCTTGTAAATCTGCTATGTCATCTTGTTTGGTGATACCATTCTAACGCTTTTCTTTCTAATTCCTTAACGAAGTTATCTTTACCATCACAATAAGCCTCAATGTCCAAAGGAAACATCGTAGCTAATCTGCTTTTTAATTCGCCATACTCAAGCGCATCCTCTGGGTGTGTTCTTAAATAATCGCGAACAGCTAAATGTCTTTCAATATCATTAGTATTTCTTTTTTCGAACACATGAATTTGATGGGTTCTGTCTTCCAGTCCTTTTCTAAAATATCTTCTGCCAACCATACCGAATTCACCTTTTGGCTCGTAACCCAAAGCTTCAAACTCTTTATTATATTCATCAACTTTCTTAATGTCCTTTACTACAGGCATAATATCTATAATTGGCTTAGCTTTCAAATTCACCACTGATGTGCTTCCGATGTGGTATATATCAACTAATTCATTCCCGAGTATGTTTTTGATTTTTTCAGCTTCTTCCTGATATAAATTAGCCCATTTGCTATTATATTCTACAACTTCGACTTTCATAAACAACCTCCTTTTTCGGGTTCTAGGATTTTGCCGAAAAGCAATGCATTATAATATTTATCTTCTATAAAATAGTGGTCTTTTAATCGTCCCTCTAACTCATACCCATTTTTTTTAAGTATATGGGCAGAACCAATATTTGCATCCACTACACTGGCATGGAGTTTGTGAAGATTAAGTGATGTTAAGGCAAAATCACTCATTAGTGTAACACTCTCTGTGCCATAACCCTTGCCCCAATATTCTTTATTAAAAACATAACCAATTTCAGCATGGTTTGCTTTTTGGTTAAAGTTAAAAATCATGGCGGTCCCAATAACTGCTTGGGTTGATTTTAGAACAATAGAGGCATATAGATGAGTACCTGCTGACTCACGTTGTATCATTGTTTCAATATGTTCACGAGTTTCCTTCAAGGTATTCATTAAGTTCCAGCCGATAAAACGTGAAACCTCCTCATCTGACGCATAATTATGTATATCCTTAGCATCATTTGTACTTAGTGATTTAAAGCAGATATTTTCACCTTCCAATGAATGAAATAAACTTGTGTTCATCTTTTCTCTCCTTCAACTTCCTCTTGCTTTGAATATTAATGCTATTTTACGCTCTTGCCACCTGGTTTTACATAGCCTATATTAAATAAACTTTTTTCATGTGGAGTCCTCCCCCTCTGTACATTACTGGGTTAAAACTAAATATATATGAACTATTCGCATTGCTAAATCTCAAAAATTGATGCCCCCTTTACTACCTTTATCCTCGTGCTTATTATTTAACCTTTTATTTACAAACTCAAAGAAATACACTATCATTTTGGAGCAGATAAGTCCCAGCATAATCCCTGCAATTATATCTGCAGGATAGTGGACAAATAAATACATCCTCGAAAAAGCAATCAGCAAAGCTAACATTACCACATAAACCCTGTATTTCCTCATCATTTTGGAAAGTACCCCTGCTGCTGCAAACGCTGAAGCTGTGTGCCCCGATGGAAATGAATAGGTTAGGGGCTTTGATATTAATAATTGAATCGCTGGAACAACAGTAAAGGGCCTTGGTCTCTGTACCAAATGCTTCAAGAGCCCCTCCCCCAAAATTGAACTTAATAGCAATGCGCAAATGACCATCGTCCCTACTTTTCGATATTCTTTGCTTGCAATTAAAGCCACCGCTATGAAGATCCAAATCAGTCCCTTATCCCCTAAGAAGGTTATAATGGGCATAGCTTTGTCAAACAAGGCATTTTGCGTATAATCGTGGATTAATTTAAGCAGATTCATATCTATTTTACCAAATAGCTGCATCATGATGAGCGTCTCCCCTTAAATTGGTCTGATAGGCAAGTACGTCTGGATGATAGTCCATATGCTTCCAATGCTTCTCAACGTGATGGGTTTCTCAAAAGCTGTTCGTTTAATCTTCCTGCTGAGAGCTGTTGGGCTACAAGCTTATTTTTGTAGAAAAACTCTTCCTTTTGCAATAACCCGGCCAAATTCCCTTGAAAATATGTTTTATATCGGAGGAATTCATTTTCGTACTCATAATCGAAAAAAAGGTTCCCCTGACAGTTCATCAAATGTACGCCTCTGGCTTCTTTTAGAAATGCATATATCGCTTCTGCAGACATAATAGAGTCTAGATTTACATACCCGATATAGTCGCAGGACCAAATGGGCAATTTAATTTGATCCACATAGATATATTCAACGCCGCTATATGGGTTAAAGCCCCGATATGCATCTGTGAAACTATAGTTATCAATGGGAAGGGTAAATTTCCAATCATACAAATCTGACTTTACATATGGATTATAGTCAGTGCTTTTCCTTGCGTAGCATTCATACCGTCCTTTAATAAGAATTTGCATGAGCCTATCCTGTGTGATCATTGATTCCTCCTACTCTGTCTCATCATTGACTGCTTCGACTAAAAATACGACTGGTCTGATACCATCAGTGCAACAGAGTATCTGTACCCCGTCTTGATTGTTCCACGGTTTATAGGTTGCCCCTGCAGAGAGTGCATTTACACCCCGATAAATGTCAATCCATGCCCAGGGGCAAAATCCTTTCGGTATTTCAGCTCCTCCTTCATACAGGAATATATCTCCTTCGTTCATCAAGGGGCAGGGACCGACATTCTTACCTCCCGTTAAATATCTGTCCGCAAATTCAGGATAAAATTCTTTTCGAACAACTGTAATCCTAACCTTCTTCATTTGTTGTCACCCCCGAATTTCCCCAATTAACATCTTTTTTGTTCGTAATTACTGCGAATTAATATTAACAAAAAAGACGGTGAATAGCATAAAACAAGCCTCTCAGCTTGTTTCTTCTGCGTTGGGTTTTTCCCCGTTCAATCTGTGCCGGAGGCTTTATCCTCCATTCTTGTTGACAATAATTAGTATATCATAGGTTCAGTAATCCTAGGAATAACCTTTTCCCTTGTGACCCATTATTGTTGAAAGCAGCTCACCGGCAGCATCCAAGGAGAATATATACTCCTCAAAATACCCTCTTTACCTGATGGTGAAAAAGTGCTATCTTTGAAGTATAGAATATCATTCTACACTTGGAGCTGATAAAATGGCGTATAAAACCCCCAAACATATTCAGGAGAAAAAGGATGCCAAGAAACATCATATTCTCGATACCGCTTTAAAGTTATTTGCGCTAAAGGGTTTCGAAAACACCTCGATTCAGGACATTTGTCAGGCAGCGGAGGTATCTGTGGGGTCAATGTATTTTTATTTCCCCAGCAAAGAACACATTTATGAAGAAGTATACTCCCGCATTAACAATGAATCTCTCCAGCACTTGGAACGGGCTATCGATGGTGCTGCAAATCTTGAGGAAATCATTCAAAAAGTAATCGAAACAATCGTATTGTCTGCTCTACCCGACCGTACAGAAGCACAGTTTTTTCTTGCCAATAGAACCATGAGCAATCTAAAAATTAAGCGTGACGATTCCCTGCAAAAGTTCGCCCGCTGGTTTAAGACTGTACTTGATGAGGCTGTTGAGAATGGGGAATTCAATCCTCAAAATACGGAACTGGCTGCAGTAAGCTTTATTTACGGCACATACCAGAGCGTCCGTTACTGGAATGTTTTTCAGCTTGAGACATCTCCGGAAGAGATGATCGATACCCTTTACACTTATCACAGCAAAGGTCTTGGCTTAGAAAACTGCACACAAAAGTGAGGGAGCAACCCATGATGTTTATTAAAGAATTTGGGCAAATCGATATCAACAGTATTCAGGAAGTCGGAGGCAAGGGCGCTAACTTAGGTGAAATGACTCAAGCCGGACTGCCCGTTCCGCCGGGCTATTGCATCACCGCCGAGGCTTACCGTCAATTTGTGAGCCGGGCGGGCTTAGATGAGCTCTTAGCTCAACTTGCCGAGCCCTCAACTATGAAGAATGAGGATATTGCTCTCCTTTCCCAGGAGATTTCCCAACGCATTCTGGAAACTCCCCTCCCGGAAGAAGTGGCGCAGGAGGTTGTTCAGGCCTTTACCCAAGTGATCGGCCACGGGTCTCTGGCTGCGGTCCGTTCCTCGGCCACAGCGGAAGACCTGCCTGAGGCCTCCTTTGCCGGGCAGCAGGAATCGTATCTCAATATCCCCCTGTCTGAGCTGAGCAATCATATTAAGCTGTGCTGGGCTTCCCTTTGGACGGAGAGGGCCATTCATTACCGCATAAATAACAGCTTTGACCAGCGCCAAGTTTTTTTGGCTGTTGTCGTTCAGCAGATGGTGGACTCGGAAGTTTCCGGAGTCGCCTTTAGTGTCAACCCTTTGAATGCCAAGGAAAATGAGATCGTCATCGAATCTGTCTGGGGGCTTGGGGAAGGTATCGTTTCGGGTAAGGTAACCCCGGACCACTATGTGATTAATAAACAAAATGACCCTATCATCCGTTACATCATCGCTGACAAAGAAAAAATGGCAGTGCACCCTTTGAACGGGCCTGGTACAACTTTTGCTGAGGTTGCAGAGGATCAGCGGCAAAGGAGTTCGTTAAGCAAAAAGGATATCCTGGAGCTTACGGAGCTGATTAAACGAATAGAGGAACATTACCAATTCCCTCAGGATATTGAATGGGCAAAAACAGGCAACCGTTATTACATTCTTCAAGCGCGCCCGATCACTACCCTGCATAAATCCACAGAGCAAGTTGATGAGCATATAGGAGAGAGTGAATTCTTTAACTTTGATCCGGAGCTTGAGTGGACAAATCTCGGCGGAGTCAAGGAGCGGTACAATAAGCCGTCCTCGGTCCTGGGCTGGTCGATTCTTGAACCTTGTGACACTGAAGGAGGGCTGTATGCCTACCGCTCAATCAGCAAAAAGGAACTTCCCTCTCCCATATTTGCTGCCAATATCTATGGTTATTTATATCTCAACTTCACCAACCTTAAGTCCCTTCAACCGCTAAAAATGCTCGAGCCCTATTCTTCTGTCCCGGATTGGCAGCAGTTCGCACCAAAGCGGACCTGGTTCAAGGAACTTACCCTCACCATCGGGTCCATAAAAGCCGGGAACAAACTTATAAACTCTTTGGCTAAAGCTTTTTATGCCATGCTGCCCGATTATCTGGATAATATAGACAAGCATAAAAAGACGGATGTCAAAAGCCTGACTATGCCGGAACTCCTGGATTATATCAAGAATAATCTGGAGCTGGCCAAACAGTTCTTTCAGCTTCAGCTGCCCAGCTTATCTGTGACCGAGGCTCTATATAACATGCTGACCGGTTTCATGAAAAAGTGGCTGGGAGACGAGGATTTATCCTTAAGTTCCAAGCTGGTCTCAGGCCTGCCGGATAATCTGACAGTCCGGACCAACAACAAATTATGGGAATTGACTGAGACCGTTGCCTCATCGCCATATTTGCGGGAATTATTGGCACAGAGCACTATTCCCGAGTTTTTAAGCAGGTTGGATGATTCTATAGTGGGAAAAGCTTTTAAAGCCAAATTGACTGATTTTCTAGGGGATTATGGGCATCTCAATGTAAACATGGATATTGCCGAAGACTTCTGGTGGGAGAACCCGGGGATCATATTAGCCATGGTGAAAGGCAGCCTTACCGCTGACAAACGGATCAATCCGGAAGAAAGGGAGCAGCAAAAGCAAAAAGAGCGGGAAGAGACTGAAGTCTTAGTCCGCAGCAAACTAAATTTTGTGCAGAGGGCGATCTTCGATAAACTACTTAAATCCACTCAATCCTATATGCTTCTGAGAGACAACCGCCATTTTTACGTCACCATGCCCTTCTCCTTAATCAAAAAGCTGTGGTCACCCTTACGGAAAGACTTACAGCGCAAGGATATTTGCTTGATCCACAGGATATCTACTATTTGACACTGGAAGAGCTCGAGGGATTGCTGTCCCACAGGCTGGCCTGGAGCCAGGGCTATGAAAAGATCAACAGAAGGAAATCGGCCCCCCGAGTTGCGCTTGATGATTTACCATCCTTATTTAAGGGCTGGCCTAAATTAAGCGGGGATGCAACAACAGCCGGGCAAACAGGTTCTGTCCCATCAGAAAACAGCGGGCAGGGATCAGCTCTTAAAGGTGTGGCCGGGAGTCCAGGGCAGGTGCGCGGCCAGGTCAAAATAATTTATTCTCCCTCCGATTTCTCACGATTTCAGGCCGGAGATGTCCTGGTTGCAGAAAATACCGATCCGGCCTGGACCCCGTTGTTCTCTATCGCCAGTGCGGTGGTGACTGAACACGGCGGGCTCTTGAGCCACGGAGCAATCGTCGCCAGGGAATACGGCATCCCTGCCGTTCTGGGGGTGAAGAACGCTACCAAAATCTTCAGGGATGGACAAACCATCACTGTGGATGGTAAAAAAGGTGCTGTCTATCTTGAGTGATAGCAGTGATTATCCATTAGTACATAACCATTTTTCTTGATTCGTTGTATTTTTGCCCAGTATACTATTTTAAAACACAGTTCATCCTACATGGAGAACTGTGTTATTTTATAGTGTTTCCTTGTAGTTGATTTTTCCCGGATTCAGGCAGAAAGCGACGATGTTCAACTTGCCTAAGAAACGGTTTTATATCAGGCCAAAAAAATGGAGGAGTTTATAGGAAGGTATTAAGTTTAAACTCATTCCGCTGTAATAGCGCCATTCTTTATCTAATCGGAGGTTATGGATATGAATGAAAAAATAATCATTGGCAGAGGAACAAAATACCCTTTGAATGGGATTTTGTCGTTGCCGGATAATTGTTCTTCACGGGTTCCAGCTGTGGTACTGGTGCATGGCTCCGGTCCTGCGGATATGGATGAAAGCATCGGCGCGAATAAGCCGTTTCGCGATATTGCCGAAGGGCTGTCCACTAAAGGAATCGCCGTACTCCGCTATGACAAACGCACAAAGATTTACGGAAAACAGATGCTGAAAGCAAGCCCCGGCGATGTGACTGTGAAAAGCGAGACCATAGAGGACGCCATTCTTGCCGCCGAACTGCTTAAAAATGACGGCAGAATTGACCCCGACCAGGTATATATTTTGGGTCACAGCCTCGGAGGTATGCTCGCGCCGCGTATTGACGCGGAGGGCGGCGATTTCGCGGGTATCATCATCTGCGCAGGCTCGCCGCGCCTTTTTAGCGATATTTTGTTGAGCCAAAACGAGGATATGCTCGGCCAACTGCCAAAGTTGCTGCAAAGAATCGCGAATAAGCAAATCACAGGGCTCAAAGCCAAATTCTCTGCCATCGCCGGCATGAGCGAAGAAGAAGCAAAGCAGATGAAGGTTTTTGGCAAAACCTACGCATGGTATTTTAAGGAGATGGATGCCCATCCTGCTGCAGATTACCTTTCCAAGACGGAAAAGCCCGTTCTAATTTTGCAGGGTGACAAAGATTTTCAGGTCTCCACGGAAAAGGATTTCGCACTCTATCAGCAAATCTGCATCGATAAACCTAATGTCTCTTTCAAGCTCTACCCCGGACTGAACCATCTGTTTATGAAGTCGGTTTACGGCAGGGTCAAGGATTTCAAAAAAGAGTACAAAATCCCGCAAAAAGTGTCTGCAGAGGTTTGGGCGGATATTGCGGAGTGGATATTGAGCCAATGATAAATAGATGCCCCGTTTATCTTATCGCCAGTCGATTTTGGTCGATGAACAATGGGGCTTTTCTACATCGACGCATGGTGTTAATCAGCGAAAACCAAACCACTTACTCCAGAAACCAACAAAACCATTGATAAACAGGAATGGTGTGCAGTATAATATCATTGGAAGACTTTAAATTATGTTTATGTTGGTTCTACAACAACATTCACAAACCTCATCTTCTCACCAACACTAACACAAACAAACAAAACAAACGTCTACATTTAGTTGAATATTCCCGAACTAATCGGATACCAGTCAATCGCGCTGGTTTTGACGGTAAATTTAGATTAAAAACTGAAAAACGATCTCCGAGCCGGAATGAACCTAAAGAACAATTCTATGGACACCGGACAGGGTCTAGGCCCTCGGGGTATACTTGGAAACAGGTATGCCTTCACGTTTGAAAAGGAGGTGGATTAAAGCCAACTGTATCTAAAATCAGTTATGGCTCCGCTTTCTATTGGCGGAGCCATTATTTTTTTATAAATTTTATAATTGTTAGGTGGTGAACTTCATTGGCAAGTATAAAAATGAAACAAGTCATGGAATTTTTTGCGGAGAATTATGATATAAACCTCAATGATGCTGAAAAATATTTCATGGCCATTGTTTCTGTCGGATTGTCTTTAAATAAGGAAATGAGAAAAGATATAGCTTCAATCTATAATTAGAATAAATTAATGTTTTTTGAAAGCGTTAAGAATTTTCAGGATACCTTATCAGAGCAAAGCAGATTTTATGAAGCACAAATCAATGAGTTAAATAAGGAGATCGACAGACTTAAAATAAACCTGGATACTGAAATGAAAAATAGAGAGGAACTTTTTCAGCTTCGGGAGTTTTTCATCGATCTTAAGAACGATTATTCACCCACAGATACCTCATTGGATCTATCGAGGTTTATCGCCAACAAGAAGCTCTTAATCATCGGCGGGACCCCAAGTTGGAGAAAACGGTTAAAGGCTAAATTCCCCACCATTCTTACCGTAGATGGCTTTAATGACAAGATTGAACTGAGAAGTTTTGGTGAGGTGGATTTTGTTCTCTTCTATTCAAGATATATGAGCCACAAAACCTACTATAAAACCGTCGATTTCATCAGAGCGAATGATATTCCGGCAGGTTATATTGGTAAAACAAATATGGATTTAGTCGAATTTGAAATAGCTGAAGAATTAAACAAGCGATTAGCGGCTCATTAATGGATTTTTAATCATGTTCTCGGTTTGAGCATAAAAAGACGGTATGAATCTGTACATTTCATCAAAATGTTCAGGTCTCATACCGTCTTTCATTTACTGTGGAGATAATGGGACTCGAACTGTTTTACATTAAGGAAGCGTAGTGTTCCCATGAATCTTCAAATTCGTCTTAATCCTGGGCGGATACTCCTTCAGCGTCGTCGCCATGTTGGTCGCGATCTTCAAGGCCTCTTTTCTGTTTCTTTCCTTCTTCACCGGGTCTGTTCTGTCCAGGGCGACAAGGGTTTTCAGCAACTCTGCGTAAGCGTTGAGGATGTTATCACGGTGCATAGCGTATTGGGTATCGTACCTCTCGCTGTCGGGATGAACACTTTCGGCAGGCCGCACAGGTTTCGGCATGATGACTTTCGTTACGACTGGAATCGGTTCCGCGGCCCTTTCCAACTCTTGTTGCTTGCCAGTTTCCAGTCCATTCCAAGGCTCCTGAATCTTCGCTGTCCCCGGGCTGGCTTCGCTGTTTTGGTCATTTTCCTCAGACGCCTGCTTCCTTTCTTTGACGGTCTGCTGCAATTCGCGGGCGGACATAGTTTCCACCCCGTTGTCTGCCATAAATTGCTCCCGTTCTTCATCCGGGACTCCAAAGAGGATGAGTCCCTGCATATAGCCCAAATGATGCAGCGCTGCAACATTTGAACTGTCTTCTCCATCGGGTGAGGTAAGTTTGGGACCGTATTCCCGGTAGGTTTTCATCAGTCTGGCCGCCGTGCTGCGGGAATAACTGACTGATTCCTTAAGCCAGTTGATCCACTCCCCATGGGGTACCAATTTCTTGGCCTCCGTCAGACGCCGCCCAATCTCGACGGCATTGACCAGCAGCATTTGACCGCTTTGTTCCTTAATCAGATTAATCTCGGACGCGATTTGCCCAGGCGTCCGGGCGGATATTACATCACTCATATTATGACCCATCCTTATCCGGCATGTCTTTTTCAGACTACGCTATAGAATATGCCGGGCCTCCGGACAGGTGTGCATCAGAAGCAATCTTATTCAATTCGTCTGTAACCATGATACAGGATTGACTATTCTTCTCAGATAGCTCCCTTGAATTCCATCAGTTTCAGGCTTTCTTCCAGACTGAGCCTTTACAGAAGGGATTTCTTTAGGCTTAGAAACAACTGTGCCGTCCAATTGCTTGGTGAGATTGCCAACTCCCGCTGCAGGAGTTGGACATAACGATCATAATGCCTAATAAGCGCGGGCAGGTCGTTCTGCGCAGCGTAAACTTGCATCAAAAAGCAGTGGGACTCTTCATCCAGTTCATTTATGGCCACAAGTTTTTTAAAGACTTGCAGCGCTAAGGTCAAATTCCGATTCTCCAAAAGGTATCGGCCCAGCTTTTTAGCAAAGCTGCAATAAATATCCCATAATCTCTCTTTTTCTGCTAAGGACCATTGGTAATCCTTATCTCCAAAAAGTTCTCCGGCAAACAAGTTAACCGCTTGGATGGCTTCTTCGAGATTAGCCTCCGTGATCCTCTGCAGGGTACGCACTTTGTTTTCGAACTCGATGAAATCAATATAGAAATCCTTCGTTTCCATGACATAGCTCTCATTGGAGACCACGATGGCTGATCGTTTTCCATATTGCTCTAATACTTTTCGTAATTTATAGACGGTGGTATTAAGGTAGGTTTCCGCATTCTGAGGGGACATGCCATGAAAAACATCTTCCATGATTCTCCATTTGGAGGTCAATCTTTCTCGGTTGATTAAAAGATAGGCAAATAACTCCTGCCCTTTGGATGAATTAATCATCACAAAGTCATGGTTAGTATTTCTAAGATCCAGTCCACCTAAACAATAGACGGATAGGACATTAGAATGTTGAACAGGTTTCAGCGAGGAAATCTCGGAAGCCTTGCGCTGCAGGGCGCGGCTTACCGTCCTTTCAAGCCTTTCCAGTTGGACCGGCTTGACGATATAGTCAAAGGCCTGGACTTCAAAGGCCTCCAGGGCATAATCTTTATAGGCGGTCAAAAAAACCACATACAGGTCTGGGAATTCCGCCAGGATTCTCCATGCAAAATCAAGTCCGCTTTCCTCCGGCATTCTGATATCCACAAAGGCCAGATCCACAGGATTGTTCTTAAGAAAATGATAAGCATCTCCTGCGCTCAGGAATTCACCTACGACCTCCACCCTGGGGATCCTAGCCAGCATTTTGTTCAGAATAAACAACGTAGGTTTATCATCGTCGATAAGAATTGCCTTCATTCTTCTCCCCCTACAAGAATTGATTTTCCGGATGTTGAGAGAGAAAAACTAAACGTGCTTCCTTTTCCCGGTTCACTCTCAACCCATATCTCCCCGCCGTGACTCTGCACGAATTCTTTACAGAGCATAAGTCCCAGTCCTGAACCCTTTTCACCTTCTGTTCCTCGGGTTGATAGGGTGGGTTTCTTAAATAGGGTTCTTAAATTTGCCGGGTCAATCCCTATTCCGGTATCAGTGACTGAAATAATCACATCGGTTGCGGATGAGTGTGCCTGAATGGAGATTGTCCCGCCTTTTGCAGTATATTTAAGCGCGTTGTCCACGAGATTGCGCAGAACAAATTCGATCAAATCACTGTCTGCATAGACATTCATGGTGGCTCTGATCCTGTTTTTGACTACTATCCCCTTCCCTTCCGCTCGTTTGGCATAAATCTCAATGGCTTTTTGAGTGTTCCGATACAAGTTGATCAGGGAAGGGTTTAGAATTACGTTCTCTTTCTGTTGTTGAAACCACTTCAACAAATTTTCGACCATGGTATAGGTATATTTCACCTGTTCCGACACTGTCGTTAAAAGGTGGTGATATTCAGGGTCATGTTCCTTTTCCTCAACCAATTCCAGCAGGCTGACCAGGGTTGCGATGGGGTTGCGGATATCATGGATAACCGCCTGAATGAGCTTATCCTTTGTCATATTAAGCTCTGCCAGATTCTGTGTCACCTGTGCCAGTCGCTTACGAAGGATTTGATCTGTGATGTCCAGGGTAAAGAATATAGCATAGGTCACGTTTCCTCTTTTATCATAAATAGGAGTCCCGTTAAACAGAAAATGAGTCTCACCGGTTTTCCTCTTCATCATAAAGGGATATTTGGATACTTTCTCTCCCCTGAGAACTTTTATCTCCGGGATATCACAATAGTCCATCTCTGTTCCGCAAGCAGAAAAATACAATCCTTTCCTAAAGGCCGAGCCAATCGTGAGATCGGCATCTGCTTCGACAAATTGGGGTTTGACGGCCTCGTTATATAACACGTAATTGCCGTTCCGATCCACAATGGATAACAATGCCAGGTCCGATATCGTGCTGAAAATCGTCTCCATTTGCTGCTTAAGCAGCTCCAACTCGTTTTCAACCTGTTCTTCGGCCCATTCAGCACCAGCGGCGTCCTGGGCCCGGATTCTGTTGTTTGTAATATCCGTAAGAACCGAAACCGTTCCGTTTTTCCGGAAATTATATCCTTGAAGAGGGTACACTTTTACCCGGAAGAATCTTGCTTTCCCCCAAGTCAAAAGATCAATCTCAAACTCATCTTCATGTACATTCTTACAAGCAGATTGCCATTGGGGCCAGGCAGAGAGCACCCGCTCGATGTTCTTTCCGATTACATTGCGCTTTACACCGATAATGTCGTAGATAAGCCTGTCTACGGCAATATTATTATCAACGACTCTGCCCTGTTCATCGATGATGATTATCCCTTCCTGAATCGCATCGATTGCTGCTGCTCTTGCCATGGGCAGCCATGGAAACAAACGATACCTGGATATACCTAAAAAAACACCCATGCCTGTAATAGACATAGTGGGCAGCATTTGAATTCTTTCGGCAGGGTCAAGAACGGTTTCTATGGCCAAAACAACTATTCCGACATCTTGCATCCTATACCCATAGATAATTACCCCTATTGTAACGATCGCAAAAAACAAGGTTAACGGCTGATGAAATTTCACTGAAACAAACTCCAATCTAACTTTGGAATCCATCACTCAAATCAGTCTGACGTTGTCAAAAATATACAGTTTAAAAGGATGTCTGCACTATATCGTAGCATCACACTTTGGTTTTGCATAGCCATGAGCAATTAATGACTCATGGCTTCCCTCTTTTTTAGGAAGCTTCGCAAAAAAATTCTTCCGAAATTCATGGTACTAAGGCAATTTCACATGGGCTGTCATAATTCTATCAGATCGCTATAGTATCATGTTACGAAAAAGATCTTTTATTGTCTATTAATGCAAATAAATGCAACCTAATTGTGTGTTTTGAAAACTTTTAGGGAAAAGTATGTGCTTTTTCTGGAAAGGTGATGGAAATGTACGAAATGTATTACCTTGCTTTCAACAAATCGTTGGCACCTATGTTATTCGCCGATCCCAACACAGGAAGGATCTTCGATGTCAATCAAGCCTTTCTGGATCTGTTGGGTTATCCAAAGCATGAAGTCATGGGCAAAACGGCTTTTGAGCTGGGATTATTATCAAAAGAAGGCAGCTGGCCCATATCCATCAAAACAAAAAACGGCTCCTTAAACTATGGTATGGTTTCAGCAAATAATTTATTGCATAACGAACAAACGATTCGCTTTATGGTTCTACAGGAACAAACCGATTTACCCAAATCCAATTTGGTCCAGCAGGAGAGCGAGAACGGCAACTTTACCCTTGAAGAAATGCTGACTCAAACCATCAGCCTCATCTCCAAAATCAGCGAATTTCGGGACCCCTATACTTCAGGACACCAAAAAAGGACGCAAAAACTAGCCTGCGCCATTGCCTCGGAGATGAAACTTTCCGTGGAAGCGATCAATAATCTTTCCATGGCTGCTGCGATACATGATATCGGAAAAATATATATCGGCACCGATATTTTGAACAAACCGGGGGTGTTGACCCAACTTGAGTATCAGATGCTCCAAACCCATGTGGAAGTCGGTTACGAAATTATTAAAGATTTCAAGCTTCCTTGGAAGATCCCTAAAATCGTCAGCCAGCACCACGAACGGTTGGATGGCTCAGGGTATCCCAAGGGCCTGACCTCCTCACAAATCTTGCTTGAAAGTAAAATCCTCGCCGTGGCAGATGTTGTCGAAGCTATGAATTCACACCGCCCTTACAGGCCGGCCCTCGGGATCGAGGCTGCCCTTCAGGAAATCTGCAGTTTTAAGGGTGAAAAATATGATTCTGAAGTTGTTGAGCATTGCGTGAGACTTTTTAAAGACAAACACTTTGACTTTAGTTTCAGCAGCTGACTATCTGCCGCCTCAAAAGCACGCGATGCAAATTCACTTCAAAATATGACTTTTATAAGCAAAGGAGGGATACCGCACATGCAGGTTGTCGTATTTAAACTCAATGATCAGGAGTTCGCCTTCAACATCCAATCGGTCAAAGAAATCATTAAAATAACGACCATAACTCAAGTTCCAAATGCCCAGGAGTCTGTCAAAGGCATTATCAATCTCAGAGGAATGGTTACGCCGATTATTAACTTATCTGAGAAATTCGGCCTTCAGGAGAAGCCGGTTACCGATCATTCCCGAATCATTATTCTTAATATTTCCAAAAGTACGATTGGCGTTATCGTCGATAGTGTCACCGAAGTCTTAATATTCAAGGACGAAGATATTCTGGCCCCCGAAGACGAACTGTTGGTCGTTGAACAATTCATTTATGGCATTGGAATGCTGCCAGATCGATTGCTGATTCTTTTGAAGCCTGAGGAGATTCTAGGAGGAATACCTCAAGGCGCTTAATTTTCTTGACATGCCACCTTTATCTGTGAATTTCAGAAGGGAGTACAATAATGAAAGCTTTACTCAATCTCAAGGTAGGAACCAAAATAATCACTCTTGTGATGTTAATGGCAGTCTTTCTTTCCGTGGTGGGTTACACAGGATATTACAATAATCTGAAGTCCAATGAAATTATCAATACGCTGTACACCGACAAGCTTAAATCCATATCTTTGCTTAAAGAAGCTCGGGCAGTTAACCGTAACGTTCAAGGCATGTTTTACCGGCTGCTGACCGCTCCTCTCACTCAAGCTGAATACCTTGAACTGAAAACTGAGATGGAGACTCAAATCAATCAATTCAATGAAAACTGGACTAATTATAAGCAGACCAATCCGGATACTTATGAACAGGATAGATTCCCAACCTTTGAAACAGCGTTGGAGCAATATCGGGCCGAGCGGGAAAAGGCGCTGGCCATTGCCTCAGCAGGGAATGGAGAGGAAGGATTCAGGTATTTTACAAGCGAAGTCACCCCCCATATGGAGAAGGTTAACTCCATCCTGCTGGAAATATCCGATTACAACGATCAGACATCCAAAGAAATGATGGATCAGGCCAATGAAGATTTTAAAAGTTCTACTCGGACCATAATCATCGTCTTAGCCGCAGCGGTATTGTTGGCAATCGCCGTTGGCACGTTTATAGGAAGACTTGTTTCAGTACCCTTAAACAAGGTTGTGGCCAATGTCAATGAAATTGCCCGGGGCAATCTTACCGTTGAAGAGGTAAGGCTGGATACGAAAGATGAAATCGGGATCTTGGCCAAGGCGGTAAACCAAATGACTGCCAATCTTAAGAACCTGATCCAACATGTCAGTGTCTCGGCGGAACAAGTGGCTTCTTCCTCAGAAGAACTCTCGGCAAGCTCTGAGCAGCAGGCACTTGCCACAAGCCAGGTCGCTGCAGCCATTACGGATGTGGCTACCGGTACGGAAAAGCAATCCATGGCCATTGATGAAACTTCCACGGCCATTGAACAGATATCTGCAGCTATTCAACAAGTAGCCGCAACCAGCAGCGAGGTGGCTGAACAAGCCAGCAATACTTCCCTGTCCGCCAAAGATGGGCAAAAAATAATTGACCAAGCAATAAAACAAATGAATAAAATCGGTCATGCTACAGATGTCACCCAAGGAGCCGTTGACAAACTGGCCCTGGGCTCACGAATGATCGGCGAGATAACGGATGTGATCTCCGACATTGCCTCTCAAACTAATTTACTGGCTCTTAATGCCGCAATTGAGGCTGCCCGTGCCGGTGAGCAAGGCCGCGGTTTTGCGGTTGTTGCTGAAGAAGTAAGAAAGCTGGCCGAGCAATCTTCCAAGGCAGCAAACCAAATTGCCGAGTTAATCAACGAAAATCAAACCAATATTAATAACGCTGTAACCGCCATGCTGGCTGGAAATCAGGATGTGAAGAATGGAATTGAAATGGTCTCTTCTGTCGGTGCGACTTTTGAGCAAATTGCCGGCTCAATCAACCAATCCGTCAGCAGCATCCAGGAAGTATCCGCCAGTGTGGAGGAAATGGCCAGGGGAAGCCAACAGATCGTCAATTCCATCAACCAGATCGACACGATCAGCAAACAAAATCTCAGCCAAAGCCAAACCGTTTCAGCAGCCACCGAAGAACAAAGTGCTTCCGTGGAGCAGATCTCTTCTTCCAGCCAGAGCTTAGCGAAAATGGCTCAGGATCTTCAGATTGCTGTGAGCAAGTTCAGCGTCTAGACAAAAGAAGGCCGTGGAAATACTAATCACTGACACCAACTCATTAAAGGGTTGGTGTCATTTTTATTTATTGGACAACAATTTATCCAAATAGATGGATTTGAACTGTTTGCTGGCCAGCATCTGCTTTAAAGGCGGTAACTTAAGAATAACTCCAAGTACTGCCGCCATGGCGCGATGATTAGCAAAGGCCTGGTTATCAAAGATAAGATTTTGGAGGGTTCCTTTTTCGATGGCTTGCAGTACAAAACGATGGGTACTATTCACCGGTGTAATGATTTGAACCTCTCTTCGCACTAATTCAATGGCCTTTTTGGGGCAGTTACGCACACATACACCGCAACCAAGGCATACCTCATGATCTACTAGAGCTACCTTCTTACCCTCTGTGTTTTTTGACATAGAAATGGCTAAGACCGGGCATACCTTTTCACATTTACCACATCCTATGCATTCTTGCGAAATCTTAGGGATATAGTTTGTCGTAGCCACCGGCTGCATGGGGCTAAATTTTCTCGCTGCTTGCAAGGCTTCACAACAACAACCACAACAATTGCATATAAATGCTGGGGACTCACGAACATTTTCGCCCATTTGCACCAGATTAGCCGCATAAGAACGTTCTAATACATCCATCGCCTCTTGTTTGTCAATTAACCTCACATGCTGCCCATGTTCGGCAAGGGAACGGGCCACATCTCCCAAGGTGAGGCAAACATCCCAGGGGGCATTTATTTCGCAGGGTTGATCTTTATGGGACATCTTATGCCTGCAATAACACAGGCCAAGGCCAATATGAGTGGCTTCTTCGATAATATGGCTTGCTCTTTCATAATCCAAAATATGAATGGTATTCTCACTGGTCAGAACTGGCTCCTGCACATAAACCCGCCCAAGACGGGTCTCTGTTGCGAAAAATAAGTCCTTAACAAAATCTTCTTCCACATTCATATATTGATAGTACAATTCACTTAAATACTTTTGATCAATGTCCCCTCGGGTACGCATCAAGGCAAATTCAATAAACCCTGCCATGGGTGGTGGCATTACAAATTGACGCACCCCGTTATAAAATGAATCCACAAGTAACGCCTTCTGGCAAAGTTGCTCCAAAAAAGCTTCTGCTTTCCCTTCACTGACATTCCAGATCTTTGCCGCTTTTTTGGCCGTAAATGGACGAACCGGCAATAGGGCCACCCATTTGGCTTCAGTTTCTGTATAGAGAACCTGCAAAATATTATACAGACTCTCAGATGGCGGAGCCCCTTGTGTAAACCAATTGATTCTTTCTTCTAAATTCTTATAGGCATCCTTACTTGTAATATGTCCCATGGATTCACCTTCCTAGTATCAAGATCAACTTGGTGTTTCTCGTTTATATAGCAGACAGACAGTCTCCACATGCCTTGAATCGATGATTTGGATAATTATCTTACCCGTTCGTTTAAAAAGCAGATATGCCCTGTAATGATGGAGAGCTAACATCTTGTGAGTCCATCATAAGTTAGCAGTTAATTTGCACTCACTGCCAGGTCAGCTTTATCACTGTTGGCGCTCATCTCTTCATACATTTTCAATGCCATTCTAAAAACGCCTGCCATTGTTGCCTTATTTAGGTACGCATGTCCATAATGAAATGTAGTTTTCCTCATTTGCTCTTTTAGTATTTTATTAAACCTATTAAAGTCTTCTATCTTTCTTATTTTAAATTCCTCTTCCAAGGACTTATGGTAAATAAATTCATATTCTTTCATTCCTTGGATTGCCCAAAATATGTCATAAAATGATGTCCCATAGGCACGCAGCCAATCCCACATAATTTCCGGATCTGTGACATTGGGATTTTCCAAATGACATCTGTGGCAAAGCAGCACAAGATTGGAAGGTTTATCCTCTCCTCCTAAAGAGTCAGGAACAATATGGCATCGTTCCAAAGATTTTTCACATCCGCATCTCCAGCATCTTTCATGGGCCTCGGCCGCATCAACACTTAACCCACACTCATCAACGATTGAAAACCAATAATCTACAATTTCTTCTTTTGAAGTTTTAATCTTCTCTTTCCCCATATGAATTCCTCCTTATAATTTCCAGTTTATCATTGGCACACACCTCAAAAATGCAATTGCCGGTCGTCATTTTCCAGGCTAAGCTTCACTTCCTCGATTTTCTCCCGCAAGAGATCATAAGCACTCTTTTCATTATTTACTCCCTCCAAGTCCGACAGAGAGATGGGGAGAATCATTTTACCGCCAAAAAGCTGGTGTTCAATTTCTTCCATTGCTCCTGCGGAAAAGCCGGCTCTGCTCACAATCATTGCCGCATGGATTCCTTTCGCCTCCATAGTCGGGACCAGGTTGCGGATATCCGCTGGTTCTGCTTTCTTTTTTCGGTTCTTGCATTCGATAAGAATTAATGCGCCAAGCTGCCACAGGCAGGGATCGTAGGAAACATTACAGCAGAAAAGATCTACTTCCGCCCTTCCCTGTTTGGCCCGTACCGCAGTCACGGTAAGGCCGGGCACTGAGCCGATCAAATACTGGATGAGGTCTTCCAGCCTTTTTCCTTTTTCGTAAGAACCGGTTGGTTCTGTCAGATTCGTCAGCCGGTTATGCCAATCATCGCAGTCCCAAGCATGGAAACAGGTAGTGCGAATCGCAGTCAAACCACATTCTTCTTGCATAAACCGGTGAACGGCCGGCAAATAAGCGTGCCGGTTGCGCAACATCAGCAAAATATTTTTGGAAACGCCGGTTTCCTCTTTCCCCTTTAAGTAGTCCCGGATGTCATTCACCATTTTTTTCAGCCACAGTTTCCATTCATTCACATCCAAAATTGTTTCCCCAACGGGTATATAGGGACAAATATGATTCCCGAGATAATCGCAGAAGCGCTGGTATAAAAGTTCGAGATCAACGTCCGTCAACCTGTCTTCATCCATTGTGGCCAAGGCGTAAAAAAAGACGTACAACCATTCGCCCACCAAGTCCGGATATGGGTAATGGTAGCCGAGCGTATAAACAGGATCCAGCAGGATTTCTTCTACTTCGCCCACGGTCCAGCGTTGGATATGGCTACTGTTCAGTTTACTCAAACCGGCCTCAAAGTCGTAGGCCAGCGGCAAAAACAACCCTCCTTCCAGGACCAGGCCCCAATTGCCTTCGCTGTCAGGAATCGACGCCAGTACCTTGCGGCCAGTCATATTGCGCAAAACAAAGGAACGGATCAAACACTGATAGCCTTTCAGAGCCGGTCGTTCACGGTCCAGCCAAAAAGAGACACTCTGCTCCACCCTGTCTACCGGATCATCATCGGGGTGCCGTGTCCAGTAAAATGCCCAAAGGACACACTCTTCATTTTCGATCCGCCATTGGCGTGGATACTGAATCCCCTCAGCCCTCATCCCTTCCGACAGGTAAAGCCAATAAAACGATTCCAGACAATAGGTTTCGATTGCTTGAACCTTTTGCTTGATCTTTTCTAAAACCGGTTTATGCTGGAGAAATTGAGCAAATACCTGCTGAACCTTTGTTCGCCAGGCTTGCTCCACGTGGTGAACTTTTTCCCGATTGCCGACAACAAGATAAAGCCTGGGGACTTTGAGCCAGTCTGCAAGGTCAGCCGAACTCTCATCCCCCGTCAGTACTTTCTGCGCAAAATCGCCAAAAGGATAGTGGTAATTATCGATGGGGTGGATCATCATTGTTTCATCTCCAATAAACCCATCGACAATAGTAAGCAATAAACCCGTACTATCCGGAAACTTCATGCGTCTTCCTTCTTTCCCCTTATTACTTTTCTAAAGCAAACATGCGAGCTTCCGGATTATAACGGTAATTATCGAGACGAATATTATAATCAGCAGTTGCCGCTTTTTCTACTGTTGCCAGAACATCATAATAAAAGTCCTGTAGATAGTCACACACCCCTAAAGATGCAAGGATATCCAATAACTCCGAATTCCCACTATGCTCAGCCAGATCAAGCTCATATTTATCATCCTCATATGTTTCAGATCCTTCTTTTAAAATAAAGCGACTTAAGCGCAACAAATCTGTCTGATTATTTTTACTACCTTCATCTTCCTCACAAAGGCCCAAATAGAAATCGATTTCAAAAAAATCCTTATCAATAAAATTAAGCAGAGAAATTTCCACCCCACCATAACTACCAGCCCCTGATGGTTCAGGAAGAGCGGTATCCTTGGAAATCTTAAAATCCATAGTAAAACTAAAAAACTTCAGTGTCGAAGAACATATTGTATAGCTATTTGTTGTATCGATAGCAGACAAGTATTCTTTCAAAATTGGAATTAAGTAATGTTGATTAAAATTCTGAAGATCTAATTCCGAGCATAGTAGCCAAATATCATGTTCCCTATCAGCAAAACAACCGTTTAGATCAAGAAAGTCCATATAAGAATCAATCCGTTCTCTCTCGCTGAGACCCAGAAACTTTTGCAAGGACAAATACATCTGGAAAACCGGTGTGCGGAATTCATACCATTTACCTCGCTGAACGAGAAAAGGAAAAGATAGTAATGTTGATAAATCTATCGCTCCTGTTTCCAGCTTATCTTTAAAGGCAAGGTGTTTTTCAATATATTGTTTGGGAAAAATGACCTGACCATTTTCCATCATATCGAAAGCAAACGCTGCAAACATTTCAACCCAAGAGTTAACATCACCGAGAGCTGCAGACCCGCTGTAGTCTTTGATTAAATAGGCTGTAAGCTGTTCGTAAAAAGAGGCACTGGTATAGGGGAACTTCTTTTCTTCCTGATAAAAAGCCAGTAGAAGTGATAGCCTGTTCCAATTGCTGAAAAAAGGCCAGATATACCACAAGCTTTGATTATTGAATAACTTTACCAGCTCTTCTGATTCAGTGATATTTGTTGCGTTTCTTTTGATGAAATCAATAATTTCCTCGTCAGATAGTTCCTCTCTTCCCCCTAGCAGCGCGTCCTTTTCTGACTCGATTATTTCTTCTGTTTTCTTTCTCTCTTCCCTCTTGATTCTAATTCTTGCAGCCCTTCTTTTGAGCATCTCTTCACGTTCTTGCTCATCAGGCTGATCCCATAGATAGCCGTCAACCATTCTATAGTCCTTCCAAAAGCTCTTACTATCCCGCAGTTTATAGCATTTCAATATTTCGGGATAAACCATATCAACAAGGAAACCAATGCGATCAGCCTCCCCATTCGAAGCAAAAAAATCGATGTCATCCAAAAGAACCTCTTTAATCTCACGTTTAATCTTTTTATAATTTATTTTCTTAAAATCAGCATATTCTTTCGGAAATATTTCTTGGAACTTGCTAAGCATCAAGAGATGTTCCGCAAACCTGGAACGGGCATAATAGTCATTGATTAATCCAGCACCGTCAAAATCAATCTTTAATGGCATCACCTCCTGAATCAGATAAGGGAATTCCACCATATCATCATACGAGAAGGGATAATCTTCTTCATGAAGAAGCGTGCATAAAGATTTAACTTTATCGATAATGAACCCATCAATCTGAGCATTTTCATTAACTCCTAAACTAAACGCAACATCATATAGTTTCCTTACAATGCAATTCTCCGGGACAACATGAACCGAAGGCTTATGGAAATAAGGTTCTCCTTCTGCATAAGAATACTTTAGCGTATCAAACTCAGAAACAATTCTCTTAATTAGAAGTACTCCAAGGTTATTTGGCAAGAGCACCTTTTCTTTATCAAGAGCATCCTCATCCAATCCTTCATCGATATAACGCTCTGATTCTGTAGTTTTAAACATGAAAAGAAGCTGATTGATGAATGGACACCCTTGGATAAGCATTTTGCCGTAATGATGTAAATTTTCCATCAGATGCCGGTACAAAAAATCTTTGATGGAGGGGTTCTGAAACTTTACTACAATGGAGCTTTTTTCACTTTGGGTGATGATCATTGTCTTTTCCAGTTGGGCAATTATGCTCTCGAATGCCTCGTCCTCAATTGGGATATAGTTCTGCCTGCCGGCCTCTATACAAGAATAAAAAGATTCCTTCAAATCCTCAATTCTCGTCGGTTGAGACGATAAAAGCAAGATAAGAGTGGTGAGCCGAGCCCCATAGGTTTGATTATTAAAGATATCTCTCCAGAAAGAATGCGGATCATCAAGATAACTTAACAATTTATGATAAAACTCCCTCGGAGCATTATCTTCCATGAACAAGGAACCCTTATTCAGGAAATCTTCAATAATCCTTGGATGATAGTTCTTATGGTAAATGATTCGTTCATACCCATTGGCAATTACTTCAACATAATCCCATTCTAGTTTTTCGGCAAAATAAAGGTGGTTAAACAAAATTTTGGCCTTGATTAAATCTGAGTAATCTTCCAGTTGGAGCATACATTTGCCAATATTGAAAGAGGTCCTAAGTCGTTCATTATGATATTCGGCCAGACCTTGTTGCAATATATATTCCCTTGAAGCCAAAATCAAGATCTTATTGGGCGATTCGGAAATTTGTTGGATAAATCTTAATAGGCGTTTTTCTTCGTTATGAGGAAGATTTTTATTTTTTAAAGTATCTCCCCAAAAATCATCAAAAAAGAAAACTTGCTTTTCCTCCTCTATATACATATCAAGAGCAGCACTCACTTGATCGGCATAAATAAAATCACGATAACCTAAACGCTCTAAATAATAGGCCGCCAGGCAGCGTCCCAGGGTTGTTTTCCCAATCCCCGGCTCTCCGGATATGAGTACATACCTGTTTCGTTCCAATATATCTAAAGCACGTTCAAAACTTGGATTTTGAACAAAAACGGGGATCGTTCTCTTTATTGCCTCCAGTTCAAATTTCGAACCCACTATATTACCTCTATGGACAATTTCTTCGATAAGTGTTGTTAAAACATTGGTGCTGCTGAGCCATAGTTTGTAATGCGTACGTTCAACATTATGATATTGCTCGTTTCCCAGTAGTTTATTCAGATCATCACTGTCAATGATGTCTTCTCGTTTTCTTATTAGACCATCGAATAACGCCAGAATCTTATCTTTTTGTGTCAGTTCCAGTGCAAAGGAGGTTACCAGAATATACCGAGAGGGATTGAGCGCCCTTGCTTTTTGCTTCTCCTGATTTTTCAGGACAGCGTACAACTGGTTGAAATCCTTCTGGTAACGTTTAACTTGGACAATAATTTTTGTTGCGTCTTCCCAATAGCGAAGATCAACTCCGCCATCTCTCCCCCGGCCAGAGATTTCAAAAGGAACCTTTTCTTTAATCTCTAAAACATCACGAACAAATTCCTCAAACTCCCGGGGAGAAAAACAATTATGAAAATCATAATTCGACATCTATTTAATAACACTCCTCTTCAACTTTCGGACATTTCTTCACTCAATCATCCTCAATACTGTCAACAAATCTATCAAAATCTGACTGAAAAAGCCTGTCCTGAATGACGCGATACTTTTCAAACTCACTCTCTGCAAATTCCTTGGCAATAGCGGCGGTTACTTTTCCTGCGTTCTCTAGTATGTCCTTTTCATTGAACTGCAGAAAAGTATTGAGCCTTTTAGCCCAGTCCTCCACGGTCATTGGTATATTTCTCTCCGCCTGACTTTCTGCATAATCGAGATACATCGTGACAAAACGGTCTAAGGATTTGATTTCCTTTTCTGTACGGTTTCTTGGCAACAGATACATCGCTTTTTACGATTTTGCCATGCGGTGCATTTTTCCAGGTAGTCAACCCCATATAATCCTTGGTGCTATCTGCTCTGTTAAAAATGACTTCGGCTGCTGTGCTTCCATGGATTGCATAATGTAGTTTATTTTGTTCTGTCGAAACCGGGTTGCTCTGAGTGAATTCACCCGATATCCGACTGAAATGATGGCGTCAAGATTATAAAACTTTGTATTATATTCTTTCCCATCAGCCCCAGTATGTCGGAATTCCCGACATACTGAATTTTCGTCAAGCTCGCTCTCCTTGAAAATATTTTGCAGATGTTCAGTAATCGTACTCCTGCTTTTATCAAAAAGTTCGGCAATCAATTTTTGCGTAAGCCAAACTGTCTCATCTTCAACTCGGACTTCTATTGTATTTTCATTTGCTTGCAAAGTGAAACAGAAATTCCGCTGTACTGTTTCTGATTTGTAATTTACCCTGGCGCTTTTTGTTATTATCCGTCACAGCAATACCTCCAAAATATGTAAACCATTGTCATAATATAATAATAAGACCAAACATATGTTCAGGTCAACTGATAAGCATATATTTGGTCTCAAAAACTTAAGTTACACTCACAAAATAGTTTCATAAAATCTTTACTTTAAATTCAATATTATTTTTTTGATAACAACACGCAATTTTCCACATGGCTCGTCCACGGAAACATATCCACCGGCTGTACTTCCCGCACTTGATACCCGCCATTTTGGAGTATCCCCAAGTCCCTGGCCAGCGTCCCCGGATCACAGGAGACATAGACTATCCGTGGCGGCTGTAATTCTATTAGCTCCTCAAGTACCCTGGGATGAGCACCTGCACGGGGTGGATCGAGGACGACGATATCCGGGGAATCACTGATTTGACTCAAGGTATCCTCTACTTTACCGGCAAGGAATTTAACATTGTCCATACCATTAAGCACAGCATTGAGTTTTGCGTCATGAACGGCATAGGGGTTTTCTTCGATTCCCCAAACTCTTTTAGCTATTGCCCCTAAGGCCAAGGTAATGGTTCCGATACCAGAGTAGAGATCCCAGACCACTTTATCCGGTGTCAGTTCAGCGTACTGAAGGGCCTTAGTATATAGGTTTCGTGTCTGTATCGGATTGACTTGGAGAAAAGCCAGAGGTGAAATTTTAAAATTCATTCCCAGAATTTCCTCAGTAAAATCGTCTTTTCCCCAGAGAAGTTCCGGCTTTCCCTCGAAGATGCCCCAGACAGCCCTTCCCTTACCTGACCATGGGGTATTTCTTGCCAGGAACTCCCGAATCCCTTGTAGATCGGAGATCGGGTCAAGGATCAGCATCCCTTTCCCTTGGGAATTTTCACGAAAGGTGAGGGTTTTAACTTCAGGTGCGAACTCTTGCTGAGATTTCTCTATATCCTTAACCCAATGATTCATGGATTCACTGATTAATAAGCAATCGGTAAAGGGCACGGTTGCGTTGCTTCTTTCCTGATAATAGCCCAGCCTGCCCTCTTCTCCCCGGTGAAGCCGGGCTTTATTGCGATAACGCCAGGGCTCAGCCATGCCTATGGTGGGATGAATCCTGACCTTTTCCATATCAATCTTGCCTATCCTGGCAAGGTTATCCTCCACCCAGCGCTTCTTCCACACTAAAGTCTCCTCATAGCTTAGATGTTGCAGTTGGCATCCGCCGCACACCCCGTAGACTGTACAGGGAGGATTCACTCGATGGCGGGACTCTGTTTCTTTGGCTATGGATAAAAGCTTTCCGCGCTGCCAGTTCTTTTTCTCCTCCAGGATCTGAACCTGGGCCCTTTCCCCTGGCAAGAGTCCGGTTACAAAAGTGGCTTTCCCTTTATGATAACCCACCCCGGACCCATCGGAAGATAAACGTAGACATTCCAGCTCAATTAGCCCCCTGGAAGAGAGGGCATCTCTCCTTAGGCGATCTTTTGAATTCACTGTGATTCCTCCTTACCGTTGTATCCACACCATTAAAGCCATGAGTGTGTTCCACGTTCCGTGGGCGATAATCGAAGGCCATAAGCTGCCTGTTTTTTCGTAGAGCCAAGTTAAAACCACTCCTCCTACGAGTAATGGAATAAAGCGGAGAACATCAAAATGCAGTAAAGCAAAAAGCCCTGCAGTAAAAAGAATCCCTTTCCCCCTGCCATATTCCTGGCGGAAGGGTGGGTAAAAAATCCCCCGGAAGAAAACCTCTTCCTTGATCGGGGCAATCAATCCCCCGAGGATAATAAGCAAAATCAGCTGCCAATCGTATTGAGCGCCCATAAGTACGAGAGTGAAGCTTTGGGGAGCAGGTGTCCCTAATTTATTGGCCAGGAAATTCCCTATCATCCCCACGACCACCAGGAGAAAAACACCCATCATGAGTCCCAGTACTACAAAGCGACCATGCGGTCTGACCAGACCTAATTCCCTAAGGGGACGATGAATGAGCTTAAAAAAGCATAAAATAATAACAAGATAAAGCAAAGCCTCTCCCATACCCACGGTTAAAAAGCGAAAGAACCCCTCTAATTGATCTAAATCCTTAGGAGTTCTAAGCCAACCGAAAAAGAATTCAATTCCGTAGATAATGAGCAGCAAAAAAAGTCCTTGCCAAACATTCCATACAGGACGACGTGGAGGAATTCTATTATCTTCTTTATTCATAGTTTCTTTTATATCTCGATCTTGACTTTTCTTATTTCTTTTATGCGCTTTTCGGTATGTTTTATTGTCCATATATAAATTCTTCCTAACTTTCTCTATGTAAACTCATTATGTCAGGCAAACCTCATTTTATATTGTAAACGAAAGGGGTAAAACTGTCCACAAAGCATGACCGCTCCGCCATAGCCTGAGAAAAGGGCCTCACCAGCCCTTTTCTCTTTTCCCTATTTAACATGTTTTCTTAAACCTTGTATCAGCCGCCTTACGCTACCACGCACCCCTGAATTAGTCGGGGCTCTGCCCTCGGATGGGGCCAGCCCTGTATCCATTTCCACAATTTTCAATTGGGGTATAGTACTTCTTTGCAGGGAGAATGTTGTCCTGCGGGGAGCTTGGCTTTCCGCACTCCCGGAAAGAACATCAATCTGTACCGAGCCATCCTGACCTTTGCGCAGATTCGTAACTCTTGAAATAAGCGCAAAAGCTATAGGTCCCAGAACATTAGGGGAAGTTAAGGTCGTATTCTTATCAATCACAAATTGAACACTTCGACTGCTTTCACTCCCCTGCCCAATGTTAATAGTGACTGAGCGGTCTATCGGGCCGGTAATATTAGAGTGACTATCCGAGGCTGTATCCAGTACGTCGGTCAGGGCATTCAAAAGGTTGGCTATAACATTTGTCATAATTACCCTCCATTCTTTAAGAAGACAAAAAGCTGCACCTGTCCCCTTGTACACTATATGAAGGGCAAATAATAGGTGCTACAGGTTATCTAATAGATTATGCTGAACACACACGATTTCTTCCGCTTTTTTTTGCTTTATATAATGCCAGATCGGCCTTTTGCAACAGTTCCTCCAAGGAGTTATCATCTGAAGGCAACATAGTCGCTGCCCCAACACTAACCGTCACAACTCGATCCACATCAGAAACTTGGGAAGGAATATTCAGGTTTACGATGGCCTTGCGTAGACGTTCTCCCACCAGGATTGCACCAATCCGATCCGTATCTGTAAGAATACAGGCAAATTCTTCGCCACCCCATCTTGCCACTAAATCTGAAGAACGCTTTAAATTCAACTTTAAGGTTTGGGCAATTTTATATAGACAATTATCACCCTCTAAATGTCCATAAAAATCATTGTACTTTTTGAATAAATCTGCATCGATCATCAGCACAGACAAATAACTCCCGTTACGCCGGGCACGATTCCACTCAACAGCCACATTTTCATTGAATTTCCTACGATTGGCGATTTGAGTCAATTCATCCATATAGCTGTTTTCCCTTTGCCGATCCCTATATTTCTTTTGCTCCACATGATTTTTAATCCGGCCTTTGATAATGGGTAAGCTGAAAGGCTTTGTGATGTAATCCACCACACCCAATTGAAGAGCATATTCCTCATTCTTCTCATTTTTGAGAGCTGTCAGAAGAATTACGGGAATATCTCTCGTTTCCGGCATTTCTCTCAGGCGAATGCACACTTCATAGCCATTCATTACCGGCATAATAACATCCAGCAAGATAATATCGGGCTGGCTTTTTCCTGTGGCCTGTTCCAGGGCTTCAACTCCGTTTGCGGCTGTCATAACGATATAATCCTCTTTGAGAGCATTCTCTAGAAGCTTTAAATTGAAAAGTTGGTCATCCACAATCAACACTCTCGGTTTGGAGATGTCCTTACCCCTCAGTTCGCAGGATGTATCTTTTGGGGAACCGGGCTTTTCCCGCCAATTCATCCCGCTCCCTTCGGGATGAATTCTAGGGGTATCCAGAGATGGGCTTGGGAAAATTCTATGTTCTTTCGACAAGTCTTTAACGATACCGAAAATACAAGGTTCGTTATTCCACTTCCCATGCCAGACTCGTGTTTTTCCAGGCAGGAGGGTTCCATCCTTTCTGACCAGGGATAAAGTGGCGCTTTCTCTTTTCCCTACAAACATATCACCAAAGGC
Source organism: Desulfitobacterium sp. PCE1 (assembly GCF_000384015.1). Classification (NCBI taxonomy): domain Bacteria; kingdom Bacillati; phylum Bacillota; class Clostridia; order Eubacteriales; family Desulfitobacteriaceae; genus Desulfitobacterium; species Desulfitobacterium sp. PCE1. The sequence goes on along the minus strand of NZ_KB913023.1, from coordinate 1,377,524 downwards.
CTTTTCTGCCTCATCCATCTTATCTGGAACAGTCATAGCCAAGATATGCATTTCCGTCAATTCTTCATGAGAATAGCCCAACTTCTCGATCAATGCAGTATTTGTATATAATAATTTTCCTTCCCGATTAACAATGAAGATCATATCCTTTATCGTTTCCAGAAAATCCCTCATATCAAATTCTTCCATACTATGCATCTCCTATCAAGCACTCATGAAGCTTATGAAGGCTCTATCTAATCCCAGTATCTTGATAATTCGATATATTTTAGGAATCACCTCTCAATTTCCGGGGAAGACCGATTAATTTTCGGAAAGCAAAAAGGAATGCGACTGCATTCCTAATTTTTATTATCCTATAGCCATACTATCCAGAAACTCATCATAGGTCAGCCGGACATCGATCATCTCTGTAGGAGTGATCTGAATAATGCGGTTGGCAATGGTCTGGATAAACTGGTGGTCATGAGAGGTGAAAATAATATTGCTTTTATAATCCGTCAAACCATTGTTTAGGGCTGTAATGGATTCCAGATCCAAGTGGTTGGTTGGCTGGTCCAAAAGGAGTACATTGGCCTGATTAAGCATCATTTTGGCCAGCATGCACCTGACCCGCTCTCCGCCGGAGAGGACCTTGAGGGATTTCAGTGCTTCTTCCCCGGAAAAGAGCATCTTGCCAAGGAAGCCACGGACATAGGTATCGGTTTTATCCGTAGAAAACTGCCGAAGCCAATCCACCAGGCTCAAATCCACATCTTCAAAATACTCCGTATTATCTTTAGGAAAATAAGCTTTGGTAATGGTTACGCCCCATTTATAACTTCCGCTGTCCGGCTCCATTTCACCGGCTAATATCTGCAGCAAAGTGGTATAGGCCACTTCGTTGGTTCCTACTAAAGCAACTTTATCTCCTTTGGACAAGATAAAGCTGATATTATCCAAAACCTTGACCCCATCGATGGTCTTGGTCAAACCTTCTACCGTTAGGATATCATTACCCACTTCCCGCTCAGGCTTAAAGGCTACATAAGGATATTTACGGTTGGAGGGTTCGATATCCTCGATATTCAGCTTCTCCAGCATCTTTTTCCGAGAAGTAGCCTGCTTGGATTTTGAAGCATTGGCGCTGAAACGAGCGATAAACTCCTTGAGCTGTTTTGCTTTTTCTTCTTTCTTTTTATTAAGGTCCCGAGTCATTTGCAGGGCTAACTGACTGGATTCATACCAAAAATCATAATTGCCCACATAAAGCTTAATCTTGCCAAAGTCCACATCCGCCATATGGGTACAGATCTTATTGAGAAAATGCCTGTCATGGGATACGACGATGACCGTCCCCTCAAATTCAATCAAGAATTCCTCCAGCCAGCGGATAGATTGAATATCCAGATGGTTGGTCGGCTCATCCAAAACAAGTATACCTGGATTACCGAAAAGAGCCTGGGCCAAAAGGACTTTAATCTTTTCTACACCTGAAAGCTCAGACATCTTTTTATCATGCAATTCCGTACCTATTCCTAAACCTTGCAAAAGGGTGGATGCTTCGGATTCCGCTTCCCATCCGTTCATCTCCCCGAATTCATGCTCCAGTTCAGCTGCCTTAATCCCATCCTCATCCGTAAAGTCAGCTTTCGAGTAGAGGACTTCCTTTTCTTTCATGATTTCATAAAGCCGTTGGTTTCCCATAATCACTGTGTCTAAAACCGTATAGTCATCATACTGATAATGATCCTGCTTGAGCATGGACAACCTAACTCCTGGTGCGATCGTAACATCTCCAGAGTTCGGTTCAATCTCCCCCGACAGAATTTTAAGAAAGGTACTTTTACCGGCACCATTAGCGCCAATAACTCCATAACAATTACCTGGAGTGAATTTTAGCGTTACATCTTCAAAGAGTTTCCGTCCACCATATCTTAAGCTCACGTTGTTAACACTAATCAATTTATGCCCGCCTTTATGATCTATATTTTTGTATATGCATACATCATAAGAGTATAGCACAAATAAGATCATAATGCATTAATCTTAAGCCTTCTCCTTCTAATCTCCTGTGCATACAAATCGATGGCAGTTTGCGGTTTCACGGCCTTAAGATCCCCTTGATAAATTATCCTGCCTTCAGCATGAAGCAAGTTTTGCGGTCTTACCAAATTTCTCGGCATCTTTAAGTCTGTAATACCGCTTTCTTTTAAGACAAAGTACACAAACTCCGAACACAAAAAGCGATTTTCATTAGACAGGGGCTTGTCCAGTAAACTATAAAAAAGACCCCGATAATTATATCTATAACGATCACTATGGACGATAAAGTGGTTCAGTAACTCTTTCACCTTATCGTATTGCTGCTGAGTTACCTCGACTTCAATAATTGCACCGGGTAAATTCTCACAGAAGCCATAAACCCCTTCATGGATATCTTCCCTTCTGAACCGTCCGATAAAAGGATTATAAGGATTCCTTCTTCCAAAACTGTACATATGATTCAGATCGCTGTCCAGGGATAGGGCCGCATGGGTATATTCGTCTTGTTTAAACATGTGGATAAGCTTTGATAGGACTGTATTGGTTCGAGTCAAAACGATATATAGATAATATGTTTGCATAATGAGTTCTTCCTCCATGAATTTAAAATTAAATAACATGCTCATTATGACATATAGATTTAAAGAACTCCTAAATAAAGTCTTAAAAAATGATTAATTTTACTTGCTGGTATATCAGGGCTTGAGTCCTAATTTTTGTGTATTGCGCGTATACCATACAACTGAAAAAGTAGTAACCCACCATTGACGGGCAAAAGAAGGACATACACTTTCCCTCTCGAATTCTTAAATATTACAGTATGGGAGGGAATATTGTGGGAATATTTAGCGGGATTATGGGTAATGCCTCTGAGATTGACACCAAAGAAATGCTTTTTTATATCCCCCTATTCCCACTCATCATCCTATCCATCAGCCCGTACCTCTTTTGCTCCTCAAGAAGCAACTCCGCCTCATTCCCGCATCTCTTCCCTGTCCGTCTGCGACAGTTCGCCCAGTTAACCTTAGCCGCCTTGTCTATAGGATCATATAATCTGGACAGCTGCATCACCGCCATAAAAAAAGAAAGGCCAGGCGAATTGCCCTGGCCTTTTTGTTGTTATAGGCGGCTAGTATATATTTCACCTAGCCGCTTTAAATGAAAAAGAGGGAACTGTAATACGTTTAGGCTTCTGGTTGCAAGCGGACCTGATACAATCTATGCATTTCACGAGGACATAGTTACATTTCCCATGAAGAAAGGTAATGGAAAAGGGCCCCGCGTTTAGCAGAACGCTGAGCCCCAAAGAAGAGAAGGAGAAAATATAAGCGGACCCAGCATCGAGTTCCCATCTGTATGGGCACCTGCCGTGCAGTCCGCTTCTCAAATATTTCACACTATCATATTACCACGGATAAGGCGTCAAAGTGTGCCATTTTTGTGCCACTATGCAATCAGCCCATACCGGACGGCAAACTTTTTCCGGATGCTCCTCATTGTGACAAGCAAGACATAAAGTCACCAGATTACTATCTATCAAAGCCAGCAAGGGAAACTCCCTTAAGTGCTTAATGTGATGCACTGATTCGCCCTTGCCAACTCTGCCCTCTGCCTTGCATTTCTGGCACTCTATATTGTCTCGACGCAGGATATCTCTCCGCATTCGTCGCCATGGCCTGTTGTTATAAAACTTATCGCCATCACATACCGCTAACATTTTTATACCTCCTTGTATTTAAAAAGACACCCTTTCGGATGTCTGAATGTACTTGCTATGTATAATTTATTAAAGCCCTATTTGATCTACAGCATAAACCGCATCTTCGTTACTAAAGCCTTCGTATTCTAATTGCTCTATTAGTCCGCTTCTAGAGAAAGAAGTGTAATCTAAATAATCATTAGCCATGTTTACCGCTTGCTCTTTCCAATCGACACTTATTTTATTTACAGCATAAGTGGCATCCTCATTGCTAAAGCCCTCATATTCTAGTTGTTCTATTAACCCACTTTTAGAGAATGCAGTATAATCTAAATAATCATTAGCCATAGCCACTGCGTTTTTTTGTGATAGAGTTTCAGTAACCTGTTTTTCTGGTTTTTTAACGGGATTTTCTTCTTGGAAGCCTTTTTTCTTTTCTGCTTTCTCTATGATCGTAGCCGTGATTGAAGGCATCCCCACATTGTTTTTGTCACTGTATACCCCCCATATCTCTACGTTGTCGCCCTCTGATACCTCAGCAGAAGAAAAATTGGTTATTGAGTACATCCCATACCCATCGCCTTCGGTAGTGGTTAGCGTGAATACACCTAAAGCACCGTCTTTTTCGATAGAGGTTACTTCGCCCTTTGCGGTTAACTTTGTATCCTTAGCTATCCTATAGCTGTCTATCTCTGTAAAATTTGCTGGCACTGCTTCCTTTTTTAGCTGTTCATTTAGCTCATCTTGAGTCGGCTCTTTTTGTGCCTCTTTTTGTGTCTCCTTTTGCTGCACTGAGTTATCTTGTTTTACCTTTGCGGCGTCATCACTCCCACATCCAGTCAACAAAGCAATCATGCATAATGCGGCCAATAATATTCTTTTCATTTTCCAAACACCTCCGACTAAGATTATACAGCACGACTGAGATCATCTTTGTCGAATCATGTCTTTCATGACAACGAAAAAAAGCCCGGAGGCTCCAATAAACACGTTTTAAATATTTTATAAAAAATAAGCTTATCTTTCAATTTATTGTATTTCTTTTCCTTAGATTTAATAATTTTATTAATATATTTTTCTTCAAAAGTATACACATCTTTGTTTATCCATGATAAATCTAGTCCGACCTTTAGGTATATAGGTCAATAATACCAATATAATCAACATGCTTATCAAAAATATTGGTCCAGGAATATCTAAATTGAAAATCGCAACACTTGAATAATAAGTACCATTTTTTCTCCCAACTATCTCATTAATACACGTAGGGATTAATGTGAGCCCAGTAATAAAAATAAATAAAATTATAATAAAAACAAAAAAATATTCTATAAAAAACACGCGTTTGTAAATCTTATCCATTGTCACAATTGCGGTATTTTTATAGAGGGATGATAATCTAAAAAATCAACTAATAGAACTTTTTTAGATTATCAAATTCACTCTTTTCCAATAAGTAATTTACATATGGTGGTATATAATTATCGTGATAACTATAGTTTTTATAAAAAAAATCCTTAATATTTACATTTTTATTATTCCTAAAAGCACTATAAAATCTAACTAGAAAATCATCAAAATATTTTTCTTTGTTTTTTTCATACTTTACTTGCTCCTTATTGAAGAACGTAATTATAAAACTAATAACACCAGCTATTATCGCACTATATTTCAAGTATGGTTCGATAAAGTCGAAGTTCATTGTATCCCCACCTCTTTCAGCTTACGTAATTCGCCAAAAAGGAAGGATATCCCTGTATCTTTTTGGAATTAATTTAGATATTATTATATAGTCTCCAAAAATTTAATAGAGGTGAACTAAGAATGAAATGCTTCCTTGTCTTCATGACTTTTGCTACGCTCGTAGCATTGGCGATCATCCTTCAGTAATGAAGGGGGAAGACGTACCTAAGTACGTTTTCCTGGAGACAAGAAAGTAAATATAATTTTATGGGGCCTAGAAGGGCTCCATTTTTTATTTGCCTTAATCAATCAACACTCCCCGATTCCTCCTCATCATCCGTTCATGAACATCTGAAGGACATCTCACGGACATGCTGAATAGTATAAATTAAAGCACCTCTCATTCTTACGGTAATCTGAATAAAGAGGTGAAGTATATGCTCTTAGGCTTCTTAGGTTTTCTTTCACTGCTATCACAAATATTTGTATCTTTGCTGGTGATACTAATCGGCCCCATTGGTGGTCTATAACTGTTTCGGCCTAGGTATTTATGCCTAGGCTTTTTTATAGATGTATACCCCTATTCCCCCCCTCATCATCCTATCGACCGCCCCGTACCTCCTCTGTTCATCGGCTAACAACTCCGCCTCATCACGACACTTCTTCCCCGTCCACTGGCGGCAGTTGATACAATTTGCCTTAGCCGCCTTATCTATCAGATCATATAGTCTGCACATTGCATCACCGCCTTGCACACTCCCATATTGTGGCAATTTCTTTAGACAAATCATAAGCTATAGTATCTTCGGGTAAAGGAGGAATTCAAATGGCACTTGGTTTTGACGGAGG
>NZ_KB913023.1:1058592-1371168 GCF_000384015.1 Desulfitobacterium sp. PCE1 | reverse complement strand
ATTTTAGCGTTACATCTTCAAAGAGTTTCCGTCCACCATATCTTAAGCTCACGTTGTTAACACTAATCAATTTATGCCCGCCTTTATGATCTATATTTTTGTATATGCATACATCATAAGAGTATAGCACAAATAAGATCATAATGCATTAATCTTAAGCCTTCTCCTTCTAATCTCCTGTGCATACAAATCGATGGCAGTTTGCGGTTTCACGGCCTTAAGATCCCCTTGATAAATTATCCTGCCTTCAGCATGAAGCAAGTTTTGCGGTCTTACCAAATTTCTCGGCATCTTTAAGTCTGTAATACCGCTTTCTTTTAAGACAAAGTACACAAACTCCGAACACAAAAAGCGATTTTCATTAGACAGGGGCTTGTCCAGTAAACTATAAAAAAGACCCCGATAATTATATCTATAACGATCACTATGGACGATAAAGTGGTTCAGTAACTCTTTCACCTTATCGTATTGCTGCTGAGTTACCTCGACTTCAATAATTGCACCGGGTAAATTCTCACAGAAGCCATAAACCCCTTCATGGATATCTTCCCTTCTGAACCGTCCGATAAAAGGATTATAAGGATTCCTTCTTCCAAAACTGTACATATGATTCAGATCGCTGTCCAGGGATAGGGCCGCATGGGTATATTCGTCTTGTTTAAACATGTGGATAAGCTTTGATAGGACTGTATTGGTTCGAGTCAAAACGATATATAGATAATATGTTTGCATAATGAGTTCTTCCTCCATGAATTTAAAATTAAATAACATGCTCATTATGACATATAGATTTAAAGAACTCCTAAATAAAGTCTTAAAAAATGATTAATTTTACTTGCTGGTATATCAGGGCTTGAGTCCTAATTTTTGTGTATTGCGCGTATACCATACAACTGAAAAAGTAGTAACCCACCATTGACGGGCAAAAGAAGGACATACACTTTCCCTCTCGAATTCTTAAATATTACAGTATGGGAGGGAATATTGTGGGAATATTTAGCGGGATTATGGGTAATGCCTCTGAGATTGACACCAAAGAAATGCTTTTTTATATCCCCCTATTCCCACTCATCATCCTATCCATCAGCCCGTACCTCTTTTGCTCCTCAAGAAGCAACTCCGCCTCATTCCCGCATCTCTTCCCTGTCCGTCTGCGACAGTTCGCCCAGTTAACCTTAGCCGCCTTGTCTATAGGATCATATAATCTGGACAGCTGCATCACCGCCATAAAAAAAGAAAGGCCAGGCGAATTGCCCTGGCCTTTTTGTTGTCATAAGCGGCTAGTTAATGTTTTACCTAGCCGCTTTAAATGGAAAAGAAGGAACATTAATACGTTTCAGGATTAAAGCAGAAAAACCGGACCTGATATAATCTATGCATGTCACGAGGACAAGGTGACATTTTCCCATGAAGAATTGCTTAATTTCAATTTTTAAAGCTTAGTTCACTTTATCATACTGAGGTGCATAGAGAATCTTTCCCTCACCGTCCATGATAACGACCTCGCCCATCCATATCCATTCATTTCCACGAACAGGTTCAGCATTTTCATCCAATGTGAATTTATCTAAGATTACCTTATGAATCAAGCCAAGGCTATCCGTTGCCAACACCGACGTGGTTAAGGTTTGACCTGCGGAAAGGGTAGTGCTTTCGTTAATCTCAGCCCACAGACCGCTAGTATTCAAAGACTTTTCTGACACAATATTACCATCCACATCCATAACAAAGCGTGCGTTCTCTATCGTATTATTCTGTACCGGCTTTACCTCCAAACTCAAATTCCCTTTGCAGCGATACTCACCAGATAGTTCACCAGGTGTCTTTCTATAGATCGTTCCGCTTTCACGTTCCAATCTTGCATAGATATCCGGCAGTACCCTTGTACGCAGATTCTCCCACGTTTCCAGTTTTTCAGTTCGCTCAGTGCCGTCATCTGCTATAACAACCTTAGCTTCAATCACATCAAAAATATTTACCGGAAGAGTTGCAGAAAAACTGGTCCCGCTTCGAGTCATCCCAGTGCTTTGACCTGATACATATAATGTGGCAAGGGTATCCGCCTTCGTCTCCTTAGGTGTGATGTTAAATGTTACGGGAACAGTGAGACTCTCCCGATTAAACGTACCCAATGAATAATCATAGCTATCGATGATACTTGATTGACGCTTCAGCATCGAATCAATATTCGAGTAAATACTATCAATCTGGTTCGACTGGAGAGATGTCATATTCATAAATTGATCCCGGGTATTTTGAAGTTCGTCCTGTAAATTTCCTATCCGAGCCAGGGTCACCACCTGCAAAAGGATGAGCAGCGAAATTATAATAGGGATTATGTTTCTTTTCATTATTTACCTCCGTTGTTACACCTGTAAACTCTTCCCCTCTTTAATTCGACTCACCTTAGCGTCTCTCCTTTCTAATTCACCCTCCCAATTTAAAAAGGCCGGAAAGCAGGTCTCCAGGATTTTGCTTTCGGCGTTCACTCTATAAGCTACGCGGAGCAATCTAATCGCTCAAGACCTCCGCTGCGTCGGGTTCCCGCCCAAATCGCTCCTGCTCAATGGGCGGTTGGAAACGTCCTGTTTCCAACCCGACTCCGCTGCTGTCTTTTCGCGAAGATTGCTTATCCGCTCGCTTAAATCCGTTCTCTGCCTGAAATCAAAATCCTTGGGCAACTTTTTCCGTCTTCACCGGCACCGCTTGAGCGGCAGAGCCGGCTACTCCGAAGAAGGGTACAAAAGAGGGGCTGAAAGGGACCCGCCAGCGTAGCTTTACGCACAAGAGCGAACGGATTTAGCGCAGGGGTGGTCAGGTCAACGAAGCTTTCTTAACGTAGCGAGCCATGGTTCACATCAGGTATTACCCAGAGGTTTGGCAACGAAAGTGTCCGGTGGACAGTTTCGCTCAAGGCGGCACTCCCCAAAGCATACTCATCCGCCGCTGATGCTGTTAAGAAAGCGATTTGGCCAACCATAGAGCTATTGAGTGAGTGTTGTGCGTAAAGCTACGCGACCCGGACATCTTTTTTATCCTCTGCCGGCACACCGTCCAAAATCATGAAAATCTAATAGCAAAGGACCTGCCGCCCCACGTTTTCAAACGTCCTGGCGACAGGCCCTTCATCTTCCTCTAAGACAACCGATTCTTAAAATCTTCATAGCCAAAACGGCGAATCATTTTAAAACCTTCTTCTTCATTGTAGAGCATAATATTAGGCAAGTTCACTCCATTGAACATATTGTTCTTGACCATAGTGTAATGGGCCATATCGCAGAAGATGAGCTTGTCCCCAGGCTTTAAGGGTTCGGCAAAGGAATAGTCCCCGATCACATCTCCGGCCAGACAAGTATTGCCCCCAAACCGATAAGTATAGGGGTATTCCCCCGGTTCTCCCCCATTGATAATAGCCGGACGATAGGGCATCTCCAGGACATCAGGCATATGGCAGGCAGCGGAAGCATCGAGGATAGCAATCTTCATCCCATTATCCACAATATCCAGAACCTTGGAGACTAAGAACCCCGTATTTAAGGCAATGGCCTCTCCAGGCTCCAGATAGATCTCCACCCCGTACTTTTCCTTCAAATAAAGAATGCAGCGCACAAGGGTCTCAAGATCATAATCAGGACGAGTAATATGATGACCTCCGCCCAGATTCAGCCATTTCATCCTCTTGAGATGTTCACCGAACTTTTCTTCCACCACTTTGATCGTGCGTTCAAGAGTGTCCGAGTTCTGCTCGCAGAGAGTATGGAAATGCAATCCATCTATTCCCTCAAGCTCTTCGGGCTTAAAATTGGCCAGAGTCACTCCCAGCCTGGAATTCCGATAGCAGGGGTTATAGATGTCCGTGGCAATCTCCGAGTACTCCGGATTAACCCGAATTCCGCATTCAATTTTTCTGGGATGTTTTTTTACCTTATCCCTGAATTTGCGCCACTGATCAAAGGAGTTAAACACCATATGATCACAATACCCCAGAAGCTCGTCAAACTCCTCTTCGATATAGGCCGGTGAGTAGACATGAACTTCCTTGCCCATCTCTTCAAAGCCAAGTCGCGCCTCAAACAAGGAGCTGGCAGCGATGCCCTTTAGATATTGTCCTACCAAAGGAAACACGGCATGCATGGAGAATCCTTTCAAGGCCAACAGAATATTGCACCCTGTCCGGTCTTGAACGGATTGTAAAATCTCCAGATTTCTCCTCAGCAGCTTTTCATCCACAACATAACTGGGTGTGGGCAGTTCTTTTATATTCATGACTTTATTCCTCATCCAATAATGTGGGGGCAAAATCCTCTTTCCAAGGCAATCCGTACTTATTCAGGTCTTCCATAAAGGGATCGGGATCAAACTCTTCAATATTATAGACGCCAGGTTTTTTCCATTTTCCTTCCATAATCAACTTAGCGCCAATCATGGCCGGTACCCCGGTGGTATAAGAAATAGCCTGAGAGCCCACTTCAGCATAGCATTCCTGATGATCGCAAATATTGTAGACATAATAGGTTCGGGGCTGACCATCTTTAACTCCTTGGATAATGCAGCCGATATTGGTTTTGCCCTTGGTTCTCGGTCCCAGGGATGCCGGATCAGGCAGGACAGCCTTGAGGAATTGGAGGGGAATGATTTGCTGACCCTCAAACTCGATAGGCTCGATAGAAGTCATGCCCACATTTTCCAGGACCTTTAAATGGTTCAGATAATTATCGGAGAAGGTCATCCAGAAGCGGATCTGTTTGATTCCCTTAATATTTTGAGCTAAAGATTCCAGCTCTTCGTGATAGAGCAGGTAGATGTTCTTGGGCCCAATCTCCTCAAGATCATAGACCTTCTTCACGGAAAGGGGATCGGTTTCAATCCACTCTCCCTCTTTATAGTAACGACCCTTGGCGGTGATTTCCCGAATATTGATCTCCGGGTTAAAATTGGTGGCAAAAGGATAGCCATGATCTCCGCCATTGGCATCGACAATATCGATGGTATGAATCTCATCAAAATAGTGCTTTTGGGCATAGGCACAGAAAACACCCGTTACCCCGGGATCGAACCCACTTCCCAATAAAGCCGTTAACCCGGCTTGTTCAAATCTTTCCCTGTAGGCCCACTGCCATTTGTATTCGAACTTCGGGACATCGGGGGGTTCATAGTTGGCCGTGTCCACATAATGAACGCCGGTGGCCAGGCAGGCATCCATAATGGTCAGGTCCTGATAAGGAAGGGCTACATTGATCACCAGCTCCGGTTGAAACTCCTTAATGAGCCGGATGACTTCTACCGTTTGATCGGCATCAACCTGAGCGACCCTGACTTTAGTCCGGCTGCCGGTTAATCTATCTCTTATATCCTCGCATTTTTTCAGCGTCCGGCTCGCAATGCAAATTTCCTCAAACACTTCAGGAACTTGACAGCATTTATGTGCGACCACATTGGCCACACCACCGGCCCCAATAATCAAGGCTTTTCCCATGTTAAGACCTCCCATTAAATAAATTCACAAAGATGATTATAAAGAATGTCGAAGATATTATCAACAAGATTTAATATCACTTAGGGCTTCTATCCATCCGATATTTCCCCTCATATTCCAAATGTTCTTTAAACAACTTTTTCCGAAACACAAACATAAGGATGCCTATAATAATGAGGATCAAAGAAAAGGCTTGAGATACCCGCAATCCCGGAATCAGGTAGAGACTATCTGTGCGCAGTCCTTCTATCCAAAATCTCCCCAACCCATACCCCATGAAATAGGTGGCTAAAAGCTGCCCTGTGAATTTTGTTCTCTTTCGAAAATAGATGAGGACGGCAAAAATACATAGATTCCACATGCTCTCGTAGAAAAAAGTGGCTTGATGCCATTCTCCTAACCTTTCAATAAACACAGCATAGGGAAAAAACTGCAGGTTAGGATTTGTGACAAGGTTACCAAAAGCCTCTTGGTTAACAAAATTACCCCAGCGCCCAATGGCTTGTCCTAAGATTAAACTGGGCACTACAATATCAGTCAACCTGAGTAACGGAAAGCGGTTTATTTTCGCAAAGATCAGAGCACCGATAAAACCGCCTATAACCCCACCGTAAATTGCCAGCCCACCTTCGCGAATAGCAAAGATTCGCATAGGATTATCCACATAGTTCGCCCATTCAAAAATGACATAATAGGCCCTGGCACCAATGATGGCCAAGGGCAAAACAATAATCAAAAAGTCAAAAATCATCTCCCCTTTTATTCCCTGCCGCTCTGCTTCCCGACCGGCTAACCATACTCCAATGATGATACCAAAGGCGATAATTGCTCCATACCAAGCAATGTCCAGTCCTTCGATCCCAAATAGATTTTGAACTAAAAAACGATTCGTCATCAGTGTTCACCTTTCTGTGATTCTTTAACATTGCATGTCGTTAACATCGATAGAATGTCCCTCCCAAAAGTGTACCACAACACTATTTTTCACACAAACAACAAAAATCCTCTGCCGGTTTAATTTCAGCAGAGGATCTCGATATTTACTTTACATTATTCTCTATCCACTCATCAAATTTCTTGAGAGTCTCTTCATAAGTCTTTTGACAAATCTCAGGGAGTTCTCCTCCCCAAATCTTCTTCGCCTGTTCGTAGCCTTCGATTACAGCATCCTTCATCGCTTGGGCCTTGCTGGGATCTCCACCTGTTAAGGCTATAGCAAAGGAAAACACCCTCTCTGAGGTCTGTTTTACTCCCCAATATCCATCCTCAGAAATCTCTTCCCGGGCTTTGGCCGCCGTTTCAGGATCTACCTCTACTTTCCCTTCACGCAGAAGTTGGTAAATATCTGTCGCATCGTTAAATTTATAACCTTGCTTTAAGAGGAGCTGCTCCACAAGACTTCTTAAATTCTCAGTACGCCGATCCACTTCAGCTTTTAGCCGGGCGATGGTCTCCGTATCTTGGGAATAGGTCTTCCCAAGAGTATTATCTGTCCCCGAATTGCCAGGTTCATATACAGCAGCCGCGGAATCCACAGGGAGCTTACCTGCTTCTTGGCCGGGTTGAGTAGGGCTTTTCTCTGACCTTGAGGAATAGTCTGCATTATTATAATAAGCCCCTGCCGATGATAGTCGGTTCACTTCCATAAGGCACCCTCCAAATCTTTCTGTACTTTCCTATTAATACCGTACTTACTTTATATATCGACGGGGCTGAAAAAAATCTTTAGGTTTTTTGCCCACTCTTCTGAGGCATCCACATCACTCATAACGCAAAGCTTCAACAGGACTCATCTTAGCCGCTTTGCGCGCCGGGTAAAGACCGAAAAAGAGCCCAATCGTAGTGGAAAAGGCAAAAGCAATGACAATGGTCATGGGGGATATTGCCGGTGGAATCTTAGCCAGCCCAGCGGCAAGGACACCGCCGCCGATACCGAGCAAAGCACCGACCGCCCCGCCTATAGAACAAATGACGACTGCTTCAATGAGAAATTGGATCATAATATCCTTATATTTGGCCCCTAAAGCCTTGCGAATGCCGATTTCTCTTGTCCGCTCAGTCACTGAGACCAGCATGATATTCATTACCCCGATCCCTCCTACCAAAAGGGAGATGGCAGCGATGGAACCAATCACCAGCTGCAAAATGGTCATGATGGTATCAATCTGTTCCACATCTTGCTGCAGACTGTAAGCTTGATAGCTATTCTCCGTATGGTGACGGCTGTTCAGGATCTTTTTAGCCTGGTTCATAGCACTTTCAGTTTTATCTTTACTCACGGCACTGGCTTCTATATAAGGAACATAATCGATATTAACCATGTTTTGCAAAGCGGAATAAGGGATATACACAGAAGAAGGCTGATTGGGTCCTCCCATCAAGAAGCTTTCATCCCGCTGAGTTATTCCGATGACCGTATAGGAGGTACCAAAGATATTGATTTGTTTTTTCAGAGCTTCTCCCCTGCCAAAAAGGTCTTCGGCCAGTTTGCTGTCAATGACGACTACCCTTCTCCCACCTTTTTCATCCTCTTCGGAGAGAAACCGGCCTTTATCCAGCTTAATATTTCTAATATGCTTATACTCAGGCCAAACCCCATAAGTATAGACCCGTTTGCTTTTTCTTTCATACTGGGCGGCAAAAGACCAGGAATCCGCCGGGGAAACATATTGAATATCGGTCGCTACATTCTTGATTACTTCTAAATCCTGAACCGTTATCATATCGCTTTGGGTAAGAGGGGATTGTTCATCGCTGCGGGGATAAACAGTAAACAAATTGGTGCCGATCTTTTCCAGAGAAGACATAATAGCTGCCTGACCCACCTGCCCAATGGCCACGACCGTAATGACAGCCGCCACCCCGATAATAATACCCAGCATAGTCAAGGCTGAGCGCATTTTATTGGCTCTGATCCCTTCGAAAGCTACCTGGATGCATTCTTTAAAATTCATACCGGCCCCTCCTCCATAGCAGGGAGCCCGGCCAGAATATCCCTGGCCTGAACCGGTTCTTCCACCGATTCATCTTCCATGAGCAGGCCATCCCGGAATTTAAGAATTCTCTGGGTATGCTGGGCGATTTCAGGTTCGTGGGTGACCAGGACAATGGTCACTCCCTGCTGATTGAGCTCCTGAAAAATAGCCATCACTTCTTCTCCCGAACGGGTGTCGAGATTGCCGGTGGGTTCATCCGCCATAATAATGGCCGGATTGTTCACCAAAGCCCGGGCAATGGCTACCCGTTGTCTCTGTCCTCCGGATATTTCTGTGGGGCGATGAGCAGCCCATTTGGCCAGACCGACTTTTGTCAGCGCCTCGAAAGCCTTGTCTTTTCTTTCCTTTTCCCCAATTCCGGCATAAATCATCGGCAGCTCAACATTGCGCAAGCAGGATATTCTCGGTAAAAGATTAAACGTCTGAAAGACAAACCCAATCTTAAGATTGCGGACCCCGGCCAAGTCATTCTCCTCCATATGGGAAACATCAAGGCCATCCAGAATATATTGCCCTTCGGTGGGCGTGTCCAGGCAGCCTAAGATATTCATTAATGTAGATTTTCCTGAACCCGAAGGGCCCATAATTGCTACAAAACTACCGGCAGATATATGGAAGGTAACCCCTTTCAAGGCCGTAACGGCAATTTTCTCTGTATGGTAAACTTTAACTAAGTTAGTTGCTTTGAGCATTAACGATCACCTGCACTCCGTCCTTGATTTTCTCATCGGGGTTCAGGATGACCTTTTCTCCCACTTCGAGACCGGAGACAATCTCCATGAACAGTTCATTGCTTAAGCCTGTCTGCACTTCTCTTTCTGTAACTATTCCATCCTGTCCGACGACATAGACTAGTTCTCGTCCATCGTCTTCAACCACCGCTTCTAAAGGAACCAGCAAAGCTTGCTCTTTTTGATGCAGTATAAATTTAAGATTAACATTAAAGCCAGGTTTTAATGGACTTTCCCCTTCAGTAGCAGGGACACTTATTTTGATTTTCACTTGAGTTTGTTCACCTTGAGCCGTTGACACCACCTCAGCCGTAGGCGCAATGGTTTCAACACTGCCGATCAAGGGCTCACTCAGCAGGCCGCTATTGGTTATTTCCACCCTATCCCCTATTGTAAGTTGGGCGGCATCCACCTCATTAATACCTGTTTCGATGAGAAGATCAGCTGGATTACCGATTTGAGTCAGTAGGGTTCCAGATTCAACTTCCTGGCCCTCCTTGACCGCTAAATTCAAGACAGTTCCATCATAAGGGCTAAGTATAGTAGCTTTCTGCAATTTCTCCTGGGCTTTCCGATAGAGCACTTCGGCTTGCTCCAGCTGGGCTTTGAGCAGGGGTAGATTAGCCTCTTGTTCTACTACTAATTTCTCTTCGGCCTCAGTCACCTTTTGCTCAGCCTCCTCTAATTCCTTAAGGCTGGCCGCTCCGCTTTCCATAAGAATTTTCGTATTGTCATAATCCTTTTGCGCCAAATCATAGGCTTGTTGAAGCAGTCTGATATTCGATTCACTATTGATTATTTTAGCCTTGAGCTCCTTGCATTCCAGCCCTTTTTGAGATGCTTCCACACTCAGAGTGCTGGTATCCATCACTAAAACAGCCTGACTTTTGCTTACTTTGTCCCCATGCTTGACCAGGACTTCTTGAACCTTAGTTTTGCTTTCGGCCTTAAATTCAGCCAGATCTTTGACTTCCAGTTTGCCGTTGGCAAAAACATTCTGCTCGAAGCTTTTTTGAACAGCCTCGGCAGTATTAACAGGAATCAAGCCGCCTTGCCGACTCAAGAACTGCGAGGCAATCACTAGCCCGCCAAGTAAGATAAGGGCTGCTATTAATTTCTTGCGGTGCCTCCGAAAAAATGAACCTTTTTTGCCACTAAACCTTTGGGCACTGGGATCTGAATGAACATTGTTTGGAATACTGGTATCTGGTTGCATACTCTCCTCCTGATATCTTACCTTTCTATAATTTACCAAGGTATCAATATGTCCATTATAGCAAGTAATTCCTAATAAACTTATAAAGAAACTATTAATTTTTTATTAGTTTTAAAAAGAGTATTTCTAAAAATCGTTGTTTGCCTATTATTTCCTAAGAGTTTTGCCTTCTCAAAACTAATTTAATATCTAGACCTATTTATCTTTACATAGACTTTTAGTAGAATAAATAAATAGATATTTACCATCAATCCTATATTAAGAATGAGCTGGGAGAAAAACATGGATATTATTATCAGGGAAAATTATAAACTAATGAGCAAATATGCCGCAGAAATCATTGCGGGTTATGTTCGATCCAAGCCGGATTGTGTGCTTGGACTGGCAACAGGAAGTACCCCCATCGGCACCTATCAGGAGCTGGTCAGAATGCACAGGGAAGAGGGTCTTGATTTTTCTCAAGTCAAAACCTTTAATCTCGATGAGTACCTTGGGGCAGGAATTGATCTGGAAAAGGCCTACCCTATGGATCAAAGCTATGCCCGATTCATGCACGAGGAACTATTGAAGAATATTAATATTAAAAAGGAAAATATACACATACCCGATGGCCGAACCAAAGACCCGAAAAAGTTTTGTATATGGTATGAAGAAGAAATTAAAAAGGCCGGCGGTATTGACCTGCAGCTTTTGGGACTTGGTGGTGACGGGCATTGGGGCTTTAATGAACCTGGGTCATCCCTTGGTTCCAGAACGAGGGTCGTGGTATTAACACAACAGACTCTGGATGATAACTATGAAGCGTTCTACAAAAAAGCCAATATCGAACGCAGTGAGATGCCTCATTTTGCCATTACCATGGGCATCGGAACCATATTGGAAGCAAGGAATATTTTAATGATCGTCAATGGCGCCAGAAAAGCTGATATGGTTGCCAAATGTCTGGAAGGTCCCATTACATCCCAGATCACCGCATCGGCTATACAACTGCACGGCGGCGAGATCTCCGTCGTGCTTGATGAAGGGGCGGCTTCGAAATTATTGCACACTGATCATTACCGCCATGTAGAAAGCATTAAGCGTCAATATGGACTGTAAAGCCTTAATTTTTAAAAGAACTCTTCTCTCTCATCGGTTGTATAAAAAAGTTGCTTCATTTCTTTATCGTTGATTGAATCTCTGTATGCCAGGAGCCGCTTCCTGGCATTTTCTCTGTCTATACAAGCCCTCTCCTTCAAAACGGCTAATTTCTCAGGTATCCCGCGATCGGCAACCCTATTTTTGACCTCAGCAAACAGTGCATGGTTCCCACATAAAAATTTCCCTTCCTCCAGAACCTTTGCCGCGATCATGGATTCAAATCCTTCAAATGCCAATTGTCTCTCAACTACGGAAAGATCTTTGATAACATAATCTATTTCTTCTTTATAACTGGGATGTTTAAGTAAATAAAACTTCCACTCATAGATGGTAGAATCAAGATCTTTAATAATTTCTTCAGACAAATCTTTATAAATAATTACAATATCGAGATCTGACCCCTTGACCATTTTCCCTGTAGAAAATTCAGGTCTTGGTTCAAGATGGGCCATATCATAGGCCACATCCCCCGAAATAATAAAACATGTTTTTTCCTGAATACTTTGAGAGTCCTGTTGGGATGCTATGATTTTTTCCATGATATCCTTCGCAACTTCAAATTTATTTTTACTGATCTTCTTGATGGATTGATGGATATGGTCCGCCTTTGCATGAGCTTCCTCAGACTGTTCCTTCAAACTGACAACCGTATAGTTATAAAATTCTCTGATTATGGAGGGGGAAAGCCGGGCAAAACCTTCCACATGTTTATCCAGCCTTAGATACCTTGTTCCAATCGTGCTTAAAATAATATCGGCACACTGATTACACTCCTCCCAGAGATCAAAAATAGTTATCGCGGTTTTTTCATGGATTTCTTTGCCTGTTAGAGGTCCATGAACTTCAAGCAAACGAATAAGATTCTCCATTCTCAAAATCCTTTCAGCCATATTTTAATAAGGATTTTCCTTAATGATCCCCATTTTATTTTATGCTTTTTATCCTCTAATGTAAGGCCTTCCCTCTCCGTTTTTCAATGTTATTCCTATTTGCACTCCATAAATTTCCTGATTATTTGTCCTGAAATCGGGCAAATTAGAATTACTGGTTCAAGCCTCAAAAATCTAAACTACAAAACATCTTGGGAGGTAATCAATCATGGCAAAGTACAATTTACCAGTAGACAAAAACACGGTAGCATCTCAATTCAATGTTAACTTAGGTCCAGAGGCCACTTCCCGTCAAAATGGTTCCGTCGGAGGAGAAATGGTTCGCCGTACATTTGAAAGTTTTGGTAAAAGATAATCATTGTTGCATATAAAAGTTAACATTTAAGTTTTACATTTGTTAAAAAGAGCCTTGTTACATGAAACAGCCCTGTTCTATTAGAACAGAGCTGTTTTTTATTACATAAATTTTTTGTCCACTTTTATCTCCTTGCCCAGCTGTTTGCACAAATCAGAATTATTACTGATTAACCCTTGACAATTTTCCCTTGCTTTACTACAATATATCCTAATTTAATATCTGCATAACGAAGACTTGCAGGACTTCCTGCATTTCGGAGTATAAGAGCAAAAGCTGTGATAAGAACAAGTAGTAACCCGTACCGCAAACAGAAAGTTGCCGGATGATGAGAGGCGCTTGGCAGGCTGGTTATGAATACCTCTTTGAGCTTCACACCGAACGTTTTTAGTAGGCTGTGACGGTTTCCTGCACACGTTATAGTGCTAGAGTATCACCCATATTTATGGCGTACTCGAAAAGGCGGACAATGCGAGTTGTTCGTAAATGTAAGGTGGTAACACGGGAGCACACTCTCGTCCTTCTGGAAATGAAGGGCGGGAGTTTTTTTATTTCCCAATCTTATAGACCTTGCTTGTATTAAATAATATTTTAATCTTCAAGGAGAGTCAGCCAATGAAAACTGTAGAAGAACAATTTCGGATCATCACCAAAGGGGTCAGTATGCTGGTCAATGAGGAAGAGCTGAAAAACAAACTGGCGGAGTCCCTCAAAAACAACCGTCCCTTAATCATCAAACTGGGGCTCGACCCAAGCGCACCGGATATTCACCTAGGTCATGCCGTGGTACTGCGCAAAATCAAACAGATGCAGGACCTTGGTCACGAAGCCGTGATCATTATCGGTGATTTTACCGGAAAGATCGGCGACCCATCCGGCAAAGCGAAAGGCCGCAATGCCCTATCCGATGAACAGGTAAAGGAAAATGCCAAGACCTATTTCGAGCAGATTTTCAAAGTACTGGACAAGAAGAAAACCACAGTCCGCTATAATAGCGAGTGGCTTAGTCAACTGAATTTCGAGGATGTTCTTAAGCTTGCTGCCACAACCACAGTGGCCAGAATGATGGAACGGGATGATTTCCAAAAGCGGTTCAGCAACAATGTCCCTATCGGCATCCATGAATTCTTCTATCCTTTAATGCAGGCCTACGATTCGGTGGCTCTGAAAGCAGATATGGAGCTGGGGGGCACGGACCAGACCTTTAACATCCTGATGGGCAGAACTCTGCAGAAAGCCATGGGACAGCCTCAACAGATCGCCATGTTTATGCCCCTTCTGGAAGGATTGGACGGCGTGGAGAAAATGAGCAAGAGCCTCGGGAACTATATCGGGGTCTATGAGCCCGCCCTAGTGATGTTCAAAAAAGTCATGGAAGTTCCCGATGAACTCATTCTGAAATACTTTGAGCTGGCAACGGATGAACACCCGGACCGCATCGAAGCTTTCCGAAGGGAGCTGGCTCAGGGCAAAAATCCTCGCGATGTCAAATATGTTTTGGCGGAGATCATTACCCGGCTGTACCATACTGAGCAGGAGGTTATCCAGGCCAAGACGTTCTATGATGCTGCCTTCAGCAAAAAGGCTATTCCCGATCAGCTCCCTGAGCTTGGAGTGAAGACCCAAAGCCGGCTGATTGAGCTTATCCCCCTGCTTGTACAAAAGGGTTTTGCCACCAGCAACGGAGAATTCAGACGCTTGGTTCAGCAAGGGGGAGTACAGCTTAATCAGGAGAAGATTGAGGATTTGGATAGAGTTCTAGCCGACGGCGATGTTTTAAAAATCGGTAAAAAACGCTTTGTCAAAATTGTGTATGACATGATTCAACCCGCTGATAATCCGGCATTTCACAAGTAACCTCCAGATTCATTCCTTCCAGCACTCTGATTACCTGTTTGCGCTTATCGACCACATAGGCCCCTTCCTCAATCTTATAGACATCTATATCCGGAGCCGCAGGAGGCTCCTTTCTTGTAAGGGATACTCCGAGCAGTTGATTGCCGCCCCCTGCCAGATACCAAAGAGGGATATCATCTGTACTGTTGCCCGCAGCCAGGCAGATCTCCACATTCGGCAGTACCAGACGGGCCATAGCTGTTATCAGGGCACTATCCCAGGGTGAACAGCGGGGTCTGTCCTTATAGGGAGTTCCCGGAAAGGGCATAAAACGGGACAAACGCAGCTGATAAAGCTTTTCAAACTGTTTCATGAAGAACAAATGCTCAATTCTGTCCTCGTCGGTTTCTCCAAGTCCAAGGAGCATCATGGAGCGGCTTGGTATATCCACTTCCTCACAACATTGCAGTAGTTCACGCCGCCGTTCCAAACTATCTCCGGGTTTGGCTGCGGCAAAAACCTCCGGGGCATTGCATTCCAGAGAGCTGGTAATGCTGTCTATCCCCAGTTTCTTTAATTCCAGGATGGTCTCTTTCCGAAAAGACGGCCCCAGATTGATTTCCAGCTTTAATCCCG
Source organism: Desulfitobacterium sp. PCE1 (assembly GCF_000384015.1). Taxonomy (NCBI): domain Bacteria; kingdom Bacillati; phylum Bacillota; class Clostridia; order Eubacteriales; family Desulfitobacteriaceae; genus Desulfitobacterium; species Desulfitobacterium sp. PCE1. The sequence continues at coordinate 1,355,892 of NZ_KB913023.1, read as the reverse complement.
AACGTGCTTTAATCTTGCGCACAAGCTCCAACAGCTGTTCATCATAGCCTTCATCCAGATCGGTTCCGCCGCTGATATGGAATTGCTGAATTCCCATCTTCTCCATGGCTTCTTCAGCCAGTTTTCGGTCCCGGCTTGAGGGCCGGGCCCCCAGGGCCAGATTCGCCACCCTTCCCATCTGCACGATCTCTGCCGCTTCATATGGAAAAGCTACAGTGGTAGCCTGGGGAACATAAGCCATCAGCTCCGCCCGCTTTTTAGGGGGAATTTTATTTAAATCCAGTCCGTTCAGGGTAATCCTGCCCCTTTTCATTTTATGGAGAGAAAGGATGCACCTGAGCAGCGTTGTTTTCCCGGTTCCGTTAGGCCCCAGCAGACAGAGGATGTCATGACTGTTCAGCTCAAAGGAAATATCTTTAAGGATGATTCGCTCGGGCTGGTAATAAAAGCTTAGTTCTTTGACACTCAGCATCAGGACCACCCCTTTTTCACTCTGGACAGGAGCAGGACAAAGACGGGAGTCCCCACCATAGCGGTCAGTACGCCAAGGGGAAGTTCGACTCCCTCCACACCGCGGATAATATTATCGATGATCAGCAGGAAGATTCCCCCGATAAAAAAGGAAGCGGCAACCAATTTGGAGTAGTTGGCACCGGTAAGCATCCGGGCAATATGAGGTACAACCATGCCGATCCAGCCGATAATCCCGCAGATGCTGACCGAACAAACGGTCATCAGGGTGGAGCTGCAGACCACAATCAATTTGACCAGGGGCACATTGACCCCCATGGTGGCCGCCTCATCTTCTCCGGCAGCCAGAGCATTGATCTGATGGCGGAACAGGAAGATGAGGGCCATGGAGAGCAGCATAGCCGGCAACATGAGCAGAACATCCTGATTAGCCCCCTTGCCCAGTCCCCCCATCAGCCAGAACGTAATGGCCGGCAATTGGTTCTCCGTATCGGCTAAGGTCTTGACAATCGAAAGCAGGGACTGGAACAGACTGGAGACAACAATCCCGCCCAGGATCAGGATCGTAATCGTCTGCTTCCCAAAGACATAAGCGATCACATAAGCGGCCACCACGGCAATCATCCCAAAGGTAAATGCCGGGGTCTGAATCTGCCACCATGATCCATCGTTGATCATGGCCAAGGCCGCCCCGAAACCTGCCCCTGCCGACACTCCCAAAAGGTCCGGAGAGACCATGGGATTTTTAAATAGGGTCTGGTAAGAAGCACCGGAAACGGACAGGGCCCCTCCCACCAGAATACCGAGGGCAATCCTGGGCAAGCGCACCTGGAGGACGACGGTTTCCAGGGTGCTATCCCAATACTGGGGGATCGGCAGGAATTTGGAGAGGATAATATCCAGAACCGTCTGGGGGGGAATCGGATACCGCCCGACCAGAAAGGAGGCGAAAAACAGTACCACCGTCAAAGCGAGCAGCACCATGATTTTCACTGCGAAATACTCACTGTTTGTGTGCTTCAAGATTGATTCTCCTCTATCACTGAATGAAGTCTCGTTCAAAGATGCTCAGACCCGCAAATCAGCTCCACTTCAACCTCTTCCCCGGCTTGATATTCGTAAATACCGATGGGTGCGATCAAAAGAGCGTCCATTTGCAGCAGAGAATCGGGTAGGTTTCGGTCCCAGCCCATGGGAGTTGCTTCATAGCCCCCTTCTTTCCTATCCAAAATCAACCTGAAATAAAATTCATAATCCGGCCGCTTATGAAGGGGCTCAGTTAAACGGACTTTAAGCTTCGGCCGCCGGGGGCCGTCAGCCCATAATTATGATGGATCAGACCGGATACACACCAGTCCATGGCCAGAAAGGTGGCAAAAGTAGGTCCGGGCATATTGATCACCGGTTTCCCACCGATCATAGCAATACCCACCGGCCTGCCGGGAATAGCCCTGATACCGTGCCGGAAAAGATCGGCCTTTTTCTCAAGGAGAGCGGTATTGAAGTCCTCAGCGCCTTTGGAGGATCCGCCATTGATCAAAACCAAATCCGCAACGTTCAATGCCTTATCCAGGGCTTCCGCCAATTCCTCAGGTTTATCCTTGATGATCGGATAACAGGTCACCTCCGCTCCCCATTGCCGCAGCAAGGCACTTACCATCAGACTGTTGCTCTCGATGGTTTGACCGCGCTCCGGTTTGATTCCTGCATGGATCAGCTCACTCCCGGTGGGTATATAAATGACTTGAGGCTTTCTGATAACTTCCAGATGATAAATTCCGCCCAGAGCCAGCATAGTCAGATGCAAAGGGGTCAGCCTGACATGAGCTTCCACAATCAGGTCCCCCTGAGGAATCGCTGTCCCTGCCGCTCCTACACAATCCCCTTTTTTAAAGGTAAGACCCTTAGCCAATGCCAGTCGGCCCTCGCTGTCATAGTAAATCTCCTCCACCGGGATGACCGTATCGTACTCATCAGGAAAATCATCCCCGGTATCCGCCTGAACATAGTCAACACCTTTCACCCAGCCTGAAGTATCCGGCAGGCCGTTGCTAAAATCATTGGAGCGGACCGCGATTCCAGGCACCGAATAACAGCTCCAAAGCCTCTGCTCGGGTGACAGGTAAATGCTTTTTTTCACTCATATCTGTATCTCCTTTTCGCTTAGCTTTATTTTTCATTTAATCGCTCCAACTTAATATGGTCTTTTCAAATTCCTCGCCGATGAAAAGGGGCATATCCTGCCAATGAAGGAGGCTGGATATCGCCGGATGGGGAAGGCTATAACCCTTAAGCCCGGCTGCGGCAGGAAGGCCGAGAATCAAGGGATCAGCGATCATCCTGGTATAAATGCCGCTTCTGAGAAACTTAATCAGCTGTTTCTCGCTTTTCAGGAGGAGATCCCCAGGCAATGCCAATTCCGGCTCCAGGCCAAAAAAACTGGCTACGGTAATGCTCTGCCCACAACCGGCTTGCCGGAGAGCGGCCCGAAGGGAATTGGCCACGATCTGATCTCCGATGATCAACAAGGCTCCCGCTTTATCGGCCACCGGCAAATCTCCGCCGGCTTCTGCCACGGCGCCCTTGATAACACGATTTTGCTTATCCGCCGCCGTCTGACGTAAAGCCTCCAATACAACCCGGCCGTGCTTCATCCCCAAAGGAGCTGCAGCTACATAGGAAATACCATAGTTTGTGTAGAGATACCGGGCAGCCGCCCAACCAGACTGGGATACCACCAGATTGACCTCCGCAGAAGCGGCACGCCGAACCTGATCCAGCTCCGTCTGCATCCAAAAACTGCCGTTAATCCGGAAGCCGTTATCTTCCAGAAGACGAATCAGATCCCTACCGTTATCGTTGGCCGAGAAATCCAGCGGAGTCAGGCCCAGAATATTTACATGTTTGGAAGCTGTTGAGATTCCGGAAACGGCGAATCGCTTGAGCAGTTTTAAATGGGCGGCAGAAATTCCCTTATTGTAATAGGAAAATCCCGTGGTAGCAAAGCCTAATGCCGCAAAACCACTGCGCGCCTCAATTTCCCGGGCGATCCCGTTCATATCCCTGCCGATGATCGCCGGCACGGGGCTGCCCGGCAATGAATTCCGGCTTGAGCTTCTGCGCCGCTTCAATGGTCTGGCTGATCAGCCGTTCTTCATCCCCGAGCACAGCTTCAATGGTTCTCAGATTCGAGCCAAAGGTACTGCGCGTGCTTTCCGTCCAGCGGGGTTCATCTTAGGTGACATAATTGCGGGTACAGCATGAGGCGTCATCAATGATGATCAAACAGTTCAGTTCAAGAGCGTGGAACAGGCTCCGGAATAATCACTGGCAAAAGGCGGGAGATAGATGGCTAACCGTTCCATGGACGCTCGCTCCCCTCATCTCTGTTCTCCTTCAGGTCTCCCCAATCCGCTGCCCTGGCGACAGCTTCTCCCATAAGCTTCATCAGCTTGCGAATACCGTGAAACCCATAAAAGGACTCATCATTAAACACATCCACAAAATACCTGGCCTTCAGCAAAAAGGCTCCATCATAACCGATAGCCATGTACTCCTGGTCCAAACCATAGCCGGATACGGCTTTGATGCCCTCACGGTTTATGATGGTGACCTGGGGGCAATGGTCGGCCAACCATTTCCGTTCTTCATAATCATCCCTGGGAGAATGGGGTGCGAAGACTGCCCTCACCTGAAAGCCATAGCCCAGAAGGGCTTTAGCCAGAGCAAAGGGCCGCATGGAAGCGGACGAATCCACAACAACCGGGATATCTCCCACCCTTTCCCTGATTACCACGATAGCTAATTGAGTCTGCAAGATCTCCTGGCGAAAATCTGGGCAAGGCTTGCCCAATAAGCCGGCCAGATTGTAATAATGCCGAAGGACTTCATCCAGCTCATAGGAAGGGGGATTGAAATAATAAGGAATGTCCAGCTTTTCCGCCATGCTTTGAGCAGCAACCAAGCCCATGGGCACTAGTACCAGGTTCAGCCGACTGGCCTCCATCTTTTGATATTCCTCAAACGTCCGACAAGCAAAAAGCTCCCGTACTGTCTTAATCCCCCAGTCCGCCAAAAGGTCAAAGAGCTCGCTCTCCTGATCAAGAGAAACATAATTGCCGATTTTAGATTAATACCTTCGTCCTTTTCCTCGGTGTATTCCAGCAGCTCATACATCTGATTATGCTTGCGCATGCCCTGGGATATTTTTTCATCGGCCGCCACGGGATTGATATGGCAGACTGTGAAATGAAGTCCGGGAAAACGGCTTTTGAGCTCTCGCAAAAGTGCTTTTTCATCGGTACCCAGGAAATCATCGATACAATTAAAGTAAAGCACAAAGGCCTTAGGCGCCGGCTCAAGTACCTCCAGAAGCTCTTCCACCGCAGCCGATATTCTCAACATATTGTCCGGAAACCGCATCCTCTTCCCCGATATATAAAAAGGAGAGAAACTCTTTTTCCCCGTTTTGCAGGGCACGTATAGCGTTGCGGCGGCCGCAGGCCGTGGGGCATATATGGAGACTATGGCTCTCCGGAATGCGCAGAATAGTCTTAGGTCTGCTCCGGTTGGGAATATAATAGAGAAGATTATTTTGCACCCCCTTACTCATGACCGCATACCTCAATAAAACGCCGGGCCAAAGTGTGGTAACTTTGAGCGATCTCCGTTTCGGGAAATAACTCCATGACTGTCTTGCCCTGCTCTTCCCCTCTCTGTATCTCAGCCGCCCGGGGGATAACGGAAATGAGCTCACCCTGGGTTTCCGCCGCCAGCTGCTGCACCAGCTCCATCTCCTTGTCCACATTGCGCCGGTTCAGAATCAGCCCCCCGTAACGGGCATAATCCCGGTTGCGGAAATTGGCCAAAGCCGCGGCGATATTGGACGCTGCGTACATGGACATCCTCTCTCCCGAGGTAATTATAAAAACCTCATCCGTATATTCTCCCCGTAAAGGCATGGCGAACCCGCCGCAGACCACATCCCCCAGCACATCGTAAAGCACAATATCCGGTTGGTAGACTTCATATGCCTTCATTTCCGCCAAGGTATCAAAGGCGGTGATAATTCCCCGTCCGGCACAGCCGATACCCGGCATGGGACCGCCGGCTTCCACACAAAGAACTCCGTTATATCCCTCTTGCACAAAGTCGCACACCTGCAGGTCATCCCGTTTGCTGCGCACCAGCTCCAATACGGTTTGAATAGGCCTCCCTCCGGTCAACATTCTTGTGGAATCCGCCTTGGGATCGCAGCCGATCTGCATCACTTTATAACCCATCTCACTCAAGGCAACCGCCAAATTGGATGTGGTAGTGGATTTGCCAATCCCTCCTTTGCCGTAAATAGCTGCTCTGATCATTTTTTATGCACTCCTTATCCGGTGGAATTTCTCCCGCACATTCCTGCCGTTATTTTGGTTCAAATTTGACAGCAGTCAAATCAGTTGGCGACTACGCTGCCTGATCTGTTCGCCATAGTTTTCTCCTATAAAGAAAAAAAGCGGCTTGCCTTTCTAAAAGCAAACCGCCCGATAGCGAAAACAACAAAAGCCAGAGCCGACTCTGTCAAATTTGTCCTTTCTGCTTCCTTTTCATAAGTGAAGGCCAGCTGGTTTCCTAACTGACCCCGTGAGCGGTTTGCTCAGGCTCTTCCGTCATGAGAGATTCTTTTAGACGAATGAGCTCGGAAACTATTCAGTTTTGTCTTTATGCTAATAATCGGACAATCCGAAATTTTAATTCCCGATGTTTCTTCCCACAAACATAAATAACATAAATCAACAGAAAAATAAACATCCTGATTTTATTTTACATTATATCTAGTTATGTTAGGTTATCTTCCGCCCAGTTATGCAGCAGCCTCAAAGCACTACAATCTCAGTAAACATCAATCCTGTCAGCTCGTGTCTTTGATAGGCTTCAACAAATCTTTCAGAGCAATAGATATTAACACCGTAGCCCTTGGCCCTGAACAGATCTATTCCATTGAGAGACTCCCCCCTCAAAAAAAGGCTATCTCTCGATTCAATCCGCTCCTTGCTCTCGGCAAGGTATGTTTCATAGCCGCATTCCGAGCAACTATCGAGCAGAATAATGTTTGATTTTCTATAAAGTTCGGCGCACACATCAACATGAAGTTTGTAATAGGCAGGCGGGACTGTGGGTATTTTATTGACCCGGGTACCATGGCGCCGGAGCTCCTTGAGTTGCATATCAGTTAAATCATTGAAGGATAGCACAGGGGCTTTCTCTAGTCTATAGCCCGTAATCTTTTCTCTTTCCAGAACGTCTTTAGCTTTCTCTGAAATATGATTAATATAAAACCAGAGAAAATCAGGATAATTATCATTAGACAAAACAATAGGGGTATCTGTTCCAAAGTCATGCATTACGCTTTTTTTCCATTCTCTCTGGCATTTGGAGCAAAGAATCCATTTTCTTGGCCATTCGGTTACACTTAACCCATAGGCGTATTTTTTCTTGTTTCCTTCATCAATTTCTAAACAATAATATCGCATCTCATCACCTTCAATATATACTTTATGGACATCAACCATTTCTGGTGCTCCCTATAAGTTAAGCTTCTTAAATAATAAAAAAGAGCCGATGAATTCGGCTCCGGCAAACATCATGTAAAAAGGCAAAGATGTAATATCATACTACCCTTAAATTCGCCACACTTGTTCCCTCCCCGAAAACTTGTGCTTCTGGAATAGGGCAGGTATCCTGACTTGAACTCATCCTCATCCCTTGCCTTCCCGGCTTCGACCAGTGGATCCTCTAAGGGACTCGTCCTTCATACAGTAGCGGGGCTGTCCCGGCTTCGCACCGGAGTTCACTATTAATGCCATTAAGCAACCCTATTCCGCATCGTATTTAGCTGTTTTCCTTAACTTTCCCCTATAACCAGATTATAACAAGTACCCCCGTAAGTCAACAGAATATTTTGACACTTCACGGAAGTTCTATCGATTTAAAAATATTTTGCCCACAATAAAAGCATCCCCTATAAATAGGAAAATCCAGCAGCCCAAATTATACATCGATGCATAATTTGACCTCTTTTCCTTCACTTTCTGTTCGGATTGCTTGGAAACCAGCCTTTTTTCACCCGTTTTTCCTGCTCAAGAATTTCATGGATACTCCAGAGACAGGAGAAGCCTGTCACACTGACGATTGCGGAAAGCATATTATTCGTGATGAATAGAGAAGCGCCGATCAGTACCACCCCTGCGACCAAGAATAAGGGCCAGATCCTTTTTCCGAAATAGTACTCTCCCTTGATAACGATGGGATGAAAGACACCGATGATGATAAAAACCATGATTCCTATGATCACACCCTGAAAACTCATCTAAATCCCCTCCTATGTACCCTAGAAGTTTATTTTAATCCCATAACTCCCTTTTGTCACTAGCCTGTCACTCTGGATCTCCTAATAATAAAACCGAGGCATAGCCCCGGCTTTATACACATACAACGATCCAGCTCTACTTTGCAATTTGTCCTAATACAGAAGCCTCTTTATTTCCTGTTTGAATGGGCTGTCGATCAAAAATAGGCACCAATAAAAACGTAATTAAACAGACAATCCACTCCAGATAAATCACATGAGGGAACACCCTTATGACCGGGATAAATTGCCATAAAATAATTGCCGCAATCCCCACGAGATTCGTATAAAAAGCTGAACTCCTCCGGGCAAGCCCCGGCGCAAAAACAGTAAACAGGAATACAACGGTAAAAGCTGTGGTCAGGCTAAGTCCGATCATAATCGTCTTCAGAATCCCACTGATCGTCAAAGCTAAAGTAAAGGTCAGTACACCTAAAGCGATCACCGAAAACTTTGTCACCCACATTAAATGCTTCTCATCGCTATCCGGACGTAAAAAGCGTTTATAGATATCCTGGGAAAATAAGGTGGCGGAACCTAATAATAAACTTCCTGCTGTAGATACATCCGCAGCCCAAAGAGCGGCAAGGGTGATTCCGGCAAGTATCGGAGGCTGCGACATAATCATTTGGGGCAGCGCCAGGGTTGCACTCATATCCGGATACATTCCCTTGGCAGCAATTCCCATCAAGGCGGCGAGAAAACCTATGGGCAGCATCAAAAGCCCCCCAATGACAAACCCATTCCGTGCTGTCTTCGCATCCTTGGCACTTAAGGAAATCTGTACTGTACCTTGAATGGACATGGTTTGCGTGATCATCACGGCAAACCAGCCGGCAATGACAATCCAGCCCAGACCATCCACCCAATGAAAATACGGGACCTCTTGGGGAAGCTTCACAGCGATCTGTGCAATCCCACCTTGGTTCATGAGAGTGGAAATGGTCGCCACAGCAATTCCCAGATAGATCAAAACCACATTTAAGATATTCGAAATACCGGCGGACCACATTCCTCCGACGAAGGTAATTCCAATAAAAACAATGGCACTTATAATGATTCCCGACTGCAGCGTAAACACGGAAGGGAGCAAGGAGGCCAGGATCGCTCCGCCGGCAAGGTATTGCAGGGATGTTATGACCAGTTGAATGGTAATTTGACTGAGTACACAGATCACCCGGCCTTTAACATCATAGAACTTCTCAAACATCTCGGGAACTGTAGTGATATTCATACTACGGTATTTGGCGGCAGCCAACATTCCCATACAGATCGCCCCTGCACCCCAGGCCACATTATACCAGCCGGCAGCAAGTCCCACATTATAGGCCTGTTCCGCCACACCAATGGTCGAAGCCCCGCCGATGGCTAAACCTGTAATCAATACGGCAATGAGAGGAGTCGTCATCTGACGACCGGCAAGGAGGAATCCTTCCGTTCCCTTGGCGCGTTTAGAGGCATAAACACTAATTCCAAATAACGCAATAATATAAAGAATTACAATCAGCAAAGGTATATTGAACATCTCGCCACCATCCTACTAAAGTTAATTTGAAAGTATAAGATTTAATTTTCTTCCAAGTCCCTACTGAACTTCTGTACTTCACTTTTTATACTACAATTAGTTACCCTTTTGGTACAAAGGTATGGTTGCCCCCCCATAGGGCATTAAAATTACATCTTGTTTTTCCTGATCAATTTGAGCCAATTTTATGGCCTCTTGAAATGAATTGACCCCGATTACTCCCATGGGTTTGACCAACTTCGGCTCAATCTCCGAGTAGAGAATGACTTTTGCCTTACGGGCTGATTCCACTGCGGCATAGAAGATATATCCAGGAATGGTAAAGTTCTTGCGCAGCTCTGGATCAAGGACTTTTTCCTTAAGGGGCTCATTCCATCCGAAAAACTCATCTGCGCCGGCCCCTTCCCGGCACTCAGCCAGAATAAGAATCGTACCGCCGGGCTTGACGGCAAGAGCCGCATTAAATAAGGTTTTGGTACTCTGATAGAGAGAAATATCTTTAGGGAAGCCCCCACAGCTGGCAATGACGAGATCAGCCTTCTTCTCAATCGGTACTCCATAATTCTCATCAGCCCATGCACAGCCTTCTTCCCAAGCTTTTAGCCAGTGTCCGGCCACAAATTTAGCAATCCGGCCATCCGTATGGATAATGGTGTTAATGAGGAATTCAGGATTGACAAAGCGTGTCGCATCAACCATATCTTCATGCAAAGGGTTATCGATAAGTGCTCCTACCCCGATCAATGGATTGGATTGCTCTGCATTGGGATCCAAGGAATGCAAATGGTTTTGAGCAATGGTCTTCCGGCTTGCTACCCCTGGAAGAATGGACTTGCGCCCACCGCCGAAGCCTGCCATCAGGTGATGAACAATTCCTCCGGTGAGAATCACCTTCCGGTCCACAACGAAGCGGTTGACAACCACTTCCGTTCCCCGAGGAGTTGTTCCCACATGTACCATTTCGGAATGGTCGCAGTCATGATCCACCACCTCAATTCGTGAATACACCTCCTCTCCGACAATCTTCTTTTTCTCCTCAGGAGTTTGTCCCCGGTGAGTTCCGGTAGCCGTTAGGATAAGGATATCCTTATCCGGAATGCCTAAGGTATTCAATCGATTCACAACCGTGGGCAGATATTCATGAAGCTTTACCAGACGTGTGATATCACTGACGACAATCGTAACCTGATCCCCTGCCTTAAACAAGGTATTGAAAGACGGAGAGGCGATGGGAGTATCGAGAACCCTCTCGATTTCCTTCACCACATCCTCTAAAGGCTGAATATCTTTGGCCTGGAGCTCCTGGATGACATTCTGCGGATTGAGTAGAAACTCCTGATACCCTTCACCGTATTTAAACCGATATTCCTTTTTCATAAGTTTCCCTCCCTATGCACCATATACTGATTCAAATAAGCCGCGATAAGGGAAAGGCCCCATATCTCGGTGAGATATGGGAACCTTCCCTCTTTTCCTATGAGCGGATAGTATCAAGAGTTTTCTTAATCTCTTCGAGGAAACTTTTTGTGTTTACAGTTTTTATATTGGGCAACTCAGAGATCAGTGCCAGATCTTTGGTCATAATTCCAGCTTCTATGGTCTTTAAGGAGGCTTCCTCTAATTGTCTGGCAAAATCAACCAAATCCTTCAAATCATCCAACTCTCCACGCTTTTTAAGGGCGCCCGTCCAGGCAAAAATGGTGGCGATGGGATTCGTTGATGTCTCTTCCCCTTGGAGATGCTTGTAATAGTGACGAGTGACGGTACCATGGGCCGCTTCATATTCGAAATATCCCTCCGGGGAAACCAGGACGGAGGTCATCATGGCCAGACTTCCAAAGGCCGTGGCCACCATGTCCGACATCACATCCCCATCATAATTCTTACAAGCCCAGATGTACCCGCCTTCTGAGCGGATGACTCGGGCGACGGCATCGTCAATGAGGGTGTAGAAATATTCCAATTGAGCCTCGTCAAAGCGTTCCTTATATTCCTTGTCATAGATTTCCTGGAAGATATCCTTAAAGGTATGATCGTATTGCTTGGAGATGGTGTCTTTGGTAGAAAACCAAAGATCCTGATTGACATCCAGTGCGTAATTAAAACAAGCCCGGGCAAAACTCTCAATGGAATGATCAAGGTTATGCATTCCCATCAGGATTCCCTTACCTTCAAAGTCATAGATGGTCTGACGCGATTCTTCCCCATGTTCACCTGAGAAAACAAGCTCAGCCTTGCCTGGACCACCTACCCGATACTCCACATTTCTATAGATATCTCCATAGGCATGACGAGCGATGGTAATGGGTTTCTTCCAAGTGGTGACTAAGGGCTTGATCCCTTCCACAAGAACGGGAGCACGAAAGACCGTTCCATCGAGAAGGGCCCGGATGGTTCCGTTGGGACTCTTCCACATTTGCTTTAGATTGTATTCTTCCACCCGCTGTGCATTGGGTGTAATCGTAGCACATTTAACCGCTACCCCATATTTCTTGGTGGCCAAAGCTGCATCAATGGTGATCTGGTCATCGGTTTCGTCCCGTTTCTGCAGTCCCAGATCATAATACTCAGTCTTCAATTCAATGTAGGGATGAAGCAGGATTTCCTTGATATAGTCCCAGATAATCCGGGTCATTTCATCTCCGTCCATCTCCACCAAGGGGAAATTCATTTGAATTTTAGTCATGGCTTCCTCCTTATATTAAAATTACTTATGGGTTAGGTTAATAATCTCCTTGTTCCCTAAGCAAATCTTCGTAAATATACATAAGCTCCTTATCAAAGAGGGAGCGCTTCATATCCACAGCAAAAGCTCTTACCCGGGCAAGAAGCTCATCGGCTTCTTCATCCGTAATCTCTTTACCGTATTCATTCCGGAACTTAGCTTTGATGGCGGCAGTTCCCGAGTGTTTACCAATAACAATCTGACGCTCTAAGCCTACTTCCTCCGGTTTAAACACTTCGTAGGTGAGGGGGTTTTTCAACGCTCCATCCGCGTGGATCCCTGACTCATGAGCAAACATGTTACTGCCCACGATGGCCTTCCAAGCAGGAACAGAACGTCCTGATGCTCTCGCCACAAATTCTGAGACCTCTACAAAACGCCCTGTGGCAAACTTCAGATCGACTCCTGCCAAATACTTCAGCGCCATGACAACTTCCTCTAGGGCTGCATTGCCGGCCCGCTCTCCCAAACCGTTGACAGTTACCCCAATATGGCTGGCCCCCGCTTTTACCCCGGCTAGAGCGTTGGCGGTTGCCATACCAAAGTCATTGTGAGTATGCATCTCTATATCAATATCGATGGTTTCTTTTATCTTTGTAATTCGTTCAAACGTCGTGAAAGGCTCAAGAATCCCCACCGTATCACAATAGCGGAGCCGGTCTGCCCCCGCCTCTTTGGCCAGACGGGCAAATTCCAGGAGAAAATCCATATCGGAACGGGAGGCATCCTCAGCATTCACTGATATATAAAGCCCATTTTTCTTGGCAAATTCGGTGGCCTTAACCATTCTTGCCAGCACATCTTCCCGCGTGGTCATCAGCTTATGTTCGATATGAATGTCCGAAGTAGAAATCGATATAGCAACAGCATCGCATCCACAATCCATAGATTTTTCAATGTCCGCTATCACAGCCCGGTTCCATCCCATAATACTGGCCTTCAAGTTCATCTTAACAATATCACGGATGGCCTTTTGCTCATCTCCACCCATGACCGGAACCCCAGCTTCAATCTGATGGACACCGAGATCATTCAGCATCCGGGCAATCATCAGTTTTTCCTGATTAGAAAATACTACTCCTGCAGTCTGTTCTCCATCCCGCAATGTCGTGTCCACGATGGTTAATGTTCTTTCTTCCACGACTATTTCAGCTCCTTGCATTTTTAGCAAATATTCATCGACCTTAATACTAACACAATCTAGAAATTTGTGAACTATTTTACCCCAACAAATACTGTATACTTTGTCGAATAACTAAAACAAAACTTCCTTTCAGATTATACTCCAGAAAGGAAGCCCGATTGCTTATAACTTTGCTGCGAAGTCCTTTAATTTTAACCCTACATTGCGCAGCTCATCGATCGTTGCTGTATTTTCCTGAATCGCAGCCGCTTGCTGCTGGGAGATCGCTCCAGACTCCTCGGCGGATAGGATCATATTCTTTACTGCAGATGAAATCGCCTCAATGATGACCCTGACCTGCTCTGTTGAATGTTTACTCTCATCAGCTAATTTGCGGATTTCCTGTGCGACTACACCAAACCCGCGTCCATACTCTCCGGCCCTCGCGGACTCGATCGCCGCATTTAATCCCAGCAAATTGGTCTGATTGGATATGGATTTGATCGAATTGATAATGACTTCTGTTTCGCTAATTTTCTTATCGGATAATTGTGCCTTTTCTGTAAGTGCTTGCCCGACTTCTGCCAGCCTTGCTGCCCCACTGGCAATCTCATTCATCGCCTCAGCCATTTGGTCCAAAGTATCTGCTAATTGCTCAGCCACTTGATAGACATCCTGCTGCTTTTTTCGGCCTGTAGCACATAATATGGTACCTACGGGATTTTTATTTTCATCGAGAATCGGGATGTTCACCCCTTTAAATGGCATGCCGTCACGAACATTAAAGGATGTTTTTCTTTTCTCCTTCATGCACTTTTCCGTGGCTTTTCCCCATACCTTGCTCCCCACAGTGATGCCAATCTGTAAATCGGGACCTTCCGCAACTTGTAAGTAGTTTTCGCCATCCGTGACATATAACGCCATATCTTCAGGTAGAGACTTAACGATATGAGGCAAAACGCCAATCAGAGCCTGCAGCGCTTCCTGCCCTTTCAATACTTCCATCTTCTTTCCTCCAGACTTCGAAAGTGAACCACTTCGACAGCTTTGACGTCATAATAGGCCTTTGCAATCTTAGATCAATTACCAAGTACTATTTAAAATCACCACCATTTTACTATGGTTTTACAAAGGAAACAATCTTCTCATTGATTAATTATTTTGAAACTTCAAATTAAATAACTTCTTGCATAAAAAAGGCTTTCTTCCCAAATGTCTGGAAAGAAAGCTTTATCGATCAACAATTCTCTAAATTCTACTCTTAAACCTTCGCTAGCTGTTCCTTGAGCAGGGTATTGACCACACCGGGGTTAGCCTGGCCTTTGGTGGCTTTCATCATCTGACCGACAAGGAAGCCCATAGCTCTCTCCTTACCGGCTTTATAGTCTTCCACCGATTGAGGATGAGCGGCAATCACTTCATCTACCAGTTTCAGTAAGGCATCTGTATCGCTGATTTGTGCCAAGCCCTTCTCTTGAACAATGACTTGCGGATCCTTCCCAGATTCAAACATTTCTTCAATCACAGTTTTGCCGATCTTACCGCTGATAGCTCCTTTCTCAATCAGAGTCAGGAGCTCAGCCAGTTGAGATGGCCGAACGGGGGATTCTTCCACACTGATTTGTTTCGCATTGAGGAGGCGGGCGAACTCCACCATGACCCAATTCGCCAAGGTCTTGGCATCTTCATAATTCTTCAGAGCTTCATCAAAAAAGTCCGATATCGCCTTAGACAAAGTAAGTACTCCTGCATCATACTCCGTCAATCCTAAAGACTTATAACGTTCCCGACGTGCAGCGGGCATTTCCGGAAGGGTCTGGCGAATTTCCTCCACCCACTCCCTCTCGATAACCAGGGGCACCAGATCCGGTTCAGGGAAATAGCGGTAATCATGGGCCTCCTCTTTTGAACGCAAGGAAAGGGTGACTCCTTTTCCCTCATCCCATGTCCGGGTTTCCTGAATGATGCTTTTCCCCTGATCTAAAAGTCGGGCTTGGCGCTCAGTCTCATATTCCAGGCAGCGCCGTACAGAGCTGAAGGAATTGAGATTCTTCGTTTCGGTCCGGATGCCAAACTCCTTCTGCCCGTGCGGACGCAAGGACACATTAATATCAAAGCGGACCGAACCTTGTTCCATCCGGCAGTCGGAGACTTCGGTGTATTGAATGGTCCGCACCAATTCTTCCAAGAAGCTCACCACTTCGGAAATAGAACGCATATCCGGTTCCGATACAATCTCCAAGAGAGGCACTCCGGTCCGGTTGTAATCAACAAACGACTCATCGGAGGTGGAAATGGTGGCACCGCTATGAACCAGCTTTCCGGCATCATCTTCCATATGGGCGCGGGTTATTCCCACCTGTTTTTTTTCTCCGCCCACTTCGAATTCCAACCAGCCCTTTTTGCAGATAGGCAGATCATACTGGGATGTCTGAAAATTCTTCGGTGCATCTGGATAAAAGTAATTTTTACGATCGAATTTAGAAAAGTCGGCAATCTCGCAATGTAAAGCCAGACCAGCTTTGATGGCCAGATTGACCACTTCACGATTGAGGACCGGCAGTACCCCAGGCAACCCCAGACAAACGGGACAGACATGGGTATTTTGCTCTCCCCCAAACTCGGTGGAGCAGTTGCAAAAGATCTTGGTCTTAGTAGCCAGCTCAACATGGACTTCCACTCCGCAGACCATTTCATAACGTTCAAAGATACTCATTACCGCGCCCCTCCTTTGCTTAAGCTTGGTTTCCTGGTATGGAAGGCGGTGTTTTTCTCGAAGGCGTAGGCTGTCTTATAAAGAATTCCTTCAGCAAAATGTTTCCCCATCAGCTGCATACCCACCGGCAATCCATCCACAAAGCCTGCCGGAATGGATAGGGCCGGGATTCCGGCTAAATTAATGGGGACAGTACATACATCGGATAGATACATGGTGAGAGGATCTCCGGATTTCTCCCCGATGCGGAAAGCTGGAGTAGGCGCTGTAGGTGAAAGGAGCACATCAAACTTATCAAAAGCCTGTTGAAAGTCCTGAACGATTAGGGTCCTTACCTTTTGAGCCTTCAGATAATAGGCGTCATAATACCCGGCACTTAAGGCATAGGTGCCCAGCATGATCCGGCGCTTAACTTCTGATCCGAAACCTTCTGCCCGGGTTTTGCAGAACATCCCGATGACATCTTCCGCCGATTCGGCCCGATGTCCATAGCGAACCCCATCATAACGGGCTAAGTTGGAGCTGGCTTCTGCCGTAGCAATCAAATAATAAGCCGGCATAGCATATTCTGTATGCGGTAAGGAGCATTCTTCAACGATAGCTCCCAGACTTTCATAGGTGCGAAGGGCTTCCCGAATGACCTCTTCGACATGGGGATCCATCCCCTGCCCAAAGTACTCCTTAGGCACACCGATTCTTAAGCCCCGAATATCTTCGGTTAAAAATTGAGTATAATCTGGTTTCTCAAATGGCACTGAAGTGGAATCTTTAGGATCATGCCCTGCAATAGCATTGAGCACTAAAGCATTATCGCGAACAGTTTTCGTCACCGGTCCGATTTGATCCAGGGAAGAAGCATAGGCAATAAGCCCGTAGCGAGACACTACTCCATAGGTAGGCTTTAAGCCCACGACACCGCAGAAAGCTGCCGGTTGACGAATCGATCCCCCTGTGTCCGAGCCTAAGGAGTAGACTGCTTGGTCTGCGGCTACAGAAGCCACAGAGCCTCCCGAAGAACCTCCAGGTACCCGTTCCAAATCCCAGGGATTACGGGTGGCGAAAAATCCGGAGTTCTCAGTAGAAGAGCCCATGGCAAACTCATCCATATTGAGCTTTCCTAAGAGAATGGCTCCAGAATCATTCAGCTTCTCAGCCACGGCAGCATTATAGGGCGGAATAAAGTTCTCCAGGATTTTAGAGGAACAGGTTGTGCGAATTCCATCTGTGCAAAGATTATCTTTCAGAGCCATCGGAATTCCCTCTAAAACTCCAAGCTTCTCTCCCCGGGCTAATTTTTCATCCACAGTCTTCGCTTGGGAAAGTGCCTCTTTTTTAGTAACCGTGATAAATGCTCTAATATCAGGATCTACAGCTTCAATTCTATCCAAAAAACCTTGGGTAAGCTCAGTTGTACTGATTGCCCTGCTTTCTAATAGCTCATGCAGTTCGCCAATGGTTAGCCCTGTCATTTCCATGAAGTTCCTTTCTCCTTTGCTACACTAAATTTCAATATTAAACAATCCGTGGGACTTTAAAGAAACCCTCTTTTGCATCAGGCGCATTGGCGAGTACTTTTTCACGGTCCATGGAGGGCTTAACCAGATCCTCCCGCAGCACATTATGCAAAGGAACTGCGTGAGCCGTAGGTCTGATATCGTCCGTATTCAACTTTTCCAGCATAGCTGCATAGTCCAGAATAGAGTTCAATTGCTCTGTATTGGTCATTAATTCTTCCTCCGTCAATTCCAATCGAGCAAGCAAGGCCACATGTTCTACTTCTTCGCGAGAGATTTTCATTTCGTTCACCATCCCATGTACAAATAATGAAATATGAGAGCTTATAGTATAACCCCAAAGTGTATATTACAACATTTTTGTGGATAAACAACCATTTTTTTGAATTGGAATTAACGTCCTAGGGCAACAGCTTAACAAACTCCTCTTCAGTTAAAACTGGAATCCCCAATTCTTTTGCCTTGATGAGTTTTGAACCCGCTTTTTCTCCGGCGACCACAAAGGCGGTTTTCTTGCTGACACTGCTGGCAGCCTTGCCTCCGAACTCTTCGATCATAGTTTCTACATATTGACGATCCCAGCGCTCTAAAGACCCTGTCACCACGATGCTTTTTCCGGCGAAAATCTGGGGTTTCGCAGAGCGTTGAGCCCTCATGTTCACACCTGCTTGACGCAGCTTATCCAGGAAGTGGTGCGTACTTTCCTGCTGGAAAAATTGAGCGACGCTTTGAGCCATGGCAGGACCCACATCCGGAATCTCCTGCAATTCCTCTACCCCAGCTCTCTCCAGCTCTTCCATGGTTCCGTATTTTTGAGCTAAGATCTTGCCGGCCTTTTCCCCCACATGGCGAATTCCCAGACCGAAAATGAGGGAAGCCAATCCTCGTTCTTTGCTGTCTTCGATAGCCTTGAGCAGATTCTCGGCAGATTTTTTACCCATCCGCTCCAATTGGACCAGGGGATCATATTCCAAAGCATAGAGATCTGCGGCGTCCTTAATCAGTCCAGCCTCCAAAAGCTGATAAATGACCGCCGGTCCCAACCCATCAATATTCATCGCATCCCGGGATACAAAATGAATGATGGCTTCCCGCTGCCGGGCCGGACAGGTGATACTGGTACAGCGATGAGCTGCCTCCCCTTCTTCCCGAATGACCGGACTTTGGCACTCAGGGCAGGTCTGGGGCATCTCAAAGATTCGCTCACTGCCTGTTCTCTTTTCCGGCAGAGTTTTCACCACTTCAGGGATCACATCCCCGGCCTTTTGAATCAAGACACGGTCCCCTATGCGGACATCCTTGGTTCGGATATTATCCAGGTTGTGAAGCGTGGCCCGGCTCACCGTGGATCCTGCGACAAAGACCGGAGTCAAATTGGCTGTGGGAGTAAGTACACCTGTCCGCCCCACTCGAATCACAATATCCTCTACAACGGTTTCCACTTGCTCCGCAGGAAATTTATAAGCTATGGCCCAACGAGGGCTTTTGGCAGTGAAGCCCAGCTCCCGCTGCTGGGCGATATCATTGACCTTAATCACCAGTCCGTCAATATCATAAGGATAGTTATGACGTTTCCCGACCACTTCCTCACAATAGGTAATGACATCTTCAATAGCTGTAAAGACCCTATACTCCGGATTAACCGAGAACCCCTGTTCCTTCAGATAATCCAGTACGGCAGACTGGGAAGCCAGCTCCGCCCCTTCGGGAGTCAGGACTTGATAAGCAAAATACCCTAATTTGCGCTGAGCCGTAATCTTGGAGTCAAGCTGACGTAAAGAACCGGCTGCCGCATTGCGAGGGTTAGCAAAGAGAGGCTGTCCAGCATCTTCGCGCTCTTGGTTAAGTCGTAAAAACGAGCCTTTAGGCATATATCCCTCTCCCCGCACATCAAGGCGGCCGCCCGATTTACGAAGTCGCAAGGGAATAGCGGGTATGGTCTTCACATTGGCTGTAATTTCTTCACCGACTTCACCATCGCCACGAGTAGCACCACGAACCAAAACTCCATCTTCATAGGTTAAAGCGACGGTCAAACCGTCAATTTTGAGCTCCACTACATACTCCACTTCGGCTACCATCGAACGAACCCTGCGGTCAAATTCCAGAAGATCTCCTGCATTAAAAGCATTATCCAAACTAAGGAGGGCTTCAGCATGACGAACTTTGGGAAATTCCTTGGCAATATATCCTCCGACCCGCTGAGATGGGGAATCGGAAGTCAGGAATTCCGGGTGTTCTTCCTCCAGACGAATCAACTCCAGAATGAGTGTGTCATACTCTGCATCACTTAAGGTCGGCTGATCCAAACCATAATATTGATAATTAGCTTCCTCGATTTGCTCACGTAAGGCCTTGATTCTTTGTGATACATCGGACATAAAAATTTCCCTCCTAAATGCATTAACTAAGGACATCCGGGTCGAGTAACTTTACGCACATCGCACCTTCGGGCGTGGGCTCCTGAAACCCTCCACCGGAGGCTTTCTTCATCGGAGCTCACGTACTCTATAGCTCCAGAGCTGGTCAACTCGCTCTCTTAACAGCATCTGCAGCGGATAAGTACTCTTTGGGGCGTGCCGCTTTGAGCGAAAATGTCCACCGGACACTTTCGACGCCAAACCTCCGGGTAATACCTGATGTCAACCATGGCTCCGCTACGTTAAGAAAGCCTCGTTGACCTAGCCGCCCTTCCGCTTAAAGAATGCTTGGCTTATGGTGAGTGAAGCGAGGCATAAGCCTTAGCTGCCTTATACACAGTGAAATCCGTTCGCTCCTGTACGTAAAGCTACGCTGACGGGTCTTTTTCAGCCCCTCTTTCATGTTCGGACCTTCTCCGAAGTAGCCGGCTATGCCGCTCAAGCGGCGCCGGCAGGGGATGAAAAAGCTGCTCAGGTCAGGTAGCTTATCCCACATCGCTCTGCTCAAGCCCGAAAAGCAACCCAAGGATTTTGCTTTCAGGCAGAGAACGGATTCTAAGCGAGCAGGTCAGCAATCTTCGCGAAAAGACTGCAGCGGAGTCGGGTTGGAAACAGGACGTTTCCAACCGGCTATGAGGCAGGAGCCGATTTAGCCGGGCACCCGACGTAGCGGAGGTCTTGAGCGATTAGATTGCTCCGCACAGCTTGTGGAGTGAACGCCGAAAGCAAAATCCTGGAGAACTGGCTTTCAGGCCTTTTCAAAGTTGGCATTCGTGCCGAGCTATTTACAAAAGAGGCGCTGTGGGTTACCCTCACAACGCCATCTATAGTCTAACCCGTTAAGGGAACTCAATTCTTCGGGAGACGCTATTGAAGGAAATATTTAGACAAGGGGGGAACCACCTGTTTCTTCCGTGACAGTACTCCAGGCAGGAAGATACCTCCTTTGTCCAAGGGTTTATCAAAGGCCTTGGCTATTTCCTCAGGTTTGGCACCGCTGATGAACAATTCCGTGTTTTCCTCCAACAGATCGGTCACCATCAACATAAGGTAATTCATAGCTCGCTGACCGCGAATCTCTTCAAGCCTTTGAGATAATTCGACACGCAATTGATCCAGCCCTTCAAGCCCCATGACGCTGAACTGACCGATTCCGATCCGGAGATCTCCCATAGTAAATTCTTTGAGATCTTCTTCGATCAATTCATCCACTTGCCGTTCCCTGAGATTTGAAGCCGCCTTGAACATTTGCACACCAAATTCCTTGGGATCTACTTCGGCGATTTTTGCCAGGTAGGTAGCATTCTCCTTATCAATCTCTGTACAGGTGGGAGATTTAAAGATGACTGTGTCGGATAAAATAGCTCCCAGCATGATTCCGGCTATAGCTTTCTCAGGAACAATGTCCCAATCCCGATAGCATTTTGCTACTATCGTACAAGTAGAACCTACAGGCTCATTGCGGAATAAAATCGGCTCTCCGGTTTGGATACCACCCACCCGATGGTGATCTACCACCTCAAGAATCTGGGCTTGATCCGTTCCCACCACAGCTTGCCCAAATTCATTATGATCCACGAGAATCACTTTTTTCCGACTTAAGCTCAGAAGATGATAGCGGCTGATTAATCCGACGACCTTTCCCTGCTCATCTAGGACAGGGTAATTGCGAAAACGGGTTTCCAGCATCTTCTCTTTGACTTCTGAGATAAGATCATCTTCATTAAAAGAGATAATTCCCTCTGTCTGCATGGCATTTTGCACTGGGGCGGTCATAGGCAGAAGCCGGGCTGCCGTAAAGGTATCATAGGGTACGGAGATGACCACACAATTCTGCTGACGGGCTAAGCCTTCCAGCTCCGGCGCTAAGGTGGCGCCCCCTGTAAGGATCAAGGCCGATACGCCCTGACGGAGAACGCTCTCCTGTGCTGTCTGCCGATCTCCCATCAATACAATATTACCGTTACCCACATAGGCCTCTAATGTCTCATGGCGCATGGCCCCCACATAAACATTCCCTTTGAGGTCCTGCTCTTCACTGCCTACCAATAATCGTCCGTCCAGTGTTCGTATTACGTTTTTCACCGGTATATGAAGAGATTCCAACTCATGATCCGCCATGCTCTCAATATAGGAACCGGATAAATCACCCACCGTGATCATCCCGATCATTTGGTCGGTATGATCCACCACAGGAAGCGTCTTTTGGTTATTCTCCTTCATGATCTTCCAAGCTTCCAGAAGAGAGGTTCTTGGTTTAACTGTAGGAATAGGACCATTAAGCATATCTTTAACTCGGAGATGAAGATCCTTCAAAAATTCCGGTGCCTCTACTCCGAAAGCATTTAATACGAATTCCGTCTCACGATTGATTTTCCCAGCCCGATAAGGAATAACATTACCTATACCAAGGCGTTGCTTTAAGCGAGCATAGGCAATAGCTGCGCAAATAGAATCGGTATCCGGGTTTCGATGACCTACTACATGGATTTTTTTTGGCACGTTGTTCTATCCTTTCTTAATTAATTATATCGGATTCTCTTAGAGAATAGCCCGGAGAAGACCTATAAGCATTCCCAATCAAAGCTTAACAAGTCTAGCATATTCCGCTATTAGCTTTTTGATTTCGCCCCCAAAGACCACAGAAAGCTCTGCAGAGTTTCCTTCTCCTTTGATGGCCACAATCACGCCCTTGCCAAATTTAGCATGCTCCACTTTTTCTCCCACTTTATAATCTACCCCAGGGGCATCTTGTATAGGATTACCAATGGTTCTCTCCCCAGTTCTCCAAGGTGATGGCCCCCCTGCCGGGGTCGTTCCTACGCTTGCCATAGAGGAGCGAGGCTTCTGGGCCCGGACTGGCGGGGGATCGATAGGATCCCGATCCACGAGGATATGGGTGGGAATTTCTTGAAAGAACTCCGAAGGGCGATTGTATTGAGTTCTTCCATAAAGCATCCGCTGCTGTGCATAGGCCAGGTAGAGACGTTCCCGGGCACGGGTTATGGCCACATAGCAAAGTCTCCGTTCTTCTGCCAAAAGTACCGGGTCAAGCATGGAGCGGCTGCTGGGGAAGATCCCCTCCTCCATTCCTCCTAAAAAAACCACAGGGAATTCCAGCCCTTTAGCACTGTGGATGGTCATCATAACCACAGCATCGTCTCCCTGATCTAAGGAGTCGATCTGGGCTACTAAGGATACTTGTTCCAAAAATCCTGCCAATCCGGGAACAAGAGCTTCTTCAATCCCCTCCTGTGCAACCACGTTTTCATAATGTTCCGCTTTCTCATCATACTCTGCAGTCACGGATAAGAATTCGCGAAGGTTTTCCAGTCGGGCTTCCGCTTCCGGCGATTTATCACTAACCAGATTATCCCAATATCCGGTACGCTTTAATACTTCTTCGACCAATTTAGTTACTGAGCTCTCTGCAACAGCTAAGGCCTTAAGCTCTTGCATAAGGTGGGCAAAGGCCAGCAAAGGCTTCTTAGCCCGGGACTGAAGTTCAGGGATATAGTCTGCTTCCATGATAGCATCCAGAACAGGCATTTCCTGTTCATTAGCATAGTCAAGAATCTTTTCTAAAGTACTCTCCCCTAATCCCCGCTTCGGAACATTTAAAACGCGGGAAAAGCTCACTTGATCCGCCGGATTATGGAGGATCCGCAGATAAGCCAGGATATCCTTGATTTCCATGCGCTCATAGAATTTAAGTCCTGAAAAAATCCGATAAGGGATTCCTTCCTTCATAAAGCGCTCTTCTATGACCCGGGATTGAGCATTGGTACGGTAGAGCACGGCAAAATCATTGAACTTGCGGCCTTCCACATTAAGCAAGCGTTGAATACGCTCGGCAATATAGCGGGCTTCATCATGCTCATTGTCTGCCACATAATAGACTATGGGCTGTCCATCCTCATTTTCCGTCCACAAGGACTTTTCTTTCCGCTCCGTATTATTCTGAACCACCGAGTTGGCAGCCTGCAGAATAGATTTGGTTGAACGGTAATTCTGCTCGAGTTTCAAAGTTTTGGCTTCAGGATAATCCCGTTCAAAATCCAGGATATTCTGAACATCTGCCCCACGAAACATGTAAATGGATTGGTCATCATCTCCTACCACACAAAGGTTGCGGTATTTCTTAGCCAGAAGATTGACCAAAGCGTATTGAGCATGGTTGGTATCCTGATACTCATCCACAAGGATGTAACGAAATTTATCTTGATACTGGGACAGCACCTCAGGATTTTCTCGGAATAACCGAACCGTCAGCATGATGATGTCATCGAAATCCAGCGCATTATTAGCCAGGAGCTTCTTTTGATACAGCTCATAGACCCGTTCGGCCTTTTGCTCGAAGTAATCTGTAGCTCTGCGGGAAAAATCTTCCGGCGTAAGCAGCTTATTCTTCGCATCACTAATCACAGATTCGATGGCCCGAGGCGCGAATTTCTTCTCATCCAGGTTCAGTTCTTTCATGCAAGACTTGATTACGGCCAACTGATCCCCACTATCATAAATGACAAAGCTCCGCGAATATCCGGGCAGATAGCCGATCTCGCTTCTTAATATCCGAACGCAAGCGGAGTGAAAGGTCGCTACCCAAAGCCCTCTTCCTTCACTGCCCACCAAGCTATAGACCCGCTCACGCATTTCCTGAGCTGCTTTATTGGTAAAGGTAATGGCCAGAATATTCCATGGTTCAACGCCTTGGGCGATTAAATGCGCTATACGATACGTTAAAACCCGTGTTTTTCCGGATCCTGCCCCCGCTAATATTAATAAGGGGCCTTCACGATGCTCTACCGCTTGGCGCTGAACCGGGTTCAAATCCTCTAAACGATACATTTCTTACTCCACCTCACTATTCGACTTTTTATTATATCATAGGAAGGGGAGCTTGTTTAAGACTTTCCTTTAGATTTCATAACAAAACAAGCCACCGTAGTAAAACGGCGGCCTGTTTAAGCCATGACATTGCTCATCTAGGGTTGTGATTGTGGGAAAGTGATATTACATCGTCATCGTCTAGAGGGATGATGCGGTTGATATGCCCATGAGCAACGCTGGCAAAATAACAACCTCAAATTATTCAAACTTATAGTTTCCGCTGGCATCAATAGTAATCTTATTGTCCAATGTTACCACATTGGTATAGCCTTCAGCTTTCAGATGAGCCTGAGCCACTTTCGCACGGGCGCCTACTGCGCAATGAACCAGGACTAAAGCATCTTTGTTAGGAATGGCTTCCTTCACTTTGGCGATGGTTGCGGCATGATCCACAGTGAATTGATCTCTGACACCGAAATTCAATGCGCCTTCAATATGTCCGGCATCATATTCACTCTTATCACGGGCATCGAGGACATAATAGTCTTTACCAATAGTTCCTTGCATTTTCGCTACCCAAGCATCAGGCTTAAGTTGCTCAGAGCTGGCGGTTATTTTAGTGGCACCAAAATAGCCTTTGGCATCAAAAGCAGTCCATCCGTCAAGGGCAAAAGTATTGACATAACCTTTGTCCAAGAAAGCTTGAAGATTCTTTTTAGCTCTTCCACCGGATTTACAATGGACAAGGATGACTGTATCTTTGGATACACCTTGCAGTTTTTCGTCGATAACATCGGTATTTCCTGTGCCAAGGGTTGCATTAGCATCAATATTGATTGATCCTTCTAAGGCTTTCTCCAGTTTGATTTCATCGGGAGTTCTTAAGTCTACGATATAGTAATCTTTGTTAATGGTGCCTTTCATTTTGGCTGACCAATCATCCCAGCCTAAGGTGTTGGACTCTACTGTAGGAGCAGCTGCAGCCGGTTGTTCAGGTTGAGCAGGAGTTTCCGGTTTAGCCGGTTCTTGACTTGAAGGCGGTTGAGCAGGTGTGGTGGTAGCGGTCGCGGATCCGCAACCTGTAATGAGACTGAGAACAAGTAGAAGAGAGATAACCAGAGTAAAGGCTTTTGATTGTTTAAACATTCTTTTTCCCCCTTTTATTATTTAAACCGACTCGTAATGAGTCAATTTAATTCAGAAGTTTGAGTAGTCAATAGTCTCTTTCAAAAGTCTATGATTCCGAGCATGACTCATGAAAGCCTGGAGAATGTCCTCTAATTCTCTAAGAGCAGCGATGAAAATACGTCCATTGGCGGGAAGTTCTTCAATGGCCTTTTGCAAATCCGGCAGCCAGTCAAAATGGTCCTGGCATAACTGCTTGGCCTCTTTTTCAAAACCGCTGCCCACCAGAAAGGCTAACAATTCCAACAAGATGACAAGGTGGTCCGGCATCATGGTGTATTCCTGTGGGATTTCCAACCCAAAGGACTTAAGGATATGTTGAACATGCTGTGCAGAATCCCCCATAAGGTACCCTTTTTGATTTTTAAAGGGTACTTGAAAACTTTCATCTGTGGTCCATGGTTTATAGATGGACTCAATGGGTGGTGCAAAAGGCTTTTGAACTCCCAAGAAGCAGCGATTATATGAGGTTACCCACTCTTCGTAGCTTAGAGCATCCTTCTCGAGTTCACTTTCAATGGGCACTCCTGCCCTTTGACTTAGTTCTTTTACCTGTAGGTCCACACTCCCCCCGCGGACCGCTTCACAGAAATCCTCATCGGGAAACGCAAAGAACTCTGCAAAAAGCCGTAGCAGATCCTGCAAGGCCTGCGGGGAGGGACAGGTGTTATTCATAGTCACACCTTCATTCTCGCTTAATGATGAGAATCCAGAGAGAATTTGCTCTCGGCATAATCGAACACTAGGATAATTAAGCCTATAGCCCCAATAATCAGAGACCATTCACTCCAAGTTGGCGAATAAGCATTGAATACATGCATAGCCTTGGTAGCTTCATCTGTAATTTGTAAGGGCACCACTTGACCGGCGTAGACAAAGTCCAGCCTGGAAAAGAGCAGACCAAGCATGGTCAGGATTCCGGCCCAGAAGGATAGCCCCGGGGATGAGAATTTGGATCGATAGAGAATCAGTAAGGGAGCCACAATTCCTGCAAGTACTTCCATCAACCAGAAAGGTACGGCCATAGGACCGGATATCAAGGCTTTAGCTGCCTGAGCCACCGTTATATTCTCACTGCCTAGAGATGTGCCTACCTTTACAGCCTGGAAGAGGGCAAAAACCATCAGGGCGCCTGCTAAGATCTGACTTAAGGTTCTAGATAGCTCTTTTCCTTGAGAGTCTTGTGCAAAGGAATTGTACGAATTTTTATTGGATAGATAGAGAATAATCGACAGCACTGCAGCACCGGAAACCACCGCTGAGACGACCATATACGCCGGGTAGTAATACCCATCCCAAAAGCTGCGGGTGGTCGTGAATCCAAAAACTCTGCCTAAATTTATGATAGCGGATAATTTAACAACAAAGGACACATAAGCAATACCTGTAGCGACTTTGTGATTGTCTTTCATGGTGAAAAAGAATTCACCGAAAAGCAAAACCAGATAGAACCCATAAAAGACCCCCATCCAAAGAATTGGACTGGACAAATTAGGCGAAAGCAAGAGGTAAACCATCTTAAAGGGATTGGACAGCTCCACTGCCAGCACGATGAAAGCGGAAAGAAGCAAGAGTATGGAGGCAAGTAGAGCGCGCTTGGATAGAACTTCGAATTTCTTGATGCGGAAGACGTGGCCTAAGGAACCCACAAGCCCTGTCCCGGTAGCGGCAACTGCAAAGAAGACATAGCCGGAAATTAACGCCCCCCAAGGAACGTCCGGGGTAACTCCAAAGGCATGTTCCCCGCTGATCAGGTACTTATTAATGGCTCCTGCTACAGCAAAGGCCAACAAAAGAAGGGACAAATAGGTCCAAATACTTCGCTGATACTTTCTTTTTTCCATGAGCTCACCTCCTAAATCCGTTTACTCTTGGCATAGTAGATTCTCGGCTTGGTATGGAGATCAGCCCGGAGCTGAACAACTTCTTGGTTCTTGAGAAGTTCATGAAGGGGGCTATTGGGATCATCCAGGTCACCAAAAACGCGTACATCATTCATACAGGTAGATACGCAAGCCGGTGTTTCCCCATTGACCACATACTCAGCACAGAATCGGCATTTCTCCGGCACTCCGTGCTCATTAATGACCCGTGCATTGTAGGGGCAGGCCACCATACAATATTTACAGCCAATGCACTTTTGGGCATCGATTAAAACGATTCCATCTTCCCTCTTGTATGTCGCTCCCGTTGGGCAAACGGTTTGGCAAGGAGCATCGTCGCAATGCTGACATTGGACGGGAGTAATAAACCGTTGAACCTTAGGATATTTCCCTGTCTCCTGTTCGATAAGGCTGTTAAAATTCATACTCGGTGCTAAACCCCACTGGGTCTGGCAGGCGATTCGGCACGCATTGCAGCCTGTACATCTGTTGGGGTCAATGAACATCACATAGTCAGCCATCATTTCCCCCCCTTTGCAATAGTCACGATACATTCCTGTCCCATGACATGACCGGTCTTCTTATCTATCCGGGCAGGAATAAAATCGTTATAATTCACGCCTTTACCGAATCCAAGCTCTAACTTTTCGGAAAAGGTCCCATAAGTCGAGGGAATCCAAACACATTCCGGATGGAGACCTTCTGTTACATGAATCTGCACCTGCTTAGTGGCTATATCACTGGTGACTTTAACCCAGTCCCCCTCCTGAATACCTAGCTCAATTGCGCGGGAACTGTTCATCCACATGGTGGTTCCCTTTTTCTCTTCTGTGATAGCCATCAAATACGGATTATTGGTAGTCATAATATGGGAATGCCAGGGTTGTTTGCCATGAATCAAGCGGAACTCGTTGGTTTCCTTAGGCTCCACCAGGGGTGGCACCCATGTGGGTACACCCAGATACCCTTCCTTCCTCCAGGCTCCTATAGAGAACTCTATTTTTCCGGTAAAGGTGCTGAAGGTTAAGCCTTCGTCTTTGGGCAGTACTGAGGGCATAAGCTCTATACATCCCTTTTCCCGAAGTTCATCCACACTGATCCCTATGGGACCTAAAGCTACTTCCAATTCTTCCTCCACGGTATAGCCATAGAGATTTTCAATTCCGTAAGCCTTAGTCAAGCCTTTCATAATATCCAACAGGTCAAGACTCGAGGTGGTGCTCTCCAAAGCTTTAAAGCGGGTTGCCACTTGGGCTGCCGGCCAATAGATATTACCATTGATAACCTTTGGGTGCTCCGTCCGCTCCAGATAGTGGTTCTCAGGTAGAATATAATGGGCGGTATAGAGAGAGGTTTCATTCCAGTCATAAGGAATGCTTACTACTAAATCCGCATTTTTAATTTTCTTTTGGTATTCCGGTTCAGGGGCTGAACGCAAAGGATTGTAGGAGTAAAAGAATACCATTTTAGCTCTTCCCTTTTCGATCATGTCGGGGATCCTCTGGGGAATACCACGGGAAGGTTCCACTAAAGGATATTCTCTGGCTTCACCGGCACCGTCTGCCCGGATCCCTTTTACAGCAGTAGGCCCGTAATAGGTGGCCTCAGGATGACCGAAAGTAGTGCTGGCGGCTGGGAATAGTCCACCCGCTTTCCAGAAGTTGCCGAGGAGAGCGTTGATGATAATATTCAACATCATGGTCTCATTGGAATTTTGGTAGTGGGCGGCCAATCCGTGATAGCCCGGATCCAGGAAGGCTTGGGGAGCACTCTTGGCTAATTCCCTGGCGATTTCACGAATCTTATCCGCAGCAATACCACAAATGGCGGCTGCCTTATCGGCGCTAAAATCCTTATTATGCATCCAGAACTCGTCAAAGCCGTAAACGTATTGCTCCACAAAATCCTTATCATAGAGGTTTTCCGTAATTAAAGTGTGTGCGATTCCTAAAAAGAAGGCTAAGTCTGTTCCGGGCCGAATAGGAATCCATTCATCGGCGATGGTCGCCAATTCACAGAAACGGGGATCCACTACGATGATCCTGGCTCCTTTGGCCTTGGCTTCCGTTATCCGTTTCATAGCAGCGGGAATAATTCCCCCGGCATAGTTTCTTCCCACAAAGAGCATGGTTTTGGCTTGATCAAAATCCGGGTTAAACATACCGCCCACCATGTTTTGCCAGATATTGGTCTTAGCTGAAAAGCAGGTGGCATAGTGGGTTATATAGGTGGCAGAGCCGATAATATCCATAAATTGCTGAGCGTAAGTTTCCTTACCCCCATGGCAAGCCCAGACCATTTTATCGCCGCCATGCTCCTCCACAATGGCTTTCATCTTAGCCCCGACCTCCTGGAAGGCTTCCTCCCAGGTCATAGGTTGGAAATTGTTTTTGTCATCCACACGCTTCATGGGTTGGGTTACCCGTCCAGGGTTATACACATTCTGAGCAATCCCATGCCCCCGCGCACAGAGATGTCCCCTGGATTTCATATGAATTTCATTACCCTCGATCTTCCACAGTCTGCCGTTCTTCACATAAGCCCATACTCCACAGTAACTGGAGCATCCATTGCAAAGTGATGGAACCCGTGTGACTTCTGCAGTCTTGGCATCCTGAGCAAAGGCTTTGAAGTTCATATTCAATGCTTGAGGCAGAGCAACTGCTGTTGTAGTGGCCGCAGCAATTTTTAAAAAGGACCGACGTGATATTGGCCGCATAACCTTTCCTCCTTGTCCGTAATCCGTCAACCGCAACCTGCAGCACCTGTACTCGGTGGGAGATAGTTCAACGGAGTTAATTGGTAATATTCCTTAACAAGGTTGTGCACCGGAGTCACTCCTGTAGCTTCCTCCTCGGCACTCCAATAGCTCATTCCATACTTCAGAGCCACACAATCATAGCCTAAGGTGACCAAGCTTCGGGAACCCTGGCTGGCATCCATACCGTCATAGCCAATCAAGACTATGCGCTTATCCGGCGAGTAGCTCTTAACCTTATCCGGGTCGGCCAATTGATCGAGAGGAATATTGACAGATCCTTCAATGTGACCCTGCTGATAATGCTTCAGGTCTCGAATGTCCACTAAAAAGTAGTGGTCTGTAGAACCCTGTTGAAGCTCGCCATAAAGTTCTTCCGCAGTAATCACTCCTTTATAATTCCGATCCAGATACGTTCTGGTGGTCTGAGCTATATAATCCTGGGTTTTCCCCTCAGGGTATTTAATTTCTGGAGATGTATTCTCCGAAAGGACTATTGGATTGACTTCTGTAACTAGAGTGTTGTTAAGGGGTTGACCGGGAAATGCTTCATAACCGATGGATGATGCTTCCTGTGTCCAGCTTTGTACTCCATAGAGAAGCGGTACCGCCTGATATCCCAGCTGATTCCAAGTGGCAGCTGTTTGCGCTGCCTGATGGCCATTATAGTCAATAACCACCAGGGTTTTGTCTTTGGGCAAAGCCTCTAGCCTTTCAGGGTCAGAAGTTTGAGCGTAGGGAATGCTGACTGAGCCTTGGATATTGCTATTGATGAAATCCTGATTGGCTCTTATATCCACTAAGTAGTAATGATCATTACGCTCCTGAACAATTTGATAAAGCTCCTCGGGCGTCATAGAGACCACTTTATCACTTGAGAGAAAATCCTCCACGACTTGCCTGACAGATTCAAACTGTTCCACCAAAGGCGCTTCACTACTACCCGGTTCAATTACAGCCGCCGGGCTTGTGTGGGAACACCCTGCCAAAGCAAATGCAAGAAGCGACATCCCAAGCAGGGTCTTAAATCGAAACCGATGCTTCATTTGCTACTCCTCCTTCTTCAATGCTAATTAGTAATTGTGATAGTATTCACGTATAAAGGCTAGGCAATACCGGATTCTTGCTCGGCTAATAAAACTTACCTTCGTAAAGTTCTTAATTCTGCCTATAATGTAACTTTTATCACAACTTACTCTTATCCTAACATAACTTTTTAACTTCATCTGTGACTAAAGTACAATTGCGAAAAAAGTCAATATTTGGCCAGTTGCTCTTACCCCCTCCAAATCACTTCAAAAAATATAAAAAAATGTGAAGAACAGTAAGTTTATCTTCACATTTCAGGAGATTTTTATCTAAATTTTATAACCCTATTGGGTGAGTTTTTCTAATTCCTTAGGATCCTTGATATCCAGACGTCCTCGCGATAACGTTAAAATACCCAACCGTTCAAACCCTTTCAGTTCCCGACTAATAACTTCCCGTGCTGTACCCAGCTCTCGAGCAAAGCCTTCATGAGTCATGTAGATAGGAGACCTGCCACCACTACTGCTGGAGAATAAGAGTTGTGCCAATCGCTTTCTTACCGGGACAAAGGCAATACTATCCACGACCTCTGTCGCCTCGAAAAGTCGGTTGGAAATATCATTGATTACAAACCGATAGAAGGGTTCTGACTCTACAAACGAATGCGCAAAAAACCTGCGGGATACCCAAACCACCTTAACGTCAGTCTCTGCTGTAACTGTGACCGTGTTTCCCTTAAAATCCCCTAATACACAGGCTGCCGATAGAGGACAAATCCTTCCTTTAAAAATATGATAGATTGTCACTTCCCGTCCGTCCTCTGAACTCATGGCCACCCTTAATTTACCGGATAAAAGTAGTGCTAAGCCATGGCAATAGGATCCCTTTTCTGCAATCACTGTACCGGCAGGAACTTCTTGAATATTTGAATGGTCCACTAAAGTCTCAATCTGCTTATAGGATAACTCTCGAGCAAAGCTGAAGGTTTCGATTAATTCCTCGACAATACCTTTAGTTTTACCTTCCATTCATCATCCTCCTCGATCTCTTATTGCTGCATGCTTCGACACTCGTGCAAGAATATCCTGTTAAATTTTAGAATAAATCACAAGAAATACAAGAAAAGAATTCTTCAAAACAAACATAACCACTTGACGACTTATATTATTATATCATATTATTTGAATATAATAATATAGATTGCAGAATAGGCTCTTCATGATAGAAAGGCGGAATATCTTTGGATCATGGTTACGCAAAATACAACGAGGTTGCTGAATTACTCAAGGTTTTGGCTCATCCGGTAAGACTTTGTATTGTAAGCAAGTTGCTGGAAATGGGGGAGTGCAATGTAACCTCCATGCATACTTGTCTCAATACTCCTCAGTCCACAATATCACAACATTTGCAGAAATTGCGTTCCGCCGGTATCGTGGAATACCGCAGAAATGGTCTGGAAATCTATTACAAAATAAAAAACAAAAGAATTATCCAACTTGTCAGCGATGTTCTTCAAGAAGTGTAAAAGAAAGGATTGGCCAACATGAAGAGAAAAGTACTTATTATAGGCGGAGTAGCCGGTGGAGCCTCCGCAGCGGCTCGATTAAGACGTCTGGATGAAGATGCAGAAATCATCCTTTTTGAACGTGATGACTACATCTCTTTTGCCAATTGCGGATTACCTTATTATATTGGAGGAGCTATTAATAAACGGGAGCGATTAATGGTTCAGACCCCGGAAGATATGAAAGCCCGCTTCAATATTGATGTTCGAATTCGCAGTGAAGTCATAAAGCTTGATACAGATAACAAGAAAGTTCTCGTCAAAAGCCAGTCCAGAGGAACCTATGAAGAAAGTTACGATTCCATCGTTCTCTCCCCCGGCGCTAAGGCTTTGCGACCCAATATTCCCGGCATAGACAGCAAGAGAATCCTCACTCTCCGCAATATTCCCGATACGGATGCTATCAAAGGCATAGTGGATCAAAAAGGTGTTCACAGCGCCATTGTCATTGGCGGTGGTTTTGTGGGAGTTGAGATGGCTGAAAACCTCAGGGAACGGGGATTAAATGTGACTCTCGTCGAAGCCGCCCCCCATATCCTCGCCCCCTTTGATACGGATATGGTGGTCCTTGCGGAGAAAAAGCTCGTGGACCACGGAATTCGCCTCATATTGAGTGATGGCGTAAAATCCTTTCAGGATCTGGATAACCAAGTTGAAGTGACCCTGGCCAGTAATACGAAGCTCCAGGGAGATCTTATCATCTTAGCGATTGGCGTCACTCCTGATACAGGATTCCTAAAAGAAAGCGGTTTAGAACTGGGGCCCAAAGGCCATCTGATCGTTAACGAATCTATGGAAACGAATATTCCCCATGTCTATGCCGTGGGGGATGCTGTCGAGGTCTTGGACTATATAACCAAGACAAAAACCGCCATTCCTCTGGCCGGTCCGGCTAACAAGCAAGGACGAATTGCAGCGGATAATATCGCCGGATTAAATTCAACCTACAAGGGCACTCAGGGGACTGCAATCCTCAAAATTTTTGATCTCACCGCGGCCAGCACCGGCGCTAATGAGAGAACGCTGCAACGGGCCAATCTACCTCATCATGTAATTCATATTCATCCTGTTTCCCATGCATCCTATTACCCTAATGCTTACCCTATGACCCTTAAGCTTATCTTCGGTGACGATGGGAAGATTTTCGGCGCCCAGGGCATCGGCGGGGATGGGGTAGATAAGCGTATTGATGTTATCGCCACGGTCATCCGCCTTGGGGGTACCATTGAGGATCTAACCGAACTGGAATTGGCCTATGCACCTCCCTTCTCTTCAGCTAAAGATCCTGTCAATATGGCCGGGTATGTGGCTCAGAATGTTTTATCCGGTAAAGCTCACATGTTGGTCTGGGACGACCTGAAAAAGATAGTCGAAGACTATATTTTTGTTGATGTTCGGACTAAAGTTGAATTTGCTATGGGTCATGTGGAAGGAGCTATAAATATTCCGGTGGATGACCTTCGCCAGCGTATCCATGAGCTGGATCCTGATAAATTAATTATTGTCTATTGCCAAGTAGGGTTAAGAGGCTATTTCGCCGACCGGATTCTTTCCCAAAAGGGCTATCGGGTCTTAAATCTCACTGGTGGCTATACCACTTACTCCATCCAAGGCTTTGATCCGAATAAAGCCTTAGATGACTACAAAAAAGAATTTAACCCCTACCCTTGCTGTGATGATGAAGCAGCCATCGACCCAGATACTCAAATGATCAAGCATTAATGGATTCATAAATGCCAAGGTGCTTAAACAAAAAAGGTTTAAATAAAAGGAGGGCTCTCAAAGGATTGAGATGCCCTCTTTTTGTCATTAAATCCCATTTCAACTCAAACGAGATCAACCATCTACTTAACCTCTGAGAAAGTACTGGTCTGCAGATGATAATCCGGGTTTGTAATTTCAAAGTTCGAGCCGTTGATGCCTGACGTTACATACACCTTTTTATCGGCGGTGATAAATATTGCCTCCGTATCAGGAATTTCTTCAATCATTTTCATACCTTCCTCAAGGCCCAGAAGGAAGGTACCGGTGGATAAGCCATCAGCATTAACAGACTCCTTAGTAATGATGGAAACACTGATCAGCCCATTTTCTCCAGGATAGCCTGTGTCCGGATCAATCAGGTGATGATAGACTTTGCCATTTTCTTCGAAGTACCGTTCATAGGTCCCGGATGAGACCATGGTCTGGTCATTGAGCAGAACCACACCCATGGATTTGCCTCTGATTTCATAAGGATCCTGCAAACCAAGCCGCCAAAGAGATCCGTCGGGTTTGGTATTTATCACCACAATATTGCCCCCTAGATTAACAATGGCATGCTTGATTCCGGCTTCTTTGAGGATTTTTGCCGCCTCATCCGCGGCATACCCTTTGGCAATAGCCCCCAAATCCACCACCATATCCTCTTGGTTCAATTTAGCACTCGAACTTTCTTTATCGAGAATAAGCCCATGATAATCAACCAAAGGTAACTTCTCGTTTATTTCATCTTCACCAGGGACCCGAGCATTATCTGAGCCGATATTCCAAAGCTTTACAATGGGGCCTACAGTAATATCGAATTTTCCTTGAGAAAGTTCAGCGAAATATTTCGCCTTCTCTAAAACGTAAAATGTATCGGCGTTTATTTTCACAAACTCCTTACCTGAAGCTTTATTCAACTGGATAATCTCACTGTTTGGATAGTCATCATTAATAGTCATTCTTTGCTCAATATCTGTGAGACGATCAAAAATCTTCTGAAAGATCTCTTTATCTGTAATCTCATCGTAGATGGTGATCTTTGCTACTGTCCCCATCAAAAAAGTTGTTTCGACTACAGGTTCAAACTCCTTCACCTTGGTCTCTGTAGCCAAACATCCCACTAGAGAAAAGCTCAAGCATAAACAAGTTAAAAACATAATTAACCTAGATTTGAAGGGTGACGGTCTTAAAGCTCGCATAGTATAAGAAAACCTCCATCTTTGAGAGTAAGAATCCTGTCTCAAGCTATATTATAGTATGAATTGATGTTTTTTAATAGGAGAAAGAAATGAAGAAGCAGTAGAAACCGCTTCTTCATGGTATTAGTATTATTTTGCCTAAAAACTATTATTTGGCACCTTCAAGAGCTTTTTGAGCTAGTTTGAAGAACTCACCAACTGTTACGGATACCCCAGCGATATCATCGGAATGACCGGCATCATCTTTGTAGGTGATCTTAGTCGGATCTTGAGTTTTCAGGAGATGAGCTTCTGCTTTTTGTGCTTGCACAGCCCATTCACCTTGGTTTCCAGGGGCGAGTTTGTAATCACCGTTAGTGGATTGAACGTCTTTATTTGGCTTGGTAGCGTCCTCAGGAATACCGTTCCAGTCAACACCAACAATAGTTCCGTTCTTAACTACGATGCTGGTCATGTATTTCCAGCCTTTTTCAAATTTTTCGTCAGCGGCGTAGTAGAGACCATCTTTATAGGAACCCTGGGCAATCGGTCCCTTGTCTAAAGCAGCTTTAGCCAGCTCGAAGAAGTCCTTAACTTTGATGGATACTCCGGCAATATCATCAGTTTTACCTGCATCATCCTTGTAGTTAACCTTAGTGGGATCTTGAGTTTTCAGGAGGTAAGCTTCTGCTTTTTGTGCTTGTTCATGCCATTCTGCTTGAGCTTTCCCTTTTTCTTTCATGCCATATTCGCCATCTGCAGATAACGTATCTTTATCTTTGCCGCCTTTAACGTTTAAGCCATTCCAATCAGCAGCTACGATGTTTCCATTGACTACAGTAAGGCTAGCGGAATATTTCCAACCATCTTTACCATACATAGGGGCTTCAGCATAGTATGCACCATCTTTATATGGGCCTTTTTCTACAGGACCAGCATCCAAAGCTTTTTTAGCTAGTTCGAAGAAATCCTTGACACCGACGGATACGCCGGCAATGTCATCGCTATGTCCTGCGTCATCCTTATAATTAATCTTGGTGGGGTCTTGGGTTTGAACAAGATAGGCTTCTGCTTTTTCGGCTTGCTCATGCCATTCTGACTGAGCACCGCCTTTTTTCATACCATATTGACCAGAAGCAGAGAATGCAACTTTATCCGGTCCACCTTTTTCATTGGCGCCATTCCAATCAGCGGAAGCGATTTTACCGTCTTTAACTTCGATGGTCACCATATACTTCCAACCTTTGGCAAATGCATCTTGCTGTGCAAAATAATTCCCATCTTTATATTTTCCATCTTGAGCAGGAGCCGGATCCTTAACCGCGGTAGCCGGTGTAGTTTGGCCACCTGTGCACCCACTTAATACGAGAACAGTACCTAAGGCAAAAACTGACATTATAGATTTAATCTTTTTCATTTCCTTCCTCCTCCTTGTGAAACTACCTTTATACACTTTTTGTTGAAAACTAAGTCTTTCAGAACAGCCCCTCTCCTGTCCCCCTTTCCGTAGTCTTCATAAAGTAATTTGAGAAAGCACTTGTAGAGAAAAAGAAGATAAACACAAACTTACATATACTTGCACCTTCAATAAATGTAATTGCAATACATGTTTCGACAATATATGTATTCGCAATATTTGTCACAACAAGCTTTTCTCAAATAGACTTTATCAGAAAGAGGTTTTTCTGTCAATACATAAATTTAGAATTCTTTCAATTTAAATAATTAATAGATAATTAATTTTCGGAAACCTAATTATCAAAACTTCAGTTACCATTAAACAATTAAAATAGCGGTCAAGAATCCCCCTTATGGACTCTTGACCGCTATACTCCAGCCTTACTACTTCTATAGTATCCCATGTATTATTCCATTCTCTATAATCCAAATGATCCCTACAAACACGGCGAAACTCACAAGAGCTACTCCGTCCTTAAGAGTGAATTTGAACCGATAATGGTACAACTCCTCGGGACTCACTTTATCAACATATTCTTGAATTTTATCAATTTTTTCGAAGGAATCAACGATAAGATTAACGATAATCTGAGAAATCCCTTTCACATTAATTCTGAGCTTACGCCTCTCTTCCCCAACTACAGCACGCATTTTTTCTCCCAAGCTCTTTTTAACTTCAGAGCCTGTATCTTTCAGCTGGTCTACGATACACATAACAACCTTCAAATAATCTTGAACCGGCAGCCCTAGCTTTTTTAAAGGCATTAAAAATTTATCCAGCATTCCGATAAAGGTTCTCATTGGCGTGGTGTGGAAATACAGGATACTGATATACCAAATAACAAAAATCTTAAAAAGCCTTAGGAAAACCGCGCCAAACCCTTGGAAAGCAAACATGGGATTCCGGGAAAAATAAAAGAAGAGAGCATTCATGAACAAGCCGAAGAAATAAGGAATGAGTACAATAATTCCAAAGGACGCCCCGCTGATCGCTACTGTTCTCAAATCAACCTTAAAAACCCATGCGATCAGGATTAAATAAATGCTTAAAAGTCCAAAGCTCAAAGGGTACCGGAACCAAAAGGGCATAACCATAAGCAGAATCGCTAGGATTAGCTTGACAAGTCCATCCATCCTAAAGTATTCCGCTTTATTTAACCCCTTATTTTCTTCGTCAGAATGTATTGCTGTTAAATCCTTCGCCATAGGCCACTCAAATCTCTTCTACTGTATTTCATCTTAATTCCCTTCTACACCGGAATCCTGTACTTCTTTATTGTCATCTAAAGCAACCTGCTCTTCAGCACTTTCATGGGGCTCAGGATCTTTTTTGAAAATTTCTTTTTTATTTATTTCATTAATTGCCAGTTCACCTATACTCCCGGTGACCAAGCCTGTAACTACGGCGGATATAAGAAGTATTGGCAAGTAATAGAAAACCACCGCTTGACCAAGAATGAAGGATGCCACGGTAATCTGGGTCGTATTATGAACGATAGCTCCAGCAATGCTTATTCCCTTAATACTGAAAAATCTGGAGAGTTTTCTGTACAGCAGCCACATGACCAGTGCACTTAATATACCTCCCGTCAAGCTAAAGGCAAGCATCATTACGCCCCGGGTCAGTATAGCCACTACAAAACAACGGACTAACACAATAAATAAGACATCTTTAAATCCCAAAAAAACAATGGCGATCATGGTAATAATATTACCCAAACCCAGCTTAATACCGGGTACAGGAATTGGTACGGGAATGAAGGATTCAAGAAAGGATATAATGATCGCATTGGTGACCAGGATGATAATTATCGCAAAGCGCTTACTTCTATTCATATTCATCACCCTCAATGGTCACTATGGTTCCCGCAGGCAAACAGGCCGCGAAATCACCGGGCTTACTCAAAACTCCGGATCTTACACAGATTTGGTCAGGACATTGGGATTCTAAAAATCGAATCGTTCCGTTCTCAGCAACTATCGTTAATTCAATTCCATCTTCATAATGAAAATGCTGGGGTTCAGTTACACTATCTAGATTAATTCTGGCAACTTCCTTACCGTCCCGGGTAATGACAGCAATATGTTCCCGCCCTGCACTTTTTTCTCCTGGATTAACCTGATTCCAAAGCCAAGGCATTGCCGCACCAACTCCGATTAAGAGAACGACCAGAATAATGATCAAATCACCTTTTTTTCTTTTACCTTCTGCTTTCATGTTTATCTCCAGTCCCCTATACCCGGCAATTAATAGGCCTTATTCTTCGACCAACTCATATTCCTTGCTTTCATCATAGAATTGGAAACTATCCTTAAGTCCATCTGTAATATAGATTTTTTTATCTCTGGTGATAAAAACAGCTTCAACTCCACCATACTTTTCGAGCATCGCTCTACCTTTTTCCAAGCCAAGAATATATACAGCTGTGTCCAAGGCATCGGCCACCAAAGAAGAATCCGTCACCAAGGTGACACTCATCAAATCCGATTGGGCAGGATAGCCTGTGTGAGGATTAAGAATATGGTGATAACGTACACCGTCTACTTCAAAAAAACGCTGATCGTCCCCGGCAGTCACAACCGCTTTATCCGCTACAGTAATCATACCCACAATCTGATCGTCTTCTTCATTAGCGGGACGGGGGTTACGCACCCCAACAGTCCAAAGGCTGCCATCAGGCTTACTTCCCACTGTAACCACATTACCGCCAAGATTGATGAAGGCGGAAGTTATACCAAGCTTTTTATAGACTTCAACAGCTGCGTCTCCGGCATACCCTTTGGCAATACCGCCCAAATCCACCATCTGGCCCGCTTGTTTAAGGTAAGCTGTGTTCCCCTCAATAATCAAATTCTTATAATTGACGAGAGGCAACAGTTCTTTTAATTCCGCTTCAGATGGAATTCGTGCATTATCCGTACCAATTCCCCAACTTTTCACTATAGGACCAACGGTTACATCGAAGGCTCCCCCGCTGAGTTCGGCTACTTTCTTGGACTCTTTCAAAATAAGCAATGTCTCCGGCTGGAGCTCTACACTTTGCTTTCCAGCATATTCATTGAGTTTGTTAACATCCCCCCCTGGAGCATTGAAGGTCAAAAGGTTCTCCAGGCTCCTGATCTTCTCCAGAGCTTCGTCGATTGCTGCCTGTCCATTATCCCCAAAGACCCTTTGACTTATGACCGTACCCATGGCGATATCCGTGCTGTCAAACTTTTTAACTTCTTCCTTTTGTACAGGTTTCCCATTGCACGCAGTTAATAACCCAAGTGTTATCAGGACAATGCCTATAAACGATAGTTTTCTACTTCTTAGTTTTTTTTGGTCAAACAACAACTCCAGCTCCTTTTTTATCTATACCCTCTTTATTGCTTATAGTGACCAACCTAGAATTACCTTAACCTGTTTTAGTGTAATTCTCTACAAATAATACCATACGAATCCTGAGATTAAAATAGCTTATCCTTTAATCACATTTTCTTAACAATTGCTTATGGGCGCTATCTACCAATATGAGACAAATAAAGGAGGCATTAAAGAAAGAATCCTTATAAAGAAGGTCTCCAAGCCCTCTTTATAAGGATTCAATTTTCGTCTGACTATTTTCTTCGTGAGTGCAACTCCTGGGCAATATCCTTTAAACTTACTCCCCGTTCTTCCAACATTACCAGCACGTGATAAATGAGGTCCGCGACTTCATAACGAATCTCCTCAGCCGAACTATTTTTAGCAGCAATAATTGTCTCCGCGCTTTCCTCCCCAATCTTTTTGAGGATCTTGTCCAGCCCCTTGTTAAACAGATAGGTTGTATAGGCTCCTTCCGGACGTTCTATATTCCGTGAGTGAATGACCTCTGCCAATAACTCCATAGTCCTTCCTAAGGAAATTAAAGGAACTTCTTTAGGTCGTCCAAGAGTTACATAGTCTCCTCCCTGGATCCCATAATGAAAACAGGAATAAAAATCCTCATGGCAGGCTACCCCCTTCTGCTTTACCATCAGCAGAATAGTGTCCCGATCGCAATCAAAACGGAGATCCATAACCTCTTGGGTATTGCCTGAACTTTCCCCTTTCAGCCATAGGGATTGACGGCTTCGACTGAAATACCAAGCCCTTCCCTCCTGAAGAGTAAGTCTGAGTGCTTCTTCATTCATATAAGCCAGCATCAGGACTTCTTTTGTATCCACATCCTGCACGATGGCAGGAATTAAACCCTCGGCATTCCAGCGTATCCCTTGGGGGACCTGAGCCTGTGACTCTTTAGGATTATATGTATTCATTAAATCCCCACCTCTTTGTACATGATTTCTAGTTTTGCCACGGTCATGCCTCTGCCACAGCACCAGCAGGGGGAAAAGCTGCTCGGGTCGCGTAGCTTTACGCACAACGCTCACTCCATAGCTCCGGGGCTGGTCAACTCGCT
Source organism: Desulfitobacterium sp. PCE1 (assembly GCF_000384015.1). NCBI lineage: Bacteria > Bacillati > Bacillota > Clostridia > Eubacteriales > Desulfitobacteriaceae > Desulfitobacterium > Desulfitobacterium sp. PCE1. The sequence continues at coordinate 1,313,947 of NZ_KB913023.1, read as the reverse complement.
TTCTTAACAACTGCGCCAAACCCCGCTGTTTTCTGCATGTAAACCAGTGGCTACGCTATGTTAAGAAAGCCTCGTTCACCCCGGCCGCCCCTCCGCTAAATCCGTTTCGCTTTTGTGCGCAAAGCTACGCCTTGCGGGTCTCTTTTATTTTCGCTTGGGGTCTCAGGGCCTTTTGTGAGGACTTTCTGGGGTTAGCTTCAAGGCCTTTTTGGCCCTCGTAGCTTTCTCAGGGTAGCCGACCATGCCGCTTAAGCGGCGTCGGTAAAGACGGAAAAAGCAACTTTGGTCAGGCGACTTGCCCTACATTTCCTACAACACCCTACTCAAACCCGAAAAGCAGCCCAAGGATTTTGCTTTACAAAAGGGAGCTAATTTAAGCGAGCGGAAACAAAACTTCGCGAAAAGCACGCTGCGGAGAAAGGTTGGAAACAGGACGTTTCCAACCGGCTATGAGGCAGGAGCCGATTTAGCCGGGCACCTTTCGGAGCGGAGAGCTTGAGCCGTTAGTTTTGTCCGCGCAGCTTATTGAGCGACCGGTGTAAAGCAAAATCCTGGAGAATTAGCTTTCAGGTCCTTTTCAGAATGATCTACCTAAGCCTTCCTCACCGGAATGCCCCGCGCCTCCAGATAAGCTTTAGCCTCTGCAATGCTATACTCCTGATAATGAAAAATCGAAGCTGCCAGAACCGCATCCGCTTCTCCTATCGTTAGTCCTTCAGCCAGATGCTCCAGAGTTCCTGCACCGCCACTGGCAATGACCGGCAGAGAAGTTGCTCTGCTTACAGCACGGGTAAGCTCCAAATCATACCCATGTTTCGTCCCGTCCCGATCCATGGAAGTCAGCAGTATTTCACCCGCACCTAAGCGCTCCACTTCCTTCACCCACTCCAAAACATCCTTCCCTGTGGGAGTCCGTCCCCCATGGATATAGACTTCCCAGGTTCCCGGACGAGTCTGCCTGGCATCGATAGCGACGACGATGCATTGGCTGCCAAAAGCATGAGCTCCTTCTTCGATCAGCCCAGGGGTCTGGACAGCTGATGTATTCAAGGAGACCTTATCTGCCCCGGCTCTTAACATCCTACGAATGTCCTCAACGGTTCGCAGTCCCCCACCTATGGTAAAAGGAATAAACACTTGCTCTGCTGTCCTGCGAACCAGTTCAACCATAGTTTCCCGGCCTTCAGCCGATGCCGAGATATCGAGAAAAACCAGTTCATCGGCTCCCTCTCGATCATAAAGAGCCGCCAACTCCACGGGATCTCCGGCATCGCGAAGATTAACGAAATTTGTCCCTTTGACCACGCGACCTTCATGAACATCCAGACAAGGTATAATTCGTTTCGCTAACATCAACCTTCCCCCTTGTGGTCCTTATCTACGGCCCCCCCACTATGACGAACAACCCTAAGGGCATCAGCCAGGGAGAAAGCGTCGGTATAGAGAGCCTTGCCCACGATTGCCCCCTCAAAGGCGGCACCGTTATCTGCCTCCCTTTGGAGTAATATGAGATCCTCCAGCCGGGAAATCCCTCCCGAGGCAACCACCTGCAGGCCGCTTAACCTGGCCAATTCAGCCGTGCTTTGAATATTGGGACCTTGAAGCATTCCGTCCCGGGAGATATCTGTAAACACCAGATGCTTCACCCCGACTTCCTTCATTTTCAAAGCCAAATCCAGAGCCCTTATTTGAGTCTTTTCCGCCCAGCCCTGTACCGCTACCAAGCCATCCTTCGCGTCAATTCCCACCACGATGGCTTCCCCAAAGCGTTCTACTGCTTTTTCTACCAGTTCGGAATGGCGCACAGCCACTGTACCGAGGATGACCCTTTCAACCCCTAACTCCAGGAGCTCCTCTATTCTCTCAAGCGTTCGAATTCCTCCTCCCACCTGTACCCGCAGCCCGGAGGATTGAATAAGCTTAAGTATCACTGCATCATTTACAGGTTTGCCGGCGAAGGCACCGTCCAAATCCACCACGTGGAGAGAATCAGCCCCCTGAGCCTTAAAATTCCGAGCCACTTCTAGCGGCTGATCCCCATATACGGTAGCATTCTCCATCCTCCCCTGGAGCAGGCGGACAGCTTTCCCCTCTTTAAGATCAATGGCCGGAAATAGTCGCATCCTCATTCACCCACTTTCCGAAGTTCTCCAATAATTTAAGCCCCCAAGGACTGGATTTCTCAGGGTGGAATTGTGCCCCCCAAACCGTATCTCTTCCCACGAGAGCGGGAAAAAGTACTCCATAATCACTCGTCCCCGCGAGAATCTCCTGCTCTTCACTCAAAACATAATAAGAATGAACAAAATAAAAAAAGGCTTCATCCGGAATCCCCTGAAGAAGGCGGCAAGGTTTTTCCTGATAAAGTGTATTCCATCCCATATGAGGAACCTTTCGACCCACAGGGAACCTCACTACTCTTCCGGGGAGCAATCCTAATCCCTTATGTTCCCCATGCTCTTCCCCGACCTCAAAAAGCACTTGCATGCCGAGACAAATCCCCAAAAAGGGCTTTCCTGAACAGGCATAGCGAATTAAAGGCTCAATCCATCCTTTTTCTTCAAGGGCCGCCATAGCATCGGCGAATGCGCCCACTCCCGGTAGAATGATACCTTTCGTATCCATCAGTTCATCTGGAGATTCCAGAACCTTAGCCGAATATCCTAATTTTAAGAGAGCCTTTTCTACACTGCGCAAATTTCCACGGTCATAATCGATAATTCCTATCATAGAGAACAAAGACCTCCTTAAAGCACTCCCTTTGTCGACAAAACTCCTTGGAACCGGGGATTCTCACGAAGAGCCAAGCCTAAGGCCCGGCCGAAGCCTTTGAAGATCGCCTCCAGAATATGATGGCGATTCCTGCCGGAGAACAGTCGAATATGCAAGGTTATCCCTGCCTGGACGGACACCGCCCGAAAAAACTCCTCCGCCATTTCCACAGGGAATTCTCCCACCATCCCATCGGGGCAATCCACATCCCAGACCAGATAGGGACGATTGGAGAGATCCAAAGCAATCTGAACCAGTGCTTCATCCATGGGAAGAAGAGTATCTCCAATCCGCTCAATTCCACGACGCTCTCCTAAGGCTTCTCGTATTGCCTGCCCGAAAACGATACCACAGTCTTCTATAGTATGATGAGGATCCACCTGCAAATCCCCTTGGGCAGCTATTTCCAGGTCAAGATAGCCAAACCGGGCCAGGGCCTCAAGCATATGATCAAAGAAGCCGATACCCGTATTGACCTGAGCTTCTCCGGCTCCATCAAGATTTAGCTTCATTCGAATCATGGTTTCTTTGGTCTGACGTTCAATCTGTGCTTCACGCATTTTAAAAACCTCACTTACAAGGTGTTATCCTAATTATTGCGATGACTGAAAAACCGTTTACTCGAGTCGAGTAGCTTCATGCACAACGCACCTTCGGGCGTGATCTCCTGAAACCTTCCGCTGGAAGGTTTCTTGATCGGAGACTCACGTTCTCCATAGCTCCAGGGCTGATCAACTCGCTTTATTTAACAGCATCTGCGGCGAATAAGTATGTTTTGTAGCATGCCGCCTTGAGCGAAACTGTCCACTGGACACTTTCGACACCAAACCCCGCTGTTTTCTGCATGTGAACCGTGGCTTCGCTACTTAAGAAAGCCTCGTTGACCCGACCGCCCCTCCGCTAAATCCGTTCCGCTTTTGTGCATAAAGCTACGCTTGTAGGTCTTTTTTAGATATAGAATTAGTTGTTAGTAGGATCATTTATTTTAGAATCTCCCGAAGTGCTTTCATAAGTCTCTCATTATCTTCAGGCAAACCTACGCTGAGCCGCAGAGCCTTGCCCACCACCGGTAGATTCCCCATATTCCGGATCAAGAAACCCTTCTCGATCAATTCTTGATAGACCCGGTCCGGATCCTCGGGCTGAAAAAGAACGAAATTAGCCCGGGTTGCAAAAACCTTTACCGAAGCAAAAGCGGTCAGTGCCTCAACGATCTTCTCCAGCTCAGCTGTCAGAGTCCGACCTTGCTCAGCAAAGTCCTCAACATAATTCAGAGCAATGGCTCCCGCCTTTTGACTAAAGCTGTTCACATTAAAAGGTTGACGAGCCCGGTTCAATGCTTCGATCATTGAGGGTTGCCCCAGAAGGTAACCCAACCTGAGAGCAGCCATGGCAAACAGCTTGGAAAAGGTCTTCATCACTAAGAGATTGGGGCAGTGAGGAATCTGATCCACGACACTCTCCCCGGAAAATTCTCCGTAGGCTTCATCCACAACGACGATCTTCCCTGATTCTGCCACAATCCTGAGTATCTCTTCCCGAGGGAATAGGGTTCCCGTTGGATTATTGGGATTGCAGAGTACAATCATATGTACCTGAGACTGGGCCGCTGCCTTAAGTATCCCTTCCACATCCAGACGGAAATCCCGCCCATCTTCTGTGAGGAGAAGAGGAATTTCAAGAACATCAGTTCCGGTCACCCTGGCCGCTGCTCCATACATACTAAATGTGGGCGGATGAACAACGACGGCCCGATTCTCTCCTCCAAAAGTCGTCATGAGCAGCTGGATCAGCTCGTCAGAGCCATTTCCCGTTAAAATTCCCTCACCAGGTACTCCTGTATAACCGGAAAGGGCTTGCTTGAGTTCTTGAGCTCCTCCATCAGGGTAGCGATTAAAGGCAAGGGATGAACCCAGTAATTGCTCAATCATTCCTTGAGGCCAAGACAAAGGATTTTCATTGGCGTCCAAGCGTACACAGTTGGGGATGGACTTGCTTTCATAGGCATTTAGAGTCCGTATTTTTGGTCGAATCCATTCTTCAAGGTTCATTTTATCTACCATAGCTTTCTTGCCTCCACTGCCCGGGCATGGGCCTCAAGTCCTTCTTTACGGGCTAAATGAGCAATGTGCCGACCGTCACGCCGCAAAGCTTTTTCTGAATAACTTATGACACTGACCTTCTTCATAAAGGTATCCACATTTAAAGGGGAATAAAAACGGGCAGTACCTCCCGTAGGCAATACATGATTGGGACCGGCAAAATAATCCCCTACGGGTTCCGGCGAGAAGCGTCCCAGGAAGACAGCCCCGGCATTTTTTACCTGCCCCAGCCAACTGTAGGGCTCCTTAACCACCAGCTCAAAATGTTCGGGAGCAATTTGGTTGGCCAAGTCCATTCCCTCTTCCAGATCCTTAACCAAAATCGCCGCCCCATAGGCCTCCCATGAGGCTCGGGCGATCTCCTGCCGTGGAAGCAGATTTAATTGCCGTTCCACTTCCACCACTGTCTCCTCCAGCAATTTCCGATCAGGAGAGACTAAAATGGACGAAGCTAACGGGTCATGTTCGGCTTGGGAAAGAAGATCGGCGGCAAGCTCTTCCGGTTTTGCGGACTCATCGGCTAAAATCAAAATCTCACTGGGGCCGGCCAGCATATCAATATCCACGGTACCAAAGACCTGCTTTTTCGCCAGGGTGACGTAGATGTTTCCGGGTCCGGTAATTTTATCCACAGGGGAGATTTCCTCAGTGCCGAAGGCTAAAGCTGCAATGGCTTGAGCCCCTCCTACCTTATAGATTTCGGTGACTCCGGCTTCCGCAGCGGCTACCAGGACTTCAGGCAATAAGGTTCCATCCTTTCGCGGGGGACTGACCATAACGATCTCTTCGACCCCTGCTACCACAGCGGGTACTGCATTCATCAGCACTGAAGAGGGATAAGCGGCGGTTCCTCCCGGAACATAGATACCAACCCGTTTAAGTGGAAGTAAAAGCTGCCCTAAGACACTTCCATCCTCTTTGGCATCCAGCCATGAAGTACGCTTTTGCTTTTCGTGATAAGAAGTAATATTTTCTTTGGCAAGTCGCAGGGCTTCCAGGAATTCCTCATCCACCTGGGCGTATGCCCTGGTCAACTCTTCTTTTTGGACGCGAAGCCCTGAACCACGGAGATCCACCCCATCGAATTTCTCCGTTAAAGCATAGAGAGCAAGATCCCCTTCCTTCTTAATTTCAGAAAGAATCTCGGCTACTTTATCTTCCAGCAATTGATCATTGCCATAAGACTTGCGCGTCAGAGTAGTCAAATCCAATTCCTTAAGGGTCTTAATCTCCATGTCTGTTCCCTCCATCTTAATGAGCTTTCTAAAGAATCTGACGAAGCTTCTCAGTCAGCTCATTAATGCGTTCATATTTCATACGATAAGCGACGCGATTCGCAATTAATCTCGTCGTAGCTTCGAGAATGGGAGCGACTTCAACCAGCTTATTTTGCCGTAGTGTGGTTCCAGTGGAAACAATGTCCACAATCATCTCCGAGAGTCCTACACGAGGGGCCAGTTCGATATTTCCATGAAGCTTGATGGGAAGAACCTGCATACCCTGCTTGCGAAAAAATTCTTCAGCTACCCGGGGGAACTTGGTCGCCACCCTTTGATGGTTTAACTCACTCAGATCAAATTTTCCGTCCGGTAAGCGGGGAGGAACCTTTTCTTCCGGCATAGCTACAACAAAGCGGCAATAGCCAAAGCCAAGATCCAAAAGCTCCACCACATCTTTATTTTCTTCCAAGAGTGTATCCTTACCGACAAAGCCGACATCCGCTGCACCATATTCCACAAAAGTCGGAATATCCGTAGGGCGGCAAATAATGATCTGTGCCTGAGCTTTTTCTAAAGGAAAGACCAATTTCCTCGACTCTTCGCTGACCTCTTGACATTCGATTCCTATCTTTGTCAGAACCTCTAGAGAGTCTGTCAATAATTTTCCTTTAGGAAGAGCGATGGTTAAGAAATTCCGAGCCAACCTCCCTCAACTCCTCTTTACTCATTTCATCGCTTTAACTAATTAAAGTATTAGCGCGTTATGTTTATTATAGCAATCTCATTTTTCCCTGGCAATAGTTTTTTAATATTTTATGGCTTCTGGCAAATTTTCTGCCTTTTCCACCCATAGCTTAGGATCTGCCCGAAGTAACACCATGTCCCGGGACACGACAACGTTGTCGTGTTCCGGGACATGGTGATTATTCAGCCTCACGGTTTTCATCTTGAATGACCACGGCTTTGCTCCCAGGATACGGCTCTCCATTTATGAATTCCGCCTCTCCCTCCTGCCTTGAGTAGAAAAAAATGATGACCTAAGAAGCTAACATCCCCTTGGTGGCAGGGTAAATTTCATAATCCATTGCCTTTGCAGGCCACTTTTTGGAGTCGAATTATAAAAAAGCTGTTCTCTTTCGGCTTCACTATCAGCAGAATACCCAAAAAAGTCGTTTCAAATTCCACATGCCTCATTAAATTCCTTGAGTTTAAAGAAAAATTGATCTGTAAAACAAGTCCAATTATATACAGCCTCCATAAAAGGTGTATCAAACTCTTCATCCGCTATATAATCGTAGGAACAATTTTTAACTTATCTAACAGTGCAATTATGCTTTCAGTCTTGTTACCTAAATATCTATTTTCAAATAGCTCAAATCCTTTATCAAGAATATCATTTAGGTCTTCTGTAAGCGGACCGGAAATAATCTCTTCTCTCATTAATTGTAATTCTTCTTTGGCTTTTTGTTTAATTTCTTTTAATGGCGGCAAATTAGATATTTCTAAAACTTCGTCAAGTTCCAGATCCCTAGGGTCAATAGATTTACCTTTATATGCTTCATGCAAATTATGAAAGATAACTGAATACAGATATCCTCTATCTCTGTTTTTAATAAACTCCTCATTTCGAGATAATAATATTTCTCTATATTCCTTTGGAATACGCAATTGATTAAAATAGCACTCAGGCATGTTTAAGCAAACTTGTGAAATGGCTCTAGCTATAAAAAACGCACCTATAATATCACTATAAACGAGTGAGTTTGCTGCGGTATGAGCTGCTATTGAATAAGCTGATAGTTCCGGATTGTATAGCCATTCCATACACTTATCATTAAGCAGTCTATTTTCTACTAATCTCTCTTCTCCGGAAAATTCTCCAAAGAATCCAATATCAATTAAAAATTCAGATGCCATTGCATTAACTTCTAGTAGAGATTCAACCGTAAATGGTGCTCTACAGACTTCTTCGCCAGTTTGAGTCATAAAACGGGTAAACATTATAGGTTTTGTTTGGTCTAATTTACCTTCATGATCGAATCTTAATCCGCAAGTCAAACGCGCAATCCAGGGACATTTAGTAGAGCCTTGATATTTTTCATTGATAGTTGTGTAATACTTTAATAGCTTGTTCTGATTAATATGTTTCCATAATATATTTAGTCGCCAAAATTCCGCCTCATCATTTAAAATTCTTGCATTCATTGCATTATAAGTATAAATCAAATTTTTTTGTCCCCATACAGTTGAAATATGATCGCCCCAGTGTTGAAACTCATGAGACGCAGTCTTATGAACTTTTCTTAAGCGATAGCTATCTTTAGTTTTAATATCTGCCTTAGTTACAGAATTAAAAACAATAACCTGTTTCACTCTACTCATAAACAGGGGAATTGAAATAGAAAATTCAGGTATCAGTACATTTTTAACAAATATCTGTTTCTCCCAAGGGTATTTTCCAAACTCCATTGATTTCACATAAGGAACACTTTGCTAATATGCATGCGATAATAAATAGAATCGTCACCTATCAACTTTTCTTTAGATAGACCCTATTGAAAAGGCATGTTTCTTTACCTCCCTCAATGGGATATAAAAATCTATCTATCCCGGTTGGAAGGTTCCGATTATTATTGGTAGTAGAAACCCTGATAATGCACTCCTGTAAGTTAGATAGAAAATATGAAAATGCCAAATCGTTTTGCATTTTATATAAACTATAATATGCTGCATACTTAGTTGGGTCTTCAGAAAGATATTCTCTACTTTCTTCTTGGTCTTGCCCAAGTGACCACAACTTAATAAAATGGCTTCCCCCCAATGACATATGGTTTACACAGTATGACAACTTGGGGGAAACGGGTTGATTAAAACTCTCATGAATTAAATGAGAAAAGTCATGATTATTAAGTGCACTATAATATCTTCGTACGTCTTCCTCGGCATTATAAGAAAATATCCCATTAAATAAACCAAAGCATGTTCCCTTCGCAATTATCTCTGCGTTACGATTTGCCTTTTCGACTATTTCACATAGGTCGCTTGGAAGTATATTGCTCTTGACCTCAATAATACCGATTACATTTGAGCTTGTAGTTATAACAAAGTCTCCTTCTGAAAATAGCAACGGGTATGTATTATCAAATATAATAATATCAATTTGTGTAGTGATTTCATCCCCATTTCTCACAAATCCTGTACCTATAGATAAGTTTTTAGGGAGAACGCGCCTCAAGTAATTTTTAAGCACTGCTTCTTTATATCGACCTTCTTCACCCCAATTTCTATCATCTATTAAGTTTCGTACACGCTTTTCAAAAGCTTTAAATTCTGCTGCTATTGATTTCTGGTAATCAAGATAGTCCGGCATATGTTTTCATCTCCCACCGAGGACTTCTAATATTGACTGTTTTTATTTTCTAAAATCTTTCACTGCTCGTAATAATACTTTTTCTTTCCATTCAGGATTATCTTTTGTAATAATTTCAAAATTTATAGGAATCCAAACTTGCCTTCGTTTCAAAGTGTTACATTTTTGACATGCATATACTAGGTTATATGGCTTTGCAACACCCCTCTCATATGCAGGAATTATATGCTCAACAATACCATTGATGTTTGTTGTAATTCCACAGTATTGGCAAGTGTAACAATCTCTTTCACATATAAATTTACGCATACTTTTATTCTGAAAAATAGTTTCAGTTAAGCCTCTAGTACGAAAATATATAATATCTGCATGTATGGCACTTTTTGAACAATTAAACTCCTCAGAAAGTTGTTTCTTAATTTCAGATTCAGTTAACTCTCCTTCCTCTAGTAACAATTTAACCATTGCTTGTCTTTCAAAAATATTTTTGTGTGCCATAATAAATTTCCCCACAATTCTTACGCTATTACCTCCTGTGGATATAGCCAAGCTGTCCAGAAGCGGCTTTCCCTTTTTGCTTTCATCACGGATAAAAAGCTCAATTTCTTCTGGACATTTACATTCATTTCCCGTCAGCCATACGTCTCGATATCCAGAATTCCCCTGGATTCCAGAACCGCTCCATACAACTCTTGGATTAATTCCTCCCTAATATAGGCTCGCGTTTGAATTTTTCCTCACTTAGACTACACATACGCTTTTAATCAATCTGATCTGAAAATAATAGAGTTCTTAACTCTCCGTCTTCAAACCAAACCAACCAGCATTTATCATTTCGGCTATGCAGCTTGGGGTACTTCTCTCGTGCTTTCGAAGTAGCTTCTCTTAACAATCTAACTATCCAGAAAATCTTGAAATCAAGATGCTCTAATAATATAGGCAGCCTTTTTCCATCAATACATAAAAATGATTGTGAATCATCCCATTTTTCTCCCGCCTCAAAATACAATGCTTTAAGATGTTTTTCTCCATTGTAATATTTATATCCGTCTCCATCACATATACCTAACATCTCACGTATGATTCGTGAGGGCAATTTATAGTAGACATCGCCAAATTCAGGATAATTAGCAGTGCACTCTTCTACAGTATTTTCAATTGTATAATTGATAAAGTCTCCAGCATCATTATCAATGGAAATGATGGGAATTTTATCATCACATTCATTTTTCCAACTCATCCAACATATTTCTTTGGGCGTGATATAGCACTGCGTTTCTGTAGAAGAATGTATATCTTCTGGATTATTTAACTTATCAACTACAAATTCTCTTTGATTAATCAGGTCATTCAGCAAATATTTAAAATGCTCGTTTGTGATTATTGCTGAGGAAATCCACATAAGTGATTCCCCCCCTAGAGTGTTAGATATAGAGTTATAGCTATATAACGATATCCACTTCTTGTTCTTCTCCTCTTGAATAATTTCATGATTGAAATCCTGAATAGCAATCCATTTTTCGAAATTTGGGATGGGGGCATTTATGATCCAATCTCTAATCTCTTCCTCTCCCGTACTCTCATTCAGTAAAGGTGCTAAATCTTCAGGAATAAACCAAGAAGTTCTTTCCATAATTCTATCCGGGTCTTCTTGGTATAATTCCTGCACTGGATTTGGAAAGTCATCGAGTAAGCCATAATCATTTAACAATGACTGCACTCTTTCAGAATCTTTAAATGGTAATCGGTCAGATAAATAGCCTAGAATTACATTACGTGCACACCATGTATACTTCTCGCGAAAAGTCATTATACTGCTTTTGGTACCATGGGTTGCCGGATGATGTTGATGCATGATTGCACTATCAGCACCCATTACTTCTCCTGGTTTATCTCTATTGGGTTGACCGTAGAACTCCAATTTATTCCATCCCTGCCTTAGGATGTATGCATATGCTGCTGAAAGAACAAATTGATTGGGTTCAAGTGATTCCATTTCCAAAATACGGGCATGCTCTGACAAGAAGCTATCTGCCTCTTCATTGTATTTATAAGCAGGTGATTTCGCACTAGGCATCGTGATCTCTTCTTCACTAATCTCTTCGTCATCATCAATCTCTTCGTCATCAATCTCTTCGTCATCAATCTCTTCGTCATCAATCAAAACGCCGATATGATCCCAAAATCTACTTCTCTCTTTATGTTCAAGTTGAATTTCATTTAATTTTGCTCTGCAGTCCTCATTAAGAATAATTTCTTCGTTGGTCATTATTCTCTCAATTTCTTTCTCAGAGAAATACCATACCCAATCAACTTCCTCGGTAGTTTTATTACTACTATGGCGGCTAAAAAACATTCTATCTATAGGATCACATAAAACATATCTGGCCAAATCATAATCAATAGGCCCAAAGCCGCCCATTCGGGTGCCGGAAGTAGCCTCGCGCTGAAGAGGAATAGCCCCATTTGTATTGTACGGTGGACGGCTCTTTTCAAGATCTACTTCGTTTATTTCACCAAATACATAACATCGCTCAATAATAGCTCTACTGTAATATCGAATAGCACAGCTATAGTTCATACCAATTTTATCTGGGGCAAAAACGTTATTCATGATCCAGTCACCGAATGACTTTAGACAAGGGTTTCCCTTTTCAAGCATAAACACGGTTCCCATTGCAATGGCAAATAAATCCTCTTGCATCTGTAGATCATTAGTGTTACAGGTATGTTCAAATAGTTTATACAATTCAAAGGGCTGCACTAAGGCCCACTTCATCAATTCTCGTCTATAATCAACTCGTGCAATATTATTAACAGTGGTTAACATCCAGGCATAGACCAAGGGTATACCATTATACTTATCATCGCTACACAATTTATATCGCTTATTGGACAAATCAATGTCCGTATAGCATTTCCAAATGAACTCTCCATGGCCTCTCAAATAGCTGGGTACGGACCAAATAAGATCACGTTTTCCTACTACCTCATAGCTCATTAGATACTCATGTAGCATCTGTGCGCCAAGAGGATGGTTTTCAATTCGGGATACCGGAAGAATAATCTTATTGACAATATTTTTTAAGCTCTCTGAATTATGCTCCATTATTCTCTTAACTAAAGGTATGTGTTTGGCTGTAGCTCCTGGGGATACATTGGATAATGAAAAACAAACTAGATCAAATAATTGTTCATTGCTTAAGTTATCCCTGAAACTTGTATTTTCAGATATTAAGTAGTTATAATCTTCCAAAAGAAGAATGGCGACCATTTGCAGAGCGCCCTCATGATCTATCAATGCTTCCGGAAGTACAACCTCTGAGGGATTCTGTATTTGATTGGCAACTAATAGTGCAAGTATATAATCGAAAAAGGGCTGAAGGCCAGTCGAATAATATGTTCTAGGAGGCTCAAGTATGGTTTTTGAATTCACTGTATAGCTGTGAAGTATTCCGTAATCCTCAATAAAATCAATAAGCACCCGCCGATAATCCTGACCAGCAAAAATAAGCCCTGGAACGTTTTTCAGAGAATCAATTAAATCATTTCTTAGCACATTGGTATTGATCAGAAATTTATTTGCTATAGCCAATAATGAGTTTTGTACTATGAGTTCTTTATCCCCATACCCAGTTTTACATTTGGAGTTAAATTCTTTTTCAATTATCTTAAACTTATGTGATAAAAGATTAGTGATAGTAACGGATGGCTTTTCCAATCCTGATATCCTTTGGTGCTTGTAAATCTCACAAAAGACGCGCAAAGCCAGTGGTGTTTTTAAACTCCATTTAACCCATGGGCCTCCCTGAATATCTACCTGAAAGTATTGAATATATTCCTCAAATAACTCACTCACAGAAACATCACCATCAGAAGCTAGTCTTAAGGTATTGCTCAATAAGCCGTCATTATAGGCAAGTTCTCTGAATACATAAGGTCTGCTTGTAATGCAAAATCTTAGCCTAGGATAATTGGAACATATTGCTTCTACTTCCCGTAGACGATCAAGCCACAAATCATAGGGCTGGGATTCGTCAACGCCTTCAATGCAAATTAAAATTTTCGGAATGATCTTCGTCTCAATAGTATCTTCGCTGGAGACAATATTGATTTCTGTTCGATACGACAATGCCTCTAAAGCCTGCCATAATTCTGTTTCATTCCAAGCTGAAGCTAAACCCAAGGAGTTCTTTATGATATCAAGCCAATTATTTTGGGGATTGATATCTTTCGCGCGAATTAATATGGGGATATGGGATTCTCCACTTAATAATGATTCAGTCAGATTAGCTATCCCATGGGTCTTGCCTGAACCAGGATTCCCTAATATGAGATATTTTTTATTATTTAATTGAAAGAAAATATCTGAAATAATAGTATAAACTTCATGTGACTGAAGCCTTTCGGCAGTTTTTTCAATCTCATTGATATGAAAATAATTTTCTCTAATATGTCCGATTTCCTTTAGCAACTCTAAAAGCCCAGAGAAGTCAATATACCAATTTCTTTCATTAATTGAGGACGCCTGTTGCTCGTTACATACAGCATCTAGGGCAAGGTTTATCTCATTTAATAACCCATTTACTCGCTCTTGAGTTTTCGGAATTTCATCTGTTAATTGTTCATGAATTGAATGATTCTGGGCAAATTCTAAATAGTCATCACACGCCTTCAGAAATTCGTTGCAATGCTGGCTCATAAGACGCAGTTTTTTTATACTACTTTGGCGTTCATCTAGCGTTCCCACAAATTTTAGGATGCTTTTTTGCATTTCTCCTTGAATGTGCAAGCAAGGAGTATACTTTTGCGATAGCCACCCAGCTTTTTGTTTCTCATAAGAGTAAGCAAAAAGCTCTCTTGAAATCTCGGACTTTTCAAACCAGTAACGATATATCCCGGCAGCCCCACTATCCTGTAACTCCGTTAAAAGCCGGGTGTCATTCCAGAGTTCAATTATTAGTCCTGGGTAGTCGCCTTCTAACTTATTTTTCAACGCTTGCCAACGGCTTAATTCAGTATCTTCTATCGGCTTTTTCCCTCTACCGATACGGTCCGATGCTAAATCACGGGGAACACATACAATATATTGCGTTATCAACGGTCTTACTCTAAGCGCAGTATCAATCGAACTGCTAATTTGGTCAAACTGGTTTGCAGAAATACTATTTAAAAACCATTTTGCTTGCAAGCCAATAATAGTTCCATTATTTTTTGTCGCAAAGGATTCGACGCCCCCGTCCCCTCCTGAGCCATTGACAACCACAACTGCCTTTAGAGAGTCGGGAAATGTTTTCTTACACCACAGCTCAAACAATTGATTACACATGGATTCAAAGGCCCGTGTTGGAGCTTCATTATAAGTTTGAAAATGCTGCCAGTTCATTTTTTTCCTCCGAAATTTATTCCAGTCATACCTTTTAATATTAAGTGATTGCATTTTACAAACTGGGAAGTGATCCCTCTCTCTAACCAATAATTCGATTTATGTTTCATATCTGCCGCAGCACTTTTTGTATTTTATACCGGATTGACATGGGCATGGATCGTTTCGGCCAACCCGCTGGTTAAATGCTTGCTCAATTTCAATCATCCGTCTAAACATATCAGTCGTTAATGAGTACGCGTTTCCTGGTGTTTCTGCTGCTATTTGATCACGCTCATTATATAGAGCTATAAATTCAGCCGCTAATGGTGATGAGGTCAGTGCTTTTCTGATATTGGGTATCGAATTGCCTTCATAAGTCATATTGGGGTCTGATAAAAATAAAATGGCTGATACTTCATTGGTATGAGGAGTTACATCGACCAAATGGCCAGCCGGCGATTTCCAAATGGCATGAGCCTCTGCCTCTATTAGGACATTCGCCCTTTGCCAAATGCTCCTGCCAAGGACTTGCTGACCACCATGCTCCTTTATATATAAATCGACATTCCCAAAGCACTCATTAATGATGCTTCCTGGAACAGCGACAACCGGAACAAAAATAGGTTCATCTTCAGATATAGAGCAACATAGTTCTTGAATTTCCGGAGTTATATTACGCGGAGTTGTCACTCTGCTCATGAAAATCTACCTCCTGATAATCATTCATTTCTGGAATTCTGTTTTTTGATAAGATACACCACAATCGCTAAACAAGGCATTTCTCAAAATGTTATTCAATCATCTGGCTCATTTAGAGAGCGTGAAAATATGCCAAATTTACGATAATCAAAACCTGCTTTAAATTCTTCTAGTGAAAGTTTCCTTTTATATATCCGCTGAAGAAAATTTCTATCATCAGGAGCATTTAAATAAATTAAATATGGTATAAACTCATTCAAAATCCAGCCATGGGTATAATCCGCCTTCCATTTGGATTTATTATCGAATCCTTCCATATCCCTAAAGTGGGAGGTATAGCCAGCTTTCCAGACTACATCAACGTAACTCCTGCTCATGTCTTTAACATACAATTCCGCTAAAACATCTGCTTTGGTATTATCCAAATGATTTTTATAAATCATAATATGATCATTGTCCACTAGACTTAGCGGCTTAAAAATATCCCACTCGGAATCGCCAATAAAATGATCATGCTTTTGGGCAAAATCTACCATTCCAAGCCAGATATTTTTGGGTAAACTCAACAAAAGAAATTCGCCTTTATCAACTTCTTCAAAATATGTAGCACCAACAGTATTTAATAACACATCTTTCCTTTTATAATACTCATCATACAGATCGTCAAATATTATCGACAATTGCTCAGCTGTCTCAAAATCAGAGCTGAATCTATTATTAGGTAACTTGATTGCAAACACATCACTGTCTATATACCATATATAGTTTCTACTTGTAGTAACACCTGTTTTATATCCTTCGAAAAAATAAGTCTTTATATCAATCTCATCCAAAGATAGGTTACAGTCTATTAAACCATTTTGTTTAAAAAGAATGAGACACGCCAATTCTCCTTTAAGTTTCATAGGCAAAAAGGCATTTACTCTAACTGCACCTAAACCATATGCATATACGCAATCATGAGGAGTTTCGGATATGGTTTTTTTCTGTATATAGTCTTTTCCTCTACTTAATGCCTCGAATTCACGCTCTTTTTTAGGGTCTTCCTTAGCATATCTGAATTTTTCCATTAGCTTTAAGACTTTATTTGTGTGACGAATTGTTTGTTCATGATAATAACGTAAATTTCCTACTGCCAAGTACTGGTTACCCTTTTGTTTATTACAATGGCTACAAGCTGGTAAATAATTAGCAATACAATCCTTAATGAAGTTTTTTTCTTCAAGTTCATTGAAATAGTCTTCCATTTCAGTTGTAGTAGGCTTTGTTGTAACACAAATCGGAATAATGTGATCCACTTCAAGCTGGTTCATATTTATCTTTTCACCACAATAAAAGCATTTCTTGCCGTATGCTTTATGGATGGCATTGCGTAAGTTTTCATCAGATTTTTTTATGTATGTATAAGCATCCATTGTATTCTTCCTCTTAGAATTTTTGTACTATATAATAAGACATAATTCTATTTGCCAATCATCTTGATAGCAGTTAGATTAAATTCAGTCGTTCATTTATAAATCTAGCTAATTGCTGCGGAGTATATTTAGTTCCATCAATGTACCCATCCGTTTTAAAGACTCCATCAACATGTCCGGCATCCAGGCGTATATACATGATTTTAGTTATTTCTTTGTCCATAATCATCTCTTGAATAGCTCTGAATTCAAGTCCACACCACTTCTTTTCCTGATATTTCTCACATAAGAAAACAACAATCAACTTTGAGCGGTTTCTATAAATATCTGTAAAAGAACATCTAATGAAGGTCGGGCAAGCTGACTGATAAAGTTGTTATCGTAAAAGATTTGGTTCCTATCAAGTATATTTTCAAGCTCTCTGACCACCTGTTCAACTATCTCCCGTGTTTCCCCGGCAAATGTAAACGAAACATCAAAAAAATGCTTCGTGATGTCAATCGGCCGATCTTTTCTTTCAGCATTAAGATTAATACCGATAGCCTGCAATTCCTTAAATAAATCCACTCTTTTAATAGCCCAGTGGGTTCTACTGAACTCAAAATCCTTAATATCTAACTCGAATTATAGTTTGTGCAAACTTTCTAATGGAAGAATCTCTATTTTCTCAAACGTTATTTTGATTCCAACTTGCCGCACAACTATATCAGTGATGTAGCCAATACTGGCATCTTTATGACAAAATTTTCATACGCAAAGATACATGGGAACTTTTTTAATTCATTAATTTCATCCCGACCAAGCTTAACATATTTATTAACAAGATCTTTATCGGTATATTCTTTAATACATCGATCTATGTCAAATATTTTGGAATCCGATTCCCAAGCGTTCTCATCACCAGAAATAAGTAGGTTGTATAGCTTTTCTTCCATTAGTAATCACTCCTACCCGCCATGACTTTATATCATATCATTCAACATTTTCCTAAATATTCCTCCTCATTTCGTGCAGAAACTCTTGGCCTGTGGATAATAAAAAGCCAGACCTTATGGTCTGGAAGAAAGCAGGCGGTGCCTTTACTATGTTCTCTTATTACTGCTTAATGTTTCCCTACTGCATGAACGTAGGTCATTGCGGCGATTTTTCCTGCAAAACTTGCAGCTTTTTATTAATTGCTTCTCTAAAAGGATCTTTAGCCTGAATTACATCCATAAATCCTACGAAGTAATCTCCTTCAAATGCCGGTACCATTTTGAATTCATCATCCAGGCAATCAGGTATATTACCTACGGTTACAGGCTTATCAAGATATTCAAGAAATTCTTTTACTGTAGGACTTCCCTCCTTCCAAATGAGCTCAGCATCCAACATTTCAGATGCTTCCTTTGCTGTAGAGTAAAGCCCCACAATTGGATCTGCAAAATACTTTAACAACGTGGATTCATCCGTTATCCGTATACCATCAATTTTTAGAGTTGTAAAATCATAAATGTTGGTACAAACCACTTTAATTATTTTATCGTCTGAATAAGGTTTCTCTGGTAGTTCTATATTTACCCTTTCTCTTATCTTATCCCAATCGTGCTTAATAATCTCACATCTACGCTGTATCTGACCAATCCCTTCCTTAATCGAATTTTCCCTTTTATAGACCTCAACATAGTCATATGGTATCAATACCGATTTAAATTCGAATAGCAGTAAACTATCTTCAAGTGTTCCAAGAAAATCAAATTCTACATCTTTGCCATCATAAGCTTGGAACGAAATAGAATTAGTGTTTACCTGAATTGTTTCTATCTTTTTTAATTGATAAGTTAACTTTTTTTCAAATTCTTTACCGACGGGGTTTAAAACAACATTATGAATTTGTAATATTTTCTCTACAAAACGCTCAAGATTCATTTGAGCAATTAATGACTCACAAAATAAAATCTGGTTATCATTTATTTTAATCAGGGGTCTCGAAAAAATATCTCCACTATTTGATCTTATGTTTTCATCATAAATAAAATATCGGAGCAATTTTTTAGATTTATCTTTTTGCATATCATACACATTCGAAAACTCATCAACTAAATACTCTATGTTTATTACTGGAACTAAATATTTGTAAGACGAATAATCTTCTTCATCGAAATTACTTTGGGTTGCAGTAATATAGACTTGAGAATATGTATAAAGAAAACCATACATCAAAAGAATGTCATTTATCGTCATTTTATTAAATACGCATTCAAAATAAAATTTTTTACTTAATGACTTATATACTGAAATGATTGTTTCAGTATATAAGCTTGCTTTTCTAAATAAATCAATATTCATATGAAAATTTTCTACTGCATCCAAGTTCATTTTCATTGCAAGAAGTCCTATACTTTTCATAACTTCTTGCATGGTCTCTTTGTCAGAATGCTTTATCATGTTAACATAATGTTGGTATTCCCGTCTTATAGAAGCAACAAGATGAGCCTTATATTTGTCTTTATGTTTTGGGGAAAAAACATATATTTTTTGCCCATTTTGTTCTTCACGTTCTAACCTCCATTCGGAATATCTAAATTTCTCTTCCAGACTTTCATACATTGCTCGTTGTTGGGCAATGTAAGTCATTTCTTGAAATTCCGGTAAGTTAAAGGCATGTATATCTCCATGATCTATCACATCATCCTTTTTCAAATCAGACTTTTTTACAGCATATAGATATTTTATTAATATATCTAAGGAATCTAATAATCCTTCATAATTATCTGCAAATGATATTTTTTGAGTTGGATTATTGTCTACTGCCCTACTCGCTACATTCTTTTCCATTCCGGTAACAAAAGGCTGCTTGCTATGCTCAGCTAATAACTGTTTTTGCATCAGTCGACTTTGATCCTGAATAAAAATGCAAATCAGCCTTAATTGTTTTGATAATGAGTAATTCGAAAACTTGTTTTCATTCAACTTTTTAGTATTATTGAAATTGTTATGATAAAAAACATCATTATACAAAAGCACTTCCAACAATGATTCAATAAAGACTTCAGAATATTCACGTTTCTGAGTCTGCTCCAATGTTATAGATAATATTAATAATACCTTTTTAAATTCATTCTCATTAAAATTTAAGCTCATAGGACTTTTTAATGCATTAGATAATAGTAGTCCTCTTTTGAAAGTATCCGGTTCCGTTTCGCCTAATTCCAGAAGCACTTCTACACATTTATTTATTCGGTTATTGGCATATGCCTTTTTGTAAGCCTGGTATCTATTTAGTTTGTTGGTGTCATCTATATCCTCAAATCTGAATTTAAGCTCTTTATATACTTCTTCACTAATTTCACCATTAGCCCTCATGTTTTCCAAAACTTCTTCTGGAGATGTAAGAGCATCATCGTCTAAACTTATTTTGAATTCTTTCATGTTGATTTCCTCTTCCCTGTAAAAACTCACCCACAGATTTCTCCCCTTCCTCATTTTTATTACTGTAGGCGGATTTAATATATTGCCGATGCTCTAAACAAGAATCAGCCAAATAAGTGAAGCTAAAATATCCCATCTATTCCACTTTCGTTTAATGCTAAGCAGCACCTTCCAAACTGGTTTTACAGCAGGGGAAGACTAATTGCAAAAAGCCCCCCGGAGCTGCCGAGAGGGGGTTACACCACCTAAGAATATCTACGTTACTACTTGGCCCGACTACCCTTTTTTCTCCTTGATTTCCTCCTGGACCTCCAGTGGTTTACTATGAAAATCAGAATAAGGATAGGCCATACCCACAAAGGTACTGAACTGATTATTGTCCAGATGGTCATGAATGCATAATAAATAATATCCAATGGATTGTAGTTCAGCTCTATAATCTCTCACCCTCTTCTGTAATTTATGGTGAGACAATTATCTCATATAATCCACACTCACAACAAGCTCGACATAACCGGATACTCAACCTCTTCCCCCGTACCGCCGGTCATCGGTTTTAGTCCGCTATGAATAAATGACGCCCTGTGCAAGGCCAAGGAACCGTGCTTTCTTCTAATACCGTCAATTGCCTTATCCAGATCTCTCTGCTTCTCATTCAGTTCATTGAATAAACTCATCTGCAGAAACTCATTGCTGCACAGTTCCGCCGCGCTTACGCCCAGATGTCTCAACGGCTGTCCCCGCCATAATTCATCAAACAGCTCACATGCTGTCTGGTGGATAAAATTTGTACTATCCGTGGGGTCGTAAAGTTTCCTCTGATGAGAACGGTAGAGAAATTCATTGTCCTTAATCGATATAGCCACAAGCCGACAGCAATATCCCGCTGCACGAATCCTCGATGCCACAGTCTCCACCAAGGAGAGCAAGACGAGGTATGCTTCTCTGCAGTTATCGACATCGAATGGTAAAGTCGTTGAGTTTCCCATGCTTTTCACCACCGGATGCCTATTGATGCGGACCAAGGAAA
The DNA here is from genome assembly GCF_000384015.1 of Desulfitobacterium sp. PCE1. Lineage (NCBI taxonomy): Bacteria > Bacillati > Bacillota > Clostridia > Eubacteriales > Desulfitobacteriaceae > Desulfitobacterium > Desulfitobacterium sp. PCE1. Next base: position 1,292,560 of record NZ_KB913023.1, on the reverse strand, counting down.
CATCCCTGCCATTGGCATAGTTCCAAACCAATCTCCCATGTGACTTTAAGAAAAGTTCCAACCATTTAGGATCCGAGCTAGCCAGCTCGCCGATTGTCCGTACTCTGCGGTCATAAAGTTTTTTCGATGTTGCCCTTCCGACCGCAAAAAGTTCTTCCACTGGCAGGGGCCACATTTTTTCAGGGACCTCCTCTGGGAACAAAGTATGTACCCTATCCGGCTTTTGGAGTCCTGATCCCATTTTCGCTAAGAGTTTATTGCTCGACACACCAACGTTGATGGTAAACCCGAGTTCTTCCCGAATCCGGTCTTTGATTCGGTGGGCAACTTCGATCGGGTCACCAAAAAGTGTTTGGCAGCCGGTATATTCCAAAAAATACTCATCCACCGAGTACTGCTCCACAAGGGGTGAATACTCGCGGAGGATATTTCCCATGGCGGTGCTACATCGCATATACAAAGAATAATCCGGTGGAACAATAATTAACTCCGGACACTTTGCTTTGGCTTCCCAAATCGTCTCTCCCGTTTTAATGCCAAACTTTTTTGCGGGAATCGACTTGGCCAGCACTATGCCATGTCTGGTTTGGGGATCACCTCCCACCAAGCTCGGTACAGTCCTGAGATCTAAAGCATCACCGTGTAATAATCCATTTATTGCCTCCCAACTCAGATAAGCCAAATTCGCATTCACGTGCATTATCACTCTGCTTTCCATACTTATATTTAACAAAGCATCAAACTGTCAGTTTTGAAGAAATCATACACTACCCTGTTGTCCTATTTAACAATGAACCGGTTAACGACAAGTTCATGGAGTTTTTTCATTATGAAAAACCTAATATTATTCTCTAGTCAACTAATATGGAAATTTGCCGTAAACTGATAAGAAAGAACATGGCCATCAGTTTCTTTTCAGAATTTACCGAATCATTTTTTAATCCCCGCCGTCTGACCTCAATCCCCCTTGAAGGCCCTTTAAAGTCCTATATCGGCTTTGTCACCGCCAAGAAGCAACCTCTCTCTGCCGTGAGCAAAGAATTTATTTCTATTGTGGAAGAAGTATTAAGTGACCACTTGCAGAAGAAAGGAAATCTACATGATACTAACTAGTGCATTCAGCTTGCTCTCTGGCATAATGTTGGTCCTCTGTCAAGATTTTGGCTATCACAGTGGGCAACTTTTCGCTTGACGCTACTACCGGAACACACATGTCCCCAAACGCGATCGTGGAGTCTTTTCCTTATTCATCATCATGGTTTTCATCCTGAATGGTGATAACTTTGAGCCCAGAAGACGGCTCTCCATTTATGAATTCCGCCTCTCCCTCCTGCTGCGCTTTTAAAAGGATATCCATGGCATCTGCGACTTTAGCCGCCAGTTGAAAATACATCTTTTCATAATCCGTCATTTAATCTATACCCCCTATTTCAAGCAGCGGCAAGGCTCAAGGTCTTGACCCGGTTCTGCCGTCTGCTTTTATAGGGGAAATTAAAAAGCACATGCGAGGTTTTTTTCACCCTACACATGCGCTATGCTTCGTTATCTGCTGAATCCTAAACACCTAACCCCGTTCAACCGGAAGCAAACCGGCTGTAAACAGAAAAGCAATCCGCATAACCGGTATGCGAACAGTTCCTTTCCGCTGCCAGGGTCAGGAATAGGCTGAATCTCCTGCTGCGTGAAGCCGCACAGTCTGTTCCCCGCCCCATCCCACTATACCCATCTCACCCGCAGCACAGGCACTTTGCTTGTGCAGAAACGGGCAGCGTTGTATAATAAGAATGTCGTCGTGGACAGCTTGACTGTTACGTGTAGGTGCCAACACACCTGCTCGTGCCTGGAAGTGCTCCAACACTTTCAGGTCACGGCGACTTTTTAATTTCCACCTATTTCTAATTATAGCTTTTTTGAGGGGAATTGCAAGGCATGGGAGAGCGGGAATCATCATAAACCTTTTTATTGAATCACCTTGCGCAAACTACTTCCTTGATTCCTTTGCGGTTAGCCGATTCCACAGCTTGTTCCTGTGTAAAGCTTTCCAGACACATCTCCACACGTTTTCCTGGTTGGCGGAGTTTCCGGGCTTCAGCGATAACTTTTGAAACATCACTGCCATAGACAAGAACTTCCGGGATTTCAGCATTGGAGCAGGTCATTTGCTCGATGATAGCCTTTAGATTGATAGCAAACCCTGTAGCAGGGGCATCCTCCCCAAATTCACCGTATAGGGAGTCATAACGCCCTCCTTCAACAACAGGGAAGCCCACTCCGGGAACATAGCCTTCAAAGACTGCACCCGTATAATAACTAAAGCCACGTAAAATCCCCAGATCCAGGGACACATAGTCCTGAACTCCGAAAATCTTTAAGTATTGATACACCTGCCTCAGGGCATCCACTGCTTCCAGCAAGGAAGGCCGCCGGCTCCACTCCAGAACCTGATCCAGCATATCCTCTTTACCATGAAGATGGGGAAGCTTTAAAAGAACGTCCTGAATCTTTAATTCAAAACCGTAGTCCTTAACCAACCGCTCAATCCCCACAAAATCCTTGCGGGCCAGCTTCTCTTGATAATGGAGCTGGAATTCCTGAGGAACTCCCAACTCAGCCATAATACCTTTAAATATACCCATATGTCCCAAATTGATTTGAAAACCCATTCCGCCGATTTTGCGGAGAGCTTCAATCGCTAAGGCGACTACTTCGGCATCCGCCGCAGGGGAGGCTGATCCGATAAGCTCTACTCCTACTTGCCTGAATTCTTGTTTATGAGATTTAGAATAGCGGAAGACATCCGCTGCGTAACATAATCGCAAAGGAAAGGCAGTCCCCCGCATCCGGGTGCTGACCATCCGGGCGATGGGAGTGGTTAACTCCGGACGCAGCACCAGGACATGGCCCTGACGATCAAAGAGCTTAAAGAAACTATCCCCTTCTTCTTCGACCGGCTGGATGCATGCCCCATACTCCAAGGTCGGAGTGACAACCTTCTGATAAGCCCATGCTTTGAATAAATCCAGCGCAGAGGCCTCTGCCCGCTCTTGTAAGGCTAACTCATCTGGAAGAATATCATGCATCCCTTTCGGGATTCTTAAGCCCAAAGAACTTCGCGGCATATTAGTCCTCCTCCTTTTCCTTCTCCTCTAAACGCTTCAGGACCATTTGATAACCATCTGCCCCAAAATACAAACACCTCTTGACCCGACTAATAGTAGCCGTGCTGGCACCTGTGGATTGAGCAATAGTGGTGTAGGTCACATTCTTTTCAAGAAGTTTGGCCACTTCCAGGCGCTGAGCCAGGGACTTAATCTCCGCCACCGTAGCGATATCCTGAAAGAACCTATAGCATTCTTCCCGATCCTTTAATAATAAAAGAGCGTCAAAAAGCGCATCCGTTAAGGAATCACGCAAGCGCTGATCAATTCCCTTAAAATCATCGTCATTATATTCATTCATCATCGATCATCTCCTTATACTTCTATACTTTAATTTATTAAAGTATGAGGTCCTTGTCAATATTCATAATCCTTCTTAAGAAAATTTGTTTAAAAAAGAAATGTCCTTTGATCATAATAAGAACTGTTGTAAAAATTGCTTGCCAAAACCCTATGCTCTATGTTAATATATTGTCTATCAAGATTTCGACTGAAACTTGTCTAAAAATCAATACACACTCTTATCCAGAGTAGGTGGAGGGACTGGCCCGATGAAACCCGGCAACCGACATGAAAATGCACGGTGCTAAATCCTGCAGGAAATACTGGGAGATGAGAGGAAACCCGACTATAACTCCGCGGATTTCCTCGTGGAGTTTTTTATTATATTTTATATTGAGTTAGAACCTAACGAGGAGGAACAGCGTTGATTAGAATTGAGAACTTAACAAAGGTTTACACCTCCCGCAAAGAGCAAGTTGTAGCCATTCAAGATATCTCCCTTCATATTCCCAAAGGCGCTATATACGGCATCATCGGTTTAAGCGGCGCAGGTAAAAGTACCCTGGTCCGTTGCATCAATCGCTTGGAAGAGCCTACCGGCGGTAAAATCGTGATCGATGGTCAGGACTTGACGGCGATGTCTGCTCCTGAGCTCCGGCAAGCCCGCCAAAAGATCGGCATGATCTTTCAGCACTTCCATCTGCTCCAGTCCCGCACCGTTTTTGATAATATTGCCTTTCCCTTAGAGATTGCCGGTTTTAAAAAACCGGAGATAGAAGAACGAGTTAAGGAACTTCTCCCCTTAGTCGGTTTGGAAGATAAAGCTTATGCCTATCCTTCCCAGCTTAGCGGCGGTCAAAAGCAAAGAGTGGGGATTGCTCGTGCATTAGCCACCAATCCCAAAGTACTCCTTTGTGATGAAGCCACCTCTGCCCTTGACCCCCAAACCACTTTATCCATATTGGATCTCTTAAAGGATATCAACCAACGCTTCGGCTTAACCATCATCATGATTACTCACGAAATGAAAGTGGTTAAAGAGATCTGTACCGATGTGGCCGTCATCCATGAGTCAAAAATCGCCGAACAAGGACCGGTGGAATCTGTCTTTATTCACCCCCAGTCCAGTGTTGCCAAAGAATTTATCTCTACCGTATTTCCTAATGAGCTGCCTGGGGATTTGCTCCGTGAACTGGCCACACATCCCAATTCCCAGATCGTACGCATCCAATTCTTAGGCTCACGGGCCTCGGACCCTATCATTGCCGATCTTATGAAAGAATGTGAAGTTCGGGCCAACATCCTCTACGGAAGTATCGACCACCTCCGCTCCACTCTCTTTGGCACCCTGACTTTGGAGCTCCAAGGAGAGCCCGAGCAGCTGGCTTCAGCTCATCAATATCTTGCTCAGCGCGAACTTAAAGTGGAGGTGATCAAGCATGTTTGATTTTACCAATCCCCAATACTGGGAAACCATCTATCGACTTCTGGTCCCTGCCACAGGAGATACTTTATATATGGTTATCGTCTCCACTCTGCTGGCCTATCTTATGGGCGTTCCCCTTGGGGTTATTCTGGTCATCTCTTCCCCCGAGCATATCTCACCCAATCCCTGGATAGAACGCACCCTCGGGACGGTGATCAACATCTTCCGTTCAATACCCTTCATCATTTTGCTCTTGCTCTTGATTCCCGTCACTCAGGCCATTGTCGGTACCTATATCGGTACAACGGCGGCAATAGTACCTTTAGTCATTGCCACAGCACCTTTCGTAGCCCGCATGGTGGAAAATTCACTGAAAGAAGTTCCTTATGGAGTCATTGAAGCAGCTTTATCCATGGGTTCTTCCCCTTGGCAAATTATCTGTAAAGTTCTTTTACCCGAGGCTAAAGCCTCTCTCGTCTTAGGCGTCGCTATCACTACCATCAGTGTCGTTGGGTATACCGCCATGGCGGGAGCCGTAGGAGGCGGTGGCTTGGGAGATGTCGCCATACGCTATGGACAACACCGTTTTCGGACCGATGTTATGTTTATGACCGTCATCATCCTTGTGATCATCGTCCAATTCGTCCAACTCTTTGGCACCAAACTGGCTCGCCGGATTAATCACCACTAAGCATGTTCCAAGCTCTCACTCAAATTCATGCCGGGCGATACCGGTACTCCGTCATGTTCTTTGAGGAGAAGGCTTGAGCATATATCTTCTAAAGGGTATCTCACAGAAATGTCTTCATGTGTATCTTCAGAGGAAAAGAAAGAAGAATTTAAGGAGGAAATAAGAATGAAACGTAAACTCTCGACTTTAATTATCGGCTCCGTAGTAGCCCTATCCTTGGTACTTACCGGGTGCGGAAGCACCCCTCAAAAAGCCGATACTCCGCCCAACTCCGGTAATGCTAATGAGCCTGTGACAATCAAAGTAGGCGCTACTCCCGTTCCCCATGCCGAACTTCTTGAATTCGTCCAACCTAAATTAGCAGAACAAGGTATCAATCTGGAAATCGTCGATTTTACGGATTACGCTCTTCCTAACCCAGCCGTTAACGACGGAGTCATCGACGCCAACTTCTTCCAACACACTCCTTACCTGGATACCTACCTTGCTCAAGGCATGAAGCTGGCAATCATCGGCACCGTGCATATTGAGCCCATGGGCTTCTACTCTAAAAAAGTAACCAAAATCGATGAGCTCAAAGACGGTGATGCTATTGCCATCCCTAACGATCCCTCCAATGGCGGCCGCGCTTTAGCCGTCTTAGAACAAGCCGGATTGATTAAACTCAAAGACGGTGCCGGTGTCACCGCAACAGAATTGGATATCGTTGAAAACCCTAAAAAGCTAAAAATTCAAGCCATTGAGGCTGCTCAACTTCCCCACGCTCTTACTGACCCCAAAATTGCTGGAGCTGTCATCAACACCAACTACGCTTTAGAAGCCGGCCTCAATCCCACTGAGGATGCCATTGTCCTTGAAGGCAAAGATTCTCCTTATGCCAACATCGTGGTAGCCAAAGAAGATCGCAAAAACGATCCCAATCTCAAAAAATTAGTAGATGCTTTGAACTCCCCAGAAGTTAAGCAGTTTATTGAAGATACCTACAAAGGTGCTGTCGTTCCTGCCTTCTAAGCATTACTACTTCAACTCATAAAGAAAGAGCCGTTCCTCAAACCGAGGGCGGCTTTTCTCATTGCTATGCACTCTATGTCTATTTTAATCTTAACAATTTAATCTTTGCTCTTACCATCAGATCCTGAAACTTCTCATTATCCATGAATCCACATCCTTATTCCTAGGAATGGAATAATCATATCTTATCCCCTAGATTAACCCAACTACAAATCCACTTAAACCCATCTCCGATTACCATATTTTTGATGGCATAGAACGGGTCACTCCTCACACACTATAGACAAATTACCCAGGATGAAGAACTTAGTCAACATCTTGGACTATGAGGAGAATATCTCTATGAATTCCTTCGATAAAAAAATCCAGACCCGATTACGCATGCATCCTGAGATGCTGCGCAACATTTTAACCGAGCCCAATGAAGAGACTCTCACGACCTTAACCCGCTATAAAGTGTTTGAATCCAAAGGAGCCTATCTCAGCCAACTTCTTCTTTCCCTGCTTCCCCAGTGGGAATACCTGGCTTGCGAAGGCAATGCATATTTAGGACAAATCCTTCGCGACCTGGAAAAGACGCCCATTAGTCCGGTTCCTCATGAGTCCGATTTTCTGCGGGCGAATCTATTGCGTATCCGCATCCTTGCCGAAACTCCAGGAGTTTTTCCTTTTTCCCCCTTTATTATTCAAGAACATCTTCTCAACTTTTTAGAGGGTGCGGATCTGATCGCTGATTTACCCCAATTGACGGTCATTCATTTCAGCAGAGATGAACTGAGGCCCTTAGCCTCAGAACTGGCTCAATACCGCCTTAGCCCTTTAAGCCGCCGCTATGTGCAGAACCTGTTCCACCAGGAACGCCAGGAAGCCATTCTCTCCAATCTTGCTTATCTATGCAAAAACTATCCTTTGCTCGGCACCTGCCGACAGGCCTATGCTTTGCTGCTCTCCCTGGATAACATTGAAAATTGGAGCAAACACCCCTTCTGCCTCCGTCTGGTGTCCAATCGCTTCTGGGATTATCGCACAAAGGAGATCTTATAGCTCATCCATGGGTCGGCCTTTCGTCTCTTCACCTAGAACGAGAACATTAAAGACAACTAATATAAGCACTCCGGCAAACATCAGAAAAACCGTTTCTGTAGGTATTTCTGCTCCCAGCATGCGGCCTACCACCATAGGGGCTAAGATGCCGCCGATACGGCCAAACCCTGCAGCCCAACCGGCACCGGTTCCACGAGCTCTGGTAGGATAAAGCTCAGGGGTATAGGTGTAGAGAATTCCCCATGCTCCAAGATTAAAGAAAGACATAAGGGAGCCAAAGACAAGAATCATTGTCACACTGTTTCCCTGACCAAAGAAATAAGCACTCATCGCCGTACCCAAAACGAAAGCAGCCAAGGTAGGCTTTCGCCCAATGCGATCGACCAAAAAAGCCGCGCTAAAATAACCGGGAATCTGAGCTAAGGTCATAATAATAACATAGCTAAAACTCTTGGTCAGAGAGAAACCCTTTAAAGCAAGAATAGAGGGCAGCCATGTGAAAATCCCATAGTAAGAATACACAATTCCGAACCAAAGAAGCCAGAGAAATACCGTTCTGCGCAGAAACTTCCGGGAAAACAATTCCGCTACTGTGACCCGGTGCAGCACTTTGGTATTAGGAGTCTCTTGCTTTGGCAGCTCTCTTTCACGTTTTACTTCTTTATCAATTCTACTATTTTTCCCATCAGAGCCTGCCTCCCCGGCGACCATGCGATACACTGCCTCAGCCTCTTGTATTCTTCCCTGTTCCTCAAGAAATCGCGGTGACTCCGGGATGTACTTCCAGAGATAGAAAACATAAAGAGCAGGAATTGCACCAATAAAAAAAGCAATATGCCAACCATAGTTGGGAATAATCAGGTAGGAAATAACGGATGCCAAGAGCCATCCTATGGCCCAGAAGCTTTCCAAAAGAACGAGAAATTTCCCCCGATGCTTAGCAGGGGTGAACTCACTAACCAAAGTTACCGCAACAGGCAGTTGTCCTCCCAAACCGAACCCCACGAGAAAACGAAAAAACAAAAGGGAACTATAACTCCATGCTAAGCCGCATAATCCAGTAGCTAAAGAATACATAACCAAAGTAAAAGCAAAGACCTTTTTTCTTCCGATCCGGTCCGCCACACTCCCGGACAGAATAGCTCCCAGAGCCATTCCTAACAGGCCGACACTCCCGATATTCCCCACCTGTTCCGGGGTTAATCCCCAAGTCTTCATCAATACCGGCAGAACAAAGGAAATAATGCCCGTATCCATGGAATCAAACATCCATCCTAAACCTGCAGAAATAAGAAGTATATAGTGAAATCTCTTAACCGGTAGGTTTTCTATTCGTTGTGATATACTCATCTATTATCCTCCTGAAAGAATCGATGATAATTTTATATAGTTTAGCAAAAATTAGTAAAAAAATAAAGAAGCTTGCAGATTAAGCTTCTTTTTTGCTTTTTAAATTTTATGCTATCTATTCCAGTACCTGTAAACTCATTTTATACTCATAGATAATCTCCATATATTGCTCTGAAGTACCTCCTTCAGTTAAGACCTTATAACTTTGATATAAGAGCCTTTGATGAATCCCTTCCCGCCGGGCTAAAAAGGTAAGCAGACGTTTAACTCCAGGATCCTGGGTCATGGAAGCATGCTTCTCATACAAAAGGCGTGCTCTCTTTTCCAAGGCAGCATTAGCTCTTAAAAGTTTATCCGGTTCAGAATACTGGTTTACATAGGAAAGAGACCAAGGGGAGTTCTTATGATCGCTTAAGCGATTGACCTCCCCGCCCAGCTTAATAATCATTGCCGATAAAGTTTCCAAGTGAGCAAGTTCTTCAGCCATGATGAGCCCTAAAAGTTCACGTAAAAAACGGTTGTCTATATTAACCTGATGATTTAAGTATTGAACTGCCTGGGTGAGCTCTCCATCCTTTCCACCATAATGCTCCAACAATTCTTTGGCCAGGACCGGATCAGGCCCTTCCACATGGATAGGATAAAAGAACCTTTTTCGATAGATGTACACACCCTTCCCCCCTTTGAACGTCGTCCTGTCTTCATTATATGAAGACGGGACAAACTGAAGTCACAGAGGGAAAAGCCGAAACTAAAGACCTTTTACCCCAATATCTTTACGATAATGAGCTCCGGGGAAGTCTATTCTTTCTGCTAAGGCATACCCCAACTGACGTGCCTGGTTAAGATCATCTCCCAAAACCGTTACCCCCAAAACCCTTCCGCCAGAGCTCTGCAGCTCTCCATCTTGGGAAAGGGAGGTTCCGGCGTGAAAAATCACTTCTCCTTGCTCAAAGACTTCCGGCAAGGCGATGGGTATGCCTTTTTCGTAGGCCATAGGGTACCCCGGTGCGGCCATAACGATACAGATAGCTTTTTCTTTTTTCCATTCCAACTTTATATCCTTAAGCTGCCCCTCAGTACAAGCCCAAAGAACTTCGAATAAATCCGATTCCATACGGGCCATAACCACTTGGGTTTCCGGATCACCGAAGCGGACATTGAATTCCAGCGTTTTAGGACCATTTTTGGTCAGCATCAAACCGGCAAAAAGAACCCCTTGAAAGGGCATCCCCTTATCCTTCATGACTTTTAAAGTGGGGTGCACGATTGTTCTTAATGCCTCTTCTTCCATCTCCGCATTCCAAAAAGGTGGAGGACTATAAGTACCCATTCCGCCGGTGTTCAAACCCTGGTCCCCGTCCAAAGCTCGTTTATGGTCTTGAACAGGAACCAGAGCGACCGCATGCTCACCGTCACAGAGACAGAGTAAGCTGACTTCCTGCCCTTCCATATATTCTTCAATCAAGAGCAATTTTCCCGACTCACCTAAAGAGCCGTCCATTAACTCATCCACAGCCGTCAACGCCGTGTCCAAGTCCATGGCTACAATCACTCCCTTGCCGGCTGCTAGGCCATCGGCCTTTAAGACAATAGGTGCTCCCATGTGCTTAATATATTCCTTGGCCTTCTCCGGTTCAGAGAACACCCGGCTTTGAGCCGTGGGTACCCCTGCCTCTTCCATAATTTCCTTGGCAAAGGACTTGCTTCCTTCCAGCCGGGCGGCTCCTTGAGTAGGTCCAAAAATCCTCAACCCCTCTTTTTGGAAAGCATCCACGATCCCTAAAGTCAAAGGAGCCTCAGGACCCACAATGGTTAAATCAATGCCCTCTTTTTGGGCAAATTCAAGTAAGCCGGGGATATCTGTAGCCGAAATCGCCACATTCCATTCCAGAGTTCCGGCATTTCCCGGAGCAACATACAACTTCCCGACCTCCGGACTTTGGGCTATTTTCCAGGCCAGGGCATGTTCTCTGCCTCCATTGCCTACCACCAAAACCTTCTTACCCATGAGACACCTTCTTTACAATTTGATTTAGACTACTTTAGGAAAACCCAAAAGCTGATTCTCCAGGATTTTGCTTTACACCTGCCGCTCCATAAGCTGCGCGGACAAAACTAACGCTCAAAGCTCTCCGCTCCCTTTTGTAAAGCAAAATCCTTGGGCTTGTCTTTCGGGCTTGAGCAAGCGGGCGTTGTGGAAAATGTGGGGTAAGTTGCTTGACTCAAGTCGCTTTTTCCGTCTTTGCCGACGCCGCTTAAGCGGCAGGGTCGGCTACCCAAAGAAAAACCGAAAAAGACCCGCAAGACGTAGCTTTACGTACAAAAGCGAACAGATTTAGCGGAGGGGCGGTCGGGTAAACGAGGCTTTCTTAACTTAGTCGAGCCACTGGTTCACATGCAGACAGCAGCGGGGTTTGGCTCGGCTGTTAAGAAAGCGAGTGAACCAGCCCCGGAGCTATGGAGTAAGCGTTGTGCGTAAAGCTACGCGACCCGGACATTCTCTGCTGATACCGCAACAGCAGCAGACAACTCCATTCTTAATGCTTAAAGTGGCGACGATGAGTAAACACCATAATCAGGTTCAAGCGATCAGCCGCTTCAATGACTTCCGCATCTCTGACCGAGCCGCCCGGCTGAACCACAGCACGCACACCTGCTTTTGCCGCTTCCTCCAAAGAATCCGGGAACGGAAAAAAAGCATCGGAGGCCAGATAAGCTCCCTGAGCTTTTTCTCCCGCCTGTTCCAAGGCAATCTTGACTGAGCCGACCCGATTCATCTGACCCGCTCCCACCCCAAGGGTTTGGCCATTTTTGGCTAGTACAATAGCATTGGATTTGACATGCTTCACCACCCGCCAGGCAAAGTCCAATTCGCGAAGATCCTCAGGGATGGGCTGGCGCTTACTGGCTACCTGCCATTCTGAGACCGGTGTAGTCCCCTCATCCTCTTCCTGAATTAAATATCCACCTTGGATGGAACAAACCTTCCAGGGCGTGATCGTTGGATTCCCGTCCTGAGCTACCTTGACAAGGCGAAGATTCTTCTTTTCCTGTAGTATTGCCCTGGCTTCAGAGCTGAATTCAGGAGCAACGATGACTTCATAGAAGTGAGCCTTAAGTGCGCCGGCACATTCAGCATCGATTGCACGGTTAAAGGCGATAATTCCTCCAAATGCCGACACCGGATCCGCTTCCAGAGCCCTTTCATACGCTTCCAGAGCCGTTTTTCCCAAAGCTGTACCGCAGGGATTGGTATGCTTAATAATAGCGCAGGCCGGATCATTGAAATCCTGGACGATACTCCAGGCTGCGTCCATATCCATCCAATTATTATAGGAGAGTTCTTTCCCCTGAATCTGCTCGCCATGGGCCAATGTCCCCATTGCTTCTACTCCCCGATAAAAAGCAGCTTTCTGGTCCGGGTTCTCCCCATAGCGAAGATCCTGAACCTTTTGGGCAGAGAGTGTTATGGTATCGGGGAAAGGTGAGGTGGAGATGGACTCCCCAGCAAGCTCCGCCGTCAAATACCCAGCAATACACTGATCATATTCGGCGGTATGGGCAAAGGCCTCTGCCGCCAAGCGTTTACGCATAGCATAAGGGATTTCCCCCTGCTCACGTAGGGCTTGAAGTACCTCTGAGTACCGCTGCGGATTGACGACAATACCCACCCGTTCCTGATTCTTTGCTGCCGCACGAACCATGGAAGGACCGCCAATATCAATATTCTCAATGGCCTCCTGGAACTGAACTCCCGGTTTGGCAATGGTCTCTTTAAAGGGATAGAGATTCACCACCACCAAATCAATCAGGCCGATATCATTATTCTTGAGCTGCTGCAAATGTTCTTCCGTAGCTCTGGCCAAAATGCCGCCATGAATCTTCGGATGAAGGGTCTTGACCCGCCCATCCAAAATCTCCGGAAATTCCGTAATCTCAGTAACATAGCGAACAGGTAATCCTGCTTCGGTCAAGGTTTTAAAGGTTCCACCGGTAGAAACCAACTCAAAGCCCAACTCAACAAGCCCTTGAGCGAATTCCACAATTCCTGTCTTATTAGAAACACTGAGCACAGCTCGACGATTCATTAAAAAGCCTCCCCAACTCTATAGTTTAACTACGATACGCCCATTTCTTTTGATCCGTCCACTGGCCACCCATCCTACTGCTTCCGGATAAATGCGATGTTCTGCCTCCAGAATACGGGCAGACAAGGAATCTTCCGTATCATCCGGCAAGACGGGTACTGCCTCTTGTGCAATAATGGGACCGCTATCCAGACCTTCATCCACAAAGTGTACTGTGCATCCGGATATCTTGACCCCGTATTCAAGGGCTTGCTTTTGAGCATGCAATCCTTGAAAAGAGGGCAAAAGGGATGGGTGGATGTTAAGTATAGGGATCTGAATATCATGGAGAAACTCCTTGCTTAAAACCTTCATAAACCCAGCCAAAGCCAGAAGCTCTACCTTTTGCTCCAACAGCCAATTCAGGATAGCTTTTTCTTGCTCCTTGCAGGAAGGAAAGTGGCTCAAAGGAAAGGTTGAATGGGGTATACCGGCCTCTTCTGCTCTTTTGAGAGCCAGAGCTCCTTCTTTGTCCGACCCCACAGCCACAAGTTCCCCATTCAATTCTCCATGCTTCCACGCCTCAATCAATGCTTGTAGATTGCTCCCACGTCCGGAAGCAAGGACTCCGATCCGCATCAACTATAACTCACTCCTTTGCTTTGTCCCCTTACCTCTCCCAGGACAAAGCACTTCTCTCCAGCTGCTTGGAGCTGAGTCTGAATAAAGTCGACATCTTGAGGATGGACGATGAGCACAAAGCCAATTCCCATATTGAAGGTGCGCAACATTTCGGCTTCCTCCACCTCACCCATCCTTTGCAAAAGGGTGAAGAGGGCCGGGACTTGCCAAGCTGAACGATCGATCTTTATTCCGAACCCTTCAGGGAGAATCCGGGGAATATTTTCTGTAAGGCCTCCCCCGGTAATATGGGCCATGCCAAGAACTTTACGGCTTTCTATAAGAGGAAGGACACTTTTGACATAAATCCGGGTGGGCCGAATCAGAGCTTCACCTAAGGTTTCCCCCAGTTCCGGATAGTCTTTCTCCCATAGATCGGGAGTAAAAATCTTACGGACCAAGGAATACCCATTGCTATGAAAGCCTGAAGAAGGAAGTCCGATCAGAACATCCCCTTCCCGAATTTGTGACCCATCGATCAGGTCAGGACGATTCACAGCACCTACTGCAAAACCAGCAATATCGTACTCCCCTTCGGAATAAAACCCCGGCATCTCTGCAGTCTCCCCCCCAATCAGGGCACAGCCTGCTAATTCGCAGCCCTTGGCTATTCCACCCACAACCTCGGCTACCCGCTCAGGAACCAGCTTTCCTACAGCAAGATAATCGAGAAAGAACAAAGGCTCCGCACCTTGAACTAAGATATCATTGACACACATAGCTACTGCATCTTGGCCAATGGTATCATGGCGGTTCATCTGAAACGCCAGCTTAAGCTTCGTTCCCACGCCGTCCGTTCCTGAGACCAGAACCGGCTCGGGGTATTTTTTTAGATCCAAAGCAAAGAGCCCGCCAAATCCACCCAGTCCGCCCATGACTTCTGGGCGAATGGTCCGTTTTACAGCGGGCTTCATCAATTCCACCGCTTGATTTCCTGCATCAATGTCCACTCCGGCCTGCCGATAAGAATATCCCATGATAGAACCACCTTTCTATGCAACCTACTCATCGTTATCTCTTAACACTTACCTTTAAATTCTTCCCATTTCTCCTTGGTACCCGCAGGTATTCCAGCAGGGTAATCCCCATTAAAGCAGGCCAAACAGACCGACAGTCCGCCTAAGGCCCGTTGGACACCTTCTTCAGATAAATAATGAAGAGAATCTGCTCCTACATACTCACGTATCCCTTCCCGATCCAACTGCGTGGCAATCAGTTTTTCCCGCTCCGCCGTATCTATGCCATAGTAGCAGGGATAAAGAACCGGCGGAGAGCAGATGAGAAGATGGACCTCTTTGGCCCCTACCTTTCTCAGCAACTCGACGATCCGGGAACTGGTGGTCCCTCTCACGATGGAATCATCAATCATAATGACTCTTTTTCCCTTAATCACTTGAGCATTGGCATTGAGTTTCAGGCGAACAGCTACTTCCCGCATCTCTTGGGTGGGCTGAATAAAGGTTCTCCCCACGTACCGGTTCTTCAGTAATCCCTGGGCAAAGGGGATACCGGATTCCTCAGCGTAGCCAAGGGCAGCGGTCATTCCCGAGTCAGGTACCGGTATGACAATATCTGCATCGATAGGATATTCCCGTGCCAGCTCGACACCCATTCTCCGACGGCTTTCTGTCACGTTCAATTGATCTATCGTACTGTCGGGACGAGCAAAATAAATATATTCAAAGGAACAGACGGCTGTCTTTTGGGCCGGAAACCCTTGCCGGGAATGAAGTCCCTCCTCATCGATAGTAATAATCTCACCGGGCTGAACATCCCGCACGAATTCTGCTCCGATCGTATCCAAGGCACAGCTTTCTGAAGCTAAAACATACCGACCTTCCAGTTGACCAATACATAAAGGGCGTACTCCATGAGGGTCACGCATCCCCAGAATCTTATTTTCCGCAGCCACTACTAAAGCATAGGCCCCCTGCAAATCCAGCATGGTTTTGACCAGAGCATCTTCTAAACTCCCCCGGCCATAGCGGGCAATCAGTTGAACGATCACTTCCGAGTCCACAGTGGTCTGGAATACTGCCCCTTCCTTAGCCAATTCCTCCCGCAATTCTCCCGCATTGGTCAAATTGCCATTATGGGCCAGAGCCATCATACCCTTTTGGTAATGAACCACTAAAGGTTGGGCATTGGTTAGGAGGCTGGAACCTGTGGTTGAATAACGGACATGGCCAATGGCCATTTTTCCGTCCTGTTCAAGTTCCTTAAGAATTCTTTCCGAAAAGACTTCGGCAACCAATCCCATTCCTTTATGGACTTGGATATCCCTTCCATTGGATACGGCAATCCCTGCACTTTCCTGTCCCCGGTGCTGTAAGGCATAGAGCCCGAAATAGGTTAGGCGAGCAACCTCCTGCTCGGGTGCATAAATACCGAATACTCCACATTCTTCATGAGGTTTATCATCCCAGGGTTCTCTCAAAGCGATACCCTCCTAATTTTAATTGTTAAGAACTTCTTTAACACGTCGATAGACTTCCACATAGGCTTCTTCAACCTTGCCCAGATCACGACGGAAGCGATCCTTATCCAGCTTTTCCTGAGTCTCTTTATCCCAAAAGCGGCAGGTATCGGGTGAAATCTCATCCCCTAAATAGACTTTACCATCCGCTGTGCCGAATTCCAGCTTAAAGTCTACCAAGATAATTCCCGCCTGGTCTAAAATCTTCTGTAACTCTCCATTAATTTTAAGCCCCAGTCCTTGAATTTCTTTAAGGTCCGATTCTTCAGCCCACCCCATCGCTAGGGAATGGAACTCATTCACGAAGGGATCACCCAGAGCATCGTCCTTATAGTATAATTCCACCACAGGGCGGCATAATTTAAACCCCTCTTCCACCCCTAAGCGCTTTGCCAAGCTGCCGGCTGCGATATTGCGTACCACCACTTCCAAGGGAATCATGTTCAGCTTGCGTACCAGCATTTCCCGCTCATTAAGCAATTCCAGAAAATGGGTAGGGATCCCAACCTTTTCTAAAACTTCGAAAAAGAGGGCGGAAAGACGATTGTTGACCACTCCTTTATCCTCAATGGTCCCCTTCTTTTCCCCGTTAAAAGCAGTGGCATCATCCTTGTACTCTACCCAATAGATTTCTTCTTGATCAGTTGCATAAACTTTCTTGGCTTTTCCTTCATATAACATTTCGCCTTTTTCCATAGCTCACTCTCCCTCTTCAATCGCCTAATCGATTTCCGCCGGTTCTAAGGTTCTAAGTTTATTAAAGAAGCCCGACTCTCTTGAAAATTGTATCCACATGCTTCGTATGATAGCTGTAATCAAAGAGTTCAGCGATTTCTTCTTCATCTAAATAATTCCGAATGTCTTGATCCTTAAGCACCAAGGATTGGAAAGACTCCTTGGTCTCCCAAGCCTGCAAAGCATTGCGCTGGGTCCAGGCGTAAGCCGTCTCCCGGCTCAGGCCTTTTTCCACCAGGGTCAGCATGACCCTTTGGGAGAAGATCAGCCCTACTACTTTATCGATATTTTCCTGCATGGTTTCTGGAAAGACCCGAAGTCCCTCGATAAGCTTGATCATCTTATCCAACATATAATCCAGAGCAATGGTACTGTCGGGCAGAATAATCCGCTCAGCAGAAGAATGAGAGATATCCCGTTCATGCCAAAGAGCGACATTCTCCAAAGCAGCCTGAGCGTTGCCACGTATGACCCTTGCCATGCCGCAGATTCTTTCACCGGTTATGGGATTTTTCTTATGGGGCATTGCCGAGGAGCCCTTTTGACCTTTGGCAAAAGGTTCTTCCACTTCATGGACATCGGTACGCTGGAGATTTCGCAGTTCCGTAGCTATTCTATCCAAACTGCTGGCAACCCCAGCCAGTGTGGTCATATAAAAGGCATGCCGGTCACGCTGCACTACCTGAGTAGAGATGGGAGCCGGCTTTAATCCCAAGGACTCACAGACCCATTCTTCTACAAAGGGTTCCACATTAGCAAAGGTTCCCACTGCTCCGGAGATTTTTCCGACTCGAATCTCCTCCCGGGCGAATTGGACACGGCCGGTGTGACGCTTAATTTCTTCGTACCATAAAGCAAACTTAAGACCCATAGTGATAGGTTCCGCATGAATGCCATGGGTTCTTCCCATCATCAAGGTATCCTTATGCTCAAGAGCTCTCTTTTTTAGCGCTTCTTCCAACCGCACCAGCTTCTCAAGCAAGATGTCTGCGGCTTCCACCATCTGCAAGGACAAAGCCGTATCCAGAACATCTGAAGAGGTAAGACCGAGATGAATGTATTTTGCTTCCTCCCCTACATGTTCCGCTACATTGGTGGTAAAAGCCAGAACGTCATGGTGGGTGATTTCTTCAATTTCTTTGACTCTTTCCCAAGAAAACCCTGCTCTTTCACGGATGATCCTGACCGCATCTTCCGGAATCTTCCCAAGCTTTGCCCAACCTTCACAGGCTGCTATTTCGATCTTAAGCCAAAGCTCCAACCGATGTTCATCGGTCCAGATTCGCCCCATCTCTGGGAGGGTATATCGTTCAATCATGGGTTATTTCCTCTCTCGATTATCTAAAATCTCCTGTAGCGCTCTATCCTTTTCTTCCACCCCTTGTGCCATCTTAATGCGGTAATTTTTCAAAGCTTCTTTCAGATGTTCATCGGCATTAGCCAACATTTGGACTCCTAAGAGTCCGGCATTTTTAGCACCGTTGATACCGACTGTTGCCACAGGAATACCAGGCGGCATCTGGACGATGGCATACAGGGCATCCACTCCCTCTAAGGCACCGCTCCGAATAGGCACCCCGATAACCGGTAATGTCGTCGCCCCTGCCACAACGCCGGGCAAGTGAGCAGCCATCCCCGCTCCGGCAATAATCACCTTACCGCCCTGTCCTTCAAACTCCTTAACCCAATTTAAGGTTCTTTCCAACGTTCGATGAGCAGAGGACACCTTAACCTCAAAACTCACCCCGAATTCCTTCAGGACTTTGATAGCATCCTCCATCACGTTAAAATCCGAGTCACTGCCCATGACGATACCAACTAAGTTCATACTGCTTCCTCCTATTACTTTGTCCTTTGTTTAATCAATAGGTGACACTATTATCCCCTAAAATAATTCACGCCGCCTTCGAAAATCGGCTGATATTTATTCCCGCTAATATTAATGGCCACACCTTCACCCACACGTTCGGAGTGCCCCATCTTACCTAAGACGCGGCCATCAGGACTAGTGATCCCTTCGATAGCCTCATAGGAGCCATTGGGATTATAAAGGACATCATTGCTGGGATGACCTTGGTGGTCCACATATTGAGTAGCCACTTGCCCCCGTTCCATCAGCTTTCGGATCACATCCGGGTTGGCCACAAACCGTCCTTCCCCATGGGATACGGGGATAGTATGAATATCTCCTAACTCCATACCGCTGAACCAGGGAGATAAGGTGGAGACCACTTTGGTCTGCACCATACAGGAAACATGGCGTCCGATTTTATTATAGGTTAGAGTTGGAGCATCTTCATCCAGATCCATGATTTCTCCATAAGGCAATAAACCTAATTTAATCAAAGCTTGGAACCCATTACAGACTCCCAGCATTAATCCATCTCTTTGGTTGAGCAATCTCATGACAGCTTCCTTAATTCGGGGATTACGGAACATAGTGGCTATAAATTTCCCTGAACCGTCAGGCTCGTCCCCGGCACTGAAACCACCGGGCAGCATGACCATTTGTGCTCGTTCTATCCCTTTGACAATTCCGGCGATGGATTGCTCCACATGATCAGGGGTCAGATTGCGAATGACTAAGGTCTCAACCAAAGCCCCCGCCTTTGTGAACGCTCGTGCCGAATCATACTCACAATTCGTACCTGGAAAGACAGGGATAAACACCCTGGGCCTGGCAATCTTGGTAGATGGCCTTTGTAAATTCCGTTCCTCAAAGGACATCCTTTGAGGCTGTCCCGCACTTTTAGTTTTTGTGGGGAAAATTCTTTCTAATGGTTTTTCCCAAGCTTTAAAGGCTTCATCTAAGGAGATTTCGACTCCATTGAGTTCGATGGCAGGCTTTTCTTGAGTGCTGCCCAGAACCACATACTTGACTTCACCAAAAGCATTCTGAAGATCAACCGCTGCAGGAATTTCTAAAATGATGGATCCGTAATCCGTCCGGAATAAGTCTGCTACTGCCATAGGCGAACAGAACCTCATGCCGACCAGATTGCCAAAGGCCATCCTGGTCAGAGCGGCGGCCAGTCCCCCCATTCTTACAGTGTGGGAAGAGAGAACTTTACCTGAACGAATGAGTTCATGAACCTTATCATAATTAGCAGCTAGATGCTCAAAATCAATCACTTCATCTTTATCCCGCCTTGCAGGAATCAGGACCACTTGGCTGCCTGCTTGTTTAAACTCCTGGGAGATTACATCGCCTGTATTTAATACTCCCACTGCAAAAGCCACCAAGGTGGGAGGCACATGCAGATCCATAAACGTTCCGGACATACTGTCCTTACCGCCAATGGCCGGAATTCCCAGCTTCTTTTGGGCATAGAAGGCTCCCAAGAGAGCGGAGAAAGGTTTTCCCCATTTTTGAGGTTCCTTGCCCAGTTTTTCAAAATACTCTTGCAGGGTTAAACGAATGCCTCGATAGTCGGCTCCCAGTGCTACCATTTTTGTAACCGCTTCCACTACTGCGTATAAAGCACCGTGGAAGGGACTCCACTTAGCACATTGGGGATTATATCCGTAGGTCATAGCTGTAGCTGTATGAGTATCTCCAGACTCTACAGGAATCTTCGCCACCATTCCTTCAGCTGGGGTAGCTTGATATTTTCCGCCGAAGGGCATCAGTACTGTATTCGCTCCAATGGTACTGTCAAAACGTTCTACCAGACCTTTTTGACTGCAGACATTCAGATCTTCTAAATTAGCCAACCAAGCTTCATATAGAGCATTATCGCCTGAAGCATGTTTCCCGAGCTTCTCTTCAACGGCTTTCGGCAACCGACTAAAATGGTTCTCTTTACTTTCAGGAAGCAGCACCGACACATCCGCTTTTTGTTTTACACCGTTAGTGTTTAGAAACTCCCGGCTGATATCCACAATGGTTTTGCCTCGCCAGGTCATATTTAAGCGAGGATTCTCACTGACCTTGGCAACTAAAGTGGCTTCAAGATTTTCCTCATCTGCATACTCGACGAAGGCCTCTAAGTTTTCAGCTGCGATGACCACTGCCATTCGCTCCTGGGATTCAGAGATGGCCAGCTCCGTGCCATCCAGGCCCTCATATTTTTTGGGAACTGCGTCCAGGTTGATCTCCAAACCATCCGTCAATTCTCCAATGGCCACCGATACTCCACCTGCTCCAAAGTCATTACATTTTTTAATCATAGTGCTGACTTTAGGGTTACGGAAGAGGCGTTGAATTTTTCTCTCTGTAGGAGGATTCCCTTTTTGGACTTCTGCTCCACAGCTGGCTAATGATTCCATGGTATGCTCTTTGGAAGAGCCCGTAGCTCCTCCGCAGCCGTCCCGGCCTGTGCGCCCTCCCACTAAAACCACGACATCTCCGGGCTGCGGTGCTTCCCGGACCACATTTTTCCTAGGAGCTGCAGCGATGACTGCACCGATCTCCATCCGTTTTGCGATAAAACCTTCATCATAAACTTCTGCAACTTGCCCAGTGGCTAAACCGATTTGGTTGCCGTAAGAACTGTAACCAGCTGCTGCAACTGTAGTGATCTTTCTTTGGGGCAGTTTTCCTGGTAGGGTTTCTTCCACTTTTGTCCGGGGATCGCCGCTTCCGGTAACCCGCATGGCCTGATAGACATAAGTCCGCCCGGATAAGGGATCCCGTATGGCCCCGCCAAGACAGGTAGCCGCTCCCCCAAAGGGCTCGATTTCTGTGGGATGATTATGGGTTTCATTTTTAAACATAACCAGCCATTCTTCACTCTTGCCATCCACATCCACATTGACAACAATACTACACGCATTGATTTCATCGGACTCGTCGAGATCTTGAAGAAGCCCCTTCTTTTTGAGCTCCTTCATTCCGATAACGGCCAAATCCATCAGACAGACATCCCGGCTTTGAGCTTTTTCCCCATAAACCAGCTCCCGGGATCCCATATACTCCTCATAGGCTTTCTGAATAGGCGCCGCAAACTCTCCTTCCTCGATATAGATATTTTGCAATTGTGTAAAAAAGGTCGTATGGCGGCAATGATCCGACCAATAGGTATCAATGACTCGAATTTCCGTGATGGTGGGGTCCCGTTTTTCCTCATCCCGAAAATACCCCTGACAGAAAGCCAGGTCCTCCAGGCTCATGGCCAAGCCTGCTCCCTGATAGAATTCTTCCAACTCTACCTTCTTCATTCCGATAAAACCCTCAATAATTTCGACATCCTCAGGTAGCTCAGATACAAAAGCGAGGGTTTCAGGTTTCTCCAAGCCGGCCTCCCGGGATTCCACAGGATTGATACAATATTGCTTAATTCGTTCCAGTTCATCTTCCGTGATCTGCCCCTTAAGAACAATCACTTTGGCGGAAGCGATCTCCGGACGCTCTTTTTGGGTGAGGATCTGAACGCATTGGATCGCCGAATCCGCCCGTTGGTCATATTGACCTGGAAGGTATTCCATGGCAAATACGTGGTCTTGGGAAGAAAGCACGAGTTCTTCATCATAGATCCAATCCACGGTCGGTTCGGAAAAAATGATCGTTCTGGCCTGAGCGTATTCCTCAGATGTAATACCTGCCACATCGTATCGGTTAATGATTCTTAGCTCTTTTAAGCCTTTGATACCCAGATTTTCCTGAAGATCCTGCAATAACCCCTGAGCCTCGATATTAAAACCGGGCTTCTTCTCCACATAAATACGTTTTACAGTTTGCAGTTCCATGATACCCTCCCTATTCTATGTCTTCTATGATATGACTCATAAACAATGAAACAATAATTGGCTAAAAAACAAACGGGTAGATTCCACTTGACTAAAAGAGTGAAACCTACCCGCCTGGGCTTTTTGTCCACGACCATTCACCACTAGGCTCCAGCTCTTTAGCGGGTGCAAGCAGCGAAAAGTTGTAATCCAACAGCAAGCTAAGGTCCACTCCTTTGAGAAGCCACCTTAGTACACACAGCCATCAGACTTGTGCCGCTCGGGTAAGACCCTAGGCACACTTTCGCTCATAGTCAGGCCATTTACGGCAGCCTGGTAGAAACTTGCAGACCCTATCTCCGCGATTATATGAACGCCCTATTTAAATTTTTACGTATCTTTGTAGAAACTACCTTCTGGAATAATTGTACCGTTTCTTAATTCAACGGTCAACACTTTTTCGAACATTTTATTTGTTTTGAGTTAAATCGTTCGGCTTTTGCAACTAGAATCTCTGCGTCCTTCCAAAGGCACTGTCAATAAATTCGTTTTTTACACAAGTTCTCCTTAAAATCACTCCCCCCAAAATAACGCTGCATATTCTTATATAAAAAACCTCTAAGATTCTATATAAGAAAAAGGATTTCGGAAGTTTATTGTGAATATATTAACTATGGAGAGTGATTCACTTGAAACAAGAAAAACGAACTTTACTCATTTCAATTCTCATGGTCTTTTTCACTTTTCTGGGAGGAAATAACCTTGAAGCAAGTACATTTGCTCCCAAGGATACTCCGGAACCTCCCCTCCTAACCTATCAGGGAGCCAGTGGTGTAGAAATTCGCAGCTATGTGCCGGGTTATGACCTAGACAAGCTCGAAGAAATATATAATGAGTTCACGAAGAATACCATAGGTGAGGAAATCGCCTTTTTATCTCATATTAATCTTTACCCTGATTATCCCAGAGGAACTGATACTGTAGGTATGTGGTATGGGGAATGGTTTAGAGACCAACTCGCTCCAGGGCGCTATATTGACCTCTTTGGAGTGGGAGACGATAACCCCTATGTCTTAAACACCCTTTCCCATGAATACGGCCACCATTTTCTCTATTATTATCTGAATAAAAAAGAAGGTATAACCACTAATTACCTTGATTCTCACTATGCAAAAATCCGCAATCTCACTTATTATGCAGAAGTCAATAACGGTGACCACTGCTGGTCGGTCTTGGAAATTGCTGCTGAAGACTACGTACAGCTTTTTGGCAGCCCAGATTTAATCCGGATCCGCTCCTATCAGTATACCCCCCAAGAAAATACCCATATCCCCTTAGCCTGGGAAGTTCCCGGGCTCTATGATTATTTTGTTAATCTTTCAGGGCTAAAAGGCAAAAAGGACCAGGAGGCTCCAAGTAAACCCTTGCTCCAATTAACCGAAGTAACGCCCAGCGGGCTCTTTTTCCAATGGGAAGAATCTACGGATGACTCCTGTGGGCCTCTCACCTATTCTGTGGTAGGCGTAACTCAACCTACTAAAGACTCTATCGTCAAATACCTGATGAATATTACTAAGGAAAACAATCAATATAAATCCTCCCTCAGCAGAAAACAATTAAGGGAGGATCGTGTTGAGGACATCTTAGTTAAACTTATTGTCATGGACCAAAGCGGCAATGCCGTGTCCAGTAACATCCAGATTGATTTGAACCATCCCGAAAATTACTTTTCTTATGTGTTCCCCGGTCAAAGAATCTGTGGAATCGATCGCTATAGAACCTCCGTCGCTATATCCCAAGAAACCTTTCCTCAGGGCTCCGCTTGTGCCATCCTCGTGACCGGTGAAAATTTCCCGGATGCTCTCTCCGCTGCTCCCCTAGCCCAAAAATATAATGCGCCCATTCTCTTAACTTCCTCCAAAACCCTTGACCTCTATACCAAAGCTGAGATCAAGCGTTTAGGAGCTGAAAACATCATCATTATCGGTGGGACCGGGGCGGTTTCCCAAGGGATCGAGGAATCCCTAAAAAGCAAAGGAATCTCTGTCCGCAGAATCGAGGGTACCTCCCGTTATGAAACCTCCTTAGCCATTGCTAAGGAACTGGGCAATTTCAAGGAGTTCTTCGTCTGTACCGGTGAAAACTTTCCTGACGCTTTATCTGCAGCTGCAGTGGCTGCTAGCGAAGGCATGCCAGTTCTGCTCACACCGTCCAATAATTTACCTGAAAGGTTTTTAGAGTTTATTGAAGACCATGACCCAACCCAACCTTATGTGGTGGGGGGAACAGGGGTTATTAGCAATCATGTTTTCAACCAACTCCCTCATGCCAAACGTTTATCCGGAAATGACCGTTACGAAACCAACCTGGCCATCCTTGAGGAGTTCAGTTTGTCTTTTACCGGTAATACTGCCTACCTAGTCACCGGAACCAATTATCCTGATGCCCTCTCCGGTTCTGTTCTAGCCGCTCAGATGAAATCTCCGATTCTCTTAGCGGGCACTAACCTGACCAATGAAGCCAAGTCTTATTTGTCTTCAAAGGGGTTAAATGACCAAAATGTACAAATCATCGGTGGGAGTGGAGTTGTTAGTGATAGCCTGTTAAAAAAGATCATTGAATAATTACATGCCAAAACTTTACTTAATTCATCCTAAGCATGTTTTAAGAGATTCATGGTTAAAGTAATTAATGATTACATATAGAGGAGGTCTAACCATGAACTTCGTCGATAAATTTAACGAAGACAAAAAGAAGGCAGAAGAAAACCAAAAGCATCAAGGTAAGGGCAATCCTGACCGGAAGTTACCTAATAAGCAGCATAGCACAAACAAGTAGTAATTTTTCTAAGATAACACCTTAAGTCTGAAAGCTGGTAGACAAGGAAGCGGTTATGAATCACAAATGCCTGTGAAATCATAACCGCTTTTCAATAACCAATTTGATCAATCACGCTACTCCATGTGAATCGTAATTTAGCCAAACCTCATTTATTCCCACTCAATGGTGCCAGGGGGCTTGGAGGTAATATCATACACGACCCTATTGACACCTTTTACTTCATTAACAATGCGGGTGGAGATCTTCTCCATCAGTTCATAGGGAAGTCTTGCCCAATCCGCTGTCATAGCATCCTCACTGGTGACAGCACGAACAACGATGGGATAGGCGTAGGTCCGACCATCTCCCATGACTCCAACACTTTTTATGGTAGGAAGAACGGCGAAGGATTGCCATATCTCTTTATAAAGCCCCGCATTGCGGACTTCTTCCACGATGATGGCATCAGCTTCCCGAAGGATGTCCAGTTTTTCTTCCGTAACTTCGCCGATAATGCGAATCGCCAGTCCCGGTCCGGGGAAAGGCTGCCGCCAGACGATCTCATCAGGGATTCCTAACTCAGTACCTACTTCACGAACTTCGTCCTTAAAAAGCATATCCAAAGGCTCAATCAGCTCAAACTGCATATCTTCAGGGAGTCCGCCTACATTATGATGACTCTTAATGGTCTCTGCTGTATCTGTACCGCTCTCCACGATATCTGGATAAAGGGTACCTTGGACTAAGAAATCGATCTGCCCTAATTTGCGAGCCTCATCTTCAAAAAGACGAATGAACTCATTCCCGATACCGATCCTTTTGGTCTCAGGGTCGGACACCCCGCCGATCTTGGCCATGAAACGTTCCCGAGCATTCACAAAAATCAAATTAAGATGGAATTGCTCGGTAAAAATTTTCTTGACCTGTTCCGGTTCATTCTTACGCATAAATCCATGATCCACAAAAACGCAGGTCAGTTGGTCGCCGATGGCTTTGTGAACGAGAACAGCCGCTACAGAAGAGTCTACACCCCCACTGAGAGCGCAGAGAACTTGACGGTCCCCTACTTTCTCCCGGATGGCTTTGACTTGGGCGTCGATAAAGGACTCCATGGTCCAATTTCCATGGCATCCGCAAATATCAAATAAGAAGTGCTCAAGCATAGCTTGCCCATCTGGGGTATGCTTGACTTCCGGATGGAACTGAACTCCATAAAAATGGCGTTTTTCATCCATCATCGCAGCTACTGGAGTATGGTCTGTATGAGCAGCGACAACGAAACCTTCAGGAAGCTTGGTTACCGAATCCCCGTGGCTCATCCAGCATTGAAGTTCCCCTCCCAGGCCTTTCCAGAGGTCCTTGGCTTGGTCCACATGGAGCATAGCTTTACCGTATTCCCGAACCTCGGGATGGAGAACCTTTCCTCCCAGTTGAACAGCCATCAACTGCATGCCATAACAAATACCGAAGATGGGAATGCCTAGTTCATAGATTCTTTCGTCCACCTTAGGTGCCCCTTCTTGGTTGACGCTGGCAGGCCCACCGGAAAAAATGATTCCTTTGGGGTTTCTCGCCTTAATCTCCTCCACAGGTGTCTTATATGATATCATCTCTGAGTACACATGAGCTTCTCTGACACGCCGAGCAATCAACTGATTATATTGGCCACCAAAATCCAGAACCAGCACGAGTTCTTGAGCCATCCTTGTACCTCCGTCCTTTTTATCAGAATTCATCAAAGTAATGTTAAGAAGTATGCTTAAAAGAGCTCGGCAAATCTACCGAAGCTCTATTTTTGTCCATGCTCCAACTTCGTCCTTTAGCCTTCAGAGCTATAAGCTTCCGGCTTAAGAACACCAACATAGGGCAAGTTGCGATACTGCTCATCAAAATCAAGCCCATACCCTACCACGAATTCATCTGGAATCGTAAAGCCATTATAATCCGGCACTACTTCAGCCTTGCGGCGCTCCGGCTTGTCCAGCAAAGTAACCACCTTAATACTGAGAGGATTCCGTGCAGCTAAATTCTCTTTTAAGTACTTCAAAGTCAGCCCTGTATCAATGATATCTTCAACAATTAATATATGATGATCCTCTACACTGCGTTCCAAATCCTTAAGAATCCTTACCACACCGGAAGAGTGCGTAGAAGCACCGTAGCTGGAAACAGCCATAAAGTCATATTTCAAAGGAATTTTAATCTCCCGGATCAAATCCGCCATGAAGGGGACTGCTCCTTTGAGAATCGCTAGAACTAATAAATTTTCACCTTTATAATCACGGGTGATTTCTTCACCCAGCTCTACAACTCGTCTTTGAATTTCTTCACGGCTGAGCAATACCTTGCCAATCTTTTCCTCCACCCAATCACACCTCCACAAACTAAAAAAACTCATTCTAGAAATAAAATTATAACAGAGGCATTACATCGAGTCAAACGAAAAGCGAACGATTTGTAGAGTTTAAACACCAAGGTACGGATAGGATAAGATAGAAGAAACAAAACTAAGAGGCGTTCCAAAGTTTTTCTTGGAAGCCTCTTTTATCAGCACAAGTTTGACCTTTCTAAGTTTAATTTCTAAAGAAAATGTTTCCTGTTAATTACTAATGGGTACAGAAATATTCATTGTTTCACCGTAATCTTTAAAATCCATCGCTAAGGACATCATCTGACCATCGGTCTTGCTCTTAGCTTCGATAATGACTCGGTGAATCAATTTATCTTTTTTACCAATGAACATAATATAGGCGAAATCGGTCCAACCATTTTCCATGATCTGATTTTGAATCGTAGGGTTAAATTTCAATACCCAAGTATTAACCTTATCCAGCTTCTCTTGTCCTTGAAGCATCACCTCACCATACTCTTTAAATTGCAGAGATGATAATGGATTGAGCTCCGCCAGAAAGACTTCATGGGCAGCTGGGACACTGGGATACCGAATCCACCTTTTAGTGAATGGGTCTTGCATATAGAGACCTTCGCCGGTAAGAATCATTTCCGTTTTTGTGCCCACAATCTCCCCTGAGATTCGAGTGTTCCCACCGTCCTTTTCTCCTAAAATCTGATTGAGTATGCGATCCTTTCCTTCTACCGTTTGATGTTGGATCATAGTGTAGCGAAAAGAGGTCGCTTGAGTCAATTCTTCTAGGCCGTGTGTAAGTAACTCTGTGGGGTTGGGTTTCCATAAAAGTTTCCCCGCAATTCCCCCTAGCAACACGGTACTGAATAAGATGAGTAACAGTATGCCTCTTTTCTTCATATGCCGGCCCCCCTGGCGGAGTTCTTATCACACTTTATGTGTTTTCAGGTTGCCCTATTCCATGGTAAATTTTACTCTTTTAGTATCTTCCTATGCTTTTAGATGGAATCGGGTCGTAACAACGAACTGTCTTTGGACATATCATGTATCAGCAAAAATTGTCATAAACCGGAAAAGGAGGCTCAATTACCATGCTATTCGGTAAAAATAATGTCGCTAATCCGCCGCCATTGTTCGATTCCTTTCCCCTGGGCACACGCCTGCAAATCGGTGTGGATGCCGGTTATTGGATCGGCGACCTTGCAGGTATTCGAAATAATTCAGTTATCATAAACAAGGCCCAACTTTTTGATAATTCAGGATCTCCCATTGAAGAATTACGTTCTACAGCACAAATCCCCCTCAAGCTCATCTCCTTTGTCAGCGAGGCTCCGGAAAATATACCAGCAAAACTCCACAGCAAAGAAATAGGTAATATTAGCGTCAAAGAGCATCGCAAACAGTTCTTCACCAAAATGGGCATAATAAAAAGTCTGGATAAATCCGCGGATAAACTCGCTGAATTTATAATAAGAATTAATGAATCCGCTCAATTACTTTTTAATAATGTCTTCGGTTCGAATTCTTCAAATCTTATGCAAAATGCTGAGAATGAAAATGACAGCAATAATAACACTCACGACTAATCAACAGTCGAAGGGCTCATATGCAAAAAACAGGAAGGTTTGAAAATCACCTTCCTGTTTCTCTTAAATCTTTTATCTCTGATGAAGTAACCCTTGTCAATCATGTACATATATTAAAGAGAGGAATAGCATAAATCTAACCCTACTTCTCATCTTATGAAGCCACAGTGATGTGGTAAGAAATGAAAGGGGATCGATATTATGTTATTCGGTCAGAATAATATACTCATTACAGCTTTATTCAAGAGCTTTGACCTGGGAACAAAGTTGGAAGTGGGAGTCGGAACTCGCTATTGGGTCGGCAACTTCGCGGGATGTTGTGATGGAGTTATTATTCTAAGAGAAGCCCAGTTTCGTTCCAATTCATGCAGTCCAATTATCGGGGCTAGACGAACTGTTCGAATTCCCATCGGACAAATTAATTTTGTCAGTCAAGGAGGCTGCCAGAAATGGCCGCGGCTGTGTAAAGAGAAAAAATAATTCACTCTATATCTCTTGACGTTTTAAAAGATTGGAGCACACTATGTGATCCAATCTTTTTTTGTCAGAAGGGAGCTGATGATCACGAAGAATCCGCAATTCATCAACTCCCCTTTATCTGGTTTTTTAATGTGTGATTTTAGCAACGTGAGGCAGCCAGCCGCGATTAATCATCAACTGCAGGAGGCGGTAGTTCCAATCCAGGCTTTCATCCAGGAATCTGCGGAACATAACTCCAATATGCAATTGGTAGGAGCTGTGCAGAGCTGCTAGGATATTAATCTGAGCGGCTTTGGCCATGGTTCCGATGGCAGCCGCAATTTCCATATCCGTCATTCGAGCATCTTCAGGAATATTCAAATTCTCCTTATGCATTTTATGATTGGTGAAGTGGAATTGGGGAACCTGGGCATTGCTTTCTTTCAAAAGTCCTTCGCACTCTTCAATTAAAGGGCGTGTAAGCTTTTCCATAGCTTCTTCGATGCGTTCTTTCAGTTCAGAATCCTGAGCATGGTTATACATAATCTCTAGAGTACATAAATTATGTCGTCCCTGAGAGATTATACCGTAAATACCCCCACCCTCGAGATAGTTAACAGGCTCCCGGTCGACAATACCCTGCACTGTCGCACGAGTAGCAGATTGAACTTTATCCATTATGGTCATAGGACTCCCTCCTTGAAATGACTTTACATAGCTATTAATGTACAGATTTGGAGTATTTATTCTTTGTATAAGATATTTGCTTACTTTTGCCACAAAATCTTACAATCGACTAAAGAAAAGGGATTACTCCCTTTCCCTCGTCTAAGAACCGTACGTGAGAGTTTCCCGCTCATACGGCTCAAGCATTTCTTCACCATTTCTGGCGGCAAATAGTGACGTTAGTTTCGTTTTTCTCTTCATGAAGTACTCACTGTCTATAAAAGGATTTTGAGAAATCTTCAACTTAGGGTGGCGGATGATATCTATCCTTCTTAAATTGATAAGGCTGTATTCATCCGTCATGAACAACCATCTCTTCCCATTCTTTTCATGCCAATATTTATTAAGTCTCCACCATTTATTTTTGTTGGGGTGCCGGTGTTTTGCCCATTGTTGCAGAAGGAGATAGAGTGTGTTATTGATGTAAGAAAAGGCTCGGCTTGCCACAACGTGTCTATGATAGTTGGTCCATCCTCGGATAACTTGATTAAGTCTTCGGATTAATTCCGATTGACTGCTTGCTTTTCCTTCTTTCAAAATGATTGTAGCACATTTCTTTGTCAGGGCTTTGATGGAATTCTTTGATGGTTTAACAATCAATTTTCCTTTGAACTTTCGAAATGTCCAGCCAAGAAAGTTAAAACCGTCGTCTATATGCGTGATCATGGTTTTCTCTTCCGATAGGGTGAGTCCCCGGACTTTAAGAAATTGGCTTACCATCTCTTTGAGTTCTTCCGCTATTTCTTTGGTGTTTGCAGTGATGATAAAGTCATCTGCATATCGCACTAGATTGACTTTTGTCTTAGCGCGATAGTGATTTTCTATGTTGCCCTTGGAATTTCGATGGTATTTGTCTTGAATCAGTTGTTCAAGACCATCTAATGTCATGTTGGCATATAGACTAGAGATGGCCCCTCCTTGGGGTGAACCTGTGTCGGTAGGAAATAGGTTGCCCTTGTATATGAACCCTGATCTTAGAAATTGCTTCATGACCCTTAGGTCCATCGGAATATTCTGTTGCAACCAGCTATGGTTGATGTTGTCAAAGCACCCTTTGATGTCTCCTTCTAATATCCATGTCGGAGAACATTGCCTCGCTAGTACACAAAATATCTGTTCACAGGCATCTTTAGCACTTCTCCCTTTGCGAAAACCAAAGGATATGGAGTCTCCTGTGGTTTCAGCTATAGGTTCGAGTGCCAGAGCGTAGAGTGTCTGCATAGCTCTGTCATACATAGTAGGGATTCCCAAGGGTCGTTTCTTGTTTTTGCCTTTCTTTTCAATAAACACTCGCCTGAGGGGTTTTGCTTTGTAGTGTTTGTCTGTAAGGGCCAATACAGCCTTCATCTTTGACGCTGCGGTTGACCAGAGTTTTTTGTCTACCCCAGAGGTGTTTTTCCCCTTATTTGATGTGACTTTTTTGACTGCATAGGCTTTGGCATAAAATGAGTGGGTGAGTAGATACTGTAAGCGTTTGACCTTGTTCTTGTCACCCTGCACTGTTGCCTTGGCAATTCTGGTTTGTAGCCTATTAACTTCATTTTGCACCTGTACCCAATCAATGGATTCCCATTGACGAGCAAGTGTGTTTCTGTCTTTTAGTCTCTCGGTTTTATCCGTCGTTGAATTACTAAAATTCATAAGTTTACCATCCGTTCCTGCCAAGAAATACCACAGGATAAGTCAGCACCCTTTCAGGTTAGGGCAAAGTTTGAACCCCTATCTTCTTTCGTTACAAAAGGAGCGTTTGCTTTTTATCCTTTTCTTCTGCCCTCTATGCCGTTTCTTTTCCTTGCGGTTGGATACCTCATTGTCGTGAGGAGCATGTAGGGTTTACCAAGTTCCGCATGATACATAATTGTGAAAGCCTTAGGAGCCACCTTTGAACCGGGAGTGCTTTATCCATTCGCATTGGTTTGCCAGTTCGCCGTTGCTCGACTCCTTACCTTTTGGTCGAAGCGTTTCAGCCTATTTCGCTTCCTCCAGCGTAACGATTCCTACAGTGATTCACTTTACGTTCTCCATAGCTTTCTTACTCTAGCAGTTATCCCAGATTTAGGCTTCTTGGACTTCCACATTGTCTTGTGAGCTGTCTAACCCAGACGTTACCATCCACGCTAGTCACAATAGAGTTACCCCGAATGGATGGGGTAGCCTTTCGGCAATATATCAAGCGACTTCTTGTCGCACCTGGTAACCCTAATCATTATGCAAACTCCACCAAAGCCCATATTCAAAGAGAAAAAGACCTCACAAGAAGTTCTTTCTGAACTTTCGTGAGGTCTGGCTTTTATGTTTAATTATATATCAGTTATCCTTATGTTATCCCGAAGCTCACGCACTGTTAACTCATTAAGCGTTTTAAACTCATCAAGTCCTTTTCTCATTTGCTCACACGCATCTACAAAGCCGTCGTAATTAACGCTTTTATTTTCTCCATACAGCTGCTTAGTTCTTTCATTAAACACGAGCAAGCAATTTTCCAGACGTGTATATATTTTATCGTAGTAATAAACCTCTAATTCTTTCATAATGAATTACCTCGCTTATACAGTCGTTTCCTGTTGCCTTCATTGGCATAAATATGTATAATTCAGTTGGGTATTACCCTATAGGGTAATTCTATAGGAAGCCAAGTGCTCTGGGGAGGGTAATTGGCTTCTTATTTATTTTTCTTTGGTGATTTCTAGTTTGTTCTTTCCATATCACACCCCCTCAAGAACATATATTTCCTTTATATTAGAACATATGTTCCTTTGTTGTTCAAGGGGTAATTTGTCGAATGCCTTTTATTCTATTGGATAAGCGAGAGAGGGCTTTGTGAGTTATTCAGGATCAGTTTCCTTACGGTCCTTAACTCGTGCCTGGATGGGCTTTTCGTCTAGGTTCAAAAAATAATCTTTTGCTTCCTCATATAATTTATTGGCTAGCTCAACAAACATCTTATTGGTAATAAATATCTTTACATACTTCGGCAGCAGTTGATAACCTCGCTCTACCACGAAGCCGAACTTTTCCTCACCGGTCTGCAACGCATACTCTTCAGCTTGCTTCTCTAACCTCAGCATCAGCGAGAGCAAAATTTTACCCGCTTTTGCCCTTCCCTGACTAAGCAAATAAATAATAAAAGCTGCCACAACAAGTAGCAGCCCCCAAAAATTCTGGACATAACCTAAGGCAGTTTCCATGGTTGATCCCCCTTTATAATCCTAATTTCGCAGTCGCTACCCGGTCACTCCCGGCATAGTAGTAATTCCCGTTGCCGTTTGTCCCCTGTACCCCAATCCAGTGCTTATTCACGGCTTGGATTTCATCTGCAAAGGCCTTATGGACCATCGGGCACTTGAGCTTAAAGCTGAGCAAAAGCGCAGCTCCTACATCCCCATCGGCGTAGATTACGAGGTTATCCACTTCATGATCTCCCTTCAAATCAGCAAATAACTTAGCCCAGGGGAACTTAGCCCCTGGGCAGTTTGGTCTGTTGACACTGTCAATTCTGTAATGACCTATAATATGGTCACTGTCCGTCTTTATTGCCGGATATTTAGTCAGCAGCTCCCGATGGAGCCATAACGTTGCCTGATACTGAGCTTCTGTCAGCCCGTCCCCCGGCCTTCCTTCGTGTTCAATGCCGATGGTATAGAAATTAGGGTTCGTTCCGTCATATAGGTTCCAATTCGGTTGGTTCACTATGCCGGCATGTCAGGCTGTGTTCTTATCTTCGACCAACTGCAATATGCGACCGTTTCTTAAGACAAGGTAATGTGCACTTGCTTGGGATTCAGGATTCTGCAACCAGTTTAGGCAGCCTGGATAATAGCCGGCAGTGATATGGTCCACAATGTCCAACGGCTTACGGCCATTGCGCCCGGATCTAAAGTTTGGTGTGCCTACCCATTCAATTTGTGGCATTTGATTTACTCTTCTTTCTGCTCGATGCGGTCAATCCTCTTGTGAGCCTGTTTAGATGACTCTTCAACTCGAGTAAGGCGTTCGCCCATGACATCCATGCGCTGCCCTTGTGCCCGCTGCTCTATCCGGATATCGTCTACCCCGCGTTTTAAATATTCCATGTCCATCCGGATTACTGTATCTATTTCTGCATCTTTTCTGACTTCGTTTTTAGCTTCCTTTGCCCTTGCCGACCAACCTAAGATGATTCCGGACAAAGTTGCTACAATCCCAATTAGGGCTGTGATAACTGTAAAGTCCAAAGGCTATCACCTCTTTCAAGCTTGTACATTATATGAATTACGCATCACTATTGTGATTAACCTATTTTGAAGCATAAAAAATACGCCCTATGTGGCGTTCTTGGCGTTGCGCAAAATGGGTCTATTATGCAACATCTGAGATTACATCCCCATACCTATCGGCAATCAAAATGGCGTCCGTATCAGCTTTATATGGCTGATAAATTGGGAATGAGAAGATTTGATTGTAGTAGGTCTTCGCAGCCTCTATACCTTGAGTTGTGTACTTTGTTTTAATACGATCAGCAAAATAAACAACCATCTTTATTCCTCCTTATATTGGTAATGTTAGTTGCCCAATTTGTAGTAGGGTAAAATCGAGCACTTCTTGAGTGGATGCTAATTGCGCCTGTAGGCCAGCAATTATAGAATCCTTTTCTTGCAGTTGGCCAAATAATTCTCGGACAGCCTCACTTTGAACCATTACACTATAGCCATTGATAGTTCTATCGGGATTTACTGAAGTTAAGGTTATATATTTTATTATGTGGTCATTTTCTTGCAGCATGTCGCTATCGCTAAGTGCATAATCGTATCCATCTGGTAGCTGCGTTGGTTCAGTCGAGGTTACCTGTGTTACGTACAGATCCAACTTTCTATACACTAAATACATAATGGACCTCCTCCCTATTTTTGAAAGAAAACTTTCCTTATAGTGGTATACAGTGTAGAATACGTGCTGTACGCTCTTCTAAATGCACTGAAAAAGAAACTACCTGAGAGATTTGATATATTCAAAGCATATACTTTATAGCCACTAGTAGATTCTACTTGAATATATCTTTCCCATAAAAACCAGTCACGTGTCGTAGCGAGGCCGAATTGAAACTCTAAATAGCTTGCCATGTTATTAGAATCGCCTATCTCAACTACCAACCATGTATAAGGCGTTACATCGATCATGAATGGAGTAATGATTTTACCAGCGACATCCTTACCATCACCTATAGCTGTCATTTTAATTCCTGAACTTAGGTACTCTACTTTAAACTTGGCTGGGTCGTAGGCCAATATTGGTTCGAGGTTACTATTATGCTCTGGTCCCATGTATATAGGATAATCCACATACCTAGCATAACTTTCATACGGGCTGTAATATTTAATTCCGCTTAATCCAAATATGCTTGTTCCATACTCTAAATTTCTTGGAGTAAAATTAGGGTCATCAGCAAAAAAACCATGCTCATCATTAGCCCACGCAGAGCCAAGATAAGCACCTCTTGGAGCAGAAAAATGTGCTCTACCTGCCATTGGAGCTGTAATTGCTAATCTTCTCCAACCACCATATTCTTCACTTCCACGAATTGGTATCTGCCCGTTTTGTATTCCAGTCCCTGTGCCTATTGTATAGCCCTGAAGAAGCTGCGCACCCGTACCTGTTCCATACTCACCCCCTTCACCCAAGAACTGAAAAACCAAACCAGTATAAACCAAGTGAACAATTTGTCCGGCTTTGATGTTACCAGATGATAAGGCACTCCCATTACCCTTGACAATGCTTTTTGCACCCAGGCCGTTAATATTTAGCGTACTGGCTCCTGTATTGGCATTGGTGAACTTGACCTTGACACTCAGTCCCTCCGATAATGATGTAATTCCTGTGATGGATGCCGTGTACGTATTTGTGCCAGACGCTGTGGCATAGCCGATATGCTGCTCTTTATCCGCCTCATGCGCAGCAAAATCATCTATTTTTTGTAATAATAATGGATGCAATTCTTCTTTCGTAATTTTTCCGGCCATTATTTCACCTTCCTTATAAAGTAAATCATCCCTCTTTATGTCGCATTAAGGGTCTATTACGCAGTGATAATCTCCTGAACTATTATGCGGCATCGAGAGCGTTAATCATACCGATGAGTTCCGTGTACTCATCCTCATTAAGTTCTCCGACAGCATAAAAGGTATTAGCCTTTCTCCGCAGAGATTCAGCGGTTTCGGTTCTTTTTTCTATAGCCTTTTTTAATAATTGATAGGCACTCATCTAAATTCCTCCTAAAGCATTAGTTCTAATAACGCAGTCTGATATTTTGTTTCCAATAAGGTTTCTTCTGTTATATCTTCTATGTTTGGGGTATCTGAAAAAACAAGAAAATTTCCTTCAACAATGTTTTGCTCTTCGATTAGGATTTTATCTTTATTCGCATCTAATATTTCCTGTCTATTTATTTGGTCTGTGTACTGTATCTTGGTAATCACTATTTCCCCTCCTTATGCCGAAGCGGTTGTCACTGGAATTGCGCAACATAATTTGAAATGTTTAACTGAAGAGGTCCCAGGGCCGGAATCCATCCATCCGTAAATAGCAATTGTATCCCCAGACACAAATTCTATATCTTCTGTAAAAGTTGTATATGATGATGAATTTTTTTGCCTTTCTGTACCAACAGCAATTCCGTTTTTATAAATTATAACATTCGCTGTGCCACTACCATATATTTGGGCGAAATCGAATTTAACCCTTACTATACCGGAAGCTCCATTTATTGTTCGTGCATAAATTTTTAATGGGGAGTTTCTACTACCTGTAGTACCTGTTTGCGAAGTATTTGCTCCACTATCATAAAAAGCGGCATCACCGGCTGTCATTACAGTTACATCTACGGCAGTTCCAGCCACACCTCCTATTGTGTTACCGGATAAAATCTTGCTGGCCAGCGCCGCCGCCAACTCTGCTGTAATCGTCCCGCCCGGACTATATCCTGCTGGGACTACCTTTGTTGGCTTTGCACTGCCCGTGATTTGTAGGGTTGCGGTCTGGGAGGAGTTACTTGGCATTGTTCCTGTTCTTTTAGTTTTTGGGTCGGTATTGTAGTAAGTATATCCATTCAAAACTTGTGCATCACCCGCATTCCCTGTGAGTTTCACCTCCCCCTTACCCTGTAATATAAAATTTGTGCCATCATACCGCAGGGTATAGATCCCACCTGATGCTAAATCCCCTGACGCTACAGCCATTCCATCAGGGTTCTTTATAGATTTCGCGCCCTTGCCATTCCAGTTTAGAGTGGCCGCGCCTGTGTTGGCCGCATGAATTTTAACCGCAATGGCCACTCCAGCCACCAAGGCAGGGAGAGCCGGAGTAGTAGAGGCTGTATAAGCATTCGCGCTCCCAGCAGTAACAGCGTAGGGTATCTGTTGCGTAAAATCCGCCAAATGTGTAGCAAATGTATCATACCCCGCCACTCCTCCAGGGATATCCTTTTTCATCTCATCAGCCATCTTCGACTCTGTCACAGTATCATTAGCCAGCACTGCCGCAGATATCGCTCCATCCGGACCGATAGGCACGTTCTTCCATACCTGAATAAATATTTCCGTTCCTATATTTACTCCTTCTGCCAATCGAACTGTCTTTGGGTCAATGATACTGTATCGCTCCGTGCTCAACACCGTGCTATTCTGGGCAACAGTCACCGTGTCTGTTTCCTTGACGAAGGTTTCCAAAGGTATTTCAAAATCAGTCTGATCTTGTTGAGCAGCCAGTACATATGAATAGGTTACCAGTTTGGGGATACCGGTAGCAGTAACCAGTTGAATCTGCTGATCGGTGTAGGCCTTGCTGATTTGTTCCGCTTCTCCAATCTGCTCTTCCAGAACAGCTAATCCAGCTGTGGCTTCATTCATTTCTTGCCCCAACTGGTTAAAATCTTCCTCGGTGACAATTTCACCATATTGCCAATTTGTCTTTGCCATTCTCACCCCTCCTTAACTCGAATGGATTGCGTTATGATCGTATCCGCGGTAATCGGTACATATACTTCATTTGAGCTGATGACAGTATCTGAACTATCCCTAAGCTCGATTAAAGAGACTATCGGAACCACACCATCAGGAACGACATATTGCATATTAACCAAGCCCTGCTCTGTCTCTTTGACTTTGAAGCTGGTGATTTCATAGCTCTTATTTAATACGACCTTGGCCACTTGACCATCTACATATCCCGCTACACTGGATAAAAACTCTGTGGATATCACTTAATAATCACCTCCGGACCTGCTGCAGCAAAGGGGGTAATCCCTAATCTCCATGTTGAGCCTAGTCGAGCGTGTCTCTCTAACGTACGGAAACCGATATGCTCTTCAAGAGAGATATGATCCCCCAAAGCGGTCAGCTGGTTATAGATCAAGTTTGCCGGTTTGATGGTCTTTATTGTCCTCTCAACCTCTTTAAAGAGGGCCGCATCTTCAATTGCTGTTTCTACAAAAAGAAGAAAGTCTTGAACACCCACACTAACAGTTGCTTTCTCCTCACCTACCAGAAAATCCAAACGGTCCTGAAGATAGCGAATGGTGAAGGGTGGCTTGGTTGAATACCGATTAATAATCCGTTTTTTCCGGAAGTCCAGCGTTTCAGTCGTGGGATCAGCCTGGATACCCAGCATTCTTTCCCGACGTTTTATCGCCTCGTAGCCCGAAGTGAGAACGAATTGGTCAGCGAATTGCTGATCCCTTGCGCCATCGAGAGACTGTATTTCGATATCCACCGTATCTGCTAGAACCTGAAAATCAAAGATGTTATCAAACAATTTGGGCCAATACTCTCTAATCGACTTACTCATTTATAACCACCGTCCCCAGGATTGGAATTTCTTCCTCGTCAAGCACGAGATTGGCCTCCATCCCATTAAGCTTTGTTCCAATCACATCTTCGACGCCTTGGATCGTAAGCATCCGGGCATCAATTTGTGCCGTCCGAACGATGATCTGGGTTTGCGCAGCCCAGGTTTTTCTTTGTTCTAAAAGATAGGCGTCTAAGACCGTTTCCACATCGGACTGAATCTGCCCGAGAGTTACGCCGGGCGCAAGTGTGAGCGTCGTTTCTACATCCACCGTGACCTTATCCACCCCGGTAATCGTCACAGTATGGCCGATAGGTGCCTGACCCAATCCCATACCCTGGTTTTCTTCCGGATCCATGGTGGACTGGACCTCATTCACTAATTCTGGAGATGGCTTAGTCCAGTCAGCAGCAATAATCGTGCATTTCACGGTCCCGCCGCCGGCCCAGGTTGGAAAGACTTTGCTTCCTCCGACACCATTAATAGCATTGATTTTCTGCCTATAATCTGCCATATTCCCGCCAAAAGCCGGTTCGTTAACCGTCTCATAATATCGGGCGAGCAGGGCTTCGTCTGTCTCCTCATCCTCACCTGGAACTA
The DNA here is from genome assembly GCF_000384015.1 of Desulfitobacterium sp. PCE1. Classification (NCBI taxonomy): domain Bacteria; kingdom Bacillati; phylum Bacillota; class Clostridia; order Eubacteriales; family Desulfitobacteriaceae; genus Desulfitobacterium; species Desulfitobacterium sp. PCE1. The sequence goes on along the minus strand of NZ_KB913023.1, from coordinate 1,252,596 downwards.
TCACCTCGGTGAGTTCCGCCCTAGCCAGACCATTGACATAGGCGATAGGGAGCAAATCCCCAAACTGCTGATTGCCTGCTGTTCCAGCCGTTTCGCATTCAAGGACATACACGCCGGTACTGATCTGTTCAATAGTTGTATAATTCAGCCCACCGATACTGTAGCGGCTGCCTAGCGGAATGTTAAGAAGAGCACTATTGCTATCCAGAAATCCGCCGCGCCGCCAGGCTTTTGTAGCCACCTTCCGCTTGATTCCAAACTCAGCGACCCGGCGGGTTAAAAATTCCCCACAGGCCGTATCTGCGAAAGAAAGATTGTTGTTGACCTCTAACTCAGCATATGACTGAGCCAGCTCCGCCGCTGCCGGGGCCAAGGCATCGTAAATCAGGCTGCCCTCCCGCTTGTCGATGGTCACCGGCACCCGGGCGAGCATCCTGGCCAGAATCGCCTCATAGGTCTGATGTTCATACATTAACCACTCACCTCCTGAGTCATATCGAAGCTCCCGTAGGTGCTGACCACCGTAAACTCAATCAGCAGGCTATCCCCAGTAGCTGTGGTCTGCACATTCTCGACTCCTATGATCCGGTCATCCTGAGTCAATGCCTCCTGAAGCATCCTCGTGGCTTCAGACTTCATGAAAGTCGGATTCATGCCCATCAATTGACTTAACTCACAGCCATAATTCGGAGTATAGATCAAATGACGAAACCGCTGCGTCTGCAGAATTTTGGCAGCGGCTTGTTGCACAGATTCCAGTCCGTCCAGTCTCCCGGTGATGCGCTCTTTTTCCGGATCAATTCTCCATGTGAGGGAAGGCCGTTCGGCATATTGGATCGTCCCATGGGTAATTCTTCCACCAGTAGGTATCATAATGTTGTCACCACCTTATCTAAAATGACATAACGCTGCCCTCCCTGGACCTTAAGCATCAGGACCTTATCCCCTGGGGCAAGCCCGGAACGAATCACGATTTTGGAAGTTAAAGCTTCCGAAGTGTTACTCGCAGACCCATCGTCAGTGTATTGGTGCGTATGTTGCAAGTCCACTTCGTAATTTGTCATCCCCTCCGGCACAATTAAAAAATCCGCCGGCAGTGTAAAACGTTGATCGACTTTGACACTGAGCGGATTCACCGTTAAGATCTCGCCAAAAAGGATATTCACAGGGTTAGATGCATTGACAGCATCAGTTCCAGCAGCTTTGATCAAGTCTAATAAACTAGACATTTCATCACCTCCCTCAATTATCAAATGACCCTTAACTCAAGACTCATGGTATGGTCCACTCCATCAAAGCGGTGAGTGCATTCATCGACCAGAAAGGGTTGATTAATCCCATACTCTGCTATTTGAATTCGTACATAACGGCCACCCTGGACTCGAATGTCGCCCAGTGCTTCAATCTTAAGGAATCTCGTCTCGCGATTCTTAATCGCAGATAAATTTGTGAGCATTTCATTGATTTGGGCATAGTTCATGTTTTCGTCTACGGATTGATAAAGTTGTAGTACCCCCCACTTGGCTATGTTGACACTGTCATGCGCCTCGTAAATTTCCCGCTTGCCTGTTTCTTGATTGTCCTTATATAGTTTGATGACATTATAGGTGTCAGAGTCAATAGAAACCCTATGACTGAAGTCTGTCATGAGGCTGTAGTCGCCAATGATAAAATCCAAGAGAAAATCTTCGATATTCCGAACTGACAAGGCTCCGAAATCGTCGAAGAAGACATAGTTCTTGCCGGTGTTGATCAGAGTGAGGTCCAGAGCTTTGCAGATGATGTCCATCAGCTTCTGGTTGTCTTCATGTAGACTGGGGATCAAATAACCGGTATCATCAATCCGCCCTAGGTTTAAATTAAAGTCCGCAGCAATCTTCTGAACAACTTCGGAGGCTTTTATATTGGTCCATACACAAGTATCGCTGGCCATGAGGTAGCGCAACTGGTCATAACAGGTGATATTAACCGTCTCACTGCTTCCACTATCAATCGAGAAGATATATCCATAAAAGACATTCGTTCCATCCTGCATCTGCACATGGACAATATCCCCGTTGGAGTATTTGAACAAGGGCTCCTGATCAAATGCAGTCTTAATGAGTGTAAAGTCCAGGCTACCCGCTTTACCCATCCGACTCGTTTTCCAGCTCACATCGGCGACAATCCGAGAGATATCCCAAACGTTTCCGTCTTTATTATCTAAGACTACTTTCAGCATAACTTTAATTCTCCTTATGGCAGTTTTAGCACCCGACCGATCTGCAGGCGCTTAATTTCAGCATCCGTAATGCTATTCAGCTGCTGTATTTCCGGCCAGCGAGCGCCGTTGCCCAAGTGCTTTTGAGCTACAGCCCATAAGGTATCCCCTGCCACCAAAGTATACGTTTTAATCTGCTGTGTCTCGTTTGGTCTGGAGGGTGTCGGAGTCGGCACGGCTGTGGAGGCGCCTCTATCGATGATCATATCTTCTGTGACCCTTGTGGCTGCATACGAGATATACCTCTTCAATTTAATGGAGTATTCGATATCCCCTGCGCCGCCGGCAACCTCTTTCCAATCAAAGCTTTCGATGCTGGCTAAGGTGTTGATATCAACGCGATCTGAGATAAAAATAAAACGGATGGGTTGTTTAGACTCCATCCACCTGATGATAATCCGGACATATTCTATCGGCTGCAGGATGACTTGCGCTGTCACAAAGGGATAAAACTGGGCTGGAAAGATACTGCTAAATCCGTATTCCATGAGCTGAGGATGTTTAATGATGTTAATCTCACCCAAGGATACGATTTCTTGGGTTTGGTTGTTACCGGATTTGCTTATTTCAATGCTTCCTGGCATAACTGGGAGCTGGAAGGCTTCATCCTCACTAACACTGAGTCTAATGCTGTAGGACATTTTGGAATCACCTGCCTTTCCATGGCATTATTTTATGACTTATCCATACACAGCTGATGTCGATGATGCGATATCTCTCTCCAACATGGTCTTAATCCGGGATACAATGGTATCCGCATCACTTCCGTTGCGGATGTCTCCTGTGGTCACAGATACCGTCGGAGTGAGCGTTACGAAGTTCTGGATGTTCTTCATTTCGGCTAACTCGCGCATAATTTTCAGATCTTCACTGGAGATATCTACGGTGTTATTGATTTTGCCGACTTCGCCGACTCTGTCGATGTTGGGGATGCCCTCTTCTTCCCCTCCTGCGGCTATTGCTCCAATATCGTTGTTAAGTCCGAACATATTTGTTAAATCAAACTTTTTACTGAGGTCGTCTCCCCATTTATATCCGGACTTAAAAGCCTCTCCATAATCTTTTTGCTCAAATCGCATTAGGTTCACAACATCCGCTTCACTCTCCAGGTCATCACGCTCGCTCTTCAGCTTGTCTAATATCCCCTCCATGCCTGATGTGATATCTATATGCATCCCAGGTATTCTATTGATGAGATTTTCAATGCCCTTAGCGATGTTAACCATATCCTCAAGTGCATTGATTGACAGATCGTAAAAGAGTTTTTTAACAGCATAAATCGGGTCTTTCCATACATTTGCAAAGAATTCAACTATAGATAAGACTATGTTTGCGAATTTGGCGAATCGGTTATAAATGAACCCAAATAGAACGCCGAATAAGCCCGCAATCAGCCCAGTCGCAGAAATGCTGGTACCTGCAAAATGGTTAACTGCTGCTACTGCGAGATAGAAAACCGCAATCAATATTATAATCGCTCCGATAATCCATGTGATAGGGCATAAGGCTATGGCTGCATTCAGCCCCTCCTGGGCTATTATTAATCCGATTATTGCTAGCGTTTCCGCCGATGAGGCTGCGGCATGTGCAATCTTAAGAACAATATCTTTAGCTGTATTTGCCATACTTATAAGCGATTTACTGTTATATATGATCAATGCACCAATTATCATCCACAATAACGGTACCACCATACCCCAATTCTGCAGTATTCCGGTCCCTAGCCCTAATGCGATACTTGCCAGATTCGACACCAATTTTGAAACTATCAAAATAGCAACACTCAGTCCATTAAAGAAAGCCTGCATTCGTCCATCTTCAAACATCTGGTTCATCAAATCGAACAGCGGCGTCAGTGCCATAACTGAATTTTCGCCTGCTTTCGCCATGTTAAAATTAAAGTTACTTACGACTCGTTGCCACTTTATCGCCGGGCGGTCCAGCAACTTTTCAAAAGCTTCCTGAGTCATGTTTTGCTGGTTTAATAATTCGTCCATCCCTTTAATAAATTCATCGATATTTCCTTTAAGTCCAGCCTGCCGCACCTCACTGCCTTCAAGCATTGCCCCGCTCATGTTAAAGCGGTCAGCCATTGATGTATAGTTGCCTGACATCAATTCTTTCATTGAAGAAGCGGCCCCTTCTAATCCTTCAGTTGGATTTAGCATAGAGAGCCGCATCGCTAAGCCATTAAGCTGCTCCAATTTGCTTGGGTCTATGGTATTGGACATGAAAGACATTGTTCCTGAAAGTGAAGCATCCACATCTTGTCCTAATGCTAAAGCTTGCTTTGTAATTCGATGATAAATCGCCTCACCTAGAGGCTCACTCCCGGCCTTTGCACTAAAAGTATCTATGATCTGCTGTTGTTTCATTGCCGCACCTATTGTTGGCTCACCAATTACTTTTGCAGCGTGGATTAAATTATCTGCAACATTAGATATTTTATTAAACATACCCAATGCGGAACTAATCGTTGCCACATTACCACCTCCTTTTGAGTTCTTAGCTAAGACAAAGTTTTCGACGCAATTGCTATTCCTTTTGGACTTAGCCCCCTCATCTTTTTTTCCTTGTTTTCGCCATCTCTTGCTTTTCTTTTTTGATGCGAACATCAATCATGGCATAAATAGCCGCCTTTTCATTACGAGGCAATCTCATAAATGCACCAGGCGAAATATGAAGCTCATGGAGGGCGTAGTAAGCATAATTCCACTCAGCATTGCCCTCCTCAATTAGTTTTTTGCTTCTTCGACCAAATCGTTCATGCTCTTGTCATAACCGTTGATTTCACTGACAATAGTCGAAACGGTAGCATATTCACCATCCTTCATTTTTGCTTTCATGGCTTTTAAAAGATTTTCAGCTCCGAGCACACCCCAGCTTTGCTGAAGCTCCTGTGATTTGAAGTCAGGAAATATAGTTGTTTCAATAATCAGTTTAGCCACGAATGCATCCTGATCTGTTTCAACAACCCGCTGGCCTTTATGGAAGCTTGTCTTGCGACAGCTCTTCCTAATCTCATCACCAGTGGCGGCTGAAATAGCTTTAAATTTCATAGCCTTTTCCTTCCCGCCAAGACTTACTTTGCGTTCAATAATTTCCGCATCTTCAAAACTGTCCATTAAAAAATCCTGTAAATCACTCATAATTCTTTATTCCTCCCAAATTTCATCAAATACTAAGAAAACATATTGCAACGGTAATGGAAAGGAGACCAGCATTTTATCTGATCTCCTCAAAAGCGAAGTTAGCGATGCGTCTCACGGCATGATATAACCTCAAAAAGTGCTTTTATACCGTCACAGGCCGACTAAACTGATCCAGCATATCAATATCCTCGAAAGTAAAGGGCATCTCCTCTTCCAACGGATCATCCGAAGTGATATCAAAGGAAGTTGCTACTATGCTGTCCAAATTGCAGCCTTTAAGCACAACTGTCTGTTTCCCTACACCAGAGGCTGGGTCCTCGTTGACGATTTGAAGGTCAAAATAGAAGTCCCGCCCGGTTTTCACATATTCAATCATCAACTGCCTGAACAGGCTCGTAAAATAATAGATCGTCAAGGTCCCACTGCCGGCCCAGCCGGCAGCTTTCTTTCCCACATTCGTCCTGCCCAGAATAGGGACATCCGCTTTATTCTTTTCAATGGTAGCCTCAATGGATTTAGCATAAAATAGCTCTTCCACCCGACCATTGATCGTAGCAAAAGCTTTGGCCTGCTTGCCGCTAACTGCGTCTTCCGATCTTAAATATGCCATCTTATCTCACCTTCACTTTCTATTTAATCCGTACAAGAACATAAATCTTTTCAATGCTATCTACCGGCCATGCGTAAGCCTCAATATAGACCGCATCCACATCATTACCGGCTTGAACTGTTATATCCGATTGAGCATCAAAGTTCTGAATTGCATCAATACCCTGTAAGGTGTTCATGTAGTTAATACACTCTGATTTCAACAGGTTCCGTCCATCCGCATTATTGGATACTTTGCCAATATAGAACTTTGAAAAAATCCGGACAAAATCATTGTTGATTCCATCCAGGACCCTGATCACTCGGTTCTTGGCGAGCTGCTTCCCTTTATCCACCGTGAAGCTGGTCAGGGTGTTAATATCCTGCTCCACCAGCGCCTGGTTGTCATTCGCGGTAAATAAGAATTCCCCTGCCCGCAACGCCGCAACGATCTGGGCATTGGTATACCGGGGAGCTACATCGACTGCATCGTCGTAGGCCTGATAGGTGAGCGATTCATTTACTTGTGCCCCCGCAGTTGCACTGGCCACCCACGCTGTCGCTTGAGCTGCTGTCAGGGTAGTTCCATTAGAGAGTACTACGCCGTTTTTAACACTAATCACACCCTCATAATCAGCAGCAGGGTAATTTTCAAGAACGACCTGGATCTTTTTCCCTTCGTCGTCCCGGAGCCGTTTGGCAAAGGCCGTGAAGGTTGCCTTGAGCGTATCATCTGTGCTAGGCAGCGCAATCGTGTTAAAGTCGAAAATCTCCACAGCAGCCAGATAATCGACATAGGCCTGATTCGTCACGGTTCCATCAGACCCGTTCACTAGTGGAGCACCTGCTGTTTCTGTTAGGGTGCCGGTACCAGAAAAAGTGACCCAATCATTTGCGGTAAGACCGTCAATATCGGACACGGTTTGCTTGTCGATCTCGGCTCCGTCCACTAAGGTGGATACATCAAACTTTGTCTCATCATCGATATTTTCCTGAATAACAATGGTAATATCGTTACCACGGACTCCGCCCCACTTGGCCGATACCGTCAAGTTTCCTACTGTTGCCGTTGCCTTCGTGCCAACGTTCAGTCGATAGAGAAGTAGTTTCCTGGCACGTTTCAAAGCCTCATTGATCAAGAGTAATTTAGAATCCTTGATGGGATACCCCAGTTTCGTAAATACATCCTCGCCAGCTTCGATGGTTATAATTTTATTGGGCTCGCCCCAGCTTAGAATTAATGGGATCGATGTAATCCCTCGTTCGCCCAAAGTCTTTCCTACCTGGGGCTCAGATTTAAAATTGATATACACGCCAGGTCTCACCTTGTTTTGATTTGTAAATGTGCCTGCTGCCATTTTTATTTAGCCTCCTTTGTTAAAAAATCACCAAGAATTGAGATAGCTTCATTCTTGGTATAGTTGACGCCATCCCTCAGCAAAGCCTTTAATACGTCTCTTTGTGCCGTGAATTGCTTTGATTGCAGGATCTGCGACTTTGAATATACTTTTTCAACAGGTTTATCTTTCTTAGCCACGAATAAATCCCTCCTGTTCCATCGTCTGCATCAGTGGATCGAGTGTCGTCTCTTTTATGATCTGAAAGTTGTAATCAACAAAAAAATGCAGCACTCCGTCGATAATTTCATGTCGCATTTTCGCACCTTGTATTAGTCCATCATCCCCGCCTATCACCGGGATCAGCTCCATTTTTTCGTACAGCTGCTCAGCTATGCCGTGCATCTCCTCATTTTGCCGATTTTCTTCGCCCTCATCCACTGCTGCCGGAAAGTAGTGAATATCGAAAGAGTGGTTCCGTTGATATCGCTGGCTGATGAGCTGATCCTGAGACACCTGGAAAAGCTTCACAAAAAAATAAGGTTTATCAGGACCTTGCGGAATCTCTTCGCCATAAGTAGAGATGCCGGAGAAATGCTGATGTAATAGTGTTATAACACTATCCCGTACCCCATTAACTGTAATAGCGCTCATCGGATCACTCCTTCTTTGACGACTGGCCATTCTTGACTTGTTCCATCTCCTGCATAGAAGTGGTCATCATAAATCTGCCTTCCACCCAGCCATTTTTTTCCGACATGCATCCCGGTAGAGCCGTAGTTCCCCCGATAGGCCGGCATCACCTCCTTATTAAACTTGATTGCGCCTTTGTCTTCGGCAAAACGATTCTCCTCGCAATAGACGGGTACCCAGTGTGCCCAACTGTACTCCACGAAGGAAGCTTGAAGCTTCGCAATCTCTGCCTTTAACCCCTCTGCATACTGCTTTTTGTTCATAAGAATCATCCTTTCATGATTACTTTTTGCCCGGTCGTGTCCGGTGGAGTCCTGTTGTTTTGCGCCGACAGTACCGAAGCGGCAAAAATAAATATAAAGAAAGCACCTACCAATAACTTGGTAAATGCTTTAAATATCCTCGGTTCGCAATCTTACCCTATAATCTTCACAACTGCATCACTGTCTAAAGCATAGTCAAAGCGGCTAGTCTATATTTCACCTAGCCGCCCGAGAGGAGAATTGTCGAAAGGGGCACTCCTATAAATAATGAAAGTTGCCCATTTCTGGACGCCTTTCACTGATACCATAATACTACGGAAATGGTGCTAAATACTTCGCAAATTCTACGTTTATATCAATCGCATCCTTAAAGCAAACTTTCTGATTATCCTTCTTTTGTCTCCATAGTACTTTGTTTGCCCTATGTGCAGCTCACTGATGATCCCAAAGTCTGTATAGCAACTCTTAAAATATTTCATCTCGACTAATTTTGTTTCCTCTTCCGACAACTCTTCCAAGACATCCTCGATACACTTCACAACATCTTTCATTCTGCTAACTCTCTGCTCATTAGCGATAATCCTCGCTACTTCATCATGCGTTGGGTCGCTTATCTGATTCTGTGAGAATCTCCCTGTTGGGTCTTTACCAAGCCCCGATTTAGCACCTGTATACAGCAACTCTTTATCGTATTCCTCAATAAGTTTTTTGTATGTCCGATAATTCCTAAGCTCTGCTTCGACATATTGATTAATATGCCTTTCAATTTTTTCTTCCAACGCTACTCAACTCCTCTTTTCTACGCATGCTTACTCCAAACACTCTGGACACATCATATATCCACCGGCGTGTGTCACTGTCGAGTAGGAGTTTACCAATAAATTCAGATTGTGATATACTGACATCAGAGATTATTTTTATTCCGCCCGTTAAGTCTGCCAGGACTTCGGGCCTTTTTCTTTTGTTCTGCTTCATTAGGCTTGCTTTTTTGGGACTAAGCTAATGGATATCGTAAATAGTTCTTGTACCATTTGATCTCGATCAGTCATGACTTTATTGTCCCTCCCCTTACCAATATCTCGGCCCACTTGTTTTTAGGAAGCTTGTCCAACTTTCAAGTACGATAAGCCGCGATTAGCTTAAGGCACTTCAAAGCAAGGTATTCTTCTACGATGATTTTTCGTTTACCGTTTAGCATTTGATTGATAGCTCCGGTTGAAATCTTAGCTTTCTCGGCTAAAAAAACCTGAGTAACACCCTTGTTTTCTAGATACTGCTTAATATTTTCGCCTACCATATCCTCACCCCCTAACACTTCATATTTTATGAACCTACAACACTATCTTACTTCACATATCATGAATAATCAACGTCTCTTATTCATGCTTTATGAATGTTTATCTTGATTAAGGTCATAATTACAAGTATAATTAACACAAAGGGGTGGTTATTAATGGAATCAGTTAAGTTAAGGGTAGCTGAAAACTTACGCAAATATCGCGAAAGAAGAGGTATAACCCAGAAACAATTAGCCAACCATTTAGGAGTAAGAGATAACACGATATCATCGTGGGAGAAGGGGACCAACTCTATCGACATATCTACTCTTCTGAATATTTGCAACTTCTTAGAGATTAGCCTGGATGATATCTATGGAATAAGTGACAAAAAAATATCCCCCGTTGAGTTAACGGAGGATGAACTGGCTCTTTTATCAAGTTTTCGTAAGCTGTCGCATGATAACAGAATGAAAGTCCTCGGAATAGTCGAACTAAAAGCATCTGAAGATGCCTAAAGAATGCTTAGAAGGCGAAAACATCGGAAAACGAAAAAAGAGGCTTCCCGCAAGTTCAGTGAACTCATGAGAAACCTCTAATTCTCATCCATACTCAACAAGGGTATGGATATCTTTTTACTTAATTATGTTACGCTTTTGGGTTTCTTAAGCCTACATCATACCGCCCATTCCACCCATGCCGCCCATACCAGCCATAGCAGCCGCAGCACCATTATCCTTAGATGGAATATCGGAAACTATGCATTCGGTAGTAAGGAGCATAGCAGCGATGGAAGCTGCATTCTGCAGAGCAGAACGTGTAACCTTAGCAGGGTCAACGATACCGGCAGCAATCATATCTTCATATGCTTCGGTCAGAGCATTGAATCCTACCCCACGACCACCATTGCGGACCTTTTCAACAACGATGGAGCCTTCAAATCCTGCATTATTAGCAATTTGACGGAGAGGCTCTTCCAAAGCACGGCATACGATAGCTACACCGGTCTTTTCGTCTCCAGTCAGTTGGAGGCTGTCGAGAACCTGGGCAGCATCCACTAAAGCGCAACCACCACCGGCTACGATACCTTCTTCAACGGCTGCGCGGGTTGCAGCTAAAGCATCTTCGATGCGGAGTTTCTTTTCTTTCATTTCAACTTCTGTTGCAGCGCCTACTTGAATTACAGCAACACCGCCGGCTAATTTAGCCAAACGTTCTTGAAGTTTTTCGCGATCGAAATCAGAAGTCGTTTCGTCGATTTGCTTTTTAATGGCTTCCACACGGCTCTTAATATCATCTTGAGAGCCGGATCCTTCTACAATGGTGGTTTCTTCTTTAGTTACTCGAATTTGACGAGCACGGCCCAGCATATCAATCGTAGTGTTTTCCAGCTTTAAGCCAAGATCTTCGGTAATGACGGTACCACCGGTGAGAATCGCGATATCTTCCAGCATTGCCTTACGGCGATCACCGAAGCCAGGAGCTTTTACGGCAACGCAGGTAAAGGTTCCGCGAAGTTTGTTCAGAATGAGAGTAGCCAAAGCTTCACCTTCGATATCTTCGGCAATAATCAGAAGTTGACGGCCGGCTTGAACGACTTTTTCAAGAACGGGGAGGATGTCAGCGATAGCGCCAATCTTTTTATCGGTAATTAAGATGTAAGGGTCATTTAAAACAGCTTCCATCTTATCGGTATCAGTAATCATATACGCAGAGAGATAGCCCCGGTCAAATTGCATACCTTCTACAACTTTAAGCTCGGTGGTCATTCCTTTAGCTTCTTCTACGGTGATTACGCCGTCTTTTCCGACCTTTTCCATAGCATCAGAAATCAGAACGCCGATGTTATCATCGCCAGCGGAGATAGAAGCTACTTGAGCGATGGATTCTTTGCTTTCAATGGGCTTAGCATTGGTTTTAATATCATTGACAACAGATTCAACAGCCTGCTCAATGCCCCGTTTGATACCCATAGGATTAGCACCGGCAGCCACGTTCTTTAAACCCTCACGAATAATCGCTTGAGCCAATACGGTTGCAGTGGTGGTTCCATCCCCTGCTACATCATTGGTTTTGGTTGCAACCTCTTTAACAAGTTGAGCACCCATATTCTCAAATGGATCTTCCAGTTCAATTTCCCGTGCAATGGTTACACCGTCATTGGTGATCAAAGGCGCGCCGAATTTTTTGTCCAAAACCACGTTACGACCTTTAGGTCCGAGAGTTACCCGGACAGATTCAGCCAAAGCATTAACACCACGCTCTAGTGCACGGCGAGCTTCTTCATTGAAAACGATTTGTTTTGCCACCTGTAAGTTCCTCCTTAAAAATCCGAAATTTAAGACTCGATAAGTTAGAAAGCATTATGCAATGTCAAGTTTCCTAAGTAGATAAGCAAAGAGTATGTCCTAGCCAATAACCGCTAAAATGTCAGTTTCCTTAAGAATGAGATACTCTTGACCATCATACTTTACTTCAGTACCAGCATATTTGGAATAAATCACGCGGTCACCCACTTTAACATCGAGGGCAATGCGCTCTCCCTTTTCCACTTTTCCAGGTCCTACTGCAACGACTTCACCTTCTTGAGGTTTTTCCTTAGCCGTATCCGGCATGATGATTCCGCTTTTTGTCTTTTCTTCCATAGGGAGTGCTTTAATGACTACCCTGTCACCTAGAGGCTTAATGTTCATTGAAGAAAGTCCCTCCTTAAGAACTAAAATATTATTTTACTATTGTTAGCACTCATTCCTATTGAGTGCTAACATCATACTATAATAATATGCAAGGTAGATGAAGAAATCAAATCCTGTCATTTGCATTTTTAAGAGATTTACAGTCGAAAACCTTCTGTTTTCTCCTTATATCTGCTCTTTATTGCATCACTCTTAAATTGACAGAATATCATTGCTTCTACTTGCATTCACTAAGCACTATATTGACCAGTCCCCGGGGGGTTTATTCATCCTTTGGGCAAAAAACTATATTTTCATTAGAAAAAGGGATATCCGCCCCCTCAAAGCCAGATATCCCTTTTTCTATAATTTCATTATCCCTTACCTTTTCACACAGAAAATCATCAAAGAACTCCTAGCTTCTCATAGCGTTTGCGAATCTCTTCTGTTGCTGAACCCAGAACAGCTTGAACCATGAAATGGTCAAGATTTAAAAGATAAATCTTTGTTTTACCGATCTTTAAACCAGAATCTGCATATTCTTGTTCAAGGAGGATCCCCTCTTTTAAAGCATGGCGAATAAGGTCTTTCACTTGTGATGTGGTAGCCCCTAGATGCTCCGAAAGAGCTGTCCTTGCTTTGGTAGAGGCAACATACGCCATACTTGACTGAAGCTGAGCCAGGATTAAGATTCCTTGCTCAAGATCCTTTTCTGCTTTATATTCCCGTGGCCGTTCCTGAGTGAGAAGCTCGCTGAAAAAATCCTCAGAATCACTAAAGGGTTGCAGCTCATGGTGTATACTTCCATCCACGCCGATGACCTTAACTTCTTTTCCCCAGGCTCTTATTTTACGAACTAAGGGCAAAAAATCTCCATCCCCGGTTAGAAGGAGAAATACATCAAAAGTCGTGGTACGGGTAAGCAAGATTTCCTGCGCTTCCAGTATGAGCTCCACATCCGCCGCATTTCGCCTTAATCCTGTGCTGGCGAAATTACTTTTTCCGTAGACATGACGCGTATATACATGAGTCTTCTCAAAGGAAGTCTGGGTACGCCAGAATTCCTCCCGATCAAAATTAGCATAGAGATAAATAGCGGATAGGACATAGTGGTTTCGTTTAGCGTACAATTGAATGGATTCCATGAGGATTTCCGGAGTTAATTCATAACCTTGTTCAAATAGTCCTGTCCATATATTTTCATAATCAACAAAAGCAATAGTTTTCAAAAAAATATCACCCCATTTCCACTTCTGCTTACTATAGAATACGCAGGAAAAGGACAGGGGTGACAAGCTCAAAAAATATTTTCTGCTGAATATCTCTATTGATGAGTAGGAGCAGCGCACTCGCCGGCTTCGCCTTTGAGGATTTGAATCCCATGGGGCAGAGCAGGGACAAGAGCGGCCCAACACTCCTTACAAGCCTTAGGAGAACCCGGCATATTGATGATTAAGGTCTTCTTGCGCAAGGCGGCTACCGCTCGACTCAACATAGCCTTCGGGGTAATTTTATAGCTCTCATAACGCATTACTTCAGCAATACCAGGGACCATCCGATCCGCAACGGCAATAGTGGCCTCTGGGGTAACATCACGTAAGGAGAAACCTGTGCCTCCCGTGGTCAGAATAAGGTCCAAGCCATCTTCATCCACCCATTTTTTCATGGTTTGAGCCAAAAGCTCCTGATCATCCGGAAGGATGGCATAGAGAATGACTTCGCCGTCAATCTCTTTCACCAATTCCTTGAGAACAGTACCGGAAAGATCTTCTCTTTGACCCTGGGCTCCTTTATCACTGGCTGTTATAACCCCAACCCTTAGCATTATTCCATCACCTCAATAGTGTCTCCCACCCCAATAGGACCACCTTCCAGAACACGGATAAAGATCCCTTCCTTCGGCATAACACAATCCCCCGCTTGATAATAAATAGCACAGCGGGTATGACACTCTTTACCGATCTGGGTCACTTCCCCCACGCCGGTTTCACCAATCTTCAGTTTTGTGCCAAGGGGCAGGCTAACCAGATCAATTCCTTCGGTGGTTAAGTTCTCAGCGAAATCTCCTGGTCCCACATCAAGCCCCATGTCCTGCATCTTCTTAATGCTTTCCATAGCCAGCAAACTTACTTGACGATGCCAATCTCCCCCATGGGCATCACCTTCAATGCCAAAATTAACCTTCAGGATTCCCTCGCCCACGTTTTTCTTCCGCATCCCCTTTTTCTCACTTGTACAAACTGCAATAATTTTCGCCATTTTATCTTTCCTCCCCAACTTTTTAGCTTATATGATCTTCGCGAATAAAATGACCGCTCTTGCCGCCGGTTTTTTCCATGAGCCGAATATCGCCGATGACCATGGTCTTATCGATAGCTTTGCACATATCATAGATGGTTAAAGCTGCAACGCTTACTGCTGTAAGAGCTTCCATCTCAACCCCGGTTTTCCCCGTGACCTTGACGATTCCTTCGATTTCTATGGTTCCGGGAGGAACAATTTCAAAACTCAGTTTAGCCCCTGTAATAGCCAAAGGGTGACACATAGGAATAACATTTGAAGTTTGTTTGGCAGCCATGATTCCTGCGACTTGGGCTACCGCCAATACATCCCCTTTAGCAATCTGCCCTAATCGGATTCTCTCTAAAGTTTCCGGTTGCATTTCTACCTTACCTCGGGCGGTAGCCACTCGAGTGGTCTCCGCTTTATCTGAGACATCCACCATACGTGCCCGGCCTTCTTCATCAAAATGTGTCAATTCCATAATTATCCTCCAATCTGGGACATAATCCGTTGATCCTGCCAAGCCTGATCATTCATATGATGTTCAGCCGGCTTATTCCAAATCGCTTGGGCAAAAACATCCCTGACCTCATCATCACTCTTGTTGGAGCGAAGCACTTCACGAAAATCCACTTCATTGGAACTGTGTAAACATAGGCGCAGCTTACCATCGGGAGTTAAGCGAATACGGTTGCAGGTGCTGCAAAAATGTTTGCTGATAGCGCTGATAAAGCCCACACTACCTTTAAATCCCTCCGAAGTGATATATTCAGCAGGCCCTCCTCCTCGAATGTCACGAGTAGCTTTAAGGCCCTCTAAGCCCAATATTGCTTTCATCTCATCGATGGATACAAAATCACTGCGTTTATCCGAACTGATTCCGATGGGCATCAATTCGATAAAGCGAACATGAACGGGATAGTCATGGGCTAATTCCATAAAACGTGGCAGTTCATGGCTATTGAAATCACGAACAACCACTACGTTGAGTTTAACCGGATGTAACCCTACTTCGAGGGAGCGGTGTATCCCTTGAAAGACTTTCTTAATATCCCCACCACGGGTGAGCTCTCGAAACTTATCTTCATCGAAGGTATCCAGGCTTATATTAACTCGATTAACTCCCGCCTTCTTTAGGTCTTCTGCCATGTCTGGAAGAAGTATCCCATTGGTGGTAAGCATCAGATCCTCCACCCCTGAAATTTGGGAAGCATTCTGTAAAAATTCCAGAATTCCGGATCGAATTAAGGGCTCCCCGCCGGTTATGCGAAACCGTCTAAATCCTAAGGAGGTACTAATCCGCATGACACGTGATATTTCTTCATAGGTCAAGATAGACTCATGGGGAATCCATTGAACTCCTTCAGGAGGCATGCAATACTTGCAACGTAAATTGCAGCGATCTGTAATGGAAATCCTCAGGTATTCGATCTGGCGTCGATATTGATCTTGCATAGATTTCCCCCACCTTCACGTTCATTATTCCACAAAACAAAGAACTCCCACGGTCTGTAAAACCGGGGAGTTCCCCTATACCCTACAGACTCCTTTCCAAATGGGAGGCATTACTGTTTCCAATAATACCCGGTGCAGAATGCACGACTGGTAAACCATAGCTCACTTTAGGTTTCCAGCTTCGGAGCACAAAACGTATTCTATTACTCATTATACTACGGCTGTGAATAATTATTAAAGAATGTAACTAATTGTAGTATACACTATTTTGGAGATTGCAAAAAGAGTTCTAATAATAATATTTCTTAATCTTTATTAACAAATCTTAATAAATTCCTGATAAAATAGCCGCTTTTTATAGTTTCCTTTAAATACGATAAAGAATGTCTACATTATTGTCAAGTATTATGAAGATTATGCTGTTGCAGGGTTAGGTATTCTTGAGGTGTATTCATATTACTGAAACAAAGACGTATGTTTGGAAAATTAATGAAATCCTTCTCCCTCATATGACGTACCCTGTTGTTTTGCCGAATAAATACTGCCAGTTTAAGATGCTTCGCCTTTAAACTGTCTTCAATTATGGGAAGACAGTTTTTGTGATAAAAAGCATGGAGGGGTTGAATTTCGCCATCAAGCTCAGGGATTAAGATATCAACCTCCCCTTCAATTTTCCCGGCCATAAATCGAATCACTTCTACACTCAAAAAAGGCATATCGCAAGCGGCAAAAAAGGCATAATCATAACGAGCTTCCCGCAAGCATGCTTCTAACCCTCCTAAGGGCCCATGGTCCAGATAATTATCTTTGATCACTTTAACTCCATATTTAGCATAGAGCTCCGGATGATTGCTGCTAATCATCACTTCAGCAAAGACCGTACTAAAGATAGCTAAGGTATGCTCAATGAGTGGGACCCCAGCCCATTCAATAAAAGCCTTGTTGCGACCCATGCGAGAGCTTTTCCCACCGGCCAGGATAATTCCGGTTATCGGCAAAAGGGTTTCTCCATTATTAGCATCCATATGGTATGTCTCCCTATATCTATCAATGATCAGACTTTTGTCTTTTGCTTTATTGTAACACAGATAAGCCCTTCCCATAAAAGAACTTTTACTTTCCACCCTAATAGCTAGTTAATACCAAGCTGTTTTTTCTGAAATAAAAAAGGGAGAGTGCCGCAAGCTATGCATATTAGACAAAGCTTGGACACTCCCCTATTCCTATCCTCACAGAGGATAAGTCAACTACGCTTCAGATGGAGTCGAAACTCCACCTGAAGCAAGTTTCCTTTATTGTGCAGATTGCACCAGAGGTTCCACCCGCACACCGCAGACCTTATATTCGTAGGTCTTAGTTACTTTATCATACGCTCCGTTGGTTAAGACATTCGTCGGTGACTCCCTATAATGCAGGGTCATAAAGAGCACTCCAGGCGGGACCCTTTCAGTTACCCAGACCTTGGTCACTACCTCACCGCGGCGGGAAACTACTTTAACATTCTCACCGTCCTGAATTCCCAACCGTCGGGCATCCTTAGGATTAAGTTCAGCCAATTCCTCAGGTGCATGCTCATCCAACGCAGCTGAGAAACGAGTGGAGATATTGTAATGCTGCAGCTTGCGGCCTGTGGTCAGCAGGAATGGATACTCTTCATCAGGCAGCTCATCCGGCAGTTGATGCTCAATCGCCGCGAATAAGCCTTTGCCACGGGTAAATTTCCCTTCGTGCAGGAACTTCGTTCCCGGATGATCGGCATGGGGAACCGGCCATTGCAATCCCTTCCTGCCCAGACGTTCATAGGTGATGCCGGCATATTGCGGCGTCAGCGCGGCAATTTCCTGCATGATCTCCGCGGGAGACTGGTAAGCCATCGGATACCCCATCCGGTTGGCGAGCTCACAAATGATTTCCCAGTCAGCCTTCGCAGCGGCGATCGGCTTAATCGCCCGATTAACCCTCTGCACCCGACGCTCGGTATTCGTGAACGTGCCGTCCTTTTCCGCAAAGCTGGCGCCCGGCAAAATGACATCAGCCAGTTCGGCGGTCTCAGACATAAAGATGTTCTGAACAACCAGGAAATCCAGAGCCTCCAGGCCTTTACGCACGTGATTGGCGTCGGCGTCGGTTAGCACAGGGTCTTCGCCCATGATATACATAGCCCGCAATTCCTTCTTAACCGCTGAATCAAACATATCCGGAATCATGAAGCCCTGGTTGGGATTAAGGGAAGCTCCCCAGGACTCTTCAAACTTAGCCCGCACCGACGGGTTGGTAACACTCTGGTAACCGGTGTAAACATTAGGCAGAGCCCCCATATCGCAGGCTCCCTGCACATTGTTCTGACCCCTCAACGGGTTGACTCCGGAGCTTTCCTTCCCGATATTTCCAGTGAGCATGGCCAGATTGGCCAGGGACATAACATTATCTGTGCCACAGACATGCTCCGTGATTCCCAGGGTGTAGAAAATCTGAGCACGTTCCACACCGGTGTAGAGACGGGCAGCTTCCACCATTAGCTCTACGGGAACTCCAGTGATTTTGCTGACTTCTTCCGGCGGGAATTTCTTGAGATTTTCCCGTAGTTGTTCATAGCCTTCGGTCCGTTCCTCAATAAAGGCACGATCCTCCCAGCCGTTCTCCAAAATGATATTCATAATCCCATTGATCAGGGGAATATCTGTGCCCGGCTTCAATCTCATCCAGACATGAGCATCCCTGGCCAGCTCGATCTCCCGTGGATCAGCTACGATGAGCTTGGCTCCCCGAGCCAGTGCTTGTTTCATCTTGGTACCGATAATCGGATGAGCTTCCGTGGTATTGGAGCCGATTACAAACATGACTTCCGCATTGGGGATTTCATTGATGGAATTGGTCATCGCTCCTGAGCCAAATGAAGTGGCAAGACCTGCCACAGTGGGAGCGTGTCAGGTACGTGCGCAGTGATCCACATTATTCGTTCCGATCACCGCGCGCATGAATTTTTGCATCAGGTAATTTTCTTCATTGGTACAACGAGCCGAACTGAGGGCTGCAAAAGAATCTGGTCCATATTGCTCTTTGATCTCACCGAACTTTGTGGCAATCAAATCAAGAGCTTCATCCCAGCCTGCCGGGACGAATTCGCCATCCTTTTTAATCAACGGAGTCGTCAGGCGCTGAGGACTATGGATCAAGTCCATACCGAAACGGCCCTTGACACAGAGGGCTTTGCCGTTCACCGGTGCCTCCGGATTTGAAGTTACCCCAATCACTTTGCCATTGCTGACATTTAAGTCAAAGTTGCAGCCTGTACCGCAGAAAGGACAGGTGGTCTGTACTTTTTCGATGTTCCAGGCCCGAGCCTGGCCAACCATCTTTTTCTCCACCAATGCCCCCACCGGGCAGACCGAAACACAGGATCCGCAGAAAACACATTCCGATTCACTATAAGGAATATCAAAAGCCGGTCCCACCTGGGCGTCAAAGCCCCGCTTAAAGAAATCCAATACGCTTCGTCCCTGAATCTCTTCGCAAGCCCGCACACATTTACCGCAGAGGATGCATTTATTCGGATCTCTTAGAATAAAGGGGTTGCTGTCATCAAGGGGGTGTTCACGCCGTTCCCCTCGGTAGTCTTCACCGGATACACCGTATTCATAGGCATATTGAGCAAGGGAGCAATCCCCCATCTTTTGACAGGTCATACAATCCAATGGATGGTTCGCCACTAAGAGCTCAAGGATCACCTTGCGGGACTTGCGTACCTTCGGTGTCTGAGTTTTAACAATCATACCCTGGGTCACTTGGGTCACACAAGAAGGCGGCAAATTGCGCATTCCTTCAATCTCCACAATACAGAGACGGCATGCCCCGGCATTAGTGAGCTCCGGATCCTGACAAAGGGTTGGAACCGGAATATCGTGCATCCGGCATGCTTCCAGGACCGTGCTTCCTTTGGGCACCACAACTTCTTTTCCATCAATGGTTAAATTCAGCCATTCCACCAAATCCACCCCTTTCTTCTAGGCCCGGATAACCGCGCCAAATTTACAGGTATCCATACAGCTTCCGCAGCGGATACACCTTTCCCCATCAATAACATAGGGGGTATTTTTATTTCCACTGATACAGTTAGCTGGGCAATTTTTAGCACACAGTCCGCATTTTTTGCATTTTTCCGCATCAATCTCGTAGGTCAGGAGGTCACTGCAAACTCCGGCCCGGCATTTTTTAGCGTGGATATGCTCCTCAAATTCTTCCCGGAAATATTTTAAGGTGGCCAGGATAGGGTTAGGCGCGTTTTGACCTAAACCGCACAGGGAGGTTTCTTTAACTGTATAGGCCAGGGTTTCCAGTTTCTCAATATCCTCCTCCCTGCCTTCACCACGGGTGATGCGGTCGAGAATCTCCCACATCCGTTTATTCCCTTCACGGCAGGGGGTACATTTTCCGCAGGATTCGCTCTGGGAAAAGTTCAGGAAAAAGCGGGCAATATCCACCATACAAGTGGTTTCATCCATGATAACCAAACCACCGGAACCCACCATAGCACCAGCCCGGGTTAGGGTGTCATAATCCACAGGGAGATCCAACATATCTTCCGGCAGGCATCCTCCTGAAGGGCCGCCGATTTGCACCGCTTTGAACTTCTTACCGTCTTTAATACCGCCGCCGATATCGAAAATAATATCTCTTAAAGGCATTCCCATAGGAACTTCAACTAATCCAGTGTTGTTAACCTTACCAGTTAGAGCAAAAATCTTTGTGCCTTTGCTCTTTTCCGTTCCGTACTGAGCATACCATTGGGCTCCATTTTTTAAGATATGAGGTATGTTGGACCAAGTCTCAACATTATTGATGTTGGTAGGCTTACCCCATAGCCCGCTTTGAGCTGGGAAAGGAGGCCGCACTCGAGGCATACCTCTTTTTCCTTCGATAGATGCCATCAAAGCCGTTTCCTCACCGCAAACAAAGGCTCCGGCTCCAGCGTTGATTTTCAAATGGAAACTAAATTGCGTACCTAAGATGTTATCACCTAAGAATCCTGCTTCTTCAGCCTGTTTCATGGCAATTTGCAGATTCTTGATAGCCAAGGGGTACTCTGCACGACAGTAAACATAGCCCTCATCTGCACCAATAGCATAGGCGCCAATCAACATTCCCTCAATGACGGCATGAGGATCTCCCTCGAGAAGACCGCGATCCATAAACGCACCCGGATCTCCTTCATCGGCGTTACAAATCACATATTTTTTATCTGATGGAGTAGCTTTACATAAGCTCCATTTCAGACCAGTTAAGAAACCGGCTCCTCCCCGGCCACGTAAGCCGGCTCCCTTGACTTCCTCGATAATTGCCTCGGGGGCCATAGTGAGGGCTTTCTTTAAACCTTCATAGCCTCCATGAGCCAGATAATCCTCAAGCTTAGTAGGATCGATAAATCCACAATTTTTAAGAGCGATACGGGTTTGCTTGGCAAAGAAACTAATGTCCTCATAGCTTAAAGCCGGTTCTCCTGACAGGGGATCCACATAGAAAAGGCGCTCCACCTTCTCCCCTTGACCTAATTCTTTCTCTACAAGCTCCGGAATATCTTCCGGTTGAATTCTTCTGTAAAATCTCTGAGCAGGCTCTACGACCAAAGTTGGCCCTTGCTCACAAAAACCACGGCAACCTGTGGCGATGAGCTCCACATTCTCAGACAACCCTTGACGTTTTATCTCTACGTTCATTAAATCAATGATTTTATTGGCTCCTGAAGAGAGACAGCCTGTGCCCGCACAGATAAAAACCTGTTTTTTAGCTTCTGTGTTCATCCCTATTCCCCCTACTTATACTCTGCCAGGATTCCTGGGATCTGATCTGCATTCAATCGTCCGTGGACATTTCCATTAATGGACATAACAGGAGCTAATCCGCAGGCACCAATACAGTTGACAATCTCTAAAGTAAAGCGTCCATCTTCCGTGGTCTGTCCATCCTTAATTTTTGTATTTTTTTCTATGGCTTCCAGAACTTTAGCTCCTCCTCGAACATGGCAGGCAGTACCTAAGCAGACACTGATGACATTGCGTCCCATTGGCGCAAGGCGGAATTGGGCATAAAATGTGACAACTCCATAAACCTTGGCAGAAGGTATACGTAGTTCCCTGCTTATGTGCTTTATCACATGTTCAGGCAAATATCCATAAAGTCCTTGTGCTTCCTGCAAAACCGGAATAAGCGCCCCTTTCTCCTGTTTATAGTGGGCTAATATCCGATCCAATTGTTCCTCTTTAGGATCAACTAACTCCCTACACTCCTCACACAAAACGATTCTCCTCCCTTTTCCACTAAGTTCAAAGCGTTTCTTTGAAACGCATGATACCCTGTTCAGTGATTAACATGTCTACTTTCTTATCGTAAAACTCAACGGGGATTCTGTCCACGATCTGGCAGTGAAAAGCAAGCGCAATCTTTGGTGTTCCTTCTGCCAATCTCCCGAAAAACCGATCATAATATCCGCCCCCATAACCGAGGCGATTGCCCTGAGTATCAAAAGCTGCTCCAGGAACAAGAATACAATCGATCTCCAGGGGATCAACCTTAGTGAGTTCCTCCTTTTTAGGTTCACGGATTCCCCACATTCCTGACTCAATATCCTTTTCCAAATCCTCGATAAGCGCCGGTATAAGCACCCCCTTTGGAGCACATCGCGGCAATACCAACCGCTTTCCTAAGTCAATGACTATTTGGGCTAACTCAGTAGTCTCTACCTCATCGCGAAAATTCATAAAAAGCATGATGGTGCTTGCTTCCTGAAACTCACGGGTCTGAGTCACGATAGCCTGAATTCTTTGGCTTTTAAAAGCCCGTTCTTCCGGCGTCAACGCCGATCGCAGGGACAGTACCCGTTCCCGCAATGACCGCTTCTCCTCAGACACCTTTCAATCCTCCTTTAGATCCTCCACTAAAAAAGTATACTTTTCTTTTCAAGAAAATTCAGTCAATCATATAATAGATTCGTCAAAGATTAGAATATTCCTTCTACAAAGTTCGATAAATACTTAAATGGCTTTCCTGATCTAACCTAAAACCAGGGGTACCAAAACCGGAACCAGAAGAGATAAAGAAAGCCCGCTAATTATAGCTACGATACCGATACCTTTAGGTCCCACCGCCACCAAGAGAGGAAGGGTCGAATCCATAGCTGTCGCTCCACTGGGAGCAACAAGGGCCAACGGCCCCACCCTTTTAGCTAAAAAAGGGACAAAAATAATCGCTAAAACTTCTCTAAATATATTACTCAAAAAAGCGATAGTACCCAAGGAGACCGAGTGAAGGTCGGAGATCAAAACCCCAGATAGGCTGTACCATCCAAACCCAGCACCAACTGCTCCTCCCTCCCGAAGCTCCCATCCAAAGCACAATCCTACCACCATAGCCGCTACAATACTACCGAGCACCACACCCACAGGTGCTAAAAACACCTGCCAACCAACTTTGAGCATATGTCTCCAAATATCGCGATTCAGACCTAAATCGATGCCTACCATGACCAGAGTAAAATCAAGAGCTAACGTTGTAATCGTTGGTAAGTATGCTGTCCAAGCCTGGGGAAATAAAAGAATCCCGCCGAAAATTCCTGCAATAAACGCCCCAATAATTGCGCAAGTCATCTGATAGGGATGAGCTGCCTCAGTACTGTTCACTTCCATCTTATCTTGCTGCGGAAGCATGGGCGACTTCCCAATGAAAACTCTTTCTAATAGCCAAACAGCCACTACACTTCCTATAATTGCCGCAACTGCAAATAAGAAGGCCTGCAATCCGAAGCTCCCTAATTGTGAAAGAGTGTTCTGGTCCACTCCGATCCGTAAACCCATGGTCAACAAGAGAATCAATACCCCGATCATCATCCCTCGTCCCGCTTGGTTCAAGATAACCCTAGGCAATAAACGAAACCATCCCACGAAAGCTCCTGCTATAAGACAAACAAATAATATCCACATGTTTGTTCTCCGTTCTTATAAATAAATTAATTTTAAGCCGTTAACTAAGGGCTCTCCCCCATGGTATGAGAAACTCTCTAAACACATGCTTCTATTTTATCTCGAACAAAGGATAAAAGAAAAGTACCTTGTACTACTTTTCATATTTTTAAGTTATCCCCATCTCCATCCCTTCATAATATCCCTTGTCCCTGACTTATCCACATTATCCACAGGGTCTGTGGGTAATTATGTCCAATGTTCCTCCTCAAATTCAACACCTCTCAACCCGCTAATACCAGTTAGTCACAGAGTTATCCACATTGTCCACAGAATTAACTATCCACAGAACATATTATCCCTTTTCAAAATTTCTTGCCCGAATGTCCTATTTCGAGAAAAAGAAAGGGGGTATAGTCCTATTCGAACTATACTCCCTTAAGCCAGATTCAGTCCCGGTATAGCATTCAAATTCCAAGGAGCATAATCCTTAGCTAAATAACGGTAGTATCCGGCTGCCGCGATCATGGCTCCATTATCCGTGCAGAGAACCGGAGGTGGATAACTAAAGGCAACACCCCGTTTTTGGGTTGCCTCAGTGAGACGTTTCCTTAGTGAAGTATTGGCTGCCACTCCTCCGGCAAGGACTAGGGTAGGAGCCTTTGTTTTTTCCAAGGCCAGCAAGGTCTTACGCACTAAGACATCTACGATGGCCTCCTGGAAAGAAGCTGCCACATCAGCAACATTCACCGTCTCGCCCTTCATTCGCGCTGAATTCAAGGTATTGAGCACAGCGGACTTCACTCCGCTAAAGCTGAAATCAAGACTGCCGGGTTCAAGCATAGCTCTTGGGAATTCGTAGGCATGAGGATCCCCTTCAAGAGCGGCCTTTTGAATATAAGGTCCTCCAGGATAACCCAACCCTAAGGTCCGAGCTACCTTATCTAAAGCCTCCCCTGCAGCGTCATCCCGAGTATGTCCAAGGACTTGATACTTCCCATGCCCTTCAAAATGCACCAAATGGGAATGCCCTCCCGAGACAAGGAGAGCCAATAAAGGAAACTTCAGCTCCGGATCATGGAGAAAGTTCGCATAAATATGTCCTTCTAAATGGTTAATTCCCAGCAACGGAATCCCTGCCGCATAAGCCATAGCCTTTGCCCCCGCCACTCCTACAAGAAGAGAGCCCACAAGCCCCGGTCCATAGGTCACTGCAATTCCCGCCAAATCTCCAAACTCCATCTTCGCCCCTTGCAAAGCTTCCTCTACAACACTTTGCAAATGTAGGATATGCTCCCGTGAAGCCACTTCCGGCACGACTCCACCGTATTTTTGATGGGTCTTGATCTGCGATGAAATAATATGACTGAGCAGATCACGGCCATTGCGAAGCACGGCCGCTGAGGTCTCATCACAGCTTGTCTCAATTCCAAGTATATTAATATCTTTATTGTTCACCAGCAACCTCCCGATATCTGCCTACTTTCCTTCACCAGAAAAAAACATCTCTTCTTAATAGAGATACTCGCCACCGCTCAGTATGGCAAAGACTATCTCTACTCTTTGCCTATATCAAGCCACATAATAAGGGCATCTTCACGATTATCTGAGTAATAGCCTTTACGAACCCCCGCTGTTACAAAGCCAAGGCGTTCGTACAGTCTTTGAGCAGAGACATTGGAGGCTCGTACCTCAAGGGTCATACGCTCCATGCCTTCCTTAACCATCAAATCGATCACAGAGCGCATCAGGAACTCTCCTCCGCCCATCCCCTGATACCCCGGTGCTATAGCCACATTGGTAATATGTCCTTCTTCGAGTATAAACCATAACCCCATATAGCCGATGATATTGCCCTCGTGTTCCAAGCAAAAGTACCGTGCATACTCATTATCTCTCAGCTCACTGACAAAAGACTGGGGAGCCCAAGGTGCCGGAAAGCAGGCATGCTCTATCTCCAGAATTGTGGATAAATCACTCTCTTGCATGGGGCGAATCATCATTTCCCCTTTAGCGCCTCCTCTTTCTTAGCCCAATTGACCTCAGCTTCCGATAACCGAATGTAATAAGGTTCCACAAGCTTCCCCTGGGTTCCCTTCTGCCATTCATTCCAAACACAACGAACAGTATACGCTCCCCGTGGTAAAGCCAAATAATCCGGGAGAAGCACCGCCTTATTCCCTAAGGTGGTCTTAATCTTCTCTTTATAGCGCGAAACGGCGTCACCGATAAAAACAATGGCTTTATCCTGTTCCGCCAATTCCTTAAGCCAAAGAGCTGGCTCTACCGCGA
The DNA here is from genome assembly GCF_000384015.1 of Desulfitobacterium sp. PCE1. NCBI lineage: Bacteria > Bacillati > Bacillota > Clostridia > Eubacteriales > Desulfitobacteriaceae > Desulfitobacterium > Desulfitobacterium sp. PCE1. Next base: position 1,226,369 of record NZ_KB913023.1, on the reverse strand, counting down.
AAGGATCCCGGCTTCGTATGGGGATTTCCTCTCCTTCCGACCATCGGTACCGAGCTGTATACCATTCATTCTTTCTTGCATCAAGAATAGGTACGATTTCTTCCGGTCGGCTATGTCCGGCCCAAGCCAAAGAATCCAAGGAAAGCACACCTACTAAGGGAAGTTTGAGCACTTGAGCCAAGCCCTGAGCTGTGGCAATCCCAATACGGATTCCCGTAAAAGAGCCTGGTCCCCGCACCACACCAATAAAATCGAGATCTTGAAGCTTCCAGGCTGATGCCTCTAAGACTTGATCCAATACAGGAATCAACCGCTCCGAATGGGTTTTGGATGTATGCAAAAAGCCTTCCGCCACCAGCTGCCCGTCCTCCGCCAAGGCTAAAGCTGTGACTTTGGTGGTAGTATCGATGGTGAGATACTTCATAGATCCTCCTAATATTCAAAAGGAATAATATCTTTGAGCCGTTCTACCCAGGCTTCCGAATGAGAAGAAAAGCCGATTCTGCGTGGTTCCTCCCCTGATCCTTCAATCCTGATCTCTAATGAATCATCGGGTAAGATGTCCTCTGCAATTCCCGGCCATTCAATCAAGCAAATAGTATCTTCTTGAAAGGCATCCTCTACTCCGATTATTTCTACCTCTTCTGGATAACGCAAACGATATAAATCCATGTGGATTAACCGCACCGGATTATCCCGAGCTATCCCTGAATACTCAATCTGAAAAGTAAAGGTCGGACTGGTCATGGGTTCTTGTACTGCTAAAGCCTTCCCAACTCCTTTGGCTAATGCAGTTTTTCCCGCACCCAAATCACCGAAGAGGCACACCACATCTCCCCCACGAAGCGCTTTTCCTAAATTGTATCCAAGGGCATGAGTACAATCTGCGCTTAGGCTTTGAACTTCTAGGTCCATTCTGACCGTCCTTTCCTTTAACTATTCGTTCTAAAATCTGGTTCGCTTCAGGTATTACCCTGAGGTTTGGCTAAGCGCCCACGGAAGCGAAATGATGCCGGCCCCCCGGAAAGCCTAATCCCTAATGATTTTGCCGTTAATAATGACAGTCTCAGGATGTGATTTTAAAACAAAAGGATGTTCACTCCAAATAACGATATCCGCATCTTTACCCACTTCCAAGGATCCTAGGCGATGATCCACGCCCATAATTTCTGCCGGATTAATAGTGATGGCCTTTAAAGCTTCTTCTTCATCCATACCGGCTCGTGCTACCAGCGCTGCACAAAGGGGCAATTGTTCGATGGGAGTCACCGGATGATCTGTGATAATTGCTACCTTAACGCCTGCTTGTGTTAGGACATTAGGAGTTTCAAAGGATTTATCTTTCAACTCCACCTTAGCCCGATTAATTAATGAAGGACCCACAACAGCAGGATATCCATATTCTGCGATTTCCTCAGCAATCTTATGTCCCTCAGTGCAATGTTCAATGACCAGATCTACATTAAATTCTTTAGCAATGCGAATAGCGGTCATAATATCATCAGCCCGATGAGCATGGGCCCGTAAAGGAATCTCACGTTTAATCACACGAATCAAGCTTTCCATTCCCAGATCCCGCTCGGGCACTTTTTCTGGATCTTCAATACCTTGCTCCAACTTTTCCAGATAGGTCTCAGCATCCACTAGAGCTTGTCGAAGAAGTGCCGCAGTGGCCATACGTGTCATGGGCATCTTCTTTTGTTCACCGCCATAGACCATTTTGGGATTCTCACCAAAGGCCACCTTTAGCCCTGCAGGTTCCCGTACGATCATCTTATCCACGACTTTGCCGACTGTTTTCAACACTACGCCTGTACCACCAATGACATTGCCGCTGCCCGGTGTGGAAAACACTGCGGTGACTCCCCCTAAACGAGCATCCCGTAAACCTTCATCCTCTGGATTAATACCATCAATTGCACGCAGTTCAGGGGTGATCGGCTCAGTCATTTCATTGAGATCATCCCCTTCACTTTGGTAAATCTCCTCTCCCAGTCCCACGTGACAGTGGGCGTCAATAAAGCCGGGTAAAACAAACTTATCCTGGGCTTCGATGATCTCTGCTCCCTCAGGAGCAACCAGATTCTCCCCAATGGCTTTAATTTGTGTGCCTTCCACTAAGATGCTTCCGATGAATTCTTGGCCTTTCATGGTCTTAATGCGACCGTTACGGATAAAAAGGCTCGTATTTGCGTTCATGATTACCTCCGTTATGAATAGTATAGTCGTTGAAATCCTTATATATAGGGCTATATAGATACCATTGCGTCTGCAGCGATTTCCCTCATAGACAGACTGACTCGCTCACGGGCGGTGTCGATACCTAGGACACGGACTTTAACGATGTCTCCCACGGAAAGCACTTCCATGGGATGCCTGATAAACTTCTCACTGATTTGAGATATATGCACCAAACCGTCGTGTTTGACTCCTATATCAATAAAAGCTCCAAAATCAACGATATTCCTGACGGTTCCTTCGAGGATCATTCCAGTCTGTAAATCCTCTAGATGGGTAACATCCTGACGTAGTTTTGGTCGGGGCAAATCCTCCCGAGGATCCCGGCCAGGGCGTTGCAGAGCGGCAAGAATATCTTTGACCGTGGGAACCCCGGCACTGAATTCCCGAGCACATTCCTCCGGATCCAATTGGGCAATCCCCAATCGCACCTCATTGGGGCGTTCTCGTAGATCTGTTAGAGCGAATCCTGCCTTGTGCAAAATATTTTGAGCAAGGTCATAAGATTCCGGATGAACCGGTGTATTTTCCAGAGGGTTGACCCCTTCGGGAATACGAATAAAGCCGGCGCACTGAACAAATGTCTGCTCACCTAGACGAGGGACCTTTTTAAGCTGATCCCGTTTTTGGAACTTCCCGTGGTTTTCCCGATAAGCCACAATATTTTTGGCAATGGTAGGTTTAAGACCTGCTACATATTGAAGGAGAGATGGTGAGGCGGTATTCAGATCTACACCAACAGCATTAACTGCCGATTCCACTACTCCATGTAGGGATTCTTCAAGGCGTTTGGGTTGAACATCATGCTGATACTGCCCAACTCCTACGGCCTTGGGTTCTATTTTAACAAGCTCAGCCAAGGGGTCCTGTAAGCGCCGAGCTATGGAGACTGCGCTACGTAATGAGAGATCAAAGTCCGGAAACTCTTCTCCCGCCAGCTTCGACGCAGAGTACACTGAAGCTCCAGCTTCACTCACGATGATATACTCCGAAGCTAAGCCACTTTCCCTAATCATTTCTGCAGTAACTTCCTCTGTTTCTCGAGAGGCTGTGCCATTTCCAATGGCGATCACATCTACATGATATTTTCCGATAGCATCTCTAAGCATTCTTTTCGCTTCTTCCCGCTTGTTTTGGGGAGGATGGGGATAAATAACCCCTACATGAAAGAGCTTGCCAGTATCATCAACTACAGCAAATTTACACCCCGTTCGGAATCCCGGGTCTAACCCCAGTACCACTTTCCCACGCACTGGAGGTTGCAGTAAGAGTTGCCTCAAATTCTCGGCAAAGACTCTGATAGCTTGTTCTTCGGCTTTTTCGGTTAGAGCACCCCGAATTTCTCTCTCTATAGAAGGTGCTATTAAGCGTTTATATGCATCATCCGCAGCTGAACGTACAATCTCCGCTGCGGGCCCTTGCTTCACAAAAGCCTGTTCGATTAGGGCTAAAATATGCTCTGAAGGAACTTCCACTTTCACATTAAGGAGCTCTTCCTTTTCTCCTCGGTTCAAAGCAAGGATGCGATGAGGAGGCAGTTTTTTCACAGGCTCCCGATAATCATAATACATCTCATAGGCTGAGCGCTCTTCTGCTTTTTTCGCTGAAGCTATGATATCACCAAGGCGGAAAGTAGCTTCCCGAATCTTTTTGCGCATAGCAGCATCATCGGAGATCATTTCTGCAATAATGTCTGAGGCTCCATTGATTGCCTCTTCTGGCGTTTCTACACCAAGTTCAGGATTTATATATTTTTGAGCTTCTATAAGCGGCTGAGCCTTGTGATATTGTTCAAGAATCCATAATGCTAGAGGCTCAAGTCCCTTTTCTTTAGCCATGGTAGCCCGAGTCCGTCGTTTTTGTTTGTAGGGCCGATAGAGGTCTTCTACTTCTTGAAGAATTGTGGCCTTCTCAATCTGATTCGCCAACTCCTCAGTAAGTTTACCTTGTTCTTCAATTAAACGCAGAACCTCACTTTTGCGTTGCTTTAAATTTCTTAAATACTCCAAACGCTCAACAATACTGCGCAGGGCGTTCTCATCCAACTCACCGGTCGCTTCTTTACGATAGCGAGCTATAAAGGGAATAGTGTTCCCCCCGTCCAAGAGTTGTATGGCTTCTTTAACTTGATGGGCTCGCAAGGTAAGTTCTTGCGCAATAATTTCCACAAATTCCAAAGGATAATCCCTCCTGCTAGTTCTCAATTTTTTATTATACCATTCTTTTAGCAAAAAGCTAAAGAAAGATGGAGAAACTAACAAAGCAAGCCCGCCAGGACCTGCTTGTAAAAAACTAGACCTTATTATTATGCTTTAAGAAACAATGTCTCGTTGTGATAAAGTATCAATGTCTTTCAGGGGAACACGGATTTCTCCCTTCTCTATACAAAATCCATTAACATCCATGAGATTAATATAAAGAACTAGATCATCTCCCACTTGTTCAAAATCTACAACCTCTTGATTAAGTTTTTGATAGGCGGGGTAAAGAATCTCCGCCTTACCGGTAGCTCTAGTAACCTTAACCAGCTCACCACCCTTAGAAACTATACCATGAGCAAAGCCGACTATAATGATAAACTCGTTATCATTAAGCCAGTGAATCTTCTTTTTTGGAGTGTATCTTCCTTCTGGAGCAAAAGAATGCCACATTTTAACTCGGTAGTTCTGGTCTAGCTGCAGTCGCAACCAACTACTGCTCGCACTATCTTTGATATAAATATCGCCGATGGTTTCCCATTCATCTGGGTAGATATAAGCTGTATATTGCTTATTTGGCGAACTGCCATGAACCACATAATTCCCCTGTAAAATAAAGGCAGGAACATAGGGATTGGTATTAATACGAAAAAGCTGTTCAGTTTGCTCGGTGATAGCTGGTTTCGGAGTCTCGTCTTCCACTGCTCCGCTATCAGGTTCACTTGGACCAGCTGCTGCTGCGGTCTTTACTTTCTTAACATAAGCGGCATAATTGGCTCTTTGCTGTTGGATTCTTTGCTGTGGAGTTTGTTCGGGATTGGTGACCAGCGTTGTCGAATAAGTCAGTTCCTCTGAACCGGGCCCTTTAAAAAAGGCACTTAAAGGAAAGATACCAAAATTCAAGAACAAGGTACAGAATACCACTCCTAGGAAAAACAAGGTGCCGCGAGTGATTCTTCGTTTCTTGATAATGCTCCCTCCCTAAACTTTACTTCCACTTGAATCGAGTAATACCATTATTTACCATACCTTTATAGTAGGTTCTCTATTACTGTTTCTCATTCCTTCTTTTAGCAAAGATATGTCAAATCACCCTACGAATCGTGTAGATAAAAAGGAAATCATCAAAAAACGAACTAGCATAAACTAGTTCGCTCATATGATCCTGCCTTATTTAACGAGCTGCATTTCCTATGCTGCGCTCTACAACTACTTTCTTTGCAATCTCAACGATATCGGACAAGACCGCTCCCCCTGTGGCCAATCCGCCAGCACCAGGTCCCTTCCAAAAAAGATCACCCACCAACTGCGTTTCCAGGGATAGGCCATTATCCACGCCGGAGACATGACTTAGAATTGCTTCCCTAGATAACCACTGCACACCAACCTTAGCAATAATTCCTTCCCGACTTTTTTCCAGTCCTGACGAAGACTGATCAATGATGGATGCCTCGGCAACTAATTTAGGCACTCGTCCCTGTCTTTTTTGCTCCGCGACCTCTTCCGGGGTTAGCCCTTGGATTCCTTTAATCTCCACCTCTTCAAGAGGAATATCCAGATCAAAGCATTCCCGACAGAGAATAACAAGTTTACACGCCGCATCTAAACCAGTTACATCCATGGTCGGATCACTTTCCGCATAACCAGCCTCTTGCGCTTCTTGCAAAGCCTCCTCATAGCCTTTCTCTGACTCCACCATTTGAGTCAGAATATAATTAGTGGTCCCATTTAAAATTCCACAAATTTTTTTCACCTGGTCTCCGGCTAGCCCATATTGAATGGTTCTAAGAATCGGAATCCCTCCCAAGACGCTCCCTTCATAAAGCAAGCAGATTCCTTTACGCTGGGCTATTTCTTGTAATTCCGCGCCATGAAGAGCCAGTAATAGCTTATTGGCTGTCACTACATGCTTTCCTTTATCTAGCGCCTCTTTGATATAAGAATAGGTGGGATGTTCACCTCCCATAACTTCCACTACTACTTCAATCTCCGGGTCATCGAGAATATCTTGAGGTTTCTGTGTTAGAATAACCCCCTCAATTGCTCGCTCTTTACTTATATCTTGAACAAGGGCCTTGCTTACGACCAGTGTGATCCCCAGTTTGCGAAGAATTTTGTTTGAATGGAGTAGTATTCCTTTTACCACCCCTTGGCCCACGTTCCCACATCCTAATAGACCAATACTCACTGTATTTTCCTTCATCTCTCTATTCCTCCTCTTCGTCGGTCCTTGACGGTGCCTGCAATGTTATAACTAGAGCAAATAAAAAGCCCTTCCATATTCCAGGAAGAGCTTATGTCTTATATTTTTGCTCATCTTCCAGGAATAATCCTGCTGGAATTAGCACCACTGCCACATAGGCCGGTTGCCGGGTTTCATCGGGCCAGTCCCTCCGCCACTCTGGATGAGAAGTATTCAATTTTTCATTATTATATGACAGTAAACAAAGTAATGTCAATAGAGCAGAGTGATATATTACAGAACAATGTGATCCCTTCACTGTAGAACTATGAAGTAATGCTACAGAATTGGTATTCCTTCGTTTAGACTGCCGCTTCGAAAACCCTCTAAATCCAGAGTAACATAGGTAAACCCTAATTCCTTGAGGGGCTTGACGATAGTATCGAGGTCCAGTTCCATAAGTTTCAAAAAATCTTCTTTAGGAATTTCCAATCGGGCCACATCCTGGTGATAACGCACTCTTAAATTTTTAAATCCTAGTTCTTTAAGTAAAGTTTCCGCTTTCTCTACGCGCCGAAGCTTTTCGATCGTGATCTCCTCTCCGTAGGGAAAACGAGAAGATAGACAAGGACTGGAGGGCTTATCCCAAGTTGAAAGTCCCATCTTCTTGGAAAATTGACGAATCTCTTCTTTGCTCAAGCCCGCTTCTTGTAACGGACTCCTTACCCCCAAGGCTCTCGCTGCTTGCATGCCAGGACGGTAATCTTTTAGATCATCAGCATTACTCCCATCAAGAACCCAATTAATCTTCTTCTCTTGGGCAATGCTCAAAAGCTTTGTAAACAGCTCATTTTTGCAATGAAAACAACGGTTCTGAGGGTTCTTTACAAACTCCTCCTTGTCCATTTCTTCAGTTTTAATTACTAAAAACTTTGCCCCAAACTCTTTAACCTGCTGCAAAGCATTGTTATAATCAGCAGAAGGCATCGTTTCCGAAGCACCGATGACAGCAAGACAATGATCCCCTAAAGTTTCATGAACTACTTTTAAGAGAAAGGTGCTGTCCACCCCACCCGAAAAAGCTACCACAACTGATTCCATTTCCTTAATGATTTGCTTTAAGTGATTCAGCTTTGCTTGCATGATTTACCTCCAGATTACTCAAACTTAATTAAATTTCACGCTTTAATCGATCTATTCTTTAGAATTATCGCTAACATAGTAGTTTCTCAGCCTCTCCATTCTTTCAGAATACTCCTCTTGAGTCAAGATTCCTTGCCCGACTAATTCCGAAAGCACTTTCGTATAGCGTTCTAATTCTTTCATCTTTTTACTTGAAACTTTCTTATGATTGTAAAACTGTATAACCTCTTCTAATTCATTATTATCCAGCACCCCGATATCCCGCAACCTGACCAGGCTTAACTCACCTTCCTCATTAACCGCAACATCATTGGAGCTTTGGATCAATGGCTGTATAGCCAGCCTTACAGCAAGAAAGATAATAATGAAAAGTAATATTGGATATACAAGGATTGCCTCCATTGTTATGACTCTCCCCTCTTTTTCATACCTTACTCCTTTACACAGTCATGAATTTTCTCTCGGTTAGGGTACTCTCTAATGCTTGCACACATGGAACTGAATTTTAGCTCCGCTTAACTAAGATATTCTCAAAAAGCTAGGATTTTCCTCTTTTCAGAACGAAGTACACTAGAACACGAAAAATTCACTTGCAAAGCCCATAGGAATAGTATAGTATTATCTAAATATCTTATTAAGCTAAAACGAATTAAATATGGACTTATGTCAAAGCTCTTATCGAGAGTGGCGGAGGGACTGGCCCAATGAAGCCCGGCAACCTGCATATGTGAGGTGCTAAATCCAGAGAACTATTAGGTTCGAAGATAAGAGGACGTGGAAACAATTCACGACCTCTTTCGAGGTCGTTTTTGTTTACGCACAACAACTTTATTGATTGCTCAAGTGTCTAAAGAGGAGGAATGAGAATGAATATTTTAACCGAACTGGCTCAGATCGGCAACCGCCGAGATCCCAATGGAGCGATTAGCTTTCCAATTTACCATTCATCCACCTTTGCTCACCCTGGCTTCGGTGAAAGCACAGGCTTTGATTACTCACGAACCGGCAACCCTACCCGCCAAATTCTGGAAGACGCTATGGCAAGCATAGAAGAAGGTACCAAAGGGTTTGCTTTTTCTTCAGGCATGGGCGCCATTACCACTATTCTCTCCTTATTTTCTCAAGGAGATCATCTCCTTGTTACAGAAGATCTTTATGGGGGAACCTATCGCATCCTTAAGGAAGTCTTCAACCGCTTTGGTCTTCAAGTGACCTTTGTGGATTCCAGCAATCTCAGGGCCATAGAAAAAGAGATCCGCCCCGACACAAAAGCCATCTTCACCGAAACACCGACCAACCCTCTAATGAAGGTTGCCGACCTTAAGGGGATCGCTTCCTTGTGCCAGATGCACGGTCTCTTAAATATAGTGGACAATACTTTTCTTACACCCTATTTGCAAAAACCACTGAACCTGGGTGCAGACATTGTTATTCATAGTGGCACCAAATATCTCGGTGGTCATAATGATGTCGTGGCGGGCCTCGTAGTGGTTCAAGGAGAAGAGCTTGCAGCTCGCTTTGGACGTTTGCAGAACTCTCTCGGCGCTACATTAGGCCCCCAAGATTCCTGGCTAATTATCCGGGGTTTGAAAACCTTGGCCCTGCGCATGAGAGCACAAGAAGAAAATACCCTCCAGATTGCACAATGGCTGGAGATGCATCCCCTTGTCACCGAGGTCTATTATCCCGGACTTGAGCATCATCCCGGATATGCAACTCAGCTTGAACAAGCCCGAGGCTTTGGTGCTATGCTATCTTTCCGAGTAAAAAGTCCCAGCTTAATCCCCGAAATATTAAAATCTCTCAAGATTATTTCCTATGCAGAGAGCCTTGGTGGTGTAGAATCTCTAATCACTTATCCCGCTACCCAAACCCATGCTGATATTCCTCACGAAGTAAGGGCAAGGCTTGGGGTGGACGATTGTCTTCTCCGGTTATCCCTAGGTATCGAAGCCGCCGAGGATCTCATTGGAGATTTAGAACAAGCTTTAAAGCAGATGCTTTAGGCATCTTCTCCAACGGATTTCTTATAAAACCCCTTCAGATTCTTAACGGTCTCATCAATGGTCTCATGTTTGACCGAAGTCGCATCAAATTTCACCCAAGCAAAGACCGTTTGTACGCAGATCCCTATTCCAAATGCAGAAATAACTGTACCAATTCCTACGGGTCCGCCCAAAATCCAGCCGATCAAACACACCGTCACTTCAATAATCCCACGGCAAAGCCCTATCGATAATTTAGTCTTTCTCTCTAAAGCCACCATTAGACTATCCCTTGGGCCTGCTCCAAAACCAGAGGCAATATAGAGATAGGAGCTAAAGGCGCAAAGGAATAATCCAAGGATGAGCATAATCATCCCTGGAATAAAACTCTGCATCTCAGGGATTAGTTTTAAGGGTAACAGTAAGTCAATATAAATTCCGATGGCAAATATATTAAAGATAGTGCCAATACCCAACTTCTCTCCAAGCAAAACGACTATGATAGAGATCACCAAACTGGCCACTATAGAAACATTTCCAATTGTGATGCCGACAGTATCGGCAGTCCCCCGATGGAACACATCCCAGGGGGCATAACCTAAATTGGCTTTCATGGTCATAACAATTCCCAAGGATAGTAAAAAAGTGCCTAAAAATAAATACACAAGCCTTTTCCACAAATTCATATCCGCACTTCTCCTCAATATCTCCTGATTGATTATCTAATAAATAAGTGTAACATTTTATTGAGCACATTTCCAAACCTTTATTTTATTTCTAACGTATATCTTACTCATAAAACGGTATTAGGACCGGGAGAAGACAAAGACTAAAGTGGAAGCCATAGCGGAGCTGTAGCGTGCATTGACCCAGTTTGAGCCGGAGATTATGAAAGTGTTTGTAGGAAAGGCTTTATGAGCACCTCACAACCAAAAGAAGGCTAACGCTTGTAATGATAAAAAACGCGATACCTGTTAGATAAAACGCAAACTGTACCGCTGAACTTCCAACTATAGAAATTGTTTGACCGATAGTTATCGTAAAAAAGCTTCTCTTCCATGGCTGTTTCGTATTGGTTGAATTGATACTCATACTCACATCTCCTATTTCTAAAATATACCGACGTTTGGTATGAATCTTTTTAAAATAATAGCTATTCTCTACATCCACCTGTAAAGAATAGCTATTTCTGTTTTTGGGAAAGCGAATGGAGTTCGTCAATGGATTGAAGAACCTCTTCCGTAAATATAGGGACCCCTATTTCTTCAAATACATTTCTTGCAAAGGAAATTATGTCCTTTAACTCATTGGGAGTCCAAGAATACATCCACGGGTTAAACCAAACGTTAAAAAATAAGAGAATCATCTGGGCAAGCCGACGGGGTTGAGCTGTATGAATGGATCCATCTCTAATACCTTCCTCAATAACACCTGTAAGCAGGTCGGCTGCAGAGCCCATAGTATCTCGCATATGAAGAGCCAATAATTGAGGATTTCTAAGAAACGGCGGTACGGTCTGATCGAGAGCCTCGTGTTGGGCCGATTGTATAGAAAACATAAGCATCTTACAAAGTTTATCCAACCCGGATATGCTGGTATCGTGAGCAACTGTTTTTATATCCGCTATCCCCTGCTCAGCTAATCTTTTATTCACCGCATCCATAATTTCTTCTTTTGACTTGAAGTGATGATAAATAGCGCCTTTACTCAAATCTCCCAATTCATCGATGATATCCTGTATCGTCGTATGCTCATATCCTTTGGACATAAATAATTTCATGGATGTATTGAGAATGCGGTTTATCGTTACTTCAGGATATTTATTCCGTGCCATAGTAGTACTCCATCTTTATATACATACTTTAAGTATGTATACGTATATGTCAAGGTAGGTAAGAGTTTATCAACCTATCTATAACTGCTCCCACCGCTACTCCGATGGTATAGGCTACTAAATCCCTCCACAAAAAGCCATACCCTAGCACCAAACCACCCAGCCGGGTTTGCCTTATAGCATCAATCCAGGGAGCATGATAAAGCTGACTGATTTCAATTCCAAAGGTGAAAAGCAAAGCTACTGCAGCAAGCCAGCCGGTTCCTTTCAACCTGAAAATAAAGCAAAACATAAAGAAAACCATAAGTGCCCATAGGGCATCTCCCAAGTAAAGATTGATTGTATAGGGCAAATACCCCGAAAACTGCCGGCTGCTTAAGCCAAGTATTATTGTTACTCCAACAAAGATAAGGTAAGTCCATCGATTTCTTTTTGCTGCCATAATCATTTCCTCTTTAAAACAATAACAACTATGCTTCAGTAACTCCTCCGGTGCTGATTATACTTAATTCTTCTCCACCTGTTTTAAGCATACAGAGTTATCCCATTAAAAGCAATTTTAATAAACTGAATACGGAAAGTGTAACGAGGCCGATTCCCCCACTCCTTTCCGTTAACTTTATCTTCTCATCGGGCAAGGGGAGCCTTTCCCTCACCCAGTCAATATATCTTTTACTATAGGTAAGTGTAACAATACTATTCCTGCAAATAGCACAAAAATCCATAAAACCATACTAACCACTCAGGCATCGCTCACCCCCACAGGTTAAGTTAAGACTGAAGATTATAATTTGATCTGTTTATTCTGGCCATTAGATATTCATCTTCATATTTTCCATTTCTTATTGCCGCCAAGCGCTTTATTCCTTCTTTTTCAAATCCAAACCTTTCATACAAATGTATGGCTCTAGCATTGTCTACAAATACAGTTAATTCGATTCTAACTAACATTAGCCAGTTGTCCGCAACATCTATAAGTCTTCCTAACAAGACACTGCCAACACCCTGATTTTGGTAGTCTTTATGAATCATTATACCGATAGCACCACTATGCCGCATGCGATGATTAGGATATACCGTTAAGCCTGCACTTCCTATTATCACTTCCTGTCCATCTTGAAGCCTGGCTACCGCCACAAATTGATGCTGGTTGACATCTAAGTTGGCGATAAACTCCTCATTCCTCTTTGCCCGCTCGGACGGAATGCCTAGAATATTTTCAAAAACGCCAGGCATACGCCTCAACTCATTTATACCTTTGCCATCACCAATTTCTATGGGTCGAATATGATACTCCATTCCTATGTCCTCCCGGTAAAAATTTCCGCAATGTTTCAACGATATGCAGCTGCTTTAAGATACTATCATTCTTCTAATTCCGAATCGCTTTCTCTCTTTAATCCAGCTGTTCTAATAAGATTCAATAGATTAACCAACCCCTGTGAACCAAGAAAAATGCCTATTCCAATAAGCAATTCGGTTGTTGGTCCTCCCAAAAAAAGCACCCTTAACCCGGTGGGTTCCGGTAATCCATAGCTAGCAGTATGCAGGCTGGGTAATTTAGTCACCAATTCCGGCAATGAGTGCCCAATAAAATAAAGTCCCAATACTGAAAAGCCTATTCTCTGTAGATCACTAGCCCCTAATCCGATGACCTCATTTTGATTCCTTTTTTTAACCAAAACTTTAGCTAATTTATCAGAAAAGTACCACAGTAAAACACCAAATAGAATTGTAATTAAAGAATAAAAAATGTTTACCATACTATAGTCAGCTATCATATTTGCCGCTACAGGTACATTAAGCGAAAGCAGTCTGGACCCTTGAACGATAAAGAATATCCCGATAAGCTTACACCCTATACTTGCAATCTCACGCTGGTTCATTCTTTTCCCCTCCCTTAAAACAACCCATTTCCTGCCGATTTCCCTTCTATGTATACTCCTTCATTTTTATCGTTTAACTTCGCTAAACCGGAATATATCTCCTTCTAATCCTTTAATCAGTATAAGATAATCTTGTCAACATAAATAAAAAAACAAGCACTGCATAACGAATTTTTACCTCATGCAGTGCTTGTTGGTGCGGATTCCTCACCTTATATGAACTTAAGAACATCCTGTAAATTCAGCTTAAGTATTCGCCATGCAGGATAAATCATTGCCAGCACTCCTACCAGAAGAGATCCGGCAATCAGGGCGCTTCCTAAACCGACGTAAGGCGCAAAGGCGAAGTTACTATAACCTAAAAGCGGTCCCAGTACAAGGGGGACAAAGACTCCTATGATATATCCTAGAAGGCTTCCAGTAAGGCTGGTGATCAGCACTTCACGACCAAGCAAGGATAGTATATGCCTTTGGCGAAAGCCAATAGCCCGAAGCACGCCAAGTTCACGAGCCCTGTCATGAACATTTCCGGCCAAAGTTACGATAATCACTAAGGCCCCGATTAACCCCATGGCTAAAGAGATGGTTGAGGAAAAGCTGGCAAAACGCTCCAGACTCTCTTTGGAGCCTTGGACAAGCTGAGTCACTTCTGTGACGTTAGCCGACCGTAGAACAGAAGTTAGTTGAGTTACGGTTTGTGCCGTGTCTTGCGTATTGAGTTCGATTAAAGACCATTCGGAGGTTATATCTGTAAGAGATCTAGCGGTATTGATCGTTGTAAATACTCCTTGGTCCTCTGCTCCTCCCGTTTCTTCCATAATTCCCACCACAGGGTACTTCCCTTTTCCTAAATCCAGGATATCCCCAATCTTCAGGTTAGAATTCATGGCCAACTGAGAACCGATTACCACCTGATTATCCTCGGCGACCCTACCTTCAATCTTCCACCAGGGCTTTATCTTAAGCTCTTGGTCAAAGTCAACACCGATAATCATGAAGGTCTTGCCCATGGCTTCTGCCGAGCCAATAACTTTGGGAGCAATGGTCACTTCCGAGCCCATCTCTTGGGAGATCATCTCTACAGCATCGGCGTCCAGCTTCTTGACCTCATACTCCACCCCGGAGACAGATAATCCTCCATAGCTTAAGTTCAGGTGCTCGGAACGAGGGCTAATCACTACATTGGCACCATATTCGGTTAAACTCTTCTGCAAATCTTCCTTCATTACCAGCGCTAGGATGGTTAAGGCAGAGATAGTGGAGACGATAAAGGCAAATGTCAGGATCAGAAATAGAGTTTTGCCCGGCCTTCTACGTAGATTTTCCAGGGCGATGTGGTTAAGTGTCATAAATACCCCCCGAGATAGAAGTAAAGCAGATTTTTTAGAAGTAACGCAGGGCTTCAGCAGGATCGAGCTTAGTTGCCTTCCAGGCTGGATAGATAGTGGCAAGGAAGCTGATCATCAGGGCAGCCACCAAGGAGTAAAGGGCAAGCATAGGCTGAAAGGGTATCTGAAGGGTAAGTTGAGCCAAAGAAGAGCCAAATTGCATAGCCAGCCCCATGCCCAAAACAAAGCCCATTAAACCTCCCAAACCGCCGACCAGACTGACTTCATAAAAGAACATGCGTAGTATATGCTTTTTCCGAAAGCCAATAGCTCGCAGAACCCCAATATCTCGCGTCCGCTCTTTAACAGCCGAGATCATGGACATAGCCACCACAAACCCACTGGTGATAAGCAGAATCACTGATATCACTGTAGCAAAAAGGCTAAATTGGGCGACGGTATCGTCCCTTGCTTCTAATGTGGACTGGAGAGCGGTCACTTTAGCATCGGGGAGTTTTTCACTTAATTGTAGGGTGACATCTTCAATAGGACAGGTGTAGCAAAGAACTGCTGCTTCAATAAGACTAATAGCAGTGGGCTTATGTTCAACTTTTTGCAAGGTGGGTAAATCCATAAAAATCGCCTGGTCATTTTCCATGGAGCCTGTGGGTTTGATAATTCCCCCTACCCGGAACATTTCTCCTTTAATCTCAACCTCATGTTGAGGGCTGAGATTAAGGATCCGTGCCACTTCACTACCGATCAGAATCTCGTCATCTTTTGGAAGTTGCCCATCTGCTAATCCATCAATAGTCCACCATTTTTTTAAGCGCAGCTCTTCAGCAAATTGTACTCCCACCAAAAGAACTTTTTTACTATCTATCTCCGCTTCAGCAAGCAATTTAGGAGATATGGTGGCTAAAGTCTCATTATTCTTGATGGTTTTCATCTCTGGAACCATGGCCATATCCAGCTCTTTTCCTGAGCTGGTTCCCACAGTTACTCCACCAAAGGATAAGGTTTCCCCTGTCTTAGGGAGAATAAGAAGATTGGACCCAAATTGGTCGATTTTATCGGCCACATCCTGTTCCATAGAGCGAGTGGTGGTAAAGAGAAAGACGCTGGAAGCCACACCGATGATAATGCTAAGCAAAAGCAAAAGGGCACGCTGCTTGCGCCGTTTTAAATTTCCCAGGGTAATGGTGAAGATCTTCATATTGTACCACCAACCACAGGCTGCGGATCCTTCTCAATGATTCCATCGCGAATCTGTACCCCATGGGAGACATAGGCAAGATTCTCTAGATTATGGGTCACCATGATAATGGTCTGCCCTTCTTTATTTAAGGACTGGAAGAGTTCCAGGATTTCCTTGGCTGTCTTGGTATCTAGACTTCCTGTCGGTTCATCGGCGAAAAGAATCACCGGATCATTGACAATGGCTCGGGCGATGGCCACTCGATTTTGCTCTCCACCGGAAAGCTGGTTAGGCAGCCGCATGGACTTTTTGCCTAACCCCACCTTTTTCAGAACTTTTTGAGCCATCTCCCTTTGGGCTTGATCCGAGTACTTGGTAATCGCTAAGGGAAGCATGACATTTTCTAAGGCAGTAAGATAGGGGATCAACTGATATTGCTGAAAGACAAACCCAATATACTCATGGCGGAAATCGGCTCTTCGCTCTTCATTCAACTCATAGATGTCAATATCATCGATTAAGACCTTACCCTCTGTGGGTGGGTTCAACGCACCAAGGATACTGAGTAAGGTACTCTTTCCCGACCCGGAAGGCCCCAACAAAGCTAGAAACTGACCTTGAGAAATCTGGAGATTAATATTTTTTAGGGCATGGACTGATCCTTCCCCGCCTTGATAGATTTTTGATACGTGATTGACCTTGATAAGACTCATATTCAACCCCCCTGCTGCTCAAGGCTGCTAACTATTTGATCTACCACTGAATTCAATTAAAATTCTACCAACTAAACTCTAGGCTTCCAAGCATCCAGTATCCCTTGATCCACTTCCAGGTTATCCCCATTTTGAGTATAGACTAAGCGATCAGGTGGATAAGCCTGGCATCCTCCGCTTAAGCCCTTAAAAGAGTTTAAGGTCCAGGTAGTGTTGCAAGCATTGCAGACAAGATTATCGCCTTCAATTCGGAAGGAATCACTGTTGCAGGGCTCGCAGATGCTTACAGCCACAACGACTTTTCCATCGGGCAGAGCTACAGCTGTAAGAGGAATGGTCTTATCATTGGCTTGGTACTGGGTATAGATAAATTTCTTTTCCTTAAGCTCGGACAAGGTGGTGACCACCACTTTGCCGTTTTCGGCATTGACGGGTGCCGTTTCGGCCTGCTGAAGAGGAGATCCGCTGTAATCGACCGTTTGACCAAGGGTTGCAACAGCATACTGATCCCCATCGGAGCTTCTGTTTCCTAAGAAAAAACTTCCCGCAATAATAGCGATTCCTAAGACAATCGCTCCACCAATCAAAGGCGCTTTGCTCTTTTTTTCAGGTTGGGTAAATTTCTCTTTTTTACTGTTCTGGTTATTGCTCATCAAATCTAACCCCCATAATTTTATTTTTATAATTCCGTACACTAAAAGAAATCTTTACAAATTAGCATGTCATAAATATAATCAATACACAAGTTTTTTTCAAGCAAACCTATCGTCTTTCTAATATTCTCTTTTTTTACTTCCAGCTTTGTCTAAGGCGCTACCTTTGGTCGTGTTAGTCCTGATGTCTGTGGACAAAATAATAGCTAAACACTCTCTTTCTTTGCCTAAAGCACTATGCTATACTGATTAACTGAAATCATAAAATTGACCTAATGGAATAGATAGACTTCTGAAAAACGAGGAGGATACTCATGCAGCATAAATTCTCTAGAACTGAGATTCTTATTGGTAAATCCGCATTGGAGAAGCTTAGCCAAAGCACAGTTATAATTTTCGGCGTAGGCGGTGTGGGATCCTATACCGCAGAAGCCCTGGCTCGGGCCGGTGTGGGGCACTTGATCCTCGTGGACTACGATGAGATTTGTTTGACCAATATCAATCGTCAGCTTCATGCTCTTCATTCGACCATCGGTAAAGCGAAAGTTGAAGTCATGAAGAACCGCATCCTGGATATTAACCCAAAGGCGAAGGTGGAAGCTATTAAAGAATTCTTCTCCGCCGAAAATGCAGAAAGCTTCTTGGGCAAAAAGCCGGATTATGTGGTGGACGCTATTGATACCGTCTCCGGTAAAGTTGCTCTGGCCAAAGAATGTATCCAGCGTAATATTCCCCTGATTTCCAGTATGGGAGCAGGCAATCGTCTTTCCGCTGAAAACTACCGTATTACAGACTTATCCAAAACCAGCGGAGATCCTTTGGCCAAAGCGGTACGGAAATTACTTCGCAAAGAAGGAATTACAAGGGGAATCAAAGTCGTATATTCTCCTGATCTCCCTCTCACACCCTTAGCTACGGAAGCCGATTGTCGAAATAATTGCATTTGTCCGGGGGGCGATGCCCATTGTGCCCTTAAACGGCAAATCCCCGGCAGCATTTCCTTTGTCCCCCCAGTATCAGGGCTTCTCATGGCAGGGCAGGTTGTGAATGACTTAATCGCAGGCTGTCCCCGCGAGGCCTAAGAAACAAAGAAGACCAAAAGCATACGGCTTGGGTCTTCTTTATTTTTACCGATGACTGTGATTTCCCCATGAAAAACTCATGAATTTCTTATGAATTCCTGGAACAATCTATGGATATTACTTTCCAACCGCTGCTTGGTCCACTAAAATTAGACTATGTTAAAAAAAGAGGTGAATCTCCATGCGAATTCTCTTAGTGGATGATGAAAAAAATATCAGCAATGTCCTTAAAGCCTATCTCCAGCAGGAAGGGTTTCATGTGACCACAGCGGTCAATGGCCTCGTAGCCTTGACCTTATTTAAAGAAAATTCCTACGATCTCGTCCTTCTAGACCTTATGCTGCCCGGCTTATCCGGTGAAGAAATCTGTAGGGAGATTCGTAAAATCTCGGCCACTCCTGTTATTATGCTCACAGCCAAGGTCGAACTGGAAGATCGGCTTCAAGGCCTTAACCTGGGCGCCGATGACTATATTAGTAAACCATTTAGCCCGCGGGAAGTTGTGGCTCGGGTCAAAGCAGTGCTTAGGCGAACCCATATAGAAACCTCTCCCCTTGCCGATAGTATCACCTACGATAATGGCTTGACCATTGATAACTCACGGCACGAAGTCCGTTTACTGGAAGAGGTCGTCTCCCTTACCCCCACTGAGTTCAAAGTTCTAGGTGCCTTAGCCAAATATCCGGGAAGAGTGTATTCCCGAGGGCAGCTGGTACAAATCGTCCAAGGGCATGATTTTGGCGGGGATGAACGGGTGATTGATGCTCATATCAAAAAACTCCGCCAAAAAGTCGAGAAAGTACCCAGTGATCCCAAAATCATCCTGACGGTCTATGGAGTCGGCTATAAATTCAACCCACATAAGGAGGAGTAAAACCATGCATAAACGCCTTTTTCTCTCCTCCCTAGCCATTATTCTCTTGACCTTATTGCTCAGCATTCTATCCGTTAACTTTGTGTTCCAAAAACATTTCAGTAATTATCTCGCCAGCTCCACTGAAAAGACTCTGGAGCAATTGCCCGAGCGTTTGAGCAGTAGTTTCTTCAGTCATGGTTGCTGGAATCCGGATTCCCTATATGATATCGCCCACTCCCTTCCCTTTGGAACCCATATCGTGATCAAAGAACCCTCTGGGGAAACTATCACGACCCTGATCAACCCCATGGAATCCATGCTACAAAATGATTCCGGCATGTGGATGAATATGGGTTTAAATTACGCCATTGAGGAATGGAAAAGCAAGACCCTCATGATCCCTGGGCCCACTGGAGTCTTTGCCATTGCGGAAGTTCGGTATCCGGCCAGGGCCAAGGTTCTGAACCCCGCTGATCAGTCCTTTGTCTCTGCTATCTACCAATCCTTGTTTCTAGCCGGGGCTTTTGCCTTGATCATTGGTACTATCCTGAGTTATTGGATCAGCCGGCGCCTGATTTCCCCTTTACAAGGGTTGACCGAGGCCGTACAGCGGGTGGGTGAAGGGCATCTGGATGAGCAAGTCCCCGTTACCGCTAAGGATGAAGTCGGTCAATTGGCTACCGCCTTCAATGGGATGGCCGAAAACCTGAAACGGCAGGAACAACTCCGCAAGCAGTTCAGTGCAGATATTGCTCACGAATTGCGCACTCCCTTAACCTCCATCCGCAGTTATATTGAAGCCTTCCAAGATAGAGTTCTTCCAGCAAGCAGCGAAAATCTTGCTGTCATTAACGAGGAAATTGAGCGGCTGGTCGAGTTATCCAGTGATCTTAAAGATCTCAATGTTGCAGAGATGGGAGCCTTGCATCCTCATTTAACTCAGGTCAATCTTTCCGAGCTTATAGATAAAACAGTGAATAAGATCTCCCCTCTTATCCAGGAAAAAGGCATTTCTTTAGAATGGCGTAAACCTGAATCAATTCTTATAGAAGGGGATGAGTACCTATTAACCCGCCTTTTCTACAACCTCCTTCACAATGCTTATAAATTTACGGAAAGCTTGGGTAAGATTGAGGTCCAAATGGAGCTTCGCCAAAAGGATGTACTGATGACCGTTTCCGACTCCGGAATCGGTATTCCAGAAGAAGACCTTCCCTTTATCTTTGAACGGTTCTATCGCTCAGAAAAATCCCGCTCACGTGCAACAGGTGGCACGGGCATCGGCCTCGCCTTAGTCCGACAGATCGCTCACCTTCATCAAGGAACACTAAAAGTCGAAAGCATCCTAGGCAAAGGAACCCAATTTATAATCATACTTCCGTTAGTAATCAAAGATGAGTCGACTCGTATCTAGAACAGAAAATTCATCTCATAATACCATAGATGTTCATTTAGATAAGATGTAGCTTAGTCCTCTGCACATTAAAGAAGCCATCAAATTCTGAGCCCGTTAAAAGCTCAACTTTGATGGCCAATTTCCTTTCTTGTAAGCCTTTCACATCCAGAGCTCGAAAGGCATTAAGTATAGCAGTAATAGTTACACCTACATCTGCAAATACCACTTCTAGATGCCCACCTATGCCCACAAGGATGTAACTGGCGACAAAGAGTACTAAAAACCCAAATGAATAGTTATTGTCTAAGACCGTTCTTTGTCTTTTCAGTACTATATTTGAAACAAATCCAGGGTCCAATAGTTTATAAGACTTATACCTCTTTAATATGTTCTAAGCCCTTTTCAAAAATATCCTTGACATGGTTATCGGACAGATCGTAAAGGAATGTGTTCACCATACGTATATGGATTTGTTACATTACAACGAAAATGCTATAGTTATATCATCAACAATTGATCAATCGTTCAGCTATTACTTGACAGATAATTGAACGAATACTTAATTATTAACCTAATCTTCTCACTTAACTTCATTTACTAAATGTTTGGATTGGAGTAAAATTAACTAAACCATTTGCCGAAGTCTGAAAAGAGGGAAAATTTAGCCTTTGGAGGAGAGATTATATCATGGATACCATCAAAGCCATTGGATTAAGAAAAAGTGTACGGAGCTATCTACCAAAATCTGTAGAAGCAGAAATAATTAATCAGCTTGTAAGAGCCGGCAATAGTGCACCTAAAGTAGGTTTTTTCCATACTTCAGTCATTGAAAATCCTGAAGTATTGAAGGAAATTAACGAAGAAGCCTTAGTCCAGTACAAAAACTCCGGCGACAAACTTCTCATGGGGCGGGCAGCACTCGAAGGCTACCAGCCCCTATATGGCGCTCCTGTATTCTTCCTCTTTTCTGCTCCTTTTGCTAACCCTCTGAAGGAGGCCACCACTTCCTGTGCCGTAACTTGCATTACCATAGCGGCAACGTCTCTTGGACTGGGTTCTTGTTATATTCATTCTGCCTTACAAGGTATCAAGGGAAACTCACAACTCATGGGAAAAATAGGCATACCCTTTGGTTTAACCCCTATCTGCGGAGTTGTGGTGGGCTATTCTGCCGAGGACTCCTTACCACCCTACCGCTCCACTGAAGAGAATGTGAATTATTGTCGATGAAAAAGCGCCTGTCCCGAAAATTATTTCGGGCAGACGCTCCCATTTCATATTGTCATAGACAACACAAGATATCTCTTTATTATATTTTAGAATTGTGTTGAGATAAATCCGGATTATTAGCCCGCTTGATTTATTCCCTTATTTATTGTGGTTCTATGACCGGCATCAACCGGAAAAAGATGTCTTAAGAACCCTTTGTTCAAGATGGGGAATTTGTCCACCAGTTTATTCATAAAGAAGCGATCTACTCCAATTGCCCCCGATGCTGCCGCAAAATATAAAATAACCAAGAACCCAATAACCATTTGGGGGTTAGAAGATACTGTACCCGAAAGTAAGAATGAAAAATTCATGGTTAGAGCAAAGAATGCTGCTAATGTGGTAAAACAGCCAAGAATAAGTCCCAGCCCGATCATTACTTCACCGGTTTTAACCATGAAAGCCATAATATCTGCATTAGGTAAAAACACATGGCTGATGAGCCAGCCCCAAGTGTCGGTTACATTGGCTTTCCCGGTTTTACCCGCAGCAGCTATAGCTCCTGCAGTCTGAGCCAGCCCTCCTTTTAAGAACCCACCGACTGACTCTCCGTTAAAACCGGTTTGGAATTTACCAATTCCGGCATTAAGAAAGTAGTAACCAAAGTAGAGACGGATCAATAGGGCTATAACGGATTTGATTGGATTTTTCATTTTAAACCCTCCTACAAATTATAATAATAGCAGTGCTTTTTGACCTAAGGAAGGCCTCCTCTTCCCTCCTCAGTAACACTTTTATCAACAAGAAGATTACTTTGCAAAAACTATGCCAACACTAGAAAGGCTTACTTTCCATGTTATATTAAGCAACAGTGGTTAACTAATTAACACCGTCAAGTTAACAGTGTTAACTTGGACCGAATTCACTTAATAAAATAGCTGTTAACACCAATGATAAAAAGTTAAAACAACACATTAGACTGCCATGAGTATAGCCTTAAATCGATTAGGGAGAACGATTATGCGAGATGAACTATTTGAATCCTTTCCTTTTGGGATAATCCGTATAGACTCCGATAACAAAATACAGCGGATGAATTATTATGCCAAACAATTGACTCATGCCCTGGATCATGAATCTTTAGAAATGCTTCTCAGTCTAAAACCGAAGAATGATATTACCTCATGGTCTGTAGCCAATCATCAAGTTGCTTTAAGTGTCGAACTCTTTATGGTAAGAGGCGATTCCCACCGCCTGCTTCTTCTCGGCTTGGAACCCAATTTTACATCCACACTCCCTCCTCAATTTGAAAGAGCACTTGAAGACCTGACCACCGATCCGGAAGAAATCGTATTGCGCATTGTGAATATGATCAGTGCGGCAACCTCTTTTGAACGTTTTGATTTGGTACGGGTAAATCCTCACCTTCGCAAATACAGCTATGCTTACTCCATCGGCTTGGGAATAGAAGGCACTTTATACGCTCCTTATTCTCAGATTCGCAAGACCGGTTTAGGCTGGATTCTGGAAACGGAAGCTCCCCAGCTGAGCTCCTCTCTTCAGCCGGAAAGTTTCTCTTTCAGTGAAGATCCTTTACTTTATCAGACAGGATTTCGTTCCGCTATGAGAGTTCCCATACTCTTTGGCCAGGAGGTAATCGGTGCCATCTTATTGGGCGGTACCAGATCTTTGCAATTTGAGATAGAAGATGCATATTTAATTAATCAGATTTCCCGGCACTTTAGCCAGGCCTTTTATCATTCCGGAATAATCGAGGAGCGTTCCTATCACGCAATAGCTACATCTGCCTTTTTGCACAGTATCGCGGGAAACCTTAAAGATGAGCACATCCTTGACTTTCTCAATGATTATTGCACTCAATTGCAGCTCGCTACTCAGCTTGAAAGCATACACCTCTGTCTTCTTGATCAGGAGCATCAAAATCAGAAACTCCTCGTTAGCGCTGGCAAAAAATTCCTTCAGGAAAACGAATGGAAACCTTTGAACAAGGAGATCGCCGAGATGCTCCAAGTAAAGAGTATTGTCTGTTATAGTTTAGCTCATACCCAAACTCAAAACACTGACGAGCTTTTGAACCAAGGTTTTACCTCCATTCTTTACGCCCCCATCGAACATCGGGAAAATATTGTAGCCGCGTTGGTGGCCGCTGCTATGGACGAAAAAGCTTCTTCCCCTCATATGTCCGGATTATTCAAAGTGGCTACAGAACAACTTAGCTCTATAGTAGCCCACCTCCAAGGCGTGCCCAATGCAGTCCCTGAACCAAAGCCTTTCCTGCAATCCTTTAAAAAAACAAGAAAAGATCCTCTACAGGATCAAGGAACTTCCGGGTTTTCACGGATTATCGGCAGCTCGAAAATCATGCAGGACACGATCCAAAATGCTGCTCGAGCCGCCCAATACGACTTCCCCATATTAATTACCGGCGAAACGGGAACCGGTAAAGAACTGCTGGCTAAAGCGATTCATCAATCAAGCCAAGTTGCTCAAGGTCCCTTTATTGTCGTTAATTCGGCGGCTATACCAGCTAATCTTTTAGAATCTGAGCTTTTTGGTTACCAGGAGGGAGCCTTTAGCGGTGGAGCAAAAGGAGGCAAGCCCGGAAAAATCCTTCTAGCCAATAGGGGAACCTTGTTTCTGGATGAGATTGGTGAACTTTCTCCGGAACTTCAAGCAAAACTATTAAGAGTTATTCAGGAGCAAGAAGTAGAACCTTTGGGGGCTATCAAGCCCATTCCTGTTAAGGTGCGCATCCTTTCCGCAACTCATAGAGACCTTAGTCAGATGGTTGAGCAAGGGGAATTCCGGGAAGATTTATTCTATCGTCTTAATTCTATTGAAGTCAAAATCCCTCCCTTGCGCGATCGAGGTCAGGATATTCTGGAACTAGCCGAGCATATGCTTCAATTCCTCGCCCAGAGTCATGGTACTCCGGAGAAAACCCTTTCTCCCAGCGCCCAAGGCCTCCTTCTCAAATACACTTGGCCGGGAAATATTCGTCAACTCCAAAATATTATTAATCGACTTTACGTTTTTGTAGAGGATTCCGTCATTCATTCGAAGGACCTGCCTCCCGACCTTCGGGTAGTTGAGACCGACAAAGGTAATTCTGAAAAAGAAGAAATCGAAAGTTTACTTGCTGAGTTTGGAGGAAACAAAACCGCTCTGGCTCAGTATTTGGGGATTACTCGGACAGGTCTTTGGAAAAAGCTTAAGCGCTTAGGTCTTCAATGAGGAACTGTATGAAAGTTTAAGTCTTAAAGTTAGAAGTAGGTAAGTACAATAAGAAACGACCTTATCTTAACAAACCTTTTATCAATAGAATCTCTTCAATTTCTCTTCAGGGATTTACATCAACTCCAGACTCATCTTATGCTCTTTCAATCTCATATTAAAGCGCTTTTAATACTAAAGGCCCCATAACATCAGTAATTCACTAATGTCACAGGGCCTTAAGTTGATTAATCAGGCATCCAATCTGTTGGCATTGTATCAATTACATATTATTAAACCCATCTTATTACTATGTATTCTTATGAAAGGATGTCAATTAAAAATCTGCAAATAACTTGATCGACTTAGTAAGATACTTACAGAAGCCTTTTTCTGTAATATCCTGCCCCTGCCTCCACGAACTCCTGGAATATTCTTTGACTGCTTTTATCCTTCATCATCACTTCAGGATGCCATTGCACTCCTATGCAAAAGCGTACGCCAACCTTCTCAATCCCTTCGATGATGCCATCGGGAGCGACAGCACTGATGAGAAATCCTTGAGGAACCTCAGAAACTGCCTGATGATGAACGCTGTTGACTGCGATCCGCTCTTCACCAAGGTAGGTTCTTAATTGAGATTCCATAAGGGTTACTTCATGCCAAGGGAAGTCACGAGGGCTTTTCATCTTATGTTCCATGGAGTCTGGACATTGGCTAACAATATCCTGAAAAATCTTTCCACCTGCAGCCACAGTCAGGACTTGAATCCCTTTGCATATCCCTAAGAGGGGAAGGTTCACTTCCAATGCCTTTTGGGTCAAAAGAATCTCACTGAAGTCCCGATCCGGCATGCAGTCCCCGATTCCCCGCAGAGGATCTTCCCCTAGCAGAATAGGTGAGATATCCCCCCCTCCTGTGAGAATAAGGCCATCGATAAGGGCAATGATTTCCTCGGCATCTTCAGCTGTAGCGAGAGGGGGCAATAGTATGGGCTGCCCCCCTGCTTGCATAACAGCTTCCACATAACGGGCTCGCGGATAGGATTTTAACTCCTCATTACAATGAGCAGCGGTTATGCCGATGACAGGTTTACGCTTCATTATGTATCTCCTCTCCATACATTTCTCTACACTGGACCTGAGCACCTAATTATTCGATTGCTCAGAGCCTCTTCCTTAAACATACTATTCGACTCTCTGTATTAAGTGATTCTAAGCTAAAGCTTGAGAAGTAAGTCAGCTTCCTCTATCACAGGGACGAAGCAGCGGTTATCTCCCACTTATAGCGGGTGGGAGTCTTATCCTTAATGAAAAAATAGAACTATACCCATGCCATAAAAAAACGGATTTCGATACAAAACGCACCGCAAACCCGCATAAATACTATGTTTTTTTACTTCCCGCCATTTTCTCTCCCTCTGAAAAACTGCGAATGGTGCCCAAATCTTGTATGGCTGGCTCCGTTGCCCGTTGCGTCAAATGCTCATAACTCTATAAATCAGGTTTCAATTATTTCCCCGCATGACAGATAAAACAAATTGGATATCTGTCGTGATAGACACTGAAATGCTTCTGTTCCCGTGCAATGACATGTATAGAATTGGATTTGGGGGTACTTTTGCAACTCTTGTGCAATATCATTCAATAAGGTTGTGGATACAGTTTTCCTAGTCAATGGATTGAACAAATGATAGCCACCAATGCATAGTTGTGGATGATATGATTCCGCTTTTTCCATAATATTGACAATGCCTGCATGACCACACCCCATTATAAGTGCCGTTTGCTTTTCTCTAACGATTAAGTTATGTTCGTGTAAAAAATCATCTTTTTGACCTTTTGCATACAAAGTATCATTGGCTTTGGAGTAACATTTATCTGTGTGGCTTACCGTAAACAGGCTCAATTCATCATCAATTTGGTAGTCACCTTCGACCAAGACAACCTGCGGATGGTTTTTAAGTTTATCGTCTATGCCAATACTCACTTTCAGAAAAATAGACTTGTTGAAATGTGGCTCAAATGCTTTCCTCTGCACATAAATTTTAGCAATTGAGTTGATTTGTAAAAAGCGGCTTAAAGCACCACCGTGGTCCATATGTCCATGTGAGATAATAACTGTGTCAACCTCAGAAAGATCAATACCTCTTGTTTTAGCATTATCAAAAAGAGTATTGTCAGGACCTAAGTCAAATAGAATTTTATGCTTTTGCGTTTCTATGTATAATGATAAGCCATGTTTAGCTTTTAATTCACATTTCGTTTGGTTCTCAACTAATACAGTAATTTTCATGCCGTTCCTCCGCGCAAGATTATTAAATTTCCTGTAGCTTTTTTTAATTCGCCTACAAGAGAGAAGCCTCATAATCTCACCGAGATAGACGAATTAGTATTATATCAAAAATTCTTCCGCATCTATTACTTTATATCCTTTATCCATTAATGCTTTAGCAAAAAGACCCTGTCCCCATTTGCACAAGAAATGAAGAGATATCAATAAACACAACAGCGTTAGTCATTCCAACCAACGCCGCTGTTGTGTTTATCTTATTGTTTAAATCGACTCTTATGCTTATTAAATATCAGTCAGCCCCAAGCTGATTTCGATCGCTTGATCCACTCTCAACATTACTTCTTCATCAAGAACGGCGACCTTCTCCTTGAGGCGGCTTTTGTCAATAGTTCGAATCTGTTCAGTCAAAATGACCGAATCCCGTTCTAAACCACTACGTTTTGCCCGCACCTCCACATGAGTCGGCAACTTTGCTTTTGCAATCTGAGATGTAATCGCAGCAATAATAGTCGTCGGACTAAACTGATTTCCGATATCATTTTGGATCACCAACACAGGACGGGTACCGCCTTGCTCGGATCCGACGACGGGGTTGAGTTCAGCATAGTAGATTTCCCCGCGTTTTATGATCATCTCTGACACTCCACATTAGAATCTTCATAAACCAATTGGACCTCTTCCTCTGTGAGGAACAGCTCTCTGGCAATGGCTAAGTTCAATTGAGCCATTTCCTCATAACCTTTACGCATTTGCTCGCGGATTCCCCGTTTCCGGCGTTCATGAAGAACACTGTTTATTGCTTCACGTATAAATTCGCTACGATTTCTATTTTCTAGCGTAACGACATCATCCACTTCCGCGAGCAAATTCTCCGGCAAACTAATCATTATCCGCTTACTTTCTGCCACACCAGCACCCCCAAGTCATTTAGCCACAGCTATACTTCATTATAGACAATAACCCTAAAAAGTGTCAACGAAGTATAACCTTGAGATAAGCTAAAAAACCTTCAAATCAGCCCTATTCGCCATGTAAATTTTGGCATCACATAGTTTTCTCCATTAATTAGCTTATTATTTTGGATTATATCTATTATATGAGTATAGCCTCAATGATATACTACCAATCTGTATTCTGCTAAACTTTCTTCTGCTTTGAAAGAATTCGATCTACTACGGTTTCATGAGCAAGTATTTCTAATCGATCATCTAAAGGAACTAAGTTTTTAGCCCCTCCTCCTCTTTCCATGGCTAATCTTAGCAACATATCCGCAAAATGAGGGTTCTTAGGTAAAAGCGGGCCATGGAGATAGGTTCCAAAGACATTTTTATAACGCATGCCCTCACCTTGATCCTCACCATTATTCCCGTGACCATGGATGACTTTACCTAAAGATTTCAGCTCAGAGCTAAAATAGGTTCTCCCCGAATGATTTTCGAATCCTACCAAAGTGGACAGGGTGTTGGAACTCGCCTCTGTCAGCTCTTCAATCTCTAAGTTCACTACCACATTGCCTGTTAAGCGGTTGGCACCTGCAACGGTCCAGAGATCCAAAATCCCCAACCCGGGAATCCTACGCCCTTCAGTGGTCTGATAGTATTGCCCCAGAAGCTGATAACCACCGCAGATAGATAATACTACAAGCCCATCTTCAATTGCTGCTTTTAATTCCTCGACCCGCCCCATAAGGTCAGCCACGAGTATGCTTTGTTCCCGATCGGATCCGCCCCCAAGAAACAGAATGTCCAAGGAATGAAAATCAATCCTTTCTCCTAGAGACACATTCTGAACCTCAAAGTCTAGCCCACGCCAACGAGCTCGTGCTTCTAAAGTAAGAATATTTCCTCGATCTCCATAAAGATCCAACAAATCCGGATAAAGATGGCAGAGTTTAATTTTCAAGGGTCACCCCTCCCCCCTTTGGATTTGCTGCGTAAAGCTCGGCTTGCTTCCCTTAATTTGCTTGTTCACCAGAATTTCCCGCATAGGAAAAAGTAAGGTATAGGTAGGGAGAATAAAGATGCTTTCCTGCCCTTCTGAGCCTTCGTGTACTTTCTCCAGAGCATTGCCCATTTCGCGCTCAAGGTACAGCTTGCTCACTGGTACTCCTGCATATTTGAGACGAACCGCCATATCCTCCGCCCGAAGCCCAGAACAAACTATCCTTTGAATCCGCTCCTCCTCCTGACCTAAGCACTCAAAATCTACATCCCACAACCAAGAGATATCTCGACCATCAGCCGCTAGATCATTAATACCAATGAGCAGACGAATGGGGCGTTCTTTACGACTTAATACAGTCTGAATCACTTGATTAAAGCCGGTGGGATTCTTAACCAGAGTCAAGGTAACCGGCCCTTGGGGTAAGATGAATTGCTCCATGCGGCCAGCCTGGGGTACGAATTCCCTTAAGCCTCTCTGAATTTCCCGATCTTTTATTCCTATACGCTTGGCTGCCGTCATGGCAGCTAAAGCATTATAAAGATTATAATATCCTTGCAGAGCTATGGAATAGGAAGTCGGTTCCACCTTAAATTGTATTCCATCTTCACTTGCTTTCACACTTCGAGCCAGTACAGGGGGGTCCGGACGCTTATAACCGCAAGGACAAGCATAGATTCCTAATTGACCATAATGGTAAAGTGTATAGGCCAGTTCTTCTCCACAATGAGGGCAGAATCTCGCCTCCCGGGTCTCTGTGCTGTAGGTTTTGCTGTCCGGAGTTTGCTCTACCCCATAATACAGGGTATGGACTCGATCCCGACCAAACTGAGCCACCAGGGGATCATCAGCGTTGAGAATCAAATGAGTCTGAGGGGGAATGGCATCCCGAACTAGTTTGATGGTGGTATCCAGTTCTCCATAGCGATCCAACTGATCCCTAAAAAAATTCGTTACGATGGCTATTTGAGGGATAACCTGCTGACAGAATTTCGGTACCGTAGCCTCATCCACTTCTAAGAGAGCCATCTTCACTTTGGCTTGTCCTCCCCAACCGGTATTTGCGAGCAGCGCACCGGTAATCCCTGTGACCAGGTTAGCCCCTGCTTGATTAAACGCAAAGGTCTTCCCGTCTGCCTTTAGGATCTGAGCTAGGAGGTTGGCTGTAGTCGTCTTTCCATTGGTTCCCGTCACCATAATAATTCCGTCCGTATAGGCACTGCTCAGCATGCCCATGAGACGGGGTTCAAGATTCAAGGCTATTTTACCAGGCAGGGTTGTCCCTTTTTTGCCCAGAAGCTTTAATATACTGCTTATTCCTTTACCTGCCCATAGGGCAAACCAAAAGCGGCTTGTTCGTCTCACACCTGTATCTCCTTTTCATCCGATGTCCCAATTTTAGCATTCCTTAAGGGGCTATATCAAGGATTACACACAGGTTCCTGTTAGAACTCTTTCGAAATAAAGAAGGGAACGGACTTTACCGTTCCCTGCGACGTTCTTATTTTGCTGTCATAATCCTATTCTTCAGATGATTTGCATTGACACAAGTCAAAGGAGCTTTTCCCTTCAGCACGGCTATGATATTTTCGGCAGCAATAGCGGCCATGGCATCCCTTGTCTCAACCGTAGCATTTCCGATATGAGGAGTAAGGACGACCTGATCCAACTTCTGCAGCCCTTCTGTGATCTGAGGTTCAAACTCATACACATCAAGGGCTGCTCCAGCAATGGTTTTGTTTTCCAGAGCCTTCAACAAGGCTTTCTCATCTACCAAAGCTCCTCGGGCGGTATTGATCAGATAAGCCGAAGGCTTCATGGCTTCCAGCTCCTTAGCACCGATCATATGATGAGTGGCAGAACTATAACTTAAGCTTAAGCTTACAAAATCCGCAGTTTTTAGCACGTCTTCCAAGGACATATAAGTGAACCCAAGCTCCCTCTCTTGTCGAACCGAAAGGCGTGTTCGGCTAGTATAGACGATTTTCATATCAAAGCCTTTAGCCCGTCGGGCAATAGCTTGTCCGATATTTCCCATACCAATAACACCGAGGGTTTTTCCTGTGACATCAACACCCAGATGGTACAGAGGAGCCCAACCCTTAAAGCGTCCGGCACGGGTCTCTTTATCCCCTTCGACAATGCGGCGAGCGATAGCAAGAATAAGACCAAAGGTCAAATCCGCTGTAGCATCTGTGGACACATCAGGAGTGTTGGTTACAGGAATGTTGGCTTCTCCTGCCGCAGCAATATTGATATTGTTATAGCCCGCTCCATAATTAGCAATCACCTTAAGCTGAGGGTTGGCTGCGATAATATCTTTATCAATAGTATCGGACAAAAGGCAGAGCAGAGCATCTTTTCCTTCCAAACCTGAGATAATTTCCTCCTTGCTCAATAGGCGCAGATCGTCATGCATATTCACCTCAAAATCCTTAGAAAGAAGCTCATAGGCAAGTGAGGGAATCCTTCCAGTGATAAATACCTTTTTCTTCTTGGAATGGTCGCAACGTTTCATATATTAAAACCACCTTTCGCAGTGTAAAACACCATTTACTGGCTATAAAATATCATAGCCATCTTATTAATACAATAGCTGGAAAAAAAGCTTTTATCTTTAAAATACTGTTATATTTAAAAACGTTCTAATAAGAGAGATAGTTCAGATAAATTAGCGGATTCTGAGTGTCTGGTCAATATACTGGACAGTACAAAAAAATCATTTTATAATTTAAGAGTCAATTTCCTTTTGGTAAAATCTATCAATATTGATTAAAAGTTAGGAGGAGAAGCCCATTGCTATATTCTTATATGGATAAAAAACCTTCACTAGGTAAGGATGTCTTCATTGCAGATGGAGCAAAAATAATCGGAGATGTACATATCGGAGATGGAGCTAGTATTTGGTACAATTCCGTACTTCGCGGTGATATAGCTTCTATTTATATTGGTAAACGATCAAATATTCAAGATCTCACCGTAATCCATGTTAACACCAATGTGTCGGTAGTCGTTGAAGACGATGTTTCAGTAGGCCACTCCGTTACCTTACATGGGTGTACCATTAAGAAAGGCTCAATGATCGGAATGGGCTCCACGATTCTTAATGGGGCTATTATTGAGGAAGGATCTCTGGTGGCTGCTGGCTCCCTCATTACAGAGAACAAACACTTTCCTCCTCATGTTCTGATTATGGGATCGCCTGCTAAAGTGGTGAGGGAACTCACCCCTGAGGAAGTAAACACCCTTAAAACAACAGCCGACCGATACTGCCAAAGAGCACAAGAACATCGGGAGAATAATCCCCTTCCTATAACAGATTTTTAGACTCTTTCCAAGTCCAAAGAAATTTAAACTAAGGCTGCGCTTACACTACTTCTCTGTAGAAAGCGGAGCCTTTAACTTTGCCTAAATCCTTCAATACTAAAGAAAAAAAGCACCTTCCACAATAGGGAAAGTGCCCGACCTAACGCTAATTACGCCATAATGTAAAGATCCCTCTTTACTTAATATATATCCGTGGAACTCGCTTCGATATTCCACACACAATTTCATAATTTATGGTATTTAACCAACCGGCCATTTCGGTGGCATCGATCCGTTCATACCCATCCGTACCAAGTAAAGTAACCTCATCGCCCATTTGTACATCCGGTACTTTCGTGACATCCAGCATAGTCTGATCCATACAGATTCTCCCGATCATGGTCGTTCTTCTGCCTTTAATTAAAACTTCACCCTTATTGGACAGACTTCGGCGCAGACCATCAGCATAGCCAATGGGAATCGTCGCCACTCGGGTGGGATAGGCCGTTCTGAAGGTCCTGCCATAGCTTATGGTTTCCCCTTGGGGAACCATCTTTATATGACTAATTCTGGCTTTCCATGAAAGTACAGGCTCCAGGCCAATATCATTACCCACATGCCGGGAGGGAGGAAGTCCATAAAGGATAATCCCCGGCCGCACCATCTCCAAGTGGGCCTCCGGCATCTGCAGCAGAGCTCCACTGTTGGCCGCATGTCGGATGGGTATATGGACTCCTTGTGCTTTGATTCTGTCACAAATCGCCAAAAACTCCTTCAATTGCTCTCGGGCAAACCTTAAATCTCCATGATCAGCCGTGGCAAAGTGGGTATAGATTCCCTCTATGTAAAGACTAGGCAGCTTGGTACAGTCGAAAAGTTCCTCCCAATCCTCTTCTCTAAAGCCAATACGCCCCATTCCTGTATCCACCTTAAGATGAATTACCGCCTTCTTGCCTTGTCTCTTAGCTTCTTCCGACAAGAGTACCGCTTGCTCTAACCGATACACCCCGCAGATAATATCTTCTTTAATGATTGTTGCTAAGGATTCCATGGGCAAAGAACCGATGAGCATCACCTTTATATCCGGATACGCCTTCTTAAGCTCTAAGGCTTCATCCAATAAAGCAACCCCAAAACGACGAGCACCTTTTTTATAAAATACTTCTACTACCTGTGAGGCTCCATGTCCGTATGCATCGGCTTTGACTATCGGCATGATTTCACTTTGGGTCAATGCCTGAATCCGGTCATAATTCCTCTGCAGAGCTTGTAAATTGATTTCTGTCCAAACCGGCCGTCTATTTTCCATGGTGCCCTCCTTAATGATTATTTTCCAAACTTCTCCGTGCCTTGGGCAGCTGATCAGCCACCTCACCGGCCGTATATCCGCTTAAGCCGAATTCGCCGGTCAATTGATCTGCTGCCTTACCATGAAGATACACTCCCAAACAGGCTGCAGCTAAGGGTTCTACCCCTTGAGCCAACCAGGCTAAAATACTTCCTGTAAGTACATCCCCCGTCCCTCCGGTTCCTAATCCTGGATTACCGGTAGGATTAAGGAATGCTCGTCCGTCCGGGGCGGCAATAATGGTAATAGCCCCTTTGAGGATAATAATGCTCTCCCATTCTACAGCCTTACTTATGGCTAGTTCAAGCCGATTAGCTTGAACTTCTTCCGTTGTACACCCACACAGACGAGCCATTTCTCCGGGATGGGGAGTAAGGATCAAGGGTCCCCGCCCCTGACGCCAACCCAAAATTCCTGGTTCCTTGGCTAAAATATTCAATGCATCGGCATCGAGAATTACGGGAAGGGAAAGATTGCGTAGAACTTCCTCTAAAACCAGCAGCAACTCGGGATCTTGTCCTAATCCCGGACCTATGGCTAATGCCTGGGCCTTTTCAGCTCGTTCATAAATCACAGACCAAGCATTGCCATTGAGGGCTTTTTCACCTTCTGCACCCCAAACCGTAGCCTCTATCAAAGCAAGATCCATTCCTTCCGCAAGCCCATAGGGAACAACCATCTGCAATAAACCTATTCCAGATCGTAGGGCGGCTTTACCGGCTAACAAGGCGGCACCGGTCATTCCTTCTGAACCTGCCACCAAAACCCCCCGGCCGTGGGTCCCCTTATGCCCTTGAAGACTGCGGATGGGTAAATATTGACGCACATCCCCCGTTAATATGAATGTAGTCAAAGTCTCATCATCCAAATAACGTGCCGGAATCGAGATAGGGTCCACAATGACCCGACCTGCATATTCAGGTCCTACCCCTAAAAAATGGCCGAGCTTTGGCAGACCAAAAGTAACCGTGGTATCGGCTATAATGGCCTTGCGATAGATTTTTCCCGTATCCGCTTCCACGCCACTGGGGATATCTACAGCGACAACAGGTACCTGGGCGCGATTGATTTCCTCCACATACTCTTCAATTAAGCTGGGCAGAGCACCACGAAACCCTGTCCCATAGATAGCGTCTATAATCACATCAGCCTGAGCTAGAGAGATTCTCGCCAATCTGCGCTGTTTTTCTCCATCGATGGTGAAAAGTTTGCCTCCGGTGTTTTGGTATAACCTATAGTTGAGAGCTGCATCACCTTTGAATTCTTCAACCCTGGCGAAAGAATAGACGGTTATATCCATCCCTAAGATCAGGAGATGCCGAGCAACAGCTAATCCATCCCCTCCATTATTGCCTTTACCTACAAAGACTGTAGCCCTCCCCTCCGACAATTCAATATGCCGGTGTTCGAGCATTTGACGTATTTCTTGGACCACGGCTAAAGCTGCATTTTCCATGAGCAACAAACTTGGTATACCAAAATCTTGAATCGCCCTTTCTTCGAGTTCTCGCATTTGTTGGGCACTGACCACTCTCATAGCTACACCCCCATATAAAGGAAACTTACTTCAGGTGGAGTTTTGACTCCACCTGAAGTTTAGTTGACTTATCCACGCAATGGATAACCTTCCTAAAAAAGTATGGCCATTCCTACAGCGTACTCTTTCTCGTGGGATAGGCTTATTCGGATCTGGGATCCTCCTCGTGTATGCAATACTATCTCAGCTTTTTCCGTAAGGAATACGATAGGTTCCCCCAAGTCATTGCTAAGGATTTCAATATCATGCCAGGATAGTCCTCTTAGTCCTGTTCCTAAAGCTTTAAGGACTGCTTCTTTACCCGCAAAACGCGCTGCCCAACTGGGTGCCGCTTTATGTTGTAAACTCTCAATCTCACGAGATGTAAACAATCGCTCCCGAAGTTTGGGTGTTCGCTCACAGGCTTTAGCAAAGCGCTGAATTTCTACGATATCGACTCCCGGGATCATAGCAGACCTCCATCTTCTATAGTCGTTAAGGGCAAATGCATGGTCACCGTCGTCCCTATATTAGGTTGACTCCGAATTTGTAAGCCATATTCTTCACCGTAATGTCCAATTAAACGTTCATGGACATTAGCCATACCCACTCCATTACCTGAGCCGACACCGGGCTTTAGCACTTCTTGCAAACGTTCCGGCTGTATTCCCACTCCATCATCTGCCACAATAATATAAAGTTCCTGACCTATTTGCTCCACTTTCACGGAAACGACTCCATTGCCGATTTTCTCCGTAATCCCATGTTTGACAGCGTTTTCCACAAGGGGTTGAATGCTTAAGCGTGGGACCAATGCATTCATGAGCTCTTCGGGAATCTCTCCTTTAAAATGGAGCTTACGCCCAAAGCGAGCTTTCTCGAGAATTAAATAGGTTTTTACAAAACTCATTTCCTCCCGCAGAGTGATCAAGCTGCCGTGGGATTTGAGGGCCTTACGGAAAAATTCCGCAAGATGAATCAACAACCGTCGCGAACGATTAGGGCTGGTACGGCTGGTGGCAATTATGGTATTGAGTACGTTGAAAAAGAAATGGGGATTGATTTGGGCCTGCAATGCATTCAACTGTGCTTCCGCAGCCAGTTTTGCTTGGTGGTCAAGCTCTGCTAGTTCGATTTGAATCCCCAGAAGCTCTGCCATCCCAATAGCTAAGCGAATAAGATCCGATGAAAGCTGTCCATCCTTTGTCTCATACAGTTTCATGGTTCCCACCACTTCACCCTGACACTTCAGAGGTACGATGACAGCCGCCGCTAGTGGACAATCACAGATGTTCTGTCTAGGGCAGTTCAGTTCTTTTTGAGTTCGTACTATCTTATAAACTCCGGATTGGATCACATCTCGTGTCGCCCGGGTAAGAATTTTATCTCCCGGATGATGCTGATCACATCCCACACCTAAATAGGCTAGTTGCTTTTCACGGTCCGTGATCGAAACAGCTGCGACCTGCCCGATCTCTTGAATGATTTTGGCGATGTATTCTGCATTTTGCTCATTAAGCCCTCGGCGTAAATAAGGAAGAGTCTGGTTAGCTATTTTGAAGCTGAGTTCCGCATTCCGCTCTGTAGCTTGCCGCGCAGCTTTTTTATATTCAAGATTTAGATGATACAAAAGAAAAAGTGTGTTGCCTATTAAAAATGGAATTAACAGCTTCATCTGGCTTGTTACTAAGACCAGCATTAATTCCACGCCAAGTATAACTAAGCTTTGAAAGATCATCTATCATCCCTCATGTCCTCTAGAATTCATAGAGTGTTTCGACAGATGGACGGTCACTTCCTGTATTCTAGCGAAGGATTTCCTGAAGTTTTTCTTTACCTTGTTCAGATCCTACCACCAGCAGGATATCTCCATCGTCCAGAACAAACTCAGCCCCTGGAGAAAATTGTTCAATACCCTCTCTAACTACAGCCACGACCGTCAAACCGGTTTTTTCCCTCAATTTTAAATCGCTTAAGGTTTTCCCTTTGGCACCGGAACCTTTGGCGATTTCAATTTCGGCTACATCCATCCAGCGGCTTGCCAAGCGATCCGTATAGTTTACAATTTTTGTGAGATGTGCGTCAATTTTTTGATCAATCTCACGCCTCTGCTCCATTAATTTCTTCAACTCATCAAAATAGACCTGAATCTCTGCTTTCTGATCAAAACCTCTCATAAACTTTTCCGCCATGCTTTTGGAGATCACCGTAATCCCTACCCCTTGACTTACCATGACTACACCCATGGTTTGGAGGATAGCAATAGAGCGCCGGATGGTCTCCGGAGATACATTATAACGACCCGCTAAAGTCGAGCGTCCATGTATTTTTTCCCCTTCGCGGTACTCTCCCATAACGATAGAATGAGCAATATCTATCGCAATTTCTTGATAACGTGCATTATATTCCATCGGGTTCCTCTCCTTGATCTATTTATAATAATTTTTTTAACTACATGAAATAATAAACTATAATTCCTTACAAATTAACTCTAGATAACATAAACATATGGTGGAAAAATTGTGTACAAAAAATACAATTGACTACTACCAACCCACATGATACTATTAAGTTGTTAGTTATGCAACTTTATATGGGCTTAATTTCCCAAGAGGAAAACGGGGGAACCAATTTAGGGGTGAATCGTTTCAAACGTAGAGCATGTTTCAGCTCGAACCCGTCAGCTAACCTCGTAAGCATTGAGACACATATGGGCGTAAACACCTGCTTATGTAGTAAGCTTTTCTTGGGAACCGTGACGGTTTTTTTTTGTTCTAAGGACTTATTCTTTTATATTCGCAAATAGAGGAGGGCAATCATTATGGCAGTAGAATTTCTCCCCCCTAACCCAAGACAGGCTTCACAAGCAAGGGCTTTGGAATTAAAACAAAAGGCTCAATCTTACAACAAGTGCAAGGAAACGATTCCCTGCGGTCTCGCTTTAAGCGAAGAATATAATGAAAACCGAGACTTTATACTGGATCAGTTAGATGCCGGCCTGGAGCATTGGCAGGATTGGAAGTGGCAGCTTAAGAACCGTATTCAGGATGCTGAGAACTTGAGTACCCTGCTTCCCCTGACCCCGAAGCAAAGACATGAAATCGACGAGGTGGGTAAAATCTATCGCTGGGCAGTTTCACCCTATTATTTAAGCCTTATCGATAAAGATGATCCTCGGGATCCCATCCGTCTACAAAGTCTCCCCTCTATGGAAGAGATCCTCGATGATTCCGGGGAAGTCGATCCTATGGGAGAAGAGTATACATCCCCTGCTCCGAGTATCACTCGTCGTTACCCAGATCGTCTCATAATTAATGTAACCAATCTGTGTGCTATGTATTGCAGGCACTGCCAACGCCGGCGGAATATCGGGGAAATTGACCTCCATGAAACCCGTGCTAATCTGGAGGCGGCTTTAGATTATGTACGCTCCAATCCAGAGATCCGGGACGTGCTGGTCACCGGTGGCGATGCACTCCTCCTCAGTGATCAAATGCTGGATTGGCTATTAGGAGAATTGCACGAAATTAAACATGTGGAAATCAAACGCATTGGCACCCGGGTCCCTGTCACTCTGCCCATGCGCATTACTGATGAGCTCTGTGCTGTTCTTGAAAAATACCCACCCCTTTATATCAATACTCAATTCAATCATCCCAAAGAGGTGACCGAGGAGACCAAGAAAGCTGCCGATCGCTTGATTAAAGCGGGAGTTATCTTGGGTAACCAAGCAGTTCTTCTCAAAGGAATCAATGACCGACCGGAGATTATGAAGCGCCTTAACCAAGAGCTACTGAAAATTCGCGTTCGTCCCTACTACATCTTCCATGCCAAAAATGTTAAGGGCACGAGCCACTTTATTCCCCGTATTCAAGACGGGTTAAAGATAATGGAAAACTTACGCGGCTACACCTCCGGTTTGGCCATTCCAACTTATATTATTAATGCCCCGGGAGGCGGTGGCAAAACCCCCATCCTACCACAGTACCTTATTTCCCTTAACGATGATGAAGCGGTAATAAGAACCTGGGAAGGTAAGGTTGTGCATTATCCTAATCATTAACTATCTTATGAGGTCGTTTCACTCTGAGTGAATGATAAACCCCAATAAATTATATAGGGAGGAATCGGTATGAAATCACAAAAACTAACCTCTGACCCAGTCTATCAGGCCATCCTCCAGACTCACACCAACAGCCTTAAACGCTATCTCTCCTTAGCTCCTACCCTTAAAACTCCTCCTCAACAGAATAAAAATGCGTCCAATCTGAACCGGTACTATCAATGCGTAGCGAGTCATTCCAGATCATTCGAGAAAGGTTAATACACTCATCCAAAGTCAAAAGTTTCTCCCTAAACTATATTTACGGCTAGCTCCTCTTTATTATTGAAATGGTGTTAGCCGTTTTTATTATCTCTCTTTTTCCCTTGCCATGTTCCCCTACTCTCCAGTTCCTGGTCGATAGCATTAAGAATTTCCCATTTTTTAAGACTCCAAAGGGGTGCTATCAAATCCTTTCGGGGAGCATCCCCGGTCAAGCGGTGAATGACCATCTGAGCGGGCAATCTTTCCAGAGTATCGCAAATTAGATGGACATACTCATCCTGTGAAAGCAAAGGAAAAGGGTTCTCCTCATAAATTTTAGCCAGGGGTGTCCCCCTTAACACATGCAAAAGATGCAGTTTAAGTCCCTGCACATCGAGTTTGGCTAAGGTTTGAGCTGAGCTAAGCATATCCTCAAGGGTTTCCCCCGGCAGCCCATAAATCAAATGAGCACAGACTCTTATCTTTCTTTGGCGGAGCTTATCTAAGCCTTGAAGAAAATCCTCAAAAGTGTGTCCTCTCCCCACCCATTCCATGGTCCGGTCATGAATGCTTTGCAGGCCTAACTCCACCCAGAGATACGTTCGTTGATTGAGCTCTTCTAGATAGTCCAGCACCTCGGCCGGTAGACAATCCGGACGAGTGGCAATGGACAGGCCTACCACTCCCTCCTCCGCCAAGGCTTGCTCATAGACTTCCTGCAAACGCTTCAGGGGAGCATAGGTATTGGTATAAGCTTGGAAATAGGCTAGATATTTGGCTCCGGACCATTTTCGGCTCATGACTTGCTTAATTTCACAGAATTGCTCATGAATAGATTTCTCTGCCTGACCGGCAAAGTCTCCTGAACCTCTCGCACTGCAATAAATACAGCCTCCTCGCCCTACTCGTCCATCCCGATTGGGACATGTAAACCCCGCATCAAGGGATACTTTAAACACCTTATCTCCGAAAACATCGCGCAAATGTTGATTTAAAGTGTAATAACGTTTATCTCCATTTTGCCAATTAAAATTTAGTTTTTCTTCCCTACCGCGATTCAACTTGGTATTGCCTCCTATTTCCTTAGTCGACCTTTTGATTATTCCTGAAATAGCTCCAGTTTCTCTCCAGAGGGGCCTCTAAAGAAAAAATTATAGCGTCCTCCCTCCATCTCACGAGGTTCTGCGTTAATACATTCCACATGGTGTTCCTTCAACCAAGCCACTGCCTGAAATATATCCTCTACTCGTAGAGCCAGGTGATTAACCACTCCATCTTCAAATTTCTTTTGGTCATTAATTTCAATCAGTTCAACAACAGTTTCCCCGCATTTCATGAAAATAAGCTCTACATCCCCTGGTTTAATCCGCTCAAGGAGTTCAAAGCCAAGCACCTCAGAATAAAAGGCTGCGGCCTGATCCATATTCATCGACTTGATCCCAATATGGGGTAAACCTTGAAACATTTTCTTCTCGCTCAATTCATTACCTCCAATATTCTTTTTGGGGCTGCCCCCCTATAGTACTCTATTTGTGGCGATGGGCTGCTTCCCAGTTTAGAAGTCGCACCTTATAATCAAGGCCACTGGCATAACCCACTAAATCTCCCTTTTTGCCCACCACCCGATGACAAGGCGTAATGATGGCCATGGGATTCTTATTATTTGCCAAGCCTACGGCCCGTGGTCCTTTAGGGTTGCCAACATTCTGAGCAATCTCACCATAACTGCAGGTTTCTCCATAGGGTATTCTGCG
Source organism: Desulfitobacterium sp. PCE1 (assembly GCF_000384015.1). Lineage (NCBI taxonomy): Bacteria > Bacillati > Bacillota > Clostridia > Eubacteriales > Desulfitobacteriaceae > Desulfitobacterium > Desulfitobacterium sp. PCE1. The sequence goes on along the minus strand of NZ_KB913023.1, from coordinate 1,184,768 downwards.
CAGCTCTTCCCATACTTTAAGTTGAAAATCAGTTCCTCTAGGGTCTAAGGGAAGAGCAAATTCTTGCCGGTCACCCGAAAAATACTCTTCCAATTGCTCCATAATTTTTTGATTAGGCAAGGCTCGGGGAATAATCAATGCTTTAGGTGCACGTTTCTGTGCCCAGGACCTTATTTCCGCTTCTTCTTTTTCCGGAGTTCCTAAACCTACCCAACAAAGGCCTTTCTGAGAGCTAGCCACACTGATATTCCAGGTAAAGTCTTCTTGTTCATATTCTCTGGCATGGAAGGTAAGAATCTCTTTTCCTAATAACTCAGAGATTGAAAAATGGTAATAGTTTCCCTCCAGGTAGATTTCAGCCACCTCTTTATCCTGAACAAGCACCTTGTGTAATTCTTCCCCAATCTCCCATCGTTCCTCGGCTAAGGGATAGGCTTTCATCAAAGTAAAAATCCAGACCGCTAACCCCCTTTGGCTGACATCCTGGGCTTTGAGAAATGGATACACCCTCTCTACCAAAGGATCCACCACTTCAGGAGCATTGATGGATAGATTAAGCAATCCCCAAAGAACTCCTTCCTGTAAGCTTTCATCTTCCAAAAGATTAGCATACATCCAGTTGAAGTGGCCACACTCCTTGGGGTTATGAGCCATGATACTGCCGATGGCCTCGGATGCATTCCAAGCGTTGCCACCGGATTCCTCATTTAAAGACCAAAAATAGCGACGTACCAACTCCACAGAAGAATCTTTCTTCTGTTTCTCCTCTAAAGCAGCGGCCACCCCCAGTGCTTCTACTGCACGCCAAAACCCCAGTCCATCCTTTATGTAAATCCTGTTCACTAAACTGCGGGTTGCTTTTTTATTACCTACAAGAACTAACTCTTCTAATTCCCGCCAATTTCGTTCAAGCAAAATTTCTTCCATCTTCTCCATAATCTCACCCACTTTTTCAATACTCGATCATTTTATTAATCATCCTCTAAAAGCAAGATTTTTTCAATAGCAAAATAAAGCTAGCGGGATTTCCGCTAGCTTTATAGCCCGTGCGAGGTTAAAAAACTCTTCTTAGTCTTTGATCTCTTTAACCTTATTCCAAAAATTTGATTCTACCAATACTTCTCCCCCGATACCAAAATTACTGTACTCATGCTCATCAAGAACAACAGTGAAGGAGGCCATTGGCAATCCTGTTGCTTGAGAAGCCGCTTGCGATATTCCATGAATTAGGCTTCGCTTTTGATCCATAGTAAGTACAGGACCATCAAAATGAATCATTGGCATAAAAATTACACCTCCAAAAGACTTCTTAAATACATCTATTAAACTTCCCGAATTGTAATCGAAACATGTAAAAATAAAGAAGGAAATTTTCAATGAATGGAGAATAACCATGGTAAAGGAATGGATTAATAAAGGCCATGGAGGTCTTGCCGTTACAATGGTATCTCCATGGCTTTTTGGCAACCTTTTGGCATCTAGATACACAGCTTTAAAGGATAGGGTTTCAAGACATTTTAAGGTATGTTTATTGAAAGGAGGGCTTGGCAATGTGTGAGGCAAATGCTTATTTAAAGGATGGCACCGAGGAAGTTCTGTTTATGGAATCAGTGGATATAATCGAGCCCCATGATGAAGGATTGAAGCTCGTTGATATTTATGGCAAGCAAAAATTTATAAGAGCGTGTATCAAAGATATGAATTTACTCAATCATCGCATTGTGCTTGAGAAAGGTTGATGTGTATGAGCATTGAATTGAAATCCATAGGGACCATCCACACCCCCTATATACCTTCCCTGCCGATTCCTCATCAGCCCATGAAGGACGCTCCCGGGGAGTTCTGGATTTCCCTGAACCCTGAATATGTAGAGGGATTGAGTGAGCTTTTATCCTATCGTTACATCACACTTCTTTTTTATCTTGACAAGGTATCTGATGAAAGCTTAAAGGTTAACCCGCCTATGGCCCCTGAACTAGAAGTCGGAGTCTTTGCCAGCCGCTCTCCCCGCCGTCCAAACCCCCTCGGCTTAAGTGTGGTAGAGCTTAAAGGTATCGAAGGAAATGAGATTATCATCTCCAGCATTGATGCCTATAATGGTACGCCCTTATTGGATATTAAACCCTATATTAAGTCCATCGATATAAAGGCCGATGCGAATGATGGCTGGTTAGATACCCTTCCCGACAAGGAGCATCTCCTGGCTCATTTTCTGGGGCTACCTCACGACCATGATCATGAACACTCCCACGACCATGATCATGAACATCCCCACGACCATACTCATGAACATCCCCACGACCATACTCATGAACATCCCCACGACCATACTCATGAGCATTCCCACGACCATACTCATGAGCATCCCCACGACCACACTCATGAACATCCCCACGACCATAAACATTAATCTGTGAGCATAACAATGCTCCCTGAGAATCAGGTTCACCTTTCTCAGGGAGCATCTTCGTATTGCGACACATACCAATTTTTCAAAAGGCACTAACCTTTCTAGTGCATCGGTTTTTCCTGTCCCGCTACATTAGGGGTAGGTTCCTTGGGCTGAGTATACTGTGGGTTATTCCGCCTGCTATCATCATACCCAGGTCCAATTTCCTCTTTGTTGTCTGCACCACGATCTTGACCATATGACGCTGGTCCACCGTACTTTTCATTAGGATTCTCTTCATATTGAATGCCATTACCTTGGTTCCATGGACCACGGGCATCTCCCATACCAGTAGATAGATTCATATACTTCTTCGTGAACTCGGTATCTCTGAAATTTGCATCTACCCCGGTTCCTTTAAGGGTTTCGATAGCTTGCAAAAAGGAGAAGTTATGAGCTTCTTCCCGACTAAGGAGGAATCGCACCATATCTTTTACCCCGGCGTCATCGGTTTGTTGAAGCAAACGCTCGTAGATAAGTTTCGCCCGTAGTTCCGCCGAGGCATTGGAAGCCAGATCCGTATAAAGATCACCAGTGGTCTCAATATAACTTGCGTTCCAGGGAATTCCCATAGCGTTAGTTAAGATAGGACCACCTGTTAAGATTGCCATGTGTATCGCAGGAAAATCACGAGACACTTCATCAGTTGGGCCAAGAAGCATGGCGATACATTCTCCAACCATTTCAAAGTGGCTCAGTTCTTCCGCAGCAATATCTTGTAACATATCCCGAATTTTCGGATCGTTACAGCCAACTGCTTGAGAGAAATATTGCATCGCCGCTTTCAATTCTCCATGGGGCCCACCGAACTGCTCAAGCAAAAGATTGGCAAATCGAGGATCGGGGCGATCAACACGGACAGTGTATTCCATATCTTTGATATGTTTAAACATAGTGATACCCTCCTTAATTTGGCTATAAGTAGTCAAATTTATTATCCTCAAAAAGGATAAAACTATACAAACAAAAAATGCCCAACAGACATTTATCTGTTGGGCTATATCTTTTTTAGAATATCAACTTAATCTTTCCGTATTAATCAAATTTTGAACCGAGCAACCTCTAGACTCAATTTTCCGGCTAGCTGCTCAAGCTCTTCTGCAGTTTTTGCTACACTACTAAAGGCGCTGGCCGTTTGCTCCATGGATGCACTGACTTCTTCAGATGCGGCAGATGTTTCCTCGGTTACTGCAGAGATGCTCTGAATCACATCCACCACTTGATTTGAATCCATGGTCATTTCCTGAATCAAAGCCGTCGTATGGGTGATTTTTTCTCTAATAGTATCCATCGCTTGCGATATTTCAGCAAAAGATTGATTAACATCCTCCACGGATTGCACCGTGGCTTCGGAGTGATTCCTCACTTCTTTCATCACGCCCACCGCATGAGAACTCTCCCGTTGAATGTCTTCCACAATTCCTTGAATACCTTGTACTGATTGGGCAGATTGCTCAGCAAGCTTACGTATCTCATCCGCCACCACGGAGAATCCTCGACCAGCCTCTCCAGCCCGAGCAGCCTCGATGGAAGCATTTAAAGCTAAAAGATTGGTTTGCTCCGCAATACTTGTAATGGCAGAAAGAATACTACCAATAGCTTGGGATTTACCGTCAAGGTTACGGATCACTTCATTGATCTGATCGACAGCTAATCTGCTTTCTTCCGTTTTCACACGTAAATGCTCAACCGAATGCAAACCCCGCTCATTGGCCTCTTTAGCACCAACTGAGGAGTTTACCATTTCCGCCGAGTTTACCTCTAGAGCTTGAATTTTTGTAGCAAGTGCCGTAACCATTTGGGTACCCTTTTCTGCTTGAACCGCTTGATCGGAAGCACCGCCGGCAATCTGGGCCGCTGTAGCATTGACCTCTTCACTGGATGCCATCGTCTCCTCTGCACTGGCCGCTAATTCCTCGGCGGAAGTGTTCATCTCTTCAGCAATATATTTAATATTTCCCATTAGTCCGGCCAACTGAATGACCATTTGATTTAGGGTATTGGTCAAGGCACCGGTTTCATCTCGCGATAGGGTCTTGGCCCGAACTGTAAAATCTCCGGAACCAATTTTCTCACTATATACAAGAAGAGCTTTAATAGCTTTAGTAAATCCATGGGTAGTGAACATCCCAAAAGCTATGGCTAATGCAGCAAAAATCGCACAATAGATGATGGTGTTTTTTAAAATTTGGGAGACTGCTTCATCAATCTCGTTATATCCTAATACGCCGATGAATTTCCACTGGGTTTTGGGATAGGTAGCAAAGACACCAAATTTCTCTTCTCCATCATATGTATAATCCACGATTCCATGTTCTTGGGCTACAGCTGCCCTTAGCTTTTCCACGGGAACCTCTTCCCCGATCAAGGTAGTGTCAGGGTGGGTCATAACTTTGCCGCTTTGATCCAGGAGGAAAATATAACCCTGGCGACCTATTTTCATGTCTCCAACTAAAGCACTCAAAGTATCGAGCGCAATATCAACACCCACCACCCCTACGACTTCCTTTGTCAATGGATCTTGGACAGGTTTTGTTGCAGAAATCACTAATTTCTTCGTCCTTGTATCTACATAAGGCTCCGTCCAAATAACCTCTCCACTGCTTACCGCTCGTTGATACCACTCCGTAGCCGTCGGATCAAAGCCTGGAGGCACTTCTGCCGCAGGGTACATAATCATGCTTTTACTCTTTGTTCCCAAATAAACATTCAATATATCAACATTAGTCTCTTTATAAATTTGGAAATTTTTCAAAGCCTCCACGGTATCTCCCTGCAATGCAGCAATCAGGGTATCTTCTTCCTTACCCAGTCGCTTAAGATTTTGTTCATACCCTTCGAGATACAATGTCGTGGAATCTTGTATGCGCTGCATCGATTGTTCCGCTGCATTCTTAAGTTCATTTTCCAATGCATCATTCGCACTTTTGTAGCTAAAAAAGCCCAATAAAGCTGTAGGGATCAGGGATGCAAATAGTATGACTGCAGTTACCTTTTGCCTAATCGAGAAAACCATTCTTTTACTCCTTTCAGATACACCGCTAAATTCTTCTTTTTTTCAACAAATTATACATATTATCAAACAAATTGACAATATATGTCGGAATTAAAAGAAAACATTTTTATTTGCTCGTTCAATTGCTCAAAAAAACCTTTCACAAATGCTTTTTATCGCCTATTTTTATCTTGTGTTTTACAACAGGATATGCTATTTTTATCAGTAAGGCATTTTCGAGAGCTAAGACGCTCAGTAGAGATTTTCTTGCGCAAGAAAATCCAATGGGGGTCTTTTTCCTTTTAGTCATAATAAGGAGAGGATAAGAGATGGATTTCTTCGGTAAAAATGTATTTAATGACGCGGTGATGCGTGAAAGATTACCCAAAAACACATATAAAGCACTCCACAAAACTATTGATGAAGGCCTTCCTCTGCAACTAGAAGTGGCCGAAGTAGTAGCTAACGCTATGAAGGATTGGGCTATCGAAAATGGGGCAACCCATTATACTCACTGGTTCCAGCCTATGACCGGTTTTACCGCGGAAAAGCACGACTCTTTTATCTCCCCAACTCATGACGGTAAAGTAATTATGGAGTTTTCCGGTAAAGAGTTGATTAAAGGCGAGCCCGATGCTTCTTCCTTTCCCAATGGCGGGATTCGATCTACTTTTGAAGCCAGAGGATATACTGCCTGGGATTGTACTTCGCCGGCCTTTTTACGAGAGGATGCAGGCAAGGTTATCCTCTGTATTCCTACGGCCTTCTGCTCCTACACCGGAGAAGCCTTAGATAAAAAAACCCCTCTCCTCCGCTCCATGGAAACCATATCTAAACAAGCTCTTCGTATCCTTCGCTTATTCGGCAACACCACAGCCAAACGGGTTACTCCCACAGTTGGCGCGGAACAAGAGTACTTTCTCATCGAAAAAAAATACCATCAAAAGCGTTTAGACCTTATGCTTACAGGTCGCACTTTATTCGGTGTCCTTCCTCCCAAAGGTCAAGAAATGGAAGACCATTATTTTGGAATCATCAATGAGCGCGTTACTGCTTTTATGCAAGAAGTCAATATTGAACTCTGGAAGCTGGGTGTCTTGGCAAAAACCCAACATAAAGAAGCGGCTCCCGGTCAATATGAGATTGCACCTATATTTACCAGCACGAATATTGCTACAGACCATAACCAAATTGTCATGGATACTTTGCACAAAGTAGCAAACCGCCATGGCCTGGCATGCCTTCTTCACGAAAAGCCTTTTGCCGGCGTCAATGGATCAGGCAAACACAACAATTGGTCTTTATGCACGGATGAAGGGGTCAATCTGCTGGAGCCCGGTAAGACTCCCCATGAAAACGCACAATTCTTAACCTTTATTTGTGCAGTCATAAAAGCCGTGGACGAATATGCTGCCCTTTTGAGAGCATCTGCAGCTAACCCTGGTAATGACCATCGTCTAGGAGCCAATGAAGCACCTCCCGCCATTATTTCCATTTTCCTTGGTGATGAATTATCCGACATTATAGAACAGCTTAAGAATGGCAAACCCAACTCGTCCAAACAAGGTGGCGAATTGACCATTGGAGTATCAACCCTTCCTTCCCTGCCCAAGGATTCTACAGACCGCAACCGGACCTCTCCCTTTGCCTTTACTGGCAATAAATTTGAATTCCGTATGGTTCCTTCTTCCCTTTCCATTGCTGATCCTAATGTAGTGATCAATACCATTGTGGCTGAAGTCCTCACCCAAATGGCAAATCGCCTGGAAAAAGCCAAAGATTTCCACGGAGAGCTTCAAGCTATCCTTCAGGAAATCGCCATCCAGCACTCCCGTGTAATCTTCGATGGCAATGGTTACTCTGAAGACTGGGTTAAAGAGGCAGAAAGGCGGGGCCTGCCGAATCTGTCTTCCACAGCGGAGGCCATCTCAGCACTAATCAGCGAAAAAACTACTGAGCTCTTTAAGAATCATGGCGTCTTCAGTGCAACGGAACTCCACTCCCGCTATGAAATATATCTAGAGCAATACTCCAAAACCATTAATATTGAAGCCCTGACTATGGTGGATGTAGCGAAGCGCCAAATCCTCCCAGCTGTCATGCGCTATTCCACAGAGCTGGCCGATTCTATTAATACCATCCGCACAGCGGACCCGGAAGCGGATGTGCTGGCCCAAAGATCTTTGCTTAACGAACTCTCTCCTTTGCTTAAAGAACTGAGCCTTAAAACCAAAGCTCTCCAAGATGCCACCTCTACAGCAAAACATCTTCACGGAGACGCTTATAAGCAGGGTATCTATTATCGTGATGTGGTCTTTAAAGCCATGCAAGAACTGCGCCAGGTGGCCGATAAACTGGAAGTACTTGTAGACTACGACATGTGGCCCTTGCCTTCCTATACTAAAATGCTCTTTAGGCTATAATAAACCATTATTATAGCATCCTCATCCGGCTAGCACGATTGCTAGCTTTTTTCTTCTTGGGCAGTCTCTAGGAGGATTCAAATGTTAATGCTATAATTAGAGTAACAAGTTAAAAGCATTCACTTTAATCACAAATAGACGTTCGAGAGGGTGACAGCATGGAATCCCAAGAATTAATTGTACGGATTGATTTTGTCGATCGCCCCGGTCTTGGTTACGACATATTTCAGCGCTTTGAAACTCATAACACTGATAAAATCGGAATGGAAGTCACACATGGTCACCAAATGATGATTAAGTTTCGTTGTTCTAATCAGGAGGAATCGGAGACTCTTATTCAGGATCTTCTTACTGTTCAAGGTGTCGTATCAGTGAAGCTTGCTAATTATATGCCTTACGAAAAGCGGGAGCAGGAACTAAAAACAATTCTCGACTTAGTAAGCGAAGGAATCATTGCCATCAATACGAACCATAAAGTGACTCATATTAATGAGGTTGCGGCACGTATCTTTTATACAACTCCGGAAAAGGCTTTAAACCAGGATGCAGAATTTTTGTTTGAAGCGAATGCCCCGATTTTCGAAACCTTAAAAACTGGAATCCCTTACAGCTTAAAAGAGCGCAAAATCCGGAGAAATCAGAGACTTATACATTTTTTGACCAGCGGTGTTCCCATTCTTAATAAAAGGGGACAGATCATTGGCGGGGTTATGACCATCAAGGATTTTCGCCAGGTGGAAGAACTCCTCTCCAAAGTTGAACGTAAACCTCAATCTATAACCTTTGATAATATCATCTATGAGAGCCGACGTATGAGAGATCTCATTGAGACCGCTAAAACAGTGGCCCGCGGGACCTCCACCATACTTCTTAGAGGAGAAAGCGGCACAGGGAAAGAACTGTTCGCCAAAGCAATTCATGCCGAGAGTCCACGCTCCCAACAAGCCTTTATCCCTATAAATTGTGCTGCTTTGCCGGATACCTTATTGGAGAGCGAACTCTTTGGTTACGAGGAGGGTGCTTTTACCGGAGCGACTAAAGGAGGCAAGAAAGGGCTTTTCGAGCAGGCCCACGGGGGCACACTTTTCCTTGATGAGATCGGTGATATCACTCCTCAGGTCCAGGTACGCTTGCTCAGAGTATTACAGGAAGGAACGGTTCGCCGGATCGGAAGTTCGAAAGAAATCCCTGTGGATGTACGAATCATCGCAGCTACTCACCGCAATCTCGAAGCGTTGATTGATGAGGACCAATTTAGAGAAGATCTTTATTATCGCCTCAATGTGATTCCCTTGCATATTCCATCACTACGGGAGAGACCTGAAGATATCCCTTTGATTGCCCAAACCCTCACCCGAAAGATTGCTAAAAAGCTCGATAAATCTGAAGTGTATCTTACAAAGGAAAGTACAGACTTGCTCATGGCCCAAAAATGGCCCGGAAATGTTCGGCAACTAGAGAATCTTCTGGAAAGAATTATCAATTTGAATTCCAGCTCAGAGATCAAGCCTAGTTCCTTCTATGAATGGGCTGATCTCGCTCCAGCAGTTCCTATCACTAAACCCGAAAGCACAGCCCATCAACTTATAGTCCCTATTACAGAACCTTGGCCTCCTCTTAAGGAAATAGTCGCTCAAGTGGAACGTGAAGTCCTGCTTAAAGTACTGGCAAAACATCCTTCCTCACGCAAGGCAGGTAAAATACTTGGAGTTTCCAATACAACAATTTTAAATAAAATGAATTCCTATGGACTTGGCAAAATCGATGAACCCGAGGGATGATTTAATGGGATAAGCGGAGTTATGCAAAAGTTTTTTACCATGTGATAAGAAAAATTGTCAATTTTTCTTATCACATTTTATTTTATACTTGTTTTTTAGTTTTACCTCTTCTAAGTTAAATGGATAGCTACCCCTAAAATATAAGAAAATCACCTAAAATATTTAATAATTTTACAATTATTTTGGCATGGGATTTGCATTATCATAAAGTACGCACTATTCAATTACATTATCGGAAGGAGAAATTTTATGAGCAACCAAGAAAACGGTATGCACCGCGGTCTAAAAAACCGGCATATCCAAATGATCGCTCTAGGAGGAGCGATTGGCACAGGTCTTTTTTACGGATCTGCTGCAACGATTGAGCTGGCCGGTCCCGCAATCACATTTTCCTATCTTATTGGTGGATTAGTTATCTTTTTCATCATGAGAATGTTAGGGGAAATGGCCGTTGATGAACCTGTTTCCGGATCGTTTAGTCACTTTGCCTATAAGTATTGGGGGGAATTTCCCGGATTTCTTTCAGGGTGGAATTATTGGTTTAATTATATCGTCGTAAGTATGGCCGAATTGACTGCTGTCGGGATCTATGTGAATTTCTGGTTCCCTGATATTCCTCACTGGGTAACTGCGCTGATATGTCTGGTCTTCATTACTCTGCTTAATCTTATTAGTGTCGGTACCTTTGGTGAATTTGAATTCTGGTTTGCGATTGTCAAAGTCGTGGCAATTATCGGCATGATTGTCTTCGGGTTATTTCTTATCTTCTCCGGAATCAACGGTGAAGCTACAGGATTTGATAATCTTTGGATTCACGGCGGGTTTATTCCCAATGGCATGATTGGTATTTTGTTCTCTTTGGTACCTGTCATGTTCAGCTTTGGCGGAATTGAGCTCATCGGCATTACGGCCGGTGAAGCTGATAACCCCAAAAAATCCATTCCTAAAGCCATCAACCAAGTTATGTGGAGAATTCTTATCTTCTATGTGGGAGCCTTATCTGTCCTGATGGTCATCTATCCCTGGAATCAAGTAGGTGCAGATGGAAGTCCCTTTGTTATGATCTTCTCTAAAATCGGAATTCCCGCAGCTGCAACCATTCTCAATGTCGTTGTTCTAACCGCTGCTCTTTCCGTGTACAACAGCGGCGTCTACAGCAATGGACGCATGCTGTACAGTCTGGCTATGCAAGGAAATGCTCCGAAGATTTTTGGCAAATTAAACAAACGAGGTGTCCCTGTGGCAGGAGTACTGGTCTCTTCCGGAATTACCTTAGTCGCTGTTATACTCAACTTCCTGTTGCCTGGGAAAATTTTTATGTATCTCATGGCCGTAGCGATCATTGCGGCAGTTATTACCTGGACTACGATTATTATCGTAAACCTTAAATTCCGCAAAGCAAAAATCGCTCAAGGTGAAGGAGCAGCTATTGAATTTAAGACCCCCTTCCATCCTTACACAAACTATTTCTGCGCCGTCTTCCTTGTGATGATTGTCATCCTTATGGCCTTTACCGAAAGCATGAAAATGGCCGTGTTTGTTCTTCCCGTCTGGTTGCTCATCCTCTGGATTAGCTTCAAAATCAAAAAATCAAGAGAAATCAAACAAAAAGCTTAACATTGGCATAAATCTTGCATAAAACTAAACTTGAACTTTGTCCCAACTACTCTACCAAATACCGTCCGCTCATCATTTTGATAACCGGGGTATAAATAAACAAAATGGAGGTATTTGTTATGGCTATCAAGTATGTACCCGAACCCTTTCGCATCAAGGTGGTAGAACCCTTGCGGATGCTTACCCACGAAGAAAGAGAGGTAAAAATCGCCGAGGCTAAGTACAATCTTTTCAACCTAAAAGGCGAGGATTGCTACATCGATTTGCTGACTGACTCCGGAACCAATGCCATGAGCCAGGAGCAGTGGGCTGGTGTGATGAGAGGTGACGAGGCCTATGCAGGGGCTTCCAGCTACTTTAAACTCATGGAAGCGGGCAAGGATATTTTTGGCTTTGGCTTTATCCAACCTGTTCACCAAGGTCGTGCGGCAGAGAAAGTTGTATTCCCCTTATTGCTCAGCGAAGGCAAATTTGCAATTTCCAACATGTTTTTTGATACCACTCGCGCTCATGTCATCTTGTCTGGTGCCAGACCCATTGACTGCGTAGTGGCGGAAGCAAAAGATCCATCAAAACGCGCTCCATTTAAAGGGAATATGGACATTGCTAAGATGGAAGAAGTCATCAAAGAAAAGGGTCCGGAAAACATTGGTTTGGTTGTCATGACCATCACCAACAACTCTGCTGGTGGACAACCAGTTTCCATGAAAAATCTTCGTGAAGTTTCTGTTTTAGCTAAAAAATATGGTATTCCTATGTGCATCGACGCAGCTCGCTATGCGGAAAATGCTCACTTCATTAAACGAGATGAGCCAGAATACAAGGATGTATCCATTAAAGATATTGTTCGCGAAATGTTCAGCTATGGCGATCTATTCACTATGTCGGCTAAGAAAGACACTATCGTCAATATGGGCGGTCTTCTTGGTGTTAAAGATGCCGATTCGCCGCTGGTCTTAAAAATCAAAGCTAATTGCATTAGTTATGAAGGCTTCTTCACTTATGGCGGTCTTGCCGGTCGTGATATGGAAGCATTGGCAATCGGTCTCTACGAAGGAATCGATGAAAACTATCTCCGTTACCGGATTGGTCAAATGGAATACCTGGCAGCTCGCTTAGATGATGCAGGTATTGCCTATCAGTCCCCTGTCGGCGGCCACGGCGTATTTGTTGATGCTGCTGCGATGTTCCCCCATATTCCTTACAATGAGTATCCTGGTCAGGTTCTTTGCGTGGAGCTTTATAAAGAAGCCGGCATTCGGACTTGTGATATTGGTTCCTATATGCTGGGCAACGACCCGGATACCGGAGAACAATTAAAGGCCGACTTTGAATTCAGTCGCCTTGCCATTCCACGCCGCGTTTACACCCAAGCCCATCTTGACATTATGGCTGATGCCTTGATAGCAATTAAAGAACGGGCTCACACTATTAAGCGCGGATATAAAATCACTTGGGAACCCCCCATTCTCCGCCATTTCCAAGCATCACTGGCACCCATCGAGTAATATTACTGGGCGGAAGCTTCAACAAAGTTCAATCATAAATTAAACTTCGTAGTATTGGAAGCCCGGAACCCCATTGCAAATAGGGCTCCGGGCTTCCCTCGTTTTCATTGACAAGCCAGTGATGCATGATAATTCATGTCATCTTGATGAAGATATTTAATCGAATAGTACTAAAAATATAATTCTGTTTTTACAGAGGTATTCACATATTGATAAGCAAAACAGAAGACGTTTACACCCGATCAGTGTTATAATAAAACCATAATCCGATTAATTTACTTAGAATTCGCTTCGATGAACATTTGAACAGGAGGTTGCTTTATGTCCATTAATGTTTTACATACCGACAAGGCTCCTGCAGCCATCGGTCCTTATTCTCAAGGAATCAAAGTAGGAAATTTGGTATTTACTTCGGGGCAATTACCTATCAATCCCGCCACCGGTGAATTAGAAAATGATATCCGTAAAGCGACCCAACAATCCTTGGAAAATGTAAAGAACATTTTAGAAAGTGCCGGAACTTCCATGGATAAAGTCGTCAAAGTCGGAGTCTTTCTGAGAGATATGAACGATTTTGCCGCCATGAATGAGGTGTACGGAACCTTCTTTACAACAAATCCACCTGCTCGTTCAGCAATACAAGTCGCCAGGCTTCCCAAGGATGCCATCGTTGAGATTGAAGCCATCGCTTTAGCCGAGTAAAACAGGAAACACAGGCCACGATTTTCAGTCGTGGCCTGTGTTATAAGAGTTTCTTTCTATACAATGGGTTAGAGAGAAGAGGAGGGGTAATTCCCTCCTTTTAATTTTTCAATTTAAGTCTTACTCGTTGCCTTCTGCGGGTGCTTTAGTGACGACCACTTCACCCATGGTGGAAGCAAGGACTTTACTTTCTTGACCCTCTGCAGCAACGGTCATGACTTCTAAGGTGTACTTATAGGTTCCCACTTCACTAAAAGCTACTTTGAATTGGCTTGCAGCATTCATGAAGGGAAATCCTGATTCAGGACCATAAAAGGCGCTGTTCTCTGCATCCAAAGGAAGTGCTTTATAGGTTCCGTCGTTTTCAAGGTATTGAAGGACCATTTTCTCTTTATCCCCTTGGGTTAAAGTGATTTTTACACGAACTTTGGTGGTGGCTGCTGCAGGCTCAGCAACAAAGCTGTTCGGAGCCGTGGTCACTTCAAAATCAACCGTTTCGCCCACCGTTAATTCTTCAGCTAATCCGGAAACGATGGCAGGTGCGGCAAGAAGTTTTGTATCCCCGGTTAACTCAGTGTTTTGAACGGCAAATTTACGTCCGTCTTGGTATTGGATGGTGATAATAGCTTTAGTAGGAACATCATCAACTGTTCCGTTAAAATCACCATAGGTCCAGTAGCCATCGTTTTCAAAGGTCCCATTGATATTGAAAGGAGACGAAAGCTGCTTGTCGGTTGATTCGAAGAGCTTGGCATTATTAGCACGGGTTGCCTTATTGGTTGCCAGGATCGTCTCTTCTATTTGCTCTTCTTCGGAAGCTTCATCTTTAATGGTTTCTACTTTAACCAAGCTCACTTCAATGCTCTGTAAATCTACAGGAAGCTTGTCTACTAAAGAAAATCCAACATTATAACCGTTAACTCCAGATACTTGCATTACACTAAAGTCTTCAGCTTTGATGTGATTAAGCGCTTCTTTGTTAAGCTCTTCCGGATTACCGGCAAGGTTTGTATTGACGACTTCATAGACACGGCCATCCAAATAGGTCACTTTGATGACTGCTTTGGTAGGAACATCAAGAACACTTCCGTTCCATTTACCATAAGACCAAAAACCGTCTGCAGAGAAGTTTCCGTCAATGTTGAAAGGAGAGGAAAGTTGAGTTGCTGTGGGGTAAGAATTAAAGAGTTTATCCATGCTGGTGTTTTTGGAAAGAACGGTTTCTCCTTTGTAAAGGGTGACTTCAACGCTTGCCAAATCTCTTGCGTTTCCATCAACGATTTGGAGTCCTACATTGTAACCGTTAACACCAGATAACTGCATAACAGCGAAATCTTGCGGACGAACATGGTTAAAGGTGAGAACTTTGTCCGTTACGACGGTGGGTCCACCCACAGCCACGATGCTCTTTTCTCCCAATTTTGGAAGCAAGAAATCTTCTGTTTTTTTGCTCAGCTCTTTATCTGTTAAAACAATAGGAGAATTGGTTTTTGCGGCAAGAGCCGATACAACTAAAGCGTCCACGAGATGGTCATCATAACCATTGCCTGCGTAA
The DNA here is from genome assembly GCF_000384015.1 of Desulfitobacterium sp. PCE1. Taxonomy (NCBI): domain Bacteria; kingdom Bacillati; phylum Bacillota; class Clostridia; order Eubacteriales; family Desulfitobacteriaceae; genus Desulfitobacterium; species Desulfitobacterium sp. PCE1. The sequence goes on along the minus strand of NZ_KB913023.1, from coordinate 1,169,738 downwards.
ACCTTGTTATACTCTAAATCAGTGAAGGTTTTTAATACTTCTAAGTTGGTATCGAAACGGTCATCACCGAAAATACGAAATTTACTTTCACCATCGGTTCCAGGCAGTTCTTCATATACTTTTTTATTGACAGTTATTTCCCCACCAAGTACATAGGTTTCTTTCACTTGGTCCTTGATTTCATCAAGGTATTCTGCTTCGACTTCAGGCAACCCATTTTGATCTGCTAAGAGGATGGGCATATTCTTAGCAGCAGCAATAGACGCTACAGAAAGGGCATCAGCATATTTATAAGCTGTGGTTACCATGATCCCTTCTACACCTTCGAGTTGACTGGCGATATTTTTAGCAGTCTCGAAGCGATCTTTACCACCTAATTCTTCTTTAATCTCAATTTCTAATTTGTTCTCTTTAAAAGCCTTTTCCAAGGCTTCTCTTTTAATAGCACCGCTTACAGTGTAAACTTTTTCAACTTTTAAGGTTTTAAGTGCTTCGATGGTTGCTTCCGGAATGTCAGTACCATGAGTCAAAAGAATCGGTGCATCTACAGAATTGGCAAAAGGTGCTGCAGTTAAAGCATCCACTAAGTTTTCGCTTTTACCTGAAGCAAGAATTGCCACTTTAGAGGTTTCCCAGCCTTCCGTTGCAACTTTGGCAGCAGTTTCAAAACGATCTTCACCGTACAGACGATTCAATGATGTTTTACTTTCAGAAGATACTTGAGTACCTGCTAATACGGCAGCCGGAAAAGCTGTGCCAAGAACCATAGTTGCAACAATAACACTGGATAGTACACGAGCTCTTGTTTTCTTCATTCGAATAATTGCCCCCTATAATGTAATGTTGATTTCTCGTGCCGGCATGATATTACTCAGCAACTGCATGTATATATTATTAGTTTCAAAACTATATATAACTATATATACATTGCAATGCCCATTGTAATCACTTACCGCAATACCAATGTTATATCAACAGATGATATAAGTCATTAGGATGTTACTGGAAGCTCTTTTGATATATTTAAACCAATTTTATCTCAAACATCGTATAGAGGCATCTCTGTACAAGGTATGACTCTATGCCTTGGTGCAAATGCTAAAATAGTACAAGTCGATTGGTAACTTATGTAAGATGGCTGGAATATCCTGGAATAGAACATTGGGTACTAGGTAATTATATATCTGTGTTTATCCATAAGGAGGGAATAAAATGCACCTTTTCTCGCCAACAAAACCTCAAGTTAATCCTTCAGGCACCCCTCAAGCCAATTCTCGATCCTTTCAAAATAATATAAATAATCTCCCCAAAGGATCCTCTACACCCTCTACACCTTCTACGCCCTCTTTGCCCTCTACACCCTCTTCGCCCTCTTCTACTCCTCCATCTTTATCTCCTGTATCTTCTCAGTCATCAACTCCAGTTACTAATGCTCCCATGCCACACCCCCCGTTAAAAACGATGGAAAAGAGTCCTCATCCACAAACCCAACTTCAACCATCTGCTCAAACTCCCACAAACCCTGCTTCCCAAAGTAATCCAAAACCCGTTCAAACCAACTTGAAACCAGCTGCAAAAGCTACCAGCAACCCGAATTTCACACCAAAATCTGTTGCACCGGCTTCCGGGAATGTTAATTCTGAACTTAAATCTCTTCTGCAAAAGCAGGGTGTTAATCTTATACAAAACTTCGGCCCTGCTTTAGCCCGGGAGTTTGGGGCACCATTAGCACGAAACATCGCTCCTCAGCTCGCTGAACGTTTGGGCCCTCCCCTTGCCGAAAAAGTTGCTCTACCCTTAATAAAAAGAGTAGGCTTCCCTTTGGCAAAAAGGGTAGGCCTACCGTTAGCTAAAAAATTAGGCGGACTGATTTTAACACGAATCGGCTTTTAAGATCTTCTCCAAATCAATGCGGCTCCTATAATAATTAAAACCAGGGGCCACATTTTACTTATAGTATCCCATAGAGGTAACCATTGATTGGCTAGAAAAAAGACACCGAGAACAATCAGGATTAACCCGGCAGTTCTGCCGCGCTGAGAGTGTCTTGTATCTGAACTATAGGTCGAACTCGAATAGGATGTGGAACCGGCAAAGGAATCCACTCCGAATTCTCGGGCAGTATCCTTGACGTTTTGGACGACTTCATCCACGATATCTTGCACATGTTCTCCTTGTCCTCCAAAAGAGATAGAGGGATCCCGTTGGTCACTGGGGATAATAAGCAAGGCTGCAATATAAAGAAGTATGCCGGACCCTCCCATGAATAACGTGACAAGAGCAACTAAGCGGACCAAGGTGACATCTACATCGAAATACTTGGCCATTCCACCACATACTCCGCCAATCATTTTTTCCTTTGAAGAACGATACAAACGATTTGTCATGCTTAAATTTCCTCCCTGTACTATCTCCAAAATACGATTAATTCTTTGTATAATAAAGATAGGGTCTTTAAAAGTTTACCCATAGTATTCACTGGCTCTTTCACTTTTTAATACGTACAAGATTCTCAAAAGGTTTCATCAAGGACCCCGTGTACATACTCATTAATTCAAGGAATTAAAATACGCTGAGGAGGATTTACACATGGAAAAAAATAAAGGGATTTTAGGAATACTCCTTATTGGATTAGGTACAATTTTGTTATGTTCTAATCTCTTTGGGTTTCGATTCGGAAATATCGCCATTCATTGGCCATTGTTGATTATTGCCTTAGGTGCAGTCTTTGAATGGTTATACTTATCGGATAAGAAAAATCCCGGACTTCTGGTTCCTGGTGGAATCCTCCTCGTCCTTGGTTTTCTCTTCGAGTTTGAGATGCTAACTGACTGGCGCTTTTCTGAGTATACTTGGCCTATCTACCTCCTGGCGGTAGCCTTTGGTCTTTTTCAGCTTTATTTAGCCTCAGACCGCCGAAGAGGGCTTCTCGTTCCTGTAGGAGTTCTTAGCGGTATTGCATTATTATCTTATCTAGCCTATATTTTTAAAGCCATATCCGCCGCGATTAATTTTGGCATACTTGTCCCACTGATTCTCATCGTTCTTGGACTTCTGCTTATTTTCCGAAAATAGCCCCAAAAATCTTAACCCCCAATAATTCTTATTTCATATATAGTTTATATAAAGCATGTGTACCGCTGTTTTCCTCTCCATCATCAGCTAATTGTTCATAAAGTGATTTCGCCAGCTCAAGACCAGGAGTCATCAACCCCATTTCCTTGGCTGATTCTAAGGCAATGTTCATATCTTTGATAAAATGTTTTACATAAAAACCTGGTTCAAAATGTCCGGCAATCATCCTTGGCCCAAGGTTGCTCAAGGACCAGCTGCCCGCTGCTCCTCCCCCGATACTGTCGAGGACCCGGTTGGGATCTAAACCGGCCTTTTGAGCATAAGCTATAGCTTCACAAACTCCAACCATCCCCGCAGCAATGGTGATTTGGTTAGACATTTTTGTATATTGTCCTGCCCCGGCCGGTCCATGCAGGATTATATTTTTACCCATGGCTTCAAAGATGGGCTTAACCTTATTAAATACCTCTTCTTCACCGCCAACCATTATGACAAGGGTACCGTTTTTCGCCCCCACATCCCCGCCGGATACCGGAGCATCCAAAATATCAATACCCTTGCTTTTTCCTTCGAGAGCGATCCTTTTAGCTAGAAAAGGGCTGGAAGTCGTCATATCAATAAGAACGCTCCCAGACTTAGCATTAGAGATTAGCCCCTCTTCACTCAAGTAAACTTCTTCCACATCCTTAGGATAGCCGACAATGGTGATGACCACATCGGATAACCCAGCAAGTTCGGCTACTGAATCCACCCACCGTGCACCTAGGGGAAAAAGTTCCTCAGCACTGGCTTTAGTCCGGTTAGTGACCGATACAAAATACCCAGCCTTCAAGAGGTTTTTGACCATACTGCGTCCCATGACTCCAGTTCCCACAAAGCCAATTTTAAGATTATCTTTACTCATTGCAATTTCTCCTTTTGTAAATCTATATTTGCTTTCATAATCTCATTATTTCTTAATGCTTCTCTATATTATACCAGCTTATCCTGCTCAGAGAAAACCAAAAGGAGCATCGCACCCCCTTTGGGCTTTCCGCAATGCTCCCAGAGTTTTTTGTACTTAACTATATCTTTTTATCCCTTTCCACCCTTGAATTCCGGTAATGGTAAGCCGAGGATGCGCAGATAATGAATAGCCTCTCTTAAGATGTGATCGGCCAGCAAAGGAAGAATCAAAGATCTCAAGCGACAGCATAGGATAGCGTCCGTTCCTGCTGCCTTGTATTCCTTAAACTCTTCGGTTACCCGGATGGTTTCATTGGTAATCCGTCTAAGGTTCTGCGCAGGCACCGACCCATTTCCCAACTGACTTAAGAGCTGTTCATAAGCTTGAGCAAAATGGTCGGCTCGGCTAATCATAGCCTTTTCTGTGGGATCCAGCAAATGGCTGATAACTTCGGCATGCTCCTTCATAATATGGTCCCAGAACATTTGCATTTCCACCATGTGATACGTGGGGTCCATATACTGATGGCTTTGCAGTTTCTTAATCTGCCTCATATACATTTCTGTTTCTTTCATTTGATGTTCATAGAGGGCTGGGAAGTTATGACTGGTGATGCAACACCGAAGAATTTCATGCAAAGCCCGCTCAGTAAACTCGTAGACAAGGCAAGCACAAGCCAGGGCTTTTTCGTTCAGTGCATGGACTTGCTCCGCTATTTCCGGCTCACAGGGAACCATGCCCATCCCCACGCCCATATAAGGGTGTAAGCCCATGGTTTCCACGGTCAACTGAGAGTTTATTGGAATACAGGTAAGTTCTTGGGTCTTTTGCTCCGCCTTTAAGGTTTTATTGGTAAACAACTCTCCTGACTTCATGACTTCAATGCCCACTTTTCCATCGGCTAGACAATTGGCTTCATGCAAGATTTCTTCAAACTGGCACTTAAGAGCATCTGCTTCCTGAATCCAATCTACATCTTTACACATAAAGCCGCTTTCCAAAAAGATAAGATGCTCTTTTATAATCCTAGCCCAAAAGAGGTGCAGTTCCAAGGATTCCCGAATGAAATCACCAGTCATTGGCAGGGTACTCATAGAGGCAACTCCTTTCCATAAATGCCCCAGGGGCATAGTTTTTTCTGACACAGCATATTCAGAAAGAGCACTAATAGCAACCCATTTGGGCTTTCCTTTTTATTCCATCATTTAAGACTAGATCTCCCCTTAACCTAAAAAGACTGTAAAAGGCAATCCATACCTTTTACAGTCTTTCCTTATATCCTAAACCCTGGTTTATCTATCCTGTTCTTTGTACCACTATGCTTTATATTGCAGTTTGAATGAGTCTCTTTAATTAACGATTCGACTGTAATGCTTTTACTAAAGCATAAGCGGCTTCAGCACGAGTCATTTTCTTGGTAGACTCAAATTTATTACCCTCGATGTTCATGATCCCTAACCCCTTGGCCAAAGAAATATAACCAAGACTTCCATCACTAAAAGTATCGGCATCCTCATAAGGAACTTGGAAAAGCTCCTCAATCTGAGCAATTTTCTCCAGTTGCAACATCCGAATGGCTAATTTGGCTTGGAACTCGCGGCTGACTTGATCATTAAGAGACAGGTTCTCTTTTACCCAACCCAGTTCCTTGACTTGCTTTAAGAGCTCTTCATCGCTTAATCCTTGATAGGACCAAACGCCGTTTTTGGCAATCAGCATTGATTTTAGCAACGATTTTACGGTAACCTGCTCATTTGGTCTGAATTCATCACCATACTCACCAAATGCACCGGCTTGACCGAGGAGTCTTATTTCTTCTTCAGCAAAGCTGCCCGAGATATCACCGAAATTATAGGGTCGTGGCTGCTCGGTAATGGGTTTACCTTGCCAATCAAGAAATTCACCGGTTTTGGCATCCATAATGTTAGAAACTGCAAAACTGTTGTCCATTTTAGGCTGATACACTAAGCGGATATCTGATAACTGGCCGTTCTTGTAGATTTGAACATATTTGAGTTCCAGGGGTCTCTTATTTAAGAAGGTATCCTCACCCTGTTTTTGGTTCATAGCCTGGGAGACACTAGGGAAATTCACATCAGAGAAATCCATGCTATAGCTGACAATTTTCTGGGTATTGCGCTCTACGGAGACAGAGAAACCATTGTCGGGCACAGGTACTCCATTGACGATTCGCTCATAGCGGAAATCGTGGTTGGGCTGATCTTCAGGATACTTTTGACCATTGTCCAGAACCTCTAAATACTCAACCTGTTGAACGCGATTAGGCTGAATTTTCTTGATGAAAGCATCGGCAATTGCTTTCGCTGCAGCCCGATCGATGGCATCCGGGCTTTTGGACTGTGGGGTGGAAGAATAGGTATTAAACCCAATGACTTCACCTGTAGCCGCATCCACACGGGCATAGGCATAGTTATATCCATCCACGCTTTCCTCTGTACTCCAATCAAAGGACCATACACGTTTCTGGCTTAAGCCCCCTTCAAAGCCAAGATTGGCGCTGCGCAGGGTAAGTTTATCCGGTATTTCCACCCATTTCTTGACGTTTTCAATAGCTTTTTCCTGAGTAAGCAGTTTAGATGTATCGTCCACTTCTTTTTGCTCGGCAGGTGCTAAAGCATTTTCTGAGGACTTCGCCATTCCACCCATACCACCGATTGCGTCTAAAGCAGTATCGCTATAAAGCCATTCTCCGGAATTAAGCTTTAGGGGTTCTCCCGTTTTAGCATCAATCATACCGCTGAAAGATTGATTGCCTAATTTGTAAACTAAGAGAGCGTCTTTCTTGGCATCTTTTGCCTGACTATCCAGAGGTCTAACACCTGAGTTAAGGAAATATTGCAGCTGGAGAAGATTATTTTTGGCAAATGCTTCACGAGCCTTAGCTGCACTGATAACACCATTGAGATCAGGAATACTTTCTTTGCTCCATGTGAGAGAATACCCTGTAATCGTGCCATCATAAGCATTCACTTGAATGGATACTCCATTGCTTGGGAAAGCAACTCCATTGGCTACCCTCTTCCATTGCACGGAATAGGTCGTATACCCATTGTCTATCACGGGTGTGATTTGCGTGTTTTCCGACACTAACTGTAATTGATTGAGTCGATCTCCTAGGATCTTGTTCACTAGGCCTTGAGCGATATCTTTAGCCTCTTCATAGGAGTATTTGGGAACACTGGTCTGGGAGGATGGACTTATGGGATTCCAGCAATTCATATAGATAACTTCGCCGGTACTTACATCTACTTGAGCATTAAAACTACCGCCGGCATCCTTCTTTGAATTCCAATTTAAGGACCAGGTCTGTCTTTCATTATAACTATTATAGCCCGAAGTAAATTCAGTATATCCCTCAGGAACGGTAAAGTTCTTTTTAACGAGTTTAATTGCATCCTCTAAACTCACTTTAACCTGTGCCGGAATGGCGATCTTTTCAACCGCACTTATGGGGCTTACACTCACCTCAGATGCCGCCATAACGGAGGCAGGTAATGCACCTTGCATTAATAAGGCCACAGCCATAGGAATTGCTAATTTACGTACTTTCTTATTCATTTTTCCATTCCTTTCTTACCTTGTCTTTTTCAACCTCTGTTACCATAATAGACGAAAAATCTTGTTCCAATATGACGTTAAAAAATAATTATAAAATAAAATCATAATTATTAATCATTTTTCTTTTACCACTATTTTCAATATGATACATTTTTCTAAACATTTACAATAATCAGAAGGTGTTTTGGATTTTTCGCAGAATATCTAGATAAGGACTAAAATAACAGGAGTGAGAAGAAAATGAAACGCAGTGTTTGGGTCTTTTCAGTTCTCTTAGCCACCCTATTTCTTCTTGGCCATTGGATTCCTGGCTTTTCGGCACACTCTACTTTGAATACCCCCAACCAACCTGCTCTAGCCTCACCATTCATCGACCCCCTTACTCCGGCTGAGCGTAAAGAGATGGAGACTTTGGCACTTGATTTTATAAAAAGCTATTATACTTATTCTTTGGATAATTATTTGGAAGAGGGTCTAAAACTCCTCCCCCTTTTGACACAGGATTATCAGGAAGCCTATAGCAGTTCTCTCGAGAAAAGCTACATTGCAGCCAAAGCCATTAATGCCAAGTCTTCAGTAGAAAGCGCACTTGTCCTGGCTCTGGAGAAAACTGCTCCAGATACAAGCATAATTAAAATGCAATTTAAAGCAAAGGTTTTGACCCATGATGTTGAAACCTTAAATCGCTATAGTGCAGTTTTAGAGTTAAAAAAAGAGGATGGGGTATGGCTAATTCATGGCATAACGGAAGAAGAGCCTGTTGCTTTCTCCAATCTTCAGGGTTTATTGTAATTCTGAAAAAAATTACGTTTTTTCAGAATTACAATACTTAATATAATACATTAAAACTCCCGTGGAGATGGTCTCGTGATGTTCACTAGACTATTTCCATCGGGAGTTTTTGTTTCATGTCATTAGTATATTGAATACCATGAGGCACCGCCCCTCAAAATCTTAGAGAAAGAAAAGCCAGGTTACTATCCCAAAGAGGGGAAGGAGAATGCAGAAGCTATACGCCATATAGCCGAAAAAGCTAGGCATTTTTACTCCGGATTCTTCAGCAATGGAGCGAACCATAAAGTTAGGGGCATTGCCGATATAGGTAACCGCTCCAAAGAACACCGATCCAGCAGAAATTGCCAGAAGGTATAAGGGCTGGTCGACTAAGAACTGAGCCACTGCAGGGNCTTCAGCCATACCTGGATAGAATTGACCTAAAGCAGTACTAAAGAAGGTTAGGTACGTTGGGGCATTGTCAAGGAAGCTGGACAATGCTCCGGTAATCCAGAAGTATTGAACCGGCTCTTTGACTGCTGCAGTAATAAAAGACAAAGCTCCGGACTCACCAGCCTTCAATATCGCTAAAGCAGGAGCCATGGTTACAAAGATTCCGAAGAAGAGATAAATGATCTCCAAAATTGGCCCCCAGGAGTATTCGTTTTCCTCACGAACTGCCTTGGGTGTGATTTTCATGGAGATAACCACAATAGCTACAAGTACCAGATTACGGATAACATCCTGCCAGCCAAGATGAACCCCCAGAATAGATACTTCGCTCATCTTAACATAACCGCTAAATAGAATAACACCAATAATTGCGGCTAACAGAATAAAGTTTTGAACGCCTAAAACTTCCAATCTTTTTCCCAACGTTGAATCTCCACTGGAGTTATCTTTGGCTGCAACCCCATTGCAAGAAGATGAAGCAAAGGCTAAATTGCCTTCTTTTTGTTCCTTAGCCAGAAAGTACTTATCAAAAGCGATATAAATGAGTAAAAGCCCGGCCAGCACTACAGCCATAGGGGTAATAAGGCGTAAGGTCCAAAAGAAAGGCACTCCGTGTAAAAAGCCCAGGAAAAGCGGCGGATCCCCTAATGGGGTCAATGCTCCTCCCACATTGGCAACCATAAAAATAAAGAATACTACCATAAAGGCCTTATACTTACGATCCTTATTCACACGCAGGAATGGGCGGATTAATAACATAGCCGCTCCTGTAGTCCCCATCCATGAAGCGATAATAGCCCCGATCGTCAGGAAACCTGCATTGACCCAAGTTGTCCCCTTTAAGGATGTACGAACTAAGATTCCACCACCGACTGTAAATAAGGACCCGATAAGAACGATAAAGGGAATGTAATCCGCGATGAGTAAATGGAGCAGCTCATCAACACCTTGTTTTCCATAAGCTACGATCAGTGGAACAGCAAGCAGTGCTGCCCAGGCAGCTGATACCTTACCAAAATGATGATGCCAAAATTTTGGAAACAGAACAGGCCCCAGTGCAATGGACAACAACATACCTACAAAAGGAATGACTGAATACAATGGCAATAAAGTACCTAAAGAGTGTTCCATTTTTTCCTCCTTCAATTTTCTAGCAGATAAAGCAGTCTTCCGGTTTACAATTCATATATTAGTACAAAAATTAATTTATAACAATAAACAAAGTGTTTCAAAATCCTAGATTTCGCTGCCATTTTCCCATAGACGCCGGTACAAACCTTTCCGCTTCATAAGATCCTCATGCTTCCCATATTCAAAGATTCTTCCCTTTTCCAACACTAGTATTTCGTCCAGATCTTTCACAAATCCAAGATGATGGGTAATAACAATCAGTATCCTATCTTCTGTCAAAGCCAATAATTCTTCTTTAAGCTCTCCTTCTGTTACTGGGTCCAGTCCATTGGTTGCTTCATCTAGAATAAGGATAGGTGCATCTTTTAATAGGACACGTGCGATAGCAAGGCGCTGCTGTTGTCCACCGGAGAGCTTCATCCCCCCTTCTCCGATTAGAGAATCATACCCTTGAGGGAGGGAAAGAATAAAATCATGAATTTTTGCCCTCCGAGCTGCTTCGAATAGCTCCTCATTAGTAGCCTCCGGCTTAGCCAATAATAGATTTTCTTTTACCGTAGCATGGAAAAGATGCGATTTTTGAGCCACTATGCCAATCTTTTCCCTAATATCCAGGGGCCTTAGCTCTTTTATATTTACCCCGCCTAGGCGAATCTCCCCAGCATTTGGTTCCCAGAATCGAACCAAGAGATTGACAAGGCTGCTTTTTCCTGCTCCGCTTCGACCCACGATGCCAATCCGCCTGCCTCGTGGTATCTTAGCAGAAATATTATCTAATACCCAGGGACCATCTGGGTCGTATCGAAAACTCACGTTAACAAATTCAAGTTCACAATTTTGAAAGATTGACCTTTCTTCCGATCCATCGCTGATGCCAGTGCTGATTTCCTTACTCTCATCCTTCTCCAGAAGCTTCTGTCCTTTATCTATCAAATTCTTAAGGCGTCTTCCCGCCGCCTCATTTTCCTCTAAATGATGCTGGCTGACAGGCAGCGGAATCACTGCCTCAAAACTGCTCAGTACTCCCAAAGCCAACATACCCAACAGAATCCCGTCAATCTGCCCCTGCTTTACGAGAAAAATCCCCAGAACCAGAACAGCCAGCATTCCTAAATGGGAAATCATCCCCATAAGGGCATTAGATATCCCTGTCACTCTAGCCATCCTTCGATCCGACCGGCTGAGTTCACTCTGGGCTTCTTGAATCCGCTGAAAAACAGCCCCGGTCTGCCCAAAAGCCAGCATTTCCGGCATCCCCTGCAAACTATCCAAAATAAAGGTATGCATTTTGGCTTTGGCCTGGATTTTCATCTGACCGATACCATTCCCTAAGGCCCGGATAAGAAAAGGAAGAGCTACACCTGCTGCCAAAAAGAAAGCCGCCAAGATAGTGGTGAAACCTTGATTAAAATGAGCGAGAAAACCTCCATAGCCAAGCAAAACCAGCACGGCGACGAGAGGAGGAGCCAGTACACGCAAAAATAAATTTTGCTGTACCTCCACATCTCCCACAATGCGGCTGAGTAAATCCCCGCTGTGCACATCCTTAAGTTGGGCGGGGGCTAGTGGTTCAATGCCCTTATAAACGATCATCCGAATACGGCTTAACACCCGAAAGGTAACATCATGGGAAACTAGACGTTCACAATAGCGAAAAACCGCTCGGGAAATTCCAAAGAAACGAACCCCTACGATAGTTATCATCAAATCCATAATCGGGGGCTGTAAGGCTGCCCGAGCCAGCAAATAGGAAGAGGTCGCCATTAAGCCAATATGGCTGGTAACAGTTAAGGCACTTAATAACAAAGCCAGGCATACCCTTGGCCAGAAGGGAAGAATTTCTTTGATTATCCACCTTAGATTTTTCATCCCTCTTCCCTCCCATAGGTGCTTACGAAACGGGCATATAATCCTTGATTATTCAGAAGCTCTTGGGGAGAACCCTGCTCAATGATTCTCCCTTTATCAAGTACCAGGATCCGATCCGCCTGGATTGTAGTCTTCATTCGATGAGTCGTAAAAATTACAGTCCTCCCCTGACAAAGGCCCTCTAAAGCTGTCAGTAGATCCTTTTCATTTTCATTATCCAACCCGCTGGTTACTTCATCCAATAATAACAGGGGGGAATCCTTAAGGAAGGCCCGGCCAATAGCTATGCGCTGGGCCTGTCCTCCGCTTAAACGAGCTCCTCCCTCGCCAACAAGGGTATCATAGCCTTGAGGAAGTTCGGTGATGAATTCATGGGCCATAGCTAACTGAGCAGCTTTTACCACGTCCTCCAAAGATGCTTCAGGGTTACCAAATCGAATATTATCCATAACCGACCCAGCAAAAAGATAAGGCTTCTGGGGAACATACGAGATCACTTTCCGCCAGGTTGCCGGCGGGATCGTGCTTAATACAGTATTATTAATCAGCACCTCGCCTTGGGAAGGCTCTGCGAAGCGAAGCAGAATCTGAAGAATGGAGCTTTTTCCAGCACCACTGGGTCCGATTAAAGCCACGCGCTCACCAAAGCGAAGTGTAAAATTTATATCCTTTAAAACCCTTTCGCCCTCTTTTTCATAGCATAGGTCCACTTGCTTAAAAGTAAGCCATGGTGCTTCTTTATTTCCTTCGAACAAATAAACGGGCTCCTTAGCTCCTTTGATCAGCTCGAACTCTGATTGACTTTCAAGCTCAAGAACTTCAAAAATACGATTAGCAGCATTGCTCCCTGAGAGTCGTGCGTGAAAATGCAAGCCCAAGGTTCTTAAGGGCAAATAGAACTCCGGAGCTAATATCAGGATAAAGAGTGCCTCAGAATAAGGAATCGTGCCATTAATCAAACGAATACCCAAGGTTACGGCGATAATAGCAGTGCTAATCATGCCCATAAACTCCAAGACAAAAGCCGATAAAAAAGCTATTTTCATGACGCCCATGGTATTCTTTCGAAATGTTTCACTGACTCGACCAATCACAACCGCTTGGTCCTTGCTCCGGCCGAATAGTTTCAGTGTGGTTAAACCTTGGAGCATATCAAGAAAATGGGCGCTCATACGGCTTAGACTTTGCCATTGCTGCAGGGACTTTTTCTCAGCAAGTTTTCCAATCAATATCATGAAGAAGGGGATTAGGGGTCCGGTTAGGATTAAGATCGTTGCGGATTGAAAATCCTTGGGGAAGATAAATACTAAAGTAAGTATTGGTACTAATACGGCCAAAATAAGTTGGGGGATATAGCGAGCAAAATAGTCATCCAAGGCCTCAATCCCCTCTACGGCTGTGTTGAGCAGTTCCCCCCCTCGTTCACCCCGGGCATACACCGGCCCCAAGGAGAGGATCTTGTGCAGAAAACGGACTCTTACTCTTTCCTTCACACGGATAGCGGTCTCACGGGCAGTTACCTCACTAAAATACTGAAGAAGCGCCCTAACTCCAATGACAGCCAAAATACCTAAAAGATAACCTTTTGTTTGTAGAAAAGGAGCATCTTCCAGAAAGACTTGAGCAATCACCTGTGAGAGTAGATAAGCTTGAGCAATAGCAAGTAAAGCGATTCCTACACCCAGTGCTACGGTTCCCAAAAGATATTTTTTAACATATTTACCTTCCCGCATCAATCGCTTATCAAACATAATTTAAAAAAGGGGCAAGATAACTTGCCCCATCCCCCTATCAATTAAATTACGTATCCACGCCATGTTTATACCAAGTACCCATGTACTCATAGTTTACATGATAATGGACAATTTTTCATTAATTATTATCGATTTACTTAATAGTGAATATCTTTTGCTGTTATACGCTTGCGGAATACCCAGTAGGTCCAGATCTGATATGCCAAAACAATCGGAACCAAAGTCAAGGCTACTATAGTCATGATCTTTAGGGTGTATGGGCTGGAAGAAGCATTATAAATATGCAGACTCCATTCTGGATTCAAGCTTGATACCATAACCCGTGGGAAAAGCCCTGAGAACACGGAGAGCACTAAAAATGTAATGGTTAAGCTACTGGCTATAAATGCCTTTCCAGCGGCTTTTTTATAAGTGAACAGAACAGTCAAAATCATGGCCACGGCACAAACCAGAATTCCCAGAGCGGCCAAAGTGCTTGCGAAAAGGTCCGTTTGGAAATAAGTCATAGCGGCAAGAAGTACAAGAACTACAAGTGCTCCGACGCTTACTGTTTTAGCGATGCTCCAAGCCCGTTGAACCATTTCACCTTCAGTCTTCAGGGTCAGATAGAGAGCACCGTGCACAGTAAATAAGAGGAGAGTTGTGACTCCGCCAATGAGTGTGTAGGGTGATAAGAGGTCAAAGAAGGTTCCCACATACTGCATTTCCCCATTGATAGGCACACCCCGTAAAATATTGGTAACTGCTACACCCCAGAGGATGGCGCTAAGAAGGCTACCTACGAAGATTCCCCAGTCCCAAGCAGAGCGCCAGCGTGGAGAGCGATCACTGCTACGAAATTCAAAGGCTACGCCGCGAATGATCAAAGCCACAAGAATGAAGAAAAGGGCTAGGTAGAAGCCACTGAAAAGGGTGGCATACCAGTTAGGGAACGCTGCAAAGATGGCACCGCCTGCGGTAATCAACCATACTTCATTGCCGTCCCAAACCGGCCCGATGGTATTGATCACGATGCGGCGCTCTGTGTCATTTTTGCCCATGAAGGGGAGAAGAATCCCCACTCCATAGTCAAAGCCTTCTAAGAAAAAGAAACCAATGAAGAGTACGGAAATCAGGATAAACCACAGAATATTTAAGTCCATAATGATGCCCCCTTCGCTACATCAGTCGAGGAATCTTCATCCTCAGCCTCAACAGGCCCACGCTTGACGAACTTCAGGATGAGGTACACATCAACAATGGCTAAAATACCGTAAAGCAGGGTAAAGCCAATCAGGCTGGTCCAAATATACGCGGCGGGTACAGAAGTTGAAAGTCCATCCGCCGTCTTCTGTAAACCATAAACAATCCATGGCTGGCGGCCTTGTTCTGCCAGAAACCATCCTGTTAAGTTAGCAATGTAGGGTAGCGGAATCATCCAGGGCAGAAGCTTTAAGAACCACGTCGTATTTTCAAAACGCTTCGTCTTATATAAGAAAGCCCCCAGTAATACGACAAGGATTAATAAACTACCGACACCCACCATAATCCGGAAGGACCAGAACAAAGATGTAACCGGCGGAATATAATTTCCCTCTCCATGCTGTTGAACGGCTTCTTTTTGTAAATCATTGATCCCCTTGACTTCGGCATCAAACGTGCCGTAAGACATAAAGCTCAATACACCAGGAACTTTAATCTCAAAACTATTTGTATTATTTTCTTTGTCAACAATGGCAAAAACATTAAACCCGGCTGGACTTTCTGTTTCCCAATGAGCCTCAGCAGCAGCCATCTTCATCGGTTGGGCTTCAACCAAATGCATGCCTTGGGCGTGACCCACACCAAGGACGCCGAAAAGACTAATGACTCCGAAAATCAGGGCAAATTTTGCTGACTGCATGAAAACATCGACATGCTTTTTCTTTAAGATATGATACGCGCTGATACCTAAGACGAAAAACGCTCCCGTGGTAAATCCACTAAGTACCGTGTGAGGAAATTGATAAAAGACATGTTTATTGGTTACTACAGCCAGGAAATCAACCATCTCCGCACGGCCATTGCGTAACACATAGCCCACAGGTTCTTGCATAAAGGAGTTAGCGATTAAAATCCATAAAGCCGATAGATTGCTGGCAATGGCTACAAGCCAAATGCTCATACAGTGGACTTTCTTGGATAATTTATCCCAACCAAAAATCCAAACCCCTAAGAACGTTGATTCAATAAAAAACGCTAAAAGTGCTTCAATTGCCAATGGTGCCCCAAAGATATCTCCCATGAACCGGGAGTACTCAGACCAATTCATCCCAAATTGGAATTCTTGGACTAACCCCGTTACGACGCCCATTGCAAAGTTAATGAGAAAGAGCTTGCCCCAGAACTTGGCCATTTTCTTATAGGTTTCATCCCCCGTCTTGACGTACCAAGTTTCCATGAGGGCAACGAGGACTGATAGCCCTAGAGTTAGCGGGACAAATAAAAAGTGATAGGATGTTGTCACCGCAAACTGCAGCCTGGATAAGATCAGTTCGGTCAACTTTTTTTCCCCCTTACCTTTCTTAAATTAGTAATATTATTATGTATAAAATTTCTCTTGCATTTATTATAAATCTAAATAACGAATAAGTCTAGAGTTTAACGACCTTTTTTTCCAGCTGATAATTAAAAAGAGGCTGATGTTTTTGAAGATCTCCTACATCAGCCTGCCTTGATTACCCTATTTCCTCAGTAGCCCCTTAGGATCAGAGCTTAAATGAACAACACAATAGCCAGAATAAACACCACTACTGCCAAGATAAAGCTGTTGATAATTACAGCCCCGATACTGCAAGCTGACATATAACTTTCACTCCCTTTTAGACAGTTTCGTTGCTTGTCTAATCTATTCTATGACTTTAATCCCTAGGTGGTGACAAGCAGTGTTTTTTGAAAAAAAGGGAATTGGTTTGGCAACTTTTTCAATTTATCCTTATCATAGCATAATTGTTTTTAGCTTTCCAGCGTCTTAAGACCTATTAATAACGAATTCATACTTTCTCTATCCTTAATGGCCACCCTGATGTACTTCCCTTCCAATCCCTGAAAGTTTTCGCAATCCCTGACCAAGATTCCCTGTCGTCCTAGTTTCTGAAGGATTATCTTCTTCCGTCTTTCGGCTTCAACCAGATCAAGGATTGAGTCTTCCACTCCTAAAACCTGAATCAAGGCAAAATTAACTTTACTGGAATATAGGCGTAGACCTAAGAACTTTTGTTCCTTGCTCCCTTCAGCAAAATTCTGGTAAAACGACTCTTTGCTTTCTTCTAAAAGGAACCTTACTCGCTTCCCATACTCTGCATCAGCTAAAGCAGCTATCCCAGCTTCTTCTGCCAGGCAATTAACGGCCCAGGGGTCTCGTTGTTCTTGTAGACGGTTAAGCAGTTTGGGTGCAGCAAAAACTGCCCCCAAGCGCAATCCCGGGATGGCATAAAATTTGGTTAGAGAGTATAACACCAACAGATTGGGATACCTTCGTAAATACTCCCTGCCTGACCAGCGGATCCTATCCTCCATAAAGTCAACAAAAGATTCGTCCAGAACGACCCAGGTTTTATGTTTTAAGGCAAGGTTGAGTATCACTTCGAATTGCTTCTTTGTGAGTGCACTGCCGGTAGGATTATGTGGAGAATTAATAAACACCAACTCGTTTTCTGCAAGGGCTTGCTCCCATTTTCTGTAGGTTTCTTCGTTCTGAAAAGAAAGAGCCCCCCATCCCTCTACTCCAAGAATCATTTTACTTACTTCTGCACCACAGGCCAAGGCTGCCCGCCCATATTCACTAAAGGCCGGCTGGGGAATCAGCACTTTGCGAGGCCGGAGACCGTGGAGGATCAGAAAAATCAATTCCCCAGCTCCATTGCCAAGAAGTATCTCCTCATCGGTGAGCGCGTAATATTCTGCCATCCTCCCCCGGAGACGCCGATATTTCGGATCAGGGTAATGGGTTATACTTTTTATCCCTTTTTGAAGGGCTTCCCATACTCCCTGAGGAGGGCCAAAGGGATTAATATTGGCGGACAGGTCAATAAAGTTCTGTCTTCCATACTGTACTGAGGCTTCCAATAGGTTTCCGCCATGCATTCATAACCCCCCCTTCGATACCTCCATCATAAGTCTCTACCCATTCCACCCTACCTGGTCGGAATTGGATATGACTTTCCCTCTGAAGATTTCTTTTTTCAGTTGTGGAAAGGTGTGCCGGAAAAATCCCAGCTAATAGAGTTCCACTATGAGCTGCGATAACTCCAAGCCCTCCCCTTCCCAAGATCCAGGAGAGAAAATCCTCAAAAAAGGGTTTAGGATTAATGTCCTGATTACATTGGGCACTTACGGTGCTGGCTCGGGCGATTTTCTCCAAATCCCTCTGGTCCATTCCTTCATAAAAAAGAGCCAGGGCATTCTTAATCATAAATTCATATTTGCGATAATGACCAGGTAAATCTCTGCGGGCGTTGAAAGCTAGAGTGTCTAAAAATCCTCCCCCATCCAACATCAGCAACTGTGCCGGAATTTTCGATCCTAGAGATTTGATATACCTGCCATCGCCATGGGCTAATTCTGTAACTCCTGGAAACATAATGGGATCAGAGGGCTCTATGGCTAAGGCTAAACGCGCCTGTTCCTCAGGCTCCCAAGGGATGGCCAAAGCATGAGCTACAGCGCTGACTGCTGCCGTCATATCCGCAGTGGAGCTGGCCATGCCTTTTCCAACAAGCAATTGGGATTTCATCCGCAGCTTACCCGTCAATGAGGGGAGATTCTGACTCCTGGCAAATCGCTCCAAGGCCTGGCGGGTCTTTTCTTTACCCTCAGGAAGTTCCCAGATCCAGTTCTGAAGCTCCTGCTGATGGGCATAATGTCTCTTGTTCGTGGGCTCCGAAAAAAGAATTTCCGCCTTTGCTTCAACGAACCGATTAATGGGACAACCAACTAAAAAGGGTATACCATCTTTCGCTCCTTGAACCCATTCCCCGCAGGTTCCGGGGCATTTTGCCCAACCTAATCCCCTCATCAGTATTCAATCCCCCTTCGGCTGCGTATCCCCGCTTGCAAGGGATGCTTGATTGGATTAAGTTCCCACCATTGCTCTGCAAAGGGAATTAATTCCTCAGGCATATCCCGCCCAGTCAAAATCCAATCCAAGCTTTTTGGTTTTAGCCCGATCAACTCATGCAATATCTCAATTTCTAAGAACCCTTTATTCAGGGCATGACTCACTTCATCAAGGATAATCAGCCCCCAATCCCCCTCTTGAATCTGGGTCTTGAGGAACTCGACTCCTTGTGCCACAAGAGGCAGAGCAATCCCGGGTTCCCGGTTCTGGCGAAAACACTCTCCACACCCATTACAGTGCCTTAAGCCTGTTCGAATCATAGCCGACCAACGGCAGCCTATTCCAAATTGGATTAAGGGTATACCTAAGCGCCCCATTGTATAAAGCTCACCCATATAGGTACTTCCTTTGAGGAATTGAACCATAAGAACTTTAGTACCCTGGGACTGTGCCACCAGAGCTTCCCCCAGTGCAGAAGTGGTTTTCCCCTTTCCTTTGCCTGTATACACTCGAATCATGCCTATGCTCCTTGCCGTATATGCTCCGCCCAGTGCTGCAAAAGCTCCGGTTGTCCTGCGAAGTTGATATGAAGATAAGATGCGACGATATTATCCCGAGCATAACCGTCCATTCTTATGGTCTTTTCCCCTTTAAGCAGTTCAAAAGCAGGACAAACCGAATCATCACAACTTAGATAATCCACTTTTGAATAATGAAATTCATGACCGTAAACCACATTTCCTGCATCACTCAGAAAATTATCCTGTTGAAAGACGCCTTGACGATAGCCCATACCCTGAAGTCTTGGCGTCATCTCGGCTGCAATAGGAATCAGTCCAGTCATGGGGTATGTTCTACCTTCAAAATCCGTAACCTGTGCGCCTAGATACATATATCCCCCGCACTCCCCGTAGATGGGTTTCCCTAATCGCGAAAACTCTCGTAACGATTCCAAAAAACTCTGGTTCTGGCTAAGCTTTTCTAAATGCAGCTCTGGGAATCCACCACCAAAAAAGAGCCCATCCAATCCATCCGGTAGAGACAGGTCATGAAGAGGGCTAAAGGGAACCAGAGTAAATCCTAGGCTTTCTGCACTATCCAAAGCATCTTGATAGTAAAAGGAAAATGCCTCATCCCGTGCCACTCCCAATCGCAAGGAATGTTGATTAAGATTCCCAGCTGCCCCTTCACCCAAGCCTTTATATATAATCGGTTCTTCGATGAATCGCTCATGTATAACCTGTTTTTTCGGCAAGGTTTCCTGCATAATCCCTTGGATCTGTTCCAGGTCAATGGTGCGGGTCACCACGCTGATAAGCTCGTTAAAAAAACTCTCCCGGAAAGCTTGTTCTTGAGAAGGAACCAGTCCCAGGTGCCGTTCGGGCAGACGAATTCCCTCTTCCTTAGGCAGCACTCCCAATATGGGTACTTGAATTTCGCCAAGGGCTTCACGCAATAAGCTTTCTTGGGCTGGAGATTTCACCCGATTGAGAATGACTCCGGCAATCTTAATCCCAGGATCAAAGGTACAAAAACCATGGACTATGGCCGCTGCACTACGTGATAAATTGCCCGCATCCACGATCAGGATCACAGGAGCATCCAGCAGCTTGGCAATATCAGCACTGCTACCATATCCTTTGGTTCCTGATACCCCATCAAAAAGCCCCATAACCCCTTCAATGACCGCCCAGCAATCTTGAGAAGTTTTTTTAAAAATCGGGATTAACTCTTCCCTAAGCATCCATCGATCTAAGTTCCGAGAAGGACGGCCCGTAGCCAAAGTATGATAAGTGGGATCGATATAGTCGGGACCAACTTTATAGGCTTGGATAGGAAGTCCTTTCTTAGCCAGGGCTGCCATGATCCCTGTAGCGATGGTTGTCTTACCTACACCACTGTGGGTCCCAGCGATAAGAATACGGGGAGGCATGGAATGGGGCATTGTCTTCACCTCTTCGCAAAATTTTCTGGGTAGGGTAGCTATTCATGCCGCTGCCGCAATACCAGCAGAGGATGAAAAATGTCGTCCGGGTCGCGTAGCTTTACGCACAACGGTCACTCCAAAGCTCCGGAGCTGGTTTACTCGCTTTCTTAACTGTTACGCCAAACCCCGCTGCTTTCTGCATGCGAACCAGTGGCTCCACAGTGTTAAGAAAGCCTCTTTCACCGGACCGCTCCTCCGCTAAAGCCGTTCCCTTTTGTGCGCAAAGCTACGCTTTTGGGTCTTTTTCAAGTCATCTCTGAGGTCATCTCCAGAGTCTTTCCCAGGGTAGCCGACCATGCCGCAAGCGGCGTCGGCAAGGCTGAAAAAGCTGCTTGGATCGGGTCGTTTATTCCACATCGCCCCGCTCAAAGCTAAAAAACTACCCAAGGATTTTGCTTTACAAAAGGGAGTGAATTTAAGCGAGCAGAAACAAAACTTCGCGGAGAGCTTAAGCGTTAGTTTTGTCCGCGCAGCTTATGGAGCGAACGGTGTAAAGCAAAATCCTGGAGACTCAGCTTCCGGAGCTTTTCCAAGTCAGATCACTTACATGATACTATTGACAAAGACGATACCTGAAAGGATTAGCACAAAACTAATCCAAGTCCCCAGACGAACTAATTTTTGACACCGCTCAATATCACGCCAGGTCAGTTCATGGAGAGGATCGCCCATCTCAGCCCGGTGGTGAACCTTGCCGTGATAGATATTATTCCCTCCCAGCTGGATTTCCAGCAATCCCGCAACCATACTCTCGGGATTACCACCATTGGGACTGGGATGAGTTTTGGCATCCCTGCGCCAGATCGTTAGGGCATAGCCTACCGGCAGCTTATAAAACCATCCTGCCAGTGAAAGAATGCCCACCGAGAGACGGGCCGGAAGATAGTTAGCCCAATCATCGGCTCGGGCGGCAAAGCGGCCAAAGTCTTCATAACGCTCATTGCGATAGGCGATCATAGAATCCAAAGTGCTTACAGCCTTAAAAGCCATAGCCAAAGGTGCCCCGCCAATGAGCATATAAAATAGTGGAGAAAGGATGCCGTCTACAAAATTCTCCGCTAAGGTCTCCACCGTACCCCGAGCTATTTCCCCTTCCGATAATTGGGCGGTATCGCGACTGACAAACCAACCCAACTTGTTTCGTGCTTCATCAAGTTTCCCTTCTTTTAACGGGGTAAGCACTTGACTCCCAGCCTCCAGAAGGGATTTACCGGCAAGGGTAGAGCCAAGGAGAAGTACTTCAATGATAAGGCCAAAGACCGCGGAGATCTCTTTGGCTCCCCCAATTATACCAGCTGTTAAGATATAGCTTCCTATCACTAGAATCAGGGTAAGTAGAGCACCTTTCAGGCGGCGAAGCCGGGGACTCCCCTGGTTAAAGCGCTTATCATACCAAGCGATAATCTTCCCCATGTAGATAACAGGATGAGGCCATTTTGGCGGATCACCCACGGCTTGATCCCATAGAAATCCTAAACAAAAAGCTATGGGATTAAGCAATACTATCATGAACATCATCCTTTGTGCAGACCCATAATAGAACGAATTTTTTCCATATCCATACTATTTCTTACCCAGTCCGCCAGTTCATTAAAGGCCTGCTCGCGAATTGCTGCCTGGGACATGGTCTTGTCTACTGAACGTGTCCCTCCCCTTCTCTCCCAAAGCCATTCCAAGAACGCGGTTCGCAAGGGATCATTATCAAATATCCCATGGAGATAAGTTCCAAAAGCACTACCATTTAACATACCATCTCCATAAACTGTTCCTTGGGCTTCGATCTCAAAAAGGGAATTACCTTCTCCCTGGGAACGCCCCATATGAATTTCATAACCGGTTATCTCTGTCCCCTGACAACGTGACAAGAACAGTTCCTCTCCTACGACCTTGCCCCGACTTTGCACCGTATGTTTATCCGACACAAACTCAGTCTCCATAGGAAGAATACCCAGTCCTGTGATTTCCTTCAAATCAGATTCAGTACCCAACGGGTCCCGAACCACTCGTCCCAGCATTTGATAGCCGCCACAAATTCCAATAATGGGGACATCCTCTTGCCAGTACTTGATAATTTTCTCACCTAGACCACTATCCCATAAAAATCGCAGATCCGATAAAGTGTTTTTGCTTCCGGGGATTATAACACAATCCGGCTGCCCCAGCTCAGCAGGTTCCCGGACATAGCGAAGAATGACATCAGACTCATCTTCAAAAGGATCAAAATCTGTGAAATTAGATAAATAGGGTAAGCGAATGACCGCTACATCTAACGCTTCATCCTGACTCTTCCCTTTGTCCTGTTTGCTTTTATTCTGTTCTTCAAGAACCACGGAATCTTCTTCCGGAATCTTAAATTGATCATAGAAGGGAACGACTCCCACCACAGGAATTCCGGTTCGTTCTTCAAGAAAATCCAAGGCCGGTTGTAAAAGTTTAATATCTCCTCGGAATTTATTCATCACAATTCCCCGAACCAATTCGCGTTCTTCTGGCTCAAGGAGCTCAAGGGTGCCAACCACGGATGCCAAGGCTCCCCCCCGATCAATATCTGCCACCAGAAGCACGGGAGCCCGGGCTTCCTTGGCTACGCGCATATTGACAATATCATTTTGCTTGAGATTCACTTCCGCGGGACTTCCGGCTCCCTCGATAACTACAATCTCATGTTCCTCAAGAAGTTCATGGAGAGCTTTTTCCACAATGGGCCAGGTTTTTCTCTGGTAATCCCCGTGATATTTAAGGGCAGAAAGAGTCCCCTGGGCTTTGCCCAGAACAATCACCTGGGATCCTGTGTGTCCCGTGGGTTTCAGCAAGACAGGATTCATCCGCACATCAGGCTCTAATCCTGCAGCCTGGGCCTGTACCACCTGAGCTCTGCCCATCTCTCCTCCAGAGCGGGTAATAAAGGAATTTAAAGCCATGTTCTGGGCCTTAAAAGGTGCTACGTGATACCCTTCTTGATAAAATATCCGGCAAAAGGCCGCCGCCAAGACACTTTTTCCTACATTGGAAGAAGTCCCTTGGATCATTAACCGAGCAGCTTCTTGTTTCTCACCTGGAACTGAATTTCTATTAACCTCCGGGTTGGTTTCTTCTTTGCTCATTCTCTCACCTCATTTTTAGATCTCTCGATTTACGGCGAGATAGATCAAGGCGTTGACACAGGTTGCTGCTAAAGGGCTTCCCCCTCGATTCCCTAAGATTGTAATAGAAGGAAGCTCTGGATGCTCTTCCCAAAGCAGGTCCTTGGATTCCTTAGCTCCCACAAAGCCAACCGGTATCCCGACGACTAAGGCAGGTCGGGTCTCGGGATCTTTGGCTAACTCCAGTACCTCCAGCAAAGCAGTAGGAGCATTGCCGATAGCCACGATAGCCCCCTTCAGACGTTCTTTATTCAAACGTAGAGCTGCCATGGAGCGGGTAATTCCCAATTCCACCGCTTGATCCGCAACCCGGGGATCACTGAGAAAACATTCTGCAGTGCCGCCTAACTGAGACAATTGCTTCTTAGCAATTCCTGCTCTGACCATTTCTACATCTGTAATCACTGGAGCCCCTTGCTGCAGTGACTTAAGTCCGGCCTCAATCCCTTGAGGGTGAATGCGGATTACCGATTCCAGGGTAGGATCCCCACTGGTATGAATACAGCGCTCCACGATTTTTAACTCCTTCTCAGTCCAATCCTGTTGCAAGTATCCACGAATGATCCGCATGCTTTCCCGTTCAATTTGCAGCGGGTCGGTGATAAATCCCTTCATGCCCCTAAGGCCTCCTTAATTCTTTGGCTTGCCAATTGAGCAATAACATCATCGGCTCCCAGTTCCTTGCTGAATAGAATCTCAACATCGGCGTATTTTTCCTTAAGCTCGCGAATTTCTTCATGGATATCCACGGTGACATGCATTCCCCGGAATAAAAAGAGAGGCATAATGATAATCTTCTTGGCACCCTGTTGAATCTTTTCCAAGACCCCTTCAGGTAAGCTGGGTTCTTGATGGTCCATAAAGACCGGGGTTACCTCTTCTCCCAAAATCTTACTTACTTTATGAGCTACCTCAACCAATCCCTGATTAGCCTCTTTGCGTCGACTCCCATGACCTAAAAGAATAAATTTAGTGTCCAAAGCTCTCTTCCACCTTTCTTATAAAATCTTCAATCGTCAATGTATTCTCTTCAGCCGCCAACTGCGGTTGGGCTTCCCGAGGTCGTTCCAAGACAATAACAGGAATGTTCAGCTGCAGGCAGGCCTGGACTTTCTCATCCGTACCACCGATTGCACCGCTATCCTTGGTAATCACCACATCAATCTTTAACTGCTCCCAGAGTCCCTCATTAAATTTCTGAGTAAACGGTCCCTGCATAGCTATAATCTGATAGGGTTTCAATCCTGCCTCTTCACATTGCTTTAGAACATGGGAGGTGGGAAGCACCCGTACATAAAGCTCGCAGTCGTTTAATTCAGACATCCCCACCCAATCCCGGAGGTTTTTGCTTCCGGTACTGAGAAAAACCCGCTTACCCAGTTGGGCTGCCAATCGGGCAGCATCCTCAAGATTGGAGGCAAAATGAAGGAGAGGGTGAACAGGATAATCTCCTGAAGAACGCTCCCAGCGAAAATAGGGAAGATTACATTTACCGGCAACGCACCGGGCTAAGTTCCGGATATTTTGGGCATAAGGGTGAGTGGCATCAATCAGGGCGTGAATGGCCTGTTCCTGCAGAATCCTCTCCATGGAATGTTCATCCAGAGCACCCGAACAGGTACGTAGACCTTGACGCTCAGCGATTTCGGCACCGTATTCCGTTAAAGTAGAAACCAGAACCTCATGACCATGTTTTTGTAATTCAAATGCTAATTCCCTGCCATCCTCAGTCCCCGCCAGGATGAATAACCTCATAAAACATATCCCCTCGGAGTCACCATATAGGGGCCTACGACACGGGTATGGGAATTGCCGATGATGACTGTGGTCAACATATCAATGGGGGATTGGGTAAATTCTGCAAGAGTCGTGATGATCACTTGAGAGTCACCACGCAACGCTTCCTTTACAATTCCCACCGGGGTTTGGGGATCTCGATATTCGAGTACTGCTTGACGAACCCATTCAATCTGGTCCTGACGGCCTTTACTCTTTGGATTATAAATGGCCATGACGAAATCTCCCTCTGCTGCCAGCTTAACGCGCTTTTGGATAACTTCCCAGGGCGTGAGCAGATCGCTCAGACTAATGACCGCAAAATCATGCATCAAAGGCGCTCCTAACAGGGATGATGCAGCATTGGCAGCACTTACTCCAGGGATAATCTCCAAAGGAATATCCAAGGCATCTTTTTCTTCCAGGCATTCTATCAGAATCCCCGCCATACCATAGACTCCCGCATCTCCACTGCTGACCAAGGCAATGGCCTGACCCTCCAGAGCGATCTCTACAACTTCGCGGCAGCGATCAATTTCTTGCCGCATACCCGTGGCCACCACTTTTTTCTCGGCAAGCCAAGGACGAATCAAATCGATATAGGTTTTGTATCCGGCGACCACATCCACTTCTTTCCATACCGACTGAGCCCGTTGAGTCATATGCTCCGCATCTCCAGGACCAATGCCTACCACATAGATTTTGCCTTGCTGATGGCCACCGTGACCCCATTCCACTTCTGCTTGGGAAGAACTAACTCTCCCTGACTCGTTCCCAGTAAGCTCGCTGCTTCGCATACACCATCCACTCCAATCTTCTCTTTGACATATTCCGATGGCCTTAGCCCTTGTTGTTCATTTATACTCTGTATTTCTTGTGATGAAAAGGTATGAAAGGGTATGCCCAGGATTCGGGCTGCCTCGATAATTCCTGCTTCATCCGCTTTTAATTCAATACTGTATAGCCCCTGAATACTCTTTGGTGATATCCCTATTTGCTTGAGACTTCCCTCAATGGCTTCCATCACCTGCTCCCTACTTACCCCTCTGCGGCACCCTACTCCGATACCAAAGATCCTTGGCACCAAATGAAGGGGCCTGCTTTTTCCCTGGATCCGCTCATGCTGAGCCGCAAGTTGTTCTGTTGTAACCCATAGCTGGGCATGTTCTTTATCTTTATCCTTAAGGAAATGGTAATAAGGGTCCTGACGCAGGGGGTGTTCCTCGGGCAGGCAATCGGTCCAGACCTTGAGATAACCCTGCTCCAGCAACAAAGAATTGACTTCCTTCAGTCCTGATAAAGGTTCGACAGACCAACCAAACCGTCGGGCGTACTCATCAGGTGCGGTCAGCCCTTGCACATCTGTGGCAGTGGTTATCACCGGTTGGGCATGGATCCACTGGGCCACGGATTTCGCCCAGGCATTGGCTCCTCCTAAATGCCCGGATAAGAGGGAGATTACAAATTCCCCTTTTTCATCCAGCACCAATACGGCCGGATCCCGATCCTTACCCTGAAGATAAGGAGCAATATGACGAACCACAATCCCCGTAGCCATGATAAAAATCAAAAGAGAGGAACCTTCCCATAGTTCAGGAAGGACTTCTTTCAGCTCACTAAAATAATAAGGATCGCAGCAAGGGGCAGGCTCTTCTGTTTCATGAATGCGCTTCTGACCCTCAAGACGCCGGTGCAGATAGAGTAAGGTTGGTTCCTCTTCAGGCCATTTCTCGATGATCCGGCAGGCCGTCCTTAAGCCCTGATCCCTTAACACCACAATGGCTGTTTTCATGAGCGTCCTTGCCGATACTCATGAGTAAATTCCGGGTCATACAGTTTAGAGCGGGTCCCTTGATCCCGGAGAAAATCTCCCACAAGAATCTGTGCATGCTTACGGATTCCCGCCTCTTTCACCTGATTTTCAATGGTTTCTAAGGTACCCTCCAGAATGTGTTGATCCGGCCAGCTGGCTCGATACACAACAGCTACAGGTGTATTGGGGGGGTATCCTTTCCTCAGGGTCGCCACCACTTCCCCTATATCCTGTACACTGAGAAAAATCGCCATACTGGCTTGATGTTGAGCCAATAATGCCAGATCTTCCTTTTCCGGCACCGGGGTTCTTCCCGCCAGTCGTGTAAGAATTAAGGTCTGGCTGACCTCAGGCAGGGTAAACTCTTTTTTCACCGCAGCGGCGGCGGCAAACACAGAGCTTACTCCCGGGATCACTCCGTAGGTAATGCCCTTTTCTTCCAGGCATTGCATCTGTTCCTGGATGGCTCCATAAACACTGGGATCTCCAGTGTGTAAACGAACGACTTTTTCTCCTTTTTGTACCCCTTCCGCCATGATGGCTACAGTCTCTTCCAAGGTTAACCCGGCACTGTCAAATAAAGCTATGCCCTCTCGGCAATGCCGCAGGATATCCGGGTTGACCAAGGATCCCGCATAAATAACCCGCTGGGCTTCTTCAAGAGCCTTTTTGCCTTTTAAAGTGATCAAATCCGGATCCCCGGGACCGGCTCCTACAAAGAGAACCGGATTAATATTCTCAGCCAAGGTTTTCACTCCTGTCTTTATAATGATATCCAAAGATCTTTTTAGTGCAGCCGTCTGGGTCGCGTAGCTTTACGCACAACGCACCTTCGGGCGTGATCTCCTGAAACCTTCCACCGGAAGGTTTCTTGATCGGAGACTCACGTACTCCATAGCTCCAGGGCTGGTCAACTCGCTTTCTTAACAGCATCTGCGGCGGATGCGTATGCTTTGGGGAGTGCCGCCTTGAGCGAAACTGTCCACCGGACACTTTCGACGCCAAACCCCGCTGTTTTCTGCATGTGAACCGTGGCTACGCTATGTTAGGAAAGCCTCGTTGACCCGACCGCCCCTCCGCTTAAAGAAAGCTTGGCTTATGGTCAGTGAAGCGAAGCAGAAGCCTTAGCTGCCTTATACACAGTGAAATCCGTTCGCTTTTGTGCGTAAAGCTACTCTTGTGGGTCTTTCTTGCACTTCTTTCGGGTCTTTTTCTGTGTCCTAAAAAGATACTTAAACGAATACTTGAAAAATCGCCCAAGGATTTTGATTTACAAAAGAGAGCGAATTTAAGCGAGCGGGAACAAAACTTCGCGAAAAGACTGCAGCGGAGTCGGGTTGGAAACAGGACGTTTCCAACCAGCCATTGAGCAGGAGCGATTTGGCTGGGCACCCGACGGAGCGAAGGGCTTGAGCGTTAGTTTTGTCCGCGCAGCTTATTGAGCGAACGGTGTAAAGCAAAATCCTGGAGATTTAGCTTTCAAAGGGTCTTTCTCAAGATTGAGGTTTCTTACAAAGCACAAGACTTAAATAGTCCACTTTTTCCAACACTTCCTCCGGGCCAAGCAGGCGAACGTCTTCTCCTGCCTGACCTACCCGGGTAGCTAAAACTGCCTGTGACCCGGTTCTTTGGATATGATTAAGTACATCCGGCAAATTTCGCGATACTTTCATTAAGACAAGATTAGGATATTGCTCATACTCCTCTAAGCCCTCGATCCCCGGCAAAACCACTAAAGGCTCATCTCCCGTAGCCAAAGGCCAATTCACTCGAGCTGCGACTGCCGCCATAGCCGTGATACCTGGAATGGTCTCTATCTGATCCGGTTCAAGCTGATCTCTTAAGATAGCAAGTAGATAACTGTAAGTGCTGTATAAGGAAGGATCACCTAAGGTAAGGAAAGCAACGGAATGCCCCTGACAAAGCTCCTCCTTAATCTTCTCTGCCGCAGTATGCCAAGCAGCTTGAAGTATGCTCTCATCAGCGGTCATCGGCATTTCTAACTCTAAAATGCTAACTCCGGAGGGGCAGTGTGATTTGGCAATTTCCCACGCGACACTTTCCCGCTCCATCTTGGACTTGGGTATGGCGACCACCTGAATAGCTTGTAGAATTTCCACTGCCCGCAAGGTAATAAGCTTCGGGTCCCCCGGCCCTACCCCTATTCCGTAAAGCTTAGCCTTTTCACTGATCTGATTGTTTACTATGTTTGTGTCTTCGTTCCTATCCTTCTTCACTTCGTTCCTCCTTAGCTCTTCGGC
This sequence comes from Desulfitobacterium sp. PCE1, assembly GCF_000384015.1. Classification (NCBI taxonomy): domain Bacteria; kingdom Bacillati; phylum Bacillota; class Clostridia; order Eubacteriales; family Desulfitobacteriaceae; genus Desulfitobacterium; species Desulfitobacterium sp. PCE1. The sequence goes on along the minus strand of NZ_KB913023.1, from coordinate 1,140,100 downwards.
CCGCAACCATCCCGCGGTTCTGGAGCTCATTTTCTTTTGAACGGGTTCTTAACTCCTTTGTTTGAAGCAGAGGCCTTAAATAATCCCCTTTCTTCCTGAAAGTATAAATACGGGGTTTTGGGCCTGGGCAAGATGAATATCCTTAATACCCTTCCAGCGTACAGCTTGGATCGAAACCACATCAACATCCTCATATTGCAAGCTTTTTAAGGCTTCCATACCATGAGCTAATGTCTCTAAAGTTACGGCAGTCAATACAACCCTTCCCCCAGGCGCCAAGGGAGCTTGAAGTAAAATCTCCCGAATCTGCCCATGACTACCGCCAATAATACAGACATCCATAGGGGGGATTTCCTGTAACGTTTGAGGCGCAGATCCACGAACCAGTCGCAAATTTCTTACCCGAAACTTCTCTTGATTCTTCAGAATAAGCTCCTGTGCCTCCGGATTTTCTTCTATGGCATAAACGCAGCCACGATGAGCTAAAAGCGCTGCTTCAATGCTTATGCTACCCGTCCCTGCTCCCACATCCAAGACCCGGGTCGAAGGGGTAATCTCTGCCTTAGCCAGAACTTGAATCCGAATCTCATTCTTAGTCATGGGAACATTGCCACGAACAAACTCCTCATCCTTGATACCAAAGCTCTTAGGCAATGAAAGCAAGGATTGAGCCGACTTATCCTCTGGATTTTCAGGGTAGAGGATCATCACCGCATTAGAGAAATCTTCTTCCAAATCCATGAGCTGATGAGCATCTGTATTTAACCAACGCTCTTCCGGATAAGTCAAGGCATTGCCAAGAGAGATCTGCGGATTGAAGTCATAGGTATGATAATACTCAGCAATCTTCTGAGGTGAGTTTTCACCGCCAGTGAGAACTCCCAAGGGGCGGCTGAGATGTAAAGGTAAGCAATTCAGCGGACGGCCGTGGACACTGAGCAACTCTGCATCCTGCCAGGGGATCCCTGCTCGTGCAAAAGCAAGCTGAATGGAGCTAAGGCCAGGCAACACCTGGATTTCTTCTTGCGGGAACTCCCTTTTCAACCAAGGAAGCAGACTATAAAAACCTGGATCGCCAGAAACCAGGACACTTGCCTTTTTTCCCTGCTGTAATACTCTCTGCAAGGTTTTCAAGGTTTCGGCTAAATTTCCACTGACCCGGTATGACTCTCCCTTGAAATCCGGAAAGAGCTTTAAGGCTCGTTGCCCTCCTACCAAAACATCGCTCTGATGGACCATTTCTTCAACAGCCTGGGAAACCCATGCTCTTGTACCAGGGCCTATCCCCAATATTTGGATCATCCCATCACCTTCCCCTTTGTTTAACCTATATTTCGTTAATTAACCAAGCCTTCGGCTTTGCCCAATTCTGCCGCGATTTATAGTGAAATAAAAAAGAGCCCTGAGCGGCTCTTTGGTTTTTCCCTTCGGTTATTCCGAAATAATCACCACACCCATCGCTCGTGGGCGTAATGCAATGTTCAAGGCAGGTCTCCTGACTTCCAGTCTTCATGCCTCCCCCCCTTCCCAGGATTATCCCAGTGGGCTATAAGGAGGCACTCGTGGTTCACAGTGGCGGGACCGCGCCGGATTTTCACCGACTTCCCTTTTCATCCTCAAAAGAGGAACCTTGAGTATTATCCGATTGTTGTGACAATTTAATTCGAATTACTAAGTTATTCTCTACTTTTACCTAAATTCCTTCTCTATCTGCGGCCAATGCCAAAATTCTTTGCAGATCTCTTTGGCCTGATCGTCCCAGGCAATGATCTCACCGTTAAGCAAAGTAAAGGCGGTTCCCACCTGCACTTCCCCATGCACATGCTCTTGAGCCCGACAACTCGCCCTTTCTGCTAATTTAAACAGAAGATTTCCCCAACCCTTGGTACGAATTTCTTCAGCAGCACCTTCAACCGTTGGATACTCCGCTATGGTCTGCAAAAAGTTCCGGTCAATACCATTCAGTGCGGCATGAGCCACTAAAATTTCCATCCGGGCATCGGCAACATGGGTATGGGTATGGAAAATCCCCCCGGCTACTTTAATCAATTTACCAATATGACCAAAGAGAAGCACTTTCACGATCTTGCGATAGGCAGCCTCCTCCAGCAGAAAGCCCACAAAATTGGCCATCTGAATAATGGCTTCCTCAGGAACTTTCAGTTCCGCCGTAGCTGCTCTGAAACCATAATTGCCAGGAGTTAGAACAATGGCTTTATGTCCATAAGCAACGGCTTGATCCAGCTCAGGCAGAATAGACTTCTTGAACGCTTCCTCTGACATAGGCCGAACTATACCTGTTGTGCCTAAAATCGATATTCCTCCCATAATTCCCAAACGAGGATTCAGGGTCTTCGAAGCAAGCTCTTCTCCATCAGGCACCTCAATCACCACCAGGACTTCTTCCTGGGGAAATACTTCTCGTACCGCTGCCTGAATCATTGACCGGGGAACAGGGTTAATAGCGCTTTCCCCTGGAGGAATCTGAAGTCCTTTTTTGGTAACGACGCCAATACCTTGACCCCCGCGAATGAGGATTTCTCCTTTTTCAGAAAGAACCCGCACTTGAGCTACCACTTCCAAACCATGGGTGACATCAGGATCATCCCCTGCATCTTTGATAATACCTACACGAGCTATATCCTTTTCAATTTCCATTCGATGTATGGATAATTGAAGCCGTTCCCCTTGGGGCAGTGGGATATCTACTTGTGTTCCTTGATTTAATCCTTTCAGTAAGAAGCATGCGGCTTTTGCCGCCCCGGCTGCACAGCTGCCCGTAGTAAAGCCCATTTTCCATGAATGCCTGTCCTTCATCTCTTTCCTCATATCAGCCGCCCCATCTATTATCGTATTCAACTATAATGCTATCATTTCACCTCATCGTCTCAAAATCCTTCATTTTGTCATGAACCTTTTGTGCATAGTCTTTATAGAAAACATCCAATTCCCCCATATAATTTTCCTTCCAGGGTTTGTTGCGGCCACAATAATGGATAATCACGGTATTATTGCGGACCCAATCCAGGTCAATCTTCGCATCCCAATACTTGGGATTCAGGTTATAGAGAACATAATACCGTTCACTAAGATTATAGATTTTCGCATCCACAGTCAGCGTTCTATCACTATAAACTCCATTAAGGACATCTTGGTCAGGTAGAAATAAGCGATGCTTATATCCCTCAATATATTCATAGACTTCATGAATATCCTGTTCCTGGCGCAGCAGAGACAAGTTCATCATCATAACCCCCGAATTGACATAGGTGCTGTCTTCAGCCATATTAAGCCTGACATGATTAATCCTTTTCAATATTTCCTTGACATGGGAGGCCGCCGCGAAGAAATTCCCTTGGAAATCTATGGTATAGAACTCCTTTAAGGGATTTATCACCACTAGATCCGGATCCAGGTACAAAATCCGCTCGAGGTGATCCGGGAGATATTTGACAGCGAAAATCCGATAATACATTTCTTTGGGGTAGCGGCTGGTAATGGGGGCATCGCTTAAACCCTTATCGGAAATTTTAATGTCTTCAATTTTACATCGAGAGGTGTCAATGGCATGATTGATGCGGGTAAAGTCTTCTTTTGACATGCCGGAATGAGCCACATAAACTGTAAACTGCTCCCCTGGATTGGACTCAATCAGAGAGGTGAGCATGACGATCAAGTGTATAATATAATTCGAGTTTAGGGTGACTAAAATATTCATGGATTTACCCCTTTGCTGGTTTTATCTTTGGATATGTGGATTATGCTTTGTCACCTATTCAGAATAAAACAGGGACCGGGATGTTAAAAACATCACCAGTCCTTCATTTTACCTTGAGAGCACCGCCATAAATTCTTCTCCGGTGATGGTTTCTTTCTCTAACAAAAAACGCGCCAACTCATGGAGTTTGTCAATATTCTCTTTTAAGATTCCGAAGGCCTTTTGATGGGCACTTTTAATGATGGATAGGATTTCCTCATCAATTTTGGCTGCGGTTTCAGGGGAACACATCAAAGAGGTATCGCTACCAAGATAAGGATTATTCACTGTTTCTAAGGCCATCATATCAAAATTCTTGCTCATCCCCAGACGGGTAACCATGGCGCGGGCGATTTTGGTCGCTTGTTCAATATCATTGGAGGCTCCTGAAGTATAGGTTCCGAAGATCAATTCTTCGGCTGCCCGGCCTCCTGTAAAGGTCGTGATTTTATTGAACGCCTCCTCCTTGCTCATCAGAACACGCTCATCCTCTTCCACTTGCATAGTGTAACCCAAGGCACCGGAAGTCCTCGGAATGATGGTAATCTTATGAACGGGTGCAGAATCAGTTTGTTTGGCCGCCACTAAAGCGTGACCAATCTCATGGAAAGCAACAATCTCTTTTTCTCGATGAGAAATCACTGCCCCTTTCCTCTGATAGCCTGCAATAACGACTTCCACAGACTCCTCCAAATCGCTTTGGTTCACCCGGCTTCTCCCACAACGAACAGCCCGCAAAGCCCCTTCATTGATAATATTAGCCAGCTCAGCCCCGGATGCTCCGGCAGTGGCTCGGGCGATAGTTTTAAAGTCGATAGAGGGTTCCATTTTCACCTTTTGTCCATGAACCCTTAAAATGGCTTCTCGGCCTGCCAAATCCGGAAGCTCTACAGGGATTCGGCGATCAAAGCGTCCAGGGCGCAATAAAGCCTTATCCAGTGATTCCGGCCGGTTGGTAGCCGCGAGAATCACAACACCCTTCTTCCCATCAAAGCCATCCATTTCGGACAAAAGTTGATTCAAGGTTTGTTCCCGCTCATCATTACCTCCTCCGAAAGATCCTCCATCACGTTTTTTCCCGATAGTATCAATCTCGTCGATAAAAACGATGCAGGGGGCTTTTTCATTGGCTTGTTTAAATAAATCTCTGACTTTTGCAGCACCCATTCCCACAAACATCTCTACAAATTCGCTCCCGGATATGGAGAAAAAGGGGACTTTAGCCTCTCCGGCAACAGCCCTTGCCAGCAAGGTCTTCCCCGTTCCCGGAGGCCCAACCAAAAGAACCCCTTTAGGCAAATTCGCTCCAATGGCTGCATAACGGCTGGGGTCGTGAAGAAAATCCACTATTTCCGTGAGGGCTTCTTTCGCCTCATCCTGACCCGCTACATCGGCAAAGGTCTTGCCCGTCTGGGCTTGAACATAGATTTTAGCATTACTCTTGCCAAAGGTCATGGCATTCATGCCGCCGCCCATCTTTTCTGCATCAGATTGCCCAGCAAATGCCAAAGTCCAAATAATAAGATCATGGGAAGTATCCAAGTCAAGAGAAAGTTCATTAAGGGCGAGTTTTCCCGGGGGATAACCTGAGAATATTTATCCACTCCGGCAGCCTTAAGGCGATTAACCAATTCGGGATCATCCATGGCACCTGTAACAAAGACAGTTTCTTTACCTGTGGAGTCTTTGGTCACAAAAGCAATCTGATTATCCTGAACTTCGACTTCAGAAATCGCTCCACTCTCAAGATAGGACAGGAAAGAGCCATAATCCACTTGAGTAATTTGTCTTTTAAGCAATTCTGGAAAAACAAAAGCATTAAGGAACAGAAGAATTAACAAAGCAATCAGGGAATAATAGATAAGCGGTTTCTTCGGGGTTTGTTTTCCGTTCATTTTTTTCACTCCATTATTTTTATATCTAACCGCTCACAGGAATTCTGATTCTACTTCGGATCAAATCGATACATCTCTTGCATAAAGGCTTTCACATTGTCCATGCACTCAATAAATCGTTGGTATTCCTTTTCGCCCTTATGTTCCAAAAAAGCACCGTAACGCCGTTCAAGAGCCTCCTCTATCCTATAAACCGTGTCTTCCCCGTGCTGTGTAAGGGTAAGTTTTACAAATCGTTCGTCCTCAGGAGTACGAATCCGTCTTAGAAATCCTGCAGTCTCCAATTTCTTGCACATTGAGGAGGCATTCCCACTGGTAAGGCCAATGATTCCTCCCAGACTCCCTATAGTGTGAGGTCCTCCGTCCTTAACTTCCACTAAGATTCGCGTCTGCATTAAGGTCAAGCCGTGTTCCTCAACAATGGGGCGGAATGCATTGGCCATACCTTCGGTTATCGTCCTTAAGAAATCCCAGATTTCATTCTCAAATACCATGCTTTTCATGCTTTGGCCCCCACCACGCTCTCCGATATTGTATTTACACCATATATATTATAGTGTATACTTTATCTAGTCAATACATTATAGTTCCTTGTTTTTTATCAAGTGGACAAAAAGTCCGGAATTTACATATACTAAGATAACGAATGGGAGGGAGAATCATGAAAAATTTGCCTATGCTTTACCGTGTGATATCTATCGCCTTGCTTCTCCTCCTTCAAATCTTTGCACTGGTTATGATCATTTGGAGGTTCAGCAGTTATTTTATTTATTTCTATACTATTTGTACATCTCTCAGCATTGTCGCCCTGCTTTATATATTGAACAGCAAATCTGACCCCGCTTATAAGATTGCTTGGGTTATCCCCATACTTATCTTCCCTATCTTCGGGGGTCTATTCTATCTTTTGTTTGGCCGCAATAAGTTAAGCAAGCGTAAAAAGCGTGAAATGAAGGCTGTCAACGAAAAAATGAACCAGTCTTTAATACAGAATCAAGTCATCGTTCAGGAGCTTGAAGTAGAAAATCATCGTGCAGCTAACCTTTCTCGATATATCGAGAAATATTCCTATTGCCCCGTTTATAAGAATACCATTACAGAATATCTGCCTCTTGGCGAGATAATGCATGAGCGTCTGCTAAAGGAATTGAGAAAGGCTGAGAAGTTTATTTTCTTAGAGTATTTCATTATTGATGAAGGGGTCATGTGGGATTCTATTCTCGATATTTTAGTAGAAAAAGTCCAACAAGGTGTGGATGTTCGAGTCCTTTATGATGATGTGGGCAGTCTCTTTAAGTTGCCCTATGGTTATGAAAAGAAACTGGAGGAGAAAGGAATTAAGTGCAGTGTCTTTAACCGCCTGATTCCTGTTCTCTCTATACACATGAACAATCGAGATCATCGCAAGATTGCCGTGATCGATGGAAAAATAGCCTTTACAGGTGGGGTCAATCTGGCTGATGAATATATTAATGCCTATGACCGGTTAGGCCATTGGAAAGATACCGCCATACTCATCCAAGGTGAGGCCGTCTGGAATTTTACAGTGATGTTCTTATCCTTATGGGGTTATGAGACTGAGACGAATGAAGATTATACCCGATACAAATTACCTGCGGACGAGGCAGAGGCCCACCCAACCGACGGATTTGTCCAGCCCTTTGGAGACAGTCCCTTAGATGAAGAACCTATGAGTGAAAACGTTTACCACACTCTCATCGCTCAAGCAGAACGCACTATCTATATTAACACCCCTTACCTAATCCTGAATAACGTAATGCTTTCGGCCCTCTGCTCTGCTGCCAAACGAAGTGTTGATGTTCGTATCGTGACTCCTTATCGTGGGGATCGCTGGTTTGTTCATTCCATGACCCGTTCGAACTATAGGCTCCTTGTCGAAAGCGGCGTAAAGATCTACGAATATTCACCCGGCTTTATCCATGCCAAATCCATCCTTGTGGACGATGTCCACGCTGTGGTTGGAACCATCAATATGGACTACAGAAGCCTTTACCTGCACTTCGAATGCGGTGTTTATCTCTATAAGACTCAAAGTATCTTGGAAGTAAAGGAAGATTATTTAGAAACTTTGGCAAAATGCCAGCAAATTACCGTAGAGGATTGTCGTGCTGTCAAATGGTACCGTAGATTAGGACGTACGATTCTTCGTATTTTCGCTCCGTTGATGTAAAAAACAGGAGCTTTTCAGCATTTTCGTAAATCTGCTGAAAAGCTCCTGTTAGGTTTATAAGCACTTAGCCTATTTATTTTTAGGAGGAGATGGCGATAAGAACCTACATCATCCGTTTAATCTGAATAGCCGGGTATTCCATCACACAAACATACTCACAGATTCCACATCCTGTACAGATCTCCGGATCAACCACCGGATATTGAAATCCTTCCATCTTAATCGCTTCGTCAATCAACGGGCAACTGTTGTAACAGGAGCGGCATACATCATCCTGATAAGCATAACATCGGTTTTTATCAATTTCGGCAATACCGATTTTTACTTCTCGCATGCCCAAAGGTACAAGGGCACCACTGGGACACACATCAGGACATTCCATGCACAGTGAGCAGGGTACTCGACGGGGAATAAAATAAGGGGTTCCAAGATTTAATCCTTGATCGAGATGCGCACTTAATAAGGTCTTATCCGGGCAAACTTCAATACATTTGCCACAGCGCAAACACTTAGCCAAAAACTCTTCATCCCTAACTGCACCCGGCGGGCGAAAAACCCTGGGAGCAGCGGCAGCAAGAGCCTGAGAAGGTTTATAGGCCAATCCTGCCAGAGCAATCATTCCTGCCCCTTGGAGAACACTCCTCCGGGATATTTTTTCCCCTCCCTCTTCCGAAAGTAGATCTGCAACAGGTTGCAGAGAAAATTGCAGAGCTCCGCTTGAACAACTATCAATGCAACGTCCGCATCGGGTACATAGACTCGAAACACAAAATTCGCTTGTGCTTGTGATAGTACTTTTCAAACTTTCAGCAGTATAATTACATGCCTTTACACATTTAAAGCATTGTACACACTTATCCGTATCGCAACGAACCTTGATGGGGCTCCAGCGAGAGCCTAGCGCATAAAACACCCCGATTGGACAAAGCGTCCTGCACCAACCACGCCTGTATCCTGCCAGCTCCAATAGGATGATCATCAGGATAAGAAAAGCTTCCAGCCCTAACCCGAACAAAAAGGTCCTATAAAGGATACCTAAAGGGGATAGAGTCTGAAATATAGGAATCCCTACAACCAAACTAAGCACCAGAAAGAAAGGTAAGGCCCAATAATATTGCTTTTGTTCATGAGTGACAGCTTTTTTAAGCTGTATTCGTGTCAACCATTTCCATTTCTTCTTTAGAGCATCAACGCCTTCAATCAGGAACCCTATAGGACAAATCCAACTGCAGAAAACTTTCCCTAAGAACAGATAGATCCCGACAATTAACAGTGCACTCATCAGGAAAGTAATTGTGACGGCTTTTGATGCCAATAGGATTTCTAAAAAAGCAAATGGATCTGTTAGCGTCAAACCGAGAATCCTGCTGGAACTCAATGTCCCAATGACCTGGTAAATTCCCATAAGGGGTAATAGAAAGATTAAGATCATGCTTACTTGAACAATGCGCCGACACCGATTCCAAGAAATTTTAAGCATTACCCTGATTATTCTTAGACTTTTTCTATTTTAACAGCACAAATCTTGAATTCAGGCTCTTTTGAAGCGGCATCTACAGCATCAATAGTTACAGCATTCACCAAGGGGTCCGGTTCAAACCAAAGAGCAAAGAGCAGACCAGGTCGTGGTTCGCCAGGCTTGCCAACTTTGGTCGGTAATTCAACTTTTCCTCTACGGGATACCAGTCGGACCATATCTCCCTCTTTAATTCCTAATTCAGTTGCGTCTTGAGGATTCAATTCCACATATTGTTTGGGCACCGCCCGCATTAAGGTGGGACATTTACCTGTCATGGTCAAGGTATGCCAGTGTTCAAGAATCCGGCCGGTCGTTAAATAATACGGGTATTCCTTATCCACTACTTCCGCAGGACCCAGATACGGTCTTGCAAAAATAACTGCCCTATGATCCTTTGCGGAGTAAAAATCAATTCCTTCTTTGACATAAGGGTCTTCGGGAGCCACATAACGACGCACGGCCCCTTTACTCCCCTGATGTCCCTTTAACGGCCACTGAATACCATGGGCATCTCGAAGGGCCGGATAAGTGGCAAGCTCCATATGAGTTCCTGTTGTACATTTAAGATATTCGTTCCAGACATCTTCGGGAGTTTTGAAAGGGAAAAGATCACCGTAACCCAGACGGCGAGCAAGGTCGAGAAGAATATCCAAATCAGGCTTGGCCTCACCGGGAGGATTGATGGCTTTAGCCAAGTGTTGGGTACGGCGGTCCGTGTTACCGTACACACCTTCTTTCTCACACCAGAAAGCTGCAGGAAGAACCACATCTGCATACTTCGTAGTAGCTGTCGGGTGGAAAACCTCTGCAACAACCATAAAGACCTTTTCAAACCCTTCCCGATAGGCATTGACATTCGGTAAGGAGTGTGCCGGGTTAGTACACATAACATAGAGACACTTCACTCTGCCATCCCCGCAGGCCTTAAACAATTCCATGGTATGTAGACCGACCTGGGGACTAATCCGATCAGCCGGTACGCCCCATAGCTCGGCTATTTCTTTTCTATGTTTCTCGTTAGCAATGACACGATGCCCGGGGAGTAAATGAGATAATGCTCCAGTTTCTCGAACACTTCCGCAAGCACTGGGCTGACCGGTCAAAGAGAAAGGAGTTGAACCAGGTTTGCAGATTTTCCCGGTGATCAGATGCAAATTATGAATAAGATTATTTGCCCAGACACCGGCTACACGCTGATTGATACCCATCGTCCACATTGACATCGTGTTCTTGCCTTTTTCGCCGAATAGGCGTGCAACCTCCCGGATTTGGTCAGCGGTCAGACCTGTCACTTTTTCAGCTTTCTCCGGTGTAAATTCCTTAAGAAACTCCTTATAGTTCTCAAAATTTATAGCTTCTTTACCATCTGAGAAACTTGTATGCTTCGCAATGAACTCCTCGTCCGCCATCCCTTCTGCGACGATAACATAAGCCATAGCGTGCAGAAGAGCCATATCGGTTCCCGGTATAAACTGCAGAGAAATATCGGCAATTTCATGGGAGCGATGACGTCGCGGATCGGCGATAATAATCTTGGTCTCAGGATCTTTTTTCTTTTTGTCCGTCAGTCTGGCAAACAGAACAGGATGTGCTTCCGCAATATTGGAACCAATGATAAAGAACACATCAGCATGTTCAAAATCCTCCAGACATCCCATGGGCTCATCGGCTCCAAAAGTGGTTGTAAAGCCACCTACCGCGCTGGCCATACAAAGCCGCGGATTCCCATCAATGTTATTGGTACCGATTGCTCCCTTGAAGAGTTTATTCGCCACATAACCTTCTTCCGCCAATTGCTGCCCGGAACCATAGAAGGCCACAGAATCCGGGCCATTTTTTTCAATGGATTCTTTGAACTTTGAAGTAACCAGTTTCATGGCTTCGTCCCAAGTACCGGGTTCCAATTTGCCATTTTTACGTATCAATGGCTTAGTAACACGTTCGCTATGGGTAATGACCTGTGGCAAATAATAACCTTTGGCACAAAGCAAGCCTTTATTCCCTTCATTATCGGGATCCCCTTTAACGGCGATTACTTTGCCATCTTTTACACCGATCAGCACTCCGCAACCGGTTCCGCAATATCTGCATACGGATTTAACCCACTTTTCCGCATCGGTTTGCTTGGGAGCACCGGGTTTTGGTTCCACTTGGTCAACTTGAATCGTCTTTGTTTGATTCGTACATCCTACTGTCATCATTGCCGCAGAAACTGCACAGGTTTTGAGAAAATTTCTTCTGCTTAACTCCATGTTCTAACCTCCTTCAAAATCAACTTGCACCGATTAAACATGACATTGCCGACAGACCGTAAGCTCCGGATGAGGCGTCTTCGACGCACCGCCCACACCCTCGTTATGACATGAGCCACAATTATCTCTTCCTTCAATGGCGTGGGGAGTTGGTGGAGGAAAACCTTCTACAGTGGTATTTACAACTGCTGCTTCAGGTTCTTTCTCCCCAACAGGAGCGGGCGAATTGACAGACTGGTTCACAGGCTGACTTTGGCAGCCGGTGAACATAACTACACTAAGAGCTAGAACAAGAAGCGTTAAGAACAGAGCCTTTGATGATCTTTTAGACCGAACCATACTTCTCTCTCCTTTTCATTTATTCTTTTTTTGATCAGCATGGTATCACAGTGATTGCCGAACCTTCCGCGATACATGCCTTGATACATCGGCCGCAGCCTATGCAGTATTCCGTCCGGATTAATGGATAGCGAAAGTCTCTTAATTCAATAGCTTTAATTCCCGTTGGACAAGTGTAAAGGCAAGAACTGCAAAGCTGTTCATGATAAGCCAGGCAAAGATCCTGGTTAATCTTTGCCACCCCTATGGCATAGGATTGAATTGACTCCCGGTTCTCAAGGACCCCACTTGGACACACTTCAATACATCTCAGACAGAATGTGCAAGGCTGTTCGTCAGGGACAAGGTAGGGAGTCCCTACTAAAACCCCTTCATCCGGCCCGGCTATGTGAATAGACTTATCTTCACAAACCAAGCTGCATTTCCCACAGCGCTGACACCCAGCCAGAAAAGCGATTTCCTCTATCGCTCCAGGAGGTCTTATGAGTTTCTTCTTTGGGGCCATGGTCCTGACTGCTGTCATTGTCAGCTTGCAGATATCGTTGAACACAGTTCCAAAGAAATCTCTACGATTGATGAGTTCATTTCCCTTAAGCAAAATTCACACCCCCTTCGCAGGGAAATCCGTATCCATAGCTATATAAACCGGATAGACTCCAGTGACTCCTGGCAATGAACCAATCCCGCTTTCGATCACCCGAACGGCATCGTTGACCAACTCACTTTCTAGGACAAGGATGATATCCCCATTAATGACTCCTTCCACAGAAACTCCTTCCACTTCTTTTAACTGAATTGGAAGAATATCTTCAAAACCATGTAAGCATTTTACTATTAAGCTTGATATCACCATAAAGTTTAGCCCCTAACACAATTTATTTTTGCCTTTATGCATAGGAATGCAAGCTGATTACAAAGTAATTTACCCCAAAGAAAGTGAACAGTACGGCCAAAAAGCCAATGACAGCCACCCAAGCCGTACGTTTCCCTTTCCAACCGTGCATAAGCCGGACATGGAGGTAGACCGCATAGATCATCCAAGTGATCAAGGACCATGTCTCCTTCGGATCCCAGGACCAATAAGAACCCCAAGCGATATTTGCCCAGATAGCTCCTGTAATAATGCATAAGGTCAACATGGGAAACCCGAGCATGATCATTTTGTAGCCGATTAAATCCAGACGACCTAAATCAGGGGTGCGAGTAGATAAGTTTGTATGGGTTCCCTTATCCAGCCACCGCTGCTTGATCAGGTACAGTACCCCTACCCCAAAGGAAATCGCCAAAGCTCCATAGCCGATCATGGCAGTCAGCACATGAAAGGTCAGCCAATTGCTCCGGAGCGCGGGTTGGATATTGGTTAACACCCGCTCATTATTACTCATAAAAAGTACGACAAAGGCCAGAAGGAAAAAAGCCAAAGGGAGAATAAATGCACCAATAACAGGTGCTTTATAACGGGACTCTACCCAGAGATACACGGCGATGATACCCCAGGCAAAGACTAAAACAAATTCGTAGCCATTGGCTAAGGGCGGGCGACCGGCAATGCCCATTCGCAGGAGAATCGCTATAGTGTTGCCTACTAACCCTAGTATCGCTGTATATCTGGCTAACTGACCCAATCTATTGTTCTTAAGCGGAAGGAGAAGAACATAGAAAATCATGGCCAAAAAGTATCCGACAAAGGCCATATAAAAGGCAATAGGCTCAAGATTTTGCAGACTCATCCTTCAAATCCCTCCACTTCTTCGAGTAAACCATGTATTTTCCTGGGTTTGGGTTCTTTCTCCACCTCAGCCTTAAATTCTTCCAACAACTCCTGAGCATGCTCTGAGCCTCCTCCACTCCAGAGGGTTATCACCAAGCTTCCTCGATACCCCTTCCGTACCCCTTGAGTAGTCAGGGCAAACCATAAAGTCTGAGGTTTCAAATAGAAAGAGAGCACGAGACCGAGAAACAGCATTCCACAGCCTAACCAGATAAGCGGAACCCCTGGATCCTTTTTAACCACGAGACCTGTAAAATTAGTGGGGCCTGTAAAGACGATATCATAAACCCCTTGGATACTGATCTGCTCTCCCTGACGTATCGTCCCCTTTTGAACAGGTCCCTCCCTTTCCGGACTCAAAACCTGGTAGTCCACAGTTAAATGTCCATCGTTCATTTTCAAGCGTTCGATAATCAGGTACAAAGTAGTACCCGTGGCCTGAAAATAGCTCTGTCCAACTTCTGCCAAGGAAAAGAGGGTCTTCTCCCCCCGCAGAGTTGCCTCAAAGGATGCTCCATATTCGAAAAAAGTCTGGTAAAAGGTGATCCCTTCATAGGTCAAAGGCGAATTCACACTCACCGTCTTATGAACCAATTCTTTACCACCCTGGGATATGCTAATGTCGGTATACCAATTCTCGCGAACGCCTTGTGCATCAAACTTTTCTTCGGCACTATGAACCTCGATTTCCCAGTCGCTTTGCAAGGTTCCTTTTTCCAGGGTGATATCCTGCATCTTCAGGTGTGTGCCCTCAGCCGACATAAAATACCCCATAAAACCCCAATGTCCCAAGACCACTCCAATAACCAGAATAATAAAGCTGCTGTGAACCAGTACAGACCCCCATACCCCAAGACGATTTTTATCGGCCCATCCTAGGATTTCTTCAGAAGTCTCTTGGAAATCATAACGATAATGCTTACTATCCAACTTTGTCACTAACTTACGTTGGAAATCGTCCGGACTTTGCGTCAATTCAATCTTTGTCCTAATGGCTGCTCCCTGGATTTGAGCCGCTGTTTTATGTTCGGGAATATGACGATAAATCTGTACGATCTTGGGAATTCGTTTTATGGTGCATGACAAAAGATTAATGACAACTAAGGCTACAATGATACGATACAAAACACTACTATAAAGATGTGTCACGCCAAGAGTTTGCCACAAAGGCGAGATCTGAGCCGCTTGTTCAGGTGCAAAGGATTCTTGGGGTACAAACGTTCCAATCATGGAGACTCCAGTAAATAAAACCAGTAAAACGACACCAAGTTTCATGGAAGTCAAAATTGCCCATAAACGCTTCATCTGTTGCAAACAGTACCCCCTTTTCTCTTCCCGCACATTCATTGAGAATGTGGCAATTTTCGCATAAAAAAATACTTGCTTCTAATATAGCAAGTATTTCTTACGAGAACGTTAGTCAAAACTTTATATATAGTTAATGAAATCTTTACATTTTCTTACACGAATCTTAACAAAAGATTAACCGAATTCTACTCGGAAAACTTATACCCAATTCCCCATACGGTTTGGATATATTGGGGCTTAGCAGGATCCAGCTCAATCTTTTCTCTGAGCTTGCGAATGAATACGGTAATGGTGCTTGTGTCGTTCACATACTCGTCTCTCCACATATGAGCAAAGAGTTGCTCCCGGGTAAAGACTTGAGCAGGATGTTCCGCCATAAAAGTAAGCAATTCAAACTCTTTGGGAGTTAAATACACAGGCTTGCCGCGAACAAAGACTTCGTGGCTCTCACAATTGATTTCCAGATCACCTTTACTTATTTTCGTGGTTTTTCTTACTTTGGGAGCCGACTGCTCTTTGTCAAAAGAACGTCTCAAAAGAGCCTTAACGCGCAACCCTAATTCAACTGGACTGAAAGGCTTGACAAGATAGTCATCGGCACCGAGATTAAATCCCACACTTTTGTCGATTATCTCCCCTTTGGCTGAAAGCATAAGGATAGGAACCTTACTGTTTTCTCTTATGGTTTTACAGACCTCATAGCCATCGATCAAGGGCAGCATCACATCAAGTATCACTAGATCCGGATTTTCTTTTTGAAAGCATTCCAAGGCCCCTTCTCCATTGTCTGCATAAAGTAGTTCATAAGCTTCCCTCTTTAGGACTTGCTCGACAACTTTATAGATACTTTCTTCGTCGTCGACCAACAAAACCTTATAGGTGCGCTTCATCCCTTTTCCTCCTTGTGCATCACTATGTATTTTTATCCACTGCGTGGATAAGAGCGACTAACTTTCAGATTGGGCTGAATCCCCGCCTGAAGCTAGTCTACTTTATCGGGATCCTTCGGTAAATAGACCACAAAAGTACTGCCTTTATTTATTTCGCTCTCGACCCATAGTTCTCCTTTGTGAAGAGTTACTAATTCCTTAGCCAGGGCTAAGCCCAGACCGGTTCCTCCATATTTTCTTGAGTTGGAACTATCTACCTGGGTGAATCGTTCAAAGATCTCTTCCTGCTCTTCAGGAGGGATGCCAATTCCTGTATCAATGACGCGAATGATGATCCAATTCTCCCTCGGAGTGTTAGTCACCTGAATTTCTACACGCCCTCCAGAAGGTGTGAATTTAATCGCATTCCCCGCTAAGTTCTCAATAACCCGGCGAAGTTTCTCCGGATCCGCACGAAGTAAGGAAACTTCAGGGGCAAGGTTTATTTCCCAGACAATCCCCTTCTTCTTTGCTAAAGGCGCTACTACACTGTCAATGGCTCCCAGAACATCGGCCATGTCTACATATTCTAATTTTAATTCCAGGCGACCGGCTTCGATCTTGGCAAGATCAAGTATATTATTAATCAATTTTAAGAGGTTCTGGCTGTTGGCTTTTATGTATTTAAGGTTCTGTCGTTCTTGTATAAATTCCTTGGGAAGCTCTTGAAGGAGAAGGTCCGTAAAAGCCATGACGGATGTCAAGGGAGTCCTTAATTCATGACTCATAATCGCCAGAAACTCCGATTTATAGGTATTGATCTCATTCAGTTTAATATTGGCGGCTTCCAGTTCATCCTGCTTAATCCTCAAGTCTTCATTGACCAATTCCAATTGATGGGTTCTTTTTTCTACCTTGGCCTCTAAATTTTGATATAAATCCTTCAGTTGATTGGCCATCTCTTGAATATGCTGAGTCAGTTCCTTTATTTCTCCTTGTGCTTTAATACAATTGAGGTCAATATCGAAATTTCCTTGCCCCACTTGAGCAGTAGCAATCTTTAGCTCCCCTAAAGAGCGGGTGACAAGACGGGTGACAAGCAAGTACATTGAGATTACAATCACACCGATAAGTAAAAGGGAGAAGGATAAATGGCGATAGACATCGACCTTCATCCCTTGGAGGAAAATATCCATGGGCATAATCAGACTGATGGCCCCACCTAAATCCTCGGCTTTGTACCCTTCTTTGAAATGTCCAGTGATATCTATATCTCCAATCGGTTGGCCATGACAGGAGAGGCATTCTTCCTTCATATGCAAGGGAACCATATAGCGAAAAACCCGCTCTCCTTCTACCACATCTTCCCCCCAGATTTCGGCAAGATGTGGCTCCTGACCGAACCTTAGCAGTCCTTGTGCTTCAAAAGCATCCGGTGCATTGCAGCTGGCTCGATAATCAATCCGCGTCTGTTTGATGGAGTAATTGGTCAGCTGCCCAAAGATGTCACCGATTTGCATGCCAATCGCCGCCGGATTAAGATGCTTAAACTCAAAATTTCCTTGTGAATCATAATTAATACGGTCCTGATTCTTCGCTATGACTTCACGAGTAGCAATGAGCTGTTTTGTGATAACTTGAGCCTTTTCATGCATCTCTAAAGTGGCTTGAGCCCTTTGCGTGCGATAATCCCAAGTAAAATGGATGAGCATAATAGATACCACCACAAAGGTGGTAAATAGCATAAACCGATGTGTTAAACTATCCTTCATCGTATCAGCTCACTTGTCATGTAATCATATATCCAATTCAAGACTCTTAAAGACTCTTTATTGAAAATTGATATGGATGATAATAAGTACCGCAAAGAGAATGGTCATAAAAACATGGTTGAAATAGGCGGATTTTATCTCCTTGCTTTTCGCCATGATGTTTTTATCCAAGCCCGAAGTCACGACTAAACTCATGGGAATCAAGGCTAAGACTCCGGTGATGTAATAATTGGGAGAAATCTCATTTTCCGGCCAAAAAGCTAAGGATAAGAAATACAAGCTATGATAAATAACCAAAACAAAAACAATCCAACCAAAGCAGGTATGCAGAAATTCTATGATCCTCTTACCTTTCATACGCCGACCCGGTTCTTCGACAAATTCCAGAAAAAAAACTTTAAATACCGCAAGAATCAATATACCCGCTATAAAGAAGCAGGCTATTCCTCCGGCTTGCTTAACAGTACTTCGGGTCACTGCCGTAATAAGTAAGAATACTATAGACAGACCTAAGGCAAAAAGCACTTTTTGATAGGTTTTGTTAAAGCGGTTAAGGAATAGCACTCAATCACCTCATTATTTAAATCTTAAACTATTTTGAAGAAGGTTTAAAGATGGTTAGACAAAAAAGTCAACCCTAGCGCTTTTACCCCATAATGGGTATTGCATTGGCATAAAATAAGTAACGTCCTAAAATTTGTGCACTAAAGAGCAGAACTAAGCTCAGATAAAAGACCGGGCGCAAGCCTTTGCCTGGGTTTTTAAATCCTTGAAAGCTATACCCTACAAAGTTCATTCCCCCCAGCAATAGGAGCGCACAGTAGAGCAATGGGAGCAAAGAATACGTCTTTGAGTTAAAGAAAAAGAAAGCTAACTGAACGAGCAATACTCCCATGGTAAGGAGTGAGAGCTTCCAAAGCAAATCTCTTACCCCTTGATGACCCCGAAAATCTCTGACCGTCTCCATGAATAAGGTACAGGCGATGGAACCCAGGGTGATCATGGTAGCGAAAAAACTAATGTAAGTATTGGGAGAAGCCCAAGCAGGAATAGGTGTGGTGTAATATATACTGGACATACTGAATACCGCAATCAACCCCAAAAGGGAAGTGAGCCATCCTAAAGCCTTACTTGCCCCCTCGCGCCGGTAGAACAGGATAGAGATAACCCAGAAAAATAAAAACAACCCACTGAAGACAATCTCACGGCTCAGCCATGAGGTGAGCAAATTACCTACCGATGCATAGGCCTGCGTCGGTGAACCAAGGTGAAATATGGAGATCACTAAGGCGACACACATGAGAGGCCCTACCACTAACAGAGGACGCCAGGTCAGTTGAGTTGCAAAGCCAGGGTCTATCCTTCTGGTCATAAACGTTCTAAATCCAATGGCAATGACCCAGATTCCTACAGCACATTGGGTTAAAACACTGAAAATAATTAAAGCCCATTCACCGCTATACATTTCTAATCCACCTCATTTCCAGTTTAAAAGCGTCGTTGCGTAGTATGTATGTAGTTTAGCATGATTTCCAATAGAGAAATATACGAAAAATCTATGAAATATTTGTGTCCTCAGCTAAAAAGAATCCTGCTTTCTATGGCTAAAGAAAGCAGGATTTAAAAAAGGTATTGTACTAATTGGGGTAATTAGGGAGTTGTTATTAGGTCAGCCCAATCGTAGAAGCAACCATCCCTGCATAAAACACATAGCGGCCGATAAATTGTCCACAGATCAGGGCAGCTAGCGAAGCGTAAAGTAAGCTGGAGGATTGGGTCTCAGGTTTGGCGGATTTTTGCAGTGTTGGCCAGAGCAGAATAACGGCTCCTCCCAGGACAAGAATCCATTTCACCGTAATGATAAAACTCATACCACTGAGGATTTCCGCACTGGCTTGAGCAGCCGGTCCCCCAAGGCCTAAGTTGATAGCATAGGGTATGGCCACTGCGGCTTGAATAATCACCGCAGCCAAAACCAGATAACCGAAGATCTTTTTATCGACACTTTGCAGTTCTTTCACGCTTACGACGAGGAACAAAAGGGCACCCACAGCAATGGCTGTGGCATAGAAGTCCACGAAAGTATTGATCCCCTGCCAGACCGGTACGGAAGCGGTGGTGTAGAGCTTGCTCATGGAAAACACCGCAATCAGACCGATACCGCTGCCCAGCCACCGGAGTCCGGCACTTAAAGCGGAGGCATCCGCTTTAAACCATTGGACCAGGGCATAGAGGACGGCAACACCCATGAACATTCCGCTAAAGAGCACTTCCCGGCTTAACCATGAGCTGCCCAGATTGAACAGGGAATTCAAGGCGTGAAACGGTTGACCAAGATGGGCCAAAGAAGCCAGAACACCAATGACACTTAATCCGGCGGCTGTTGCCGCTGCACCTTTGAAGACTTTTCCTTTATACAGCTGATGACTTAGAGTCATGAAAAACATGATTCCGATCGCGGCCTGCATGCAAAAGGAAAAAATCAATAACGCTGTTTCTCCTCCCATGATCAGTCCTCCTTCACTATAAATTCTTTATTGAGAGCAACAGTTTTGGGTTTGATCAGAACGGAGGGGGTTGTTTTGGAAGAGTTCGGCAGCACCGGCAAGTCACTTACAGCATCCGCCCCATATTTTGCCCGCAGTTCGTCAAGTTCTCCCCATTTGATAGCTCTCATGGTGCAGGCATCGACACAGGCAGGGTTCTCTCCTTTTTCCACTAAGTTTTGGCACATATCGCATTTGCTGACCTGGCCGGTTTCTTCGATAAATTGAGGAACCCCGTAAGGGCAGCTCCAAGTGCAATAACGGCAGCCGATGCATTTGCTTTTATCGTGGGCGACAATCCCATTCTCCAGCTTATGCATAGCCTGAGTGGGGCAGCCTTCCACACATTTAGGTTCTTTGCAGTGGTTACAGGTGATGGAAAGGTAGTAAATCCAAGGCGCGGGGAATTTCCCGCCTTCAAAGCCTTTAACTCTTCTGAACAAAGTTCCGGGCTTCAGGTCATTGCGATCGTTACAAGCAATTTGACAGGTTTTGCATCCGCCACAAGCGGTCATATCAAAGTAGAATCCATATTGCGCCATTATTTATTCCCCCCTTGTGCAGCAACAATCCGTTTGGGCCATAAATAGTCGGTTTGCAGTTTGCTGTCGTACTTCTCGACTTGAACATTACATGTGTTGTATGCCTGCACCCCTTGTCCGGTAGGAAGTCCGCCATTCAGTACATTGGTGGCGCCTGCCTTACAGATACCGGTTTCATCGTCCACTTCTGCCCAAGCGCCCTGACCTAAAGTAAGAGTTCCCGGCATGATTCTTTCCGTGATATACACAGGCCGGATCACTTGGCCATGGCGGCTGCTGATTTTCACGATATCATTTTTAGCGATTCCTCTGGCGGCAGCATCGGCAGGATGAATATAGAGTCTGTTTTGGAACGCCTCTCTGAGCCAGGAGATATTATCCAAAGTTGAATGGCTGCGGCGTGCATAGTGGATTGTGGTGAGCTGGAGCGGATAGCCGCCCTTCTCTTTCTTCTCAAAGTTGGAGAAGGTTTCTTCATAGCCTTCAGTAACATATTGATACTTAGGGATGGGAGCTAAGGTGTTCCAACCATAAGCATTGATCGTATCGGCTAAACCTTGGCTGTGGATTTGGAATTTGCCGCTTTCGGTGCCCAGTGGGTTCTTTTCAGGGTCCTCAATGAAGTCTTTATAGTCAATATAGGTGTATTGGTCTCCAGGGGAACGGGGCACCTGATAGATTCCTTGTTCTTTAAATTCTTTATAGCTGATGCGGCCTTCCTGGGGAGTTCCTTTCACTCCCAGGGCGGCGATATCCTCAGCGGTAATGGTCACCAGCTTCTCGTAGCCTGATCCGTCTTCCTTCATCACAGTGCAGCCAGCCACCATATTGAACAGCTTCTGCTCAGGGGAAAGGGGATCAAAATCAGCAGGATCCAAGCCCAGCCGCTTGCCGATCTCGGCATACATCCAATCATCATCTTTCGCCTCAAACATGGGTTGGGTGATTTGGCTGTAGAAAATGATCATTTCCGGGTTACCCGTTAAGAAACCGCCCAGTCTTTCCCACTCGGTGGTAGCCGGAAGCACGATATCTGCATATTGGGCCGTGGCGGTAAGGAAATGAGCTGATGTTACCACAAATTCAACTTTGCGGAAAGCTTCGATTCCTTTCATGATATCGGTATTCTGATTGAGTACATTGCCCGAACCGATATTCCAGATCATGCGGATATCGCAGGGCTGTTTGCCTCTTACTCCCGCCGTGTACTCCCCATTGAGCACTGCGTCCCAGGCTTCGTCGATGACCACGCCATGCCAGTCTGTTTTAAAAGGATCTGGTCCTGGGAAGGTTGGCTCTTTATAGAGAGGATTAGCCGGAGATTTGCCGCCGGCAGTTCCTGCTTTGACAAGAGCCGGTCCGCCATAGCTTTGAGTATTATGACGATTATTAGTGCACACGCTGGCCCCTGGTTTCCCCACATTTCCTGTCATCCAACCTACTGTCAGGAAGGCTTGGCAGAATTGTTCACCAACGGAGGTTCTGGCCGCTGCCGATGAACTGGAGAAGGTCATGGGTTTCGTGACAGCTACCTCATGAGCGAAAGAGCGGATAAGATCCGGATCGGTTCCACAATGCTCGGAAGCCCATTCCGGAGTTTTAGGTGTACCATCATAGGTTCCCAGAACATAATCCTTAAAGTTCTCTTTCGGATCAGCACCTTCCGGCATATGCTCGGCATCAAAGCCCACACAGTATTTATCGAGGAACTCCTGATCATGGAGGTTATTGGTGATCATATAATGGGCCATTCCCAACAGTAAAGCTGTATCTGTTCCAGGTCTTACCGGGATCCATTGATCGGCAAGGAGTTGGGCTGTGTCGTTATAGAATGGGTCCACGATAATGAATTTGGCACCTGCTTCTTTGGCCTGTTTAAAGTTGTATGCGGGATTACCGCCGCTGCTCCATACGGGATTAGCGCCCCACAAAACGATGAGTTTAGAGTTTCTGAGATCCAGGCGGTCGTTAGACCCCTTGGAACGGCCACCGTTCATAAATTGCTGGGGTTTTGGCCATGCTCCATCCGAAGTACATCCCCAGTAGGTCATAGCTCCGCCATAGGCATTAAGAGCCGGACCTGTACTTTTAGCCAGAATTGCTTTATTGCCATAGGTTTCTTTGACTCGTTTTAATTCTGTGGCGATATGATCCAGAGCTTCTTCCCAAGAAATTCTTACCCACTCATCTTTACCCCGGAGCTCTCTCTTGCCACCGTCCCCTGGGTTCCAGTTCTTACGTTTCATGGGGTATCTTAAGCGATCGGCACCAAAAATCTGCTGGCGCTGAGATCTCCCTCTGGCGCAGCCCCTTTGTTGTGGATAATCCGGGCTGTCTGGATGGGTATCATCGGTCTTTTGACGGACAACAACACCGTCCACTACCTGGGCCTTGTTCAGGCAGCGTCCGCCGCAGTTATGCCAGCAAGCTGCCGTAATCCATGTTCCTTCTTCATTGGCTGCCTGACCCGCATTCGTCGTGGTCAGAGTATTGCCACAGCCCACCAAAGATAAGCTGGCAGCAGCAGCGGTGCTGGCTTTGATGAAGTTTCTGCGGCTGATTGTCATTTCATTGATCTTATCAAAGAACTTTGTCATGAGTATGAGTAGCCTCCTTTTAAATTAGTCCAATATTCGTAACGACCATGGCAGCGTAAAAAATATACCGGCCAATAAACTGACCACAGACCAAAGCTATACCGGCCAGATAAATCATCCCTGTGGCTGACTTCGCCTCCTGCTGAAGAGTGGGCCAAAGCAAAAATCCTGCTCCACCAAGAACAAGCAGCCATTTTAAGCCAACCGCTACACTCAGGCCATTGAGGATTTCGGCGCTGGCATGGGCGGCCGACCCGCCAAGACCCAGGTTAATCCCATAAGGTACCGCTACTGCAGCTTGAATGACGACGGCGGCCAGGACGATCAAACCAATGATCTTTTTATCCTTACCCTGTAATTCTTTAAAGCTTAAGGCCAGGAAAAGCAAGGCGCCGACGGCAAGGGTTGTTCCATAAAAATCAGCAAAGGTATTGGCCCCCTGCCAAACGGGAACCGAAGCTGTAGAATAAAGTTTCGCCATGGAGAATACGGCGATTAAGCCAATCCCGCTGCCAGCCCATCTAAGCGCTGCCTTAATCCCTTGATTCTCCACCTTAAGATATTGAACCAGAGCATAAAGCACGGCGATGCCCATAAATACGCCGCTAAACAGGACTTCTCTGCTCAGCCAGGAACTTCCCACATTGAGAAGAGAATTCAAGGCAGCCAGTGGTTTCCCTAAGTGAGCCAGGGAAGCAATCACGCCGATGATGCTTAAACCGGCGGCCAGATAGGCCGCTTTCTTGAACTCTTGATCAGCGTGGAGGATCTTGCCAAGGGTCATAAAAAGCATAATGCCGATGGAGGCCTGCATGAAAAAGGAAAATACCAGTAAAGCGCTTTCACCCATACTTAAACCTCCTTATACCTGAAGTCTTTTTGTGCCGCAATTCTTTTCGCCTTGATCACCAGGGACGGCTTCGTCCGGGACGCTTCAGGCAGAATTGCCAATTCACTGGTGGTGTCACCATGTTTGGCCTTCAGTTCATCCGTATCTCCCCACTCCAGAGCCCGCATCGGGCAGGCATCCACACAGACGGGGTTTTTGCCTTCATCACGCAAGTCCTTGCAGCCGTCGCATTTTCCTACTTTCCCCAAATCTTTGATGAATTGGGGTACACCATAGGGGCAGGCCCAGGTACAGTACCTGCAGCCAATGCATTTGGCTCTGTCATGCTGAACTGTGCCGTCTTCTGCTACATGCATGGCCCCGGTAGGACATCCTTCCACACATTTAGGTTGGGCACAATGGTTGCAGCTTCCTGAATAGTGATAGGCCCCGGGTGCCGGATAGACCCCTACTTCGTAGGTTCTGGCCTGCCTAAAGATAGTGCCTACTTTCAAATCATTTTTATCTTTACAGGCAATCTGACATGTTCTGCAGCCAATACAGGCCGTCATATCAAAATAGAATCCCAAATAACCCATTTACTGCACACTCCCTTCTAAAAAATGATCCGTTGGGGTTTTTCTACATCTGGGATTAATGAAGCTCCAGCATATTTCTCAAGCTGAACGATACAGGTATTCCAGCCGGAAGCACCTTGTCCCGTAGATACCGGACCGCAGAGAATGTTGTCTGCTCCGCCCTTATCAATACCGGTTTTCTCGTCCATGTCCACCCAAGAACCATGAGGCAGGCCGATGACACCCGGCATAAAGCGCTCGGTAACCAAAGCAGTGCGCAGGACCTTGCCATGTTGGCTGGTTAACAAGACGGTATCTCCATCCATAATTCCTTTAGCTTTGGCATCCTGAGCATTGATGAAGACAGGATTAGGCCAGGTTTCTCTGAGCCACTGGACATTATCAAAGACGGAGTGGGAGCGGCGCAGATAGTGAGGATTAATCACTTGGAAAGGATAGTCTCCTTTGGCCTTGCTCTTCCAATCACTGAAAGTGGCCTGATAGCCTTCAACCGGTGGAATATAGGTGGGAATCGGCTCGATCTTGCTATATCCCATATTGTTGATTCTCTGGGCAAGAGCACGGGAATAAATCTCCATCTTGCCGCTTTCGGTGCCCAGCGGATTGGCTGCCGGATCATCTCTGAATTTCTTATAAGCAATGAAGCCGTAGTTATCTCCCGGTTTTCTTTCGACTTGATAGAGGCCTTGCTCTTTAAATTCTTTAAGAGTAATTTGACCTTCCTGGGGCTCACCTTCCACTCCCCATTCGGCAATATCGGCGGCCGTGATGGTGACCAGGGGGGCTTTTGTCTTGCCATCGGGTAAGGTCACTTTGCTTCCCGCAATCATATTAAAGAATTGCTGTTTTTCGTCAAAGGGGAAGGCTTTGCTGACATCTACCCCTAAACGTTTTCCCAACTCCTTGGCAATCCATTGGTCGCTTTCACATTCGTACATTTTCTCGGTAATTTGGGAATACATAATCAAAATTTCCCGGTTGCCGGTGACAAACCCGCCAAGTTTTTCCCATTCTGTAGTCAGAGGCAGCACGAAGTCTGAATATTTAGCGTTGGTGGTTAAGAATTGAGCATGGCTTACCACCAGCTCCACCTTACGGTGGGCTTCGATCCCTTTGGTCATACCGTCGGCAGTTTGCAGACGGGCACTGGTATCGTGGTAAATAGCGCGGATGTCAATGTCGCGCATTTCTCCCTTTTTCCACTTCATTTGACCTGTAAAATTATATTTGCCGTCGACGATGGCCCGCCACATTTCCGTATGATTGAGGCTGTCGTCCACAGGGTTCTCCACGGAAGGCAGTCCATCTTTACCTGCGGTCACCAAGCCCGGTCCGCCATTGCTGGAGCCTGTGTGGCAGCTTACTCCGCACATATGCCCGGATTTTCCCATATGCCCGGTCATGGCTCCGATGGTCATCACCAGTTGGGGAAGGCTATCGGCATTCTGAGTTCTTGCTGACGCCCAGCCAAAGATAATGGCTACTTTCTTGTTTTTACTCATGGCTCTGGCCAGGTAACGAATGCGTTGGGGTTCCACTCCACAGATTTCAGAGGCCCATTCAGCATTTTTAGGTATGCCATCATAGGTTCCCAGGACATAATCTTTGAAATTATCCTTAGGATCGGCGCCTTCCGGCATGCTGTCGGCATCAAAGCCGATGGTATTATTCTTCAGGTACTCCCAGTCAATCAGGGGATTGGTAGCAGGATCATCTTCCACAATCAGAGTATGGGCAACTCCCAGAAGCAGGGCGGTATCTTCCGAAGGGCGTGAGGGAATCCAATCCGCTTCCAGTAAAGCATAGGTATCATTGTAGTATGGGTCTACGGCAATGAACTCCGCACCGGCCTTTTTAACCTGCATGAAATTGTAGGCTGGGTTGCCCGCCGAGCTCCAAGCCGGATTCATGCTGAACATGATCACGGTTTCGCAGTTTCTCATATCAATCCGGTCATTGATCCCTTCAACAGCGGAAGGTCCAATACCCACAGGGCCATTGGTTCCATGCCAGGTTCCCCGGGATGTGGTGCCCCAATTGCTTACATAGCCGCCATACAAGGCCAGCACTTTGGAAGCATCTCCGCCATCGGCAAAGATAGCACGATTGCCATGCTCTTCTTTAATCCTTTTCAGCTCACCGGCAATCGCCTCAAAGGCTTCCTCCCAAGAAATTCTTACCCATTCATCTTGACCACGGAGTTCTTTTTGCCCGCCTCCTGGTGCCCAATTCTTCCTGCGCATTGGGTATTTCAAACGATCGGCGCCAAATACCTGTTGTCTTTGGGAACGCCCACGGAGGCAAGCTCTTTGCTGGGGAAAATCAGGACTGTCCGGATGAGTGTCGTCTGTTTTTTGGCGGACAACCACACCGTCAACGACCAAAGCCTTATTTAAACATCGGCTGCCACAGTTATGCCAACAGGCCGCTGTTCTCCACTCACCTTCCCCATTGGCCATCTGATCAGGGCTGGCCGTGGTCAAGGTGTTCGCGCAGCCTCCCAAAGAAAGGGCGGCAGCGGCGGCGGTGCTGGCTTTAAGAAAGCTTCTGCGGCTTAGATTCAATTCATTAATCTTATCTAATAAATTTACCATTCCTTTTCTTAACCTCCTTGACTTCGTACATCGATAGTATTAGTGCCTAGATTTCTGGGGAACCCATCACCCCCTTAAGCATAGCTTAAGCATAGCTTGACCATTAGATTACACCCATTATTTCCTGTATAACAACCTTATCCACTTGCAATATCTTCTCGGTCAGGGCAGCTAACTGGGGATAAAAGTAATGTGTCTTAGAATTTTGGATCTCCCGGGAAAAGTCCTTAATCCAGACCAATAAATGTTCCTCCAGGAACTTCTTTTGACTGGATAATATCTTTTGAGTATCTTCATGTCTTTCTTCCTCGAATCGCTCCAGGGCCAGCTTACTCAAATGAACCATAAAGTCCAGCTCCATCGCTAAATGATCATCCGCCTCATGAGGATAATTTGACGGTAGAAACCCATATTCCAGATAAGCTCGACGTACTCTTAGTGTACTTTCTTGAAAAATCATTCTTTCCTCACTGCGGTAAACAGATTCCCAGGGAGGAGCAGGCAGCCTATTAGGACCAATAAATAAAAAGGTGTATTCACTTTTTAAATGCTCCAGTGTCTTTTCCCTATCATTATTCAAGGCCATTTTCACTTCGTTCAACAAGGAAAGATAGGCACTTGGATCACTATCCTCATTAAGCCATAATTGCAGGGCATCCTGGGTGTGTTCACCGGTAACGGCTTCAAACAATTGGCTACTAGGCTCATTTCCAAAAGTGTGTTGTAGTAGTCCATAAAGGTAATGACGATTGGCAAGTAGTATCGCAATAGTATCATTTTGGGTAGTTTCCATCATGAGACACCTCATCCATTGCTTTTGTGTAGTTTATCACAAAAATATTAATTCTCAATGTGTAAATATTAACAAAAGATTAACGTAATATTATTTTTCACAAACTTTTCTAAACCAATATTTACAAAGGCGATTAAGCACTTAACAAAACACCAACTTGTATGATAAACTTTTGTAGACCGTAGTTTTTTATGGTCGTAATTATTTTTTCTTATAATCAAGATAGTTTTCACAAGAATATGAACTATAAAAGGGGGTTGAGTTATGAGCGGCATCAAGAAAAAAATCAGGACTCCCGATAACTTAACCTTCAGCTTTATGCTGGCTACTGTGATTGTAATTATTATGGTTATGGGTGCCAAATATTTTTGGGATTATCATCAAGAGATGAAGCAGGCTGAACGAGAGATGCTTGAAAAGGCCCAGATTATCACCCAACAGCAAAAAGCCCTTTGGGAATTCATGGCTATTAACCAACGTAAAATCAATTATGATCTCGAAGGTAATTTAGAATATAAATTTCTCAGTTGCTCGACAGTGGCTATGGGGGTAGGTGCCATGCTGGCTGCCGAAACAGATTATAAATTGAAACCTACAAATATTAGCTATCGAAATATACTGAATGCGCCGGATGAATTTGAGATTCTGGGAGTCATCCATCTTAAAAAACTTCCTACGACCACTGAATATTGGGCTATAGAAGATATGGATGGCAAGCCTGTTTTCCGTTATATGACTCCCCTGGTCATTGATAAGTTCTGTTTGGATTGTCATGGAGAGCCGAAAGGTGAAATCGATATCTCCGGCTATGCTAAAGAAGGTTTGAAAATCGGAGATTTTGCGGGAGCACTGAGTTTGACCATGCCCATGGATATTTATCTGGAGAATATGCATGGTAGTCAAAGGAGCAATGCTTTCTTTTCCTTGGTGCTTATTTTGGTGTGCATTACCTGTATTTATTTATTAGTGACTAAAATGGTTACAAGCTCCCTTGGGGAATTAGAGCAGGCTGTTTCCAAAGTGGGGGCAGGCCAATGGGATGTTAATCTAAAAGACCTAAAGGCCAGAGGTGAAATCCGCAGGCTGACCAATCATTTTCAGAATATGACGGAACAGCTGAAGGATCTCTACAGCAACCTGGAATTAAAAGTTGAGCAACGGACGGATGAATTAGAAAAGGCTAACTCCATCTTAAAGAAACACCAGTACGAACTGGAGCAAATGAACCTACGCCTTAACGAGACCAATATCTATAAATCTGAGTTTTTGGCCGTGATGAGTCACGAGTTGCGAACTCCCCTCACCTCTATTGTTGCCTTTACCGAACTTATGTTAGTGGATTTGCCGCCCCAAGATGAGAATAATCTTCATATCCTTGAGGAGATACAGACCAATAGTCAAATCCTGCTCCGACTGATCAATAATATCTTGGATCTGGCAAAAATCGAAGCCGGCAAGGCACAATTGAATCTTGAAATCGTCGATATGCAGGATATTATCGCTTTAGTAGAAAGTGTCATTACTCCCTTAGCTAAAAGCAAAGGCATTGATTTAAGTGTTCATGTGGATCCCCATGTTCCTTTAACCAAAGCGGATCCTGAAAAAATTCGCAGAATTATCGAGAATCTCGCCGGTAATGCGGTTAAATTCACTGACTCGGGAGGAAGAATTGAGATTCTTGTTGAATATAATTCTCTCACAAATGAAATCATTCTCAGGGTCAATGATAATGGCATTGGGATAAAAGAGGAGGATCAGAAATACATCTTTGAAAAGTTTACCCAAGCAGATAGCTCCGCTTCTCGAAAATATGGAGGCACCGGATTAGGACTCTCTCTTGCCAAAGAATTGGTTGAACTGCATCAGGGTTGGATTAAGGTAGATAGCCAATTCGGCGGTGGAAGCAGCTTTATCGTGGGTATTCCTATTCAAAATTTAGAATAAGAGAAGAGGGGAAACTATGGAAAAGCAGCTCAAAGTAATGTTAGTGGACGATGAGGATAGCATTCGCAAAGTCGTTGCCCATCTCGCTCAAAAGGAAGGCTATGACTTTTGCTACGCTTCCGACGGGGAAAAGGCTTTACAAATGTTTGCCCAAGAGAATCCTGATCTGATCATTCTGGATGTTATGCTACCGGAACTGGATGGGTTTGAAGTGTGCCGTAGAATTCGTCAAGAAAGTGCCGTCCCCATTATCCTCCTTTCCGCCAAAGGGGATATTGTTGATAAAAGTGTAGGATTCAATATGGGGGCCGACGATTATATGACTAAGCCCTTTAGCCCCATTGAGCTGGCCTTGCGTATGAAAGCCATGTTCCGCAGAGCCTTTAGACTTTCCACTGAGAGTTTGGCAGAGGATAAAGATCGTTTGATCTTTAAAGATTTAGAAATTAATAATAAAACCTTTGAAGTTATCGTCCGTGGCAAAAAGGTGGACCTCACTTCAAAAGAGTTCGAACTTCTATCCTTTATGGCCAATCACCCTGGTCAGGTTTTTACTCGTCAGCAGCTTTTCGATAATCTGTGGGGAGAAAAATATTTAGGGGATTCTGGTACCATCACTGTGTTTATCCGCAAAGTCAGGGAGAAAATCGAGCTGGACCCCGGCCGTCCGGAATATATCCTAACCGTCTGGGGTGTGGGGTATAAATTTGCGGGTTAAAAAGACCCGCCTTCCAAAGAAAGCAGGCCTAGAGGAGGTTGCGTATTCAGAGCTCTTCAAAATGAATCATACGTGTACAGACTTTTTCAGCGAGGGCGCGATTATGGGTGACGGTTAACAGACCCATGTTGCGCTCTTTTGTGATCTTTAACAACACATGCCAAATCTGGGCCTGAGTAATAACATCCAGCATAGTGCTTATCTCATCGGCAAGCAGAAAGCGCGTAGGTTGACCCAGCACCCGGGCAATACAGAAGCGCTGCAACTCCCCTCCCGAGAGTTCATTGGGATAGCGCTTTAACCATTCGCTCTCAATTCCCAATTCCTCGAGTGTCTTTTCATCAGGCTCCCAGCCTTCCGCTAAGGATGCTTCCAGCTTCCAGCGGGGATTGAGAGCTTTTTCAGGATGTTGATAAATTAATTGAACCGGACAATAGCCCCTTGACTGTAAAGGCTTACCATCAAGCAATACCTCCCCTCGGGTTGGCTTAAGGTAACCGGAGAGAATTTTGGAAAGGGTACTTTTGCCACATCCTGAAGGCCCAATCAGCCCTACCCTCTCCCCTTCTTCTATTTGAAGATTGACGTCCTGAATAATCCAAGGCTCTTTGCCATAGCGGAAGTAAATATTTCTCGCCTCAAGAAGCATGAACACACCTCACTTCGCAGTCTCCTACTCTACGCATAGGCACTTCCCCTGCACATTCCCCGCTGATCCACTCACAGCGTGGGGCGAACCGACATCCTGTGTGAATGCTTCCTGCATAGGGTTGGGAACCGGAAATAGGATTAAAACCATTTTGAGGGAGAGCATGCCACAAAGCCCGGCTATAGGGATGACGCAGTGCATCTCCACCCTGCAGAAAATTCTCTACCGGTGTGACTTCTACTGTGGTTCCCGCATAGAAGACAGCAATCCGATCAGCGTATTTTAAAGCCAAATCAATATCATGGGTGATGAGCATCACACCACAGCCTTGGTCTGCCAGTTCACGAAAAATCCGCATGGTCTCCTCGGCAATTTCCGGATTGAGTCCAGGAGTAGGCTCATCGGCTATGATGAGCTTGGCATCACTGAGCACTGCGGTGGCAACCAAGACTCGACGAGCCATACCACCGGAAAGCTGGAAGGGAAATTTTTGACCGGCCTCCTCTTTGAGGGCAAAGCGTTCAAAAACTTTGCGCTGCTGTTCCTGGGTTCCTTTCTCACCACGAACCTGTTTATCAACCCGCATGAGAGGATCAAGATAAGATACGGATTGAGGAA
Organism: Desulfitobacterium sp. PCE1; assembly: GCF_000384015.1. Lineage (NCBI taxonomy): Bacteria > Bacillati > Bacillota > Clostridia > Eubacteriales > Desulfitobacteriaceae > Desulfitobacterium > Desulfitobacterium sp. PCE1. The sequence continues at coordinate 1,107,998 of NZ_KB913023.1, read as the reverse complement.
CCAACGCGATCTCATGACCGCGCAATTTCTTCTGACGTTTTGGTGTCAAAGGCTCTTCATCATAGTTTAAGGTACCTGCCATCGTCGCATTGGCAGGGAGAATTCCTAATATAGCATGAGCCAGCAGGCTCTTGCCAGAACCGCTGGAGCCGACGACTGCCAAAATCTCTCCTTTATGGATGGTGACATCCAAATGGGAAATGACCTCCAGCTCCCGTTGCTTGAGGCCTTTTTCATACATTCGAAATCTAACGGATAGATTATTCACTACCAGAAGAGGGGATCCTTTTTTTTCTACAGTATCCGGCTTCCCCTGCGCTTTATTTACTGGGTTTGATTCTTTAACGGATAGTTTCTCCAGGATAAGGCTCATACCCATCCCCTCCTATTCTTGAGCACTATAGGGATCGATCAGTCGTCTTAGGCTTTCTCCGATAGCTTCAAACATCATGACAATGATCAAAAGCATCACGCCTGGGAAGAATGCTAACCACCACATCCCTGTGGCTAAGTGTTTCATAGCTTCCGAAAGAATGATCCCGACAGCGGGCATATCCAGAGGTAGGCCGTAACCTAAAAAGGTGATCGCCGCTTCATGAAGAATAGCATGGGGAAAAAGCAAAATCAGCCCGATCACAAATTGAGGAAAAACATGGGGAACAATGTGAGTTTTGGCAATAGTCCAGTTGCTTTTACCTAATTTTTTTGCCGCTTGCACATAGTGTGCATTGCGGATCTGGAGGACTTCAGCCCGCACCACCCGTGTTAAAGAAGGCCAGTGAGTTACAGCTACGGCGATGATGACTCCCTGGAGCCCCCTCCCCAGCATAAAGGATATCAACATCAGTAATACGATATGGGGAATTCCCATGCACAAATCCACGAGCCAGCTGACGAATTGATCCACCTTGCCACCCGCCGTTGCTGCCACAATACCCAGAATCAGGGCAATTACCGCACTGACCGTAGCCGCTAAAAGACCAACCAGAATACTGGTGGACAAACCTTTAATCGTCCGGGCAAACATATCCCGTCCCAGATAATCGGTACCAAACCAATGATCTACTGAGGGAGCCAGCTTCTTAGCCCCGTAGTCCGGCGCATAGGCTTCCGGACTCATAGTCAATCCCATGACCGTAATGGCAATCAAAATTGCTGCGCAAATCCCTAACATAAAAAAGGTCTTCGTCCTTCGATTCAATCCCCCATCCCGTATAAGTTCAGCCGTCATTGTGTAGTTATCCATGGGGATTCGCCTCCTTTATGTGGGGATCGACGATGCCATAAATCAGGTTGGCAATGAAATTCCCTGCGAAGACGAAGACTGCACTGAACAAAGCAATCCCCAAAAATAGAGGCACATCTCCACGAAGCCCTGCTTGAGTCACCGCATTGCCCAAGCCCGGATAGGTAAAGACTTGTTCAGCTAAGACAGAACCCCCAAACAATTCACTGAAAGAGGCAAATTGCAGGGTAATAGCCGGAAGCATAATATTGCGAATTCCATGTCGTTTAACAATACTATAGGTAGATTCTCCCCTTGCTTTGGCAAAGAGCACATACTCTGACTCGAGAACGTCGATCATTTTCTGACGGGTATGAAGAGCGATATTCGCCACTCCTATAATACTTAGTGTAAAAGCAGGTAAAATCAGATGATGTATGCGTTCCCAAAGGGTTACCTCTGAGGCAAGCCTGCCGATGGGAGCCGCCAGGCCAATAGGAAACCACTGCAGATTCACGGCGAAAACCATCAGTATCAACAGCCCAATCCAAAATGTCGGAGCTGAGGATAAGGCCAGACAAAAGGTTTTTATGAAGCGGTCCATCAGCTTCCCCCGGTTCACTCCGGCCAGGATACCAAGGACAAAGCCCAATATCCCGGAGAGAACCCAAGCTACTCCCATTAAGGCTAAGGATGCTTTCACCCGTTCCCCTATCACTTGGGTGACAGGCAATCGATAGGTGGTGGAAATTCCCATATCCCCCTTGAGTACATTGCCTGCCCAAGTTAAAAAGCGCTCCACCGGGGGCTTATCCAGCCCCCAGTAACGAGCCACATTGTCCCTTTGTTCCTGTGAGACATTGGACTCTGAGCCCACAAATGCATCAATGGGATCAACAGGTGAAGCCATAACCAAGGCAAAAGCAATGACACTCATAGCAATGAGCAAAGTGATCATGCGCAGGAAGGATGGCCATATTAGTTTCTGTAAGACCTTGTTTCTCTCTCTCATCTATGCTTCCTCAAGTCTCTTCATTTTTTCACTCATGGAGTTCCATCTTAAGCTGCATCATCGATAAATGAAGCTCGTTGCTCGGGTCGTGTAGCTTTACGTACAATCCGCTCACTCATTAGCTCCAGGGCTGGTCAACTTGCTTTCTTAACAGTCGAGCCAAACCCCAGGGTACTACCTGATGTGAACCGGTGGCTCGCCTTTGTTAAGAAAGCTTCGTTAACACAGCCGCCCTTCCGCTAAAATCGTTCTCTCCTGTACGCAAAGCTACGCTTATAGGGCATTAGAGCCATCATTTTTAATGTTACTCCTTAGGCGGGCTTTTTATCAATTGTGCTCAAAGGTCCACTCATTCATATTGGCGATAACCGGCACTCCATGTCCATGGGGATGAATCCGTTGTTCCCCAAGGCTTAACCCATCCCGTACAAAATAAGTATGGTCGATATTGACAATCCATAAGAAGGGATAATCGACGCTGGTTCCTGTCTCGCCATCCCATTGCGAGAGTTTCCAATACTCTATGGCTTCTTCCATGCTGGTAGCTGCCAAAGCTTTTTCAATATATTCATCCACTTTAGGATTGGAATAGGAAGCAGGATTGCTGGTCCCGACGCCAATCATTTTGGAATAATGAGCATTGTAAAGGTCGATAGGATTATAGTCACCGCTTCCCCAGCAGGTGGGTATATTGCGGGTCAAAGCTTTACAGTCGGCCCAGGCCACGGCTTCAGCCATAAGATTAATTCCCAGTTTCTTAGCATCTTCGCTTAAAGCCACGGCCAAATTATAGCGCTGCAAATCATCTGTTCTTCCCGTGATTTTAAACTCAGCCTTGATTCCATCCTTCTCCCGTATTCCATCTCCATCGGTGTCGATCCAGCCTGCTTCTTCCAACAGGGCCTTTGCTTCTTCCACCCGGCCATCCTCAAATTCTGGAGTGTTGTTCCAGGGTAAAGCATCCACTCGGCCATAGGCGGGAAACCCTATACCATTAAGAGCGTTCTGGATGATGGTCTTCCGATTAATACCAATGTTTAGAGCTTTGCGTATGGCATAATCGCTGGTTACGTTATTTCCGATCACATTGCCATTGGCATCCGACCTTTCCGGTATGGTGGGTAAATTAAATCCCCGATTATCCACAGTCTTAATGCTTTCCATAGTCATACCGGAAACCTCTTCGTAAGCATACTCAGGATTAACCATGACTACGTCTAAGTTTCCTGATTTTGCTGCCGCTAAGGCGGCTTCCTCATCCAAGTTCAGAATAGTGATCTTCTTAAAGCTAGGCTTGGTACCGTAATAATAATCATTGGGGACGACGATAAGCTGTTGTTCTTTATCCAATTGGGCTACTTTGAAGGGGCCCGTCCCTATCGGATTGTCCCCATACCCCTGTCCATAAGCATGCTTGGGGACAATTCCCAGCAGGGCGGTGGTAGAGACAAATGCTGACCATTTTTTATTCAAGGTAAAGACGACGGTCGTATTATCTTTGGCTTCCGCCTTTTCCAGCATGGTCAAATCCACACTGGATCCACTTGCTTTGGCGGTCATATAGGTAAAGGCTACATCGTCAGCGGTTAAAGACTGGCCATCAGAGAATTTCACATCGTCGCGAAGAGTGTATGTATAAGTCAAGCCATCGTCACTAATTGTATAATTGACAGCCAGATCCGGTTCCACTTCAATTTTGGCATTGAATTTCAATAAGGCACTATGGAAGATTCCGTCTCCATAGATTCCATAACCGGTGCAGGGATCATAACCGCCACTGGTCATCCCATACCCAATATAAATAACCAGTTCATCTTTGGCAGTCTTTCCCCCAGTAGTTACCGGATTGCTTCCTCCACAACCCGCCAGAAGGAGCGCTATACACATGATAAGTACACCTGAAATCATCCACTTCCCATTTTTGCTTTTCATCTTAATCATCCTCCACTTCTTTGCCATAGCCCTCGAAGAAAGACATTTAGATTTTTAACACTTACTTACAATTTCCTTAATTAAAAAGTTCTTATACTCTATGACTCAAAAATAAAAACACCATGAAGGTACGTTTTTAACGACCTCCATGGTGTTAAGGCAGGTTCATCCTGCTTATATTGTGTATTTGATTATTGAGATTAAATAATGGTTTAAGAACGTAAACATTGGTCAACAACAATCAATTCAGTACTTAATGAAAGGATATACTATAGACCCACTTATTGTCAAGATAATTCAATCGAGATTTCTAACAAGTCCGAATAATCAATATAGTTATTTTACTATTTTAAAATTTAAATATATTAGTACGCTCAATTAGTATATTATTATTCCATTCAGATTAAAAAAGGATCAAATCAGTAATTTACACCTCCTTTTAAAGTCCCAATTTTAATTATATCCATATTCTCCTTGTTCGGTACTTTCTGCCAAGGCCCTCGCATATTTCTCACTCATATGAAGAGTAGAATAGAAGTATCGGATGTTGTTTCCTGTAAGAAGTTCTTTTATGTCTTTGTATCTTTCATCCTCTCTCAACTTATTTAAAGCTATCTCTATTTCCTCATCGTTATAAGAATACGGCGTTTTACCAAAATAGTAGATAGGTGTGGGACAAGGATAAGTCTTACAATTCCACCTTACCATTTCAACTATCGTTTTTGATAAATCCTTCTCCTCAACTAACATAGCAATCATGGCATAGTTATCGCTCATATATTGATTTGAATAATAATATACATCCTCATTACCTTTTATAGACACTATGTCTTGAGTATCTTCCTCACCTCCCATTTTTTCTATGGTTTCTTCCACTGTTTCATCCTCTTCAACTAAGGATTTTTGGCTTGTGAGCATGGAACCAATACTTCTTTCTCTAATAAAGTCTGCCAAAAGTATATACTTTGATCCACCTACTTGCTCACCTTGTTCCTCCATATCCTGGGATTCCGCGTCAACTAAATCTTCTTCATCAAGCAGATCCATTAAATCTATCTTCATTCTTAATTCTTCTTCTGCTCTGTCCGCATTAATTTCATTGGATTCATTTCCAAATTCTTTTTTGTTAATCTCTACGGCAAATCCTGGTTTTCTTCTTCTAAACATCTTTATGTCTCCTTAATTCTAGGCTGGCAGCAGCCCTCTCTTTTCCAGATCATCTGCCATATAACCAAGGCTTAGTCTCTCCAGGGTTTTCCTAGTAGGTATTCCTGTTTCCTTATCCCAGCCCATCTCCTCATAGAACATATCTCGTGCAATTTCCATATCATCTCGATCTAATTTGTCTGTTCCTTCTTCAAAGGCTTTAAAGTCAGGATCCTTATCAAATACCCATTTAGTAATTTCATCATGATCTTTTCTTAAGTTCTTACTTCCTAAATGAATATTATAGGATAGAGCTGTTATTACCCTTAGCATGTTGCTAACTCTCTCACTGGCTAAATCCACATCTGCTCTTGTCCATTTTTCACCTGTAACAGCTGTCATATATTTGGCATCCAGTTCTAAATCCCCTTTATATCCTCTTGCTTTAACCGGAGACAAAGTCATGGGATACATCCAGTTGCAAAGGGTTGCCATATCATGCCATTGCTTACCAATAAAAGCCCATTTGGCAAATTTCGCTTTGCTTCTATTCATAGGTGTATAGTGTTTAGGCGGATCTATTACACCCTCACCAAACTCTTCTTCAAGTATTCCCTTATATAGTTCATAGGGTGATCCGGAGGATGTGATGCAGGTAACATGATGCACCATACAGTCCCTATTGTACATCAGATTATAAAGCATCGCTGCTTGCCCTGCTTCACTAGGTCCATGGTGGTTAGGATAGCCATTGTAACAAAGATTGCCTTGGCCTTGATCATCAAAATATTCTTTTCCTAATCCCCATTTTTCTACCATGAGATAGGTTCCCATACCTATTGTTGCTATTTCACCCTTATTCGATGCTACTCTCTTGACTATTTCCCATATCCATCTCGGATCACCAGATTCCAACAGTTCCCATGGTATGGAATCATATTCCTCTTTCGGGAGCTTTTCCTTTAGTATTCCTTTTTTATAGCAATATGCAAAGTCCTTTTGGATATTTCCATAGTTATCCCAAAGACCATATTCATCTACAGCTCTCGCACCCGTAACATTGTTTACAAAACTGCCATCATTTTCATCCACATGTTTCATTTTTCCGATATTTCCCGCATACCAATTCCCTACTGAAATAATAGGCATACAAGTATTAGAAACCTTTGTCGGTAAATCAAAATCAGCCAATGGATCGACATCATATTCGGCATAGCATCTGATTGGGCAAGATGAACATCCTCCGACTTTAACCATATATTTATCGGCAAGATCTCCGTGGTCAAAATGTCCTTTATGTGCTCTAAAGCCTATCTTATTTAGATCTCCCGGCGGCTGCTCACCCATGTCAACAAATCCGCCTGGTGCTTTATGCCATCCTAGTCCCGAAGCCCCTGACCATCTGTTTTTTCCGGAAGGCGCTGAGTACTCCGCCCAAGATTGTGGAGTTGCCGGTACATTATGGTTATTGTTCCCTCCAATCAACTCTTTTAACATATAATTACTTTGTTCTCTTAAGTCCTTCACATTGGCAATTTTTATATTTCCAGTACCTCTTACCGCAATACCCTTTACCTTCTTAGAGCCAAAAATAGCTCCACATCCTGCTCCACCTGAATTCCCAAACGAAGTAATCAGGTTTGACATATTTACTAAGTTTTCTCCTGCCGCACCTATAACTGCGGCGCAAAAATTCTCTCCATTTTCTTTTACTAACATTCTATTGGCTTCGAAGGTACCTTTTCCCCATAAATGGCTGGCATCTTCGATGGAGACCTTATCATCATCTATCTTTAAATACACGGGTTTAGCTGATTTTCCCTCAAATATTATCGCATCATAACCAGCATACTTTAAAGCATGTGCAAAATGTCCACCCATATGTCCATCTACTATTGAAAATCCTTTTGACCATGAGGATAAGCAAGTAATATTCATTCTTCCTGAACAAGGAACTCCTGTAGCAGTTAACGGGCCTGTGGCCATGACGATTTTGGAAGCTTCATCATGAGCATGGGTTTCCAGTGGAACTTCGTCATAAATAACTTTATAACCTATTCCCATTCCGCCGACATAGTCTTTATATTTACTAGTATCTTCAGTATTTATATTGCCTGTGGTAAAATTGACTCTTAAGATCTTTCCCGCCCATCCATATACGCTCATTATTTTATCCCCCTATTATTTTCTAGTTTTCTGCAAAGCTGCAGTTACACTATCCCAGTCTACAACGCTTAATGCACCTGTAGGGCATCCTGTTGCACAAGAACCACATAGAATGCACTTGGACGACTTTCTAGTTTCTGGATTAACCGTTGGCATTTCCCATGGACATTGCGCACTACATGTACCACAGCCTACACATTTAGACTGATCGACTTTTTTTACTCCCCTATCATCTGAGGATATTGCTTGTACTGGACATGCATTTCCACACGAAGGGTCTTCGCATTGACGACATGTATCCGGGAAATATACCCAGTTATCTGTTAATAACCCATTACCCAAATGGCTTAACATTAAGTTTCTGCTAACCTTAGCTCTGGAAACATAAGAAGATACATACCCATCATTCACTTGAGTACAGTTGATTTCACAGCGTTGACAACCAGTACATTTTGCCTCATTCACTACAAGCAGTCCTTGGGGCGTACTCCATAATGTTACTTTCCCACTGGTTACTTGTTCCTGTGTACATCCTATTAGAGACAGAAATGATGCTGAGATGGCTACACCCACGATACTTTTTCCTGAGACCTTCATGAATTTTCTTCTTGTCATTTCGCTGTTCAATGTTCGGTCTAAAAAATTCTCGCTTTTTGATACTGTCATCCTTGTTTTCCTCCTTTTTATTTTTGTTACTTATAAACTAAAAATAGTTTATAAAACAGAGATATTGTGCATCATTTAACAACCTTGGATATCAGTAACAATCAGTAACAATTGTCAAAAATTTGTGTCAAAAATTGATGACACGCAATTCAGATTATAAAGTATTTGTTGAATATTCGGAAAATTAATTATATAAATTAATTGTTGAAAATTGCGAAAATTCCTGTTATACTGTTAGTAGTAATTATAAATTAAATAGATCATGGTTATGTTTGTTTATTTATGCTCATATTTTCACTTGAGTGTATTTTGTGAATATTCTATCATCCCTTTTGAAATCGGTCAATAGCGCTTTTAATTTTTATAAGATTAACGGAAAGAGAAATACCTCCATTGAATCAGTCAGAATTCAATGGAGGTGTTTTTATGCAAGAGCCGTCAAAAAGGATAACTGCTCAACTGTCAGCTCAAGTAGAGAATGCAAAAACCCTCATGATCAAAAAAGGATATAACCCCAAATCTGTTAAGCCACGTCAGCTGGAAGCCCTCTTATTCAGCCGATTGGCTAAGGAAATACCAAGACCAATGATGCTTTCACTATGTAACATGGGCTCTATTGAAGGATCAAAGAGGATTGTGGCATTGGCCTTCACCTCTTCGTCCCCTTCCCAAATGACCACACACACAGGGATTTCTGGAAAGGCTTGAAACATCACCGATGAATCACCCATATTAGCGGGTTGCCCACCTAAAGAGGCTGCCAAGGTTCCCAAAAGCTTGGCCTGATGACCAAATGCCTTGATTAATGGTGAGATGGCTGTTTTAAGAAAAGCCGAATAAAAAATCATCCCTCCCGGTATTTCCTTAATACTCACCCACCTGGGCTCTGATTCCACTAGCGGCTGCGCATAGGCTAAATAGTTAAGAATAATGATTGCATCCATGATATCCAGACTATGCCCATCTGCTTTACGGTATACCGTTTCCTGATTGCTATCCACAATGTACTCTTGATTAAAAAACATAACTATAAATTGCTTGGTATCCACGTTATAAGATACCGCTCGTGTAGATGTAATCTCCACCGGCTCTCTCTTTTTTATGTCTTGCCAGAACTTATTATAGGCAACACGGTAATTCGTATCCATTCTTATCCCCTCCACTCTCATAATTCATCCCCACACCACTATGTACTAATTGCTCTTAATCCCCCCATGGTAACAAATATACTTGTCTGCTTCAAAGCTTTGTAACTCTGCCAGGGATTGTGTAGCGCTTTCCATATCCAAGGTAAACTGAGGGTTGGCAATAACCAATTCATTGTTCTCCAGCACTGCAGCATCACCGGTTATTATGGTTCTATGTTTCTTCAAATAGAGAGTTATATGCCCGGGTGTATGACCCGGTGTGCTTATAATTTCACACCCCCCGCACCAGTCCATGATTTGTCCATCATGAACGGTGATATCCACTGCAACCGGTTTAACACTTCTCAGGATATTGCAAAAGGCTTCACCAAAAGCCTTCTGCTCCTCAGTTAAGGCAGCATTTTGCAAGGCTTCAGCTTGCTCCAAGCGCATAGACTTCGTTTCTCCGGCTATAAAAGGAGCTTCTATGGAACTTGCTACAACTTGGATCTGAGGGTACTTCTGCTTGAAATCTGCTAAAGCCCCCATATGATCGTGGTCGTGATGGGTAATAAGGATTTTGGTGAGTTGACTGCAATCTAAGCCCTGAGCTTGGATAGCACCCTCAACCTTAGGCATAAAGCCTATATACCCACAGTCCACCAGAATCATTTCCTTGGCATCCATTAAAATCACTGGGTGGATCACTTCCTCTATGTCGCCAAACTTAACGGGAATATTCAAAACGATAATCTCTTCCATCATATCCTCCTTGACACACTGGGAATTTAATGAGACAGAGCTATTTCCAACACCTTTCTTGTGGTGTTGGCATTTCTAATGGTAACGGATTTATACGCCTTGGTCCCAACGATTTTGGTCCACCGAGTGCGGGAAAAGGTCTTTAACTGTGCTGACCAAAATATCACGGGACCATAAGCAAATACTTGTTCATACTCAGGCTTCGTGGACCCTACCTTAGCAACTATGTCTATGGCTGTGGCGGGATGTATAACAAATAGTGCATTATGCTTTGCATTGGGGTCCTCTCCCCACCAATCCGGCGCATGCTCTATAGCTTCTCTCATGCTTTCCCCATCGATAAGTGCTAAGTCTATAGGAAATTTAAATTCCTCCTCTAAAATTTCTTTGCATTTTTCAATAAGCACCGGAGGATCCTGTGCCTGATAATCAAAGATTACATTCCCACTATTAATGTAGGTCACCACATTTTGAAACCCGGCTTTCTCCAAGCATTGTTTCAATTGGTTCATGGGGACTCTATTTTTCCCTCCCACATTAATCCCCCGAAGTAGGGCGATATACTTCATACAAATTTCCCCCATCATATTAAGTAATACTTGCTTCGTATGGATAGTTTTACTCTTATGGCGATGTATAATAGCTCTGGACGGAAGGAAGCAAAGTAATCGCCTGAATAAGTAAAGCCCAAAAAATATAGCCTAAATGAATGACAGCAAAGCCCTGAATAAAGTAAGCTTCAACTGCAATCCAAATAATTAAAACAAAACCGATATAGAGTGAATAGGTCCAAGCCCAGTGTTTATCTGAAAACAAGTTGAGCCGATTAACTACTGCCAAAGGCTGATTTTTTACTAAACCATAAGCTACAGCCAATGGCAAAATTCCCAACAAGGTGAGAAGAATTATACCGGGTAGCAAAAAATCACTAAAGGGGGAATGTTCCAGCATCGTCGCCGGCATCTGAATCAATTCACCACTGGGATCGATAATAAGAACCGTCCCGCCAAAAATTGCTCCTAACCCTAAAAAAGCCTGCAAGAATATTAATAATTTGATCGAAAAAGACTTTCTTTTAATTTGGTCCCCCATGCTTATCCCTCTCTTCACGACTGGATCCTTATATCATTAATTTGTCATAGGCTAAATTATTCCTTAAGGTTAATTCGCCGGCGGTCAATTGTTTAGGTTTTTAGCCGGCACATCATGCTTAATGTTGGCATGTTAAACAATAATAAGCATTCCTACCCCCAACTATCTTTTGCCTTATTGTATCACCACATTGAAGACAAGGTTGTCCCGAACGATCATAAACCTTGAAATACGGGATCATTCCCCCACTTAAATTATCCCAGAAGGCAAAAGGTTCTTCGATATAGCCCCCTTTTTCAATAGCTTGCCGAAGCAAATCAGGGATAACTGAATACAACCGTTCCTTCTCCCCATCGGTTAATGTCGGAACTTTTCGTTCCGGCAGTATTCCCGCAGCAAATAAAATCTCATTGGAATATGCGTTTCCTATCCCTGATATATTTTTTTGATCCATGAGCAGGGGCTTAATCATTCCTCTTTTTGCGCTAAGGATTTTCAGAAAAGCGGTAAAGGAAAATCCCGAATCCAAAGGATCAGGGCCCAACCCATCCTTAATAGCTTGTACTTGGGATGGGTCGAGGAGCTTAAGATAACCTAATCTTAAATCACAAAAATGGAGAATAGAGTCATCTTCAAACCTCAGCTGAATATGTGAGCTACCCGGCAGCTCTACAGGCTCTCCAGCCACCTCATAATAGATTCTGCCATCAAGCATCATATGAGCGCAGAGGGCTTTCCCTGAGCTCAGGGAAAGGATGAGGTATTTTCCACATCTTAACACCTGCTCAATACTTGTATCCTGCACCCATCTTACAAACTCATCAGGAGGAACATTGGTGCTACGCTCCCGGACGATTTCAGTTCCTACAATTTTCTTACCGAGAACGGACAACTGCAAATAATCCTTGTACGTTTCCATTTCGGGAATTTCCGGCATGATGCTCACCTCAAGCATAGTGTTGCCAAACAAGCTCGGTCCGACTCAAATATAAGCCTATATATTATCAGAAACCGCTTTGTCGAACTGCCAATTTCTCCTTGACACTCGGGAATAAATCCATATTCGTGTGAGGTAAAAACCGACTTCCGCAGTATTTGTCCATAAACATATTGTTTGCATTCATTTCGAAATAAGTAATCTTATTGGCAATTTGCTCTATTTCTCTGCGCTTTTCATTAGAAAGCAGAACCTGACGCGCTCCTTCGCCTGAGCTATTCCCCAGGCGCATCATATGTTCTCGTGGAAGATCGGGATAGAGCCCAATGGTAATTGCGGATTCAATAGGCAGATACTGGCCAAATGCACCTGCCGCATAAAACTTAACAATCTCTTCCCACCGGCAGCCCACACTTTCAATTAATACTTCAAGTGCAGCGTTTACGGCCCCCTTTGTACGCATGAGACTGCTAATGTCCTTTTGACTTATAAATATCTCCCTGCCCTCTGCACTTTCGTGGGCAGGAACGATAATGAAACGCTCTCTCCCATCTGTAAATCGGGCAGCCCGATCAATGATCCCATTTAAGAAAAGTTCCGCTAATATATCAATTAATCCTGAACCACAAATTCCTCTTGCGGGGGCATTATCGATGGTTGTATATCTTACACTATGTTCAGAGTCTATCTCAACATGATCAACAGCCCCTTGTTCAGCTCTGATTCCACACTCCGTTACTCCCCCTTCCAAAGCCGGACCAGCCGCCCCTGCACATGCTACCAACCATTCATGATTTCCCAGAATGAATTCTCCGTTTGTCCCGATATCCACCAAGAGTGACGTTTCTTCCTGCTTATGCATACCACTTACCAGAATCCCCGCTAAGACATCACCGCCAATATAACTGCCGATGCTCGGCAAACAATAGGTCGGTGCGAGGGGATTGACATCTAAGCCAATGTCCTTAGCACAAAATACTTCCGCATTATTAACCACTGGTTTATAGGGTTCCCGGCAAATTGAACCAGGGTCCAAACCTAATAGCAAATGAACCATAGTCGTGTTTGCCCCAATACATACTCCATTTATATCATGCGGCTTCAGTGAGAATTGAGTACATAAATTTTGAATAAGCTCATTGAGTGTATTTACAATCAAGGCTTGCAGCTCTTTTAAGCCTTTTTCTTCTCTGGCAACCATAATGCGGCTAAGTATATCGTCCCCAAACTTAATTTGGCCATTATAATCCGAGGCTTTACCAATAATGTCTCCATTAATCATGTTTACAAGATAAACAACCACAGTGGTTGTTCCTATATCAATGGCTAACCCCACATTAAAATCGGTATGATCTCCAGGTTCTAGATTAATTAATTGATAACTTCCAGCTTTTCCTTCTTCATTGATATCATGACTTGCAGTCAGTGTAACCGTTATGGCCTCATTCCCATCACGGCCAAACTTTAGGACATCATTCATGAGGGGCACCGGAATGGATACAGGAACCCCTAGCCTTTGATGCAAAGTTTGACGGAGGCTGTCAACCATACCCTTATTACTTTGTTCACCGCGTCGGGATATATCTATGCTTATTTTTCTTGTAAGTGGATCGAGTTCAAAATCATTGAGGACTGTCTGTTCTGCCAAGATGACGGGTCTATAATTATTCATTTTCAATCCCCCTTTGTCTATTATAAATGGAAAGCCAAAAAATTGTTAGAATAATTAAAAAACAAAAAAGAGAGTTGCGGACTGCAGTTCTCCCTGATTATTTGTATTCTCAATTCTTCAGCAATCTCTATGAATGTGGATTCACCGGCAAAAGCCTCAGCTTATATATGTTATTCTCGGTGTGAATCTCTACATACTCCGTAGCTTTAATAACATTTGTGATTCGACTTAAATGAGTGCTTGAACATTGACCATCCTGGATGTACAAAAATCTTCCTTGAGAGCCAATCTCAATATCCTGCAGCCATACTACTCGTCCCCATCTATGAAGGGATGTGGGAACTTTAGGTAGAGCAATGTCATAAACGCCCTCAATAATTCCTACATCATGATTTATGCTCATACATATCTTCCCTCCTTGAGAATGGACACTCAACTAAAAAGTTGTTTAAAAAATCTGTCCGGATTATCGAGAAAGGCCTTGGTCAAGCGATAATGATCCGTCTCTTCATAATCAATGGGGATAATCCCATCCTCATTGCATTCGTAGATCTGTGCTCCCGGGTAGGCCATTAAAATCGGGGAATGGGTCGCAATAATAAATTGGGCGCGATCTGCCATCTCCAGATCATTTATGATGCCTAAAAAAGCCAATTGACGCTGGGGCGAAAGTGCTGCTTCAGGTTCATCCAGTATGTACAGGCTCCTACCGCCAAAACGATTGGCAAAGAGGGAGAGAAACGCCTCCCCATGAGATTGCTGGTTTAAAGATTTTCCTCCGTAAGCGTCATAAACCTTTCTGCCGCCGGCATATGGATCTTTTGAACGTTCATCCAGATGCTTGGCAAAATCAAAGAAGGTCTCAGCTCGTAAAAAAAATCCCTGATTGATTTTAGGCATCCAGGATAATGTTAGAATCGAGGCCAGGCGGACACTTTCATCAGACAATCCGATATCAACATTTCTATCCCCACCGCCAATTCCAAAGCCGCACTGATAGGCTATGGCTTCGAGCAACGTTGATTTTCCTGTCCCGTTCTCGCCCACAAAAAACACGACATTGTGATTAATATCCAGCGATGCACAATTTACCAGTGCAGGGATATTAAATGGGTAGATATTTCTGTTGTCTGCACGTTCCCAATTCAGTGTCACCTTTTTAAGATAGGCCAATGCTACTCTTTCCCCTTTACCATCTCATCAAATTACTTCCCTGGCGACCACCTTAAAACAGGCCAGGGCAAATCCAAGGGCTTAATTGACCTCTTATCACCAACATTTTTTATTTTAGCGTTACAATATCCTTTATCCTCTAACATCAAAAGCTGTTTGACATCAATATCCATGATGGTCCCCGTATAATCCGTTACCCGTATGGCGGTGATCCGATCCCCTTCTTTAAAAGTTCCTACGATGATGTACTTATCATTTTTTATACATTGTTTTGTATGTGAGTCAATAACAGGCAACATATCTATTGTCCCTTCATCTGCGACCAATGCTACCCCTGAGGCATGAGCATTGCGGCAGCTATGTTCTTTAATGTATTCCAAGGTGCTCGCTAAACCCATATCCTGTACTGTCGCCGTGACTTCATCAAGTATGCGGCAACCCATGGTTCTGTGTCGTTCTTTAATGATTGCTATTACTCTTACCAATATAAAACACCTCTTTTTATTACTTACCCTATCAACACAACCATATTATCCCATCATAATTACTAAAACTCAATGTCCATTACATACAAAAGCCCTGATTTTTCACTAAATACTCTATTTGATCACCTCTGACAAAGCATAATCCACTGCCCCTATGGCATGAATGAGTGTCGTATCAAATAAAGGCACGAATGAATCCTCTTGTTTAATTAATAAGCCGATTTCTGTACATCCAAGCACTATTCCTTCAGCACCCTGCTCGACTAAGGATTGGATCATTCTTTTGAATTGATTTCTCGATTCATTACTAATTTCTCCTAAGCATAGTTCATGATATATTACTTCATTGACGATTCCTCTATCTCCTTCTTCCGGTGTCAAAACTTTTAGCCCCTGAGTCTCTAAACGTGATGTGTAAAAATCCTGTTCCATGGTGTATCGGGTTCCTAAGAGTCCTATGGTTTTTATGTTATGTGCTAAAGCCTGTTTAGCCGTAATATCAGCGATGTGCAGCAAGGGTATCCGCATCCCCGCTTGGATCTCATCAGCAACTTTGTGCATGGTATTTGTGCAAAGAACAATACATTCTGCCCCTGCGGCCTCCAGGCTTTGGGCAGCATCTGCAAGAATTTCTGCAGCCTTATGCCATTCACCGCGGCTTTGACACATTTCTATTTCCTCAAAATCAACACTGTATAGAATACACCTGGCTGAGTGTAAACCTCCCCGCCGTTTCTTCACTTCTTCATTAATAATTCGATAATATTCGGCTGATGATTCCCAGCTCATTCCTCCAATTAAACCTATTGTCTTCATGGTTTTCTCTCCTATAACACAGATTCAATTTGCTTTAACGCTTTCTTGTCAAGCAGTCCACCCGTAAGGGCATTAAAAATATAGGTCTCAATCTCTTCAGAGTTCTGAGATTTTCGAATAAGCACAAGAATATTGAGCATGTCCATGAGTATCAGTTTTCTCATTGTCGGTTTTACTCCTAAGATATCAATGGCCATGAGCTCTCTGGACACTTTATCTTGCAGGTTTGGTTTATGGGTAACGATTTCACTTAACGCCTGGATACACTGCCTAACTGTAACCGGTTTTTTATCCCCAAGAATCTTTAAGTAATCATCTATTGTGGAATCCATTCTGTCATCCTTATCCCATTTCGCATTAGCCGCAATAAGCATTACCCCAATGCTTCTTTGGTATGAGTTGGGACTTTTTAGTTTTTCACAGAGAAGATCCCAATAAGGGTACACATCTCCGTATTCCTCCGAACGATGTCCTAGTAAAAGCAATGAATGGTATCTCAATTTGTCATCTTTTTCATTCAACCACTTAATGAGCTGAGAGATATCCTCTTCGTTTAAAGTTTTAGAGACTTCTAGCAGATCCTCTTTTCCAAATGCCAATAGCTGATCAGCGATAATCATTTTTACCCTTCCTTCTTAGTCAGCTGCACTATTGAGGCACATCCAACCGCTTTGGCCTTACCCTGATTGCTATTAAGCTCTTTACATCATTGAGTACAGGTTGCTCCCTTACCTCAATCATAAGCCAACGTCCGCCACAGGAGAAAGATGTTTTCCGGTATAAGCTTTGAACATACGAAGTAAATGTTCCTAGAGCCATTTCTACTGTTTCTTCCTCCTTTGCCCCTACCACAACGAGTGCAATAAAAAATCCCTCCATTGGATATAGAGTACATAATGATTTACCACTCTTTTGATACTTTACATTCCACCCGGGCTGTGCCGAACATTGACTAAAGGCCAATTTAGGCTTAACTTGATAAGCAGCATCGATATAAGAAAACAGTTCAGACCATAATAGCTTTCCCTGACCGATAAACGCTTTAATGTCATCATCAGACGGCTGTCGATTGGCGTTAAATGCCTCACTCCAATTCATATACTTACGCTCCTTTTAAAATCCTGTTACAACCATTCGTCAAAAACTGTGAAGAATCCGCTTTAAGTTATCACCACGGCCCTCTGAAGCATAGAAAAATTAAGAGTGCTGCCAAGCTTCTCTTAGTCTTTTCAATTTATATCACCGCCAAAGCGTTCTCCAAAGCTTCCTCCAAGTCTGCGTACATATATTCAAAGCCAGCGCTCTGTATTTTCTTGGGCACAGCCCGTTGTCCATGTAATAGCATTTCTGACATCTGACCCAAAGCTATTTTCAGGAGTATTTCTGGAACGGGTAGCCATGATGGTTTATTTAAAACCTTGCCCAGTGTTTTACTGAAATCTCTCATTCTTGCCGGATTTGGAGCGACAGCATTAATAGGACCGGATAACCCCGGATGTTCAATAACACATCTTATTATGCTGATTAAATCTTGGATATGTATCCAGGAAAGCCATTGCTCTCCCGTACCCAAGGGACCGCCTATGTAGAATTTAAATGGCATGGTCATTCTATTGAGAGCACCTTCATTTCCTAAGACGACTCCAATCCGCAGGGTGACTACTCTTGTCAAAGGAGCTTGGGCCTTGTAGGCTTCCTGTTCCCATTCCCGGCATACTTGTGCCAGAAAATCCTTTCCGGCTTCCTCAGACTCGGCGAGCTCTTCATCCCCACGGGGGCCATAATAGCCAACAGCCGATGCATTGATGAACACTTTAGGCTGAATCACACCATGATCAATGGCTGTAACAATTGCGCCAGTTGTTCTAAGCCTGCTTGCTATAATCTCTTCTTTTACCGAAGGGGTCCATCTGCGATTGCCGATGGATTCACCGGCTAGATTGATCACAACATCAATCTGCTCCAAATTTTTAAGCGAAGACAATGAGGACATATTATCCCATTCGATTGCCTCTACTCCACTTCCTAGGGTGCTGACCATTTTATGAGAGTTTCTGGTTACAACAAACACCTGATATCCATTCTCAAGCAATTCCTTGGTCAGATATTTTCCCACAAAACCTGTTCCGCCGAAGATTAAAACCTTCATAGCTTCGCCCCCTCTATATGGCCTCATTACATACATTCAGACATCCTTATGCGCGCAAACCAAATTAGCAGTCCACTATGTAAAATAAAAGGCTAACAGTACCTGTCAGCCTCGTATTGCTAAATCGTATTCTCTTCAGGCTTCTTCGGTAATCCGGCATTTACTCTCCATCCCTAAGATGATTATACCCCGGATGACCTGCTTTGGAAATACTTCCATTTCTCAAGTCCGGCATTTTCTCTATCAGCTTTTCGTTGGCTTGGAGCATTTTCATATAGTAAGCATCATAGGAAGGACTTAATTTGCGCATAGCTGGGATAAACACTTCATAGTATCCGCTTGTCTCACCAAATTGACGAAATAAATGCATAAGTTGTGCCATCCCTGAGTTTTGATAGCTCTCTGATTTTTTAAATTCTACATATTGAGCTATACTTTCTTTGTAGTTTTCCCAGTAGGTTTCAAAATCGTCAAAAGCGATCTGCACATTCAAAGATAGGGTTTCAAGCCTATCATCCGTGTACTGATCCACCTGATCCAGAAAGGGCTGGAGTTCATCAGGAATTTCCAGTGATTCCATGTTATCTAAAAACTCAACTATGACTGCATACATTCGTTTCTGTTCGTCCGTTTTTATTGGCTCGTTCAGAAATTGGCCAAAATGAAAACTAATATAATGTCCATAGTACCCGGGAAAGGACATTAGCAATTTTTCTTTAATGGAAGCCTGTTGCTCTAATATACTGATCTTATCCTGAATCATCTCCATATTTTCATTATGAACCAGTTCCTCAAGCAATTCTATCTGGGTAAGTCTGGCCTTTGCTTGAATTTGCTTTACTTGCTTAACCATCTTCAGCGCGGATTTCTTGTCATTACTCTCTAACACTTGCTTAATCTCATCTGTGGTTAGATCCAGCTTTCTAAATAATGCTATTACCCTCAGCTTCTCTACATCATCATGGCTGAACTCCCTATATCCATTCTCTTGTATTAGGGGAGATACTAATCCTTTGCCCTGATAATATTCGATGGCTTTCTTGGTTAACCCGGTTAGCTGACAGATTTCACTAATCTGCATAGTGGTCACCTCCAAATTAAGCTTAAGGCATCCCCTAAGGTGACGGTCAAGCATCCTCTCTAAAAACTAATTCTTTTTATAATCCAAAAGGTTATATCCCTTTATCTCTCCATCATTAAGTTAACTCCTCCCTTTGATTTTGATACTTCAAACCACTTTTCATTTCTTGCTTGAATAATAGTCTTCCGCAACAAGTCCATACATTGAGCAATCGCAGATTCCTTGATTGCACCAGTCCCCTTGCTTCACAGTCCCTTCGTACACCAACCCGCATTTTTTCATTACTCTTCCTGAGTTAGGATTGCGCGGATCATGCCTGGATTCAATCCTATTCACTTCAACCTCTTCAAAGAAAAAACGTATTAACTCTGCAAGTGCCTCAGAGGCAACACCCTTACCCCACCATCTTTTACCTAGGCAATAACCCACATGAACCATGCCAATACGCTCATCCATTTTTACAATGCTGATACTGCCAATAGGCTCAGGCCCATTTTCTTTGCACACAATTGCCCATTGATAGAACTTATGGTCTTTATATTGACTAATCCAGTCCTTCAATACTTCCAAGGAGACCGCGACATTGTCATGGGGAGGCCATATCAGATATTTCGTTACTTCCGCATCACTGGCCCAATTCCTAAACATCGCTTCTGCGTCATTTAGTTCAAACTTGCGTAAGATCAACCGCTCGGTTTCCAGTTTTTTGGTTCCAATATGTCTCATAGCATTACCTCCTATCTCAGCTGCCCAATGGCAGTGTCAATCATTACTTCTTAACAGCTTCTTATCAAGCTTACCCAAGGAAGTATAAGGCATTTCTTGAACAAAGGTTATTTCCTTGGGAACCTGAAATCGTGCAACTCTTGGGCGCAGCCATTCCAAAAGCTCCTCCTCGGTTAAACCGGCTCCCTCTTCAGGAAGTACAAACGCCTTCAGCCTTTGCCCAAATCCTTCATCTCGGATTCCGATTACCGCCACCTCTTCTATGTGAGGATGATCTCTTAGTACCTGCTCCAGGTCAGCAGGATAAACATTTTCCCCTGCCGAAACCACCATGTCATCGGCCCTGCCACATAAAAAGTAATATCCTTGATGATCACAATAGCCTAAATCACCTGTTTCAATCCATGGATTGCTTTTGTTTCCCATGGACCACCTGTTTTTAATGCAGAATTGGCCCACACTGCCAACAGGAACTTTATTTTTGTTTCCATCCATTATTTTTAGCCGAACACCTTTGATTTTTTTCCCAAGGGTATTTGCCGAGCACCTTAAATCCTGGGGTGTGGCTATGATATTTAAACCCGCCTCTGAGGTTCCATACAAATTATACAAGACATCTCCTAATTTCTCCGCCGTCTCCCTGACCACTCTGGGATTGAGTTCCGCCCCACCTGAAACAATGCAAGCAAGGGATTTCAAATCCTCAGGGTTTTGTTTTAACATTTTATAGATCATTAAGGGTACAACGGTCACCACTTCAACCTGGTGCTTGCGAATAAGGTGGCATGCTTTGACCACATTGAAACCTTTTTGGATGATCACCTTTTTCCCCAAAATGATGAACACCAGTAAAACTGCTATTCCATAGCCATGATAAATTGGGGTGGCTATATAAACAGTACGATAATTTACGAGCTTCAGTCTGTTTATTAAAGTTACGAATGGATTCAAATAGTTGCGAAGTGAAGGTTGATGGACTGCTGCCTTGGCATTCCCCGTTGTACCTCCCGTTAATATCACCAGCTTTCCGGTTAAGGAACGCTTTATTTTCGGATTTTCAGGGAGGCTTAGATTAAGCAAGTTATTGATCGCTGGTAAATCCTCGTGATAACTCAAAAGCTTATCCTTTTTATACGCTGAACCTTCAAGCAAAGGACTTGATTCAAAATCATAGATAAGCAAGTGGAAATCCGTTTGATCTAATAAATTATTAAACTGACTGCAGCTCATTTCAGCATTAAGCAAATAGATATCCGCTCCTGATTGAGAAACAGCGAATATAGCTTTCACTAAGGAAGCATGGTTTTTACATATAAACCCTACCTTATGGCCCCTTCTCAGTTGATATTTTTCTCTCAAAATAAAAGAAAGCTCTTTAGACTGTAAATACAATTCTTTGTAAGTCAATGTTTCGTTGTCATCGACCAGCCCTATCTTTTTCCCATATGCCTTTTCAGCAAAACTCAATAAAGCCATGATGTTTATTCCATATTTATGGAGAGCACTAGCAAAGCTATAGAGCCTTAAGGGTGAAAACAGTCCTATTTTAAATAAAACATCGATCAATCTAACCATGATGTCTACCTTGTTTTCGCTTTCTTAAAATAGCCGGTGCAGCAAATTCCCAGATTCCTCTAAACATAATTGATACGAATTGTCCGGGCAGCAACCACCAGGGCCTGTATTTTGGTTTTTGTGTATATATTAACTTAGAAACAATTTTCCCTACATGCTCCGGACTCATGGCAGGAAGCTTTTGATAGGCCTCTGTAGGCAAAATCATAGGAGTTCTAACCAGGGGCAGATACACTGATGACGTGGCAATCCCCATAGCATTCAGCTCCGAAGCTGCCGCTCGAAACCAGGTATCAAAGGCTGATTTTGATGCCTGATAGGCGGCCCAATGGGGCACAGGTAAGAGCAAAACATTGATCGTAGAGAGATTAATAATATGTCCCTTATTTTTCTCAAGGAGAGGAATAAGGGACAATAATAATTGAACCGGTGCAAAATAATTGATGGCCATGGTTCGGGTAAAGTCATGATAGCGGTCTAAAGAATCGTTAATCGATCGCTTTATTGATAAACCGGCATTGCTGACGAATAAGTCCAAACCATCGGGCAATTGATGAATGAACTTTAATAATTCCATCACCTTTTCAGGATCTCTAAGGTCAGCTCGAAAAATGCTTACTTTGGCTTCTTTTTGTTCAATTTCTTGTTTCACTCTGATGAGCTTTTCCTCAGTTCTTGCCACTAAAATCAAATGACAATCTATCTCTGCCAATTGGTAAGCTAATTCTTCCCCTATGCCGGAACTGGCACCTGTAATAAGAATTGTCTTGCCCTTAAGTTTTGCTTCAAGCCTTCTTCTGTCTATATGTATAGGAGGGAATAAGAAAGCTTCCCATAAACTCTTGTTATACATAATTGCCCCTTTTTTCCAAAGTAATTGTCAGCATTCTTTTAAGTCATCTTTATAGAAATCAACCTTTATTTTTAAAGCTAGGGTCTATTGGGGACTGGAAACCAGTTTAACAAGAACGATTTCTGGCCGACTGCAAAATCGTAATGGCAAGGCACTCTCTCCTAAGCCGCCATTAATGATCATATTGGTAGAACCCGTCGTGAAATGTCCATAATCGTATTTTGGAAAAAGTCCTTGACCTGGAGCCACTATCGCCCCTATTATAGGAAGCCTTACTTGACCACCATGTGTATGTCCCACTAATACCAACTCAATATCGGACTCAGCTGCAGACATAAAAATATTTGGTGCATGGGCCAATAATACTTTAGGCTGAGAATCTGCGATGCCATGAAGTGCCTGATCCAACTCATCTCTATGCAAATAGGGATCATCGACACCTGCTATCCAAAGATAGGAGTTCCCCTTTGCACATTTATAGTTCCTGTTGTCTAAAATCTTTACCCCATGACCCTCTAAAATAGGCTTAATTCTAAAATCATGCCTCCACTCGTGATTCCCCGGTACAAAGAAAATAGGCTTGGATTCTAATCCACGAATCAGATCCAAAGTAGGTTCAACATCAGGATTATCTTTATCTATAAAATCGCCGGTCATCGCTACCATATCGAATTTCTGGCGATTAATCATATTGATAAGCTTATCCTGCTTATCACCATACTTTTTGGCATGTAAATCCGTCAAATGAAGAATTGTAAAGCCCTCAAACTCTTTGGGCAGATCATTAATGACAATAGTATAGTGTTTTACGGCAACGGAATGGACATTAAAGTACAGGTAGGATAGCAATCCTATCCCACCGATGATAAATGTTCTGCGTGATATACGTTTATTTGCCAAAAACGCTCCTCCTGCATTTCATTTGGTTTGATAGCTACTCTCTTCCCTCTTCAAGCAACGGCTCAACCATCATAATAGCTTTAGTATCACCTCATTAAGCTTTCCACATGCCAGCTTCAAATTCGTTACTTTATTTTCCTGCAGCCACATATCAACATTGCGTAATCGTCTGTATAAGGGTGCTTTGTGGGCCGCCACAACATTAGAAAAATCACTCTCTCTTGAGGTTAAAGCATATCGGGTGGCTCGGTTTAATAGCCACTGTAAATACCGCCGCCAGGTGAAATATAGCTTACCTGAAAATATGCGTAATCTTGAACGGGGCACCGGCCTAGCTGATTGATATTGGCAGTTCAACGCAAATGCCCTCCTTCCTCACATCCCATAGAAACTGGCAATAATTTTTGCTGCCGGCAGAAATATCGCTTGTCCCAGCATTGTGCCAATTAACTTAGAGGCGATCAGCAAAATGACCAGGGCTTTCACATCACCATACGGCCTGTCTCCCCTTAACGCTTGATCCGTAATTACAGCGGATTTCGGGTCAATAAACAATGTCAGCAAAATTGTCGCAAGGCCATTAATCATCCCCGAGGAACCTACTGCCGCGATTCTGTACTGTTCTGCCACTAATAATGCCGAATAGTTAGCCGCAAGAACCCCGACTGTATAAATTCCTGTTACCAATGAATTTATGATAAGCAGCCTCTTCGGAATTTCCCGATATCTAAGCCTTTCTAACATCGTTTTGTTGGGCCGGGTAGCTCTTTTTAAGATGCGCTTCACATTATTAATATGCAAGGCCTCGATCACTAACAGTGGAACCGAACCGGTTGTCTCCAGCCGTTTTACAGCGACCTCAAATAGTCTCAAAAATGTTGGGATCAATAGAATTCCAAACAATGTTCCTATTGTCGAAGCGAAAATTACCTTCCGTATGTCGTTCATAGGGTCAATTCCTGTTGAAAGGCTTTCCCCAATGATCCATCCGATTAAAGGGGCTTGAAACATATTAGCCGTACGGGAAACAAGCACAAACAGGTTGAATAAGGAAAACGACAAGGCAAACTGTCCACTTTTGACCGAGTTAAGTCTGACCGAGTAGGAAAGGGTGTCAATAAGGTGGATAATAAACGTTAAAATCATCAATTCCCATAAAATAGTTTCCATTGTATTTTACGACACTCCCCTACACCCCTGAAACTTCACCCTTACCTTCGTCCCCTGGGGGCTGGATTGAAAGCCAATCGTGGCATTATGCCGGGCAGCTATGCTGTAGCATATGGCCATACCCAGACCGGTACCATTGAGTTTTGTGGTAAAAAAAGGGGTTCCGATCTTATCTTTTATGTCATTGGGTATTCCTGTCCCTTGATCTTCTACTTCAAGTATAACATTCCCTTGTTGAGAATAGGTAGCTATAGTAAGGGTGCCTTTGGCCGACATGGCTTCCAGACCATTGCGGGCCAGGTTCAGGATGAGCTGACGAAGCTCCTTCTCATCCAGATATAAATCGGGTATGGAACCTAAATTCAGTTTGATATTCATATCTTCTATCTTCGTATGAACGGATAACAAGGGATATAAATGATGGATAATGGTGTTTAGATTCAGGCGCTTGAAATCGACCACTCTGTCCTGGCTTAGAAATAAATATTCCGTGATGATTTCATTAGCCCGGTCAAGTTCTTCAATCATCAACTGGAAGGTCTCTACTTGGTCGGAGTATTTGTCCTTTTTAGAAAGATATTGCAAATAACCTCTTACAGTCGTCATGGGATTGCGGATCTCATGGCCGATGCCCGCTGCCATTTGACCGATTAGGTTAAGACGCTCTAGGCGTACCATTTCCTTTTCTAAACGCTTCTTTTCCGTAATATCCTGGCTGACCAGCAATAGACACATTTGATTCCCGATCATTATCTTTTCAGCTGAAAAAAGGCCCTTTCTTTTCGCCCCGGATTTGGTAATCATCTCAATCTCACGATTAAGTACACTACCATACTGACTTAAACATTCATAGATACGTTCATAGTCACTTGGTCGAACCAAGCTTGAAAGTTCATCAATGTTTATATTAAGCAATTCATTTCGGTCGTAGCCTAGAGCTTCAATAAAGGTTTTATTGACATCGATTACTCCTCTTCCTTCTATAGATAGTATCATCATCAGAGCAGGACTCCCTGCAAAAGCAGCTGATATCAACTGCTCAGAGTTCTGACGGGCGATCTCTGTTTGTTTCCTCTGGATAGCGCTGAATATTACTTCCCCCACTATTTTTATGAGGCGACTATCTTCATCCGAAAAGGGCTCCGCTAATTCCTGAGTTGAGGATGGAGTTATCCCCGACGGATGATCAATGAATATGCGGCCTGCCTTTAAGAACTGACCAATCTTTTCTAAAGCGCTGATTATTTCTTCATCGATTTTGTCTACCGGGCAATTGATAAACCTCGTCGACATCGTCGTAACAAATCTTTCAAACTCTACCCGATAGCTTAGATCGTCCTCCATGCGCTTTCTGGACGTTATATCCTGAATCTGTACTATTGCATAGAGAGGATCTCCTTTCCCATCACGAACAAGAGAGAAGCTGAATAATCCCCATTTTATCTCGCCCGATTTATGAAGAAATCGACTTTCCAAATGGAATGTAGGTATTTGCCCTGACAGAAGCTTTTTAATTTCTTCGATGACCATCGAGCTATCTTCGTGATGGACCAGCTCCGTAAATGTCATTTCAGCAAATTCATTGCCATTATAGCCAAAAAACTCATGAAAATTAGTATTAACCTTTAAAAATTCTTCATCCAAGGACAATAATGCCATACCAATTGCTGCAAAATCGAAGACAACCTCATAGTCTTCAGGCAATTTTGTGCGCATTAGTCGTCTCTCTCCCTCCCTCAGCTATGC
This sequence comes from Desulfitobacterium sp. PCE1, assembly GCF_000384015.1. Taxonomy (NCBI): domain Bacteria; kingdom Bacillati; phylum Bacillota; class Clostridia; order Eubacteriales; family Desulfitobacteriaceae; genus Desulfitobacterium; species Desulfitobacterium sp. PCE1. The sequence goes on along the minus strand of NZ_KB913023.1, from coordinate 1,081,587 downwards.
TGAGCTTTTAGACTAGTTTCCGACATTTCATGGTGTGTAAGAACATTACTTCTAAAATACAACATTTACCATACTTTTGCACTATTTTCCTTGTCCCAATTGGTACTTTTTTACCAGTCAATTGGTCCTCTTAATACAATTCTGGTCTGAGAGCTGCCTAAGAGATAACACAGCAAAAAACCCATAAAGAGTATGTTTCTTCTTCTTTATGGGTTCATGGGTACTTTTAAGGATATTTTATTAGAGCTGTTTCATATTTAGGCAATCCTCTCATCTGCGCTGAGCAGGCCCTACCCTATTCTGCCAGTGATATAATCTTCCGTCCGCTTATCTTTCGGGTTAGAGAATATCTCCGTCGTTTTATCAAACTCAATAAGGTCTCCCATAAGGAAAAAAGCCGTATCATCGGATATCCGGGCAGCCTGTTGCATGGAGTGGGTTACGATGGCGATGGTATAGTGCTTTTTCAAGCTCTCCATCAGTTCCTCGATCTTATAGGTGGCTATGGGATCTAAGGCCGAAGTAGGCTCATCCATCAAAATGACATCAGGCTGCACTGCCAAACATCTTGCGATACATAAGCGCTGCTGCTGACCTCCTGAAAGACCGTAAGCATTATCGTGGAGCCTATCTTTTACTTCATCCCATAATGCCGCATTTCTCAAGCTGGTCTCTGCAATATCCATCAAAAGCTTTTTATCCCTGATCCCATGGATACGAGGTCCATAGACCACATTGGCAAAAATAGATTTCGGGAATGGATTGGGTTTTTGAAAAACCATGCCGACTTTTGTGCGCAACTCCTCCACCCGAACTGAATTATCAAAAATATTTTGTCCTTGATAAATAATTTCTCCGGTGGTTCTGACGATAGGTATATTTTCGATCATTCTGTTAAGGGTTTTGATAAAGGTTGACTTCCCGCACCCGGAAGGACCGATAATCGCTGTGACCTTATTCTTTTTAATCTGCATCGCGATGTTTTTCAGGGCTTGATCGTTGCCATACCATAGATTCAGCCCTTTAACATCAAAAACAACATTCTCATTCTTACTTATAACTTTCGTCATTAATTTCCTCCTGTTAGAAGCGTTGTTGGAACTTGTTCCGTATGATAATTGCCACAGAGTTCATTAAAAATAATATGATAAGCAAGACAATAATCGTTGCCGCAGCCAGATTAGCATACTCGGGTTTTAACACAGAATCCAAGGTCCAATAATAGATTTGGATCGGTAATACGGTGAAATCATCCAGCACTGAGGATGGAATCTTCATGATAAGTGTAGGAATTCCTAACACAACCAAAGGTGCCGTTTCCCCAATTGCTCTGGATATAGCTAAAATTGTACCGGTCAAAATACCTGGAATCGCCACTGGGAGAACAACCTTTCTCACTGTGGTCCATTTGTTGGCACCCATGGCATAAGATGCTTCTCTCAAAAAATCCGGTACAGCCCGGATGGCTTCCTGTGCGGCTACTACCACAATAGGGAGCACCAGCAGAGACATTGTAAGGCCCCCGGCTAAAATGCTTGATCCCAGATTCATCAGTCTTCCGAACACCGTCAAACCCAATAGTCCGAAGATAACAGAAGGTACACTGGCTAAATTCGATATATTGACATTAATCAAATAGTGAAGCCTGCCCTTTTTCGCGTATTCCTCCAGATAAATAGCCGTGGAGACACCGAGAATCGTGGTGACAGGTATGACAATCAGCATCATCAGTACCGTTCCAATGATAGCTCCGTAAATTCCAGCCTTGTGAGGAAATATGGAAAGATTGCTCGTCAGGAATTGAAGATCAAGCCAGCCAACACTATCCAACCCAACTTGATAAAGGAGAACGCCTAATACTAAAATGGAGAACACTGTAGAAAAGGAGAATACATGCTTCAAAATATTGTTCAGTCTTATTCTGTTTCCAATACGTTTACTGTCGATCATGAACTTAGGGCGATTGCTAAGTTCGTCGTTTTCCAACTCTGTGCTTTCTGCTTGTGACAACGGGCTTTCATGACTTATGCTCATGGTCAATACACCTCCCTGTACTTACGGGAAATATACTGGGCAAGAAGGTTGATCCCCAAAGTAAAGATAAAGAGCAGCAAACCTACCGCGTAGAGACTGTAATAGCCTAAGGTTCCGCTTCCGGCATCCCCACTGGTAAATTCCACGATATAAGCAGTCATGGTCTGCATGGACTGAGTTATATCAAGAGTGAAATTCTTAGAGCTGCCGCTGGCGATGGTTACAATCATGGTCTCGCCTATGGCTCTGGATATTGCTAAGACAATGGAAGCCATGATTCCGGAAATCGCCCCGGGAATAATGACCTTGAAGGTGGTTTCCAGCCTCGTAGCACCTAAGCCTAAAGAGCCCTCCCTAATGATTTCCGGCACTGAGTTCATAGCATCCTCCGATAAGGAAGCCACCATGGGTATAATCATAATTCCCATAACAATTCCAGGACTCAATGCGTTTTTAGCCTGTAGTGAAGGAATGATGTTCATGAGCAACGGAGTAACAAAAGAATAAGCAAAAAATCCGTACACGATGGTGGGGATACCCGCCAGGATTTCCATCAAAGGCTTAAGCAGTCTTCTCAATTTGTCTGAAGCAAATTGACTTAAAAAAATCGCCGCCGCCAGACCTATCGGCACTGCTACCAACATGGCAATGAGCGTGGTCATCAGGGTACCGCTGATCAACGGCAGCATCCCGAAAGAAGGGGTTTCTCTTAAAGGTGCTAATTGAGTACTGAATACTTCCTTTAAGGGAACCGCACTAAAAAATTTGCTGGCATCCGTTACTAAGATAATGACGATACCCAGGGTTGTAAGCACGGATATGGATGCCATGAGTAAGAAGAAGCCCGGCATAACCTTATCGGAGGTATGTTTCTTATTAGCAATATTGCCTCGAATCGTATCTCTTACTTGTGTATCCTCCATAATTCACCTCTAGCTCTGTTCATTATGAAACACAAAAATTCTAGGATGAGAAATTCGAGAAACTTCCCACCCTAAAATTATGTGACGGCTCGATTACTTAAGTGCTTTTAAGGCTGAAGCATACTCTGCATAAACTGAGTCAGGCAGGGGAGCAAAACCGTTATCTGCTGCTAATTTACCCGCACCTTCGGGAGATACCACATATTTGGCAAAATCCAATACCTGTGGCTTTTCTTTAGCATAGTTAAGGTTCAGATAGGTGTAGACAAGTCGGGTAAATCCGGCATAGTCAAGATCTTCACCAATCGTATTCAGGGCTGGCTCAACAGGTCCTTTGCCAAAATCTACTTTAACAGCGGCTAATTTATTGGTGTTCGATGCATAGTATCCATATCCGAAGAAGGCAATGGCATTTTTATCTTGGGAAACCAAGTCCACCAAAGTAGAATATTCTTGTTGCAGGTTTACGGTGGACACTAAGTCTTTTTTCTCCAGGATAGTTTCATAGAAGAACTCGTAGGTTCCATGGTTTTCATTGGGTCCATAGAATTTGATTTCTTCCTTAGGCCATTCGGAGCGAATATCAGACCAAAGGACTTTGTCGTCCGCTTTAACCGCTTTAGAAGTAAACATTTTGATGATTTCGTCATCGGTCATCTCTTTTGCCCAGTCGTTGTTTTTATTGATGACAATGGTCAATCCGTCGTAAGCGAGTTTAATCTCCATGACGTTCTTGTCCATTTCCATTCCTTTACCCTTCAGTTCTTCAACTTCAGCATTCTTGATTTTTCTTGAAGCATCGGCAAAATCCGTTTCTCCCGGAATGAACTTTTTAAAACCAGCACTGGATCCGGCACGTCCGACTTGTACACTGACATTGGATTGAACATTGGTCATGTATTCTTCAGCGATATGAGCCATTAAAGGATAAACCGTACCTGAACCATCAATGATGACGCCACCGCTTAATTTTTCAACTTGGGCTTGATTGTTATTGGCTCCCGAGGGTTGGTTGGTTTGTTCATTGGTTTGACCGCAGCCGGCTAAAGAGAAAACCATACCCATTCCTACTATTGCTGCCAGAACTTTCTTTTTAAACATCAATTAAAACCTCCTGTTTTCAAATCGTTCTTTTCCTTTGCGAAGGTGCTTTCGAAATTTTGCACTCTCATCTTCAGCAAATGGTATTTTCCTCATTTGCTAATCCAAGTATAGCAAGTCAATGTTTTCTTGAAGTTAACGCTTTGTTAAGTTTAAGTTAAGATTTAAATCGCTTATTTCAAGGGTTACAGCCCATTTTTGTATCTTTTATGTATATTACCCATAAAAACCAAGAGAATTCAGAAGCTATTTTTGACAAAGTTTTTTCCATATAAAAGCAGAAACCTGGCTTCGGCAGGCCAGGTTTCTATTTATGATGAGGCAATGGCTATGGTTTCGGCACCCACTATAATTATATGCCATGTCCGGGAGAGTGTTACAAGCACTGGCATAATTACCATATTGTGGCAAACCCTATAGACAAAGCATATTATACACTATCTAACGGCAAAGGAGGTTATTTTGATGGCATTTGGTTTTGACGGAGCAGGTCACCATGGTGAGAAATTTGCAGGAATTGCAATCGTAGTTGTAATCATTCTTTTGCTCATTGCTATGGGTATCGTATTCTAAGCTTAAATTAAAGATTGAAAGGAGGTCATGTCATGTACGGAATGGGTTCTTTCGGAATGGGCGGAGCATGTTGTCCTGGCGGCGGATTTGGCAGTTTTGTCGGCGTTGGGATCATTGCTATTGCGATTCTTATCCTGATTGCTCTTGGTGTAATCTTCTAAATCAATAAAAGAAAGGAGAAGGTCCTTATGGTCGGATTTAGACGTTCCAGATTTTCCCCGTTTTTCTTCCCATTTTTCTTCCCGTTTTTTCCATTCTTTCCATTCTTCCCATTTTTCGTGTGATAAACGTGCACGGCCAGGGCAATTCGCCTGGCCTTTTCTTTGTCAAAAGCGACTAGTCTATAGTTCACCTAGCCGCTTGAGAAGAGGAAAGGAAATGTACTCTACAGTTTAAATTGGCTCACCAAAACCTGAAGATGTTGCGCACACTCATCCAATATTTCCGAAGCACTTGTAATCATCTGTATCGATGCCGCTTGTTCTTCCATTGATTCCGATACTTTACCTATGCCTGCGGAATTCTCTTCTGTCATATGAACGGATTGCTTAAGTTTCTCTTCAACTTCTAAACGCATACTATCCATATCCAGACTGGATTCATTCAAGATCCGCACTCTCTCCTCAACTTTTTTGATAGCTTTGGCGATTTCTAAGTACTTCTCTTTAGTGACTCTCACACTCTCCACTTGTTCATGATTAATGTTCACTAATTTCGCCATCGTTTGCACAGCTTGAGCATTATCCCTTTTCAATTCCCTCACGATTCTATCAATAATGTTTGTGGATTCCTTCGATTGCTCAGCCAGCTTTCTGATCTCATCAGCAACCACCCCAAATCCTCTGCCATGTTGACCGGCCCTTACTGCCTCAATGGCCGCATTTAAAGCCAGTAAATGGGTCTGCTCAGCAATACTCGTGATCAGCTGACTAGCTTTTTCGATCTTTTTAGAACTTTCATTGGATTGGGTAATACTTGTATAGACTTCATTGTTTGCTTCACTGGATTCATTTGTAATAGTTGATAAAACTTCAATTATTAAAAGTCCGGAGTTTATTTGTTGATTTACATCATTCGTGGCTTTAGTCATTTCCTCCAAATTCCCAATATCCTCCATGATGACATTGCTTAATTCCCTGGATTTCTCGGAGCTTTCGCGAACAACTTGAGCCTGTTCCAGAGTTCTTTCGCTTATTGTTGTAGTATTCTTAACGACCTGCTCTATTGCCTGAGAAGATTGCTGGGCATTCAGCTTAAGCTCCTGAGATGAAGAGGCGACTTCGCCGGCTGATTTCTCAACCTCTTCAATAATACTTTTTAAGTTATCTCTGATTTTTGTAATTGCTCTCTCCAAGTCCCCTATCTCATCTTTGCGGGCTATCTCCACCTCATCTATATTGGCGCTTTTCAATTGATAGTTGGCAATTTCATTGGTGACTCCAATAACCCGACCGATGGGCTTACTTATGGATCGTGCCAAATAAATGGCTAAACTAATGGCCACTAATATAATGAATGCAACCATTATCCCCAGGCTTCTTCTCAGGTCGGCTATACTGCTATAGGCCTCCCCCTCTTCGACCTCAATAACTAAACCTGCGGGATAATCGCCAATCCTAGCTACGGATAGAGTGCCGATAACCGATTTTCCCGAATAACTTTTATAAGTAGTGGTTTTGTTGAAATCCGCCGTTTCATTGAGGAGTGGTTCAGTGAGACTATTTACTGCTTCAGTTGCAATTGAATCTTTTAGAGGAATATGTACGGAAGCTTGCTCTTTCATCGTATTGGTGAGAAGTAATCCTTTAGCATCAATTAAATAGGATTCTCCTGATATCCCCAGCTTATCGATGCCATTTTGAACTATTTCGTTGATTTTGGCTTGATTTAAAACAATATTAAGAACACCGCTGGGGGTTGTCTCATTCGGATTTAAATAGATAGGAGTAGCCAAAACAATGAGATTATCATCAATGAAGGTGTTCCTGAATATTGGCGACCAATTTTGCTCTCCCTTCATTGCTTTCTGATTAAAATCCCCGGAGAAGATGACGGGGGCTATGTCATTTTTTTCATAGTTATTGCTAAAAACTATCTCTCCGTACTTATTTGTAATAACGATATCTGTATAATCATGACTTTCTAAAGCGACATTGAGGAACTCCTTAAAATTCTGGTTTAACTCTTCCAATTCAAGTTTGGTATAATTGAAACCATTAAGTTTGGCAATTCCTTCACCGATAACCTTTGAGCCGGCTAAAATCCGGGCATCGGCTTCCCGGTTGTAAAAATAATCATTCATTCTTTCCTTGGTTAAGGTGGCATACAACTCATTGGCATTGATGATCTGTTCCTTGATTTTATTACTGGCATTATTCATAAATATCAGGCTTAAGACCAATAGGGGGATAAGTACAGTAAGCAGTACCATAAGTATTAATTTGTTATGAATTTTTAAATTATCTAAATGAATACCCTCAGCTTTTGAACCTATTTTTTTCATTTTGAACCCCCACCCCTAAACTATCCTCAGGGTCAGTGTAGCATTGGATTGTATGGGCTTCGTTTCTTTCATGTAAAGTTTGTGTAAACTATATGGCGATAATCTGGGCATTGACTTTGCAGGATTTTATATTTACATAATTTTTATATTTTTAACATTTAGATTTAACAATTGGCTGATATAGTAATGACAACAACATCCTTCTTACTTTTCATATAGATGAGGAATCTTCCTCGCACCGCTACCGCTTTATTTATAGCGGTATTTTTTTATCCATATTTTTTCCGAGAAATAAAAAGAGAGCTTATACTCCTTTTCAGGAATCGCAGCTCTCTTTTTCCGCTTATTTACGATTACGTAATCTGCTAGACTCTTTATCTAGAGATTAAGATCGGATCTTTTTCCAGTTTCCACATAGACGACTTCTTCAGCAATGTTCGTGCAATAATCCCCCATACGCTCCAGAAATCTTCCCACAAAAATAAGGTAGGTGGCTTGATTAATCGTTTTGGGCTCTTCCATCATGAACACGAGCAGTTCACGAAAGACTTGTGCATAGAGATGATCCACTTCATCATCCATTAGGGCCATCGCTTGGGCCGCTTCAGCATCTTCCGCCTTATACGCTTCGATTCCCTTGAGAACCATTTGCTGAACTATGTCGGACATTCTCGGTAAATCCACCAGGGGTTTCAGCAATTTCTGTCCACCTGTGCGAAGGGTATGTTTCGCCACATCAACTGATAAATCTCCTATTCTTTCAAGGTTGATAGAAATTTTGAAGGCCGCCACAATTTTGCGCAAATCCTTAGCGAAAGGCTGCTGTTGGGCAATTAAAAGCATGCATGTCTCTTCAATGTCTGCTTGAAGCTCATTGATCTCCAAATCCCCTGTCACTACTTTATTGGCCAGCTCGAAATCTTGATTAGCCAGAGATTTTACGGCAGCATCTACCCGGGAATTTACTTTTCTCCCCAATTCAAAAACTTTCTCATTAAGTTCTTCTAATGATTTGTCAAACATTTGCCGGTTAGCCAAATTATAAAGCCTCCTTTTTCAACTCATTGTCTCAAACCTATGCTCAATCTACCTATAGTAGATGCTGAACGCATCTCAAATACCATAATTATTTCTTAGTTAAGAAATATATTTATTATACCATATATCTTAACTTCATAAACACAACACTAGTGTTGCTCTTTAATTCCTATAGACTCTTAAAAATCTTTGGACTTGCTATAGTTTATAGCCAAACGGTAACCGACACCCCGCACTGATTCAATAATTGGGGAAATAGATTTAAGTTTACTCCTCAGGTTACTTATATGGACATCGACAGTTCTTGTATCCCCGCTTATGGTATATCCCCAAACTTTTTGTAAGAGGTACTCTCTGCTGAAGACCTGGTTGGGACGTTTCATAAAAATATGCAATAGATCAAATTCCTTGCCTGTAAGGGTGACATACTCTCCTTTTACCGTGACCATATAGCTCTCCGGCCAGATCTCTAAATCCCCCCAAGTAATAGAAGTGGGCTGGGGAGTTGAATTACGTTTTTCTTCTCTCAATCGAGCCTTAATCCGCGCTAATAACTCCCGAGGGCTGAAAGGTTTTGTGACATAATCATCAGCACCGAGTTCCAAACCAATGACCCGATCAGCCACCTCATCCCGGGCACTGAGCATAATGATAGGCAGGCTTGCTGTCTCCTGGTTCCCTCGGATTTTTTTGCACACTTCCAGACCATCTAATTCTGGAATCATAACATCCAAAAGTACAAGATCCGGTTTCTCCTTGCTTAATAACTGTAATGCACAATTCCCTTCTTCGGCAATAATTACAGTATAGCCCTCACGTTGCAGATTGTAGGTTACAAGCTCTTGAATGATTACATCATCTTCAACGAGCAAAATCTTAACCATAATATCCTCCAAGACAATCCATTACCTATCAAAATAAACTTAGTTTATTCTTCTTATTTATCATAATGATTTCTTGTTAAGCCAAAATTAAGAATGCGTTAGCTTTATGTAAAAGTTTTGTGTTTTTTTACTACTATCATGGAAAATTGTCACCTTGTCCTTGTGACAGGCATAGATTATATCAGGTCCGGTTTGTCTGCCTTCATCCTAAACGTATTACTGTTCCCTCTTTTCCATTTAAGGCGGCTAGGCGAACTATAGACTAGCCGCTTATGACAATAACAAAAAGGCCAGGCAATTCGCCTGGCCTTCCTTTTATTGTTTTAGAAAATTACACCAAGAGCAATCAAGATAAGAATCGCAATAGCAATGATCCCAACTCCTACAAAACTACCAAATCCGCCGCCAGGACAACATGCTCCGCCCATTCCGCCGTAACCCATTCCGTACATAAAGTGACCTCCTTCCAACTTTTTAATTTAAGCTTAGAATACGATACCCATAGCAATGAGCAGAAGAATGATTACAACTACGATTGCAATTCCTGCGCCTAAGCGTCCTGTTCCTGTTCCGCAAGCAGCTCCGTCAAAACCACCGAGTGTCATTTGAATTCCTCCTTTACCCGAAGATACTATAGCTTATGATGTCTCTATCGGAATTGCCACAATATGGTAAATATTAAGGCGTGATACAGTTGTGAAGATGTAGGTTATATGAACCCCACGATTACCAACACACTTTCGCTACTATAAATTTATCGTTCCTTTACACACTATTAACTCTAATTTGAGGTTCTACCGATAGAATCTATGTTAATATGGACTATTCAACGAATCGATCAGAAAGGATTCTTACCTATGATCAGAACCTCAAGTGCTCATAAGGAAGAACTATCTCATCTTCTTCAGGGTGGTTATTCTCTGTGGATACTCTATTTAGATATCGCCAAGTTTCACGAAGTCGAATTTCGGCAAGGCTATCAAGTCTGCGCTCAGATTTTGGATGAAGTGGTCAAAGAGATGAACCATACCCTTCATAATCATTTCCATCTATTTCATACCATCCTCCTGGATTATCAAGGGGGAGATGACTTTATCTTTTATTTTTCTCCCACTGAAGACACTCCCTGGTCCATATCCGAGCTGGTTTCGGAATTTGTCCCCCCTTTAGAATCACGAATCAATAAAAGAATCCAACGATTTGTTCAGGAAGCCTTGACTCTTCATGCAGGGTTAGTGGAATGCAACTCTCAACCAGGACGCAGTGTGGATTACTTACTCTATGGAGCTTTAAAAGAAGCCTTTCTCTTGAATAAATCTGAGCCCGATCCTTTATACTTTCCTCAGCGCAAGGAAGTCGATCGGATTCTGGAAGATCCCGATCACTATGTGCACTCTGCCTTTCAGCCTATCTTAGATGTCATCAGCGGTGAATTCTTCGGCTTTGAAGCTTTAGCCCGTCTGAAACAGCCCAGCTCTTTCACAAGCATCGCTGACCTTTTTCCTTTTGCCGATAAGATTGGCAAACTCTATCCTATGGAAACGATTTGCCGTCGAACGGCTATTGCTAATTCCTCGCAAATTCTTCGCTCCAATGAGTTTCTTTTTCTTAATGTAGAACCACAAGTGATTACCGACCCTGAGTTTTCTTCAGGGCAAACACGAAAACTTCTTGATGCCCAGGGTTTAACCCCCTCTGATGTTGTCCTGGAAATTACGGAACGCAGAGCCATAGAAAATTACGAGACCTTTCGTGAAGCTTTAGAGCATTACCGAAAACAAGGGTATCTTATTGCCTTGGATGATGTAGGGGCAGGATACTCTTCTCTCCAATCCATTGCAGAACTGCATCCCGATTTTCTTAAAATAGACCGCTCCTTAATTCAGGGAATTCATCTGGATCCTACGAAGTGGGCACTCTTAGAAACTTTCGTAACCTTTTCCCGGCGGATTGGCTGCCGGATTCTCGCTGAAGGAGTGGAGACCCCGGAGGAAATGCAGACCGTGGTCCAGCTGGGGGTAGACTACGTACAAGGTTATTTTATTGCTAAACCCTCCTTTACCCGTCCTGAACTTAAGGAACAAGTCTCTCGAATTGTGAATTCACACCAAAGGCTTAGCTTTAATTCTGAGAAGACCGTTTTGAATATTCTTGAACCCCTGCCCCTGGTCGCCCCTCAGACCACTGTCAATGTTGTCAAAAATTATTTTGAAGCACATTCCAAGGTTTGGTTAGTCGGTGTTGCGGATCAGGGAGTGCTGCTGGGAGTGGTCCAGCGTGACAAATTATATACAGCCCTAGCCACACCTTATGGGGTCAGTCTTTATAGTCAACGGCCCATTACAAGTCTTATGAACAACAAGCACCTGCTCATTGAAGAAACCACCCCCATCGAGGTTGCCTCCAGTTTAGCCATGGCCCGCTCCGACGCCCATCTCTATGATGGTATCGTCGTCGTTCAGCAGCAAAAACCCATCGGCATGATTCGGGTAGCTTCCCTGATCAAAGCCATGTCCGATACTCAGATTCAAATCGCCCGGGGAGCAAGTCCACTAACCGGGCTTCCCGGAAATATCGCTATTGAACAGCAATTGAAATTACGTCTGGCCGGCAATAAAACCTTTAGCATTATTTACGCTGATCTGAATCAATTTAAGCTGTTCAATGATACCTACGGCTTTCAGCATGGAGATTCTATTATTAAAATTCTTGGAGAACTTCTGGTCCAAGAATCTCAGAAAATCGACCCTCATGCTTTCACCGGTCATGTGGGCGGGGACGATTTTGTGATACTTTCCAATGACTCGAATATCAGATTTTTAGGAGAGCATCTCTTAAGCCATTTTCAGCAACGGATTGAATCGATTCATGGAGCTAAGGATTTAAGCCTGGCCTTAGCCGGACTGGTCGTGGATGCAAATTCCAGTGCTCCTTTGACGGCAACTATGATCTCAGAAGAATTAGCGGTATTAAAAAAGGAAGCTAAGTACCATAAAGGGAACTATCTTATTCTTAAAGACTATAAGAAAGCATAAAGGACTTAACCCCTTCATTGCTCTGAGAGGGTTAAGTCCTTCTTAAATTCAGACACTAATGTCTAGTCTTTGGTCAAGCTTTACACTTTTCAAATCGCTCTGCTACATCAGACCAATTGACGAGGTTCCACCAAGTCTCTACCCAGGCTGCCCGCTTATTTTGGTATTTCAGGTAATAGGCATGCTCCCAGACATCTACCGTAAGCAGTGGTACAGCACCCCATTGAGTGAGATTCTGATGTTTTTCGGCTTGAAGTATTTCCAGTTTTCCAAACTCAGGATTCCAGACCAATACTGCCCAGCCGGACCCTTCAACAGCCACGGCGGCAGCAGAGAATTGTTTCTTAAACCCTTCAAAAGAGCCAAAGTCCTGGCTGATTCTTTCTCCTAAAGAGCCGGATGGAGTCCCGCCTCCATTGGGGGTCATGTTCATCCAGAATAAGGTGTGCAATAAATGTCCGGAGCCATGGAAAGCTAATTCCCTTTCCCAGTGCTTGACCAGACCAAAATCTCCCTTTTCGCGGGCTTCAGCAAGCTTAGCCTCTGCATTGTTCAGTCCATCCACATAGCCTTTGTGGTGGATATCGTGGTGAAGTCGCACTGTAGCTTCGTCATAATGGGGCTCCAAAGCGTCGTAAGCATAGGGTAGTTCCGGCAATTGATATGGCATATCCTTTCCTCCTTATATATTATTTTCCAGTTAACTCTGATGCTATTATCTTCAATTTCACTGGAAATATTAAATAATAATGCTATACTAGGGGAAAAACTTGTATTATAGTATCCTTATATACAAAGAGTCCCTTACCAACATACTTTAGTATTCTTTACCAGGAGCTTTTCTCCTCCTTCATTCTTCATTAAAGGATGGATTATCCACAATTTTTTATATCGACAGCAAGAGATTGACCTAAATTATACTGCTGGGAGGAAAACAGAATTGGAAGTAAAACCGCTAAAAAAACTAAAACTCTATGGGTTTAACAATCTTACCAAAACCCTGAGTTTCAATATGTATGATATATGCTATGCCAAAACTCCGGAACACCGGGATGCGTACATACAATACATTGACGAAGAGTACAACGCCCAAAGACTGACCAGTATCGTGACAGAGGTGGCTCGTATCGTTGGAGCCAACATTTTAAATATTGCCAAACAAGATTATGATCCCCAAGGGGCCAGTGTAACCATGCTCATTGCCGAAGAACATTTGGACCCGGAGAGCCCGAACGATAATCCCTTTGATCCCATGTATACCGATAAAGAGGGGCCTCTGCCCGATGCAGTGGTCGCTCATTTGGATAAGAGCCATATTACCGTGCACACCTATCCGGAAAGTCATCCCCACGGTGGGATCTCCACCTTCCGGGCGGATATTGATGTCTCCACCTGTGGGCAGATTTCTCCATTGAAAGCCCTCAACTTCCTTATCGAAAGCTTCGCTCCGGATATTGTAGTGGCAGATTATCGTGTACGTGGCTTCACGCGGGATGTGGATGGCAAAAAAGTCTTCATTGACCATAAGATCAATTCTATTCAAAACTATGTCGATCGAAAATACCGAGATCTATACCAGATGATCGATGTGACGGTCTTCCAGGAAAATATTTTCCACACGAAAATGATACTCAAAGACTTCGACCTGGACAATTATCTCTTTGGTACGGCTAAAAAAGAGCTTTCCATCAGTGATAAACGAAAAATCAAGCAGCGGCTTAAGAAAGAAATGGCTGAAATATTCTACGGAAAAAATATGCCAAGAATCTAGAATGCTTCATCGTCAGAGGTCCGATCGAAAACAATACCCTGCTCCAGTTCAGGAGCAGGGTATTGTTTTCGATAACTTTTATCATAGTTTAGCTTGTAAAGATTCTGCCTTTTCATCAGAGTTCAGGGGAGTGGCAATGCGCTCCAGGTTAATCTTCCCTGCAGCCATGGAGATATCCATTTCTATCTTGGTCCTGGCCTCTTCATAGTTCGGACTTACCCAATCTTCTGAACTCAAGATCAGGCCCTTTCCGGCAAAATTTGTTTCACTGGCAAACCCACTGATCTTGATCTTTAATCCTACACTCTCCGGCACGACAAGATTAAGCTTGGCAGCGCCTGTACTTAGATCCAGCTTAGTCCGTCCCCCGGTATCACCGAATCTCAACTCTATATCGCTGGCACCGGTGCTGACTTCCAAGTTTTCGATCTGCAACCGGCTAAAGTCCATAGCTCCTTTGACAGCGCCTGCATTGAGCTCCACTTTAGTATAGTATACTTGATCGGAAAGATTGAGCAGAAGCTTATCCTCACCTGAACCGGCTCTTTTTTCCGAATTGAATTGTATTTTCGTGGTATCCCCATTGGTTTTATAGTTAAACTCAGGCGCACCGAAATTTGCGCGTCCACTCCATTCATAAGTTCCTTCAACCAATCGATTCGTATCGTATCTTCCGTCCACTCCCCGGACACTCATATTCACTCCCCCCAAATTCAGGGCGACAGTGGCCTTTTCAACATGAGGATCTAAGGGAGCGTATAGTCCCAGAACATTCCCTGTTCCGTGAGGACCCGGGATCGGTTTATCCAGTGAGGGATTTCCCCAAATAACCGAGTACCCTACAAGCCCGATAAGAAAGGCCACGAGAACAGCACTGAAAGGAATACGCTTATTAAAGAACAAGGCAAGTCCCGCGAAAATCAAGAGTAAAGGCCAAAGGTCAAAAACATTAATCCAGAAGTTCCAAGGCAAAAAGCCATACATATTGGCAAAAAAGACAATCCCCAGCAGAATCAAAAAGATCCCTCTAAACACAGAATCCACTGTTTGGCGCATCTTAGTCCCTCCTCAAAATAATCCCAATACCGATGACGATCAAAATGAGGGGCCACATTTTTCCCCAATTGAAGACATAGGGGAACCACTGATCCAATAAAAATATGACTCCAAGAATCATCAGCCCAATTCCTATATACCGTTTTCTCTGGGATGGGTTGGCTGCCCTTAAATCCTGGGCAAAACTTTGCGCAGAATTGCCGATATCCTGAACACTTTCTTTCATCTCATCCACTACATTTCCACTAGAGTGATAGGATACTCCTGATCTGTACCCCGGATTCACAGGAATCACAACCCAGGCAATGATATAAAGGAAAAAGCCCACTCCCCCCATGAAGAAGGTAAGCAGCACCACCAGTCGGATTAAGGTGGAATCGATATCAAAGTAATCTGCAAGCCCCCCACAGACCCCACCCAATTTCTTGTCTGTTTCTGAGCGGTATAATTTATCTGTCATGATCATCCCTCCGAAGCTTATTTATCATTTACATCCTTATTACGTAAGATGATTCGCAATTGTTTCAGTCCATTCTTAAAAACTTTTTATTTAAGAAGAATGTCCACTGTTCTGCTACAGCTATTGCGTTCCTATAAAAATATGATTAAAATTTAAATGTAAACCATTTCGATCCGTGCCGCTCTTAGAGAAGGAGGCCCCCTATGAAAATTAAAGAACCCATGAATACCTTGACTCATTTTATCCCCTTTATTGCCGCTTGGTTTGGACTTGTTTCCTTAATACTCCTATCCTACGGAAGCCTCTCCAAAACTATTACCATGACCATCTACGGAGCAAGTATTATCGCTTTGTATGGGACCAGTTCGCTGTATCATGCCCTGAGAACCACCCCTAAAAAAGAGCTTACTTTACGTAAAATCGACCATATGATGATCTATGTACTTATTGGCGGCTCCTATACACCCGTGTTTTACTATGGTTTGAACGGAGCCTGGCGTTGGGTCATGCTCATCGCCGTCTGGATCCTTGCTTTGATCGGTATCGTTCTGAAGATATGGCTTATTAACGCCCCGCGCTATGTGTCCACAGCCTTTTATGTAACCTTGGGCTGGATCGCCCTGGTCCCCATTGTGCAATTGGTCCATAACCTCCCTTTGGGTGCCCTCATCATGATGGTGGCTGGTGGGGTAATGTATACTTTAGGGGCTATTATCTACGCTGCCAAAATCCTTCGGATACCCCGTCTGCACCTTGGCTTTCACGAAATCTTTCATATCTTTATTGCCACCGGGACTCTGATTCACTTTCTCATGATCCTGATTTATTTTGTCCCCATGGCAAGCTGATATTAACTCTATAGGCCTAAAAATCCCCCTGGGCATACTTAAACCCAGGGGGATTACTCTTTCCGAAAAACTTATTGAGACTTGCCTATTCGAGATTGTCAGCCAGACGCTTACCTAACTCCACACATTCAAGAAGATTCTCTTCGCTGGGGGTCCAAAGAATACGGATACCATCGTCGATAACCTCAAACCCAGCTTTCTTGAGCTCTTCATTCAGTTGCTTGATCACTTCGCCGCTCCAACCATAGCTGCCGAAGGGAACCGCTTTCTTATTCTTAAATTTCATCCCTTTCATCTCTTCCAAAATCGCCGCTATCGAAGAGAGGTAACCATTGTTGACCGTCGGAGAACCTACTGCAATAGCCTTGGAGCGGAATATCTGAGCGATGACATCAGTGTGATCGGAACGAGCTACATTATAAAGCTTGACTGTAGTATTGGGGTTAGCCGCACGAATTCCCTGAGCAATGGACTCCGCCATTTTGCGTGTGGAATTCCACATGGTATCGTAAAGAATCGTAATTTGATCCTCTTGATATTCGTCAGCCCACTCTAAGTATTTATGCACAATCTGGAGAGGATTGTCCCGCCAAATGACCCCATGACTGGGGCATATCATGTTTATTGGCAGTTCCATCTTTACGATCTCTTGAATTTTGGCGGTGACCATTTTGCTGAAGGGGTTCAGGATGTTGGCATAATATTTGAGGGCTTCAGCGTAGAGCTCGCCGGTGTCCACTAAGTCGTTATACATATGTTCGGAAGCAAAGTGCTGGCCAAAACCATCATTACTAAAGAGAATATTATCCCCGGTTAAATAGCAAAACATAGTATCAGGCCAGTGAAGCATTCTGGCTTCAATGAAGACGAGCTCCCGGCTTCCGATATTCAGGCGGTCCCCGGTCTTGACCTCAACGAAATTCCAATCCTTGTGATAGCTCCCTTGAAGAATCTTTTTTCCGTTGGCAGTACAATAAATCGGAGTATTGGGAATCTCCTCCATAAGAAAGGGAAGGGCTCCGCTGTGATCCACTTCATTATGGTTCATGATAATATAATCAATTTCTTTTAAATCGATTTCCTGCTTTAATTTGTCTACAAACTCACGCCCGAAGGGTTCCCAAACAGTATCAATCAATACGGTTTTTTCATCACGAATGAGATAAGAGTTATAAGATGAGCCCCGTTGAGTAGAATACTCTTCTCCATGGAAATGGCGCAGCTCCCAGTCGATTTTACCTACGTATGTAATGGTCTCATTGATTTTAAAGGACATATACATTCTCCTTTGTCTTTTTGAAACTAATGTAATATAGATTGTCCAAAAATGCAAGGATTTCAGGCATATTCGAAATGAGTTATTGATCCTTTTTAATAAGTAAGCTCCAGCTAGAGTAAAACTCCACCTGAAGCATTTCTCATTGATAAGGTTTAAATCTATCACTGACAAGTCGTATGATTTAGGGACTTGTAAAGAAAACCAGCCCCATAGAAAATGAAAAGACCAGAAACAGAACCTGGATAGCGACTAATATCCTTGCTGTGATGGATTCCGGGAAAACAGAGCTGCCTGTAGTAGCAAATGTCGTAATACTAAAATAGAGAAACGTAATAAACTCCTCAATAGGGTCATCTTCCACTTTCACATCAAAGCTGCTCTCATCCAAACGGTAAAGCCAAGTATACACTGCTGCAAAATATAACATTTGGACAGCAATCGTACCGGTAATAGACCAGTATACATCCATAAGATGTCCATCGGCTAAGACAAGAACTGAATAAATATAAGAAGCGAGTCCAAGTGTCACAATACTGGTAAATACAACGCTGCCAATCTTACCCGATGCAGATTTACCCTCTTTCTCTTCTCTTCTTACCCCCCTGAATATCGAAGTAAACAAATAATATGCCACCGTCCCTGCCATGGCCGGAACCAGTAGCCAGATATTTAATCTTGCAGCTAAGCTTGCAGCTATTTTCTCATTAGGTTGCTCTGCTTCCGGGGAAAGAATCGGAGTAACCCGCTTAGTATGACCGAGGAAACTAGGTCTTGGATAACTTGAGAAATAAGAATCTGAGCGAGATGAATAATCTCCTAAAGGTCCACCATACACTAATCATCCGCCCTTCCCGTCCGTACTTTATATGGTATTATATTCCTCAGAAAGGGCTAAGTTACTGCTTTTGGCAGAAATTACACATTTTATAGTGGACAATTCGGTCATTATCCAGCGACTCTCTATTCGTTTTTTTCACTTTTGTACTTGTTTCACGCTTTCAAAATTCCTAAGTTCGGAAACGGGGACAAAGCGATATCCCTGCTCCCTTAGCCGATCAATGATCGGCCCTAAAGCCCGGATGGTTTGCTCCCGTTTCTCGCCTCCATCATGAAGCAGGATGATTCCCCCAGGAAAGCTGGCATTTACCACGTTCTGAATAATCCGTGCCGGTCCCGGATTCGTCCAATCTTTACTGTCTATACTCCAAAGAGTTAAAACATGCCCTTGTGACTTTACTCCTGCCACCACCGCGCTTGAGACAACTCCCCCCGGAGGCCGGTAAAAGGTCGTGCGTTCCTGAAGCAGCTCATACAAAACCTCGTCAGTGCGTACGAGCTCCTGAACAAATTTACTCGTCGTATAACTGTGGGAATAGCCATGATTGGCAATCTCGTGTCCCTCTTCACGAATCCGTTTTAATAAATCCGGATTATTTTTTGCATTCTCCCCTAAGACAAAGAAAGTGGCTTTCACATCCTTCTCCTTGAGTACATCGAGAATATATCCCGTATAGAGAGGATCCGGTCCATCATCAAAGGTTATGGCCATCACTTTTTCTTCCGTATGAACTAAATAATAGGTTTCCGGATTTTTCGTAATGGTCGGAAAAGTCAAGTCCATAGTGCGGACGCCAATCCCCAGCAGCACGAGCCCCAGAACCATAGCGCTCAACCGTATACCCTTGCGGGTAAAGATTATGACACGCAAATCCACTCCCCCTCTTAGCCCATGTTTAAACATATGCACTAAACCCTTTTCCAAATACAATTCTCTAAAATAAAAAATCTACAAGGGGGAACCTCCTTGTAGATATCTTAAATCAACATTATACTATTACTATGGTTTTGAAAGGCTAATATCCGTTATTGAAATACCCTAAATTGCAAGGAGTATCGAAATGACCTCAATCCTCATTGCCATAGGCGGTGCTCTCGGAGCACTCTCCCGCTATGAACTAGGTCTTTGGATTGCCAACCGCTGGAATCATCCTTTTCCCCTGCCGACTTTTATCATCAATATAAGCGGAGCTTTCCTGCTTGGTTTTCTTAACATCCTTTTTATCGATAAATTAAACCTATCCCCCCATTGGCGTTTGGGTATCGGTGTAGGCTATCTCGGTGCGTTTACCACCTTTTCCACCTTTGGCTTTGAGGTCTTTACTCTATTAGAAAAAGGGCAGTATACTACTGCCCTCTCCTATGTTCTGTTAAGTATTCTGGTTGGATTATGCGGGGTTTCTTTAGGGGTCGTCCTGGCACGCTGGTTATTCTAAAGCTATTGACGGGGTGCCCACAGCATCACTGACACTCCGACCAGACAAATCGCTGCCCCGACCCAATCATAGGTATCCGGCATCTTCTTGTCCACAGCCCATCCCCATAACACGGCGAGAATAACGAAAACACCCCCGTAGGCGGCATAGACTCTGCCAAAGCTGGGGAATTTCTGCAGGGTAGGGATAATCCCGTAAAATACCAAAATGATGGCTCCAATCACACCGTACCAATAAGGTCTTGCTTCTCTCAGCCAAAGCCAGACCAGGTAACCTCCGCCTATTTCGGCCAATCCGGCGAGAATAAATAAGCTGGCAGCCTGAATCATAGGCATTAACCCTTATAGGTATGCCAATGGATTTTTTCCCTTAGGAGTTCATCCTCGGTGTGCTCTCCCCGGGTTTCAGCGGGATAGCCCAAGGATACGATAGATTCCACCTGAAGATTGTCCGGAATATCCAGAAGCTTTTTTACATACTCCCCGGCAGGAGTGCCGTCCTGATAGTTCCGTTCTCTAATCTGGATCCAGCAGGATCCCAGCCCTAAATCCTGAGCTTGCAACTGGAGAATGATGGTGGCAATCGAAGCGTCTTCAACCCATACATCGCTTTTTTGAGGGTCTGCACAGACGACAATCCCCATCGTGGCACCTTTAATGGGTTGAGCTCCAACTTTAGCCATTGACAGCTTTTCCAAGACTTCCCGATCCTCCACCAAGATAAATTCCCAGGCTCTTGTATTGCGCGATGTGGGGGAGAGTAAAGCTGCACGAATCAATTGCTCCACTTTTTCCTTCTCAATGGGGGCATCCGTGTATTTGCGAATACTCCGGCGCTTTTGTAAAAGCTCTTTCATATCCATAGCTATCATTCCTCTCTTGCTTTTATCTTGTCTAGCACTACAGGTGGAGATTCACTCCACCTGTAGTTTAATTATATCATAATTAGCATAGGCTTACTAAAATTCACAGAATTTTGTACTGAGGTAGTTTTATCATACTTACCCCAGATTTGAAGCATCCATAAGATGAAGCATCTTCAAGCCCATCTCCAGTTCAAGACGATTTTTACTGTCTTCTAAATCCAATTGGCCAACTTCCTTTATCCTCTCCAAGCGATAAAGGATGGTTTTATAATGGATGAAGAGTTCTTTGGCAGCCTTACTGGCATTTCCGTTGCACTCCAGAAACACTTCCAAGGTTTTTAGGAGCTCAGCTTCATTTTCCTTATCATATCTGAGAATTTTCAGAAGTGCTTTGGGAATAAATTCCTCCAAGGAGTTTCTCTCGGCAAATTTACAGAGAATACGGAAGACCCCTAACTCCGAAAAAGCCACAATGGAGCTTTCATTATTGATCATACCTCCATAGCTCAAAGCATCTAAGGCTTCTTTATAACTGCGGGGTATTTCCTCTGCTCCGTGAGCCAAATCTCCGATTCCTACTTCAACAACCAGCTTCTTCATCCGTTTCTTGACCTGCTCTTGTGCTTGCTTAGCAATTTTCTTGATCTTTTCCAAAGAATTTTCCTGAGGATTTGTCCCAACTGGCCAAAGCAAAACAATAATATCCACTTTATTGCCGATAATGAAGTCCCGAGTACGAGTTTTTATGACTCCCGAAATAGTTGACGTGATTTCAGATTTAATGCTCTGCAAAGCCATCTTTTGTTGGGCGCGATGCTCCACATGATAAGCATCAAGATTCTTTAAATCAAAAAGAACCACATAGTAAGGACGATTGAGGTCCCATTCCATGAGATTGATGCGTTCTTGCGCATTGGTTGAACTCAATTCTCCTGAAAGAATATGCTCAATTAAATCATTCTTAAACTTATACTCCACTTCTTTAACAGCAAAGCGCTTCACCATATCCAAGGTCGTTACGGTGGCGGCCTGTTCAATACTAATGAAATCCATCTCCACAATAGGTTTATTAAGCTCCACAATGGTCAAATATCCTTTGAGCTGATTGAAAGCCTGAATAGGAACGACTACCTGGGGAATACACCGTCCGTCAAGATCAGGGTAGCATACTGCTTGCCGGTAATAGGAAAATTTGTCATTCAGATTCTCCCTTAAGGCAAATTCTTCAGGTTCCTCAAACCGCTCTATTTGGGAATTGGTGCTGTGAAGACATTTAAAATTTTTATCGTAGACGACGACCGGATTGCCAACCAATTCTTCAAGGGTTTGGCAGATCGCTGCCAATCCCTCACACTGCAAGGCTAAGGTTGTAAAACGTTCCTGAACATCTTTATAATACTTAAGCTTTACTACCTGGGAGTTAAAGAGCTGCTCCATAACCGGATACATGATATCCACAAAACGAACACTGCCATCCAGCTCAATGACAGGCAATCCATACTCGTTGGCCGCCTCAATAATCTCAGCCGGAATATCATTGACAAACCGTCGTACTTTTATAGCTAAGGCCGAAACCTCTTTCGTGGCCATTTTATGAATAAATTCCCGGTAGTCCAGCCCTTCACCGGGGCCGGAGTATAAGCTGGTGAGCAGAAGTTCTCCTCCCGATAGCCAGTTGACAATATCCGGCGCTTCGATGATAGTAACACCCTTGACTATATTATCAAGTTTTTGATAGCCTGCAACCACTTGGGAGGTCTTCAGGGGGCCCACCTTCAGCAGATCCTTGACTGTAATCTCCAATGTTACCACCTCTTGCACTGTATTATTTCTTGTCAGACTCTAAGGCTCTTCTATGAGGCATCCAGTATTCGCGCCTGCTCATGCTGGGGGGCGGCGCAGTAGAAGAAAAAGCTCTTCGGGTCGGGTAGCTTTACGCACAACGAACCTTCGGGCGTGAGCTCCTGAAACCCACCTGCGCCGCTTAGTTCATCTTTGTGGCCAGGGCGGCTTGGGCGAAACCATTCACTGGATGGTTTCGTCACCGGAGGCTTTCTTCATCGGAGCTCACGTACTCCATAGCTCCGGGGCTGGTCAACTCGCTTTCTTAACAGCATCTGCAGCGGATAAGTACCCTTTGGGGTGTGCCGCTTTGAGCGAAACTGTCCACCGGACACTTTCGTCGCCAAACCCCGCTGCTTTCTACATGTGAACCGGTGGCTTCGCTACGTCAAGAAAGCTTTGTTGACCCGACCGCTCCTCCGCTTAAAGAAAGCTTGGCTTATGGTGAGTGAAGCGAAGCAGAAGCCTTAGCTGCCTTATACACAGTGAAATCCGTTCGCTTTTGTGCGT
>NZ_KB913023.1:1005542-1058492 GCF_000384015.1 Desulfitobacterium sp. PCE1 | reverse complement strand
CTTGAGCGATTAGATTGCTCCGCGCAGCTTATGGAGTGAACGCCGAAAGCAAAATCCTGGAGAATCAGCTTTCGATTCTTCTTCAGAACCCGACTCAACTACCCCGCTTACAGCTTAATATCCCGATTGCAATCCTTAGTATAGATATACGTAAAAGGAGTACGCCCAACACCATAGCAAGCTTGAGGAACATAAGGACCAAACCAAATGAAGTCTTCCTTCTTCACCGGAATCCACTGGTCATCGATAAGATAGACCCCTTCCCCTTCCAACAGGTAAAGTCCATGCTCCTGGACATGAGTCTCAATAAAGGGATGACATCCCCCCGGCAAAAAGCTTAAGACGTGGAAGTTGACATCAAAACCTAAATCGGTAGGGAGTAAATCCTTAATCCGTACATTCTCCATCCCGTCATAAGGTGCATAAGGCATATCGTTGAGACGTCCCACGACAATCCTCGCTGAATATCCTTCTACAGGACGGTAACGCTGTTTATAAAGAAGCAGTTTCCAGGATGCATCCGAATCATTGCGAAGTTCCATCCCCAGGGATGCCGGAGCGAAGACATAACCGCTTTCATCAATGCTATACTCTTTTCCTTCCACCAAGACCTTGCCTTGGCCGCTCAAGCAGTAGACAAAGGTCTCGATTCCCTCTTCCATAAAGGGCTTCACTGTGCCGCCGCCAGGCAACACCTCCACAGTATACATAGCGAACTGTGGGCCATAATGAGGAGAGGCAATAATACTTACATGACATTGCTCAAGATTGGGAAGCACATTTTTCACCCGCCCCTCAGGAGGGATCAAGGCATACCTTCCATGTTCGACTACAGCTCGTGTGGATAAGAGATCATTAGGATAACCCATTTTAAATTCTCCCTTCTATTTTAGCATAAGAAGTTTTCAAATTGATATTATATTCTTAATGTTCGCCATAAAGTTAAGTTCCCCTTTATCCTAAGATGATAAAGCGATTCCCTATATTACGAAGTTATCTTGCCCTCATTTCCTAAAAAAGATGAAAAACTTAAGAAATTCAGCTTCTTTCTTTATCTTAAAATGATAAAGGAAGATGAGAGCCCATCACGAATATTCAAAAAACAATGAGTCATTTGCTGAATAATGAACTCAATTACCCTGCAAAGGAGATGACCTGCCCATGAGCCGACTGCTTAAAGTTGAAACCTTGACCAAAGAAGCCTTTAGTCCCTTTGGTTATCTACTCTGTCCTAACCCCGGCATCCCCCCTTTCAAAAATACCCCTCCGGTCTTTACCGATCGGATGCCTTTTGAGGTGGATGAAGGCCAGTCTGAATTTGTCTATGCTTTGCTGGATCGCAAAGAATTTACGTTTTCCAATCTGGAGCGCCATCTTAAAATGACCCAAGGCTTCTTTATGATGACCGGGGGACCGGCCATTATTACTGTAGCGCCTGCTACGGATCCCCATGACCCCGAGTCTTTGCCCTCTTTGGACTCGGTACGTGCCTTCCTTTGGGAGCGGGATATGTGCTTTGTTCTCCATCGGGGAGTATGGCATGGTCGAATCCTTCCACTTGAGCCGAAATTTGCCTATATCCTGGCTACCCGCAAGGAGACTTCAGACGAATCCATCGCCCCTCTCTATGATGGTGATGTCCAAATCCGCGAATTAGGAGAAACTTTTGAATTGCAGCTTTAATTTCGCCTCTAAAGACAACTGTTCACTTTCGAACAGTTGTTTTTTTTTATAAAATGAGCATGAGACAATCCGCATCCGGATCATCTCACGCTCTACTTTATTTTATCCTTTTCCTAATCCCTAGACTTCAACCACGCACATGATTTCGACTGCAGCTCCCCCTGGGAGTTGGTTCGTGCCCAAAGCCATGCGGGTATGCCGTCCCTTTTCCCCAAAACAGGTGAGAAGCAGTTCGGAAGCCCCATTCATCACTAAAGGCTGCTGGGTAAAGTGTTCCGCACTGCGGACATACCCAATAACCTGAACAAATTGCTTAATAAGGCTCAAATCCCCCAGATACTCCTTCAATGCCGCCAGACAGTTGGTCATGGCAATCCGGGCTGCTTCCTGCCCCTGCTCAACTGAAAAATCCTCGCCGACTTTACCTAAGAAAACATACTCTCCTTGGCGTTTCGGGGTATGACCGCAGACATAAAGCAAATTCCCCGTGCGAATGACCCTGCTATAATAGCCATCCGGTTCGGAAGGAACAGGTAACTCCAAACCATACCTTAGCATTAAGATCTCTTCAATCTCAAGCATGAAGCTTTCACCCTTTCATGGTTTATACCTTTACTGCCGTATCCAACAGAATATGATACAGTACATTAACCCCATCGGCGCAGTCTTCCATGCTGCTCCATTCGGCAGGATTATGACTGATCCCATCCTTAGAACGAATGAAAATCATGCCGATAGGACAGATATTGACCATTTGCATGGCATCATGGCCGGCACCGCTGGGAAGGCAAAAATACTCCAAACCGATTTTTTTACAAGCTTCTTTAGCTGCCATTTGGAATTCCTTTGAACAAGGAGCCGGCGGAATCCGTTGCAGGATTTCTGTCTCCAACTGAACTCCTCTTTCCTGACAAATCCTGGCCAATTCCTTAAATAGTGCAGCCTCCACTTCATCACTGACCTCTTGTGAGGTATCCCGAAGATCCAGAGTAAATTCGACACGGCCAGGAATAATATTAATTCCTCCAGGAAAAACATTAAGCCGACCGACCGTAGCTACGGTACTTCCTGTTTTTTTGGCTTCTCTCTCAATAACCTGAATCATTTCCGCTGCAGCCACTAAAGCATCCTGGCGGAGATTCATGGGAGTAGCCCCCGCGTGACCCGCTTCCCCTTTAACGATAAGTTTCATCCATAACTCATTCACAATCCCCGTAACGATCCCCACGGAAAGATTATTGCATTCCAAAACCTTACCCTGCTCAATATGGAGCTCAATAAAAGCCTTAAGTTCTTCCGGATTGCGAATGGCGTCTTTTATTTTATTGGGGTCATAGCCCTGATTGCTCATAGCCTGCGCCACTGTCATTCCGTTTTTATCTTTCATTTCCAAATCTTTTTGGGTAAGGTCTCCAATCACGCCGCGGCTTCCGAACATACTGAAGCTAAACCGGGATCCCTCTTCATCATTGAAGGCGTAGACTTCAATGGGATGCTCCGTCCTAATTCCCTGCTCACTGAAAGACTGCAGTACTTCGATGGCTCCAATGATGCCAAGACCCCCATCAAAGATTCCTCCATCACAGACCGTATCAATATGAGAGCCTGTAAGAACCACCGGTGCACTGGGATTCCGGCCTTCCCAACGGCCAATCAGATTACCCACAGCATCTTCCCTTACAATCAATCCGGCTTCTTTCATATAGGTTGTGACTAAATCTTTAGCAGCTCGATCTTCGGGGGTAAAGGCATGCCGAGTCACTCCACCCGATTCTCTGCGACCTATTTTTCCTAATTCCTGTAAGCGATGATTAACCCGTTCACTACTAATCATAAAATGCCACCTCTTCACAGCTGATAAACATTGAATTGTCTTAATATTCTTATCCCTATTTTTTATTAATTCGGGCTTATTGTCTTTGGCAACTTTGGATAATTATCTCCTTGCAATTCTATCCTTTTACTATTCACCCTTGTTCAATTCAAGGCAGACACTTCCCAGGATCCTTATCACACCTAGTTAAAATTTCTCTCTCACAGCTTGGACGCCTTATCCAAACTCACTAAAAAATTTGAAGGCATTATCTTTTAGAAACTTATGCCATACTGAGTCTTGATGCTCTAAAGCCGTCAACCGCAAGGAATTTACGAAATCTAAGTACGTAAAAATACTTGTTTTAGTCTGATTGGATAAACTTCACCTTGATAGATTGTCTCGAAATGATAAAGCCAAATGAAAATATTCAGTATATTCTTAATGTAAATTGGCCAATTAAACAAACCCTATGGTACCTTGCACATAGTCAGATTAGTTAGGGGGCATGAATGTGTTTAATCTCGTCATTAAAAACGGAAAGATTGTGACCGCGGACAAAATTATTGAAGCCAGTTTAGGTATCAATAATGGAAAAATCGCCGCAATCATCACAGCAGGAACAGAGATCCCAGCCGAAAAAGTCATCGATGCCAAAGGTAACTATGTCTTTCCAGGAGCTATCGATACTCATGCACATTTAAATGATCCTGGTTATCTCTGGAGAGAAGATTACGCTCACGGTACAGCAGCTGCAGGAATCGGAGGATTTACCACCATTATTGACATGCCGTTGCAAAATGAACCGGCCATGACCGATGGAAAAATTCTCGATAAAAAGCTGGACATCGTTTCTCCTAATGCCTATGTAGATTTTTGTTTCTGGGGTGGTTTAGTCGATTATAACCTTAACCAGCTGAAAGAATTGGACGAAAAAGGCTGTGTCGCTTTTAAATCTTTCATCGGGCCTGTTTCTCCGGATTATGTGTCCCTCTCCATCGGTCAAGCCAAAGAGGCTATGGAGATTTGTAAAGAGTTCGATGGCCGGGCAGGTTTCCATTGCGAAGATTATTCCATTATTAAATGGGAAGAAGAACGGGCAAAACGCAAAGATCATAACGATTGGCAGGACTTTCTGGACTCCCGTCCCCTGATCGCGGAACTTATCGCCACTCAAAATATTATCGATGTCGCCAAAGAAGTGGGAGCTAAAGTGCATATCTGCCATGTCAGCCATCCCCGTGTGGCAGAAATGATCCGCCAAGCCCAAATCGAAGGCGTGGATGTTACCGCTGAGACCTGTGGGCACTACCTCACCTTTACGGATCAGGATGTGGTTAAAAACGGCAGTCTCTTCAAATGTGCTCCCCCTTTACGTGATGCCGCAGCCGTGGAAGGTATGTGGGAATACGTCAATAACGGAACTCTGTCCGCCATTGCTTCCGACCACTCCCCCTGTGAGCTCAGTGAAAAAAGTGAAGAAAAGCACGGTGTCTTTGGGGCCTGGGGCGGAATCAGCGGAATCCAAAACGTCATGCAGGTAGTCTTTAGTGAAGGGGTCGTTAAGAGAGGCTATTCCCCCACCCTGCTGGCCCGCTCCTTAAGCGAAGGTCCCGCTAAAGCTTTCGGAATCTTCGGCAAAAAAGGTGCCATTCAAGTAGGCTTTGACGCGGATCTCGTGATCCTCGATCCGGAAAAAGAATGGGAGATCACACCCGAATCCTTACACTATGTCAATCAAATATCAGCTTTTGTGGGCTTAAAAGGCAAGGGACTTCCTGTCTGCACTCTCGTTCGCGGTGAAGTCGTTGCCCAGGACGGACAATTAGTAGGACAAAAAGGCCATGGTATGTACGTGAGAAAAATCAAGTAAGGAAAGCACAAAAAGGAGGTCTAACCATGAGTCATTATAATTTAATCCTTCGCAACGGAAATGTGGTGTTTCCAGATGGTGTAAAAAAGGCCGATATAGCCGTCAGTGATGGCAAAATTGTGCTCATTGCTGAAGAAATTCTCGGAGGTGCTAAAGAAACCATCGATGCCGCCGGAAAGCATGTTTTTCCCGGTATCACCGATGGCCATGTACACTTTAATGATCCCGGCAGAACTCATTGGGAAACCATGTCCACAGGTTCCAGCGCCATAGCTGCCGGAGGCGGAGTTGCCTTCTTTGATATGCCCCTTAACTGTGACCCGTGCACCCTGGATGCGGTGAACTTTAACAATAAGCTGGCTGTTGCCCAAAAAGATTCTTTAGTGGATTACGGTTTCTGGGGTGGTTTAACCCCCAATAATTTAGACAAACTAGAGGAACTGGCCGAATGCGGCGTCATTGGCTTTAAGGCCTTCTCCTGCCATAGCGGTATCGATGAATTTCCACGCATGGATGACTATACTGCTTTAGTAGGTATGGAGAAGTTGGCCAAACTGAACCTTCCTCTCATGGTCCATTGTGAAAACGCTGAGATTACCAAGGAGCTTACCGAATTATCCCTGGCTCAACATCGTGCCGGAGTACGGGATTATTTCGCAGCCCGTCCGCCTATTACGGAGATCGAAAATGTTTCCCGGATGATTACCTTTGCAGAAGAAACAGGCTGTCAATTGATTATCGCTCACATCAGCACTGCCAAAGCCGTGGAACTTGTCGCTGAAGCCCGAAGCAGAGGGGTCGATGTCTGCTGTGAAACCATCGGTCATTATCTGTACCTCACCGGGGACGATGTGGAACGCTTGGGCACTGTAGCCAAATGCTCCCCTCCCATCCGGGATGGAGAAAACCAAATTCAAATGTGGGGACATCTCTTTAATGATAAGATCGCTTTCGTTTCTTCCGACCACTCCCCCTGTGATCCCAAGCTGAAAAACGGTGAATTTATGCGTGTCTGGGGCGGAATCTCAGCTTGCCAAACCACCTTGCAAGGTTTGCTCACCCATGCTTATCATGACCGGAAATTCCCCTTGGTCAAGATTGCTCAGTTAACCGCCCAAAACGTCAATGAAATCTTTAATATCAAGGGCAAGGGTAAAATCGAAGTGGGTTATGATGCTGATTTTGCCTTGGTCGATCTGAATCATGAATTTACCTTACAGGCAGAGGATCTCTTCTACAAACATCAGGTCAGTCCTTATGTGGGGGATCGTTTCCGCGGCACCGTCGCCCAGACCATTCTCAGAGGGACTACAATTTATAAGGACGGAAAAATTGTCTCCAAACCCGTGGGTAAGCATTTAAAGCCCAATCAATGATTAAAAGCAGAACCTGCCAAGGAAAAACCAAAAGAAGGAAGTGAAGGCTATGTCCTTAAACACTGACACTCATACCGATGTGCATATTGAACATGCCCCCGGTGTAGAAGAAACACTCTATCCTAAAAAAGCCAAAGACCGCACTATGGGACCTATCCCCTACATGTTTATGTGGATTGGGGATGGAGTTAACCTGGGTAATATGACCCTCGGAGGCAGCATGATTATTGCCGGAGTGGCTACCTTGAATATCTTCCAAACCTTTGCTGCAGCCATCATAGCCATTGGAATCATTTCCCTTGTTTTTACTTTAAATGACAGACTGGGTTATCGAACCGGTGTTCCTTATGTTATGCAGCTACGGATGTCTTTCGGGGAGAAAGGTTCTATTATATCCTCTCTCTTACGCGGTATACCGGCGATTGTCTGGTATGGATTCCAAAGCTGGGTTGGTGCTACTGCTTTAAATGAAATTCTCAAAGTCTTTACCAGCGGGTCCTTTGATAGCATTCCGATCTGCTTCGTCGTCCTTCAGTTGGTGCAGATTGTCCTTTCCATGTATGGCTTCCATGCCATCAAATGGGTAGAAACTCTTATCTCGGTAGTCCTCATGGCCGCCTTTGTATATGTATTTGGTCTTCTTATCGCGAATTATAGTGATGTTATTGCTCAAAAGTGGATCTATACTCAAGGCACTTGGGGCCTCGAATTCTGGGCTTTCATTATGGTCTTGATGGGTAATTACGCCGCCATATTCCTCAGCGCAGCCGATTACTCTCGTGAGCTTAAACCGGGATATGGCGATGTAAAACGTGGCTTTCTCTACTTCTCCCCCATCGTCATCGCCTATGGTGCAGTCATTGTCATTGGTGCTATGCTTGCTTCCGCTACCGGCAACTCCAACCCCGTCAAAGCCTTAGCTATTGTTTTTAATAATGACTTTATCACCGTCTTTGTCTCCGCCTTTATCGTCATGGGTGCCATCGCGGTTAACATGGTTGCCAACATTATTGCACCAACCTATGTCATTCAATTGCTCACTAAAATCAAATACAAGCCGGCCGTCGTTATCACAGGTCTCCTTGGCCTTTGCTCCTTCCCTTGGGTACTGGTTCAAGATTCCTCTTCCGCAGGTCTGGCCACGTTTATTCTTATCTACTCGGCTTTCTTAGGACCCATCGTTGCTATACTTTTAGTTGAATACTATATTCTAAGAAAACAAAAAGTGAATGTGGTAGACCTCTACAGAGCAGATGGTCCTTTCGCAGGATATAATCCGGCTGCCATTACAGCTATGCTCCTCGGTGCCGCGGCAGCCTTTATGCTGGTAGACCTGGCTTGGATTATTGGTCTCGTCGTTGGGGGCGTATCCTACTACCTCCTCACCAAATACGCTTTTAAAGACTCCAAGTTCAAAGAGGGCACTATCTTTGAAAAATAAATAAGTTCCGCCTCTTAATTTGAATGAAACTGCTTTCGGCAAGATTGCCGGAAGCAGTTTTTTTAATACTGTCAGAAAGTATAACTTCGTTGTATACTTTCCTCCAGCATAAGTGCAACCAACGACTTCGCCTTTCTGGATGCATGTTTAAAAAGCACGGCGAAGCCGGGTTTTCTTTATGTATTGTTTTACCCTGTAATAGTACAGCCTGTAAAAACTGCTGACGTTTTAAGTTCAACCAGTGACCCCTTTATTTCGACTATTGAAAGAAAAATCATAGACCCTAAAGGGCAGATAGGGCATAATTATATCAAACAATGAAACCGAGTTTCATATAATGGAACAAATTCATATCGCTCTTATGAATCCGCGGTTAGGCAAACCGCCTTTTCAATACCCATTCTGTGAAACGACGTTTTATAATACGAAACAAGGAGGATGCAACTATGGCACTATGGGGAAACGAAACCAATGACACAGCATCAACTGCACCTTTGGAGTCCGGTCGAGTAAGAATGACCGGGGCTCAATTCCTGGCTGCCTTTTTAGAAAAGAAGGGGATTGCACACATCTATGGGATTCCTGGTGCGGCTATTCTGCCTTTCTACGACGCCATTCGTGAGCGTAACATTCAATCCTATAACGTCCGCCATGAACAGACAGCTATCTTTATGGCCGACGGTTATGCCCGGGCCACAGGTCAGGTTGGAGTCTGTGCCGCTACCTCCGGCCCAGGAGCTACTAATTTTCTAACGGGCTTATACAGTGCTTACAGTGATTCTGTCCCTCTTCTGGCTTTGACCGGCCAGGTCCCCACTTCCCTGATTGGCAAAGACGCCTTCCAGGAGGCCCCTATCGTTGAAATGGCAGGACCGGTGACGAAGGCCGCTTATCTTGTAAAACATGCAGGGGATCTTCCCCAGATCCTCAAAGAAGGGTGGGAGTTAGCTACTACAGGAAAAAAAGGACCCATTTTACTAGATCTCCCCTTGGATGTTCAAAAGGGCCTTTTAGAAGTGGATTGGAATGAATTCAATTTTGTCCAACAGCCCTCAAACAAGCAGGAAATTTCGAAAGATGAATTGAATACTATATTTTCAATGTTCTGTGAAGCCAAGGCCCCTACTTTGCTGGTCGGCGGCGGAGTCGTTCACAGCAACGCAACCGAACTGTTGCGGGAGGCAGCTGAACTCCTTCACATTCCCGTAGTATCCACCTTGATGGGTAAGGACGCCTTTCCTAATGATCATCCCCTCTATGGGGGATTAATGGGCACTATGTGTCAAACCCCTCTTGGCAATAGAACCATCCTGGAGTCCGATCTTATTATCAATTTGGGCGGCCGGTTCGATGGCCGAGGGACAGGTGATATCCAACAGTTCAAATCGGGACGAAAAATCATCCATGTGAATCTGGATGAAAAAGAGCTTTCACGCCATGTTCCTACCGAGCTTGCTCTGGCGGCGGATATCAGAGAATTCCTGGAACACTTTATTTTGTTTCTACGGGATAAAGATTTCACCCCCTCCCCTCATGCTCAAACCCGGATTCACGCCTTGCAGGAGAATCGAATCCGCTTGGCTCGCCGCAAAAAGTTCGATACCAATCCCCTTAAACCTCAGCAAGCCATTGCTGAAGTGCGGGAGGCCCTTAAGCGGGATGCGATTCTAACCTTGGATTGCGGGATAAGCCAGATCTGGACTACCCAGCTTTTTGAAGCCTATGTTCCCCGTTCCTTCTTAATTACCGGGCGGGCGGGAACTATGGGGTGGGGATTGGGAGCGGCGCTTGGGGCCAAGCTTGCCTATCCCAATCGTCAAGTGGTTAATCTCTTAGGAGATGCCAGCCTGGGGATGTCTTTGCAGGAATTGGCTACTGCCGCCAAACACACTATTCCCGTAGTGGTGGTGGTCCTCAACAACTCCTTATTCGGACTGATCCGCCAGCAGCAAAATCTCCTCTTTGATCATCGTTGGATTTCCACAGACCTTGAATATGAAAACCACATACAAGGTCACTCCCGTGGCTTGGACTTTGTTGCCACGGCACGAGGAATGGGGGTGGAAGCAGAATTAATTGATGGACCGGATCAAATTCAGGGAGCCCTGGAGCGTGCTTTTAGCCAAAATCGCCCTTATTTAATTGAAGTTCTCGTCGATCCCCAAGCTCAATGCTCTGTTTCTCTCGATGGAACACTAACCGGTGTCCTGGAACTTGAATAATACGTTGGGAGGAATTTTAGATGGTTATAAAAAAGGACCGGCTTGTTGCCAATTTATCCTTTCTCTTTAGTGACCTGCCTATGATGGAGCGTTTTAACGCAGCCAGGAAAGCTGGACTTAATCGGGTCGAGTTTATGTTCCCTTACGATTTGGACCTTACCGAGTTGAAACAAGAGTTGGAGACCCATGGATTAGAGTTGGTTCTCTTTAACCTCCCTGCCGGAGATTGGGGAGCCGGTGAGCGAGGTATCGCCCTTGACCCCAGCCGACAGGAGGAATTTAAAGCAGGGGTGGCGAAAGCCGTTAAGATCGCCCAAGCCCTTCATGTTAAGCAAATCAATTGCCTTGTAGGAAAAATTCGTGAGGATCAGTCCCAAGAAGAACAGCGGGCTACTCTGATCTCCAATATCCGCTATGCTGCCGATCAACTGCAGCAGGTTGGGGTTAAGCTGCTCCTCGAGCCTCTGAATCATTTTGATGCTCCAGGATTCTATCTTAATACCACCGAAGATGTCCTGAAGGTCATTACCGAAGCAGGCAGTGAGAATATTTTCCTCCAATACGATACCTATCATGCCGCCCGGGAAGGAGAAGATCTCCTGAAGATCCTGCAGGAAAAACTCCCCCATATCGCCCACATACAAGTAGCCGATAACCCCGGACGTCATCAGCCAGGTACAGGTGAGATTGATTACCACGCTTTCTTTAAGACCTTAACAGAAGTCGGCTATCCCTATGCCGTTTCTATGGAATATGTCCCTCAGCCTGATACTGTTGCTTCATTAGAATGGATTAAGGCTTTTGAGTAGGACCTGAAAGCTAATTCTCCAGGATTTTGCTTTCGGCGTTCACTCTATAAGCTGCGCGGAGCAATCTAATCGCTTAAGACCTCCGCTGCGTCGGGTGCCCGGCTAAATCGGCTCCTCGAAAGCACTGCTTTCGCACTTGTTCTCATAGCCGGTTGGAAACGTCCTGTTTCCAACCCGACTCCGCTGCAGTCTTTTCGCGAAGATTGCTTCCCTGCTCGCTTAAATTCGTTCTCTGCCTTAAAGCAAAATCCTAGGCTGTTTTTCGGGGCTGAGCAGTGCGAATGTAGGATAAAGCCACACGTCCCGGACTACACTTTTCGTCTCTTCTGGTGCCGCCCCGCGGCATGACCGGCTACCCTGGAAAAGACCCAAAAGAGAGCCGAAAAAGACCTGCAAGCGTAGCTTTACGCACAGGAGCGAACGGCTTTAGCGGAGGGGTGGTCGGGTCTACAAAGCTTTCTTAACGTAGCGGAGCCGCCGGTTCACATCAGGTATTACCCGGAGGTTTGGCGTCGAAAGTGTCCGGTGGACAGTTTCGCTCAAGGCGGCACTCCCCAAAGGGTACTTATCCGCTGCAGATGCTGTTAAGAAAGCGAGTTGACCAGCCCTGGAGCTATGGAGTGAGTTTGTGCGTAAAGCTACACGACCCAGACAAGCTTTTTCATCCTCTGCTGATGCTATTGCTGCGGCGCGGCATGACCGTCTACCCTAAAAAGAATGACCCAAAAACTCTATACAGGAGGTATTCACATGAAAATTGGATTCATCGGACTCGGTATTATGGGGAAACCCATGAGCTTGAATCTGCTTAAGGCAGGTCATGAAGTGGTGGTTTATAATCGCAGTCAAAAATCCGTCCAGGAATGCGTTCAAGCCGGCGCTGAAGCCGGAGCATCTCCTAAAGATGTAGCCGAGCGCTGCTCACTGATCATCACCATGCTGCCCAACTCTCCTCAGGTGAAGGAAGTCGTCCTGGGACCTAACGGAGTTCTGGAAGGCGCTCAGCCTGGCGCTATGGTCATCGATATGAGTTCTATTGCTCCCGGTGCCAGTCAGGAAGTGGCCCAAAAGCTTGCCGAAAAAAAGGTCCGCTTCATGGATGCACCGGTGAGCGGTGGGGAGCCTAAAGCCATCGATGGAACCCTTTCCATTATGGTTGGGGGAAAATCCGAGGACTTTGAGGAATTTCTTCCTATATTAAAAGCCATGGGTTCTTCAGCCGTCCTCTGCGGGGGCGTGGGTGCCGGCAATGTTACGAAGTTGGCCAATCAGATTATCGTTGCCGTAAATATCGCTGCTGTGTCTGAGGCATTAACCATAGCTACCAAAGCCGGAGCTAATCCGGAGACGGTCTACAAAGCCATTCGGGGTGGATTGGCGGGAAGCACGGTGCTGGATGCCAAAGGACCCATGATGTTTGAGCGCCGCTTTGATCCAGGTTTCCGCATTAATCTCCACATCAAGGACCTTAACAATGTCATGGAGACCGGCCATGATATTGGCTCGCCCCTACCGCTGACGGCGACCGTCATGGAAATGATGCAGACTTTAAAAAGCTACGAACTGGATCACCAGGATCATAGCGCCTTAGTTCAATATTATGAAAAACTTGCTGGAATTGAAGTGAGAAACGCGGATTAAATTAGTATAAAGTATGCTTATCCGGAGGTATCGCAAAACTACTTTATTTAAAGCAGCCAGTGCTGCTCCCTCCATGCCCCCCAACAACTTATGCTTTCTGATTAGTGAAAAGGCCCCTTTATCCGAACAGTATACCATTCGGATAAAGGGGCTTTCATTTTGTTCTATCATATTACTAATTACATTTTTATTTTTAAGCCCTCAGCCAAAAAATTAACGTTCTTATCTTTATAGACTTTATATGTCCGGCTCTTGCTTGATTCAGCTCTCCCACTTTGGTTATCAGGTTGTCCCGTTCTTCCGCAGCCCGGTTCCGCTCTTGAACCGCCTTTTGCAATTCCCGGGTCGATAGACTTTCCGGATCCAGCTCTTCGATAAACTAAGCCCGTTCCTCCTCCGGGACGCCCAGTAGAATAATCCCTTGGGTGTAGCTCAGTTTGGCAAGCGCTTGCCAATCTGGTAAGGTGGGCTGTGGGGGCCCATACTCCTCAAACAGGCGGATCAGCCTCCAGCACAATGACCTCGGCATCCTCCCGCTTTTTCCGGCTTACAGGATCGGAGGCTTCCGGGGTTTCCCCCTGGCAGATGGGGTCCGGCAGATCTGGGAAAATAACGATATACCGGCCCGACAGGGTATTGCGCTCCATGATGGCCGGAAAAACATAGTTCATGATCATGATGACCCGTCCTTTTCGGTTGATTTACTCATAGGATATGGGGTCAAGGTCTAAAACGTTACCCATCCAACAAGGCATTTCCAAAAAATTCCCTTTTTAAATTATTTCGAATGTCTGCCCGAAGATTTTCACATACTATTATGGAAGGTAATTTCTATCCCTTTATCCTTTATCATCAATCAGGAGGTATACCATGAAACGATCGGGCGAGATTCAAAAACATACCGAAGGACGAAACAGTGCCAAATATGAATCCCTTAGCGCTAGTGACAAGCAAAAAGAGAAAAAGGAAAAAGATCCCACCGTCTTGGAGCAATCCTAAGTCCCTATAGAAAAACGCCAGCTTTGAAGTGACCCCATAAAGTTAGACAGGTTTATTATTAGGCAACCTGTTGGGCATGAGTTCGGTATTGTACCGGACTCATGCCTTTTAATTTTGACTTAATTCGTTTGTTGTTGTAGTAATCTATATAGTTAGCAAGTTCTTGCTTAAAGTGTTCAACACTTTTAAACTCTTTTAAATAAAGAAGTTCCGATTTCATAATACCAAAGAAATTTTCAATAATAGCGTTATCGTAGCAGTTGCCTTTACGAGACATACTCTGTGTAATACCACGTTCTTGAAGGGCATGGCTATATTGCTTCATTTGATAGTGCCACCCTTGATCAGAGTGAATCAAGAGCCCGTTCCTATCCGTTAACCGTTCAAATGCTTGATCTAGCATCGTAGAAACGAGGGTATAGACTGGCCTCGAACCGATTGTATAAGTAATAACTTCACCATTAAATAGATCCAGCATCGGGGACAAATATAATTTATCTCCAAATAATTTAAACTCCGTTATATCCGTAACCCATTTCTCATTTGGCCTTTCAGCATTAAAGTTGCGTTCTAAAATATTAGGTGCAATCTTACCCACTGTCCCTTTGTACGAGCGATATTTCTTCATACGAACAAGGCATTTTAAGCCTAATTCATTCATGATACGTTGAATTTTTTTATGATTGACCTTTTGTCCTTGGTTCTCTAATTCATCTTTAATTCGACGGTACCCATAACGGCCTTCATGATCGTCATAAATTGTTTGAATCAATACTTTCAGTTCTGCATCTGGATTAGAACGATCCAGATTTTTGACCCAATAATAATATGTGCTACGCGCAATATCCGCAAGCTGGAGAAGTGCTTTCACCGAAAATTCTTGCCTTAATTCATAGACTACTTGAACTTTGTCTTGTTTGGTGATTTTTTCTTGTTTTGAACTAAGGCATTCAACTTTTTTAGATAGGCGTTCTCCATACGTAAACGTTCATTTTCCAGCTGTAATGCCTTTATTGATCCTTCGGCCGGAGTCTCATTTTTTTCTATATTATTATTTCTTTTTTTCATGGGTGGACGCCCCTTTTTCTTTAGTTCAAGGGCGTCTAATCCCTGCGTTTCTAGTTGTCGCTTCCATTTTAATATCGTGGAAGGTGCAGGGATGTTAAAGATTGCAGCCGTTTGTTTGATAGACGTCCCTTGTTTGTTCATATAGTTAAGTACGTCTAGTTTATATTCTAAAGTATACGATGTATAGTTCTTTTCAAAAGCTTTTTCTCCATGAAATTGATACTGTTTAATCCATGTCTGAAGATTGGAATTATGCACCCCGATAGATGCTGAGATTTCTCGTTGACTTTCTTTACCATATAAATAGCGTTTTACAGCTTTTAATTTCTCTTCAACTGTAAATTTGGCCATAAAGAAAAGCACCTCCAACTGTTAGTGGATGTCTAACAATTGGGGTGCAGTTCAATTTGAATCTCTGGCGTTTTTCCTACTTAGCTATCATATTCTACTTTGCCATAGCCTTCATTGCTTTTTGAACAATGGTTTTTTCCCGGCGCTCCAATAATTTCATCAATAAGGTGAACATCAACGTTGACACCCCCAAGGCCAGCCACCCTGTTTCCATACTGATATAGGTCAAAGCTATCCCCATCCCCAGAGGGCCTAAGGTATATCCGGAATCCGCAATAATAGCCATGGTCGAAGTCATCCGCCCCCTGTGGGACGCAGGAGTGTTATCCGCAATAAAGGGAGCAACCGTAATGGCCAGAATGACCTCGCCGAGGGTAAATATAAAGGCCCACAGGAATAAAAATTCCAGAGAGTTCAGCGCTCCAATCATACCAAAGCCAACAGCATAGAGAATTCCACCTATTACTCCCCGGCGCAGATAGGATAGATGCCCGGCGAACCGAGTGACAATCGGGGTAAAGATGATGACTATCAAACCATTAAAGGCAGCTAGAAACCCAAAGTACTGTGAGCCTATGCCGGGGTAATTCTTCATGATCTGCATGGGCAGCATAAACGACCATTGGGAATAGGTGAAATTATAACCGAACATAATCAAGGCAAAGAAAATGAGCAAAGGCCGCAGCCTAATAACCTTGAAAATGGATCCTTCCACCCTGCGCTCCAGATAACGCTCTTCATCCTGAATCTCTTCATGAGCCTTATTCAGAGTCTCTTTAATAAAGGTAGCAATAAGGACCAGAGACATAAAAATCGCCATACTCTCTCCCCTAAAGACCCAGTGCAGGTGGTGCCGGTAAAGAAATCCTCCTAACACAGGCCCAATGGCGAAACCTATATTCCAGCCCATATAAGACAGGGCATAGGCTCCGCTCCGATTGGCGGGAGTCGTAAGGTCGGCAATCAATGAATCGTAAGCAGGTTTTGTGGTCGAGTTTAATGCACCTGCTAATATAATAAGATGAATCATATCCAAAGAAGGCTCCATGAACCCGATCCGAAAAAAAACCAAAACAGCCGAACCTGAAAATAGAAGAATGATTCTTTTTCTTCCGAAGCGATCCACAAGCTTCCCTCCGCAAAGAGCGGCCATTAGACTGACTCCCCCGGAGAGGCTGAGATAAAAACCAGCTTTACCCTCGGGTAAACCAATGCTTTGAGTCATGATAATAGTCATGAGCGGGCCTACAAAAGCCCCGATAGCATTGATAATCCGGGCAATAAAAATGACATAGATTTCTTTGGGCATTCCTCGATAAGGATTAAGCATCGTTCGTAATACTGACATCTTCCTTCTCTCTCTTCCATCAAATACGCAAAGCCACGGACTCCTCCTGATAGAGGATACCGTGGCTTTCTGAATACAGTAAAAGTAAAGTCACGGATCTAGCCCGTGACTCCATTAATCCGTTTTCAATTTTCATGAGAAACAATGATCAAATGGGTAGTCTCAGGCCGCAGGATGAA
Organism: Desulfitobacterium sp. PCE1; assembly: GCF_000384015.1. Taxonomy (NCBI): domain Bacteria; kingdom Bacillati; phylum Bacillota; class Clostridia; order Eubacteriales; family Desulfitobacteriaceae; genus Desulfitobacterium; species Desulfitobacterium sp. PCE1. Next base: position 1,041,689 of record NZ_KB913023.1, on the reverse strand, counting down.
GTTACAGGATTTTTAACATAAGCATTCGCTGGGATGATTGATACAGTCATAGTCACGGCCTCCTTTCTGACAGTGCAAATAGTCAAGTTTTCCTATGTAGGCGAAACTGTATTCAGTATACAATTCGCAAAATCCGCTGTCAACCACAATTTCAACACTTATTTTCGACTTCCAGATTCATTGGATTACATCATTTCTTCTAAATCTCTTAGCCTGTTTATAATAATGCGTTTATTTCCTACGAGTTCCAGGATTCCTTCATCCTGCATACCGGATAGCTTACGACTCATGGTCTCTCGGGTCACTCCGATAAAATTAGCCATCTCCTCACGAGTCAAGACCATATTGAGTATTACTTTGCCGTCTTTGTGTTCGCCAAAATTCTTAGAGAAATTAAATAACAGGCCGGCGATTCTTGCCTCCACATCCTTGGTGCTTAAGGTCTGGACTAAGTTCTCAAGATCCACAAGGCGATCATGGACACTTTCTAAGATTCTTAAACAAATCTCTGGATTTTCTTTTAAGATTTTATCCAGATCATCTTTGGATAGAGTACAGACACCGACATCCTCCAGTGCCTCCGCATTATATTGAAATGCGCTCTTCTTCAGGAGGCTCAAGTCGCCAATAAAATCGCCTTCAGTAAGAATATAGAGGATTTGTTCCTTACCCTCCCTGGTATGCTTAAAGGTCTTAATTTTCCCGTGATTAATGATGTAGAACTTATCCGATACATCCCCTTCGAAAAAAAGGACCTGACCCTTTTTATAACGTCGCCGTGTGATCAAGCCGGTAATCACCGCAAGCTGTTCATCAGCAAGCATGGAAAATATAGGAACCTTTGAAGCGCAGAATCGCCCTTCTGAATGGCATCCACAACTATGGCAAGCAGTACAAGAATTCATGGACATACTCCTTAACTTCCTATTTAGATTCAAAGCTATACTTCCTCAGGTGATTTTAATTATTCGAGAAAGTCATTCGACTCTCCTTTGCTGTTGATTAAGCAACCTAAAAAAACTTAAAAAAGAAGCGCCGGTCCTTTTGGCCGGCGTCTCCTAACCCTTCTTCCTAATGCAAACCTAACCCTTTTCGTTTCGCCATAATATGAGCTTCAATACCCTGGGCTACTTCCACGGGATCGTCCCCTACAGCCACTTTTCCGCCGGTCAATCCTTCTACATCCTCGGTCAAGAGCTTAATTAATTGAGGAGCACCCGTTATAAATGGTGTGGGAGAAAGATGAGTATAGGCTCCATAAGCTACGGCAAAGACACCATCGATGGTAGCCTTTTGCTCCATCCACTCCGGAGCCGTGACAGCGATAGGAAGCTGGGGGATATCCACATCCAGGTGATCCGCCAGAGCGGTAACCAACATGCTGATTCGTCCTGTATCGGTACAAGTTCCAAAGCTTAGAACCGGAGGAATCTTTAAAGCAGTGCAAATCTCTTGCAGCCCAGGACCAGCTTCCTTAATAGAGTCCAAATTGCAAAGCCCGGCTACTTCCAAAGCGTGGTTTCCACATCCACCGGCTACTACAAGGATATCCTTCTTGATCAGCTGTTTCGTCAGGTTAACCGTATTCCAGTCTTGGGGACCATTCCTTAAGGTAGAGCAGTTGGCCAAAGCCACAACTCCTTTGATCTTACCGGCAGCGATAACTTCTACCAAGGGGTCCAGCTTGTTCCCCAAGGCACCGAGGACAGCTTCTGTGGAGAATCCGGCAATGGCTTTCGTCTTATACTGAGGAACCTTAGGGGTGACTTTACCTTTTCTTTTCTTGAAGTTATCGATAGCTAAATCGATCAAGGTTTCCACAATTTTATCCGTTTCGGACGGATCATAAGGAAGTTTATGCTGCAAGCCGGGAATATCGATGATGGTGCTGATGGAGACCAGGGTGGCCTGGTATTTCTCTGCATACATATCGATAGCCGGAGGGGAGCAGTTTTCTTCCATTGCTAAGACATCCACTGTTCCTGTGGCCAGCAGAGGCTCAATAGTCAACCAGTTGCCCATCAGGCCCACGAAAACATCATCCATCTCAAAGCGTTGCAGGAGCTCTTGTCCGGTTTCGATGGAGCCCACCACACGCAGGCCTTTAGCTCCCGCTGCCCTGGCCTTTTCCTGCACATCAGAGGAGCGGGCTCTTTCAATCATTGCCGCGCCAATCCAAGGTTGATGTCCGTTAAAGACAATATTAATATGTTCCGGACACATGATTCCTAGGTCCACATCCACTTCATGAGGTTGAGGAGTGCCAAAGAGAATGTCTTGAACCATCTCCAGCCCAATTTGTGAGTTATAAATAGTAGCCAGACCTAAGCGCAGTGCTTTTAAAGCAAGGGAGGCATAGTTTCCGTCCACATTGGTGAGACAGCTTGCCACACAGTTTTGCTCTTCATGAACGGTTCCCGCGGGGTAAATATTTAAATCCCGCCATACTTGTTTCCTTTTTTTCGGCGCAAAAGCTTCCACCATAAGGTTTTTTTCTTCTACTCCGATCTGTTGTTGATGTTCCAATAAATCAGCCAATTGAATGGCCATCTTATTAATATCTTGATTGGTATCAATCCCTAATTTTTCACACATCCATTTAAGCTTCTCCGGCTCTTTAATCTTAAAGGGTGTTTTTCCTTCCCCGGTAGCTTTCAAAGTACGAAAAGCTTCATAGGCATGATGACTGTATGTACCTGCTCCCATAATATTTTGCAAGAGCAGCTTCCGCATCGCCATGGCATCAGGACCAATCCCGCAAACCCCGCGATCTTGTTCCCCCTTTTCATTGATCCGGCAAGGACCTTGAGAGCATTGCTGGCAACTTAGACCCTGCAAACAAAATTTACAGCGGATTTTTTCCTGGGCTTCATAGCGGTCAAAGACATTGGACATTCCGTCTTCGCGAATTCTGACCAGCATCTCCTCTACCGAATCGTGATAACTCACTCGGCCTTCGATTTTCTCGAGAACCGCTTCACTCATTGGCTTCACTCCTTATCGATGGGATGATCCATTCTCCATCGGCATAATCCTTCAACAAAGAGTTTGCTCTATTTCCCCTTTTTCTATGTACTTGGTATGATTTGTGTTTGTAATGTTACTCAAATTTTGCTAAAATGTGATTATGTCACATTAAGGAGGGTCCAATGTGGAATACGTTGATCCCATTAAAGATGTGGAGAGCATTAACGCGATTAAGAAATTATTGAGCAATCACTCTCAACGGGATCTTTTACTTTTTGTCTTCGGTATTAATACCGGGTTGAGAATCAGTGACTTACTGACTCTTAAGCTCAATGACGTGTGGGAGGATGGCAGGATCAAAGAATTCCTACTCATTCATGATGAAAAAAGCAAAGAAGAAAGGGCCTACTACATTAATAACAGGATTCAAGAAGAGTTAATTAAATACTTAACCCTTGCCCGTTTGCGTGATAGCGATTATCTCTTTAAATCCAAAAAAGACAACCTTCCTATTACCCGCCAACAAGCCTACCGAATCATTAATGATGCTGCACGAAAGGTGGGCATTCCCGGGAAGATAGGCACCCATACTTTGAGAAAAACTTTCGGCTACCATGCTTTCAGAGCCGGTATAGCAATTTCTATTTTGATGAAAACCTTTCACCATCATTCTCCTTCGGAAACCTTAAAATATATCGGTATTGATAAAGAAGAAACTCGATTCATAAAAGTTAATGTCAATTTATAAAACAAAAGCTCCACTGTCTTCAGTGGAGCGTGTAGAAAGTCTCAGTCTTCATCATTCTCATTGGGTTCCATGTCCACATTGGTCAACTCCGTAACCCTATCTTCAATGACCTGGACCTGTAATGTTTCGCCATCCTTAATGAACTTAAAAATCCCGTTATTAAAGTCGGTACCATATTCTTTGAAAAAAATACCTTCATAAACGATTTCTTTTGAATGTTTAAAGACCAGCCGGAAGTTTTCCCCGTCCGTCATTAGATAAGCCCGGACACCTTTTTCATAATTGCTGTCCGGATCTCTAAGGTAACGGGCCACTGATATGATGTGAAGGTCCACGAAAGGGATTTCCCTTAAAAGTAAATTAACAATGGATTCCTTGGTAATCTGTTCCCAGCGGCTTTGGACCGTTTGACCTATGATAATCTGGGTAGCTCTTTTTTCCCGGGCTGTTTCAGCAATCACTTTGTAGACAGGACGCTGCTCATTATCCTTCAAAATAAACCCGTCTGCATCAAGCTCGTTAGCTAATTTTTTCCATTTGGTAATATAGATGGATTTTTCCGCATCCAACTCATCAAAAGGTTTGGAATCCACGGTCAATATATAGAGTGGGCAGCCAAACATTTTCGCAATCTTGCTGCCACGCCGTATGAGTCGCTCACCGTTAGGGCCATAATAAATACAAACAAGAAGCCCTTCGTCCATATGCTTTTTCTTTTTAAACATTTTGTCCCACCTCAGAATCTTGTACAGGTGTATTTTGCTTAAACACCGACTAACTTAAATATGACTATAGCTCATGAATCTTTATCAGTCAACTATTAAAGAATAGAACAGAAAAGGAGGAGGATAGATGGTTTGGCTCTATCTTGTTTTAGGGATACCTTTCCTATTTTCTCCCATAGTTCCCCTTTTACATAAGAAATTTACTCCTAAGATTCATACAGGCTGGTTCGTCCTCTGGATCCCTTTGTTGATCTTTTTCGTTTTTTTATCCACGATTCCCACCCTATCTTCAGGAGAAATCATTGCCCTAAGCCTTCCTTGGATTCCTTCCTATGATATTAATATCACCCTTCTTATAGATGGTTTATCCTTGATCTTCGGCCTGCTCATCAGCGGAGTAGGATTTCTGGTCATTCTCTATTCTATCTATTATCTTTCCAAGCACAAAGAAGCTTTACACAATTTTTATATCTATTTGCTCTTATTTATGGGAGCCATGCTGGGGGTTGTGCTTTCCGATAATATTTTTACCTTATATGTTTTTTGGGAAATGACCAGCATTTCTTCTTTTTTATTGATAGCCTACTGGTTTGAACGGGAGAAGTCCCGCTCCGGTGCCCGCAAATCCTTGCTGATTACGGTTTTTGGCGGGTTAGCTATGCTGGCAGGATTCATCCTCCTTGCCATGATGACCGATACCCATAGCATTCGTGAGATGATCCATAGTCTGGGGGAGATTCACTCTCATTCCTTATTCCTGCCGGCGATGGTATTGATCTTGATCGGCGCCTTCACCAAATCTGCTCAATTTCCCTTTAGTATATGGCTGCCTGATGCCATGGAGGCCCCAACCCCTGTGAGCGCCTATCTGCATTCGGCCACGATGGTGAAAGCAGGCATTTATTTAGTTGCCCGCCTTACTCCTGTCTTTGGCGGGGGAGAGGTCTGGTTCTGGCTGGTTTCAGGTATTGGCCTTGTTACCCTGCTTTACGGTTCTTTCAACGCTATAAGGCAGACGGATTTAAAAGCTTTATTAGCTTACTCTACCATTAGCCAGTTGGGGCTTATCATGAGCTTATTAGGGCTGGGCTCTGCTGCGTTGGCACTTGACGCTGGAAATGCCAAAACTGCCTATGCTCTCGCTATCTTTACAGCACTCTTTCATTTAGTCAATCATTCCACCTTTAAGGGCTGCCTCTTTATGGTGGTGGGGATCATCGACCATGAAACTGGCACCCGGGATATCAGGAAACTGGGCGGATTAATGCATATCATGCCTATTTCTTTTACCCTGGCTCTCATCGGAAGTTTATCTATGGCGGGGCTGCCTCCTTTTAACGGGTTTTTAAGCAAAGAGCTCTTCTTTACCGCCGTATTAAACGCTTCGGAAATATCACTTCTCATTCCTGTCCTTGCCTGGATCGCCAGCATCTTAACCTTTGTCTACTGCATGATCATGGTCTTCAGGACCTTTACAGGTCAACCGAAACACAAGCTGGGGAAACAAGCCCACGAAGCGCCTCTGGGAATGTTGATCCCCCCTATAGTGTTGGCGGCTTTAGTGGTGATCCTATTTTTCTTCCCCAATGTCCTGGTCCAGTATGTATTGGCCCCTGCCTGGGCCGCGGTCCTGCCCCCTCTTGCTCAGGAAGGACTTTTAACAGTTCATGTCAGTCCATGGCATGGGGTTACTCCCGAACTTCTGATGACCCTTGGAGTGATCGTCTTTGGGCTTATTCTGTACAAGACCTTGAAAAAGTGGCAGAAGCTCTACCGCACTTACCCTCAGGCTTTAACCTTGAACCATATCTATGAGACCTCTCTGGAAAGGATGGAGTCCCTTTCCCTGTCTCTAACTAAACGGTATATGACAGGCTCCCTTCGGGATTATCTTATCTATATCTTAACCTTTATTATTGTGGCTGTAGGAGGGGCAATGGTCTTTTCAAAAGGGATCGTTTTTGACCCTTCTCTGGATGCTTCCTTCAGCATCTATGAGCTTGCTTTGCTGGCAGCCATGGTCATTTCCGCCGTCACCGTTCTCCTGGCCCAAACACGCCTGACCTCCGTTGTTGCGGTAGGATCCTTAGGCTTTCTTGTGGTCTTCTTCTTTGTTCTCTTCCGCGCTCCGGATTTAGCCCTCACCCAACTCGTGGTAGAGACCATCACCACAGTATTATTTTTACTTTGCTTTTACCATTTACCCAAGTTAAAAAAAGAGAACACTCCCCTTCCCACTAAAGTGGTCAATGGCTTGGTCTCCCTGGCCATTGGTATCGTTATGACTATGGTTGCTCTGTCTGCAAACGGGAATCCCCTCCCTGAGTCTATTTCCGGTTATTACGAAAATGCCTATGAGCTTGCCGGCGCGAAAAATATCGTCAACGCCATTCTGGTGGATTTTCGGGGATTTGATACTATGTTGGAAATTCTGGTCCTGTCTATGGCGGGGTTAGGAGTATATACATTGATAAAGCTGCGTATGGCAGGAGGGAAAGAGAATGAAAGATCCTAATGATGTCATACTGCGGACAGTAACTAAAGTGGCCGTTGTCATTATCCTGACCTTCGCCGTCAATCTTTTTGTTTCCGGTCATCACAACCCAGGGGGCGGATTTATCGGCGGACTGGCATTTGTCGCGGCCATCGTCCTTCTCTTTTTAGTCTATGGGATTGAAAAAGTCCGCAAAAATTTCCCTGTGGATTTTAAAGCCCTTGCCGGGGCCGGGGTGCTGATTTCTGTCTTTACAGGGGCACGGGGAATGCTTATAGGAGAGCCTTTTTTAACTCAAGCCTTCGGTTATGTTCATCTTCCGCTGTTCGGAAGGACGGAGATGGCCACCGCCGTATTGTTCGATGTAGGGGTTGCCTTAGCTGTTATTGGAACGTCTTTAACCATTATTATGAGTATAGGTGATGATCGATAAATGGAAACATTGATGGCAATAGTGATCGGAATTTTATTTACCATAGGCACATACTTGATCCTCTCTAAAACTTTGCTCCGGGTTATTTTAGGAACCTCCATTATCGGGCACGGGGTCAATCTGCTGATCCTAACCATGGGAGGATTAAAAAAGGGCGGACCACCTCTTCTGGGCCTAAAGGAGAGCTTTTTCACGGATCCCCTTCCCCAGGCTCTTTTACTTACGGCTATTGTTATTAACTTCGCCACCACGGCCCTCTTCTTAGTATTGAGCTATCGAACCTATAACGTCCTGGGGACTGACGATTTGGAAGAATTAAGGGGGTATCATGATGAATAATTTAGTGATACTCCCGATCATCCTCCCGATTATTGCCGGAATGATCATGGTTATTTTGCGCAATCATATCCGTCTCCATCGGCTCCTAAGCCTCCTCACCACCACCCTGGTGGGAATCGCGGCTCTTTTTATCATGAGGGAAATCCAAGAAACAGGAATTCAAACCCTTCAACTGGGAGGGTGGGAAGCTCCCTTCGGCATAAGTTTAGTAGCTGATATGCTTTCGATTTTGCTGGTCTTAGTCACTGCAGTCGTCACTTTTTGTTGCGTGTATTATGCTTTCTCCTCCATCGGTATAGAGCGAGAGCGGCATTATTTTTATCCCTTAACCTTATTCTTAATCGCAGGTGTAAACGGTTCCTTCCTTACCGGGGATATTTTTAACCTATTCGTGTGCTTTGAGGTCATGTTGGTTGCCTCCTATGTGCTGATCACTTTAGGGGGAACCAAGATACAGCTAAAGGAATCCATTCACTATATTCTGATTAATATGGTGTCATCTTTCCTCTTCCTGATTGCCCTGGCCTTTCTTTATCGAATGACCGGAACGTTGAACTTAGCCCATTTATCTGTTCGGGTGGCGGAGATCGGACAGGATGGACTGATGACTGCGGTAGCCTTTTTGTTCTTAATCGTATTTAGTCTGAAAGCCGGCCTGTTTCTCTTCTTCTGGCTTCCAGGTTCTTATAGTACCCCCCCTACAGCTATAGCCGCTCTGTTTGCGGCCTTGCTAACCAAGGTTGGGATCTACTCCATTATTCGTTTGTTTTCTCTTGTTTTTTACCATGAACCGGAAGTCACCCATCTTCTCATCGGTGTTCTCGCTGCCGTGACCATGCTTTTAGGAGCCATGGGAGCAGTTGCTTTCGGGGATATCAAGAGTATCCTGACCTATAATGTGGTAGTTGGGGTCGGCTTTATTTTGGCAGGCTTTGCCTCCTTCACTGAAACAGGCCTGCGGGGATCCATCTATTATCTGGTCCATGACATGATTGTCAAAGCTCTCCTTTTCCTTTTAGGAGGAACAATCCTTCATTTGACAGGTACAGGCAAACTTAAGGAAATGAGCGGACTGATTCGCTTACATCCTCAATTAGGCTGGATGTTCTTTATTGCGGCCTTATCCCTATCCGGCATCCCTCCCTTGAGTGGTTTCGTCGGCAAAATCTTTGTCACTGAAGGGACCTTTCGCGCCGATTACTTTTGGCTCGGCGGCATCGGTCTGTTCACCAGCCTGATGGTCTTGTATTCTATGTTAAAGCTGTTCATGAATGTGTTCTGGGGATACACAAACTTTACGGAAGAAACGGAAAAAGGAACCACAAAAGGACTGCTGCTCCCCATCGCCCTACTTACAGCCTGTACTGTCGCCTTGGGCATAGGGGCAGAAGGACTCCATGGAGTCATAGATTTAGCGGTGGCGGGATTGCTGGAGCCCCAGATCTATATTGATGCCGTTCTCCAGGAGAGATTCCAGTAAGTGCACATGAGGGAAAGAGGTGATTCGATGCCAATGCAGGTGTTAATCAATTTATTTATCGGAGTTTTATGGATGTTTTTTCAGGATGATTGGAGCATCTTAACCTTTTCAAGCGGATATCTGTTTGGCATCCTGGTTCTCTTCATTTTACGGCGTTTTCTGAACAGCAAATTCTACCTTTTCACTTTACAAGCTGTTGCGGAGCTCTTTTTTCTCTTTATTTATGAACTTTTTACATCCAGCATCATGGTGATTCGGGAAATCATCAAGCCGAAGATTGATATTAAGCCGGGGATTTTTTCCTTGGAAACCAGTTTGGAATCCGATGTGGAAGTGACTCTTCTGGCACTTCTCATTACTTTGACCCCAGGATCCGTAGTGATGGAGATCTCTCCGGACAAGAGGATGTTCTATATCCACGCTATGGATATTCCCGAACTGAGCGATTCAGTCATCCGCTCTAAAGAAAAGTTTGAAGATGCTATTAAGAAGGTGACAAGGCTATGATAGAGGGAATCTTATTTTGGGTCATATTTTTATCCTTATGCTTTTCAACTCTTTCCATCTTGGCAACGATTTACCGTTGTGTCAAAGGGCCCACGGCCTCTGAACGTGTTCAAGCCCTGGATGCCCTCGGCATTAATATTATTGCCGCGGTAGCCATCTTTTCCGTATTTCTCAGAACTACAGCTTTTTTTGAAGTGATTCTATTGATTGGGATTCTCTCCTTTATCGGAACCATCGCTTTTGCACGATTTATCGAGAGGGGGATTGTCATTGAACGCGAACACGCTGATTGAGTTAGGTATAGGGATCATTATCTTAATCGGAACTATATTGGGTTTCCTCAGTGCCATTGGCTTTATTCGGCTCCCGGATGTCTATAATCGCGCCCATGCTCTTTCCAAAAGCTCTACATTAGGAGTATTATTTGTCCTGCTGGGGACCTTCCTCTTTTTCCTGTTTGTGGAGGATTATTTCAGTATCAAGTTATTCCTTGGCATTTTCTTTGTGTTTCTTACCTCTCCTGTTTCATCCCATGTTATCTGTCGTTCTGCCTATCGCGCACAAGTCCCCTTGGCTAAGGAAAGCGTACGTGACGATTTAAAAGAAGTATTGGAGAAGGCTTAAGCTTTTTCACATCTGAAAAACAACCTCGGACCAGATAATTTTAATGGTCTGAGGTTGCTTTTTCTTTTTCAAGCAGTTTAATGCAAGCAATTAATGAAATGAAAGAATATTAAAAAATAATGTATACTTATTCATTTCCCACTTATAAATCTATAGGTCTTATGATATTATTATGTGTACTATAATAGATACTTTTATATATAAAAACTTCAAAAAAGAAGGAGAGTGATGTTTGAGTGGTTGCTTTTTCGGTCATCTTCTACATGGTCATGATGCTGGCCATCGGGTATTATTCTTACAAGAGAACCACGAATCTATCCGATTACATGATTGGGGGACGAACTCTGGGCCCTGCGGTCACAGCTTTGAGCGCCGGTGCCTCGGATATGAGCGGCTGGCTCATGATGGGACTGCCAGGAGCCATGTTCGCTTCAGGAATCAGCTCTGGGTGGATTGTGGTCGGACTTACCATTGGTGCCTATTTTAACTGGCTCTATGTAGCTCCCCGCCTGCGTTCTTACACGGAAATTGCCAGTAATTCCATTACCATTCCCTCTTTCCTTGGACATCGTTTTCATGATACTTCCCATGTCATTCGTTTAGTTTCCGCACTCGTCATTATTATTTTCTTTACTTTCTATGTCTCTTCCGGTTTGGTTTCCGGCGCTGTTCTCTTCAATACAACCTTTGGTATCGGCTACCATACAGGGCTTTGGTTAATTCTTCTGGTTATTGTAGGGTATACCCTGATTGGAGGATTCTTAGCCGTTAGCTTTACGGACTTTGTCCAGGGATTAATCATGGTTACCGCATTAATCATGGTACCGATTGTTACACTTTGGTATAGCGGGGGCCTTGGATCTTCCTTCGCCACCATTCAAGCCATTGATCCAGCACTCTTAAATATCTTCACCGGAACCAGTGTTATTGGTATCATCTCCCTCTTGGCCTGGGGCTTAGGCTATTTCGGCCAACCCCATATCATTGTGCGTTTTATGGCCATCTCTTCAGTGAACGAGATCAAAAAGTCCCGCCGCATTGGTATGAGCTGGATGGTCTTCTCTGAAGTGGGAGCTATGTTTACCGGCCTCATAGGTATCGCTTACTTTGCCACTCATGGCCCTGCTCTGGCTGACCCTGAGACGGTATTTATCGAGCTGGGTAAAATTCTCTTCCATCCCATTGTCACCGGCTTCCTGATTTCCGCTATTCTTGCGGCTATTATGAGCACTATTTCCTCTCAGCTTCTGGTAACCTCCAGCTCCCTGACTGAGGATATTTATCGGATTCTCTTCCGTCGTGAGGCTAAAGATAAGGAGCTGGTTTTCGTCAGCCGTCTCTGTGTTCTGCTCGTTGCTCTTTTGGCCACCTATCTGGCCTGGACTCAGAATGATACCATTCTCAACCTGGTAGGCTATGCCTGGGCCGGTTTTGGTTCCGCCTTTGGTCCTGTTATTCTTTTAAGCCTCTACTGGAAACGGATGAACAAATGGGGAGCCCTGGCCGGCATGATTATGGGCTCAGCCACCGTTATCCTCTGGGAACAGTTCCCTGCCTTCGACGCAGTCTACGAAATGATACCCGGCTTTATCGTGGGCTTGCTTTCCATCCTTATCGTCAGCCTGCTGACCACTGAACCCTCAAAAGAGATTAAGGATGAGTTCGAAAAAACCGAAGCAGCGACTAAAAATGTCTGATTTACTAAAATAATATATGTTCGGAGAAAGGGCAGCCTTAAGAATACAGGCTGCCCCGAAAAAAAGATTCGGTCGCTCCCAAGTGCCAATCCACTCGGGGCGACCGAATCTTTTTTATATATTGATTACTTTTTTTCCTCAATGATATTTCGCGCGATCTTCACTCCGCAGGCCTCCGCCTGAGCCAGGCCCCGCGTCACTCCCGCTCCGTCTCCTCCAGCATAGAGTCCTTCAATCTCAGTCTCAAAGTTATTTTTGAGCTTAGGACGAGAAGAATAGAACTTGGCTTCCACTCCATAAAGCAGGGTGTGCTCGGAGGCTATACCGGGCGTTACTTTATCCAAGGCCTCAATCATCTCGATGATGCTCTTCATGGTGGAGTAAGGAAGCACCAGCCCCAGGTTACCGGGAACAGCCTCTTTTAAAGTCGGTTCCACAAAGCTTTCCTTGACACGCTTCTCTGTGGAGCGGCGGCCTTTCATAATATCCCCGAAGGTCTGCAGCAATACACTGCCGTTGGATAAATCATTGGCCAGCCGGGAAATGTTCTTGGCATACTCTGTAGGCTTGTTGAAGGGATAGGAGAAATTATGGGATACCAGCAAAGCAAAGTTGGTATTATTGCTGCCCAGATTCTTATCCCGATAAGCATGTCCATTGGCCAGCATGACCCCGGTATGATTCTCAATGACCACATGACCGGAAGGATTGCTGCAAAAGCTTCTCACGGTGGTACCTACGGAAGTCCGGTAGAGGAATTTTCCTTCGTACAAATTCTCGTTGATATCTTCCATAATGGTATCCAGGGTTTCGACACGAACTCCTACATCCACTTGGTTGCTGCTCATTTCCAGATTGTACTTCTTTAAGACATCTTTAAACCACTCTGAACCATCCCGTCCAGGAACCACTACCACCTTAGGAGCATAGTACTCTTCTCCCTTATTGGTACGGATTCCTTTAACCCGCAGGTGTCCTTCTCCTTCATCGGTCATAATATCAGCGACTTCCGTTTCGAACACCATATCGATTTTTCCTTTAAGGTACTCATAAATATCCTTGAGAATTTCCAGGTTTAATTCTGTTCCCAGATGCCGGACTTGAGCCCGAAGGAGCTTCAGGCCGGCTCCTAAGGCCTTCCTCTCAATCTCCTTTACCGCAGGAGTACTGGGATCCGTCAGTAAACTGGTGGCTCCATGGTTTAAGTTAATCTGATCCACATAGTGAATGAGACTCAAAACCTCAGAAGGAGGCAGATATTCGGTAAGCCATCCCCCAAACTCTGTGGTAATATTGAATTTTCCATCAGAATAGGCTCCAGCGCCCCCAAAACCGTTGGTAATAGAGCATGCAGGAGTACAGCTGGCAAATTCCCTTTGCTTATTGGGCGGCGGACATTTAGAAAGGGTTTTTTTCAAAATAGGGCAACTGCGTTTATAGATATCCCGTCCCTTTTCAATCAAAAGAACAGCAGCTTCAGGTGCTTTTGTGGCCAATTCATAACTAGCAAAAATTCCGGCGGGACCTGCCCCAACGATGATCACATCATACTTTTTCAAGGCTTATTCCTCCTCGGTTAAACTTAACTATAGCCAAACCTAGTAAACTATACCTTATGTTCTTTAATAATTCAAGCCTAAATCCGAACATTTTATTAAAATATCCACTTTTCGTTTGGATTCTTTAATTCTTTATTCAAACCACCTTAAACTTGGAAAACAAGGCATATTTTAACAATTATAGAATATTTGTTTCTATTGATGCAGAACATATATTCGCATATAATATATGAAGCAGATCATACAATCCTGTTTTATTTTAAAAACAATGTGTTGTAAAAAGGTTTCTCTACATAGGTGGTGATTAGATTTTGGGTAAACCTATCATTTTTCATATTGATGTTAACTCAGCCTATCTCTCTTGGGAGGCGACCTACCGCCTTCAGCAAGGAGATCCCCTGGATTTAAGAACCGTCCCTTCTGTAGTCGGCGGGGATCCCTTGACCCGGCACGGGATCGTCCTGGCCAAATCGATCTTAGCTAAAGAATACGGTATCAAAACCGGGGAAACCCTATATTCCGCCCTCTCCAAATGTCCGGACTTGATCATTGCCAAGCCTAATTATCTCCTCTTTCGTCAGTGCAGCAAAGCTCTAGGCGATATCTTAAGGGAGTATTCTCCTTTAATCCAACAATTTTCCGTGGATGAATATTTTCTGGACTTCACTTCCATGGATCTTCTTTTTGGGGACCCCCTGGCTATCGCTTATCAAATTAAAGATCGGGTTAAAAAGGAGCTGGGCTTTACTGTAAATATCGGCATCTCTACCAATAAGCTGTTAGCAAAGATGGCTTCGGAACTCCAAAAGCCCGACAAAGTCCACACCTTATTTCCTGAAGAGATTCCTGAAAAAATGTGGCCCTTGCCCATCGGAGAACTTTTCATGGTGGGAAGAGCAACTACCCGGAAACTTCTCTCCCGCAATATCAAAACCATTGGAGAGTTGGCACACACTGACCCCCGCCTCTTAAAAGCAATCTTGAAAAGCTATGGCCTTCTAATTTGGAATTATGCTCACGGAATCGAAAACTCTCCCGTCCGTCCCGGCGGAAGGGTAGAGGTCAAAGGCATGGGCAATTCCACTACCCTATCCTTCGATGTTGATAATCGCAAGGAGGCTCACCTGGTTCTGCTCTCCCTTGTTGAAACCGTCAGCGCCAGGTTAAGGCATAGTCAGTACTTCACCCGGCTGGTGTCCATCTCTTTTCGGACCAACGAATTTCTCTCCTATTCTCATCAACGAAAACTCTCCCAGGCCACAGACTGTACCAATGAAATCTGGGAGATTGCCTGTCGGCTCTTTGACGAATTATGGAAGGGCCAGCCCCTGAGACACCTGGGGGTTCGAGTCTCCGAGCTTTGTCAGAATGATTTCCTGCAGCTTTCCCTCTTCGCCAAGGATTATGAAAAGGAGCGAAAGGTGGATCAAGCTATTGATGGGATTCGCGAGCGCTTTGGCTCTCAGGCTATTATGCGCTCCTCTTATCTTCACTCCGGCCTTAAATCCATGACTGGGGGAGTCATCGCCGAAGAGGAGTATCCGACGATGACCAGCCTGCTTTAGCTCTAAAAAAAGGAGTGTTTTTAGTGAAGGTTATCATGCAACCCATTGAAATGATGGCCCATTTCAATGAATACGGCTTTCCCCGGCCGGTTAAATTCAAGGCTCGCTTCGAAGATATTCCTATTGTCATTGTCATTGACAAAATCATCTTAAAATCCGAGGAAAAAATAGCCGGCAATCCCATAATTATTTTTCGCTGTCAAAGTATTATCAACGGATTTCTTAAGATGTATGAACTCAAGTATGAACTCCATACCTGCGAATGGTTTTTATATAAGATATGACAAGTACGCTGCTGCAAAAGGAGGACCGTGAGCCGCCTTAGCTGCTCCCGGTCCCCCTTGCCTTATATTCAGGATTCACTTGCCAGATTTCTGCTTCCTTTTTCTATCCATAGATCAAACTATTGAGGATGCACTATACTCCGTCCGACGCTTTGTGCTATGGGTCGGAGCTCTGCAGAGAGCCGGGCAAACTGCTCCGGAGTGAGAGATTGGATACCGTCGCTTTGGGCTTCCCCAGGATTAGGATGGACTTCAATAAGCAGCCCATCGGCTCCTACCGCTATGGCAGCCTTGGCTAAGGAAGGAATGATATCCACCCTCCCAGCCGCATGGCTGGGGTCCACAATGACAGGCAGATGAGAAAGCACTTTCACTAAGCTCACCGCACCGAGATCCAAGGTATTACGAGTGCTGGGCTCAAAAGTACGAATCCCCCGCTCACAGAGAATCACTTGAGAATTCCCACCGGTTAGGATATATTCTGCAGCCGAGAGCCATTCCTCCACCGTGGCCGCCAGGCCCCTTTTAAGAATTACAGGAGTATTGGTCTTTCCCAAGAGCTTAAGAAGATGGAAATTTTGCATATTGCGAGAACCTACCTGCAGAATATCCACCTTATCCACCAGGGCTTCCAGGCTACGTTCATCCATAACCTCCGTCACGGTAAGGAGTCCATATTCTGCTGCAGCCTCCGCCAGATAGTCTATTCCTTCTTCCCCTAAACCCTGGAAGCTATAGGGGGAAGTACGGGGCTTATAGACTCCCCCTCTTAAAATCTTTCCTCCGGCCCCTTTGACCCCTTGGGCAGCGGCCCGCATCTGTTCGCTGGACTCTACAGCACAGGGACCGGCCATCAGTACGATCTCCTGGGCTCCAATGGTCGTATCCCCTACCCTGATCATACTTCGCTCATCCTTTAATCCCACTAAAGGCAAATTCATAACCCCAACCCCCTGATATAATAGTCCACGGCGCCCTCTTCCCGGGATGAAAGCCGTGGACTTTCTGTCTTACCGCTCACTTCGCAGAAAAATTTCTTTATATTATATCCCATAAACCATTCCCAATACAAGATCTCCCCAAGATATCTCCTTTTAATAAGAAAGTCGTTTCATTCCAAAAGGATCTACCTCCAGGTCAAAGGTTTCTCTTTGACCGTTCCATTTTATACTGAAACTATATCTGCCTTCGGCCTTATTCACCAAACCGCTCCCTCTGCCCAAACTGGCAAAACCATCGGGACGCAGGGTATGCTGTGTTCCACCGAAGCTGCCACTCGTACCTTCAAGGATATAGTTAAACGATTCTACTTGAGAAGGGTTCCCCTTATATTTGGCTCTAGCACTCTGTTCACTCCAGCCGTCATAACCCAGCACACCACGGTCATCTTTATAAAATTGGTTAAAGTAGTTAAGCACTACCTCAACCTGCCAATAGTGACCCTCCCCTCGGAAAATCAGGGTCTTCCCACCATTTAAGTCCCTCAACACCAATTCGGCAATTGCTTTTGACCGTTGTACATAGGAAGTATAGGCCGGCCCCATAGCCTTAAAGCCTTCTTCATCCAGCAAAGGGCAGTAAACGATGAACATATTCTTAGCCATCAGAATCTGAAAAAGCTGGCTGTAAGGTAAAAACATATCCATCATTTCGGAGTCAAGCCTCCAGTAATGCCCGGCCAGCTTTTTCCGTTCCCCATGGGAGGAAAAGGGGTATATCAATACTAAATCCTCAGAGTTGTGGATGCGGAATACTTCAGGTTCAATGCCGAACAGTGCCGTATTCTCAAATCCTTCTCTTCCCACAGATTCAAGCTTAAACCCTTTTTGACTAAAAAGCTTCGTGACCTCACTCAAGGTCAACGGGCGATACTCCAGCTCTTCCTTGGTCATTCCTGAAGATAATCCTATAGAACCGGCTATAACCACAAAAATTAACAGGATGACCACTAAGGATTGCGCTAGTTTCGCCTTATGCATCATATTCCTCCCCTTTCTTCTTGCTTACAAAAAATAAAGGAATTAACACTATTAACCAGTGTTAATTCCTTTTTCTATACCAGAACGAGAAAACCCTTTTTAATTTGATTCATTATTCGTGCTTACTTTCCGCTGGTTTCTCTCCTCCAGCCAACTCTTAACATAGGCATAAACCGCCGGCATAGCCGATATGCCAATAATGGCAAAAATCACCAGGGTGAAATTGTCCCGTACGAAAGGTAGACCGCCAAAGAAATAACCGGCGCAAAGAGCTATCGTAACCCACAGTAAGGCCCCTACGAAATTATAGGCAAGGAACCTCAGGTATTTCATTGTGCCGACACCTGCTACGAAGGGGGCAAAGGTTCGAATAATAGGAATGAAGCGGGCAATGATAATGGTCTTGCCCCCATGCTTCTCATAAAACCTTTGTGTCTTCATAAGGTTCTCATGATTAAGAAAACGCATCTCTTTGGAAAATACTTTTGGCCCTAAGAAGCGGCCGACCTCATAATTGACCGTATCCCCTAAAACCGCAGCCCCCAGCAGCAAGAAAAATAAAATCCGCACATCTAAAGCACCGGCGGCTGCGAAAGTACCTACTACAAAAATCAAAGAATCTCCTGGCAGAAAAGGGGTTACAACCAACCCTGTTTCAGCAAAGATAATCAAAAAGAGAATGAGATAAGTCCAAACCCCATAAGCAGCTATGATTTCACCAATATGACTGTCCAAGTGAATAAAAAAGTCCACCACGGTCTGTATAACTTCCAAAGTTTAACCCCCTAGATTGTATCATCAAAAACACTTCGTCCGCTAATTCTCTTCCGAATCATCATAGCTTTTTATCGAAAAAAAATCAAATAAAGTGAGGAGATTTAAGAAAAGATTAATAAAAAAAGAAAAAACCGCCTTAAAGAGACGGTTGAGCTTTTGACAAGAGTTTCCTCTTGTCTATTTAAAAGGTAGGAGAAGAATGTCGTTACCTGTATAGTATCACAACACCTTAAACTGCAGGTGAAGAAACTGTAAATAAAATGTTAATATTGTGTGAAAGAATTGACTAACTTCAATGATCCTCTTAGCCTTCTTGGAATAAGACGGTAGAGAGATATCTCTCTCCGGTATCCGGAAGCAGGACGACGATATTCTTCCCTTTATTCTCCGGTCTCTTGGCGATTTGGGTAGCCGCATAAGCTGCCGCACCTGAGGAGATTCCTACAAGCAGGCCTTCCGTCTTAGAGAGTTTACGGGAGGTTTCAAAAGCTTCGTCATTCTTGACCTGAAAGATCTCATCGATGACTTCTGAGTTATAGACACCAGGAACAAATCCGGCGCCAATTCCCTGAATCTTATGGGCTCCGGGGTTTCCTCCTGATAGCACCGGAGAATCTGCAGGCTCTACAGCGATGATCTTTACCCCTGGCTTCTTCTTCTTCAGGACTTCACCCACACCGGTTACCGTTCCGCCGGTCCCTACTCCGGCAACGAAGATGTCCACTTCCCCATCCGTATCTCTCCAGATTTCTTCAGCGGTGGTTTTTTTATGCATCTCTGGGTTAGCCGGATTGTTGAACTGTTGCGGAATAAAGGAATTCTTATATTCGGCAGCTAATTCCTCCGCTTTTTGAATAGCTCCTTTCATGCCGGCAGGTCCCGGAGTGAGTACCAACTCTGCACCCAGAGCTTTGAGCAGGTTCCTTCTTTCCACACTCATGGTTTCAGGCATGGTTAAAATCAAGCGGTATCCACGGGCAGCAGCTACAAAAGCCAGGGCAACTCCTGTATTACCGCTGGTGGGTTCAATAATGACCGTATCCTTGTTAATCAGGCCCTTCTCTTCAGCGTCTTTAATCATAGCATAACCAATTCTGTCTTTGACACTGGAAAGAGGGTTAAAGTACTCAAGCTTCGCTATGACCTTGGCCTCTAATTCATTGGCTTTATTATAATTGGACAGTTCTAATAATGGGGTATTTCCAATGAGGTCAGTTAAACTCTTGGCAATTTTCGACATGGTAGCAACCTCCTTAATGATAACGTTAAGCCTTCTTCAGCTTAAGGTTCAATAAAATATGCAGCGATTTATTCCTAGTATTCATATCTGTTTTGTTGAGTTTATTGTAATACCTTACTTGTTCTGCTGTCAATACCAAATTAATCAAATTCCAAAAAAACTCCTCTATTCTAAACACTATGCTCATGAGTATCCTGGCTGTAATGACTTAATTCCATCAGAAATACCTCTGAAGCCTTAGTAAAATAGGTTTCCTGGCCTCTCGCAATGATAAATTCCCGGGACAGTCGGGGCAAGTTTTGCTCAAGGGGTATGATCGCTAATTCCCCTGCCTTGATCTCTTTTTGGATAATAAGCTTTGACACTAAAGCAATTCCCAGGCCGTTTAGAACCGCTGCCTTAACCCCTGTGTTGCTGCTGAACACATAAGAATGTTTCACGGGAATCTTCAAGGTTTCTATAAAGCAATCACTCGATTCACGGGTTCCAGAACCTCCCTCCCGTAAAATCCATACTTGATCTTCAAGATCCTGAGCGCCCACACTCTTCATTTTAGCCAGGGGATGACTTGGCAAAGCAATCAAAACCATTTCATCCACCATGAAAGGCTCCAGAATAAACTCCTTGCCGGTAATTCTTCCTTCGACTAAGGCCACATCCAAACGGTTATGCCTTAACCCTTGAGCAATCTCTTCCGTGTTCCCAATGGTGACATTAATATTAAGATTAGGGTACCTTGTAGCCGTTTGACTGACCAATTCCGGAAGAATATATTCCCCTATGGTAAAGCTCGCTCCAATGCGAAGATTACCGGAAACAACACTTTGAATTTGATTGATCTTTTCTTTGGCCTCCTGATACTGATTGATGATTTTACAGGACTGTTCATAAAGAATTTCTCCGGCCGGGGTTAAATTCACATGTTTTGATGAACGATAAATGAGCTTTGTTCCAAACTCGTTCTCCAAGTTGCGAATATGTGAGCTCACTGCCGGTTGAGAAAGAAAGAGATCCTCGGCAGCTTTAGAAAAGCTTTTTTCTTCCGCTACTTTCTTGAAAATTTCCAAGGTGTCTGTAATCAATGGACTACCTCCTACTTTATAAGCATTCGCTATGTATAGTATAACAAATCCGGATTGCGTTTAGTTCCTTACCAAGGGTAAAGTAGAGATACGTTTTAATTCATTTTAATCTTTACCTTAGGAGGATACCATGGCAATCATAAATAATCTAACCCAAAAAAGAGAAAAACAGTTTCCTTTAGTTAAATTCCAGGTTGCACCCTTCATTCCAGGTGTACTCTTCACCACGGGAATTGCTGCAGTCGCTACAGGGATAGCTAACCTACCCGGTATCAATAAAATTGGCGCAATGCTTTGTGCGATTCTTATCGCTGTTCTTTATCGCAATACCCTGGGCTATCCGGAAAAATGCCGCACCGGAGTCCAGTTTACCGCCCAGAAAATCCTGCGCTTTGCTATTATTCTTTATGGCTTTCGCCTGAATATCCATTTGGTCTTTCAAGAAGGCCCCTCCCTTTTGTTTCAGGGACTATTCACCATTATCATCGCCGTCTTTACGACCCTTCTGGTGTCTAAATGGATTAAGGGGGACATGCAATTGTCCCTTCTGCTGGGAGTTGGTACCGGTATCTGCGGGGCTGCCGCCATTGCTGCAGTTGCTCCTATTCTAAAAGCCAAGGACGAGGATACTGCTGTCAGTGTGGGGATCATTGCTTTGATCGGTACATTTTTCACCCTTGCCTATACCCTGCTTTATCCCTATTTAGGCCTAACCGCCCTCCAATACGGAACCTGGAGCGGAATCACCTTACACGAAATCGCTCATGCAGCGGCGGCGGCTAATTCTGTGGGGGCCGATGCCCTGGCTGCATCCTTACTGGCTAAATTAGCAAGAGTCTTTCTCCTCATTCCCGTAAGCTTCATCCTTCTCTGGTGGGTACGCCGTCGGGACAAGGACACAGAGAAATCAACCCAAGGGCCCTCCTTTCCCTGGTTTCTATTAGGTTTCATCTTGACTTGCCTCATCGGAACCTATCTCCCTATTTCAAAAGAAGTCTTGAATGCTATTGCCTTTCTCTCATCCTTTTTAATGGCTGCGGCAATGGTGGGACTGGGACTCAATGTTCACTTAGCCAGCCTACGCTCGAGAGCCCTGCGCCCTCTCCTCGCTATGCTCGTCGCTTCTGTCTTCGTTTCCGCCTTCTCTTATTTCACCCTCATCCTTTAATCGTATAAGGCCATTCATAAGGAACGCCCCTGTGTCTTTCCGAAAGGGTAATATCTCCCTTTACGGACTTGCACAGGGGCAATTCTCTATTATTATTCAAAACATCATTTCCGCAAGAGCACCTTTGGAAAATACACTTCCCATTCTCAGCCGACGGCTTTCTTAAGGGCTTGATCAAGATCGTCGATGAGATCATCTGCATCTTCTATACCAATAGAAAGTCTGACCATATCCGGGGTAACTCCTGCCGCAATGAGGCCCTCTTCCGACAATTGAGCGTGAGTGGTACTGGCCGGGTGAATGACCAGGGACTTAGCATCGGCTACGTTAGCCAGCAAGGAGAAGATCTCCAGGCTATCGATGAATTTCTTGCCGGCTTCTACTCCGCCTTTAATACCAAAGGTAAAGATGGATCCCGCACCCTTCGGAAGATATTTTTGAGCAAGTTCATAGTATTGATTGTCTTTAAGGCTGGGGTAATTGACCCAAGCTACATGGGGATGACTGCTTAAGAAATCGACGATTTTTTTCGTATTGGCCACATGCTTTTCCACACGAAGAGAAAGGGTCTCCAGTCCCTGAAGGAACAAGAAGGCATTAAATGGGCTCAGTGCAGCTCCCGTATCCCGTAAAAGCTGTACTCTGGCTTTGGTGATATAGGCAACAGGGCCCAGGGCCTCCGCATAGTTCAGTCCATGATAGCTTTCATCCGGCTCAGTTAAACCCGGAAATCTCCCACTGCCGGCCCAGTCAAATTTTCCTGAATCCACAATGACACCGCCAATGGATGTTCCATGTCCTCCGATGAATTTGGTGGCTGAATGGACGACAATATCCGCCCCAAATTCAATAGGGCGAATCAGATAAGGTGTGCCGAAGGTATTGTCAACGATTAAGGGCACCCCGTTTTCATGAGCGATCTGAGCTACAGCCTCAATATCTATCAGATTGATGCCCGGATTCCCTATGGTTTCAATATAAAGGGCCTTCGTCTTTTCTGTAATCGCTTTTCTAAAATTCTCCGGATCATCGGGATTGACGAATACGGCTTTGAGCCCGAACTTGGGGAAGGTCGCCGAGAAAAGATTATAGGTTCCTCCATAAAGGGTACTGGCTGTGACAATCTCATCCCCTACCCCGGCAATATTCAAAATAGCATAGGTAATAGCAGCCGAACCAGAAGCGACGGCCAATGCCCCGACCCCACCCTCCAACGCGGCGATCCGCTGCTCGAAAACATCGGTGGTGGGATTCATGATCCGCGTATAAATATTGCCGCTTTCTTTTAAGCCAAATAAATTCGCCGCATGCTCCGCATTATCAAAGACATAGGATGTGGTCTGATAAATGGGTACAGCCCTTGAACCTGTGGTCGGATCAGCCGTTTGCCCTGCATGGACCTGTAGAGTATCAAATTTCAACTTTCTTCCGCTCATCATATCGCTCCTTTACCCTCAATCTAATTTTCCTGCTCATGAAGCATAACTTGGATAACAACTGGCAGTTCATAGTAATTTAATATGTTTACTATACTTTGAATAAAGTTTAAGTTCATTCCACCTTTTTGTCAATAGAAACAGCTCATGTATTATATATTTCTTCAACTCAATTTCCATCTATAGTCTAACAGATTTAAAAAAGCTAAACAATCTCCAGTATAAAGCAGCCCTCTGAAAAAAATCAGAAGGCTGTTTCACTTTAGATATAGTACATTATACCGCCATGCCCGCTCATGACATTATATTCCTGAACAAGATCCTCCAAGGTTATGGAATCCACGAACTCGTTAATCCGATCAGTCATCTGATCCCATACCTTAATTTGAATGCACTCCTGGATGCTCACACCGCCTTCACGGTCCAATTCCTCATTAGCAACGGATAAATCCCCTTCCAGGACTCTGAGAATTGTTCCGACTTTAATCTCAGCCGCTTTGTCCGCCAAGACATAACCACCTTGAGCACCTTTTACACTGTTGATAATCCCCGCCTTGCGTAATGCGGAAAAAACCTGCTCCAGATAGTTCTCAGAGATATTTTGGCGATCAGCAATATTGGAAAGAGGAACATGTTCTCCACGGGAATGAACGGCCAAATCCAGTAATGCCCGCAGTCCGTATCTTCCTTTTGTTGATATTTTCATTCCTTTAACACTCCAAGCTTAAGAAGTCATATTGGTTTAGTTTTAATGGTAATATGGATTCCATACTTTGTCAAACCCATGACCATTACGGTTCCAGAGGGATGTATCCAGTTTTCTCTATAAGGCTCTGCCCCTCTTCCGATAGGACCCACTGAATAAACCGCCCCACATTTTCTTGAGTATTGGACTTTAGGGTCACTGCGTAAACCGGAACGGTAAAGGGATAGGCTGCGTTGCGAACGGTTTCCGGGGTCGGTAGAACTCCATCCACTGCAAGATACTTGATCTGATTGTTTTTCACCATTTCCGAAGAATAATATAGGAAAGAATAACCTAAGGAATTCTTGGCATTTTTATAGTCCGCCACCCGACTGATGATCTCTCCCATTCCTCCCGCATAGGATTCCCGTGTGGGTTCAACCATAGTTTGACCTTGCATCACCCGATTTTGCATCACAGTCTGACTGCCAGAGTTCTCCGGCCGTTGAAAGGCTAGAATCTTCCGATTGGCTCCCCCCACTTCCTTCCAGTTCTTGATTTCCCCTGCATAAATCCCTTGAATCTGCTGGAGGGTAAGGCTTTCTACAGGATTTTCGGCATTGGTAAAGAAGACGAAGGCTTCACTGGCTATAGGGGTTAGCACAAACTCATCCCCCTGTGCCTTGATCTGCTCCTGGTGGGCTTGTGATGGCTCCGCCACAAAGATAATGTCCGTTTCTCCAGCCATAAGCCGTTCATAGGCCCGGTTCGTCTTAGAGCATTGTACAATATTAAGAGGGAATTCCTCACTTTGAACAAAAGCCAGCTCGAAGTCCTTCTCCCATTTTAGGTCGTTCTCACGGGCACTTTCACGATAATATTCACCAAGACCTTGATATACTGCCTCAACAAAAGCTCCATAGACAGGATAGACAGCAGTGGCGCCATCCAGACGTGGCATGGTCTCCAATTCTGTAAACTGGAGGCTGGTTGCTTGATCCAGGTGTGCCAGGCCGTTATTCTCTTTAAACGGGGCGATGCTTATGAGGTCAAATTCCGTAAGCTCGCTTCCCAGGGTGGATTCCCCATAGCGAATCTCTATCCAGCCATTGGCCAGAACATCCTTTGCCAAACCTCCGGAAATCAAAACCCCGCTTAAGCACAGCACAGCCAGTCCGATGTTGATTCCTTTTCGTTGCGGGACCGCTTCTGCCTTCCGGGACTTTTTAGAGAAGATCTCCTCTAAAAGAAACCCTGCCGCAAAGCCTATATATCCCATCAAATCGCCGACGATGAAGGCAGCCTGATTCCCCCACATAAATAGAACAAAGCCTAAAGGGAAATACAAAGGATTCTTCACAACCGTCCAAGACCACCATGAGGAGTGGATATTCCCTTGGGTAATCATTAAGAGCATCATTATAAATATAAGGGTATATAGGATAGGAAAGACTGCAGAGAAGTACCTTGCTTTCGGCGATTCGGGCTTGTTTTGAGCGAATCGGGAGTGAAGGAAACCGACGATTCCCCCGATGAGAAACGAACCGATAAAAGCAAGCAGTACATAGATGAGGTATACCGTATCATCCCCCCGACCCTCTGAAATAAAATTCAAACCGGAAAAGAATAATAACAGATAAAATGTTGTAAACAGAATAGGCACCGTCATCATCTGATTGAGTAATGTTTTAAAGATATAACGTTTACTCGATGCCATATTAACCTCTTTCCGGCTCTCTCAAGCGCTCAAACCCCAAATACCGGGTCCCTTGGAATGTAAGCTTTCCCAAATCCCCTTCAGCCAACATTCCATACTCCTTACCATTTACTGAAAATTCCATTCGATCCCCGCTTTCCACTTCAAAGGTTATATAATAGCTGGTGCTGCGATGGTTATGGTGTCCCGTTGCCATGATTATGATGGTGCGTGGTGACATGGTCTCTTTTGGCCACAATAAGGGAAGGCACGGTTAAAACAGGTTGGGAATTATTATAGTTCCATGTCCGTATCCCTTTGATGATACTGACTAAAATCAATCCAAAAACCACCACAAAACCTATGCTTATAATGACCGGGACAATCGTAAACATAATATCCGATGAAAAAAACAAACTGCGCCCCCTCCTTTTCAAGTCCTCAGCCTTCAAAATATATCCTCACAAAGTTTCTTAATAGAGGTTCTCTTTTTTTAAGGAAAGTCCTGCTATTTCAACTAAAAGAGCTTTCACCCAAAGCTTGATGCTTTAGATGAAAGCCCTTGTCGATACCGTATATGGCAGTTACTGCCTTAATCCATAAGTCTGAGTCACATCGAGAACAAAAATGATCCCGTTCCCCGGTTCATTAATATGAAGTTCATTGCGTATAGCAGTGACAATAGCTTCTGTGGTTTGACTCTCTGCTAAGATCATCACAATTTCCTTTTCCGGTTCGATAGCCATGGAGAACAAGGTGTGGGTCTCGTGAATTCCTGAGCCACGGGCATTGATGATGGTTCCTCCTCTTGAGCCGGCCTTCGTCGCTGCTTCCATGACCTCTTCAGCCTTACCCCTGTCCACTACAGTATAAATGGCATGATACATAGCAGTTTCTACACCTCGACTTTCTTGTTCACTGCGAAAGGAAAAATGACGGCCTACAAAACCTCTCACAGGACTTGTAAAGGCAATTCCGTGATTAGCCTTATGCAGCGCCAATTTTTCATCGATTACTTCTAAAGCATGCTCAGCTACCCTTTTTTCTCCGAGCATCAGCACAATTTCCTTGCGGATATCCGTCAAATCCAAAAACTTTAGAATAGGATTATTAACCGTACCTCGTCCTAAGAAAATCGTTCCCCCGGATATTCCACACTGTTTGGCAAGTTTGATTACTTTGCTTCCTACGCCAAAATTAACGACGAAACAAATTAATTCAAATTCCTTTCCATCAGAGCTAAGCTTCATTTTCCTTTAATCCTTCCTTCACCGATTTTATCTTAAAAATAAAACCTAAAGTCTGTAAAGCAATAATTGGAGTCATAGCCACCATGGCAATTATTCCGAAACCATCCACCATGACATTAGCCCCTTCGACAGCTTCAGCGGCACCCTGAGCAAAAGCCAGGATAAATGTTGCCGTCATGGGTCCGGAGGCGACCCCCCCTGCATCAAAGGCCATTCCCACAAATAATTTCGGAACGAAATACATCATGAGAATGGAGACTACATAACCCGGTAAAAGGAAATGCCACAACTGAAGTCCTGGGATCAAGATTCGAATCATCGATAATGAAACTGCAAATGCAACTCCAATGGAAAGAGCTATCAAAACAACAGGTCTCTTTACATATCCACTTGTAACATCTTCTATTTGATGTGTCAAGACATAAACTGCAGGCTCCGCCAAAATGACCACCAGGCCGAGAATGAAGCCGATGGAGATAATAATAAATTTATTATCCATAACTGCTACATTATAGCCAATCTTGCTGCCGACCTCCATAAAGCCTGCATTAACTCCTGTCAGAAACAGAACTAAGCCAATAAAGGTATACACCAACCCTTTTAACACTTTACGAAAAGCCTTTGGCGATATTTTGAAAGATACTTTTTGAAAAACAAAAAACATCAGGATAACGGGCAGCAAGGCTATGAAGATTTCAAAAGCTATGGTGGGAAGCTTGTCGATAAAAGGCGCCAAAAAGGAGGCCGAGACCTGAGTGGACTCTTGAAGACTCCCTGTGATCTTATCCTGTTCAGATAAGATACTCATCATCATGACCGCAATGATTGCACCAGTTGAAGTAACGGCTACGAGACCGAAACTGTCCTTTTCTGAAGCCTTGCCATCCTTCTTTAAGGATGAAACCCCCAAGGCCAAAGCCAGCATGAAGGGTACAGTCAACGCGCCGGTAGTTGCCCCGGAAGCATCGAAGGAAATGGCAAGAAACTCCGAGGACGTAAAAAAGCTCAGACCAAGGATGATTAAATAGAGAACCGTGAGCAATTTATAGAGAGGAATATTATATATTATTCGGACTAAGCCGCTTGTGAGCATGACAGCAATACCTATGGAAACCACGACAACAATACTTAACTTTGATATGACACCTGAAGTAACCATACCCACTTGTCCTGCAAGAATATGAAGGTCAGGTTCAGCAATGGATATGAAAAACCCTAATAACAAACCAGCCACTACAATGATCCATAATCTGTTACTCTTTGCTAAGGCTCCACCCATCAGGGTGCCTATTTTGCTAATCCCTATATCCACCCCAAAAAGGAAGATGGATAACCCCAAAACAATAAATAACGCTCCTAAAAGAAACCGGAAGACCAATAAAGGTTCCATGGGAACAATTGTGAAATTTAGAGCCAATACAAGGATGACGATAGGTCCAACGGAGATTAATACTTCTTTTAATTTCTCTAAAAGTACACTCAAATAAACTTCACTACCCTTCTATACTATGTCTTGCTGCGCCTTGGTACGCTTATAACGCAGGTATTCAATAAACCTCTCCACCTCCTCAATTTCATCTTTCGAAAGATCCCCACAATCGATATGCTGTGAAAACTCAGCATTGGGTGAGCTATCCTCTAAGTACCCTGCTACTTTCATTAGTTCGTTGTAGCTTAAATCCAGGGCGAGAGCAATAGCTTTTAGTACGCAAGGCGAGGGATGCTTTCGTTCTCCATTTTCTAAGCGATAAATTTCTGTATGGCTCAGCCGTGCAAGCTCTGCAAGTTTGCGCATAGAGATTTTGCGCGCAATACGTTGAGCCGAAATATAATGGCCAATATCGACCAATTCAAGCACCTTCTTTTGGGTAAATAAGGTAAATATTTTTTTATAATAACTAAACAATTATATCACTTTAGTATCCTATTGTCACCAAAACACACAAAAATGGTGACAATAGGATACTAAACAAATCTCATTGTTCATATATTGAAACTATTCCATACAATTGTTGACTACCTGGCAAAGATTAGGTATAATGGAGAAAACTCGTTAGTTCTTGTGGATGAAAACCTTCTCGATTGCCTGTGGCTTTGGGGAGCAGGACTCTTCCCATACAACGGGTGGAATTTAAATCTGGAGGTTTTTTTTAGATGTTTGCAGACAAAGTTTTATCCTGTAAAGACTGTGGTGCAGAATTTGTATTCTCTGCTTCAGAGCAAGAATTCTACGCAGAAAAAGGTTTTACAAACGAGCCTGGTCGTTGCCCTTCCTGTCGCGCTGCCAGAAAAGCTCAAAACCGCAACGGCGGATACTCTTCCCGCCCACAGCGGGAAATGTTCCCCGCTGTTTGTTCATCCTGCGGAAAAGAAACTACAGTTCCTTTCCAACCCACAGGTGACAAACCTGTATATTGCCGTGATTGCTACACCCCTCGTAAAAGCAACTGGTAATCTATAGCGCTCTATCGCCAGTGAAGAACTTTGAGTCATGACTCAGAGTTCTTTTTATATGTCATCTCTTTACCTCTCCTTCAGTAGTCATTTTTTATCCTATCTTGTTCTTTAATTCGCAAAGAATATTTATTCTAATTATAATAATTAATATATTATTTTTAGGTATATTAAATATTATTATTTACTATATTTAAAAAATAAATGTTAACTTTCTATGAATTTATTCACTAATTACTTGCTTATGCAACAAAAAATAGGTATGATAGAGCCAAAAGGAACAATATTGTGAGGTCTTATTATGCCAACATTTCAAGAATATACCGCAAAATCGTTCGGATTTCATCTGAATAAGGCGGCACGTCTTATTTCAGGTCGACTGAGTCATAACTTCAAGTCAAATAATTTCGACGTAACAATAGAACAATGGAGATTACTCCTCTATTTATGGCGCGAAGACGGTCAGACCCAAAACAGTTTGGCTCTGAGTAGCAATAAAGATGAACCCAGCGTTTCCAGGATCATCAACACCATGGAAAAGCATAATCTTGTGGTCAGAACACGACACCCTCATGATCGTCGAACAAATCTCATCTATCTTACTGAAACCGGAAGAAACCTTAAAGATGGTCTCATGGCTATGGGCGACAAAACAAACAAAGAAACTACCCAAGGGGTTGATCCCGAGGATTTGGTCATTTGTATTAAGGTCTTACAGAAGGTCATCGATAATCTTTCTGCTCCCAATTAAGTGAAATTAATCATTTTTCCAAAAGAAGGTTGACGAAAGGGTTGACGAAAGGATTGTCAATCCTTTTGTCAACCCTCTTTTTTTGTGTCTCTAATGTTCAAGACATCCCTTCACAGCACTTTATCTTATCAATATAACGATAGACCTCTAAGACGGCCTGGGGAGAAAGGCCCGCATCAAGGATTCCGGCACTGCTGCCAAAAATATAGCGTCCAGGCATAGCCGTCTTGAATAATTCATCCACCTTAGAAGTTCCTCCGGTCTCAAACCAGCCCAGCTCATACCCGCCCATAAGGCACATATCTCCGCCTACAGCTTCTCTTACCTGAGCAAGATCCATGACAGACTCCAAGGAGTGAATTCCGTTAAAGCCTATTTCCTTTAAATCCTGGAGAATGAGCCGGATATCCCCATCCGAATGAAAGAATATCGGTATCTCTCTCCCTGTGACTTCCCGGGCTGTACGACTTAAGCCCTGAAGGAGTTCCTTAAGATACGGAAAAAACATCTCCCTCATAATCCGGGGAGAAATATACAGTCCATGGTTATAGGCGATATCGTCGGCTATGAAAAGGCCATGGGCACCGGAAGTGATCGCAGCTCTCCCCAGGTTCAGGCTCCTTTGGACCGATTCCTTGACAAGCTCCTCGATTTTTTCTTTATCCCTCATGGTATCCATTAAGAAATCTGTAAAGTCAGGATAAGTATATCCCACTCCCTGAAAGGGACCGTCAAGCAAAGAAAAGAGGAAAAAGTCACTTTCCTCTTGCCATTGCTGCAGTTCTGCCCATGGTCTACCCGGCTTTTTTTGATCGGCCATAAAAACAAGGGTATCAAGACCTAATAATTCACAGGCCTTCATCCTGGCCTCAAGGTCAACCGATTGTGGGCTTGGGGATGGAGACAACTGAAGAAGCCTGGAGACCAGGGCATCCTCAATAAAAAACTCCCCTTTGGGAAGCTTATCCACCGCCTCCCCACGTATCATTGCTAAGACCCTTTCAATCTTCGTCATATTCCCTCCGAACAACTAACAATCCGTATTATCTTACGTAATTTGCGGGATTTACGGTATCTCCATTGACGATGATTTCAAAATGAAGGTGAGATCCTGTGGAACGACCTGTGGAACCGACCAAGCCAATGGTTTCACCTTGAGAAACAGATTGTCCGACATTAACCAGTAATTTGGAAGCATGAGCATAACGGGTTTGAATCCCATTGCCATGGTCAACCAAAATGCTGTTTCCATAGTTCCCTTGCCTTCCTGCGAAAATGACCGTCCCGGCAGCTGCCGCCACAAAGGGGTCACCGGTGGATCCCGCATAATCTATTCCAGTATGAAATTCGCTGCCACGATATCCATAATAGGAACTGACATATCCTCCGTAGGGTCTTACTAAGCCCGGCACTAAACCGCTACCCCGGGAAGCGCTGGCCACCTGCACTCGCTGGGGTCCCTTAGTCACCACTTGATTCACCGCTTCTTTAGTCACCTTCTCGTCCACAACGGCCTTGGTGACCACTTTATCGTTTTTCTGCACATACGAATATGTAACAACCTTTTCCCCGTCGGAGCCGGCTTTCGTAACTTTTGATGTACCACTGGCTAATTTACTGTCAATCTTAGTCTCTACATCGAAAGGTATGGTTTCTGTGACAATACTGGTTCCCTCAAAAACAACAGTAAGATAAGGGCTAACCTTCTCAATATTGATCTTTTCTCCGGGTTTAATAATAGTATCGAGGGTCGCTCCCGGGTTAGCAGCAAGAACCTCCACTGTTTTCAGGTCATTCTTACGGGCAATCAGCCACCAGGAATCGTTCTCTTCCACCACATATTCTTCTTTTTGCACATTACCCTGTTTCAGTACTTCCAAGGCCTTTTCCACAGTGGTGATCTCCTCGGGCAAGGCTTCTACATCTTGAGTTTTGATCTCTTCCTCAAAAGCCACCGAACTCAGTTTATTGTTCTCATCTTCTTTGACGTACATTTCCTGGTAGGCTTTTAAAAGCTCATCTGCTTCCTTTTGGTTTGCTAAGGTAAACATGGAATGGCCTGCGATTTGCAATTCCACCGCTTCAATAAAGAAGGACAGCTTACCTTTAAGCTCTTCTTTGGTTAAAGGAGTGTACCCATTATCAATTCGTGCCGTGTTAAATTCGATGTGATCATGAATCTGGGCGGCTTCTCCGAAAGCCTCTCCTTCTTCTTCAAGGATCTGTTCCAGCAGCTCTTCCCCGCTGCCGACGCTTTCCACAATACCTACCGTTTCACCATTTACGACCACATAGGCCGCAGGAGCTGTGGTATTAAGATAATACCCACCGCCTCCCAGCACCAGCAGTGCCGCTAAGGCTCCCCCAATCATTTTGGGAGACTTCCATGGTAATTTATTTAAGGCTTTAACCCAAGATTTTGGATCTACGTTGATTTTCACAGGCTGCATTATTTACCCCCCACCACTAACAACTCACAACCATTATACAGGATGGTTGTGAAGATTTTGTGAAAATCTTTAAATTTTTTTCTATTTAACTTTCAAAACCGTTCTATTCCCACAATTCTCGACTTAATTCTTCAATTCTTTTTCTCCGCTTCACCGTTTCAGAACGGTCAATCTGATACTCCCCATTGACCAGAACAAGAGCGTCTCCTTCTTTCGCTTCTCTAGGGAGAGCATGACGCGGAATAGTGATTGTCACCCGATCTTCTTGTTCAATCACTGCAAACTCACCTTCAAAACGATCAATAATTCCTTTCATTTTCAAGCAGCTCCTTTCTTAGATTTAAGAGGATTCTTCAGTTAATCTTCTCTTAGCTTAATCGACCTCATGGATTTGTTAAGGCAAATGTAAGTGTCGAGCCATCGGATGTTACCGTTATGGTCCCCGCTTGGTCCGTTCTGTAAATCACAGCTCCCTTCTCCCTTAACCGCTTAAGAACCTTTTCTGTCGGGTGGCCGTAGCTATTATCCTTCCCCACAGAGATAATAGCATGCTTGGGATCTACAGCAGTGAGAAAATCTTTCGTAGTCGATGAGCTACTTCCGTGATGGCCAACTTTTAAGACATCAGCCTTAAGGTTTACACCCGAGGCCAGCATTTCTTTTTCCGAGACATCTTCCGCATCTCCTGTAAAAAGAAAGGCATTGGCTCCATAGACTAAGCGCAGGACGATACTGTAGTTATTCAGATCCTCATATTTACCGGACATGGGGGCCAGGATTTCAGCTGATACGGGAGGCAGGCCTTCCACAGGCAGCCCTAAATCCAACTGGACTCCGGCCTTCCCTTCCTTGATCTTCAAGCCTTTCTCTTGGACAGCCAACAGAACGTCCTCAAAGGTCCTGGTATTATGGGTCACCTTGGGCATAATCACCTGCCCGATCTTAAAATTCTCGATAACCTTGTCCATACCGCCAATGTGATCTTCATGAGGATGGGTTCCAATAAGTATATGGATTTCCTTGATGCCCTGATCCTCAAGATACTTGATTAAGAACTCCCCATCGTTATTTTTTCCGGCATCGATCACTATGTTTTTGCCGTTAGGAATCTGAATCAGGGCCGCATCAGCCTGACCGACATCAATAAAACTTACCTTCAAAGGACTTCCTATATTCTGCTCTTCTTTAAGGTTATTTTTTTTATCCTGGGAATCCTGAGGGTTGGGATTCGTGAGGCCTGCGCAGCCTACCAGCGCTATCGCCAGCAGAATAACCAAAAGAAAGCTCCCTATTTTATAGCCTTTCACGGCATCTCTCTCCTTCCCAAAGGAAGATCCTGAATGCTCTACAGCATCCAGGATCTCTTATTAGACTTTTGGTCCTGCTTGGCGAATTTCTGCAGCGGCCTGAGCAAATTGCTCGAAGTTTTTTCTAAAGCGCTGAGCCAGCTCCTTAGCATTAACGTCATAAGCTTCTTTATTCTGCCAAGTCATTCTTGGATTTAAGACTTCACGGGGTACTCCTTCCACCTGATCAGGAACCAATACTCCAAAATTCGGATCGGCGGTGAATTCAGCCTGTTCTAAGGTACCGTTGAGGGCGGCTGTAATCATCGCCCGGGTGTAGCGTAAATTGATACGTTTACCCACCCCGTAAGTACCGCCGGACCAACCGGTATTGACCAGATAGACCCGGGTACCATAGGTATCAATTCTCTCTCCCAGCATTTCCGCATACACTTGAGGGGCCAAAGGCAGGAAGGGCGCACCAAAGCAAGTGGAAAACGTTGCCTGAGGCTCTGTAATCCCCCGCTCAGTTCCAGCCAGCTTGGAGGTATATCCCGACAAGAAATGATACATGGCTTGTTCCTTTGTGAGTTTGGAGATGGGAGGGAGTACCCCAAAGGCATCCGCTGTGAGGAAAACAATAACCTTAGGCTGTCCCCCTACACCTGGGATTACCGCTCCTTCGATATAATCAATGGGATAGGCAGCCCGTGTATTTTCCGTCAATGTG
Source organism: Desulfitobacterium sp. PCE1 (assembly GCF_000384015.1). NCBI lineage: Bacteria > Bacillati > Bacillota > Clostridia > Eubacteriales > Desulfitobacteriaceae > Desulfitobacterium > Desulfitobacterium sp. PCE1. The sequence continues at coordinate 1,007,283 of NZ_KB913023.1, read as the reverse complement.
GAATCATCATAATCGGCAACCTGAGTATCCGGACTAAGAACGACATTCTCCAGGACCGTTCCGAAGCGAATAGCATTCCAAATCTGAGGCTCCTTTTCTTCGGAAAGGCTGATGCATTTTGCATAGCAGCCCCCTTCAAAATTAAAGATACCGTTCTTCGACCAACCATGCTCATCATCGCCGATTAAGCAGCGCTCCGGATCAGCGGAAAGAGTGGTCTTTCCCGTTCCGGACAAACCAAAGAACAGGGCGACATCCCCATCCTTACCGACATTGGCTGAGCAATGCATGGGCATGACTTCTCTTAATGGCAAATAGTAATTCATGACACTAAAGATGGACTTCTTCATCTCACCGGCGTAATGAGTTCCCCCAATCAATACCACTCTTTTTTCAAAGGAACACATGATAAAGGCCTCGGAATGAGTTCCATGGATTTCCGGATTGGCTTTAAAGCTGGGGACTGCGATAATGGTAAACTGGGCCTGATGGTTTGCCAGTTCCTCTTGAGTGGGACGAATAAAGAGTTGATGTACAAAGAGATTTTGCCAGGCGAACTCATTGATGACCCGGATGGGAAGGCGGTATTCTTCATCTGCTCCGGCAAATCCATCGAAAACAAACAATTCTTTTTTAGTTTCTGTATAGGTTTTAACCTCATCATAAAGCTTTTCAAAGTATTCCTGGGAAATGGGGCGATTCACAGAGCCCCAGTCAATCCGATCATGAACTGAGGGCTCGTCGACGATAAATTTATCGAGAGGGGAACGTCCCGTATATTTCCCCGTACTTACACGAAATGCTCCACTGGAAGCAAGAGTACCTTCTCCACGCTTAAGGGCCATATCAACTAATTCTGATACCTCTAAGTTATGATGAATAATTTGATCCATGATAACGCTACTCCTTTTTCCGTGATTAAAATATACAAAATACATTGGACATACAACACACATTCACCATTATAGCAGTAGAGAGCTGGATTTGGCACCCATTTTTTCATTTTTTCCACGATAAAGGACTTATTATTGTTATTTCAGAGTAGACCCCCATGCAGCAAGTGGAACCAGCGAAGGAGGAAACGTATTGTTCGGGTCGTGTAGCTTTACGCACAACGAACCTTCGGGCGTGAGCTCCTGAAACCCTCCACCGGAGGCTTTCTTCATCGGAGCTCACGTACTCCATAGCTCCAGGGTTGGTCAACTCGCTTTCTTAACAGCTCCGCCAAACCCCGCTGCTTTCTGCATGTAAACCGTGGCTGCGCTACGTTAAGAAAGCCTCGTTGACCTGACCGCCCCTCCGCTAAATACGTTCGCTTTTGTGCGTAAAGCTACGCTTGCGGGTCTCCTTTCAGCATTGCTTTAGGGTACTTATCGTATTTTTGAGGGTCATTCGGAGCCCTTCCCGGAGTAGTCGACCATGCCGCTCAAGCGGCGTCGGTAAAGACGGAAAAAGCGGCTTGGGTTAGGGGCACTTACCCCGCATTTTCCACAACGCCCCCGCTCGCACAGGCCCCGAAAAGCAGCCCAAGGATTTTGCTTTACAAAAGAGAGCGAATTTAAGCGAGTGGAAACAAAACTTCGCGAAAAGCACGCAGCGGAGAAAGGTTGGAAACAGGACGTTTCCAACCCGCCACTGAGCAGGAGCGATTTGGCGGGGCACCTTTCGGAGCGGAGGGCTTGAGCGTTAGTTTTGTCCGCGCAGCTTATTGAGCGAACGGTGTAAAGCAAAATCCTGGAGA
>NZ_KB913023.1:975115-1005442 GCF_000384015.1 Desulfitobacterium sp. PCE1 | reverse complement strand
CGGAGCGGAGGGCTTGAGCGTTAGTTTTGTCCGCGCAGCTTATTGAGCGAACGGTGTAAAGCAAAATCCTGGAGACTTAGCTTTCAGGACTTTTTCCTGGTAGCCACCCGTGCCGCAATACAGCACCAGCAAAAATAAGCGAACGCCAGACCTATGGCCCGGCGTTCGCTCATTCTTTAGTTGGTCGCGTAGTAGTTAATCAAGCTTCCCTTCAGGATAATCTCTCTTTCGTCCTGGGTTAAAGGATTAAGCTGAAGCTTGACCTCTTTAACCCCCTGAGCAGTATACAATTGCCCCGTAACGGTGCCTGCTTCATTGATAATGCTTTGCCGAATTCCCGGGACAAAAAGAACATCATCCACGTGGAAGGTGATCTCAGGGTCATTATCCCAGGTAAAGGGCAGCATTCCCCAGTTGATCAGGTTGCTCCGATAACGCTTGGTGGCGTACTCTTGGGCGATATTGGCCCATCCTCCCAGGACCTTCTGACAGGATGCAGCCTGCTCCCGCGCGGAGCCATCCCCAGGTTTCACGGCGTAGATTACAGTCCCTATCCCGGTGCTGGCCAGAGCCTCCTCCAGATTGGTATAAGAAGGTGCTGCCTGGAGGATTTGTTCTCCCAATCCACGCAAGCCATCGCTCAGGTTCGGTAAGTCCTTTTCACCGGCTACCAGGCTTTGGCGTTCTTTCTCTAAGGCTTGAACCCCTTTGGCACGTTCTACATACTGAGGTTCTTTTCGGGAAAGGGTAAATTCCGCAAGTCTCAGAGGGTTGGACCGGTAAGAGGAGGTTTCTCCCGAAGGAATCAACTCATCTGTGGTGGTGACAGGATCGTGAATAACGGCCGCAAATTTTAAGAGAATATTCTCGGGCAAGGCAATCATTTCCGGCCAGTCGGCAATATTGGGACCGAACTTCAATTCGGACTCAGGTCTAGGGTCGCCGAATCCTTGATACACTCTCTTGGCATAGATATCAGCATTAAATTCATAATCAGTTTCTGCAGGTGTAAAGTCAATCTCAGTAGCCGGAGTCAGTTGTCCACCACGGATTACTGTGGCGGCAATAGAACGAGCGTCCATCAGGGCCACTGAAGATATTTGCAGTTCACCGGGCTTAGAGCCTTCCCGGTTGGGGAAGTTCCTTGTGGTATGACGAATGCTGAATTGGCCATTGGCAGGTACATCCCCGGCCCCAAAGCAGGGACCGCAGAAGGCTGTCTTAATCAGTGTTCCTGCCTGCATCAGCTTACCGATAGCACCGCGCTTAATGAGTTCGTAATAAATGGGCTGGCTGGAAGGGTACACACTAAAGGATAGGTAGTCGTTCCCTACAGATTGGCTGTCAAGAATAGCGGCTACATCCATGATATTTTCAAAACTTCCGCCGGCACAGCCTGCCACGATGGCTTGATCCACATGGAGGCGGCCATTGACGATCCGATCCGTCAGATTGAAATTAATCTGTGGATTATCCAGCTGCCTTCTTCCCTCTTCTTCCACATGTTTGAGGATATCGTAAGGGTTCTGATTGAGCTCTGCAATAGTAAAGGTATTGCTGGGATGGAAAGGCATTGCAATCATGGGGACAATTTTGCTTAAGTCCACCACCACCATGCCGTCATAATAGGCCACTTCTCCCGGCTCCAGCTTAGCATAAGCTTCACTGCGGCCATGGATATCAAAATACTTCTTCACTTTATCATCGGTGACCCAAATGGAGCTTAAGCAAGTGGTTTCTGTGGTCATCACATCAATTCCGCTGCGGAAATCCACGGATAGATTCTCAATGCCGGGTCCCACAAATTCCATGACCTTATTTTTAACAAAGCCATTCTTAAAGACTGCTCCAATAATCGCCAAGGCCACGTCTTGGGGGCCTACGCCGGGGTGAGGCTTGCCTTCCAGGTAGATAGCCACAACTCCGGGATATTTCACATCATAGGTTTTGCTCAGAAGCTGCTTTACCAGCTCCGGCCCACCTTCACCTACTCCCATGGTGCCAAAAGCGCCGTAACGGGTATGACTGTCCGATCCCAGAATCATGCTGCCGCAGCCCGTCATCATCTCCCTCATATATTGATGGATAACCGCTTGATGGGCTGGAACAAAGATACCGCCATACTTTTGAGCCGCAGACAAACCGAAGACATGATCATCTTCATTGATGGTTCCCCCTACTGCCGACAAACTGTTATGGCAGTTGGTCAGCACATAGGGAATCGGAAACTCCTTTAAGCCGCTGGCCCGTGCTGTTTGCACAATCCCCACATAGGTGATGTCATGGGAGGTTAAGGCATCAAAGCGAATCTTCAAATTATCCATCGTCTCGGAAGTATTATGCCGGGAGAGAATTTGATAGGCCATGGTATTTTTGCGGGCGCTCTCACGATCCGGCAATGTCTCGCCAGGAAGCTGTTCCGGCTGAACTGGCTCCCCATTGAGATCCCACAGGACATTTGTATCTTTTACCTCTAAGGCTCTTTTTCCTTGAATAAGGTATATTCCATTTTCAATTAGACGTAGCATGTGCATCCTCCATACTCTAGGTTTTTCCTCTTACTGAGGCATGGTTTAAATTTACCTACATTTCTTGTAACTATCAACCTTTTTAGACCAAGTATACAATATTTAACTCCCGATGAAGCATTCGCCCACTTTATTTTCTTTCCAGTTCATCACGAGATGATCCCCTTCTTGAACTGCCCCCACACCCGCTGGAGTTCCGGTGAAGATGATATCTCCGGCACCCAGTCCAAATTCCTTGCCAATGAATTCAATCAGGATCGGGATAGGAAAAATCATATCCTTAATATTTCCCCGTTGGACCTCGCGACCATTCCGTTCCAGAGTGAAGTCATGATTCCCGATGGCTTCAATACTCGCAAAAGGAATCCAGGGAGAAACTAAGGCTGAATGGGGGAAACCCTTTGCCGGCAACCAAGGATACCCTTTCTTCTTCAGTTCATCTTGTACCTCCCGCAAAGTAAAATCCACACCAATAGCCATTTGATCGATGATCTCATCCACCTTCAGACTCGGTTCATAGTCTTTTGCAAGGTGAATGACAAGCTCCGCTTCATAATGAACTGAGCCCTTACCTGTCGGCATTTTTAAAATCTGCCCTTTCGCTTCTGTAAAAGCATGAGAAGGTTTCGTAAAGATCATAGGCGATGTGGGAACTGCATTATTAAGCTCTTGAGCATGTAAAAAGTAATTACGCCCCACACAATAGATATTCTTAATCGACATAATAGCTCTCCTTAAAACACCGTTTTACAAAAGTCATCTCTATTATATTAGATATTCACTATATTTTCATCCTTTCCGCAGGGGATTGAACATATAGCAAGAAAACCAGCAATAATAGTTGCCTATATCATTGCTGGTTTTCGTTATTTTTATGGTTTTTGATAGTTTGCACCTTAAAAAGAAAGCCGTTGACTTAATACTTAATTACCGTTAAAAGCATTTTGAAGCGTTTCCTGGCTTCTAAGCCGTGGGGAACATCGGAGGGCATGATGAGGGTCTCTCCTTCTTTTACGGTCAATACCTTATCCCCTATAGTGATCTCTGCTTCTCCATCCAGTATTTGCACCATGGCATCTCCTGAAGTGGTATGAGTACTGATTCCTTCTCCCTCGTCCAGAGAAAATAGGGTAATGCTGACGATAGGCGTCTGAGCAAGAGTGCGGCTTACCACTTGTCCTTGTTGGTAGGTAATCAACTCTTTCAGGTCAAGAACTTGGGAAAACTCAATATTTTTCATGATTTGTGTCATAGTAAAATCCCCCTTTATGCAGGTCATTTGCTTATGACTTATTCTAACCTGAATTACCCTAAAAAAATGCGATTGGAATCACTTTCCAGTTTTCTTTTTCAAGAAAGGACAGTTTTAATTAGACAGACTGGTAATAGGTGCCGGAATTCTACCACCCCGACGGATAAATTCACGGGAGGAGAAGGGGTTCACTTTGATTACCGGAGCGCTTCCCAGCAGTCCGCCAAACTCTACACGATCCCCGACTTTTTTACCGATGGCCGGTATCACCCGTACAGCGGTTGTCTTCTTATTAATCATACCGATAGCTGCTTCGTCGGCAATAATTCCGGCGATGGTTTCCGCCTCCACATCTCCGGGGATGGCTATCATATCCAATCCCACGGAGCAAACACAGGTCATGGCCTCCAGCTTTTCGATGCTTAAAGCACCGACTTCCACAGCTTCAATCATGCCCGCATCCTCGGAGACAGGAATAAAGGCTCCACTCAACCCTCCCACATGGGAGGATGCCATGGCTCCGCCTTTTTTCACCGCGTCATTCAGCAAGGCTAAGGCCGCCGTGGTGCCATGAGCGCCGCAGCGCTCCAGTCCCATATTCTCAAGGATTTCCGCCACACTGTCCCCAATCGCTGGCGTAGGGGCTAAGGAAAGATCCACAATGCCAAAGGGAACATTCAAGGCTTGGGAGGCTTCTCGACCGATCAATTCACCCATACGGGTAATCTTGAAGGCCGTGCGCTTAATAAGGTTGGCCAGTTCTCCCAAATCTGCCTGGGGGCTTTTCTTAACAGCATGGGCAACGACACCGGGGCCGCTGACCCCCACATTGATGACCGCCTCCGGTTCTCCCACCCCGTGAAAGGCTCCGGCCATAAAGGGATTATCTTCAGGCGCATTGCAGAAAACAACGAGTTTGGCGGCAGCGATGCCATCCTGATCCGCTGTCCGGCGGGCACTGTCCAGGACGACTTCTCCCATCTTCAACACAGCATCCATATTGATTCCGGATTTGGTGGAACCGATATTTACCGAGGAGCAAACAAATTCTGTCTCCGCCAAAGCTTGGGGAATCGCTTCGATCAAGGAGCGGTCTCCCTTGGTTAAGCCTTTTTGAACGAGGGCAGAAAAACCTCCCAAGAAGTTAATCCCCACCGTCTTGGCTGCTCTGTCTAAGGCTTTGGCCAAACGGACCATTTCTTCGGGATTAAAGTTGGAGCCTAAGAGAGCCACCGGAGTTACTGAGACTCTTTTATTGACAATAGGAATGCCATAACGAGCGGCTAAGCTTTCCCCTACACCGACTAAATGCTCAGCTTGGCGGGTAATTTTATCATAGATTTTTTGTTCCACCTGTTGAATATCGTCTCCGGCACAGTCCAACAGACTTATGCCCATGGTGATGGTACGGATATCTAAATTCTCATTTTCCACCATTTCAATGGTTTGAAGTATTTCATGAGGAGCCAGATGCATTTTCACAATAATCCCCCCTATACTCGATGCATGAATTCGAAAATATCTTCATGCTGGACATTGACCTTTAAGCCTCGGGCTTCTCCCTCGCTTTGCAATTGCTTGGTGAGATCGGCTAAGGAGGAGGCTGTGGATTGAGTAACATCCACGATCATAATCATCGTGAAAAAGCCCTGGAGAATGGTTTGACTGATATCCAGGACATTGATGGATTTTTCAGCCAATCGCCCTGTCAGCCAGGCAATAATTCCTATTTGATCCTTGCCTAAGATGGAAATAATCACGCGGTTGGACGTTTCACGGGTTGGTTCTAAGCTCATTTTCTTTACCCCTTTTCTTTTTCTTCTCTTTCATTTTCACCAATAAAAAAGAGCCAAATCCTAAGTTTGACTCTGGTACACAAGAGCAATTTGCGAACCCGCTTATTGGCAGTCATAGCATGACTTAAGCATCGTTCACAAATTATGCGCTCTGTCCTTTTGCCTGAGAGATTGAACAGCTTTGCTGTCTTGCCCCTTCGGCGTCCTTGCGGAACTCTCCAGAGTTCTGTCCGTTTTCAGTTCATCATGGTGTGCATACCCTGTTCTCCTGAAAACCTCATCCAGTTATTCACTTCTTTTCAGTATTATAAACATCCTTGCTCATAATTGCAAACCTTTGTTTTTAAGATTCCCCCTAATATAATAGAAGTGAAGGCAAATTGCTGCTCTATAAGCAAACACATTAACATAAGGAGTTGAAGTATTTACTATGAAGGTTATTGCTGTCAATGGAGGCCCCCGCAAGCAATGGAATACAGCTACATTATTGCATAAAGCTCTTGAGGGAGCGCAATCTGTAGGTGCCGAAACAGAAATGTTTCATCTTTATGAGCTGAATTATAAAGGATTGGATCTTCCGAATATCTCCTTGCCACAGATACCTATCAGTTTGACAACTACTCCGACTATGAAGCCTCCCGATTTAATGAGCAACATAAAGCGCAGGTGCGCAAAGAGCGATTCCCTCAGGATTGCCGGAAAGCCTTTGAACTAGGGGCCAGGCTGTCTGGGCGTATAGGCTGAATAGAGCATAAAACTCTTTCCCTCACCTATTTTTAATATATTATGGTTTGTCGGGATTGGTTTCTAGCTTTTTCCTAACCTTTATGAAGTTTATACTTTGTGATAGTGAAACAAAAACGCACCCACATTGCGGATGCGTTTTTGCCTATTTATCGCTTTTAGTCCAGATATTGAGATTGGGTCAGCCTTATCATCTCCACCTTAGAATCCGGCTTCACATTCGTATTGACCAGTTGGTTATCTTCCCTATTATAATCAAAGATCATAATCTGGCCATCATCCAGCAGATAGAATCCTTCCAAAGGTCCATCCCCGTGTCTACTTTCAAAGGGCTTGTATTTGACAGCATACAAATCCTTAATTTTCTCAGCAGTATCTCCTACCTTGGCACCGAGATTGGTGGCAAATTCCCTAGTTACGGCATCGATCTCCAGCACTTTGCCCGAATCTTTTCCGACAATGAATTTAATGCCTTTGTCGTACTCTCTGCTGTACCAGGCTTCAGGGAAATGCCCGGGTTCATCATGGAGGGTTTCTTTGTAGCCCTTGCCTAAAGCCTTTTCCACCTCGCCAAAGGAATCCCCTAGATGTATATTTCCCAGACTGGCACTTCCTTCTCTCTCCGTACCCTGCCCCTCTCCCCCGGGTTTCGTCTGCCCCTGGTCCGTACCGGGCAAATCCATCTCTACTTGCTGCCCAGGTTTATCTAGATTGGCGTTTTTATCCTGGGGGGCATTAGCTGCACACCCCGATACTAAAAACACTGAAGTCAAAATGACAAGGAGTCTCTTGATCACTGTTCATCACCTCGGTAAATCTTCTTAAAAGAGAGTATCTCCATCTCCACTTCTTTTACTCTTTATATACTATTTTTTGCACCGCAGGAGCATACCCTTTGCTCCGGAATCTTCCCCGCTGGGATCGCCATACCCTCTGATCCATAATAGCGAATCCCCTCCCATTTCAATACCTTGAAGCACCATGGAATGCTGCAACCGGTATATAAGACGGGAGGGGATATCTGTTTCTGACGATTTACCTCATCTATTTCCTGTAATTTAGTAATTAGAAACTAAAGGCTATAAACTCATTGGTCAGCTGTTCACTGATCTTCGTAACGCGACTCAAGGCTTCGGATATGGATTTTGCCTCAGTTTGATTGATTGTGGAGCTATTGAGTATCTTGTTAATAATCTCATCCATGTCCTTAATTTCTCCGGCTAAGAAATGGAGCAGCGGGACGGTACGATGATTGGTTTGTTTTATATTGGCAACCAGCTGCTGGATGAATTGGATGGATTGTTTGCTTCTCTCCGCCAATTTCCTTACTTCATCGGCAACGACGGCGAAGCCTCTCCCCGCTTCTCCTGCACGGGCTGCTTCAATGGCCGCGTTGAGCGCCAGTAGATTGGTCTGGTCCGATATTTGTTTAATCGTATTAATCAGTTCATCAATTTTTTGGGTATTGGTATTAAGATCATTGGTAACCTCAATAGTTTCGTCGATACGCTCTACTTGCCTCTGGATTCGGCCATGAGCTTCATGGATACTTGTGTTTGTATCTTCCATGAAATTCACAATCCCTTCCATAGAACTCATAACTTCTTGAATATGAGCATTTAAGTCGAAGCTAATACCTTGGGTATTGGAAAGGATCTGATTAAAGTTAAATTCCACCACCTTTTCCGTCAGATGCAGTATATCCTCAGGTTTAATGGTCCTATGAAATCCAATCACGGGAACTCTTTGTTTATCAAAGTACTGCCCGTAATGAGTCCAGAGAATTCCCTTAGCCCCTACAAAGCCCTCCATTCCAACGATGTAGTCTGCAGATTGCAATACTTCCTTAATCTGAGAATTCTCCATCTCATTAAATGGGAGAATTCTATAGTGTACATGATTCACTTCATGCTCGTGGAGGTATTTCTCAATGGCTTTGGCCTGGGAGCCGTTATTATTAAAGATCACAACATTGGATTCTGCGGGGATCCGAGCAACCCTTATGTAAAAAAGGTCTTCGGGTATGAGTTCAAGAGGGAATATTCGTTGTCTGTCTATATACTTAGAGGCTTCCTCAACTCTTGTCGGAAGTACGATATAGAGGTCGTCATTTAAATTAGGAGGGATCTCCTTGATATAGTACCTGTTTCTCATTTGGACTTTATGACCAAAATAGAGGGATGTAACCCGGTGCAATTCATCAGCCACAGCCTGGGAACTCCCGATGGTAGATATATTCATTAAACGGTTATTCATTCTCTCATCCCCCAGTCTATGTGAAAGTTACTACAATTATTAATACACAATTTCACAATTTGACATTTCTCCGCAAAACTCCTTTATTCCATCAATATGATTTTTTAATGCTAATGATTAAAATAAATGAGGTTAAACATCCAATATAAAAAAAAGGTGGGCTGCTCAATGAAATGATTCATTTAGCAACACACCCCCGATTAGTGTTCCCTAAAGATGATGCTCCATATTGCCAGGTAAATCCCTTATAAATCTCTTCTTTACCTTCAATGTGATACAAATCCATGGGCTTAATCAGTTCTGGAGGAAATGAGTTCTGCAGCAAATTGATCTTAATAAGGAGTTCAGAAACAAATTGAGAGCAGAAGTAGTAATTTTCTCTTCGCATAGGGATATTCATCGCAGCGGTAAATAACCCCAAAAAATTGTATCTAAAGGATCGGTCAGACGCTATAAACCGAGATATCTCATTAATCAACATCGCATGTTGAATTTCATTAATTTTTATCCGGTAAACAATGCATTCGCAATTGCTTTGTTTTAGAAAAACGCCCTTATTAAAATTTTCTCTAATAAAGCCGGCGGAAAACGGATTGTTGGGCCTGACCCGTCCAAAGGAATACATGGTCTTCAAATCCTGGTCGAGGCTGATGGAAGTATGAACGTATTTTTCCCCAGTTACGAAGGTCAGTACTCTGGAGAGCCATGTTCCTGTTTTCGAGAACACAAGATAAACATACAAGGTATGAAAACACCTCCGTAGTCAATGTCCTTTACGGCGATCCGATCCGGTCAAAATCAAAAACAAGAACACTCCAAAGCCTAGGAGAAAAAACACAATCAATGAAGTTATGGCAATAAATAGTTTACCCGTAGCCAATCCGGTAACCACGGCTGAAAACATACCAAAGAGCATAAGCCCGACAGACAAAGCATAAAGCCCCGCTCTTACCTTATTCATCCCGTACCTGCTGCGAGTTTCCATGGTCAGCAGGCTATAAGCTAATAGAGCTCCCCCTGCAACGATGAATATTCCTGACCCTGATACACTAACAGCATCCAGCTTCATGAAGTATAACATAGCAATATTAAAAAATCCAAACAAAATTATTAATGAGCCTGCTATGATTCCGGCGAGGGAAATTCTTGCCGCCATAGTGGAATAAACGGCTTGCTTCGCTTCATCCTGACCAATCTGCCGCATCTCCGCCACCAAACCGCTCAAATCCCCTAAGGACACGATAGCTTCCTTAAAGGCTTGCTCTTCACTTATTCCCCGGTTTTTGTAGTCCAAGGTTTTCTCTTTAAGACTGGTAGCTATTTCTTCTTTCAAATCAAAGAGCTGCTGGCTTGCTCCAACTCCTGCGAATAAAGCATCGATATAGGCTGAGACTTTGTTTTCCAAATCATCTTCATTCTTTCTCATGGCTGCAAATTCCTCCCTGCTCTATTCCACTAAGAACATCCACTATCTTTTGAGCTAAGCGCCAGTCCTTGATGTTTTTCCCGTAAATCTCCAAACTTTATTTGCAACCTGGTTTTTCACCTCATGATATACAATGTATCACATAGTACTATGCCCGACAAAGCATTTTGGCACAAAATATAAACACCCCGTGCGTCACACGGGGCAGGGATTCGAGGAACATTTTACATTACTTCCAAGAGAAAATCCGTTCTCTCCTTAACTCTTCCTATAACAGCATAAGCCGTCTGATTTACTTTTTTTAATTCCTCCAGCAGTAAGTTTGCTTTGGATTCCGGTACCCCTATAAGCAATCCCCCTGAAGTTTGTGGATCATAGAGGATATCCTCAATAGGTTGAGGTATTTTCTTTAGGAAATGAACCTGATCCTTAAGGAAATCTCGATTGCGATAGGCTCCCCCAGGAATAATTCCCAACTTGGCAAATTCCTTACTTTCCTCAATAAGCGGCAAGAAATCCGTCCAGATTTCCAGGGTTACCTTGCTGGCCTCTGCCATCTCCCGGGCATGGCCTAAAAAACCGAAACCTGTAATATCCGTGCAGCCGGACACCCCGACTTTGTGCATTGCCTGACCGGCATCTTTGTTAAGATAAGACATGATGTCCACTGCTTTTTGATAGGTGGCTTTATCCACGAGATCCCCTTTTATGGCTGTAGCCAGAATGCCAATTCCTAAAGGTTTGGTCAAAATCAACAAGTCCCCCGGACGTACTCCCGCATTGGTTAAAATTCGCTGGGGATGAACCAGGCCAGTAACAGATAAGCCATACTTCGGTTCATCATCTTCCACCGTATGTCCGCCGGCAATGATGGCGCCTGCCTCTCTGACCTTTTCCGCTCCTCCTTTGAGGATCTCTGCCAGAATTTCACTTGGCAAACACCCCGGAAAACAAGCAATATTTAACGCAGTAATCGGCGTTCCGCCCATAGCATAAATATCGCTTAAGGCATTGGCTGCTGCGATTTGACCAAAGCTAAAGGGATCATCAACCACAGGGGTAAAGAAGTCTAAGGTGAGAATCATCGCCTGCTCGTCATTCAGCTTATACACCGCTGCATCATCACTTGTATCCAGACCGACGATTAAGTTCTCGTCTTCAAATTTCGGTAAACGGCACAGTACCTGTGCCAGAGCCTGAGGGCTCAATTTGGCAGCTCAGCCTGAACTCTTAGTCATTTGGGTTAATCTAGCTTCCACGGACTTTATCACTCCTTACGGAATTCATCATGAATAGTTTAATTCCTGAACCTGCAATTATTCATCACAATAAATGAGCTGATCAAGGTAATAATTAAGGATAAATTCTCGGAAAGCAGCTGCGCTGGGAGAGAGAGGCCGGTTCCGATAAGTCACTAAATAAAACGACCGTTCGAGATCAAGTCCATCGATTATAAAGGCTTGAATTGTTTTGGCTTTCAGCTCCTCTTCTACACAGAGGGACGAAACCACCGCTACTCCTAACCCTTCACTCACGGCACGCTTTATCGCCTCCATATTATTCATTTCCGCAACAACATTCAGCCTATCAGGGTCGATTCCCTTTTTCCTAAGTGCTATTTCAAATTCCTCTCTTGTTCCTGAGCCCTTTTCGCGAAGGATAAATTTTTTCTTCAGCAAACTTTCTATGGCTATACATGAGCTATCTGTTGGTTCTATACACTCCTTAGAAGCAATAAGTACAAGCCGGTCGTTGGTAAGAATCTCATAGTCCAGTTTGTCTTCATCTATACGGGTACCAACAATCCCCACTTGATATTTCTTCTCTTGGATCTCCCTTATGACTTCCCGCGTATCCCCTTGATGAATTAAAAACATGATGTTAGGGTTCATTTTTTGAAAACCTGTCATAACCTTAGGCAGCAAATACTGACTGGGAATAGACGATGCCGCGATTTCCAACCTCCCCTCAATCTGCATGTTATGCTGATTGAGGCAAGAAATGGCACAATCTCTGGTTTCCAGCAAATTAACTGCATACTGATAAAAAATATCCCCTGCGTCAGTAGGAATGACATCCCGACTGGAACGGTCAAACAACTTTACACCTAATTCATTCTCCAGGTCGTTGATGTGACTGCTGATGGTCGGTTGGGTTAGAAACAGGGCTTTGCCTGCTCTTGAAAAGTTTCGTAAACGGTATACTGAAACAAATGCCTCTATTTGACGAAAATCCATGCCATTCTCCTAATTTCAATTTCTCTACTTTACGCCAAAACTCTAAGCGCGATCAATTTCGCCCAAATCTAATCCAATGGTTCTATCGACTTAACCGCCGGCTTGCCGGCCTCGAGGAGTACTTTGCTCCCGAAAAGGAAAAAGCTCTCTATGAACATGATTACCCCGGTTCCTATAAGCAGTACTTCTATGTTCATAATATCCGCCAGAGGGCCGAAAATGAGCATCCCCAAGGGCATCATGGTGCTGGAGATCATAGAAAGAACCCCGAAAACCCGGCCCAGAAAATCCGACTCCACCTTCTCCTGAAGCATTACCGTCGCGGGAGTATTAAAGATCGGCATAGCTACTCCTACGAACGCCATGAAAATGAGGTACAACCAGAAAATTGGAATAACCCCCAGCGCGACAGTGCAGGCTCCGAAGAGAAGGGTTCCCAAAGCCATGGAATGAATCCTATTCTTGAAGCCTCCCCAGGTTGCCATTAAGATTCCTCCGATCATCATGCCAATGGAGAAGGTCATTTCAATGGCTGTAAGGCGCCACACATCATCCCCAAAGGTTCGCGCAACCTGAAGTGGGGTCAAGAAAGCCGCCGGTGCAGCCATAACCATGAACAAAGCACAGAATACGAAAAATCTTTTTAAGAAAGCATGTTGTTCAATATAACGAAGACCTTCACGCAGATCTGCAAAATAGCTGACAGGCTCCTTGGCCTGGGCTTTGCGATGGGCCGGCACATGCAAAAAGAAGAGTAAAACTGAAACTCCCAAAGCTGCTGTAACCACATCAATGAAGAATATAGCTTCAATAGTGGTGATGGTAAGCAAAGCTCCGCTCAGCATAGGGGATACCAGCATTACGGCTGATTGGATACTTCCGTTGATGCCATTTACCTTGATTAACTTATCCCCCGGCACCAGCTGAGGGATAAAAGCTCCCACCGCCGGCATTTGCACTGCTGCTCCAAGAGCACGGATGGCGGACATCACAAAAAGCAGCCACATCATTTTGTATCCGGCGAAAAACAACAGGGCCAGAATCAAGGTGGAAATGGCTATCATGGAATCAGCCAATATAATCAGCGTTTTTCTATTATAGCGGTCTGCCCACACCCCAGCAAAAGGAGAAAGAAAAAACGTCGGCAGAAAACCGCAGATAATGGAGATGGTCATCATGATCCCTGATTGGGTCTCTAAAGTGATATACCACATGATGGCATATTGAACTAAGGAGGAACCGAAGAGGGATATGGTTTGACTGGTTAAAAAGAGTATAATATTCTTCTTCCACTCTTGCTTGTTATTCAGAAATATCTGCTCCAATCGTTTCTTTGGTATTTTGTCTATGCCTGGTGTCTATTATACTGCATGATATTCACTAGGTATAGACTCACCGTCTCACCATGGAGGTAATTTGTACAGCTTATCCAAAATCCCAAGCACTTGGGATTTTCGACAAGCATAGCTGCTGTTAAATATAAATAAGAGGCTGTTCACACAGCCCCTATCTTTTTACGGTTCTTGTAAGGTCAATTCAAAGCTCTCTTCTTCGCCGCTCCATTGAACGGAGAATTTTCCTGTTTCGTTTTTATCAATTGTATGTGTTGTACCGCCATAGATTCCCCAGTACAAGGGTGAGCCATTATAGAAACTCGTTTGTTCTTCATCGAAGTTGCCTTGATGATACTCTTCCCCGGCCATGGTTGATTTTCCAGTAAGATATTCAAAGCTGTAATTGATATCTTTTATCTCCTCCGGATTACCTTTGTATTTTACCAAAGGAGTTTTGGTCATATAAAATTTAAACTTCTTATAGCCATCTTCACCTGTCCACCACTCTTCATAAGCAGATACCACAAGCTTGGCTTCCCAATGCTTTCCATCACCGTAAAGAACCCATTTTTCCCCTTGGTTCAAATCGTGAAAGATAGTTTTACCCAAGGTCTGAGTAATTGGGGCAATCTTACCATAATCACTTTGCCAATTTTCTTCAGAGATATTTAAGACCACAATTATGACCATATTCTTTGCTGCATAAGCAACACTCGGAATTTGTGATCTTGCGAATGGATCATCTTCCATATTTTTAATACCTTCGAGTACGTTTCTCCTTCCCAAAGTCGAATCAAACTCATAAATATATAACTGGCCAAGGCCTTCCTCATCTAAGCCATAAACTTTTGGCTGCACATCACCCAATATACATTCACTTGGGTCTACGACTGGAGATTGGCTGGCTTTCAAGCTAAGTCCTGCCTTTTTCAATACCTTAACCACATCCCTGGTGCTGATTGTTTCCTTTTCTGCCACAGTCCCAGCTTTATACCCAACCACACCGATTCCAACAGCCGCTAATATCAAGGCGATCAGCCCCACGACAGCTCCTATCCTAAGGCGTTTAAGCCATTTTTTAAAGGTATCCGGTTCCGGCAGGTTTTCCGGAATATTATCTAATACAGGCTCTTCATTTTTTAATTCCCTTAGAAAGTCCTGGCAAGAGCCGCATTCTTCTAAATGCTTTTCCACCAAGTCCCTCGTCTTGGGATTGACATCCTCCTCCACATACAAAGGGAGAATATCCTGAACCAATTCACAAGGGAGCCTCATTCCTTTCCCTCCTTTTCTGCATAGGTTTTACGGAACTGCAGCCTTGCCCGATGCAAAGTAACTTTTACCCAAGGCACAGACTTCCCCATAATCACTGCAATCTGTTCGTAAGCCAACTCATGCCATTCCCGCAGCCAGAATACTTCACGATAGTTTTCAGGGAGTTCCTGAAGTACACTCCAGGTCAGAATCAGCTTTTCTTTGAGTTCCAGGACCATGTCCGGTTCATGAGAGACCGGGCCCTTTAACATCTCTGACTCGGGCAGCGGGTAGCTCACCTTCTGCTTTCTTTTCCACATGCTGTACACATTGCGCGCTACCTTGTACAGCCAAGTGGTCACTTGGGCTTCCCCTCGAAATCTGGAAAAGGTCCTCAAGACTTGGAAAAAGGTTTCCTGAGTCAATTCCTCAGCAAGATGGGTATTTCCCGTTAAGCCATAGAAATAGTGGAAGATAGGCTTTTCGTAGGTTTTATAGATGTCTTCTATTGTTTTCACTCTATCTTCCCTCCTCTACCCTATTAGTGCTGATCAACCCAGAAAAGTTACATTTTAAACAAACTTATTTGGCTAAGAATACTGCAATCACCTACTGCTTTTATTGATCTACAGGGATAAGAAAATGGTGAACGAGAAACCACTCTTGTTCACCATGTTTTACACGCCCTATGGCCTTCTTATATTGATGCCACGACCTCCCGATAAGTCTACTCCATATAGTTTTCATCGAAGCCTATGTAGGAAGCAACCAAAAAGAAGACATCATATAGGAAAAGAAAAAGAACTTGCCTCCAAACGTCGGGCAGGCCCGCTCCCTTGGCTATATCGACCGTCATACTGAGACCTATGAACAGGGCCGGTAGGAATAAGGGGAGTGAGACAACATTGGCTAATAACTCCCGTCCTTGACTTTTAAGTGAAAATAAGGAGACCAATAAACCAACTGCTACAAAGCCCACTGATGCCAAAAGTGCAGGAACCAGGATCTGGATCATAGCTATGGGGAGATTGAAAAACAGAATAATAAAAGGGAAGGTAATGAGCTCCACTATCATGACTAAAAGTAAATTGTAAATAAATTTACCTAAAAATATAACTCTCGGTGAAACCGGACATAAAAATAAAGCATCCCAGCATCCTGCTTCATCCTCCATGGCAAGGGATCTGTTGAGAGTCTGAAAGAGCAAATAGACAAGAATCAGCCAAAGAGTCAGGGCAGCCATCTCGGGTTTAGAGCTGGGGATCTTCGCCGAAACAAGACTTGAAAGAAAAATCAAAGTGAAGGATAAAAAAACAAGGGAAGTAAACAATTTCTTTTTCCCAGCTTCAATCTGGAAATCTTTATAGGCTAATGCTAAAGCTTGTCTGATCATTGCCCCACCTTCCACCGATAGAAGTCTTTAAAGGTCGCTATATTGTCTTGCCATAGTTCGTCAAATACTATAGCACCCTGATTAAAAATGATAATTCTTTGTCCTTCCTTAATCTCAGTATTAAAATCATGGGTAGCGGTCACCACCGTCTTATCCTCCACTGAATCGATAAATCGGTGTAGATATTCGGAGGATTCCAAGTCAAGCCCTGAGTAGGGTTCATCAAGGAGCAGGAGCTGTGGTTTATGGAGCAAAGCCTTGATGATGAGAAGCCGCTGTCTCATCCCTTTCGATAACTGTGAGATTTTACTGTCCAGCTTCATGGTCAAGTTAAACTGAGCCAGCAACCAATTTATTCTCTCATCAAGCTCAGGCTTATCAATACCGTACATTTTCCCGTAAAATTCGAGATTCTGTTTTATGGTCAAGGATTCATATAAATGACCTGACTGGGGAGCAAAACCTATACTTCCCAATAGTTTCGTTCTCATGGATGGCGGGTATCCCATTATTTTCAGGGTTCCTGAGGATGGAGTGATCAGGCAGGACAGGATTTTGAGGAAAGTCGTCTTCCCTGCTCCGTTAGGGCCAAAGACAAGAACTTTTTCACCATGATTAATGTTAAGTGTTATATTCTTCAATGAGAAACCTGTATCAAATTCCTTACATACATTCTCTAGAAGTATCATGTCAATCCTCCACATATTGGTCCCCTAAAATGCATTTAAGGCCCAATGCGTATTCATTATAATTATACTATAAATAACACCGCCTAAACAAAGAGAAACTCAGCAGGATTTACTTGCTGAGTTTCTCATTTTCTCTACTATTCATTTCGCTAATGCCAGTCTGGACTGCCCCTTTTTAGGGTTTAATATACTCGTTGCTGACCAGTAAATCAGCTATGACCTCAGTGGGAATGACGAACTCCTGAATTCCCATAAACCCAGGACCCACTTCGTACTTGTCGAAAGAAATCACCAGCTTGTAATCGGAGTTAATATAGAAGCTTTGCTCCGGGTTAATCTGGGTATAGGGCTCAAAATAGTTTTCTTCGCCCTTATTCTCATCCGTAACAACCCAGTACGTTAAATTAGGGTCAGCTTTCATCTTCGCTTTCATCTCATTCACGATATATTCACTGATCACTTTAACATAACTGTCATCTTTAAACAAGCTGGGCAGAGTAATCAGAACCTGATCCACCTTATCAATGGTGTCATATTTAAATACGGTAGAGGAGGACCCTACAGTGTTGACCACATAACGCCCAATGGCTAATAGACGCTCATTATCCGTCTTGATTTCATAACCGCTGTCAACCCCCAGATGTCCATCGCCCAGAGCTTTCATTTCTTCTACATCAGCCATAAAGTCCTCATAGAGTTTTTTGTTTTCCTCTAAATACTTCTGGTTTAAAGCCTGGCCCAGTCCGCTTTCCTCCAGTCCGCTAATGACGGGGACTTCGATATTAGCTTGGTGTAACCCGTCATCAAACTGATAATCCCGAAAAGTAAGAACTTGGACTATAGTTTTCATTCCCGGCACATCGGCTATGACACTGGCCATGGTGGGACTTACGTTAATACCTCCTATCAAAACCATAACGGCGGCGGCTGCCGTTGCGACAATCTTGCGACCCATAATCAATCGACTCCTTTGCTGTTTTTTCTTACCATCCTCTATCGCTTTCTGAACAACCTGTTCCAGCTCCTTGGGGATTGGTGTATTGTGATACTCTTCTTTTAATTGGGATAGCTGCTTATCATCCATGCCTGATCTCCTCCATAGGTTCTTCCATTTGCACGCGAAGTTTTTTGAGGGTAGCATAAAGACGGGACTTTGTGGTATTCACATTTTCCTTTAACACTAAAGCTACTTCCTCAATTTTGAGATCTTCATAATACCGAAGAATGATGCGGCCGCGCTCAGCAGGAGATAATTTCTCCAGGGCGGAGGCTAAATCCAGATCAGAACCCTCCTCACATCCGGCAGCAGGTTCATCGATATATGTACTGATGGTTTCGGAATCCACTACAACCAAGCGCTTCTGCTTACGCAGGAAATCGAGAGCTGTATTGACGACAATGCGATACACCCAGGACTTCATACTATGAGAATCCTTTAAGGTGTTCACTGAGGAAATAGCTTTTATGATTGATTCCTGGACTACATCCAAAGCGTCCTCCGGATGTTTAACATAACTGTAGGCAAGCCTATAAATAGATTCTTGATTCGCTATTAGATAGCTCTCAATTTCCCTTGTTAGCTCTTTCTTATCAAACATACCTGACTCCTTTTGAAGTGCACTTCATCCATGAGAAGGTCTTTTTCTCTTTCTACTATAAAGACGCTGATGAAGTAATAAAAGTTTTAATAGAACGTGACGTTTTCCTCTCTATTCTCGTTTAAGTTATTGAGGAGCATTCCTGTAGTAGTCAAAAATGATCTTTGTCAAAAAGAAGACCTCACGTTACAATTTGAAAGGACTGTTGGCCAACAGAATCCAATCAAAATAACGGAGGTCATCCCAAATGAATTTTACACAAAACGAGAAGCTAAAGCAACTATCTGAAAGAAGTATTGTGATCGGAGTGGACATCGCCAGCGAGCTTCATTATGCCAGGGCATTTGACTGGCGAGGAGTCGAGCTGGGCAAGGTATTCAAGTTTGAAAACAACGCTGAAGGATTCAAGGATTTCCATGCATGGATTGAACGTTTAAAAAGGCAAGCACAAAAGGAATGCATAGTGGTAGGCGCAGAACCAACCGGTCATTACTGGTTTAGCCTGGCATCTTACCTAAAAGAGCAAAGTATTAAGCTGGTCCTCGTCAACCCGTTCCATGTAAAGCGTAGTAAGGAGCTTGATGACAACCACCCCAGCAAAACGGATGCTAAGGATCCCAAGACCATCGCTAAGCTGGTCATCGAGGGCAGATACAATGAGCCCTATATCCCGGAAGGAATCTATGCAGAACTGCGAATAGCAATGGCCTGTAGGATGCGCATCCAAAAGGAAATGAACAGTATAAAAAATCGTGTTCAACGGTGGCTGAAAATCTACTTTCCCGAGCATGAAACGGTGTTTGGAAAGTTTGATGCCACGAGTAGCATGCTGGTATTGCAAGTTGCCCCGCTACCTAGGGATGTTGAAAGACTTGGAGCAGAAGGAATCAACCGAATTTGGAGAGACAACAAATTGAGAGCAGTCGGAATGAAAAGGGCTAAGAGCCTGTATGAAGCTGCTCAGAAGAGCATTGGTTGCACCGAAGGAGAGTCTTGTTCCCGAATGGAAATCCAGCTATTACTGCAAGACTATCATACTAAAACAGCACAATATGAGGCAGTCACTGAAACCATCGATGGGTTGTGCCGTCAGATACCCGAAGTAGCCAAGTTGCTTGAAATTAAAGGTGTTGGCCTCGTTACCGTGGCAGGTTTTCTCTCCGAAGTGGGAGATATTAGACGCTTTAATTCTCCAAAGCAAATTCAAAAGCTAGCGGGCCTAGCCTTGCGAGAAAGTAGCTCGGGCAAGCACAAGGGACAGACCACCATCAGTAAGCGAGGTCGAGCGCGGTTGAGGGCGATTCTATTTCAAGCAGTGATGCCGCTAGTCGCCAAAAACGCAGAGTTTGCAGAGATACACACCTACTATACGACAAGGCCCAAGAATCCACTGAAGAAGAAGCAATCGTTAATAGCCTTAAGCTGTAAACTGATTCGGGTGTTCTATGCCCTATTAACAAAGGGTATAGACTATGACCCGAAAAAGCTGATTCAAGATATTCATCGTCCAGTTGAGTATTCAGCAGCGTAACAGAATAGCAGCGAAATCACAAAAACAAACGGTCTGTGAGTAAGCGTCACCGCAGAAGTGAACAATCCAGGTAGCCTAGCAGACAAAAGAGCTGGTAGTCAGTCGGATAAATCACCATTAGAGCAAAGACTCGGTTGAGGAGCATAACTGACACCCAATCATGGATAGGTGGAACGAAGGAATTTAGGGCGGATTTATCATCTTGACCCTGTTAGACATGGGAGGTTTACCACCGTGAGAATAATGGGTTTACAACGGCCAACATATGCTAAAAAAGCAGACGTTTGCTTTGCTATACCCAAATTCTCTGAATTAGGCATTCTATGCGAATTCTATCCGTGGTGAGCTAGTTTGTTTGGTAAGGAATTCTATGAAAAAGCGAGATATTCAAAGAAAATCAAAAGATATTATAGGGAGGGGAACCTGTGGAATCCAAAACCGGCCCCCCGCCCTCCACTATGGAGAGCTGGTATCGAGAAACTGTAACAAAGCTATATCGTTTTATTTACTCCCAACTCCAAAGTAAAGAAGAAACTGAAGACATTACTCAAGAAACCTATCTACGCTGTCTTAAGCAAGATTCAGGCAACCTCCCGCCTTATCCCTATCTCAAGCAAATTGCCCGGAATCTTATGACCGATCGTTATCGTCATAAATTAGTAGCCCAAAACCATCTTGAACATCTCCCGGAGCCCGAGTATCCCTCTCCCGAAGAAGAATGGCTGAACCGTTCCACCCTACATGAACTGATGAATCAGCTTCCCTCTGATTATCGTCAGATTTTGGAGTACCGCATTATTCAGGGCTATTCCCGCAAAGAAACCGCCACACTTATGGGACGCAGTGAAAGCTCCATCCGCGGGCTGCAGTATAGAGCCTTGCAGACCCTACGCTCTTACATCCATAGTTATCAACAGAAAGGAGGAGACTTGTGATGAGTAGCGATCATCCTAAGGACCATCCCTCACCTGAAGAGCTCCTTGATCACTATATTGACGCTTTAAATGGAAATAGCTCTCCTGAGGATTATGATATCACAGAAGAGGATAAGGAGCTCCAATCTCTCGCCAAAAGGGTTAAGGCTTTTGATTCAGAACCCAGTCAAGAATTCATGGCAAGCCTCTGGCAAAAGCTTGAGCCCATGGCCAGTGACTCAAAAAGCATTTCAAAATCTAACTACCGTACTCTGAGATTCATCCCTTGGGCAGGCCTTGTAGCAAGCATCCTTGTCTTCCTGATCCTCTTCTCTCCCTGGTCCGGTTCCAATCAAACTATCGTCATGGCTATGGAAGAATCTGTGAAGCAGCTGCAAAATTATCATGGCGTCCTTGAAAAGGTCAGTACCAATGAAGCCGGTGAGCGCCAAGTCCTAACCCGCACGGAGATCTGGTCCGACGGTGAAAAATACGCCACAAAAACTCAGAATGGGCTTTTTACTGTGAACAATGGAGAAATCCGTTGGAGCACAAACCCCGCAGCCAAAGAAATCTCCCTCCTCCCCATTTACCTGGATCCTCACGACTTTGATCTCCAAAAAGAAGCCGCCAAAGCTTTACGCTATCCTCACCAAATCATTGGGGAAGACACCATCACAGGACATGCTGCCACCCATATTGAAATCCAACCTCCCGGCGGTCTTCCTTACTCCCTATGGATTGACCAGGAAACCCATCTACCCATACAGCTTCAAACAGCAATGCAAAAGTCCCTGCAAACCACCTACACCTATGTCAGCCTTGAAACCAACACTACCCTAACAGATGACATCTTTGCCTATAATCCTCCCCAGGATTATAAGGTCATTGACAAGAACCCGGATAAAGCTGTGGCATCCTTAGAGGAAGCCCTCAAAGTCAGCGGAATGACCTCTGCCCAGCTTTCGGAGACTCCCCAACGAATTTTTGCTTCAGCAAACCGTGTGGTTCTTGATTTTGGCGATACCATAGTAGTTCAAGCCAAAGCCACTACACCCTTCGTTCCCGATCTCCTCGCTATCCTGGGGAAAGCAGAGGGCGGGCCTCTCGAAATCTTACCCAATAGCCTGCGCTGGCAGCAAGATGGTCGGGAAATCCTTGTGCAAGGAGAACGTGTGGAAGAATTGGCGAAGCAACTCTCCACCAACCTTAACTTTACCCCACAAGTCGGAGCAACGCCCCCACAGGATATGATTCCCGTAGAGGTTGATATGGAAGTGGTAAAAAACAGTCAACAGCAAGTGGATGCCGGGAGTAGTCCTTGGCAGCTCGATCCCACCCAAGTAGCCTTTACCTTCGTCGCTCTGAAGATCTCCCCGGAAGGGATTACCGGCGAGCCGCCCTTAAACACCAATGCTCTCCAGCTGACTGATAATGATGGCAAAAAAGCCGTCATTCAAGTATCCGATAGTCCGGTGAAAACCGTATATCTGGAACGCTTAATACGTCAGGATGAGACAGGTATCTGGACCGTCACAGGCTATGTCCCGCGCTGATTGGGCGCTGGAGCTGCAGTCTATAAAAACGCTTAAAGGGAGCAAGCTTTTTGCATACAGGCAAGGCTTGCTCCCTTTTTGAATTGTTATAATCTACCCTTTTAAAGCCGGATAATTTTTATAAAGCTGCTCAATTTCGGCGTTGATACCTTGTACATCCACTGAGTCTATTTGTCGGTCAGCTAAAGCATACTTCTCTTTCAACTTTAAGACACGGTAAACACTTTCATCTATCCGGTCCGATGGAATTTTACCCGTCTCCGCAGCATGAAGGATCTCCTTAAGTACAGCCTCTTCCTTAGCGAAATCATGGCAGACCAGTACAATATCGCTGCCTGCCAGGATGGATTTCACCGCGGCCTCACCGATACTATAATTCTCCACAATAGCCCCCATGGTCATATCATCCGTAATGACGACCCCGTCATAGCTCATCTCTTTACGAAGGATATCACTGATGAGAGCTTCCGAAAAGGATGCCGGGTAATCCGGATCAATCTTCGGCAGCAAGATGTGGGCCAGCATGATGGCATCCACATCATTGGCAATGGCTTCTGCGAAAGGAACAAGTTCAAAGTTCCTTAATCGTTCCAAATCGTAATCAACTCTGGGTAATCCCACATGGGAATCCACTGAAGTATCCCCATGACCCGGAAAATGTTTAACTACAGAGATAATACCTTGATCCTGAATTCCTCCCATGGCTTGTATTCCCACTTTACTGACAAGCTCGGGGGTATTCCCAAATGCACGATCACCGATAACCGTGTTCTTTGGATTACTGAAAATATCGAGAACTGGGGCGAAATTCACATTCATCCCAAATTCTTTGACTTCCCTGCCCAGGATTTCTCCCATTCTTTTCCCTAAAGCCCCATTATTCTGTGCTCCAACCCGCAGACTGGAAGGCATCTTTTTAAATTCTGAAGGCATCCTGGATACCCTGCCTCCTTCTTCATCAAGAGCTAAGAATAAGGGAATCTTATTGACTCCATTCGTGTCTTTTAATGCATTGAGTAACTTTAACATCTGCTGAGTATCGTTCACATTTTTCTTTAAAAGTACAAAACCACCCACATGGTAATTCTGAATTAACTGCTGAGCATTGGCATTGATCTCATACCCGTCCACTCCCACCATTACCAGTTGTCCGACCTTCTCCTCTAAGGTCATCGCTTGGATCCGTTCCTTAAGGGGGTCAATCACAGGAGTCTCTTCTGAGGGAGCGGTCGGATTATTGCCCCCTTGTTGACCTGGCATGGGAGTGTTAAAATCCTGAAGGTTTATCCTTTGGGATAAAAAGACAAATCCTAAAACCAAGGCTAAACTAACTATTCCGAGTATTGCTATCGTTTTTTTGCACATTTTACCTCTTACCTTTTCACATTATTTACGAGACCCTTTGACTTTAATCTGATGCTGTCTCAATATATCCAAGATATTCTTAATCTTATTGTAAACCTATTCCCCTTATTCATGTAAAGTTTTTCGGTTCTTGAAAAAATAATGCCCATCACCCTGCGCTGGGATGTTGGGCATTAAGAAGGATCTACCGTTTGACTACTGTAAACCCCTGACCCGCTAATTTCTCTTCCCACTCCATCAGTAAGAGGGCAAGGTCATCGGTGTAATCGGTCTTGGTCTCATCCTTATCATATTCAAGCTGTTCAAGAACTTCAAAGGTAAAGTGTTCTTCCCCTTGCTCCTTCCATTTCTTCAGCAGCTCCCGGCAGGGAAAGAACCCGGTCTCCAGCTTAAACCGTATGCCATTGAGGGTCGCCCTCAGATTTTGAGTTCCCTCAATATAATACCAGGCCTCTTTCTTTGAGCGAATCCCTACGATCCCCATATCAGACCTCGTCTGCTTATATTGCTCTTTGAGTTCCTTTTTCCTATCCATCATTTAGTACCCCATCTCCTTAAGAATCGCTGAGAGAGCTCGCAGGCGCTCTCCTAAAAGCTCATCATCATTGCATAGAGCCTGATTAAACAGCTTTATATCTTCATTGATTTTCTCATTATCAGTGCAGACAGCCACCGTCATAGCATCACCTTGTAGACCAATTCTGTCAATTACCGGTTTTTCTAAGTCATAGAGATTATCATAACGATAGGCTTCCCGAAAGTGAAGCTTAGCCCGGCATACCAAAATTGCTAAATCAAGAATTCGATGAAGTGGAAGTTCTTCCGATTGTCTGGACCACTTTTCTCCAGTATATCTCCATACTTTAGCAGAAATATCCACTTTACCCCGATCATTCCACTGAGCTAACCCTAAGGAAAGGCCCTTGGCATCAGACTTATAGGCATAACGGCCATCCACGTTTTCATAGTTTTCGGATACGATCACCGGCTTATGCTTTAAGCTGGTTGGTATTTTCATGATTAAAACCTCCATCACCAAAATAATTTCATCATCTTCTCTACCCAAGATAGATATACTTATTTAGTAACTTAGTAATTAACTAAACTACTAAATAAGTATAGCTATCTCATTACCTTTTGTCAACAAACAAACAGACCCCGATAACTCTCAGGGTCTGCAAATGGCATTCATTCTCTTTTATGGTCACCCAACGACTCTATCACACAATCGAGACGACTTCGCACAGTTGGGTATGAGATTCCCAATTCCTTTTCAACCTCTTTTATATTTCCTCGGCATTTAAGAAAGGTTTCTACAAAAAGGAGCTGATCATCGGGCAACTTGCAAAATTTACAAGTGCGAAATTCTCCTTCGACCATTGTAGGACAATGGGTACAGGCCAGTTTGGTCACACGCATCTCATGCTTACAAATCGGACATTGATGAGGAATCTTATAATCCACCTTTGTCACCTCAATTTTTTATCACAGCTACTTTTCCGAACCTCCTCTCTCAGTTGCTGCCTACCTCAAAACCGCTTTGTCCTAACTTAGACGATTGCTAAAGCTTCAGCATAGCCTTGAGCCTCTTTACTTCAGTTAAAATAGCATAATACTCCTTATCAAGATCTTCAACCTTATCTTTTTTAGTAGGCATGGAAATTCTGCCGACCACTTCCGTCAAGCGGTTCTGCAAGACAAAAATTTCTTTCTCAATCTCTTCTTTTGCCCTGTCAACCCCTTTGTTTTTCTGTGCCAAATACTCTTCATAACTCCCCTTGAAGGTTTTGATACTATGATTCTCGATGGTCATGATATGATTCGCCACTGAGCTGATAAAGCGACGATCATGGGAAACAAAAAGCAATGAGCGCTCATAGTTTTGCAGGACATCCTCAATAACCTCCATGGAATTGATGTCAAGATAATTGGTCGGTTCGTCGAGGATTAATAGATTAAAGTCTTGACAGAGAATCTTGGCAAAGGAAGCTTTTACTCGCTCACCCCCGCTCAACACATTTACTTTCTTATACACTGCATCTCCTTTAAAAAGCAGCCGGGCCAATAACCTTCTTACAAAACTCTCCTCATGGATGCTTTCTTCCATCACATTGCCCAGGATACTGGCATCTTCATCCAATATACTTAAGTCCTGACTAAAGTAGCCGATTCGGGCACTGGGAGCAACTCTTATGGAATCATCCCGGTTGATGATCATTTTAAGCAAGGTGCTCTTTCCGCATCCATTAGGCCCAATCAAAGCTACCCTTGCCTCGTTTTCAATACGAAACTCCGCATTTTGAAAGATTATTTTACCTGCGAAGGCTTTGTTGAGCTTCTTACCTTCGATAATCACTTTACTATGAAGTTTCTGAGCATCAGCAATATCCAGCTTGATCTTCTCGATTTGCTTAGGTTTTTCCTTGACCTCCAGTTGCTCGATTCTTGTCTCCACACTTTTTTTGGCCCGGTCAAGATTAGCTTTAGCTTTTTGATTCCCCATCTTATGAAGCCTGGCCTCAGAATTCCCCATCCTACGGGGTGTCTTCCGAATCGACTTTGATTTTTCGCTGGTCTCGATCACAACCCTCTCCAGCCGCTTTTTTTCTGAAACGTATTGCTCATATTCAAACTGGGCCCTTTCTCTTTCCCGAGCCTTCTGCTCACTATAGCTGCTGTAATTGCCCGGATAAACTTTAATCCGGCCATCCTCCAATTCCAGAATCTTATTGCATAAACCATCAAGGAGGGTACGGTCATGAGAAATGAGGAATAATCCGCCGGAATACTCTGCAAAATAATGCTCAATCAGCTCGATTCCCTCCATATCCATATTGCTGGTGGGCTCATCGGCAAAGATCATCGCACTGTTTTGGCTTAAGCAATCCGCCAGCTTAAAGCGGGTCTTTTCGCCACCGCTCATACTCTCGCTATAGGTCATGGGAATTTTGAATTTCGACGCCATTTCTTGACTGATCATTTCATGCTCAGGTGGTTCCATCTGGGAAACCGTTGAGGATTGACCATAGGCTTTCACCCACCCCTCATCAGGTGGAAGTTTTTGACTGAGAAGGTTTAGCAAGGTGGTTTTACCCACTCCATTAATACCAACGATTCCGATTCTATCTTCAGAATAAAGGCTTAATTTTTTGATATCAATAATCAAACGGTCTCCGAAATATTTTTTTACATTGCTGCATTCAACTAATAAAATAAAAAACCCCTCCTATTCTTACCGGAGAGGATAGTGTCATTTCGATTACAACGCAATAGACTATAATTCTACCTATGTCTCAAAACCCTTTTTCGGTCATAGGACACTTTAGAATGTACAGTAAGGCGCAGTTGTATGAAAAGCTATCCACAGAGAATAATCACTATCCACTCACAGGCAAAAATGCATACGTTTCAAAGCCGTTACCACGACTTTTCTCAAAAGCATATTTTCCTTGCAAAGTGAATTAGTTGCGCATTTTCTGCAGATACCTTACCTTTCATTAAAATAAGCCAAGAGCAGGCTTTTCTACCTCATTATATAAGTCTTTATCTTCCGCTGTCAACCGGGCACATTCCCAGTAGAAAAATCAAACTATTGAATATCATCCAAAATATGTTATATTAATAGCAAGGTGGTGATCGAGTGGATCAGGAGATACGCGAAATTCTCAATAAGCTACTGCACGGTCAAACAACAATGAGTGAAAATATCGATTCGCTTCAGAGGGATGTCAGTTCTATGAAGGGTGATATCTCGGCCCTACAGAAGGATGTCGGTTCCATGAAAGGCGATATCTCGGCCCTGCAAAAAGATGTCGGTTCCGTGAAGGGCGATATCTCGTCCCTTCAAAAAGATGTCAGTTCCGTGAAGGGCGATATCTCGGCCCTTCAAAAAGATGTCAGTTCCGTGAAGGGCGATATCTCGGCCCTGCAAAAAGACGTCGGTTCCATGAAGAGCGATATCCCTTCCCTGCAAAAAGATGTCGGTAACTTACAATCTCTGGTGGCGAAAAATACGCTTTTATTGGAAAGCACTCGGAAAGATATCCAAATCATTGCTGATGTTCAAAAAAGCCATTATGAGCAAAATCAACGAGAGCATCAGGAAATGCTCACAATCATAAATAGTAAAACAAATATCATTGAATTAGCGGTTAGATCCATGTCCACCACTCTAGGTGAAATTCAGGAAGATAGTCAATCCTTAGACGAAATAATCGGACGACATGCCCGATCCATAGAAACCATGAAAAGGAAATTAGCAAAGACACTCTAAGCGAGTGTCTTTTGCATTTCTTAACGTAGTTATTCGATCTTCTTTACTTCTTCATCCCGGTATAAATAAAGACTGCATCTCTAAGGAATTCCGCGGCTCCCGGTTGTTTCTCATCATAATAGGCTGTAAATCTCGGATCATCCACATACATCTGAGCCAGCCCCGCATGAGCCTCCTTAGTGTAGCTGGACCAGGAGTAAGTGAGCCACTGACGATGAAGATCAGCTGTTTTTTGAGCCAGCTCCCCGGCAGGATCCCCGGTCTTGAAGGCCTCATAAAGAGTTGCCAGCACATCTTCACCAAGCTTGGTCAGCTCATCATATTGCTCCTTGGTCATGTTCATAAGCTTCCGGTTGGATTTCTCAACGGTCTCTTCACCGTACTTTTCCCGAATTTCCTCACCATATTTGGCTTCATTCTCTTCAATCAACTTACGTTTAAATCCTTCAAATTTTTCTTTGTCGGACATAGTGATTCTCCCTTCTTTTTGAGCAATGGTCTTCTCGACATTTTCAATGAGTTGCTCCAATTGCTCTTTTTTTTCCAGAAGCTTCTCACGATGTTCCCACAGTGCCTTTGTCCCATCAAAATCAGGAGAGGTAATTATATCTTTAATTCCTTCCAAGCTCATCCCCAACTCCCTATAAAATAAAATCTGTTGCAGGCGGTCTACTTCCTGTTGCCCATAGATTCGATACCCTGAAGAAGAGATTCTAGCCGGCTTAAGAATCCCGATCTCATCATAGTATCTGAGGGTTCGCGGGCTGACTCCTGCCAAATGAGCCAATCTTTGCACTGTGTATTCCATGTGATCACCTCCTGACGAGATTAAGAATACACCTTAACGCAACGTCAATGTAAAGGGGGAAAATGAAAAAGTTTTTTAGAAATTTTAATGATAATGATTAGGTTAACATTCCAAGCAATTGCTCAAAGCTATCAATAACTTCAGTATAATTTTCCACACGACCAAAGCCATAACTTGCATAAATAAACGGAATCCCAGCCACTTGAGCCGCCTTGGCATCTCCTAGAGTATCCCCTACATAGACTGTATTCTTCAGCTTATTACGCCTCATAATAAGCTGAATGTTCTCGCCCTTGGTCAGACCCGTTCTGCCTGGATTTTCATAATCCACAAAATACTTCTCCAGCCGATGGGCGAAATAGAAGGCCTCGATATAACCCACCTGACAATTGCTTACGATAAAAAGCTTATACTTTTGGGCAAGAGTCTCCAACGTCTTCTCCACATGAGGATACAAAATTCCCCCATGCTTTTTTAAATACTCGCATTCGATCTCACCGCCCCGATCCATGATTCTATTCCGAACCTCCTCTGAAAAGGAAGGAAAAAGCTTTTTTCCAATCTCGGGAATCTGAAGTCCCATAACACTTTTAATTTGGTCTATCGATATTTCATCTGTTTGCAGTCCCTGTTCCTGGTCAAATTCCTTTAAGGCTTTATTCCAGGACACCCGTACCGGTTCTGTGGCATCCCATAAAGTCCCATCCAGATCAAAAATTATACCCTCAATATCCCGCAATTTATCCATAATAAACACTCTTCCTTGCCAATCATTAGGCGCTAAGCACCTGACGGATATCTTTCATAAAAGAAGCCACCGCCTCCTCCCGTGTCGCCCAGGATGTCACCAAGCGGATCGCCGTGTGTCCCTCATCGACTTTGCCCCAAATTTCAAAACGGTATCTGCTCTTCAGCTCTTCCACCACTTCGTTGGCGAAAATGGGAAAGATCTGATTGGAATGGGATTCCGAAAGAAAAGGAACCCCTGCTTCTTTTAATCCATCCCGCAGCTTATAGGCCATGGTATTGGCGTGGATTGCCAAATCAAAAAAGAGATTATCCCGAAAAAGCTCCAAAAACTGAATTCCCAGAACCCTCCCTTTAGCTAAAAGGGCCCCCTTTTGCTTCATATGGTAGCGAAAATCCTGCTTTAATTCCTCATTGCACAGCACCAAAGCTTCGCCCAGTAGTGCCCCGTTTTTTGTCCCGCCGATATAAAAGGCATCCAGTAGATCGGGCAATTCAGATAAAGTCAAATCATTTCCTTCCGAACACAAAGCGGAACCGAGTCTTGCCCCATCCATAAAGAGATAGAGTTTTTTCTCCCGGCAAAATTCACTGAGCAGTCGCAGTTCTTCTTTATTGTAGGCCGT
>NZ_KB913023.1:843688-975015 GCF_000384015.1 Desulfitobacterium sp. PCE1 | reverse complement strand
CGGCCGCGCTCAGCAGGAGATAATTTCTCCAGGGCGGAGGCTAAATCCAGATCAGAACCCTCCTCACATCCGGCAGCAGGTTCATCGATATATGTACTGATGGTTTCGGAATCCACTACAACCAAGCGCTTCTGCTTACGCAGGAAATCGAGAGCTGTATTGACGACAATGCGATACACCCAGGACTTCATACTATGAGAATCCTTTAAGGTGTTCACTGAGGAAATAGCTTTTATGATTGATTCCTGGACTACATCCAAAGCGTCCTCCGGATGTTTAACATAACTGTAGGCAAGCCTATAAATAGATTCTTGATTCGCTATTAGATAGCTCTCAATTTCCCTTGTTAGCTCTTTCTTATCAAACATACCTGACTCCTTTTGAAGTGCACTTCATCCATGAGAAGGTCTTTTTCTCTTTCTACTATAAAGACGCTGATGAAGTAATAAAAGTTTTAATAGAACGTGACGTTTTCCTCTCTATTCTCGTTTAAGTTATTGAGGAGCATTCCTGTAGTAGTCAAAAATGATCTTTGTCAAAAAGAAGACCTCACGTTACAATTTGAAAGGACTGTTGGCCAACAGAATCCAATCAAAATAACGGAGGTCATCCCAAATGAATTTTACACAAAACGAGAAGCTAAAGCAACTATCTGAAAGAAGTATTGTGATCGGAGTGGACATCGCCAGCGAGCTTCATTATGCCAGGGCATTTGACTGGCGAGGAGTCGAGCTGGGCAAGGTATTCAAGTTTGAAAACAACGCTGAAGGATTCAAGGATTTCCATGCATGGATTGAACGTTTAAAAAGGCAAGCACAAAAGGAATGCATAGTGGTAGGCGCAGAACCAACCGGTCATTACTGGTTTAGCCTGGCATCTTACCTAAAAGAGCAAAGTATTAAGCTGGTCCTCGTCAACCCGTTCCATGTAAAGCGTAGTAAGGAGCTTGATGACAACCACCCCAGCAAAACGGATGCTAAGGATCCCAAGACCATCGCTAAGCTGGTCATCGAGGGCAGATACAATGAGCCCTATATCCCGGAAGGAATCTATGCAGAACTGCGAATAGCAATGGCCTGTAGGATGCGCATCCAAAAGGAAATGAACAGTATAAAAAATCGTGTTCAACGGTGGCTGAAAATCTACTTTCCCGAGCATGAAACGGTGTTTGGAAAGTTTGATGCCACGAGTAGCATGCTGGTATTGCAAGTTGCCCCGCTACCTAGGGATGTTGAAAGACTTGGAGCAGAAGGAATCAACCGAATTTGGAGAGACAACAAATTGAGAGCAGTCGGAATGAAAAGGGCTAAGAGCCTGTATGAAGCTGCTCAGAAGAGCATTGGTTGCACCGAAGGAGAGTCTTGTTCCCGAATGGAAATCCAGCTATTACTGCAAGACTATCATACTAAAACAGCACAATATGAGGCAGTCACTGAAACCATCGATGGGTTGTGCCGTCAGATACCCGAAGTAGCCAAGTTGCTTGAAATTAAAGGTGTTGGCCTCGTTACCGTGGCAGGTTTTCTCTCCGAAGTGGGAGATATTAGACGCTTTAATTCTCCAAAGCAAATTCAAAAGCTAGCGGGCCTAGCCTTGCGAGAAAGTAGCTCGGGCAAGCACAAGGGACAGACCACCATCAGTAAGCGAGGTCGAGCGCGGTTGAGGGCGATTCTATTTCAAGCAGTGATGCCGCTAGTCGCCAAAAACGCAGAGTTTGCAGAGATACACACCTACTATACGACAAGGCCCAAGAATCCACTGAAGAAGAAGCAATCGTTAATAGCCTTAAGCTGTAAACTGATTCGGGTGTTCTATGCCCTATTAACAAAGGGTATAGACTATGACCCGAAAAAGCTGATTCAAGATATTCATCGTCCAGTTGAGTATTCAGCAGCGTAACAGAATAGCAGCGAAATCACAAAAACAAACGGTCTGTGAGTAAGCGTCACCGCAGAAGTGAACAATCCAGGTAGCCTAGCAGACAAAAGAGCTGGTAGTCAGTCGGATAAATCACCATTAGAGCAAAGACTCGGTTGAGGAGCATAACTGACACCCAATCATGGATAGGTGGAACGAAGGAATTTAGGGCGGATTTATCATCTTGACCCTGTTAGACATGGGAGGTTTACCACCGTGAGAATAATGGGTTTACAACGGCCAACATATGCTAAAAAAGCAGACGTTTGCTTTGCTATACCCAAATTCTCTGAATTAGGCATTCTATGCGAATTCTATCCGTGGTGAGCTAGTTTGTTTGGTAAGGAATTCTATGAAAAAGCGAGATATTCAAAGAAAATCAAAAGATATTATAGGGAGGGGAACCTGTGGAATCCAAAACCGGCCCCCCGCCCTCCACTATGGAGAGCTGGTATCGAGAAACTGTAACAAAGCTATATCGTTTTATTTACTCCCAACTCCAAAGTAAAGAAGAAACTGAAGACATTACTCAAGAAACCTATCTACGCTGTCTTAAGCAAGATTCAGGCAACCTCCCGCCTTATCCCTATCTCAAGCAAATTGCCCGGAATCTTATGACCGATCGTTATCGTCATAAATTAGTAGCCCAAAACCATCTTGAACATCTCCCGGAGCCCGAGTATCCCTCTCCCGAAGAAGAATGGCTGAACCGTTCCACCCTACATGAACTGATGAATCAGCTTCCCTCTGATTATCGTCAGATTTTGGAGTACCGCATTATTCAGGGCTATTCCCGCAAAGAAACCGCCACACTTATGGGACGCAGTGAAAGCTCCATCCGCGGGCTGCAGTATAGAGCCTTGCAGACCCTACGCTCTTACATCCATAGTTATCAACAGAAAGGAGGAGACTTGTGATGAGTAGCGATCATCCTAAGGACCATCCCTCACCTGAAGAGCTCCTTGATCACTATATTGACGCTTTAAATGGAAATAGCTCTCCTGAGGATTATGATATCACAGAAGAGGATAAGGAGCTCCAATCTCTCGCCAAAAGGGTTAAGGCTTTTGATTCAGAACCCAGTCAAGAATTCATGGCAAGCCTCTGGCAAAAGCTTGAGCCCATGGCCAGTGACTCAAAAAGCATTTCAAAATCTAACTACCGTACTCTGAGATTCATCCCTTGGGCAGGCCTTGTAGCAAGCATCCTTGTCTTCCTGATCCTCTTCTCTCCCTGGTCCGGTTCCAATCAAACTATCGTCATGGCTATGGAAGAATCTGTGAAGCAGCTGCAAAATTATCATGGCGTCCTTGAAAAGGTCAGTACCAATGAAGCCGGTGAGCGCCAAGTCCTAACCCGCACGGAGATCTGGTCCGACGGTGAAAAATACGCCACAAAAACTCAGAATGGGCTTTTTACTGTGAACAATGGAGAAATCCGTTGGAGCACAAACCCCGCAGCCAAAGAAATCTCCCTCCTCCCCATTTACCTGGATCCTCACGACTTTGATCTCCAAAAAGAAGCCGCCAAAGCTTTACGCTATCCTCACCAAATCATTGGGGAAGACACCATCACAGGACATGCTGCCACCCATATTGAAATCCAACCTCCCGGCGGTCTTCCTTACTCCCTATGGATTGACCAGGAAACCCATCTACCCATACAGCTTCAAACAGCAATGCAAAAGTCCCTGCAAACCACCTACACCTATGTCAGCCTTGAAACCAACACTACCCTAACAGATGACATCTTTGCCTATAATCCTCCCCAGGATTATAAGGTCATTGACAAGAACCCGGATAAAGCTGTGGCATCCTTAGAGGAAGCCCTCAAAGTCAGCGGAATGACCTCTGCCCAGCTTTCGGAGACTCCCCAACGAATTTTTGCTTCAGCAAACCGTGTGGTTCTTGATTTTGGCGATACCATAGTAGTTCAAGCCAAAGCCACTACACCCTTCGTTCCCGATCTCCTCGCTATCCTGGGGAAAGCAGAGGGCGGGCCTCTCGAAATCTTACCCAATAGCCTGCGCTGGCAGCAAGATGGTCGGGAAATCCTTGTGCAAGGAGAACGTGTGGAAGAATTGGCGAAGCAACTCTCCACCAACCTTAACTTTACCCCACAAGTCGGAGCAACGCCCCCACAGGATATGATTCCCGTAGAGGTTGATATGGAAGTGGTAAAAAACAGTCAACAGCAAGTGGATGCCGGGAGTAGTCCTTGGCAGCTCGATCCCACCCAAGTAGCCTTTACCTTCGTCGCTCTGAAGATCTCCCCGGAAGGGATTACCGGCGAGCCGCCCTTAAACACCAATGCTCTCCAGCTGACTGATAATGATGGCAAAAAAGCCGTCATTCAAGTATCCGATAGTCCGGTGAAAACCGTATATCTGGAACGCTTAATACGTCAGGATGAGACAGGTATCTGGACCGTCACAGGCTATGTCCCGCGCTGATTGGGCGCTGGAGCTGCAGTCTATAAAAACGCTTAAAGGGAGCAAGCTTTTTGCATACAGGCAAGGCTTGCTCCCTTTTTGAATTGTTATAATCTACCCTTTTAAAGCCGGATAATTTTTATAAAGCTGCTCAATTTCGGCGTTGATACCTTGTACATCCACTGAGTCTATTTGTCGGTCAGCTAAAGCATACTTCTCTTTCAACTTTAAGACACGGTAAACACTTTCATCTATCCGGTCCGATGGAATTTTACCCGTCTCCGCAGCATGAAGGATCTCCTTAAGTACAGCCTCTTCCTTAGCGAAATCATGGCAGACCAGTACAATATCGCTGCCTGCCAGGATGGATTTCACCGCGGCCTCACCGATACTATAATTCTCCACAATAGCCCCCATGGTCATATCATCCGTAATGACGACCCCGTCATAGCTCATCTCTTTACGAAGGATATCACTGATGAGAGCTTCCGAAAAGGATGCCGGGTAATCCGGATCAATCTTCGGCAGCAAGATGTGGGCCAGCATGATGGCATCCACATCATTGGCAATGGCTTCTGCGAAAGGAACAAGTTCAAAGTTCCTTAATCGTTCCAAATCGTAATCAACTCTGGGTAATCCCACATGGGAATCCACTGAAGTATCCCCATGACCCGGAAAATGTTTAACTACAGAGATAATACCTTGATCCTGAATTCCTCCCATGGCTTGTATTCCCACTTTACTGACAAGCTCGGGGGTATTCCCAAATGCACGATCACCGATAACCGTGTTCTTTGGATTACTGAAAATATCGAGAACTGGGGCGAAATTCACATTCATCCCAAATTCTTTGACTTCCCTGCCCAGGATTTCTCCCATTCTTTTCCCTAAAGCCCCATTATTCTGTGCTCCAACCCGCAGACTGGAAGGCATCTTTTTAAATTCTGAAGGCATCCTGGATACCCTGCCTCCTTCTTCATCAAGAGCTAAGAATAAGGGAATCTTATTGACTCCATTCGTGTCTTTTAATGCATTGAGTAACTTTAACATCTGCTGAGTATCGTTCACATTTTTCTTTAAAAGTACAAAACCACCCACATGGTAATTCTGAATTAACTGCTGAGCATTGGCATTGATCTCATACCCGTCCACTCCCACCATTACCAGTTGTCCGACCTTCTCCTCTAAGGTCATCGCTTGGATCCGTTCCTTAAGGGGGTCAATCACAGGAGTCTCTTCTGAGGGAGCGGTCGGATTATTGCCCCCTTGTTGACCTGGCATGGGAGTGTTAAAATCCTGAAGGTTTATCCTTTGGGATAAAAAGACAAATCCTAAAACCAAGGCTAAACTAACTATTCCGAGTATTGCTATCGTTTTTTTGCACATTTTACCTCTTACCTTTTCACATTATTTACGAGACCCTTTGACTTTAATCTGATGCTGTCTCAATATATCCAAGATATTCTTAATCTTATTGTAAACCTATTCCCCTTATTCATGTAAAGTTTTTCGGTTCTTGAAAAAATAATGCCCATCACCCTGCGCTGGGATGTTGGGCATTAAGAAGGATCTACCGTTTGACTACTGTAAACCCCTGACCCGCTAATTTCTCTTCCCACTCCATCAGTAAGAGGGCAAGGTCATCGGTGTAATCGGTCTTGGTCTCATCCTTATCATATTCAAGCTGTTCAAGAACTTCAAAGGTAAAGTGTTCTTCCCCTTGCTCCTTCCATTTCTTCAGCAGCTCCCGGCAGGGAAAGAACCCGGTCTCCAGCTTAAACCGTATGCCATTGAGGGTCGCCCTCAGATTTTGAGTTCCCTCAATATAATACCAGGCCTCTTTCTTTGAGCGAATCCCTACGATCCCCATATCAGACCTCGTCTGCTTATATTGCTCTTTGAGTTCCTTTTTCCTATCCATCATTTAGTACCCCATCTCCTTAAGAATCGCTGAGAGAGCTCGCAGGCGCTCTCCTAAAAGCTCATCATCATTGCATAGAGCCTGATTAAACAGCTTTATATCTTCATTGATTTTCTCATTATCAGTGCAGACAGCCACCGTCATAGCATCACCTTGTAGACCAATTCTGTCAATTACCGGTTTTTCTAAGTCATAGAGATTATCATAACGATAGGCTTCCCGAAAGTGAAGCTTAGCCCGGCATACCAAAATTGCTAAATCAAGAATTCGATGAAGTGGAAGTTCTTCCGATTGTCTGGACCACTTTTCTCCAGTATATCTCCATACTTTAGCAGAAATATCCACTTTACCCCGATCATTCCACTGAGCTAACCCTAAGGAAAGGCCCTTGGCATCAGACTTATAGGCATAACGGCCATCCACGTTTTCATAGTTTTCGGATACGATCACCGGCTTATGCTTTAAGCTGGTTGGTATTTTCATGATTAAAACCTCCATCACCAAAATAATTTCATCATCTTCTCTACCCAAGATAGATATACTTATTTAGTAACTTAGTAATTAACTAAACTACTAAATAAGTATAGCTATCTCATTACCTTTTGTCAACAAACAAACAGACCCCGATAACTCTCAGGGTCTGCAAATGGCATTCATTCTCTTTTATGGTCACCCAACGACTCTATCACACAATCGAGACGACTTCGCACAGTTGGGTATGAGATTCCCAATTCCTTTTCAACCTCTTTTATATTTCCTCGGCATTTAAGAAAGGTTTCTACAAAAAGGAGCTGATCATCGGGCAACTTGCAAAATTTACAAGTGCGAAATTCTCCTTCGACCATTGTAGGACAATGGGTACAGGCCAGTTTGGTCACACGCATCTCATGCTTACAAATCGGACATTGATGAGGAATCTTATAATCCACCTTTGTCACCTCAATTTTTTATCACAGCTACTTTTCCGAACCTCCTCTCTCAGTTGCTGCCTACCTCAAAACCGCTTTGTCCTAACTTAGACGATTGCTAAAGCTTCAGCATAGCCTTGAGCCTCTTTACTTCAGTTAAAATAGCATAATACTCCTTATCAAGATCTTCAACCTTATCTTTTTTAGTAGGCATGGAAATTCTGCCGACCACTTCCGTCAAGCGGTTCTGCAAGACAAAAATTTCTTTCTCAATCTCTTCTTTTGCCCTGTCAACCCCTTTGTTTTTCTGTGCCAAATACTCTTCATAACTCCCCTTGAAGGTTTTGATACTATGATTCTCGATGGTCATGATATGATTCGCCACTGAGCTGATAAAGCGACGATCATGGGAAACAAAAAGCAATGAGCGCTCATAGTTTTGCAGGACATCCTCAATAACCTCCATGGAATTGATGTCAAGATAATTGGTCGGTTCGTCGAGGATTAATAGATTAAAGTCTTGACAGAGAATCTTGGCAAAGGAAGCTTTTACTCGCTCACCCCCGCTCAACACATTTACTTTCTTATACACTGCATCTCCTTTAAAAAGCAGCCGGGCCAATAACCTTCTTACAAAACTCTCCTCATGGATGCTTTCTTCCATCACATTGCCCAGGATACTGGCATCTTCATCCAATATACTTAAGTCCTGACTAAAGTAGCCGATTCGGGCACTGGGAGCAACTCTTATGGAATCATCCCGGTTGATGATCATTTTAAGCAAGGTGCTCTTTCCGCATCCATTAGGCCCAATCAAAGCTACCCTTGCCTCGTTTTCAATACGAAACTCCGCATTTTGAAAGATTATTTTA
Source organism: Desulfitobacterium sp. PCE1 (assembly GCF_000384015.1). Classification (NCBI taxonomy): domain Bacteria; kingdom Bacillati; phylum Bacillota; class Clostridia; order Eubacteriales; family Desulfitobacteriaceae; genus Desulfitobacterium; species Desulfitobacterium sp. PCE1. Next base: position 966,966 of record NZ_KB913023.1, on the reverse strand, counting down.
CCTGCGAAGGCTTTGTTGAGCTTCTTACCTTCGATAATCACTTTACTATGAAGTTTCTGAGCATCAGCAATATCCAGCTTGATCTTCTCGATTTGCTTAGGTTTTTCCTTGACCTCCAGTTGCTCGATTCTTGTCTCCACACTTTTTTTGGCCCGGTCAAGATTAGCTTTAGCTTTTTGATTCCCCATCTTATGAAGCCTGGCCTCAGAATTCCCCATCCTACGGGGTGTCTTCCGAATCGACTTTGATTTTTCGCTGGTCTCGATCACAACCCTCTCCAGCCGCTTTTTTTCTGAAACGTATTGCTCATATTCAAACTGGGCCCTTTCTCTTTCCCGAGCCTTCTGCTCACTATAGCTGCTGTAATTGCCCGGATAAACTTTAATCCGGCCATCCTCCAATTCCAGAATCTTATTGCATAAACCATCAAGGAGGGTACGGTCATGAGAAATGAGGAATAATCCGCCGGAATACTCTGCAAAATAATGCTCAATCAGCTCGATTCCCTCCATATCCATATTGCTGGTGGGCTCATCGGCAAAGATCATCGCACTGTTTTGGCTTAAGCAATCCGCCAGCTTAAAGCGGGTCTTTTCGCCACCGCTCATACTCTCGCTATAGGTCATGGGAATTTTGAATTTCGACGCCATTTCTTGACTGATCATTTCATGCTCAGGTGGTTCCATCTGGGAAACCGTTGAGGATTGACCATAGGCTTTCACCCACCCCTCATCAGGTGGAAGTTTTTGACTGAGAAGGTTTAGCAAGGTGGTTTTACCCACTCCATTAATACCAACGATTCCGATTCTATCTTCAGAATAAAGGCTTAATTTTTTGATATCAATAATCAAACGGTCTCCGAAATATTTTTTTACATTGCTGCATTCAACTAATAAAATAAAAAACCCCTCCTATTCTTACCGGAGAGGATAGTGTCATTTCGATTACAACGCAATAGACTATAATTCTACCTATGTCTCAAAACCCTTTTTCGGTCATAGGACACTTTAGAATGTACAGTAAGGCGCAGTTGTATGAAAAGCTATCCACAGAGAATAATCACTATCCACTCACAGGCAAAAATGCATACGTTTCAAAGCCGTTACCACGACTTTTCTCAAAAGCATATTTTCCTTGCAAAGTGAATTAGTTGCGCATTTTCTGCAGATACCTTACCTTTCATTAAAATAAGCCAAGAGCAGGCTTTTCTACCTCATTATATAAGTCTTTATCTTCCGCTGTCAACCGGGCACATTCCCAGTAGAAAAATCAAACTATTGAATATCATCCAAAATATGTTATATTAATAGCAAGGTGGTGATCGAGTGGATCAGGAGATACGCGAAATTCTCAATAAGCTACTGCACGGTCAAACAACAATGAGTGAAAATATCGATTCGCTTCAGAGGGATGTCAGTTCTATGAAGGGTGATATCTCGGCCCTACAGAAGGATGTCGGTTCCATGAAAGGCGATATCTCGGCCCTGCAAAAAGATGTCGGTTCCGTGAAGGGCGATATCTCGTCCCTTCAAAAAGATGTCAGTTCCGTGAAGGGCGATATCTCGGCCCTGCAAAAAGACGTCGGTTCCATGAAGAGCGATATCCCTTCCCTGCAAAAAGATGTCGGTAACTTACAATCTCTGGTGGCGAAAAATACGCTTTTATTGGAAAGCACTCGGAAAGATATCCAAATCATTGCTGATGTTCAAAAAAGCCATTATGAGCAAAATCAACGAGAGCATCAGGAAATGCTCACAATCATAAATAGTAAAACAAATATCATTGAATTAGCGGTTAGATCCATGTCCACCACTCTAGGTGAAATTCAGGAAGATAGTCAATCCTTAGACGAAATAATCGGACGACATGCCCGATCCATAGAAACCATGAAAAGGAAATTAGCAAAGACACTCTAAGCGAGTGTCTTTTGCATTTCTTAACGTAGTTATTCGATCTTCTTTACTTCTTCATCCCGGTATAAATAAAGACTGCATCTCTAAGGAATTCCGCGGCTCCCGGTTGTTTCTCATCATAATAGGCTGTAAATCTCGGATCATCCACATACATCTGAGCCAGCCCCGCATGAGCCTCCTTAGTGTAGCTGGACCAGGAGTAAGTGAGCCACTGACGATGAAGATCAGCTGTTTTTTGAGCCAGCTCCCCGGCAGGATCCCCGGTCTTGAAGGCCTCATAAAGAGTTGCCAGCACATCTTCACCAAGCTTGGTCAGCTCATCATATTGCTCCTTGGTCATGTTCATAAGCTTCCGGTTGGATTTCTCAACGGTCTCTTCACCGTACTTTTCCCGAATTTCCTCACCATATTTGGCTTCATTCTCTTCAATCAACTTACGTTTAAATCCTTCAAATTTTTCTTTGTCGGACATAGTGATTCTCCCTTCTTTTTGAGCAATGGTCTTCTCGACATTTTCAATGAGTTGCTCCAATTGCTCTTTTTTTTCCAGAAGCTTCTCACGATGTTCCCACAGTGCCTTTGTCCCATCAAAATCAGGAGAGGTAATTATATCTTTAATTCCTTCCAAGCTCATCCCCAACTCCCTATAAAATAAAATCTGTTGCAGGCGGTCTACTTCCTGTTGCCCATAGATTCGATACCCTGAAGAAGAGATTCTAGCCGGCTTAAGAATCCCGATCTCATCATAGTATCTGAGGGTTCGCGGGCTGACTCCTGCCAAATGAGCCAATCTTTGCACTGTGTATTCCATGTGATCACCTCCTGACGAGATTAAGAATACACCTTAACGCAACGTCAATGTAAAGGGGGAAAATGAAAAAGTTTTTTAGAAATTTTAATGATAATGATTAGGTTAACATTCCAAGCAATTGCTCAAAGCTATCAATAACTTCAGTATAATTTTCCACACGACCAAAGCCATAACTTGCATAAATAAACGGAATCCCAGCCACTTGAGCCGCCTTGGCATCTCCTAGAGTATCCCCTACATAGACTGTATTCTTCAGCTTATTACGCCTCATAATAAGCTGAATGTTCTCGCCCTTGGTCAGACCCGTTCTGCCTGGATTTTCATAATCCACAAAATACTTCTCCAGCCGATGGGCGAAATAGAAGGCCTCGATATAACCCACCTGACAATTGCTTACGATAAAAAGCTTATACTTTTGGGCAAGAGTCTCCAACGTCTTCTCCACATGAGGATACAAAATTCCCCCATGCTTTTTTAAATACTCGCATTCGATCTCACCGCCCCGATCCATGATTCTATTCCGAACCTCCTCTGAAAAGGAAGGAAAAAGCTTTTTTCCAATCTCGGGAATCTGAAGTCCCATAACACTTTTAATTTGGTCTATCGATATTTCATCTGTTTGCAGTCCCTGTTCCTGGTCAAATTCCTTTAAGGCTTTATTCCAGGACACCCGTACCGGTTCTGTGGCATCCCATAAAGTCCCATCCAGATCAAAAATTATACCCTCAATATCCCGCAATTTATCCATAATAAACACTCTTCCTTGCCAATCATTAGGCGCTAAGCACCTGACGGATATCTTTCATAAAAGAAGCCACCGCCTCCTCCCGTGTCGCCCAGGATGTCACCAAGCGGATCGCCGTGTGTCCCTCATCGACTTTGCCCCAAATTTCAAAACGGTATCTGCTCTTCAGCTCTTCCACCACTTCGTTGGCGAAAATGGGAAAGATCTGATTGGAATGGGATTCCGAAAGAAAAGGAACCCCTGCTTCTTTTAATCCATCCCGCAGCTTATAGGCCATGGTATTGGCGTGGATTGCCAAATCAAAAAAGAGATTATCCCGAAAAAGCTCCAAAAACTGAATTCCCAGAACCCTCCCTTTAGCTAAAAGGGCCCCCTTTTGCTTCATATGGTAGCGAAAATCCTGCTTTAATTCCTCATTGCACAGCACCAAAGCTTCGCCCAGTAGTGCCCCGTTTTTTGTCCCGCCGATATAAAAGGCATCCAGTAGATCGGGCAATTCAGATAAAGTCAAATCATTTCCTTCCGAACACAAAGCGGAACCGAGTCTTGCCCCATCCATAAAGAGATAGAGTTTTTTCTCCCGGCAAAATTCACTGAGCAGTCGCAGTTCTTCTTTATTGTAGGCCGTTCCTACTTCCGTCGCATTGGAGATATAGACCAGCCGGGGCTTCACCATATGTTCATCGGTATGAGCATTCAGAATTTCTTCGACGTGAGCAGGGGTTAACTTGCCATCCTTCACCTTGGCTGTCAGAACCTTATGACCGGTGGCCTCGATGGCTCCCGTCTCATGGACAAAAATATGGCCGGTATGGGCTGCGATAGCAGCCTCATGAGGTCTTAAAAAAGCAGAAATAGCGATCAGGTTGGTTTGAGTACCTCCAGCCAGAAAGTGAATATCTACGGAATCATTTTCAAGTTTTTTATGGAGAACCTCTGCTGCCGCTTGGGAATAGCTGTCTTCACCATACCCATTCTCCTGAACATAGTTCGATTTCAGCAAAGCCTCCAGAATTTGCGGATGAGCGCCTTCGCTATAGTCGTTTTTAAAACTGATCATGACTTTTCCTCCATTGCTTTCCTAAATAATTGCACTTCTTAAAATAATTAGCCCTGCTATTTATTACCTAGAACAATCTGGGTACAGCTGCAACCAAACACTCCGGATTATCGAATTTTGGGGAGTTGACGCGGCTTGTCACCTCATAAACAGACATCTGTTCAGCCGGATAAGGGGTAAGAAGGCTTTTTAAGAGCTGGCTGTCCGTGACATTAGGATCTAACCAGATGGATTCAGCTTCTCTGGATAAAATCACAGGCATCCGATCATGTAAAGGCAGTATCAGCTCATTAGCCACGGTGGTGATAATGGTACAGGAGTGAATCACTTCCCCAGCCGGGGATGTCCAGGTGTCCCATAAGCCGGCCAAGCCAAAGAGTTCATTATTCTTTAAGGTAATCCGATAAGGATACTTACGGCTTCCCTCTTTCCTCCACTCATAAAATCCATCCGCCACAACCAGACAACGCCTCCGTGGCAGACTGTATTTAAAGCTTGGCTTCTCATCCACCGTCTCTCCCCGGGCATTGATCAATTGATTGCCTATACTTATATCCTTTGCCCAGTAGGGGATAAGACCCCACCTGTACATAGCCAAACGATTCGAGCCATCATTAATGATGACCGGAATGTCTTGTGACGGTGCCATATTATAGCGTGGTGTTAGGTCGACTTCAGAAACTTGAAAACGTACTAGAATATCCATAGGATTAGAGAGAATCAGACGTCCGCACATGGTTCCGTCCTCCTTTAACTCATTCCTACAACTATTCTACTGGATAATAGTCATGAGTAAAAGGAGCAATTTGCTTCAGTTAATGACCAGGGGATACCCGGCACCCTCTAATCGCTGGATAATGCGCTTTTGGTGTTCAATACTTTGGGTTTCGAGAAGCATATGGACACGAGCTGAGCGCAGGGGAACGGATAAATCATAGCGAGAATGTTCGATGTTAATGATATTGGCCCGCTCTTGGGATATAAGATCGATAACCTTTTCTAAGTTGCCGGGTTGATCCGGCAGAAGAAGCTGACAAGCCATGGTACGTCCAGAGCGCCTAAGCCCCCGCTCGATAATCTGAGCAAGGAAATTCACATCAATATTCCCCCCGCTGAGGATGAGGACAGTTTTCTGACTCTTAAGGTTGATCTTGCCTTGAAGTGCAGCTGCTACCGCAACTGCGCCTGCCCCTTCAGCAAGGGTCTTGGTCCGTTCCATTAACAATAAAATAGCTTGACTAATCTCTTCTTCCTCAACGGTCACCATCTCATCCACATAATCTCGGACCGTTGCGAAGGTTAGATCCCCTGCCCTTTTCACAGCAATTCCATCAGCCAAGGTATTGGCTTGTGCTAAGGGCTCGGGCTTACCAATGTTCAGAGCATAAGCCATGCTTGCCGCTCCGGCCGCTTGAACACCGATAATGCGTACAGAAGGCTTAAGCGATTTCAAAGCTACAGCAATCCCCGAGATCAGCCCTCCTCCCCCGATGGGAACAAGGACTGTATCCACCTCAGGCAGTTCTTCAAAAACTTCCAAGCCGATGGTACCTTGCCCGGCCATAACTTCTAGGTCGTCAAAGGCATGGATGAACGTTGCCCCTGTTTCCTTTTGGATTTCCACAGCCTTCTGATAAGCATCATCGAAAACCGCCCCAGAGAGAATGACCTGGGCTCCGTATCCTTCCGTAGCGGATACTTTAGCCAAGGGTGCATTTTCCGGCATGACAATCGTCGAGGGAATCCCGATACGGGCAGCCGCCATGGCTACCCCTTGGGCATGATTACCGGCGGAAGCGGCTAGGACTCCTTTTTTCTTCTCCTCTTCCGAAAGCTTAAGCGCCTTATTCATAGCACCTCGAACCTTGAAGGAACCGGTCTTTTGCAGATTCTCCAGCTTAAGGTATATCTCCGTTCCTGCAAGGGCGCTTAAATTACTTGAATGATCCAGAAGTGTCCGATGAATATAGGGGTGGATTGCTTTTTGAGCTTCTTGAATCTGTTTTAAAGTCAGTAGTGTCGACATGATCAACGCTCCTTAGTTCATACAGTATGTAAAAAACTTTCAGGCTAATTATGGCATAAAAAGTATGGCTTATAAAGTTCCCAGAACAAGTCTTCATTACCTTCCTTTAAAACTTAGTATATACAGAAAAAGCCTGCCTCACCCGTTATGAAATGACGTTCAGTACCCAAATCGATACGCCTTACAAATAAAAACGACACTCCCCTAAGGGAGTGCCAAAATTTAGAGGTATTAAGAAACTTTCAGACAGCTTTTTTCTTACATGGAGAACTCTTCCCTCCGTTGATACTGCCTAGAAACATCTGATGAATTCTTCTGTCCTCGTCCAATTCCGGATGAAAAGAAAGGCCGATTTGATTCCTATAGCGGACACCAACGATATCTCCATGGACCTTGGCAAGGATCTCAACACCCTCTCCAGCGGATTCAATGTAGGGGGCACGAATAAAGGTCATCGGGACCTCGCCCAAATCTCCGAATTGCTCCTCAGTGTAAAAACTGCCCAATTGTCTGCCGTAAGCATTGCGCTTCACCGTGACCGGTAATGTTGCAAAGTAACGGGCAGAATCATTGGCAAGCTGCCCCGCAAGGAGAATAAGACCCGCACAGGTAGCTAAAACAGGGAGACCCGCGGCGATTTTTTCCCGCAGAGGTTCAAACATGTCCAGTTCTCTGAGCAGCTTGCCTTGGGTCGTGCTCTCCCCGCCGGGGAGAATCAGCCCATCAACATCCTGGCGGACATCTTTGCCATTGCGAAGCTCAAGGCACTCTACCCCAAAGTCCTGAAGAATCTTCTCATGCTCGATGAAGGCTCCTTGTACAGCCAGTACCCCCACCCTCATCTTACTTGCCCCGTTCTGCCATAAGCAGCTCGATTTCCTGTTCGTTAATCCCCACCATGGCTTCACCCAGATCTTCAGAGAGCTCTGCCAAGACCTTGGGGTCCTGGTAATTGGTCACGGCCTTGACGATGGCTTGAGCCCTTCTTTCCGGATCTCCGGATTTAAAGATACCTGAGCCTACAAATACTCCTTCAGCCCCCAGCTGCATCATCAGGGCCGCATCCCCAGGGGTTGCCACACCACCGGCGGCGAAGTTGACCACCGGCAAGCGTTTATGCTCATGAACATAAAGTACTAAATCATAGGGCACTTGCAGCTCTTTGGCCTCTTGAAACAGCTCATCTTCCCTCATGCCGACAATGCGATTAATTTGGCGATTGATCATCCGCATATGGCGCACCGCCTGAACAATATCCCCGGTACCCGGTTCCCCCTTGGTGCGAATCATGGAAGCCCCTTCGTTGATGCGGCGCAAAGCCTCCCCTAAATCCTTCGCTCCACAGACGAAAGGCACCTTGAATCTGGTCTTATCAATGTGGTATACATCATCTGCCGGGGAAAGAACTTCACTCTCATCAATATAATCGATTTCAATAGCCTCCAGAATCTGGGCCTCCACAAAATGACCAATACGGCATTTAGCCATCACGGGAATCGAGACAGCCTCCATGATTCCTTTAATCATTTTGGGATCGCTCATGCGGGAAACTCCGCCGACGGCCCGTATATCCGCCGGAATCCTCTCCAAGGCCATCACCGCACAGGCACCGGCAGCCTCCGCAATTTTAGCTTGCTCCGGGGTGGTCACATCCATAATCACGCCGCCCTTTAACATCTGAGCCAATTCTTTGTTCAATTCATATCGTTTATGATCCATTGAAAACCCTCGCTTTACAACTAAGATATCTTTGAGTATACTCAAAACTGGATATATTAAAATGTCCAATTTGAAAATAATTTATATAACCAATTCTATAGGGAGGGGCCAATTATGCTTACCTATTCCTTTGAAACGATAGGGTCAGAAAGCATGTATGAATATCTCTATCACTGTATCAAAACCGATATTCTGCAGAAGAAATTAAAGCCTGATGAAAAACTTCCCTCGAAACGTGTTTTTGCTAAGAATCTGGGGGTAAGTGTGATCACCGTGGAAAATGCCTACGCCCAGCTTGCAGCCGAGGGCTATATTTATACCCAGCCCAAACGGGGCTATTTCGTCGCTAATCTGGAAAAACAAACCCTCCAACCTACTCTGGAAAAATCACGGGACGGCCTCCAACCCAAAAAAGAGCCGGCCTATTATGCCGACTTCGTCAAAAATTCCGTAGCCCCGGACTCTTTCCCCTTTTCTGTCTGGGCGAAGCTGCTGCGGGATGTGATGGATACGGAGAACCAGACTTCCCTGCTTTCCGATACTTCTGTGGGCGGGGTCATGGAACTTAGGCAAGCCCTTGCCGAGCATCTTTACCAATTCCGAGGTCTATCGGTGGAGCCGGAGCAGATTATCGTCGGCGCCGGAACCCAGTATCTTTACAGCGTCATTATTCAACTCCTGGGCAGAAACCGTACCTACGGCGTGGAGGATCCCGGCTATACCCGGCTCTCTAAAATCTATGAAAGCAATGATGTGAAATGCTGTCATATCCTCATGGATGACTTCGGGGTCATCCCGGAATCCTTAAAAAGCTGCGGAACCGATATTCTTCACATTACTCCCTCTCATCACTTCCCCACCGGAATCGTCATGCCTGTCAGCCGGCGCTATGAGCTCTTAAGCTGGGCAGCCCAGGAAAAAGAACGCTATATCATTGAAGATGACTATGACTGTGAGTTTCGCCTCTTTGGCAAGCCCATCCCTACCCTGCAAAGTATCGACGTCATGGAAAAGGTCATCTACATCAACACCTTTTCCAAGAGCCTTGCCCCTACCTTCCGGATTAGCTACATGGTTCTCCCCAAACATCTGGTGAACCTTTTTTATCGTCAGTTAGGCTTTTATTCCTGTACCGTCTCCACCTTTGAGCAGTTCACCCTGGCAAGATTTATTTCGGAAGGCTATTTTGAAAAGCATATTAACCGCATGCGAACCTATTATCGCAAGCAGCGGGATGCCATCTTGAAAACCCTCCGTCAAAGTGAGCTAAACCCTTATATCACCATTCAGGAAGAGGACTCAGGACTGCACTTTTTGATGGAAGTCAATACCGATGTAGAAGATGCCAAACTAATTGCCGCAGCCAAAGATGTCGGAATCCGCATTTCCTGTGTCTCTCAGTATTATCATGGCAAGCCTGGTGATCAGACTCATAAAATCATCATCAATTACTCCGGATTGGAAACAGAAAAAATTGAAACAGCGATTGAACGGCTAAGTGAAAGCATTGTGAATGTAGTTCAACAGGATAAAAGCTAAGCATTTTTTGCTTAGCTTTTTTAATGAAAATTTTTCTCCCGTTTCCATGCCCAAAGGTGCTATGAGCTTTTTCAGGGACTTAATGGATTTTAAAAATTCTCTAGTGGGTTAACTAACCTCTCCATCATTCCTTTCATAACATATGTATTAAGCTAGCACGCCAAATCAGGGAAAAGGAGATTAAAGATGAATGAACAAAAGAATGATCAAGGGGCCGAACACGTTCAGAGATTGACGGAGTATATTAAACCTTATATCGAAAAAAAGAAACAATGGCAACCTGACCTCTCTCACTTGGATTTAAAAGCTACACTCTTAAAAAATCTAGGAGGGACTGAAAAGGATTGGACTTCGTGGCAATGGCAGATGGCTCATCGACTGACCACTATAGATCTTATCGCCGATCTTTTTAATCTTACAGAAGTCGAGAAAAAGGAAATAGAATCCGTTACTCTCCATCATCGCATGGCCCTTTCTCCCTTTCTTGCTGCCCATTTAGCATCAATGGAATCACCCTTAGCCAAACAGTTTCTCCCTTCTGTTCTTGAGCTTAAGCATTTTTGCGACGGAGAGCCGGATCCTATGAATGAAGGACACATGTCTCCTGTTCCCCATATCACACGACGTTATCCTGACAGAGTTATCCTAAAAGTTACTAATGTTTGCGGTTCCTACTGTAGATTTTGCCAAAGAAGGCGCGACCATGGCTCCACAGATCATCATATTCCCAAAAAAGAACTTGAGCCTGCCTTTGAATATATCGCCCAACATGAGGAGATTCGGGATGTCTTAATAACAGGCGGTGACCCTTTAACTTTAACCAATGAACATCTTGAATTTATATTTGAGAAATTGCGTCAGATATCTCACGTGGAGCTCATTCGTATTGGAACCCGTATGCCTGTCGTTATCCCTCAACGGGTAGATTCCGGATTGACTGAGCTAATCAAAAAATATGCACCCATTTATATTAACCTTCATGTTAACCACTACATGGAAATTAGTCCGGAAATGAAGAGTGCCTGCCATGAACTTCTAATGTCTGGAGCTGTACTGGGAAGTCAAAGCGTTTTGCTCCGAGGAATCAATGACTCTGATGATGTTCTAAGGTATCTTTTCCAATCCCTATTGGCTATAGGAATTAGGCCATATTATCTATTTCATGCCAAAGACATTTCAGGGACGGCCCACTTTCGAACCTCTGTTGCTAAAGGAGTGCAGCATATCAAGTCCCTTCGCGGATTTACCTCCGGACTGGCTATTCCGAGTTATGTGGTCAATATGCCCGGAGGTTTAGGAAAAGTTCCGTTATTACCTCAAACGTATCTTAGTAGCCTGGAGGATGATCCTATTCTTTTTCAAACCTGGGAAAATAAAACTGTCTCCTACCCTAATAAAACACTAAGTTCGGAGGTAATCACTGATGACTGACACTTCAGAAACTATCCTTATGTCAAAGGACTCGAGTGGGCGTTGGACTTTTACTGCCTCCCTAAAAAGTGAGCCAATGCTTACAATTCATCATGGTGTGAAATCCTGTAAAATGAAAATAAAAACCATAGGTCAAACCCATCACACCTATATCCTTGACCAGAAAATGTTCGAAGAGCTTAACGTGCCAATAACGTTAATGGAGTATCGTATTAAACAAGTCCATCCTGGAGAATGGATCCTGGGACCGTTTGTGGGGATTTTTACAAGCGAAAACCTACTGCAAAAACTTTTGTCCCAAGAGGATATCACTGTTTATGATGATTACTCGAAAATCCTGGAACGCAATCAGGGTTTGGCCGTTTTTTTCAGTCTGGAACGTATACTCTGGGATAAAGGTGAAGTCATGGGGGTTGTAAGAGATTCGTCCAAGTCTGCGCACGTCTGGAAAGAGCAAGTATTGCCCATTCCTAAAGTCATTTATGATCGTTGTTATGGTCCCGGATCCAGAAAGGAGGGTATGAAGTTAAGAAGTCAATGCGCCTCTTTCAACCAGGGCATAACAGTAATCAATGCCCTGCCTAGATTAGGGAAGATGGAAATATACCAGCTCTGTTCCCAAGATGACACTTTACGCCAACATCTTCCGCAATGGGCAATCTTCCAACCTGAAACCGCTGAATCACTTCTCAGTAAGTTCCCAGTTGCTTATATAAAGCCTAATAATTTGTCCAAGGGAGTGGGGGTTACAAAAGTAACTCATAATTCCAATGGCTTTCTCGCCGAACAACGACGGGGTTCCGAAAATTATCAGCACCAATGTGTGGATGCAGGAGAGCTTCTCAATGTTCTCAGTGACTACCTTAATGCACCTATGGTTATTCAAGAGGCTATTCCCCTTCGTCAATATGAAGGAAATCCTTTTGATTTTCGCCTGCTTCTACAAAAAAATGATACTGGACAATGGCAACAAACCGGGATAGTTGCTCGAGTATTTGGAAAAGAGAGTGTCATTTCGAGTCCGCGAAGCGGTGGAAGAGTAGCCACATATGATGAGGCGATGCAGGATCTGCCGAAGAGTGAGCGGAAAAGAATTGCCACTTCACTTTTAAATTTAGCCTTGAAAATAGCCCAAATGCTTGAGAAAGAGTTTGGCCTGTTTGCTGAATTAGGATTCGACCTGGGAGTTGACTTGAACGGTGATGTCTGGTTAATCGAGGTCAATGGCAAGCCCCTTAAAGTGAGCATCGAGAGATTGAACGATAAAGCGATGACGGCTGCAGCCTATGAACGTCCCCTTGAATATGCAAGGTATTTGGCTGGGTTTGATCGGGTAAGCCAATTTAAAGGGATGGCAAAAATAGATATCGAAAATGACGATACGTCAAAAATTATCAGGTCTGTGGAAATACGGAAAACCTCAACCCATGCAAATGCTTTAAAATTAGCCAAGAATTTACTCGATATCGACCTTAAAAGCAATAACTATCTCTTAAAAGCCGGGCTCCGACAGACCACTGCAGAGGTTCTCGTTCTTCCGAATGATGAAAATGTCAGTACTCTTTTCTTAACTGAAGAGGTTCTGATCGCCTTAGGTCTCCCTGACAGAACCAGACTTAACTTGAAGTGTGACGGTTCTAATCTTATTCTCGGTCCATTCGTGGGTGTATTTATAAGTCAGAACAAAGTTGAGCGCCTTAATTGTGGGAACTGGGACAGTGTTTATTGGCGGCTTCAAAACTGGGGAGCTGAAAATGGAGGGCTGGTTTATTTCTTTACTTTCTCCGATATTGACTGGGAACAGAGAAAAATCAAAGGCTATTACTGGGATAAAGACAAAGTCTGGACCCCGTGCACTTATCCTATGCCGGAAGTTATTTATGACCGCTGCTTCGGGACAAATAGCCGTGAGATTTCCCGGACATTGAGAGAGATGATCGTTAACAAGGGCTTATCAATAAGGGTATTCAATCAGGCTGTGAAAATAGCGAAAAGAGAAACTTACGAGCACTTAGTTAAGTATCCTGGTATAAAAAAACACATCCCACCCTTTATGCCCTATACTCCAGAGAATCTTACCCAAATGATTCATCAAGCAAAATCAATCTATATTAAGCCCGTTGATCTGTATAAAGGTAAAGGCATCGTTAAGGTAACAAAAAAGAATAGCAATTTTGTTATTGAATTTCAAGGGGAAGAATCAAACGAAAAAATAGTGTGCCCAAATTGGGAAAATCTCCTCAAAAAGCTAACTCAAATACTCTTACCCGATTATGAGTATGTACTACAGGAGAGTATCCAACTGGCCACTTTTCTGGGTAATCGTTTTGATGTACGGGTAATGTTACAAAAAAAGGATTCAGCTTGGATGGTCAGTGCTTTAAACGCTCGTATTGCTCCAGTGGAAAGTATCATCACCAGCCCTCGCAGCGGCGGCAAAGTTTTTAGGCTTAGGGACGTACTAGCCCTATCTTTTCCGCTAAAAGAGGATCAGATCCTTCAAGATATCAAGCGCCTTTCTGAGAGTATTGGCTACAAAATGGAGGATAAATACGGCTATCTTGGAGAATTAGGCATTGACCTGGGAATTGATGTTAATGGTAAGGTATGGGTTATTGAGGTTAATGGAAGACCTCTTAAGGTAAGCTTTAATTATATGAAAGACAAAGCAATTTCAAAAGTTATTCATAAAAACCCCATCTTGCTTGGCTTTTCCTTAAGTGGATTTAATATTATTCCTGAATCCAAGCCTTTGCCCTCTCATCTTCTCGGTAGCCTCTATGCCTTTCGGTTAGCTCCCCAGAACTGGTCGTCACTGATTCAGAACCCGTCCCCAAGAATCCTTTTTCTTAATCCACAGCAAATCCACGGGTTCAAGTTTAAGTCAGGACAGAGAATCCTCCTACAGGTAGGCTGTTCCTCTGTGGAAGTAGAAATCAAAGTCCAAAAAATGGACTTAAACCCAAATGCCATGTTCTTATCCGATAAAGCTTTAGCTGACCTTCCCTATTACCACGGTGAAAATATCAGTCTTATTTCGGTCTCAGATCGTCAGTTAATTTTACAGCCAACTGTCGGTATGACTCTTTCTCGTGAACCGAGCGCGTTTTACGATGAAAGTTATGAGATGCAGAAATCTCCTTTGCTGGCATTAGAAAAAGGAATTTTCTTTTACTATTTTTGCCTTGATCAAATTGACTGGGACAAAAAATTGGTTCTTGCCTACTATCTGGACCCTCTTAAAAAAGATTGGAATCAAAAATATCTTCCCTTCCCCCAAGTTCTTTATGATATGGCAACATTTCCGCTTGATTTAGATAAGCTGTTAGATGCAAAAGAGAGCAATCGAAGGTTACGTGCAGATCATGATCTGCAAGTTATTAATACTGCTCGTTATTTCGACAAGTGGCTAACCTGTGAAGCAGTATCCTTTTTCAAGGAAACAAGGGAGTATATTCCTGAAACAACTTTACTCTCACTTACGGATTTAGAAAAGTTTTTGAATAAATTTGAGTTTATCTTTGTTAAAAGTAATTATGGAAGCTATGGTTCACAAGTACTAAGGGTTGAACGTCAAGAAGATCACTATTTATGCCGCACAGGCGGATCCAGGCTAGACGAATGGCGATTCAATCGTATTACAGATCTCTATGAGTTTTTAGAGGATCAATTAGGCACCTATGCAATTTTACAAAATGGAATAAGTTTAGCTAAAATCAACCAGAGAATTTTTGATATGCGGGTATTATGCCAGAAAAACAGTGTGGGGCAATGGACTATTACGGCAGTTAATTACCGGATTGCACCTTTAGGAGGTATTGTTACGAATTATTCAGCCGGAGCCGACGAAGTTCTGGTCGTCCCGGAAAGTGTAATGCCCTATCCCAGCTTGTCCTGGGGACAGTTAACTAAGTTTACTAAGAAGGTATTATTTGCTCTCGAATCCTCCTTCGGACTTATGGGAGAAATAGGGCTGGATGTAGGCTTAGATGTATATGGGAAACTTTGGCTAATTGAAGCCAATAGTAAGCCTGATACCCATGGCTATCAGGAGTTAACTACAGAGGAAGTCTGCTCTCAAGTCTATGGCTACCCTTTAGATTATGCAAAGTTCCTCATACGACAAATTTCTCAAACATGAGAACAGGCAATAAAGCGGAGGTATCATTCCAGCAGCAATCGGCTTTATTTAACTCGAGACACTAAATCCAGACGTTCATTAAGCAGAGAGAAAACGAACGCTCGTAAAAGCCCTTAGAGGCCCTTTTACGAGCGTTTTATCAATCGTCATAATGTCCTTTGCATTGGATAATTTCTATCTGCCTGCTCCATGCTTTCATCAAATGCACGCATATTTTTTCAGAATAAAACGGGTCAACGAAAACTCAGCTGTTTAATCATGAATTCAGGAAGAGCAAAACAGCTCTCAAGGAGTTGCTCATTGATGTACAGTGTATCAAGTTCTCTAATCCTGACAGAATTCGGAGCAGTATATTTTTTTGACCCTAAGGTAAAGCTCCATAAACCGCCGGGATATGTAGGCACAACGGCCGTAAACATCTTTGTTTTTGGAAAAATATCATCAATCCGTGCAAAGATCTGTTCCATCGCTTCCCCATGGAAAATCGGCGATTGACTTTGACAGACCATCAGTCCATCCTCTTTCAGAGCATTGAATAGACTCCGATAAAATTTCTTTTCAATTAATACTTCGGCGGGTCCAATGGGATCCGATGAATCCACGATGATTACATCATATATGGCCGGCGAATTCTGTGCATAGTTTACTCCATCTTCAAAAATGAACCGAACCCGCGGATCAGACAACCCTCCAGAAACTTCCGGCAGATACTTTCGACAGGCCTCCACGACCACCTGATCGATTTCCACCACATCAATTTGCTGGACACTGGAGTATTGGCAGACTTCTTTGGCAACGCCGCAATCTCCACCGCCAATAATCAATACTTTCTTCGGGTTGGGATGAATGTTTAACGGTACATGGGAAATGGTTTCGTTATAAATATGACCATCTATGGAAGTGGTTTGGACGATTCCGTCCAACACCAACATGCGTCCAAAGCTATAAGAGTCAAGAATCATCACATGCTGAATCGGCGATTTTTCTTCAAAAATAATCTCTTTAATCCGATAATCAATCTTCAAATTTTCCCGTTCATCTTCCGTCATCCATAACCCATTCTCGTTTTCAGATAAAAACGTTGGCAATTTTCTAGTCATTTTTTCCTCCATTCAAAAGAAAATCTTATAACAGTCGCTTGTTATTTCATTTATTATACCATGAGACGGGGAAAAACTCGCCCTTTGGGCCATTTATGAGATAAGCTTTAAGCCGATGACCGAGCCTAAAATCATGGTTATAAACACTACTCTTCTCCAATCCTTTGATTCATGATAACGAATCATGCCAATGAGAGTACCGCCTACCACACCGATACCCGTCCAAATGGCATAAGCTGTCCCCATAGGGAGAAATCGTAATGAATAACCCAGTAGAACAAGGCTTGCTCCAAATCCCATAATTAGTAGACCGACAGTTTTCCAATTACGGCTTATCTGCAATTGATTAATCATAGCCACACCAAATGCTTCAAACAAACCTGCTAAAAATAAAGTAAACCAAGCCATCAGGAATCAACTCCTTCTTTGCTCTTATCCCCTGTAACCGCTTTTAAGCCAAACACTCCTGTTAATAGGAGTAAAATCAACAGGAGTTTTTCCCATTTGAACGATTCCCCAAAAAAGAAAATCTCGGAAATGACGGTGCCCGCTGTCCCTAATCCTACAAAAACAGAGTAGACCGTCCCTGCAGGGAGCACTTGCCCTGCCGTAATCATCAAATAATTGCTCACAATAAGTGCAATCACCGTTCCGATCCATGTCCACACATCGTAGGAATGAGCTAATCCAATCACCCAAAGCACTTCCAGGAAAGCAGCAATAAATACTCTATTCCAATGGTTATTCATTGAAGATCCTCCTCCACTATAGTTTTTCCCAAATTAAAAAGCCTGAGAGATACTGCTAATCAGTCTCTCCCAGGCTTTTATCCTTCCGTGACACAGCCAGGCTGTGAGTTTTCTCTCGGACCAGGCCAACAAAGATTGCTGCGGAACCCTAGAAAACATTTAATTTTCATTTTGCTACTGTGATCATGTTAATACTTATTGGTGCGCCACCGGGGATTCGAACCCAGGACCTGCCGATTAAGAGTCGGATGCTCTACCAGCTGAGCTAGTGGCGCAAGTACTTTATCATAATATACCCATCGGTATAGTTTTGCAAGAGAAAATCCATAAAAAAGTCGCGAAAAACTATTCCCCAGGCTCCCATTCCTATCATCTGCTTCCTTTACTGCGGCCCCGATATTCCATGATTAAAGCGGTTATTATGCCGAAAAAAGCAGCTGCAAAAAAGAAGATGGCCAGTATGAAATTCCCCAAATCTTCAAATCCTTCACCGGCTCGAACAACGCTAGCCAAATAATAATAGTACATGGATAAAAACAGGCATAAAACCCCCGGCAAATATTTCAGAAACTTAATTCTTGATACCCCTATTCCCAGAAGAACGGTTATCCCTATTGAAACCAAACCAAAAGCCAACACCATAAGTATTAATTGATCCATAGCAGAACCCTCTCTTTCGTTGTCCCTAGTTTATCCGCACTGATTTAAAAAAATAAGCCATCTCATGCTATCACGAATATATTAAAAAGACCGACCTTATTAAAAAATATTGAAAAATATTTGGGTTATATTTCATTAATAAGGTACAATATTAAAGGTAAACCCAATACGCGTTAAAAGGAGAGAAAACTATGCTTACTGGTGCTGAAAAAATTACCGATGTCGTAGAAAAATACCCGCAAACGGTAGAAGTCTTTCAAAAATACGGCATGCATTGCTTTGGCTGTATGGCGGCTCGTTTTGAAAATGTTGAACAAGGTGCCACAGCCCATGGAATTGATGTCCCCAGCCTTATTAAGGATTTAAATAAGGTTGTCGAAAACCAATAACATTTTAAAGCAGGGAAGCAACGGCTGACATGGTCTATCAGAACATGTTCAGCCGTTTTTTTAATTAATCATGGAAATGTTATACTATTAGTGGATGACTCTTTTATTGCAGTATGTTCATAAAATCATCATAAAATTTTCAGCTTTTTTTCAGTTTCTAATCAGGTATGACTCAGAGTCATGTCCTATACTTAGGTCATTAAGAAGAGTTTTACACAGCGACTCTATACACAAGGAGGTTCAATCTATGAGTGAGAAAAAAAATCGGCTGCTCCCTTTAGCTGCTTTATGTATTATCAGCGCTCTTCTTGGTGGAGTCTCATCCGTATCGATTCTCCAATATGTCTACCCGGAGACCCTCAGTGCCATCGAAGCGCAAGCCAGTCTAAATTCCGCGGACACCAATCGTCCCGTGACCCTTCTCGCCAATACCCAGACTGATGAATCCAATTCCCCTGTAGTTCAAGTGGCCAAGGAAGTAGGCCCCGCCGTGGTGGGAATCTCGAATTACCAAACTGTTTCCAATCTCCAAAGGTATGGATTTGGCTTAGGCTCCAGAAACAATACCCAGAGCTCCGAGTTAGTGGAAGCAGGAACCGGTTCCGGATTTATCATTGATGCTCAGAACGGCTATATCGTAACCAACAATCATGTTATTGAGGATGCCAAAAAAATCACAGTCAGCCTTAGTGATGGCCGAAACCTTGAAGCAAAGCTTATCGGCTCAGACTCTCGCACGGATTTAGCAGTCCTGCAGATCTCCGATACCAGCAATCTCACTGAAGTAAAACTCGGAGACTCTTCCAAAATCGAAGTGGGAGAATTTGTCGTTGCCATCGGGAATCCCGGAGGAAATGAGTTTGCCCGTTCTGTAACAGCAGGTGTTATCTCCGCCACCAATCGTACTCTTCAGATGTCCGGCGAATCCACCCTCTATAATATGCTGCAAACAGATGCCGCCATCAATCCTGGAAACAGCGGTGGCCCTCTGGTCAATTACTACGGAGAAATCATCGGCATTAACTCAGCCAAATACGCTGAGAATGGATTTGAAGGTATGGGCTTTGCCATTCCTATAAGTGAAGCCACTTCCATAATCACCCAACTTGTTGAAAATGGAGTAGCCAAACATCCGGCTCTTTTAGTCTCGGTCAGTGATCAATATCTTCTTTATGCAAAAGAGAAAAATCTGCCTCTTGGGGCCTATATCTATGAAGTCAATCCTGAAGGACCCGCCGGAAAAGCAGGAATCCAAGAGGGAGATGTGATTACACATATCAATGATGTCAAAGTGGAAAACTCCACCGAACTGATTGGGGAAATTTATAAGCACAATGTAGGCGACAAAGTGACACTGACCTTTATTCGCAATGGACAGACGAAAGCGGTACAAGTCACCCTTGGAGAAATAGCCTCACAATAATAAGAAAAGGTTGTCTTAATACGACAACCCCTTATGTCCGACCTTGCGTTCGAGCTATAGTACATCGTTGCCTTTCTCACCTGTGCGGATCCGAATCGCTTCCTCCACCGGGTAGATGAAGATTTTCCCATCCCCAATCTCACCTGTGCGGGCAGCTCCTATAATGATGGAAACCACTTGATCGACATCCTGATCCATGACAACCACTTCGATTTTTACCTTGGGAAGCAGATAAACCTTATACTCTACCCCTCGATAGACCTGAGTATGACCCTTTTGATTACCGCACCCTAGAACTTGGGTTACGGTCAAGCCACTGACACCAAAGTCATCCAGTGCCGATTGAACATCATCCAGCTTACCCGGGCGAACTATCGCTTCAATTTTCTTCACTAGGATTCCCTCCTTTTATGAATAAGGTATTCACTCCGTAAGCGCTAAAATCCTTCCCCAGCGCCCTTAAATGAGAATTTTTACAATAAATAACCGCTGCCAATAAAGTCGGGGTAAGCTTCTTCTCCATGCAGGGAGAGATCCAGTCCTATTTCTTCTTCCTCAGCAGTAACACGCAAAGGCGTAAATACACTTACCAGCTTCATAATTACGAATGTTGCAAGGACTGCCAGAACAATGGTTACTACAACACTGATGGCTTGAATCCCTACTTGAGCCCCATTCCCATACAAAAGGCCGTCAGTTCCTCCCACGGAGGCTGATGCAAAGATACCGGTTGCTAAAGCTCCCCAGATTCCACCGAGTCCATGGCAGCCGAAGGCATCAAGTGAATCATCATAGCCAAGTTTTGCTTTCAGTACACTAACACCGAAGTAACAAATCGCACCAGCAATGAGGCCAATAACTATAGCGGACATGGGAGTAACGAAACCTGCTCCTGGAGTGATCGCTACAAGTCCTGCGATAGCGCCACTGGCAGCACCCAGGATGGTTGGCTTGCCACGATGAATCCATTCAGTAGCCATCCAGGCTAATGCACCGGCGGCAGCGGAGGTATTGGTTGTAACCAGAGCCATGGCTGCTACCCCATTCGCACCCAAGGCACTACCGGCATTAAATCCAAACCAGCCAAACCAGAGAAGACCTGCACCTAAAACAGTCATAGGCAATTGGTGGGGAGCCATAGGCTCTTTTCCATGTCCTTTACGTTTGCCTAAGATTAAAGCGGCTGTTAAACCAGTAACCCCTGAGCTAATATGCACAACAGTTCCACCTGCAAAGTCCAGTGCTCCCATTTCACGCAAGAAACCACCGACACCCCATACCGAATGAGCCAGGGGATAATAAACAATAAGCAGCCAAAGAACCATAAAGCCCAGGAAAGCTGGGAACCGCATTCGTTCAGCAACGGAGCCCGAGATGATTGCCGGAGTAATGATTGTAAACATCATTTGGAAGGCCATAAACAATAGGAAGGGAATTGTTGACGAGTAATCTCCATTAGGCTCCATACCGACACCACTAAGACCGATCCACTCTAAACTTCCGATAATGCCACCATGATCTGTACCAAAAGCCAAACTAAAGCCGACTAACACCCAAAGCACTGAAGACACACCCAAGAGAATAAAACTATGCATCACCGTACTTAGAACATTCTTTTTACGAACCATGCCACCGTAAAACAAACCCAAACCAGGAGTCATAAGAAAGACAAGTGCTGCCGATAAAATAATAAAGCTCGTGTCCCCTGAATTCACCACAGTACCATCTGCCCCAAGAACTGCAACGGGGAGAACCAACATGCATATAATCGCTAACAATAATACCCATACTTTTTTCATTTGATATTCCTCCTTGATTCAATCCAGGTTTTCTTTCTTGCTCTCACACACTTATCCAATCCTAAACATGGCACCCTGCCCCCGCCGATAAGGCTTCTTGATAAGCAAACAGAAAAAGGCGCCGCTCCAAGTATCTATTACAGATTCTTGTCACGGCGCCATTGCCTTATGGATTTGATGTTTATAATTTATAGGAATCCAAAAGAAATAACAAGAGGTTTTTTCGAAGAACACTGTATACTTCTTCAGAAAATAATCAAGGCAATTCAGATGTTAATTAAGACAATTTATAATGGCACTATATACCTGAAAGCTTAATAACTCTGCATTGCCGACTTAGCCTGTTGATTACGGGCTATTACAGATA
The DNA here is from genome assembly GCF_000384015.1 of Desulfitobacterium sp. PCE1. NCBI lineage: Bacteria > Bacillati > Bacillota > Clostridia > Eubacteriales > Desulfitobacteriaceae > Desulfitobacterium > Desulfitobacterium sp. PCE1. The sequence goes on along the minus strand of NZ_KB913023.1, from coordinate 945,094 downwards.
ATGCATAGTTCAAGACAAAATAGGTCAAGGCAATCATCCCAAAGAGGGTAAAGACTTGGGGCGTAGATCCAAATTGACCCATGATGATCAAGCCTTTTCCGGTCAGTTCCTCAATCCCCACTGCCCAGACATAAGAGGTGTCTTTGACGACCGTAATGAACTGGGAGACCAGCGGCGGAATCATTTTCCGCAAAGCCTGGGGAAGAATAATATGGCGAAGAATCTGTACATAGGAGAGTCCCTGAGATTTGGCTGCTTCCCACTGACCCTTATCAATAGAGTTCAGGCCGCCCCGGACCACCTCGGCGATAATCGCTGAAGTGAATACCGTCATAGCCAGAATACCCGCATTGACAGGTTCCAGTCTTGTCATAAACCGGAACATGAGAATAAACAGCAGCAAAGGAATATTACGGACAACTTCAATATAGATTGCGGCAACAGGCGCCAGGATAACATTCTTCGAATAACGGGCGATTCCAAAAATCGTGCCGATGACGAAGCTAAGCACAATCGTCATGCCCGCAATATACAGAGTTGTCATTAGCCCTTCAGCCAGGAAACGAAAGACGTAAGGTTGAAAAATTTCTGCCATTATGCCGACACCTCCATCTTACGCTCCAGGTACTGTGCCAATTGAGCTAAGGGGAAGCACAGCAACAGGTAAAGTAATCCGGCGGTAACATAGGCGGGACCATAATAAATATTTCCTGCCGACCAGGAGTCAGCACGATACATCAGATCCCCACCGGCAATCATGGCCAATACGGAGGTGTTTTTGATCAGGCTCACCGCCTGATTGGTGAGAGGGGGCAATACGACCCGAGCGGCTTGGGGTAAAATGACATGCCGCATAGCACCCCAATATGAAAACCCTTGGGATAGTGCCGCCTCCATCTGCCCTCGATGAATCGCTTGAATACCGGCACGCACAACCTCAGCGATATAAGCACCGTGGTATATGCCAACACCCAATACCCCCACGCTAAAGACAGGCAGCATGAGCCCAATATGAGGCAATCCATTATACACAAAGAAAACCTGGATTACCAAAGGGGTATTTTGAATGAATTCCACATATACACGATTAATGGCTCGAAAAAGCTTCAGATGGGTACTCCCCAGGACCCCGAAAACTACTCCCAGAGCTAAAGCGAGGCATAATCCCAGGACAGAAACCATGACTGTAGTCAGGAATCCCTCGGCAAATATTGTCCAATCGCTGAATAGTGCTTGCCACTTAAACCAGGCAAATGGTCCCGTCACTGCTACAGACCCCACTTCTCAATTAGTTTCTGAAGTTCCCCATTACCTTGCATTTTATGAATCGTATCATTAACCAATTGGGCTAAGCCGTCATTTCCCAGCTTGCTGGCCACGCCATACTCCTGAGGACTGAATTTATCGTCCAAAAGCACAGTCGAGTCATCGATATAACCCAGGAGAATAGAACGGTCAACGGAGAAAGCGTCCACCCGGCCGGAATCAAGAGCTGCTTTAATCTCCGGATAGGTAGCAAACTCCTGGAACTTCACTTTGACGCCCAGCTTGTCGGCCTCATCTTGAAGGGCTGTTTTGCTGGTGGCACTTTGAGCGACGCCAATGTTCTTGCCATCCAGGTCTTTTAAGCTCTTATATCCGGGAGCTTTCTTGACCAACAGGCCTACGCTGTCTATATAATAGGGGTCGGAGAAATTATAGCTTTTTTTCCGATCTTCAGTGATGGTAAAGGTCGCAACGACCATATCCACATCCCCGCTGTCCAAAAGGGGCCCACGGGTTTTCGCCGTCACGGCTTGCAGCTTAATTTTATCGGGATCACCAAAAATTTCTTTGGCTAAAGCTTTTACGAGATCAATTTCAAATCCTTCAATGACATTGGTCTTGGGATCTTTGTACCCAAATTTGGGAACATCCACCTTAACCCCTGCGCTTAAGGCTCCACGATCTTTAATGGCCCGAATATCGGCCGGCAGATTGGGATCACTTCCTCCGGATTGAGCCGGACCGGAGCCGCAGCCTGCGAGTAAGCTTCCGACAAGGAAAAAACTCACCAAAAAGATACCTAATTTTTTCACAAAATTCCCTCCTACTTTTTTTATTTATTTTTGGGGAAAATTAACGTAAAATACGGCTGAGGAAAAGCTTCGTCCTCTCGTGAGTCGGGTCAGTAAAGAAATGTTCAGCAGTACCTGTCTCCAGAACTTCTCCTTCATCCATAAACAAGACCCGATCTGCCACCTGGCGTGCAAAGCCCATCTCGTGAGTTACAACGACCATGGTAATTCCTTCATGAGCTAAGTCCACCATGACGTCGAGAACCTCCTGAATCATTTCAGGATCCAAAGCCGACGTAGGTTCATCAAACAACATAATCTTCGGCTTCATATTCAAAGCTCTGGCGATAGCAACCCGTTGCTGCTGTCCCCCCGACAATTGAGCTGGATAAGCATTTGCCTTGGCCTTTAACCCTACACGTTCAAGAATAACCATTCCCGACGCTTCCGCCTCTTCTTTAGAGACTCCTTTAATCAAGGTTGGGGCAAGGGTTAAATTCTCCAGAACTGTCTTATGGGGATATAAATTAAACTGCTGGAACACCATGGCCACAGATTGCCGAACCTTCGCTACAGGCGCTTTATGGGCGGTGATCTCAACCCCGTCCACAATGACTTTACCTGAAGAAGGTTTCTCGAGAAGATTCATGCAACGAATCAAGGTGCTCTTACCCGATCCACTGGGCCCAATAACAACCAACTTCTCTCCAGTTTTAACTTGTAGATCAATCCCCTTTAGAACATGCAAATGCCCAAAGTGCTTATGTAGTCCTTCCAGTAGAATCACTTTATGTCCCCCTATATTTTTAATAACCTTCAAAGAGGAAATATTTATCTTGAAGATGGTTATACCATTAATTATAATATTTATAATAGTATCATTTAATTCAGAATAATGGCAATACTCGAAATATAATGTATTCTGTATACATACATTTCGGAAAACGCATAAAATCTTTTTTCGACTACTATTTATTACATAATCTTAAATAGCTGCTCATCCTCGTTCTTGTTTAATTGATACTCATTCATCCTAAGAATGAGAAGAAAGGACCACAAAGAGCCCTTAGGCTTCTTTGTGGTCCTCTTATGTCACTTACTATCTTTAGCATATCTTTTAAATATGATTAAGAGACTATTACAAAGCTTTTTTAATTATCGTGACAGCAAGATTAACCAGGCTCTCTCTCGATTTCCTGGAGTCGGCAGAAACCATTCCTGCCACAAAGCTGATGAGTGTACATTGTAAAAGATTATTGGTTATGATCTGTTTAGGTTGAAACTTTGCCACGGATTCTTTAAATTGTTGCTTTGCTTCGGCAACAGTTAAGCCATTGTTTTCTTTGCGCAAAGAACCAACCCCCCTCCCAGGATAATCGCCAACAAGGCCACTGTAAATGCAGCGAGGAAAGGTTTCATAAGCAAAGATAAACCAAGGAAAATACCGTACACAAACATGACGAAAGCGGTGATCGCCAATACCAAAGCGACGACGATTAATCCAATCGCAATCAGTATCTTAAACAATTTCCCCCGGAAATCTGCAAACTGTGCTTCAAGTAAGTCCAGGAATTTTACTACAATATCTGCTAGTGCTTCCATAGACTATTTCCTCTTCAGCAGTTTTACAACGAGGAAACCCAATCCAAAGGCAATCAGAAGGGTCGCTAACGGATGTTCCTTTGCTGCTCCTACCCCTTTTTCGACAACTTTTTTACCTTCTTCACAGGCCTTTTTAGCAACGTCCTCACCGGCTTCGATAGGCTTTTGGGCTACTTCCTTAATGACTTCGTATCCGAGGTCAACGGCCATCAGGAGCGCTGCTTTAACATCGGATAAATCAATTGGATTTGCTTGAGTAGTCGTCGTTTCATTGGATTGCATCTTTTTCTACCTCCTCTATTTTGCTTACCTAGGGCACTTTTTGAGTCAATCAGGATGGTTGTCCAAGTTTTGAGAAGGACTCACTACCTCTCAAGCCAACTAACTGTCAGACCGCTTATCCATCTGATTCATTCAAAAATCTTGCCCGTTTTAGCGAATGGAATCTCACAAACCGATATCTTCCTTGTCCGATACCTTCGCATGACATTATTTTAGCAAAAATTCATATTATTTTCTACACTATCTATAAATTCTATTTAGAATATATTGACAAAACTTTTATTTCTTGTTTGAAGAGCTAAGCCTGGCAACAGCATCCAGACACTTCTCCACCTCTTGGCTTGTATTAAAGTATCCTAAGCTTAAGCGAACTGTTCCTTGTTTGAAGGTACCAAGGGTTCGGTGGGCATCGGGGGCACAGTGCAAACCCGGTCTTGAAGCGATTCCATAAAGCTTATCCAAGAGGTAGGAAACCTCCGAGGGTTCTCTCCCCTCCAAGTTAATCGATATGACAGGTGCCCTTTCTACAGAAGGATTAGGGCCATAAAGAATTACGCCGGGAATTTCACTTAAGCCCAGCATCAGCTGCCGGGTGAGGCTTCTTTCCTTTTCCCGAATCTTCTCTATTCCCTCCTGCTTGATAAATTCTATCCCCGCCCCTAGACCTGCAATTCCCGGTGTATTGAGCGTTCCGCTCTCATAGCGTTCCGGACTCTCTTCCGGCTGGAAAGGTTCCTCTGAATTCGCTCCTGTTCCCCCTTCCTTAAGAGTGTCGAGCTGCAAATCCTCTCGAAGATATAAGCCACCTGTTCCTTGAGGACCCAATAATCCCTTATGTCCGGCAAAGACCAAAAGGTCGATGCCCATAGCCTGGACATCGATGGGAATGGAGCCTGCTGTCTGAGCTGAATCCACCATAAAAAGGACGCTCTTTTCCCTGGCAATCCTGCCGATCTCACCAATGGGGTGAATTAACCCCATCACATTGGAAGCATGGCTGAGTACAATAAGCTTTGTATTGTTTTGAATCGCTGCTTCCACTTGTTCAGGATGCAATCCTTCTTGCACAGAGGTCTGCAGCTTGGTTACTTCTACACCCTGACTGCGGAGTTTTTCCAACGGGCGAGTTACGGCATTATGTTCAAGTGAGCTGGTAATAACATGATCCCCCGGCTTCAATAACCCTTTCAGACCTAAATTAAGAGCTTCCGTGGCATTGGGGGTAAAAACCACTTGCAAAGGATCAGAGATATTAAAAAACTCGGCGATTTCCCCCCGGGCATTGAGGACAATCTGTCCGGCAAGCAATGCCATAAAATGGCCGGAGCGACTGGGGTTCGCCCCTTTGTTGCGCAGGCATTGATCCACTGCCTCATAAACACATTCCGGCTTTGGCCAGGTTGTGGCCGCATTATCAAAATAAATCATGCTATCTTCTACCACCTTTTCGGGTTCATTACATAACTTCAAACAGATATACTTTATTATATATAATAATACTTTTTCTTATAGAATGCACAGTTGATAACAAAACTCCAGGCAGCTTAATTAGAGGCCGCCTAGAGCTCTTTCATCTTATCTCATTGGGTAGTTTAATTTAACAAGTAATTCAAGAAGTATATTTAGTCTTTTTCTTAAGAATCAAAATCGTGAGAAGTGACAGGAGTCCCAGAAACGCCCCTATCACAGTAAGCTGTTCTGTACTCATAACACCTCTATCCACAGGCTTATTCTCCCCATTCCTGAAGGGTCCGCCTTGTACCCCTCCCTCAGGAAACTGCCCTTTGCCTTCACCCATAGCCATTCCCGGTTGAGGTCTTTCCCCGCCGGCTCCGCCATTAGGGGGCTGAAGGCCGTTGGGAAACTCCATTCCTCCTTCCCTTGGGAAAGCTGAATCAGATTCGGAACCTATACTGGGTATTTCTCCATTCAGTTGTTGAGCTACATTGAGGATACGCTCCCGGACAAACTTTTGAAGGCCGATGGTATTCTCTCCCATCATCATGTTCCCCCCGCGATTGTCCCCTGGCATACCGCCACGGTCTCCCCCAGGCAGCCTCTTATCGCCCTGATTCTCTCCGGGAATTCCACTCTCAATAATACTTCCTTCTTCTTGAGAACTCTCCAATAAAGAAGTCTCTTGAGCAGCCCCTTCTCCAATAGCTTCTTCAAATTGTTCCATGGTGTAAAACTTGGTAGGATCTTCTGCCAAGTGAGGACGAATCAGGTCGGCTACCCGCTTAATCTCCTTAGTCATGGTTTCAACTGAGAAAGAACCTTGAATAAAATCCCGGATATACTGGTGGTACAACTCCTTGTACTCTTCGACCTCCAAAAGCTTCCCAATCAAAGGCCGTTCCTCAAGGGTGGTTCCTGATACAGGCTCATCGATCGTCAGGGTTGTGGGTGAAGAACCCCCTCCCCGGCCCATACTGAAACCACCAAAGGACATATTATAATCCCAGGGCAAAATAGTGAATACTCCATCCTCTTCATAAAGATAATAGTTATGCTTCATGTTTCCCTGGTAGCTGTCCATGCTGACCAAGACGGTGTTCACCGCAAAGTACTTCAGGGTTTCCTCTACATTAATGACTTTTTCCAACTCCTGGCCTTCATTGAGGGTTTTGATCATCTTCAAAAGGGCGGCATCGGCACCTGATTTCTTGTGGACGGCAGCCTTAATACCGCTATAAGATTTGATGTTGTCATCAATGTATACCAAGTCGCTGCCCGTACCGTCCGGCTTATACAGATTCCCGTATCCGCTTCCATAATAGCGTTCGAGAAAGGGTTCCTCAATGCCCTCCACCGCCAGATAGAGTCCAACCTTTTCCTCATTCACATAGATGTTGGCATAAGCAAAACCGGGTGTGGCAACACCCATCTCCTTAAAAAGGGAGTAGGATAAGTATTCCCGCATATAAGAGGGATCGCTTATGGAATTATTCAAGTTTAGCTTGGTCAAACCCTTATATTTTTGTCCATCAATGTATTGATCAAAATCAAGCTTAAAACTATAACGATCCGAGTCGCTATTGGCCACCATAGTCAAGCTTGAGTTTCCCTTGACCCGAAAACCCACATTGTCTACCATTTCGCCGTCAATCTCCACTCTAGCTATTTTATACTCTTCTGCCATAGGGTTATTCAGCATATCCCTATAATCTTCTTCATCCAAAGTAACATGAATCTCCATGACACGATCCTTATCCAATACCGAATCCAAAACAGCCTCCGAACCCCTTGGTTCATTATAGTTCAGAGCTGTAAACCCTATAAAGATGAGCAGAGAGACCCCCAGCATTACCATAATTATCCCGACTAGATTTTTATTCATCGGTTCACCCCTCTTTTCCTATGGACGGGCTTCTCTAAACTGCGAGCTCACCGTTATAACTGACAAGGACCACATCCCCTATCCCTTCTAAAATTGCTAATTGATTGACAAAATCAGTGTCATCTTCTTTCAACCGCACCTCGACGGTCAGTTCAATTCCCTGACCGCTGCGGACAGCCTTGGAACGAATATTGTGCCGTTTAACATGGCGGCTTAACGTTTCCAGGAATCGTTTTTCCGCAGAATTATCCTGGCAATGGGCCACCACCATATAGGGGATCTCCGTACTGGATTTATAAGTGAAGAGAATCAGCATGACTCCCACAACGATCGAACCCAAAATACCTAAGAGATATTGCCCTGCTCCCGTGACAATTCCTGCTGCAATAGCCCAAAACAAATATACGATATCGATGGGATCTTTTACTGCTGTCCGAAAGCGAACAATACTTAAAGCACCCACCATCCCCAGAGATATGACAATGTTTGATGTAACTCCCATGATAATCAGCGTAGTGATCATAGCCATCGCCACCAGGGATATGTTGAAGTTCTTGGAATACATTACCCCGTTAAACGTTTTTTTATAGACGGCATAGATGAACAAACCTATGAGGAATGAAATCAAAAGACTCAAAGATACATCAACCGCGGAAAATTGACTGACTGCACTCTCCAGGACATTATTTTTAAAGAGATCGGAAAAGTTAAACGTATTCCCATTATTCATGATTTACCCCCTATACTTTCTATGATTTAACTTAAGACGAATAACCACGGCGAAGATGACCCGGTCAAGACCCTTAATCATAACACCTGCAAAGCACATACTTGGAGATGGCCGACTTATGCCGGCTGTCTAATTGAAGCAGTTGGCTAATGTGGCGGGGCAGGTATTCATCATATTTAATTTCCAGAATGACGGTGTTTCCATACCCCGCCGGCACCAGAGGTAAACTGGTATTGAAAAAATCCACGGAACCAAGCCCTGTACGCACATTACTATCAAAGGTAATGCGAATCCGCCCCGGCTCCCATATATAGGCTTCCCGGTCATATTCCACGATGGTCTTCGGTGAAAACAGACCCGTTCTTAATTTGATATAAAGCTGCCGGCATACCCGCTCAGACCGTTCCCGCAGAAAATGATACTCACCCTCCAAGAGGCGTTCACATTCGTCACGGGTCAACCTGGCGGTTTCTTTATAGCCAAGCTGATTGTCCTTGACCTTTTTCTCCAGGCGAATCAAGGAGGAGTCCCCATAGGTCCGGATTCTGAACTTTTCCCGATACTTCACACCCATAAGCTTATTGTGAAAAGCTGTATCACTTAGATCATCGAAATACAGACTGCGCACTTTATAAGAACCATCCTCTTCTCCATGTTTATCCCTTTGCATAATGCACGAAAGCCGGCTGGCCAAAACTCCCTTATCAAACTCATTAATTCCCATTTTAATTTCCTGCCGGTATTTGCTCACTCATGATCACCTTCTCTTCTTTCTAGCCTTGGCTCTTTCTTAACTATACCCTTTCTTACTGAAAGGCCCCTTAAGAAAAGCTGAAAATGACATGTGCATTTGCTGAATGTCTACTGAACATTACGTTATCGACTGACTAAACTTCAAATCTCTAAACAAAAAACATTCAGGGACGCTTGCTGAGGGAAAATTGTGTGGTATAGTAATTCTTGGAGGTTGATTTACAATGAATAATCGAGTGATTCCTTTTTCACCACCTGATATAACCGACCAAGAAATCAATGCTGTGGTCGAAGTCCTCAAATCCGGTTGGATTACCAGCGGCCCCAAGGTTCGTTTACTGGAGGAGAAGCTCCAGGAGTATTGCCGGGCAGATCATGCTGTTGCCCTTGCCAGCAATTCTCAAGGGCTGGATCTTATACTTAAAGTACTCAATATTTCGGGAGATGCCGAAATTTTAACAACCCCCTATACTTATGTGGCCACATCCAATGCCGCCCTTCATCAGGGAATTAAACCTACCTTTATCGATCTCAAGAAAGACAGCTTCTTTATGGATGAGGAAAAGCTCTATGATGCCATCACCGATAAGACCAAGGCTATACTCACCGTGGATATTGGCGGTGTTCCCATGGATTATGATGTGGTCAAGTCTATCTTAAAGGAAAAAAACCGGGAGGATATCCTGCTGATTTCCGACTCCGCCCACTCCATTGGTTCTACCTATAAAGGAGACCCGGTAGGAACTCAATTTGATTTCCATGTCTTCTCCTTCCACGCTGTTAAGAACTTGACCACTGCTGAAGGGGGAGCCATTACCTTCAATGGTGATCGGGACAACTTAGCTCAGGTCTTCAAGTACAGTTCCTTGAATGGGCAAACAAAAGATGCCCTATCCAAGATGAAGGCGGGTGCATGGCGTTACGATATCTTAATTGATGGAATGAAGTGCAATATGACTGATATCGGGGCTGCCATTGGCCTGGTTCAATTGGAACGCTATGATAAAATTCTTGGTCAACGAAAGAAACTCTCCCATATTTATCATTCCATACTCTCGGAAAAAGAGTGGGCACTCTTACCGTTATTGGAAAATGATATTATGGAAAGCTCTTACCATCTCTATCCTTTGCGGATCAAAGGATTCACTGAGGAGCAAAGAGATCAGGTGATTCAAGAGCTGGCAGACATGGGCATAGCTACCAATGTTCACTATATTCCCATCCCCATGTTTACTTATTATAAAGAGTTGGGCTACGATATTCAGGATTACCCCAATGCCTATGCCCAATATGCCAATGAAATCACCCTTCCCCTCTATTCCATCCTGACCTCCGGCGACTGTGAATACGTAGCCGAAAACGTCATAAAAACTGTTGAGAAGCATATAAAATAATAGTAAAGCCAGCAAATCTTTAATCGATCTGCTGGCTTTACTATTTTTGACTAACCATTAAGCTCAACTAATTTGACCTTTACAAAATCCCTGGCCTCTATAGAATCCTCCGTTACCTCGCAGTCCAAAGCGAGGATTTTTACTCCCCGCTTTTCAGCTTGAATCAATGCTTCCCCAAAGGCTTTATGGGTTTTGACATTAGGGGTGAAATAGTGGACATTTTTCATTTGAATGATGAACACCACATAGGCCTCATACCCTGCGTCAACAGCCTGACTCAATTCGTTAAGGTGCTTAACGCCCCGTTCTGTGGGAGCATCGGGAAAGAGCGCTACACCCTCTTCCTCTAAAGTTACTCCTTTCACTTCAACCAGGATTTTCTTCTCCCCTGCTTCCAGGTAAAAGTCAAAGCGTGAATTTTGAAAGGTGTGTTCCTGCTTAATACGCTGAAGCTCCTGAAAATACTCTTTTTCTAACCATTCACGAAACACCTTGTTCGGCACCTGACTGTCCATGTTGATGAGCCTATTCCCTTTACGAACTCCGATAAGGTCGTATTTTGTTTTCCTATGTTCAAAATCCGCTTCTTGAAGGAAAACCGTTACTCCCGGTATTAACAATTCTTTGCAGCGGCCTGTATTCTTAACATGACAGATTTCTTCTTTACCGTTGATTTCTACCTTAGCAATGAACCGATTGGGTCGAGAAAGAAATTTTCCTTCCCTAATATTTGTGTACTTCATACTACTCCCATTCCATATTATTTATGAATTTTTGAACTTTTTGTGAATATTCTTTATCTTTCTTCTATTCTATTACTTGTCTACTACAATATTTTCTCTAAATCAGTTATAATGTCCCTAATAATTTATATATCGGGGGAGGAATCTTTTTTGGCTGATTTAGGTTCGGCAATCCGTTTTATGCGCAAAAACCAGAAACTAAGTTTAAAAGATGTTGCTGAGAAGACAGAGCTAACAATAAGTCATTTGAGTCAAATTGAAAGAAACCTGGCTAGTCCCTCCCTAATCACTTTAGAGAAAATAGCCTCTGCCTTAGGATACCCCATTTCTTCTTTTTTCGTAAACCCTCAATTCACCTCAACTCATATCCCTGCCGAAACTCAGAGAACTATTCAAATTAATCCGGGAACGACCCTTCGTTTTTTAATCAATAATGTTGGCCAAAGGAATCAGCTTGGTGCCTATATCGCTGAGATCACGGATCCCGCTGGAGAAATTATGATTCACCATGGAGCAAAATTAATCTACATTTTAGAAGGAGAAATGCATTTCAATGTAGCTCAAAAAGACTTTCATCTTACTGAAGGAGATTCTCTCTTATTTAACGGCAATGTTCCGCACTGGATCAGCCACAAATCCAAGTCAAGACTTAAACTTTTCGTGGCCACAACTCCACCTGAAATTTTCTAAGGGGGCGGTAATTCTTGATTGAGGTCGGTGAATTTATTCGTGCCATACGAAAAAGGCGCAATCTTACAACCACCCAATTGGCGGATCAATTGGATTTGAGCAATGGCTACATCAGCTTGATTGAGAGGAACATCGTCAGCCCTTCCTTAGCTACTCTCAAGAGAATCGCCCAAGCACTTAATATCCCTCTCGAGTCCTTCTTTTTAGATCCTGATACTGAAATAATTTATAGTTATCTTAAGAGAGATGAGCAGCCACACCTTCCTGTTGAAGACAGGAATTGGCGTTTGCTTATCAATAATTCGAAGACCAATCTTATGGGGGCCTTCATTGTTGATTCAACAGCCGCGGATAAACACGTTTATTCCCACCAAGGGGTTGAATTAATCTATGTTCTGGAAGGCGAAACCTCGATCAGTATAAGCAAAGAGGACTATCACTTAAGGGCCGGAGATTCTTTATATTACGACGCCTCCATTATGCACTGGGATAACAAAGAACCCGAGGTTCCACTGAAGCTTATTGTAGTGGCCATCCCACCGGAAGACTTTCATTTTTAGCTCTCAACATTCGAAGCTATAAAAACATGAAGGCTCTAAAAGCATCACTGCGCTTTTAGAGCTTTTTCACCTTTACCTGTAGGAATATTCAGTTCAGCATGAACACAGGAAGGATCTTCAGCATACTATAATTCGCTCAGGATGAGTGTAGATATTCATACGGTTTTCCCGGGCAAATCCGAGAACAGTAATACCCAGTTCCTCCGCAAGCTCAAGGGCCAGATCTGTGGGGGCTGATACCCCGATGAGAATGGGGCAGCCCATCTTGGCCGCTTTAATGAGGATTTCCGAGGAAATCCGGCCGCTAAACACAATCACCTTTTGGGAGATGTCGGTTCCATTGAGAAAAGCATGTCCATACAATTTATCCAGGACATTGTGTCTGCCAATATCCATAGCACTATAATCCAAGGAACCTCCAGAAGCCAAGGCTCCCCCATGGACTCCTCCGGTAAGATGAAACAGTTCCGAGTTGTCTTCCAAGAGATTGATGTAATGACTGACTTCTTGCGAGGTAATGGTATGCTGGCTCTCTACTTTTTGGGCCAATCGGGCATCATTAGCAAAATAGAAAGTACTCTTCCCTTTACCACAGCAGGAAGTGAGATAACGTTTCAGAAAAAGGTCTTCACTGAGGGTTCGTTCCTCAGTGGTCTCCACCCACACAAGTCCCTCCCTTTTATCCTGGGTAATCTTCTTTATCTGATTAGGATCATTGATGATCCCTTCTGAACAGAGGAAGCCTATGACTAATTCCTTCTCCTGAGTAGGCGTACAGACCATAGTCGCAAATTCTTTACCATTGATAAAGACTGTGAGAGCCTTTTCGATGACAACCAGTTCCTTGACAGCTTCTTTATCTGTTCCTGTAATTTTGATGACCTGAGTCTCAATTGTATTGGCTGAAAGGCTGCTCATGTCATTCTCCCCCCTGCAAAAATCTTTCCATCCTCACTTAGGCCATCTTTATTTATATTATACGACCCGACGGACAACTTTACCTTTTTGCACCTTTATTCTTTTGATATAATTTTTTTACTACTCTGAAAAAGAGGAATGCTCATCATTTTTGAGTGAACATCAAGGTGAAATAACTGGTCGTTTCTATAGTATCGTTTTGCATGATAATGCCCGAATTGGTGTTATCAAGGATGGTAAACGTTCTGATACCCTCTTTTTCTGCTAAGCGAAAAGCCGTCGCCAAAGAAATAGGCGAATCCACATAATCGTTGTTCAGACGAAGAAGGGTGGCATAATCAAAATTTCTCATAACCTCCAGGGTCTCGAGATCCTTGGCCTGAGCCTCACTTCGAGTAAGATAATGAGAGAAATCCACAGAGGCAATTAGAACAACCTTTTCATCCATAAAGGGAGCTAAACCGCTCAAAAGAGCATCCACTTCCCGGATACTAACATCATGATGGAGAACCAGGGGAAGAAGTTTGCTCTCCGGCAAAAAATGCTTAATGAAAGGCACCAGAGCACCAATGGAATGCTCCTGAGCCAGGACTTCCTCATCTGCAACCGCCAGCCCCTTCTCTATAAGATGCTTGACCAGATTTTCTTCTGAATAGAGGATGCCCGCGGGGGTCTGCCAACTAGAAACCCCGGTAATGATCTTTCCTCCCTTATTAAAATGATTAGGTCCAACAACGACCACCAGACGGGGTTCTTGCTGAGCTAAGACTGCCATTGCATTAACGATGAGGCGATCGGCCACCAAATGATGAGGTATTACTACACTGATAATTCTCCCATCAATGAAGGTCGGATCTGTCGAGCCCTTAGCTAAAGCTGTACTCAATTCGTGTTGAGTAACAAAGCTGGGGTGGACAGTTACGCCTGGATTCTGGGTTCCCTGGTTCCGCACTGCCTCGGCCCAATTCTTCTCTGTCCGGAACTCTCCCCCTACTCCTGAATCCAGAAGCAGGAGGAAAGCTGCACAGACAATAACTAATAGGGATACAGCACCTTTTCCCTTTTCCATAAAACCTTCCTTTAATCTTATCTCAGCTAATCCATACTCTGATTTTCCTTTTATTCTATAAGGACTTTAGCTTCTTTCCCACTGGTGTAGATCCCGCTGTTTGTAATATGGCTTAAGACAGGGGCTTCAGCGGTAAACTCCCCGGGCGAAATCACCCGCGCTAAATAGGTTATCTGCTCTTGTTTTTTATCACATTGGAACACAAGCCTTTGCCCATTCACTTCTACCGGATAACTCCAACGGATACTCAAGTTGGAGGAATCCCCCCGATAATTATAGGGTCGGGGAATATAGGTGAGCCCCGCCGGCAAGACATCAATCATCTCATAGAGTCCGTCAGGCGCCTTTTCTCCTATATGATAAGTAATGACAACCTGAACCAGGTCGGAACGCTTGATGGTGATGGTTTCCTGACCGTCAACCAAAAACTTATGGCTAATGGACAAATCCTCCCCCTTTCCTGTCTCTCCGGCCTTTATGGGTTGGCTGTAGGTGGAGACTATCCCCACTTGCCCTTCAATCTCACTGAATTGGATGGTTTTCAATTCTTCCGGTTGAAGGGTGAGTTTAAATACCTCCTTGCCTTGCAGAGTTTTCTTCTCTTTTTTCCCATACAGCTCATAAGTGAAGCTCACCGGAGCTGATTGCATAAATTTCAGATTGTACTTAAGGATTTGAATCTGTTCCACCAGATTAAGAATATCCTTCCCTTGGTTCTCCAGCAGGTACTGGTAGAGCTTATTTTTTTCCGGTTGATTCAGTCGAGAGGCAAGGAGCGCCATCTGGGTCGTGGCCTGAATAATTTCATCCTGGTCCTGCCCTCCCTTGATCCTCATGGTGGCACCCAGATCTTCTCCGTAGGGTTTGATCAAATCCTGGTATACTTGCTCAGCATAGGCTCCATCCCCAATCTCCAACAGAGCTGAAGCCAGGTTGATCTTTACCTCAGGTGCTAAATCTTTCTTTTGATATTCCTCATTGATGAGCAGCAAAACAGGTTCCTTAAGTGCAGCTAAACCTAAGAGGGCCAGGCTTCGGTCTTTGCCTTCCTCCTGAACTGCCAGGATGCTATAGAAATAGCCCGCCAAAGCCCTTTCATCAACTATTCCCGAGGTTGTGGAGGCTACCTGAGCTGACAAAGCCAGTTCGCTTGCCCCATAGGGGAGAATGCTGATTCCTCCGTCCATTTGTTGATAGTTGAGGAGGGATTCCTGTTCTTCTCCCTCAGCAAAGAACTCTTCCTCAGGAAAGTACTCCTTGAGAAGTTTTCGCGCTTCCAGCCTGGCCAGCTTTTGCTCCAATCGACTGCCATGGGACCAAGCCATCCGGTATAGACCTTCGAGGTTCTGACTCTTCTCTGCATCGCTAAAAACCACTGTAGTAGGTTCCTTTACAGAACCTTTGATCTCAACCCCTTCGCTCAGGAGATTCTGGGATGTGACGGTTCTCGCCTGGAAGGAATCTTCGATTACAAACTCCTTCGTAAGAACATCCTTCAAGCCACCGCTTTCAGCGGCAACTGTCAGAGTATACCTCCCCGCATCTAAAGCTGGCAGCTTCCAGTCCAAAGCTTGGAAAGACTGGGTCCTTTCCGTCCAGCTCTTTTCTTCTCCCCGGCCTGAGATCAGGTTTATTTTGTAGTCTACTTTCTGATTGGCCTTGAGTTTCTCCCCGAAAGAACGGAGAATCACTACAGGAGAGTCTCCTGACAAAAAGAAGCTATTGACATTCATTTCGATAAAGAAGGGCAAACGAACCGGAATCTGGGTGGTACCGCTGCCGGCCTGAAGATGTTGGGTAAAAGCATGATAAGTTACCCGCCAAGACGTTAGATTATCCGGCAATTGGAACTGTGCCTTGGCCTTGCCCTGTTCATCCGTCACCACCGTGGTGAAAAGCACTGTATCACGGAAATCTTTCCGCTCCGAACCCCCTTCTCCTCCCTGCTCGGCCCCCCCTGGTAATTCAGGATGGTTGTGGGACTTCCGGGTAAGGAGGGAAAGATGGATTGTATCTCCATAAAGGGCATCGCGGAAATACACGTTTTGCTCACGTAGGCTAAAGAGAGCTTCGTCCACTAAATTTAGGTTAACCTGAGCTCCAGGAACGGGTTGATTCTTCGGATCAAGAACCTGAAGCTCAAGCATCACCGTATCCCCCGGCCGATACTCTTTCTGATCCGCCCCGATTTTCACCTCTAAGGCTTTGGTCTCTCTGGCAAAGGGAACCGTAAGCCAGGAGGCCTCATGGTATCTGTATCCATCAAAGTGAACCCCATATACCGTGAGATTAGGATTATGCCCCTGTTCAAAGGTGAAGCCGTATAAAGGATGGGCACTGACCTGATAATCCTCGATAAACTTTTGTCCTCTGAAGAAAAGGAGATTCTTCTCCTCAGTCGTAAATTCGTGGTCATTCATCATAAAGGTCACTTCGACTTCTTCTCCAGGCGCATACCCTTCTGCACCTCTATCCCCTTGAAGGTAATAATAGGGATGCTCCGGATTAAAGCTGCCGCTGTTCCCTATATAGATCCTTTTCTTGAAAGGGTGACCTTCACTATCCTCAGCAACAAGCTCCAGGTAATAGGAATTCCGGGGTTCCGGCAAATCACCGGTATAGCTTACCATTCCTTGGGCATCCGTTACCAAGTCGAAGTCTCCCTGATGCTTGACGGAATAGTCATAATAATAGTTTTTCACGACCTCTTTGTTGATAAAATCATAGCGCTGACCGGCTTCTACCTTTGTCCATACCTCCTGATAGAGGTGGCCTTTAACAGGCTGATTTGGGATGGACTCTTTGAGAAAATGCTCCTCACTAAAGTCTTTTCCCGCGTTGATACCCGTCAAATCCACAGCGGACAGCTGGGCTTTAAGAGTATATCCACTCTCATGACGCTTGGCTTCTCCTGTCAAATAGACCTTGCTTTTAAAGACATAAAGCCCACCGGATGAATAAATCTCCCCTACTTCAGGCAAGACGGCGTTCATCCCTAAGTAAAGATAGCGATAAGGGCTATAATCCTCTTCATTAAGTGCCGGGCTGAAAGATAGTGCAGCCTCTCCTTGGTCATCGGTTATGACTGACCCCTTCTTATCTTGGATCGTGTAAGCACATTGCAAGCCCGGAACGGGAGTTCCTTCAAAAAAGGCGCTTTTCACCTGGAAATTCATAGCCTCCCCCACAAAAACGGCCCTCTTATCCTGACTTAAAGACAGCTTATAGGCAGGCTTTTGGTAGGTAGCCACTTCAAAACCCCTGGTGAGCAGTACATTCCCTTCTGATTTAAGCTGCAGGTAATAATACCCCGGCTTGAGCACGGGCAGCTTGAGCTGTCCCTGATAGGTCATCTCCTGGATGGGAAGGGTCTGAGTCAAAATCGGCCCCCCATCATCCCCTTCATAATAAAAGGCATTGCTGGCAATCAGTTCTATACTTGCCTCTTTGACCGCCGGTACCTTTTGTCCCTGAAGACTGTCCTTGCCTCTGGGAGCAAGAACTCCCCAAAAATGGACCGTATCTTCAGGCTGGTAAATCTCCCTGTCCAAATAGAGATATTTCCAATAATGAATCGCTCTCTGCCTATCTTGGGTATACCACTGAGGCCAAGGTTCCAGGGGTATGAGAGTCTCTTTATTCCCACTTTTCACCAAGGCATAATCCTGCTCTGTCCCTACCAGACTTTCCTGTATCAAAACCGCTCCTGATTCATCTGCGGCTGTGGAAAGATTCCTGCTGTCAATTGTAACCTGAGCATGAGCTGCCGGGGCCTTCCTGTTTAGATCATTGGCCCAAAACAGAGTGTTCTCTTCCCCCCGAGCCAGGTATACCGCTAAATCGCTGACTTGAAACCATATTTGCCGGATGCTTTCTCCCGCTTTCAATTCAGCGACATAATAACCGGCTTCCAGCTCTTCGGGGAAAAGGACATAATGATTATAGTCGTCGATTCTAAGGAATTCCGTCTCGTATTCAGCCACTTTATACTGAGGGTTCATATCTCCTCGATACCGGTTCCAGGCAAAATAGGACCAACGAGGATTCCGATCCCTCTGACCTAAGGCTCCTTGGAAGACTTTATAATCCGGATAGCGATACAGGTCTATATGAAGGGGAGGAATGAACGAGTTAGAGAAATAAGCTGGAAAAGCAGGAACATCTGCTGTACTAAACTCAGTAAGTTCGGAGTTCACATCAAAGACAAATTGATCGGTGTTTTCACTTCCCGAACCCGTTTCGAAACTAAAGATATAGTCTTCCGCCAAGGTCTGATGGGTTTCCATTAAGGGGAAACCCTTTTTCAAGGCTACGGTATAGATGGTGGATGGTTCGAGTCCTTTAGGGACAAAAACCAAAGTCTTTTTGTGTTTTTCGAAAGTACCTTCCACATGAGGGGATATGCTAAAATAGTCTTTGAGGGTGTCGATTTCATAACTATCATGGGAAAAAGTTATCTCAATGCCCGTGCTGATTGGGACATGGGTACTCTCACGCCGGGGCAGAGCGTTGATGACCCGAAATTCCCCTTTGGTCTGGAAGGCCCAGCTCAGGTTCTCTTGCCCTGACCCGTTTGGGTCAAAGGTTAGGGTATAAATAGTATTGGCTGTTAACTGCTCTTGGGGGATAATCTTATATTCCAGTCCCCCGGTTTGCTTATCCAGGGTATAGGAAAATTGGGGGTTAATATGTAAGGCTGTGGTTATGGTCTTTTCGCTCAAAGGTTCCGAACTGGTTAAGACAAAAGGACTGTCAAGATCCACTCCCAGCTTATCGGTATGCAAGGCCTTAATGGTCACCTTAGAGGCATGTACATTAGGAGGGGTACCCAGTTCTCCCGCTCCCCAGAAAAAAGCTGCCAGCAAGAGAATTACAAGGCTCAAGCCGGCAGCGGCTTTCCAATTCTTTGGACCTCTGTACCCTTTTCCTTGTGATGGCTTCGGTTCATCCTTCATAGCACCCCATCCTTTCACCTTAAATATAGGCAGGAATTCGTAAAAGATGAGAAAAAATTCTTGTCTAAGAATTCTATGAAAGATTGTTATTTCCTTTTTTACCAGATTACCTCATTTGTTCTTGTCAAAATCGTGGTATACTAGTACTAAATTCAGACAAAATATGTCCCAAGGTAATTGTCAAGGGGGTATTAGCAATGAAGGTTCAGGATATTATGCAGACTAATGTTATTACAATTTCACCGAATACCGAGATTAGAGAAATCGCTAAGCTACTATGTGACCATCATATTTCCGGGGTTCCAGTCCTCGACTTTTTCGGCAATTTAATTGGTATTGTCAGCGAAGGCGACCTGCTTCATAAAGAAACCAACCCTCGGGTTCCTGAAGCGGTGGGATTCTTGGGTGCTCTGATCTATTACCGTGGAGTCAAGCAATATGAATCAGATCTAAAAAAATTAGTTGCCCTCAAAGCCTCGGAGATTATGACTCAAGAGGTTATAACCCTTAATAAAGACGCTACTATTGAGGAAGCCGCCTCTCTGATGATCAAGCATAATGTGAAACGATTGCCCATCATGGAGGACGGAAAAATGATCGGAATCATCAGTCGAAAAGATGTCATTAAGGTTCTTATTGAGGAGTAGACGGCTATGCCGCTGGCGCAGCACCAGCAGAGGACGAAAAAGCTTGCTTGGGTCGCATAGCTTTACGCACATCGCTCACTCCATAGCTCCGGGGCTGGTCAACTCGCTTTCTTAACAGCTACGCCAAACCTCTGGGTAATACCTGATGTGAACCGGCGGCTTCGCTACGTTAAGAAAGCGACATTGACCCGACCGCCCCTCCGCTAAATCCGTTCGCTTTTGTGCGTAAAGCTACGCTTGCGGGTCTTTTCGTGTCTTTTCTGGGGTCTTTTTCATCATCTGCCGGCCATGCCGCGGGGCGGCAGATGATGAAAACCTTTGCTCGGGTCTGGTAGCGTATCCTACAACGCGCCGCTCAAACCCGAAAGACAGCCCAAGGATTTTGCTTTACAAGAGTGAGCGAATTTAAGCGAGCGGAAACAAAACTTCGCGAAAGCACGCAGCGGAGAAAGGTTGGAAACAGGACGTTTCCAACCGGCCATTGAGAACAAGTGCGAAAGCAGTGCTTTCGAGGAGCGATTTGGCCACGAAACCCGGGCGAGGGTTTCGCCCAAGCCGCCTGCCACAGAGAAGACTTAGCGGCGCAGGTGTACCTTTCGGAGCGAAGAGCTTGAGCGTTAGTTTTGTCTGCGCAGCTTATCTAGCGACCAGTGTAAAGCAAAATCCTGGAGAATTAGCTTTCAGATTTTTTCTAAATACATAAAATGTGCACAACAAGCAGCCCGCCAATTCCCTTCGGGAACCGGCGGGCTAACTTTATCTATCTAAACCATCTGAAGTAATTCCCTTTATCACGGATTAACCAATTCATAATAATGCTTCCCATCGAAACTCACTCGCTGGGCCTCTTCTTTATACACCAGATGCTCCAGATGAGCCATGGCTTCGCCAGAGGCAAACCACTTTTGGGTTAGGGGAAAATCATTCCAGCTCTTATAGTTCAAATCCCAGCGCATTCTTGCAGCTGTCTCCATAACGGTTTTTTTACCATCACGCAGAATCCCGGTGATTTCCTCGAGTCGTTCCTGGTGATGAGCTATCAATTCGTCAATTCGTTGCCGGTGGTTTCGAATAAGGCTGCGATGAGCTGGAAACACCCAATCAATATCAAACTGGCGAATCTTGTTCAGGCTTTCAATAAAGTTTCCCAGACTATCGATTTTGTAGTGCCAAAAGGTAATATTGGGAGTTATCTCATTAAGAATATGATCCCCGCCGAAAAACAGCTTATGCTTTCTTTCGTACAGACCTATGTGCCCTGGGCTATGACCAGGAATATCGATAACTTCGAATTGATAGGGCCCCACCTCCAAACAGTCCCCTTCCTGCAGTGGAGTGTATTCAAAAGGCTCCTTAGGAGCTATATCGAAGGCTTCTATCTCCTTTATCCCGATTCCTTGTTTCAAATTAAGGCCCTCACTCAGATGGTTCAGCACAAGTTCAGGAGAAGTTCTGAAGTTATTCAGCAGGGTGCCATCTTTCTTCCCGATATAGACCTTACACCCTTGTTTCCATAGATAGTCGGCCAGTCCGGAATGGTCGATATGCATATGGGTCAGCACTAAATCTGTCCGTTTAAGATCAATGCCTGATGCAGCAATCCCTTCCATAAGAGCCTTTTTACACTCTTCCTTATTAAACCCCGTATCCAAAATCAGGGGACGGTCTTCGGAAAGGATAATATAGCTATTTAATGCCTTCAGTGGATTTTTCGGCAATGGAACTTCATTTAAATAAATTTGGGGATAAACTTCACGAATCATTTCTTTTCACCTCAACGCTTTAGAGATAAACTATTCTGACTATTCTAACATAGATATTCCGTGATTCATAGAGGATGTACCCTATTATTTAAAATTCCCCATTTGGGCGAGAAGATGTTGTGAAGCTAAAACTTAACATTTATAATAGGATGAGTGATAAAAAAACTTATACTTTAGATACATAAAATATGTATAGCCTGCACTTTAGTGTCGACAATAGCAAACTTGGCGAAAGCCAAGGACGCAAAGCTATGGGTCTTCCAGGACATGCCTGATGATTGCCAAGCCACCGAAGCCTTAAGCTTTAAACTACTTTGTCGCCAGTTCACATGGCGATTTTTAATTTTATATCCCTTTTTTATAAATTGATCCCCTCTTTATAAATTTGATCTATGAAGATAAGTTTGAAAGGAAGAACAATTCAATGCGTCAGTTAAGTATAAACAGGCTTCAAGAAGGAGATATCCTGGGGCGAACCATCTATACCAATGACGGTCGTGTACTCCTGGGAAGAGGAATGTCTCTGACCAAGTCTTATATAGAACGTTTGAAAACCCTTGGTATCAGCATTCTCTATATTGACGACGAGGAAAGTAAGGATATCGTGGTGGAGGATGTTATCTCCGAAGAACATCGGCGTGAGGCCATGGCGTCCCTGGATAATGCCGTACAAGCTGTGAAAGTAGGAAAAGACTTTGATGGCTTTAATGTAAAAAAGAACATTGACAACATCATTCAGGATGTCCTTTTCCAAAAGGATATCTTCATCGGATTAGCGGATATGAGGACCTATGACAATCAAATTTTTGCACATTCCGTCAATGTATGTGTTCTCTCCACTGTACTGGGTAAGGCCTTAGGCCTGGAGCGGGAAAGTCTGGAAGGATTAGCCATCGGTGCCTTATTTCATGATATCGGCACCGTGAAATTGCCCAAGAAGCTGTTAAATAAGCGAGAGCCCTTTACTCCTGAGGAAGCGGAGCTTTACCAAACTCACACCAATCACGGCTTCGATATACTCAGAACAAAACGGGAACTGAATTTATTGAGCGCCCATATTGCCTTCCAGCACCATGAGCGTCTCAATGGCAACGGCTATCCCCGTAAACTGGAGGGAGATGCCGTTCATCAGTGGGCACAGATTGTAGGCATTGCTAACTTCTATGATAATTTAGTGAATGACGGCCCAGGACATACCCGCATCCCGCCCCATGAAGCCTGTGAAATTCTTATGGGTAGCGCAGAGAAATTTTTCTCTAAGGATCTGGTGATCACGTTTCTTAAACATATTGCCGCATATCCCACGGGCTGTACCGTTAAACTGAGTACCGGAGAAACAGGTATCATCGTCGATCAAAATAAGAGTCTGCCCATGCGCCCCATCGTCAGGGTTTTAGTCGCCGACGACGAGCTTTCCAATGTCCAAGCGAAAGAATACAATCTCGTGGAGAAGCGCACTCTTTTTATCGAGTCCATTCTGGAGTAAGCTATTTAGACAGAGTTAAACAATTTACATTCTAGGAGTGCAAAATGAGAGCGCAGCGAATTTACCCGTTCGTTGCGCTCTTTTATGCACTAGGGATGCTTATTTCTTCGGAGAGCTGGGCAAGAAGGAATATAATCGAAAGGCTAAAGAAACGACAAACAGAACCACGCCAAAAGGAAAGAGTCCTAAAGCCATTTCGATCCCCGTGGGAAAATAGGGCCAGGAACTGGTAAAGGAAGATATCCCTTCTTGATATTCACCGATGGCTACAGGATATGCCCAGGCCTCGATACCGGTACCATGAATAGTGAAGCTTAACGGTATGGCATTAAACGACGGGAACATCAGCATCATACGGTGGGCAAAAACCCCTATAAAAAGCAGCACACAACCAAGAATTAGGGTTTGCCGCGTACTTTTGCCCTTTTGGGTAAAGAAAAACAGCATGGTAAAGGCCGGCAAAAGAAGCTCTATGCCGTAGATCATCCCATATTGGCCAAAGAGAAGGGTGAAAAGTTCATGACCTTCGGTCCCTCCCCACCAGCCATGAATCAGCAGATCTACAGCCACGAAGAAAAAATGAACCAGGAGTGAACCGGCTACGATGAGGGCTAACGTCTTAAAGGCATCCTGATATTCAGTAAACCCTTCTTTCCCTACATAAATGAGGGAAATTAAAAGCACTAGGGCCGTTCCCGAAGCCACCGCTACCGCAATAAAGTCCGGGGGTAGTATCGCCGTGTTCCACCAGCCCCGGGAGGCTTGGGTGGCAAAGATCAAAGCAGTGACCGTGTGAATCAGTACGGCAAAGGGCAAGCCAATGATCGCCACACGCTTCGACCACTTTTGGGAGAAACGTTCTATCTCCTCTTGGGAATAGTTCTTGGTCCAACCCTTAAAAAAACCATGTCCCTCCCTTTTCCAATCGGGAAGAAGCTGGACATACACACTTAAGAAGGTTACGACCATGTAAGCACTGATAACAACCATATCCCAAACAAGAGGAGAGTTCACATTGGGGTGGAGGAGTATATTATAGATCCGGTCGATGCGACCCATATCAGGCAGAATCATAGCCCCTGCTCCCAGGGTACAGGCAAAGGCCGACAAGGAAGCAATCCTCGTCAGGGGTTTTAGGTTCTCCAGGTTAAAAAGATAGACAGAGGAGGATACGATCAACCCACCTGCAGCGATGCCTACAAAAAAGGCAAAGGTGGCAATATAGAGTCCCCAGCTGAAGGAATTACGCATATTGGTGACAATAAGACCTTCCTTGAATTGAAATCCCCAGGCGCTCAAGCCTATCAGCAATAGGATTACCGCCAGCACAAGCATCCCATTGAAGGGTTTGCCGGCAGCAGGCACCGTTCGAGTGGTCACCACATTATTCTGTGCCAAAATTCTTTCACCCTTTCTATTCTCTTGATTATATTTTGTCATCACTCTTTTTATTTTCTATAATTTCTACCGGTTGAGCTTGCTGGCGGACAGATAATAAACTTTAGGTTGGGTCCCTAAATCCTCCCTGAGACGAAAGGCTTGACGTTCTCGGATTAAGCGGCTTACTTCCGAGTCCGGATCATCCAGATCGCCATAGATCCGCGCCCTGGAAGGACAAGATTGAACACAAGCCGGCTCTTCCCCTTGGGAGGTGTATTGGAAACAGAAGGTACATTTCTCCACAACCCCTACCGGACGGTTGGGCGTATACACTAACCTTCTATCCTTGTCCCTTACATCAACTGGATAGCCATATTCATAGTCCTCTTTATATCCAGCCCGCTCCTTGGCTTCTTTCGGATCTTCCCAATTAAATTGCCGAACATTATAGGGACAGGCAGCAATGCAATACCGACAGCCGATGCACCGTTCAAAATCAACCAAAACGACTCCCCGTTCATCCGTATAAGTAGCTCCTACAGGGCAGACCTTTTCACAGGGCGCATTGTCACACATCTGACAGGACACCGGCAGGAAGTTCATTTGCAGATTCCCCTCTTCACCGACAGCGCTTTGATGATAGGAACTCCCGAGAGTAAAGACCCGATTCCACCAAGTTCCGGGGGGCTGGGCATTATGGGACTTACAGGCAACTGTACAGGTACGACATCCGATGCATTTATCACTATCAATGACCATTCCCAATCTCATTAAGATTCACCACCCTTTTTAACATCACAGAGGCATTCATTCCATGCGGTATTGGGGGCCCACATCCCCGGTACAAAATAGGCTTCATGGGTGGGCTTAATAAAGGGATAGGTTAAGCTGTTATAGGAAGTCTCTTTAAGATAACGGCTCCACCAGCCCTGTTCAAACATGGCGACTTTCCGCCCCACTCCGGGATCAAGAACAGCATAGGCTTTGAGAATTCCCCGGGCATTATAGAGCTCCACTTCATCCCCTTCCCGAATTCCTTTTTCATCAGCATCCGTTGGATTGAGCCAAACCCTGGCTTTGCCTTCCTGCAGCTCGTTCATCCAGATATTATTGGAATGGGTGGAATGCACCCGGTAGATAGCGTTACGAGTAACAAAGTTGAAGGTATATTTCTCACGGGCCTCCGGGTGCAGAGCGTATTCACTTTCTACAAAGGGCGGCTTATGGACCGGCAGTTGTTCTCCCGATTCCAGGAAAATGTCCTCATCTTTGTAGAATTCAATCCGCCCGCTTTTGACGAATTGAGCCGTTTGCTCCAACTTAGCGGGGAGACTTTGAGGTGGAAAAGGCAGTTTTGAATGAACTTGCTCATAAAAGGGAATCTGCCGATCGCCGGGAACTTGTGATTTTAAGCGTACCGGTCCCTGCTTGAGCTGTTCCAGGCTAATCCCCGCCACCGCCGGCCCGCCGGTGCGGAGCATGAGTTTGATCGCCTCTTCGGCTGCCTGATCCGGTTCCAGTCCAGGGTAAAAATAGTTCTCAAATTCGGGATTCAAACGTTTTGCTAATTCTCTTATAATCCAGAGCTCGGGTTTCCCCTCATAAACAGGAGGGATGGCCGGCTGCTGCAGCTGGAGGTAAGGATGGACAGGAGTTGCTACCAGATCCGTTTTTTCGTACCAAGTGACTCCTGGAAGAACCACATGACTGTACTCACAGCTTGTGGTCATTTGGAAGTCCATCGTTGCCACGAATTCCAGTTCTCCGGATTGGACCCGTTCGCGAAGAATATTAGCCATATTGTGTTGATCAAAGGGGTTCCCCCAGCCGAAAATCAAGGCCTTGATTCCATGTTCCGGGTAGGCGGCTTTCATACGGGGTGTAGGCCCATTAAGGACATAGAGGAAGGGCAGCCAGTTCTGCTTGCGTCCTTCCGGAACCCACCATTCACCTACTTTTAAGCGGATTCGATATTGCCCGGCATAGGTTGAAATCCCTGCACCCGGTTGCCCGATATTCCCCGTTAGGACATTGATTAGAGCCAAGGCCCGACCCTTAAGATCCCCATGATACCATTGATAATTACTGGCCCCGTAGACGATATGAAGGGGTTTGGCAGCGGCCATTTCTCTGGCTATACGGACAAGGGTATCCGGCCCCATTCCCGATTCTTTTTCCACGGCTTCCGGGGTATAGTCATGCAGTTGTTCCCTAAGAAGCTGGAAAACAGTTTTAACCTTGACCTTCTCTCCGCTCTTAAGCGGGACCTCCGCTTCTCCTTCCAGAATAAGATCTTGAGGCAGATCCAGCTTCTCCGGATGAACTGCCAAAAGACCTCCATTAAAGGCTACATAGACCTCCCGGTAGGCTGGTGTATCTGTTGGTTTCGTCAGGCCTTCTACTTCATCTGCCTTAAGTCGTTTTCCATTATCTGTACGCACCAAGAGAGGCAGATCGGTGAAGGTTTTTATAAAGCTTTCATCATAAAGCCCCTCATCGAGAATGACTTTGCATATGCCTAAGGCTACCGCGGCATCACTACTCCCCTGGATGGGAATCCACTCATCGGCTTTGGCGGCCGTGGGACTATAACTGGGGTCGAAGACAACCACCTTCGTTCCCCGGTTTCTCGCCTCCACCAGGAAATGGGCGTCCGGAAGACGAGTCGCTAGAATATTAGAACCAAAGATAGCCATATATTTTGAGTTCAGCCATTCTTTCGGTTCAAGCTCCTCAGATTGAACACCGAAGGTCATGGGCCAGAACATGGGAAGATCTCCATTTTGGTCATAGGCATGATGAATATTCCATCCTGCTAAGGTGGCCAGCCGTGATACGGCTCCCTTGTGGACATAACTTGTCCCGCCGACTTGGAAAGCGACTCCAATGGATTCGGGACCGTACTTTTCAGCGATTCCCTTGAGTCTCTGGGCTGTATAATCAAGAGCCTCTTCCCATGTAGCCTGCTGCAACTCATCCACACCAGGTTGTCCTTTTTGAATTAAAGGAGTTTGCAAGCGGTCCGGACCATAAACCAGATTCATCATGGATAGACCTTTCAGGCATCCCCGAGGATTATAATCCTCATCCGGATAATCTGCGGCTTGGATGATAGCCTTGATTTGGTTATTTTCTACAATAGCATTCATTCCGCAAGCCCCGGTACAGTTGGGGGAACAAGTGGTCCGAATGGTTTTGAGATCAGGAGCATTTTCTCCCTCTCCAGAGACAACCTCCCCGGCGGCAGCCTTCCGGGCAATTCCAACAGCTCCCATGGTGCCTACCAATACTCCTGTTGCTGCTGTACCTTTTAGAAATTGGCGTCGCGAGAGTCTAGCCTTGCCTTTTTCCACTACATATCACTCCAATTCCAACCTTTTGTCTTGAATAAGCACTTTTTAAGGTTTTAAACTATAAGAAGTAGCAAGTTCTGTGCCAAGATTAAAAGAATTGAATTAGTAATTGAAAAATCCCATATTAGCAGGGTTCCGAAGCTTTTGAGAAAAAACTTTTTGACTCTCAATCTCGCAAATTCTCTAAGGAGACCTTCTAAAAAACAAGAAACCCTCTAGAAATCTAGAGGGTTAAAATCCCAGAAAAAGATCCTTTGCACATGCTCAGGAAAAATCCGCACTATGTCATTTTTTCCATTGATTTATTGCTTTCTTATATCCAACAAAACATTATCCATATCTAAATTCCACACCTAAGGTCCCCAGCGGAAACTCCCACTTTTCGAGGAGGGTTTTACCGCAAAGCACCCGGCAGGTGCCGCATTCCAGACACCCGGCGTAGTCGAACTGAATATTGCCGCTTTCATTGATTGTATATAGTCCTGCAGGGCAGGCTAGAACTAATTTACGATATTCCACCCGGTCCATATCTCCTTGTTTTAAGACAATATGGGCATTTTCTTCATCTACATGGAATTTATTGACCCCAAGCTTCTGATCGACGTTAACCTGACTCATAGCGAACGTACCCCCTTCCAGCCGTCTTTGGCAAGGTTTAGCAGTCCTATCTTGCTCACATGCTGCATAATGGTTTTTCTTAGAGGCTGTGCCGGTTCTCCTTTGACCACAAACAGATCAGCCAACAAATCGGTGGCCATTTTCGGATATCCATTGAAGATTCTCGGGGTGTCCTCCAAGAAATGGGGGAAATCCTTATAGTGTTTTAAGTCCTGCATGACAAAGCTTTGATCCAATAAGCCTTGGTAGCATTGAAGGTATCCCTCACTGAAATCTTGGGCTTCTTTGGCCTTAAGGACAGCTTTCGCTGCACATTCAGCCGATGCCACGGCAAAGTCCATCCCGCGTACCATATAACCTAAATTGATGCAGAATCCTGCCGCATCTCCGACGACTAAAACTCCATTCCCAACAATCTTTGGGATCATGGCTAAACCGGCTTCCGGTACAAGATGACCGGAATACTCGATCATCTTTCCATCCTTAATGAGCGGTTGGATAGACGGGTGTTGTTTAAAATCCTCCAACATTTGCGGTACTGTTTTGTTTCCCTTGATCACGTCGCTTAACGTCGTGACTACTCCCAGGGAAATGCTCGATTTATTCGTATACAGGAATCCACCGCCCACACGCCCGTCAGAGGGGGACCCGGCAAACAACCAGGCCGTTCCTTCATTGCCGTTGCAGTTAAAACGCTCTTCAATGACCCGAGACGGTAATTCAATAATTTCTTTCGCTCCCACGGCGACATGGTGCGTCGCTAACTCTCCCCGGAATCCTAATTTCTGAGCCAAGAGAGAATTGACACCATCGGCGAGAATTGTGATATCAGCCTCCAGTTCATCTTCCCCTGCAACCACACCGCAGACTTTCCCCTCACGAAGGATTAAATCATCGACCCGGATACCCGGTATAATTTGGACACCGGCTTCTTCAGCTTTTTCGGCCAGCCACTGGTCAAAGACCCCTCTCAAAACGGAATAAGAATCGCTGCCCTGCACTCCCAGCAGGGAAGAATAGAAATCCAGAGTAACATTGCTTTCTTCGGTCATTAAGCTGATTTTTTCTCTGGTAATTTTGCGTTCGACGGGAGCTTCCCGGGCAAAATACGGCATGATCTTTTCCAGGCTATGGCTATAGATCCGCCCCCCTGTCATATTTTTGCTGCCCGCATAATTGCCCCGTTCTACAAGGATGACTTCCAATCCTTCCTTAGCCAGCAAATAAGCAGCTACTGTTCCGGCGATCCCGCCTCCGACGACTATTGCATCGAATTTATCCTCTGACATTGCTTACACCCCTTTGCATCTGACTCATTGCCAATCACCGGCATCTTTTGATGCTTCTCTGCTTCAGATATTGTTTATATAATCTCTTTGGGTCAGGACTCCTTTGGCATATAATTCTTTAATCTGCTCTTCAGAGAGCCCCAGATCCGTCAGAATATCTTCGTTGTCCATGCCTATATTGGGAGCTCCCCGCCAGATTTTAGCAGGGTGGTTTTTAAATTTAGGAAAAATGTTGACTCCCCTTATAGGTTCCCCATTGGCTTTCTTCCACTGGGTAAACACTTCCCGGGCCACATACTGGGGGTCCTTAAGGCAATCGTTGTAATCCATAATTCTGGAACAAGGCACGCCATTGGCTAAGAAGGCTTTCTCGACCTCCTCTGCTGTATGGGACTGACAGAAAGCTTTAATCTTTTCCTCCAAAACTTGTCCTTCAGAGGAAGAAAGGTAGAGAAGATTTGTACTGGACGGGATTTTTTCCGTACCGAACTCGATACCCATAAAAGGCAGACCTCTTTTCAGCACTTCCGCACCTAAATAAAGCATATAGACTTCTTTTTCATCCAGACAGCTATAAGTCCCATAGCCGGCAAAATATGCACTATGGCTGCCCTCTTTAACAAAGGGAATCCCCTGTTCCAGAAAATCCATGGGATATCGGGACTGAGTGCGCATCAGGACTTCATATTGGGCTAAATCAATGCTTTCCCCCCGGCCTGTTTCCCTGCTTTTCATGACAGCCGCTACAGAGGTTCCGAAGGCGAACAAAGCGCTCATATAATCAGCAGTTAAAGGATTAGTGGGCATGGAAGGCATCCCTGGAAATCCATTCATAGCCATATAGCCGCCAAAAGCCTGAGCGATGGGATCATAACTGGGCCGGTTCATATAGTCCGGCAGCCCGGTTTGCCCAAAACCGGAAATCTTTACGATAACCAGGCGGGGATTTCGCTCCCAGAGCACTTCATCTCCCAGGCCCATTTTTTCGTACTGCCCGCCCCTGGCTGCTGAAATAAAAACATCCGTATCTTCCATCAGCTTCAGGAATATTTCTTTTCCCTCGGGAAGGGATATATCAATAGAAAGATTCCGCTGATTGCGGCGGTCCTGCTGCCAGGCATTGCCGGTGGCTACACGGCTCATACAGGGAACCTTGGCATTTTCGATCCAAATGACATCCGCCCCATATTCGGCATAGAGTTCCGCCGCAAAAGGGCCGGCAATAGAAACGGTATTGTGAACGACTTTTACACCGGATAACAGGCCAAACTGAGGGATTTCTGCTCTTGTTACCATGATCATAACCTCACTTTATTTAGCACTCTCTGATAAGCAATCCGCCCCGGCTCAGGATTCAATAAGATGTCCGTAGATTCCCCGGTATTTTTTTCTGAGTCTGAATTTCTGAATCTTGCCGGCACTATCCACGGGAAACTCATCGAGAAACTCCACATAGCGCGGCTTTTTATAGCTGGATAAATCCCTTTTGCAGTGTTCCTGAATGTCTTCCGCCGCTGCGGTGTATCCCGCCCTGAGTTTGATGACGGCCATGACGGCCTCCCCAAAGGTTTTGTCAGGCACCCCAATCACCGAGCAATCCAAAACCGCGGGGTGTTTGCGAATGACGGCTTCCACTTCCTGGGCGAAAACATTTTCGCCCCCGGTTTTTATCATGTCTTTTTTCCGATCCACCATATAATAGAGGCCTTCCTCATCCTGCCTCATCATATCCCCGGTACGTGTCCAGCCATCAGCGATGGTCTCGTCCGTTAACTCCGGTTGCTTGTAGTAGCCTGAAAAGATAGCCGGTCCTTTGGCAATCCCTTCTCCCACCTCACCTTGGGGAACATCTTTTCCTGCCTCATCCACAATTCTCAGTTGGAAAAAGGGCATCGGTCTTCCTACGCTTTGGGTCTTCTCCGGGTGATGCAAAGCCATTTCCCTGGTGATCCGGTGAACAGTCCCTGCTCCCGTCTCGGTTTGCCCCCAGCCGTAATACACTTCACAGTTGGGAAAGGCCTCAACCATCTTCTGTACAATGGCAGGAGAGGTACCTCCTGCAGAAGTATGCACAACTTTGACCGAGCTTACATCATAATCTCTAAAAACCGGCGTATCGATTAAGCGCAGATAGGTGCTCGGCGGCAACAGCAGCATATAGGTTACCCGTTCTTTCTGAATCTGCCTCAGGATCTCTACCGGATCAAATCCGTCGCAAATAACAAATTGCGCACCGGTAACCATAACGCAAAGCATCCAGGTTATCCCGCCCTGATGATGCAAGGGGGACTGGGTCAGCACCACCTCATCCGGACTGGCTCCCATTTTATTGGAGGTCATGACCCCAATCGTCTGGAAGAGGTCAGCCTCGTGGGTGCGCATAACTCCTTTGGAACGCCCTGTGGTCCCTCCGGTGAACTGAATTCGGAATAAATCCCGGCGGTCAACAGCAATATGCGGTTCACTGGTATTGTCATGCTCCAGCAGTTTCTCGAAGGAATATTCACCAGGGGCGGGCTCTCCCAGGCGAATAATATGCTTTACCGTCCTGAAGCTGCCCTTTACTTCGCTTACCGGCCCATCATACAACCGGCTGTAGACAAAAACATCACATTCCACTGAGTCCAGCAGGCATTTTATTTCTCTGGATACCAGCCGATGATTGAGGGGCACGGCAATGGCACCGATCTTGGCAATGGCAAAGAATAACTCGACAATTTCGATGGAGTTCGGAAAAAGATAGCCGATCTTATCCCCCTTGCCAATGCCGAGATCCAGGAATGCATGAGCCAGGGCGTTTACCCTGCAATTCAATTCTTGATACGTTAAGCGCTCGTCCTTGCAGACAAGAGCAATTTTGTCAGGGTATCTGGCTGAATTCAGGGTCAGAAAGTTCCCTACGTTCATCGGATACATGATTGATTCTCCTTTCCGACAAGGTAGTGTTGAATACTTCATCTCAGATGCGCAGGATCTTACCTTTGTCGTTTTGCTGCCGGTGCCGGGTCGGCCCATCCTGCATAAGTCTGAACGATTGAAGCATAGCGCTGGGCTTCTTCTCCCACGACTTCCAAATCCGTATCCATCCAGTTCCGGCGGCGAATGGCCACGAGAGCCCAGTCTTTGGCACTGCCCTTAATCCTGTTTTCTGCGCTTGGCTCTCCTTTGGCCCAGATCTCCCCGGAGGGAAGGATAAGCTCCAGATAAATGGGGGTAGCGGGCATTTCCAAATCATTGATCCGATAGGCATTAGGTCTGGCCTGCCAGGATAAGAACAGGGTACTGGTAATCCGCTCCCGAACCACCGGCTCCAGTCCCAAAGCGTCATAGATATCCACAGAGTGAGCCCACAGCTCCATTAAGCGGGCAGATGCCAGTGACTTGGCCGACATAGGCAGCCCTGGGGCCCAGGGTATCCTGTCTTTGGAGTTTTTCTCATAAAAAGAAGCTGCCATCCGTGTACGTTCTTCCCGCCACCAGCTTAGGACTTCAGCTCCGGTCAGGTGATGAAAGCTTGTCGCTCTGACATATTGATCCTGACCCGACTCAGCATCGGCCAGCTTCACCAGGTCTTCCGCTTCACCGCTCATCAGCTTGTTGGCTGCATAATCAAAGAATGCAATATGAATAATGGCATCTTTAATATTCCACATTTCTACGGGCAGGGGTTTCAGCCACTGTTCCTCACTTAAGTCAGACACCAAGGTATCCACCAGGGATTGTTCCGCTAATAAATCACTAAGAATTGCCTTCATGAGCCTTCCTCCTTGCTTCATCCGAATTATCTTAGATTTGGCAAGCCGCTTTGTAGCCTGCTTTGGTCGCATCAGCCATACGGGCAGGACTGCTGCAGTCTCCTACGGCATAGACTTCGGAAACTTTGCCCTTGAGAACTTCCGCCAGCTCCATGTTCTCTTCAAAGCCCAAAGTTACCGCCACTGTATTGGCCTGATGGAATGCCTCTGAGCCATCTTCATGAACGACCTTAACTCCTGCTCTGGTGATGGCCTTTACTTTTGTAAGGGTCTCCATCTCTACCCGGGGGGATTTCTTAAAGGCTGAAACAATATGGAAACGGTCACTGCCGCCCACATCATGACCAATTTTCTTTTTTTCTTCGATGATTACAAGATCCCGGTCATAATGCATCATTTCTTTGGCCAGCTCACAGCCCGGCAAACCGCCGCCAATGATGGCAATTTTCTTGCCCAGAGGCCAGGGGAATTTGCCCATGAAGGTACGGGCTAAATCCGGTGTATAGAAAAACTTCAAGAAAACAGAACCGCAGTTATACATAATTTTGTTCATTATCCCCGGTTTTTGGGGAGGCTTGCCATTGAGCAATTCCAGGAAGTCATGGGATTTGACCACATTCCCGCCTTCCGCTCCCGGTACCTTCAGATCAATCGGATGTCCCCCGATGGCCACAACGACTGCATCGGGTTTTTCACGGGCTGCCAGATCAGGGGTAACGGCAGTATTAAAATTGACTTTAATTTCAGGATGTTTCTTGAGCAGGGTTTTATAATAGGTGTTCAGGCGATCATAGGTCGGGCTGAAGATGGCACTCATGACCAAACAGCCTCCTAAACGGGGTCCCCGCTCGTAGATCGTCACTTTATGCCCTCTTTGGGCTGCAGTAACAGCTGCCGCCAGTCCCCCCGGCCCACTGCCGATGACCATGACCTTCTTGGTCTTATTCGCTTGGGCAAGAGGTTTTTCCAATTCCTCTCCCAAGCGGGGATTCACTCCGCAATAATTCAAAGGTTTTCCCTGGCTGATGACGTCATCCAGGCAGCGGCAGCAGCAGATGCATTTGTTAATGTCTTCCGGTCTGCCTTCCATGACTTTTTTGGCAAATTCAGGGTCGGCAATATTGTATCTCAGGCCTGCGATCACGTCAGCCTTATCCTTGGCTAGAATTTCTTCCATATTAAAAGGATCCGTATTTCTATAGGCGGTGGCCACCGGTACTTTGGCTACGGATTTGATTTTTTCGGAAACCCAGGACCAATGCCCTTCCGGCACATCCTTAATGGTTAAGGGTACGGAAGTTTCATGCCAGCCCGGAGCTAAGTTGTGCAAAACAGCGCCCGCCTTTTCCAGGATCTCCACAATCTGCAAAGACTCTTCCATGGTTAAGCTGCCTTTGATAAAATCCACCGGGGACCAGCGGACAATGATAGGATAATCATCCCCGCAGGCTTTTTTGATCTCTGCCATAACTTCAACCGTCAGTCTGCATCGGTTTTCCAAGCTGCCGCCGTATTCATCCGTCCGATCGTTGGTCGCCAGGGACATAAAGCGGTTCAAAATGCCACCGACACCTGCCATGACCTCCACCCCGTCCCAGCCGGCTTTTTGCAGCGTAACAGAGCATTGGACGATATTTTCCTTGAAAATCCGTATATGCTCTTTCGTCATGGGTTTGGGACTATGCTTGGAGATAGATAAGGTGGATGGGCCCCAGTATTCTTCCTTCTCTTCCGGCGCGGACTTCCAGTCATGCACGGCATAAGGCTGGCCAACGATCAGCCCCCCATGTTTATGCACAACCTCAGCCATCTTGCTCAGATGGGGAAGATGTTCCTCCGCATAGCCCAGGGGCAAAGGATGGAGATGATCCAACTGACTCTTAAGTCTGGGATAAAAGCAAACGGTTTGGCAAATTAAGGCCGTTCCGCCGGCAGCTCTTTCCTCCAGGTAATTATAAAATCTCAGAGTCGGCTGTCCTTCTTCATTGGTATAGTCATGGCCCGGGGACATGGATGTGGTTATCATGCGGTTTTTCAGAAGCATACTGCCTAATTTGATGGGAGAACTTAATAATGGAAATTGTGACATAAGCGTTCCTTCCTTTATCCTATGGGATTATTCTTTAGTGCATTGATGACTTCAAGGGGCTATTTAGAATGTAAACCTCAATCGAGACTGTCCATGATTGAGGTTTACATCATGCTTAGGATCTTTATTTCAGTTCAGGGGAGTTGGAATGGGAATCAGCCTAGCTTATACATGGACCAGCTTTTTGCCGACCTTAACGGCTCCGAAGAGCATCAGAATAGCAATGGCCAGGGTCACAATATTCATCTGCCAGGCAAAGACAAAGCTTTGAGTGATATCGAAGATTCTTCCATAGATAATTGCAGCTGAGGCGGCCATTAACTGCTGCACCAAGGTAACGTTGGCATAGATTTTTCCATAATCTTTTTCGCCAAAGATCCCTTTGACAATCAGAGGCAGCATAACGGTCAGTGAGGAAAAACAAATACCAAAGAAAACCAAACCGGCATAGAATACGCTGACATTGGAGCCCCCGGCCAAAATAATCAAGACCCCTGCTATGCCGCAGGACAGAGCCGCAACCATAGAGGGAAGGAAGCCTTTGCGGTCCGTTAACCAGCCCCAGAAGATTTTCCCGCCCATATTGGCAAGGTTCAGAATGGTCATGGCATAGGCCCCAAAAGCAGTCGCCAGCCCGATTGAACTAGCATATCCCGGAATCTGAGTGTTCATGGAGGAATACAAGACCACCGCACAAGCTATGAACATAACCATATATAGTGCAGGGGATTTCAGGGAATCAGCGGCAGATACCCCTTTCAGAGATACAGCGGCTTTCGTCTGCTGCCCTGAGGCTCCTTCTTCATAACCATAAGGTTTCAGACCAACATCGGCAGGTTTAAAATTAACAAATAAGAGAATACCGGGGATGGCAATGACCCAGGCCGCGATGGACATGGCGAGGCGGGCGGTTCTCCATCCATACTCCGTAATCAGCATTCCGGCAACAGGGTTGGCTATGGCTGAGCCCAGGGTTCCAATGGCCAGGGCGATACCTAAAACCATACCGGTCTTTTTGTTGAACCAGTTGCTGATGATGACCGGAAGGGTCAGGTACATAATGACAGAATAGCCCAGACCCATGAGAACACCGGAGATGTTCCAGGCCATGACGGTTTGGAACTGAGACGCAGCACCGGTAGCAGCACACACAAGGGTCATACTGACGAAGAGCAAAACTTTTGAATTCACTTTATAAAGAAGTCTGCTGGCAATGGGCTGGGTTAAAGCCATGGTCAGCATATAAATGGTCAAATACCAGGATGCATCGGTCCTGCTCCAACCCATTTCTTTGGAAACCGGAGTCAGATACAGACCATTGGTATTCCCAAGCATTCCCAACGCGGCAAAGAACAATAGGGCTAAAGATAGAAATACAAGCCATGGACGAGTCGATTGTTTACTCATGTCTTATCCCTTCCTTTTGAAAAATAAACTGATAAGTTCCTCGAATGATTATATTTGCTTTCCCCATCCGCCTAATTTCCTGACACCTCTTTTCCTTGGATTTGGGGAAATAAATAACTGGAAAAAGGATTGAGAAAACAGTGATAAGCTGTGCCCGGCGGTTTATTTATATTGCTTTAAAATGGCTCTTCCCGCTGCGTGAATCATGATCTCGTCCGTACCGCCACCAATCCTAAAGACCCGGGCATCCAGCCATAACCTGGAAATACGGGCATCCTTGGTGTAACCGATTCCGCCCATGATTTGCAGGGCATCGTCAATGACCTCATTGGCCGCTTGTGCACAATATAATTTGGCAATTGCCGAAGAGATTTGTACTGGAAGCCCGTTGTCCACTTCCCAAGCGCATTTGTAGACCATGTTTTTCATGTTTTCAATTTTGGCTTTCATAAAGGTGAGTTTTTCTTGAATCAGCTGGAAAGATCCAATCGTTTTACCAAACTGCACCCGTTGGTTGGCGTAACGGACGGCATCTTCAAAAGCGCACTCTGCCATGCCCAGTACTGAGGCCGCCATCAACAAGCGTTCCATCTCAAAGTTGTATAAGACTTGCATAAAGCCATTGCCTTCCACACCGACAAGATCTTTTTCTTCGACTTCCACATCTTCCAGGTAGACTTCACAAGTATCCTGCATATGCCAGCCGATCTTTTCCAGCTTTTCGATCTTAATGCCGGGAGCATTCATGGGAACCCACCACATACTAAAGGCGTTGCGTTTGTCGGCATTGCCGGCCTCTTCCGAATTGCGGGCCAGGCAGAGCATATAGGGTGCCCGCAGTGCCCCGCTCATGAAGGTTTTGTGGCCGTTGATATAGACCTTGCCGTTTTTGCGGGTATAAGTGGTCGCAGCGGCACTGCTGTCGGAACCAGCTTGAGGCTCTGTAAACCCTAAGACGAAGGCCACTCCGCCTCTTTGCACTTCAGCCATGGTATCGGCGATTTGCTCCTCGGAACCAAAGTGGAGCATATCGGCAATGGATAATGCTTGTCCGAATACAAAGTGAGGACCGCCGTTCTTGGTGATTTCCTCAGCAACCAGCATCATGGTCAGGTTATCCACCGGGGTGCCGCCGTGTTCTTCCGGAACTCCTAACATCCCAAAACCATTATCCATGAGTGCCTGGACGAACTTCATAGGATGCTCGCCTTTTTCGTAGCATTCTTTCATATAGTCTTCTGTACAATCCCTGGCCATAACTTCCCTAAGGCTTTCGAGCAGTAATTCTTGTTCTTCTGTCAGTCTAAAATCCATTAACTTTCCCTCCGATAAGTTCCTTATATTTGCCTTTGCCTATTTTTCTGCCTTAAACTTCTCAATTAAGGAAGGAAGAATCTTATAAAAATCTCCCACGATTCCATAATCGGCCTGGCTGAAAATCGGTGCTGCTTTATCCTTATTGATGGCTACGATGGCCTTGGCCTGATTGACTCCCACCATATGCTGAACCTGACCGGAAATACCTAAGGCCAGATAGAGATCGGGTTTGAGCATAGCACCGGATACACCGATATACCTCTCTTTGGGCAGCCAGTTCATTCCTTCGGCAACAGGTCGGGAACAGCCCACTTCAGCTTCCATCAAGCCGGCCAGTTCTTCAACCATCTTGAGGTCTTCCTGTTGAGCAAGGCCACGGCCAATACCTACAACCCGTTTGGCCGCATTCAGGTTGACTTCTGAACTTGCTTTGCTCTTTTTCTCCAGGAGCTTGATTTTAGCGGCGGGTTCTGAAAATTCCACCTTGATGATTGAGCCTTGACGTCCGGCATCTTCCGCAAGAGGAGTAAAAACCCCGGTTCCAACCGTAATGATCGCTGTTTGCGGCTGAATTCTCTCGGTGCGGAAAGCCGCTCCTCCATAGACCATGTGCTGGATTTGAACCTTATTTCCGTCCGTCAGGATCTCAACTGCATCAACCAGGGCAGATGTCTCCAGCCCTGCTGCCAAACGGCCGGCGATCAGTTTTCCTCTTTTGGTCGGCTGGACCAACAGAGCATCCGGTTTTTCTTCTTGGAGCAGCTTCAGAATAGTCTCCACATAATCTTCCCTAAGGGTCTCCAGCCTGAGAGTACCTAGCCAATAAACTTTATCCGCACCCATCTGAATGGCTTTGTCAGCCTCTTCCTTTTCTCCCCATAGAATTGCGGAGACTTCCTCTCCCAGCTGGCGTCCGCCTGCGCATAGCTGACCTAAGCCTATTTGTTTTTCTGCCAGTATCCAAACTTTTTTCAATATGCTCATCTCTTTCACCATCCTTAAAGAAGTTCTTTGCGAATATGCGCAAACAATTGCTGAATGACTTCTTCCGATTCGCCTTCCCAAATGATCTTCTTGCGATCCGCTTGTTCCGGTGCCAGAGTGCTCACCACTTCAGTGGGAATATCAATACCAGTCATACCAATGGCCGTAAGATCCCAAACTGTCGTCGGCTTCTTCCCGGCAGCCAGGATATTTTTCATGCTGGGAATCCGGGGCAGGTTAATATCCGTAGTTACCGAGATCACCGCAGGTAAGGGGATCTCCAGTACTTCAATCTCGTTCTCCAGGGTGCGCTCAGCAATCAATCGATCTCCATCTGGTGTCATTTTGCTGATCCCATTGATCGTCGCGACATTCAGCATCTGGCCCAGTTGGGCTCCCACCTGTTGTGCATATAAGTCCGAGGACCCTTCACCGCAGATAACCAAGTCAAAGGCGCCGATTTTACGGATGGCCGCAGCTAAGGTCTGGGCCGTTGTATAGCTGTCTGCATTCCCTAATTTCTCATCGACGACCAAATAAAGCTCCTCTGGGCCTCTGGAAAGAATCCCTTTCTTGAGTTTGGAGTTATCCAACTCCTTGCCGCCAATACTTAAGGCCATGACTTTGCCGCCTGCAGCTTCGGCAATTTCCACCCCGGCTTCCACGGCATTCAGGTCATATTGCCCGATTTTCCATTCGGCCCGGGCGAAAGACAAGCTGCGATCCTTCTCAACCACAATATCCTGTTCTTCCGGAACGATTTTGTAGCATGCAATAATGTTCATCAATTCCCACCTCATTTTTGTGTAAAAACGTTTTAGCACATAAAAGTCTATTTTTTCTTGATAACACCTTTCTCATAGAAAGCTTTGATCTCATTTTCGCTGTAGCCGAACTCACTTAGCACATCCTCGTTATCCATACCGTAGGTATGCCCGCTGCGGAAGATTTGGCTTGGGTTATTCCTGAACCTGGGAATGGGTGCTACCCCTTTAACCTTGCGGCCGCTGATCTCGTCATACCATTCCGTTATGGTCTCCCTGGCTTTGTACTGTGGGTTAT
Source organism: Desulfitobacterium sp. PCE1 (assembly GCF_000384015.1). Taxonomy (NCBI): domain Bacteria; kingdom Bacillati; phylum Bacillota; class Clostridia; order Eubacteriales; family Desulfitobacteriaceae; genus Desulfitobacterium; species Desulfitobacterium sp. PCE1. The sequence goes on along the minus strand of NZ_KB913023.1, from coordinate 904,851 downwards.
CCAGCATTTTTTCATAAGTCATGACAATACTGCAGGGGATTTGATTTTCGTTCATAATGCGATCCACTTCTTCGGCAGTATGACTACGGCAAAATTCCACGGCGGCTTTCACGAATTTTTCAGCGCGGGGGCCATCCTCTTTGAAGATCACCGTATGAGGCTCCTGAAAGTCCGGATCACCGTCAAGACCCCAAAGCTTTTCAACTCTCCTTAATACTGCGCCTCCCCCTAAAGCCAACATAACGTAATTGCCATCTTTGCATTTCTGGACGTTTTCCAGGGCGGATTTCAAATCTTTATTGCCCATACGGGGCGGTTGTTTGCCGGAATTGACTCCTTCCAGGAGAAAATTTCCTTGAATACGGACCAGGCACTCGTACTGGGCGACATCGACACTTTCCCCCACCCCGGTTTGTTGGGTCCGGTAGAGTGCCGCCAAGGTGGCCCAGGTGGTATTCAACGCCGTCACATAATCCCCGGTAAAGGGTTTTGGTGCATAAGGAGGGGCCGGTTCCGGTTCTCCATTAATGGCCATATAGCCGCTGAAGGCCTGACCGATAGGGTCAAAAGATCCTCGTCTGATGTAGTCCGGATCGCCAGTCAGTCCAAAACCTGAAACATGAGTGATGACCAGTTTGGGATTGATCCCCCAGAGAAATTCGTCCGTAAGCCCCCACTTGGCCCAAGTACCTCCTTTGGAGGATTCAATCAGGATATCGCACCATTTGACAAGTTTGACTAATATTTCCCGGCCTTCGGGAGACTGAATATCCAAGGCCATGGTTCTCTCATTTCTATGCTCGCTTGACCAAACATCTCCAAACATACGAAACATATCGGGAACAGCCGTATTTTCCAGGTAAATAACCTCAGCACCCTGCTCTGCAAAGAGCGCCCCGGCAAATGGGCCTGCAATTGCCGACCCGGATGTAATGACCTTTAATCCCTGCAGGTTCCCAAATTTCGGAATCTCAGACTTTTTCATGCTTCACTTTCCCCTTTCAATCTGTCATGCACTGGTAGCTTCGATATCTATATAAAGCAAGAATGATGCCAACTCAAAGAAGGAAGAAAAATAATTCTCTTTGGCCTGATATTGCTGGGGAAATCCATTAGGAGACTTTTTCCATCCCCCAAAAACGAAACAAAGTGTTCAGTCAAAGTGTCTCATGCAAACACTTTCACAACAGAAAACATGTTTACTTTATACGTATTTCCTGAATGCCGAATAGCCGAGAAGCTGTGGTTTAAGGCACACAGCTTCTCGGATTAATCTTTTTAAATGGGTCTGTTTCTGTATTATTTGCTTCTATGGTCAAGGCCACTGGGACTTCCGTTGGTATTTGGCAAAGCAAATACAGCTACTATAAATGCTGCTACCGCTATAGCAATAATGATCGTACTCATCTGGTTGACCGCAATGACCATTCCATCAAAATTTGCTTTGGCATAGAGATCCTGAAAGCTAACCCCAATTTTGGCCAGATGATCTGCTAAGGTCGGGTCAATGACTTTGCCGGCTGTTTTTCCCGCTTCCACCACGGCAGGTATCATGTCTTCGCTTACTCCTGAATTCTGAGCCTCAGCAGCTATCTCTGTCGCCAGGGAGGAGGCAGAAATCGCTCCAAAGGCAGCCAGCATGGTCGTTTGTCCGGTGGGACTTCCCAAATCGCGAATCATAATATAAGTTCCTGAGCCGCTGCCAAGCTTTTCCGGCGGAACAGCGGACATGGACATTTTCATGCAGGCGGGGGCAATAAACAACAAAGAACCGGACATAAACACCAAAGTCAGTACAATATACCAAAACGGTGTATCCACTGTGTACTGGGAATAAAGCAACGTACCGGCGATAAAGGTTCCCATTCCTATCAGCAAGACCGTTTTAATTTTAAACGAATCAATCAACTTGCCGCTGAGCAGCGATGTTGCCGCTCCGGCAAGATAAATCGATCCCGTCATAATGCCTACATAGGCAGTGCCTAAGCCCGGTTTGGCTGTAACGAAGTAGGAGTTAGTAAATACGGAGCCCTGGGAGCAGAGAGCAATAAAGAAATAGAGCAGGATCGGTGCGGCAAAGTAGCGGTTTTTAAGGATGGATAAGTCCATAAAGGGGTGACTGGTTCTTTTCTCCACATTCCAGAAACTTATGGCAAAAACAATGGCTAAACCCAGCATACCCAGGGTATAGGGTGATACCCAGCCAAAATTGGCAACCAGTACGGAAAGGGATAACCAAGTTCCTATGGTAAGCAGAAGCAAGATCGAACCGATATAATCAAAGGGCTTTCTCTCCGAAGTGGGAGTCTCGGGAACCGTTATATGCACCAGCGCAATGCCCAGGACTGCTAAGACGCCGCTTATAATATAAAGAGATTGCCAGCCGAATTTCGCAATCAAAATCCCGCCTAAAAAACCACCCATCGCTGAAGCAAAGGTCCCGACGGCAGTATACACTCCAACCGCTATTCCCCGCTTGTTGGGCGGAAATAAATAGCTGGCATAGGAAAGGCCGGCAGGGAGAACAGCAGCCACGCCAATTCCCTGACACAATCTGGCCAATAAGAAAAAGGGATAGTTTGTGGCAAAAGCAGCCAAAAATTCACTTATAGCAAAAATAATCATACCGATCATGGCAATGCGTTTGCGGCCTATCTGATCGGCAATATTGCCAAAGACAGGGCCGCACACGGTAGCCGTCAGATAATAGCATAGACTGATCAAGGCTGCTGTGGCTACCGGGACTCCAAATTCCTTCGTCAGCACCGGCAAAGCGGGAATTTGAAAGGCCATTGCCTCGATCATGGTGAAAGTTCCCAATAATAACCCCAGATATGAAAACCACGGAGATTTCCGGCTCAGCTGTTCATTGGTCATATTGCTTCCTCCCAGCATGTATTACTTACTTCTATTTTTTCCGGTTTTTAAACGCTTCAATTAAAGCCTTATGCTCTTCTGTCTGGGTGCAGAAAGGAGTCGATTGCAGTTCCGCTTCCAGCACAGAGTTCAATAAATTAAACAGGGTTGAATTGGTAATTCGTTTGGTGATTCTCACCGGAAGAGCAGGCATTTGGGCTAAGTCTGTGGCAAAATCCCGGGTAGCGCTTTCAATTTCTTCCGAAGAACAGACCCGGTTAACAAATCCCAACTCCTTGGCTTCCGCCGCATCAATAACTCTTCCCGTAAACCATAATTCTTTTGCTCTTTGAGCACCCATCATCAAGGGCATCAAGAGCATAGCACCCATTTCCGGTGTAATCCCTACCTTGAGGAAATTAGAGCTGAATTTGGCGTCTTCCGACGCAAAAACAATATCGCAAGCCATGGCCAGACTCATGCCTCCACCTATGGCATAGCCTTTTACCATAGCAATGACAGGCTTTTCCATCTCTTGTATCTTTCTTACTGCAAAAACAAATTTTTGTAAGGCCGCTCTGGAATTTTCAACAGTGGGTTCACCGCCAACCCCTGCTTTTAAATCGCCGCCCGAACTGAAATGATCCCCTTGTCCTTTGAGAATGATGACCCTGACATCCTTATCCTGATCCAGCTGATCCAAAACCTGAACCATCTTTACCATCAGATCAGCATCCATAGCATTTCTGCGTTCTGGTTTATTAATAATTACGTAAGCTATACCGTCATTTTGTTTTTCCCATAATAAAGTCTCGGACATTTAGTTACCTCCTGTTGAGCCGTGTGCTTTTATTTTGGCAAAGCTGTGAAATGATGTACTAGAAATTGCTCGCGTTTTTATCCCTCCTTTTTACTGTTCATAAACTTATCTTTTGGCAATTTATAATCAATGCAAAAATCATGCCAATTCATTGCTAAATCATTTACCTTTGGAGCCGTAGTGGGATCACTCCAAAACCAAATGTCCCATTGCTCACAAGGCGGAACACTTTGTTTGAACAAACTGTTCCACGTTTTTACGAAAAGGTTCGGAGTTGAAAATATTATTAATGTGGTGTAAGATGGCTATAAGATTGGGAAAGTTATTACTAACACCTCAAGTCACTACTGCTCAACCCTTTTGTTCATGATTCGTTTCTCGAAGTGAAAGAAAGGACATAAAGGTTTAAAAAATACTTTCACCATGATTTCTTCTGAGGAGGTTGTAACTATGCATTATACCCAGGAAGGAATTCTTGAGGCTTGGAAGAACTTTGTGATCCGCGGAGTGATCCAGGAAGACAACGTTCATCCTTCTGTGGCCCGATCATGGGAACGGTGCCGGAATCTTGGCCTTGATCCATGGTCCACGGAATTTCCTAAATGCAATACCTCCTTGTTGCAGAAAAAAAGAATTCAATATGCAGAATTGCTGTCTTTAGCGGCTCCGGTCATGAACTATCTTTATGCCTTGCTGGATTGCAACATAAGCATCTGTGATTCTGACGGTTTTGTTTTTGAGTTAATTACCCCGATCAAAAACTACCCCCGAACTTTAGGAGCCTATACTGATGAAGCGACTTGTGGAAACGGCGCTGTTACCATCGCTTTAAAAGAAAAAATCCCTATGAGAACCGATGGATATGAGCATTACCGTATTATCAGCCAGAACCATTCCGGCGTGAGTTCTCCTATCATGATCAACAACACCTTGGTTGCAGTTCTCAACGGAGTCAATCCCTTTGGCAGCCTTCACGATAATGCCCTTTCCATGACTATCACTGCAGCTAAAATTATAGAGTATTATCTGACGGCAGGACCCAAATCAACTAAGCCCCTTGAACTCAAACCTCTGATCAAAGAAATGATCGATGATTGCTCCTGCTTGGTTGTTGTTCTGGAGCATGATGGGACAATCCATACAGCAAACCAAATCTTCGCCAGCTCTTTTACCGGCTCCGACACGACCGGCAAATCCTTAGGGAGCTATCTTCCTAACAAAAATGATTTGGCTCGTCTCATGGCCAACAATTACGAGCAACCCAGTGAAGAAATTGAGTTTAAAGCGGATTTCGCAACCCATAAAAGAGAAACCCTCCGCTGCCGGCTGCTCAGAAAACAGCATATCCGGCTTCTTAACGGTGAAGTCCATACCCTGCTTATTTTCAAAAAGCAAGGCTCAGCCGAGCAAAAAGTTAACCATTCCAGTCCCTCCTGCTCTCCCGTTTCTATTTCCCATAAGCTCTCCAAGCCTCATGAGATTGACTATATTGGTGAAAGCACCACTTGGTCCAAAGTGGACAGCATTGTTCAAAAAACCGCCAAATTCCCTTCGAATGTGCTGCTGCTTGGGGAAACCGGGACGGGCAAAGAAGTGGTGGCTAAGGCCATTCATCAGCGCAGCGGCCGGAAAGGCAATTTTGTAGCTATCAATTGCGGGGCACTGCCGAAGGATTTACTCCATAGTGAACTCTTCGGCTATGAAGAAGGCGCTTTTACCGGTGCCCGTGCCCATGGTTCCATCGGAAAATTCGAACATGCTCACGAAGGAACCTTGCTTCTGGATGAAATAGGTGAAATGCCTCTGGACATGCAGGTAACTCTTCTGAGATTTCTCCAGGAGCGAACCATTACGCGGATTAGCTCCAATAAACCTAAAAAAGTGGATGTGCGCATTATCGCCGCAACCAATACAGATATGGCTGAACTCGTCAGACTGGGCCAATTTCGTCAGGATCTCTATTATCGGCTCAATGTCATTGAGATCAACCTTCCGCCGCTCCGTGAACGAAAATGCGATATTCCTTTATTGGCAGAACATTTTATATCCGAATTGTCCAGACAATACAACGTCCAATCCAAGCAAATCCATCCGGCAGCTCTCCAAATCCTTTGCAGCTATGATTGGCCGGGAAATGTCAGGGAATTAAAAAACGTTATCGAAAAAGCAATGATTTTGTCCGAAGGCCTGGAAATCACTCCCGTATTCTTACCCGAATATATTTTGCATTCTCAAAATACGACCTCTCAAGCCAAACTATTTACTCCGCAGAATGGGGAATCTGAACGCGAACGCATCATTAACTTATTAGAAAGTTATAACGGTAATATCTTCCAAGCGGCAAAAGCTTTAAAAATGTCCCGCAATACCTTATACCGCAAGATGGAAAAATATAATATTCAATTAAAAACTTCAGCAGTTAAAAAATAAAAAGAAGCCAAGGTACATTTCTCCGCTTAAAATGTTGGAGGGCGAAATGTTACCTTGGCTCTTTTTCTGTTTAACCATCTGCGTAATACCTTGATTTGTCTTATGGAGCTTTTAATTTACCAATTCGTAATAATTTCCCCCGTCGTGCCTCACCCGCCGAACTTCTCCTTTATGCACTAAATGCTCTAAATGAGCCATAGCTTCCCCGGAAGCAAACCATTTTTGAGCTGGGGGGAACTCATTCCAGCTGTTATATTTCAGCTCCCAGCGCATTCTTGCCGCAGTCTGACCCACTGTCTTTTTTCCATCACCCAGGATCTCTGCAATTTCAACAAGGCGCTCTTGATGGTGGGCAATCAGCTCATCGATCCGCTGTTGGTGATTTGCGATAAGGCTGCGATGGGCAGGAAATACCTGATCAATATCATACTGGCGTATCTTTTCAAGGCTCTTGATAAAGTTCCCGAGACTATCAATGTTGTAGTGGAAAAAGGTAATATTGGGGGTAATCTCATTGAGTATGTGATCACCGCCGAAAAACAGTTTATGAGTTCTTTCATAGAGACCGATGTGTCCCGGACTATGTCCGGGAATATTGATAATCTCCAATTTATAGGATCCGGCTTTTAAGCAGTCTCCCTCGTTCAGGGGTGTATATGCCAAAGGCTTTTTAGGAGTAATATCAAAGACCGCTTTCTCCGTTGAATTCATTTCCTGGCTTAAATTCAACACCTTATTCAATTCGCTCATAATGAGATCCGGAGAAGTTCTGTAGTTATTGAGCAGGATACCATCCTTTTTCCCAATATAAACTTTGCATCCCTTCTCGGCCAAAAAGTCAGCCAGTCCGGTGTGGTCCACATGCATATGGCTTAGTATCAAATCCGTCTTTTTCAGATCGATTTGGAGCTCCTCAACGCCTTCCATGAAAGCAGTCTTACAAGCTTCCAGGTCAAATCCCGTATCCAAAATAAGGGGACGGTCCCCGGACAGAACGATATAGCTGTTCAATGTCTTTAATGGGTTATGGGGCAAAGGTATCTCGTTTAGATAGATACGAGGGTAGATTTCACGAATCATCATGTCACCTCAGCATAACATCATTCTGTTCATTCTAGCACAAAAAAACTGTGATTCCTAGGAAATGCAACGCCCCACAACGCCACCTTTGAGAAACTCAACCTTTACTGAGTATGCGTTGTGCATAAAGCTACTCCCTTATCATGGTGTTGATAGCGCTTATTAATGCTTTAACCGAGGAAGTAAAGATATCGGTGTGAATTCCGCACCCCCAGTGAATCACTCCGTCCGGATCGGTTACTCCCACATAGGAAACGGCTTGGGATTTGGAGCCTAACTCAAGGGCATGCTCTTTATAAATTAGATTGGAGTAGGATAGCCCCAAGCGAGCCTGAAGGGCATTACTGATAGCGTCCAGGCGGCCGTTGCCTTCCCCGGATAGTTCTTGAATCTCGCCCTTGAACTCAATGGTGACCGTAGTATGAAAATCATCATCGCTAAGGAAGCGGAAGTTGACGAATTTAATGGGGCTCTCAATATTGACATATTCCTTGAAGAAAATATCCTTAATTTCTTCAGGCATGAGTTCTTTGTGCAGGTTATCGGAGACGTTTTTCACCTTATAACCGAAGTCTTCCCGCATCTTAGCCGGTAAATCAAGAGCATAATGCTGTTCCAGCATATAGGCGATGCCCCCTTTACCCGACTGACTATTAATGCGGATGACATCCCCTTCATACTCTCGGCCAATGTCCTGGGGATCAATGAGCAGATAAGGAACCGTCCAGCATTGACAGTCATGCTCTTCACGCCACTTCATGCCCTTCGTGATGGCATCCTGATGGGAGCCGGAGAAGGCCGCAAAGACCAGCTTGCCGCCATAAGGCTGACGGTCGTGGACTTTCATCCGGGTCAGTTTTTCATACCCGGCCGTAATTTCCAACATATTTTCAAAGTTCAGACCAGGGTCCACCCCATGGGAAAACAGATTGAGTGCTAAGGTGACGATATCCACATTGCCGGTGCGTTCCCCATTGCCAAACAATGTCCCCTCGATGCGTTGACCACCGGCCAGCAAGCCCAGCTCCGCATCAGCTACCGCAGTCCCACGGTCATTATGTGGATGGAGTGATAAAATCACATTGTCCCGATACTTGAGATGCTCGCTCATATATTCAATCTGACTGGCGTAAACATGGGGCATGGACATGGAAACAGTGACCGGCAGGTTGATAATCGCTTTATTTTCGGTCGTGGGTTCAAAAACATCGAGGACTTGATTGCAGATCTCCAGGGCGAACTCCATCTCCGTACCGGTAAAGCTTTCCGGGGAATATTCGAATTGGAAATTACCCTCCGTCTCCGCAGCATATTTTTTCAGCAATTGAGCGCCGCTTACGGCGATCTCTATAATCTCTTCCTGGCTCATTTTAAAGACCTGCTCCCGTTGGGCCACAGAAGTGGAATTATAGAGATGGACTACTGCCCTTTTTGCTCCTGCCAAGGCCTTAAAGGTCTTTTCGATAATATGGTCACGGGATTGGGTTAAGACCTGAATGGTCACATCCTCAGGAATCAGATCCTGTTCAATGAGGGTGCGCAGGAAAGCGTACTCTGTTTCCGACGCTGCCGGGAAGCCCACCTCAATCTCCTTAAAGCCAATCTTTAAGAGCATTTGAAAATACTCCAGCTTTTCTTCCAGGCTCATCGGTACCACCAGGGCCTGGTTGCCGTCCCGAAGATCAACACTACACCATGTGGGTGGCGCATTAATATACTCCTTTTCTGCCCACTTTAAGCTTTTTACAGGGGGCATGAAATACCCTCGGCGATAATTTTCTACATTTTTCATTGTTCATCATCCTCCCTCACAATTAAAAAAATCTTTCATCTCTATAACCTATAGAGACGAAAGATTTTAACATCTTACGCGGTACCACTCTCATTCATGCCCAAAGCATGCTCTCACAGATACGGGTCCACTATCTTCAAAGAGATTTCCGACCTTATATCCCCCTACTATAACGGTTAGGATCCGGCTCCACCTACTCTTTACCATTTCAGCGAGCTACTCCGAGGTGAGTTCAGCTCCATCTTTGCCGCTGTTTTACACCAACCAACAGCTCTCTAGGCGCTTAGATAAAACTTACTATTCCTCTTCGGCGTATTTATAAACTATTTAATGTATTCTATAACAGACTTTCAACTCTTGTCAAGAAAAAAAGCTTCTTCTTTCCGATTCACTCTCATGGTAAAATAGAAATAATGTGAGTCAAGCCTATTTGTAGTTAAACATCCGCAACAGATAGGCTTCCTGGTTTATTTTGAAGAAAACCCCAAAAACAAATAATTCAGAACAAGTATATGGAGAGTTTAGAGATAGTATGAAAAGAGTTCAGGAGATTTTTAGGGATTTTGAGGCTGGGGTCAGCTTAAACACAGCCATAGTCAAAGCAGTGGTGTTGAAGGAAAAGAGCAAAACCCTGGAAATGAAGATCAGCTCGGATAACTATATAGAGGTCAGCGACCTTGAATCTCTGAATCAATTTATAAGAGAACACCTGACCTTAGAGGATTCCGAGATTATCGTCGAGTACTCCGAGGGGACTCCCAAAAAACCCATCGAAGAGGAGCTCAAGAAAATCATCAGTTTGCTGGCCCGCAAACATCCCCTCTTGAAATCAGCCCTCAATAATTGTGACTACGACATCACGGATCAATCCATACAGCTTACCTTTAAGATTGCCGTTTCTTACTTACTCAAAGGCAAGGGCTATGACAAGATCATTCAGGAGGCGATTAAAAACCTCTACGGTGCCCATTATTCCATTCATTTTGCCGATAAAGTCAACCCTGAAGATTTGGTCCGGCTTCAAGAGGCTACCCAGGAAAAAGAACTTCAGCTGATTCAAAAAGAAAGGATGACGGCTCCCCCCAGCCTTGCCCCTGCTGAACATAAGGAAGCCGCGCCCGTGCCGGTGGAGAGTAAAGCAGATGACGGTAAAAAAAGCGACCCCAATCTCATTTTGGGCCGTAATGCCGCCATTAAAGACAAGGTCATCAAAATTACCGACATCACCCCGGATGAAGGTAGGATTGCTATACAGGGGGAACTATCCAATATCGAAGCCAAAGAATTGAAAAGCGGAAAAACTTTAGTTTCCTTTGATCTTTATGACGGCTCAAGCTCCATGACCTGTAAGGCCTTCCTCAAGCCCGGTGAAGAGGGAGAGGTCGTGTCCAGGCTGCAAAAGGCTAAAGGGGTTAAGCTTTCGGGAAATGCCGGCTTCAGCAAGTTTTCCGGGGAAATTGAGCTTATCGCCAACACCATCGTGGAAACTGAAGGCATGAAAAAATATGTACGGCAGGATCTGGCCAAGGCGAAACGGGTAGAGCTGCACCTACACACCCAAATGAGTCAGATGGATGCCATGAACGGGGCCACGGATCTCATCAAACGGGCCATGAGCTGGGGAATGAAATCCATTGCCATTACCGATCATGGTGTGGTTCAATCCTTTCCCGAAGCCCATAAGCTCCTGGGCAGAGATAATCCCAATATGAAGGTGATTTATGGTGTTGAGGCTTATTTGGCACCGGATAAGAAGCCTTCCGTGACCAACCTTAAAGGTCAGAGTATTGATACCACCTATTGTGTCCTGGACTTGGAAACTACCGGCTTCTCAGCCGTCACAGAAAAGATTACGGAAATCGGGATCATGAAGATCCAGGGGGGCAAGATCATCGATCAATTCGGCTGCTTCGTGAATCCCGAAAAGCCCATCCCCGCCAGAGTCGTGGAAGTGACCAACATCACCGATGATATGGTCAAGGATGCCGAGACCATCGACCAGGTCTTCCCTAAGCTTTTGCAGTTTATAGAAGGAAGCGTTTTGGTCGCTCATAATGCTGATTTTGATATGGGCTTCCTGAAGCACACCGCCAAAGTCTTAGGTTATAATTTTGACTATACTTATTTGGATACCTTGTCCTTAGCCAGAGAGCTTTTCCCGGATTACAAAACCTATAAATTAGGGAGAATCGCTAAGAATCTGGGCATTAAAGTGGAAGTCGCTCATAGGGCTCTCGACGACGTGGGTACCACCGTTAAAGTATTTAATATCATGGTAGACATGCTTAAGGAACGGGGAGTGGAGACCCTCGCGGACATCGACCTGAAGGCGTCGGACGAATCTGCCAAGAAGGACGAATATAAAAAACTTAAGACTTATCATGCTATCATCTTAGCCAAAGATTACACTGGACTGAAAAACTTATATAAGCTGGTCTCCTATTCTCACCTGGACTATTTCTATAAAAAGCCCCGCATTTTAAAGAGCCTCTATAAAAAGTATTCAGAAGGCTTAATTCTCGGCAGTGCCTGCAGTGAAGGGGAGCTTTTCCAAGCTATCCTGCTGGGAAGATCGGACGAGGAAATCGAGTCCATCGCCGAAGAGTACGATTATCTGGAAATCCAGCCTCTCGGCAACAATGATTACCTCATCAGAACCGAGCAGGTACCGAATAAAGACTACCTCATGGAGATTAATCGCAAAATTGTCGCCCTAGGTGAAAAGCTCAACAAACCGGTAGTGGCCACGGGGGATGTGCATTTTCTGGATCCCGAAGATGAAGTCTACCGGCGGATCCTGGAGGCAGGCCAGGGCTTTAAGGATGCGGACCAGCAGCCCCCCCTCTATCTGAAAACCACGGAAGAAATGCTGGAGGAATTCTCCTATTTGGGCGAAGAAAAGGCCTATGAAGTGGTGATCACCAACACCAATCTTATCGCCGATCTCTGTGAGCCTATCAATCCGATTTCATCGGAAAAAGCCACCCCTCATATTGAGGGCTGTGAGGAGACCATTAAGGAGATTGCCTTTAGCAAGGCTCACGAACTCTATGGAAATCCTTTACCGGATATCGTTCAGCAAAGGCTGGATAGGGAGCTGGATTCCATCATCAAAAACGGCTTCTCCGTGATGTATATCATCGCCCAAAAGTTGGTCTGGAAATCCAACGAAGACGGCTATCTGGTTGGATCACGGGGTTCCGTGGGTTCTTCAGTAGCCGCCTATATGACAGGGATCACCGAGGTCAATGCCCTGCCTCCTCACTACCGATGCCCTGGCTGCAAGTACTCGGATTTCTCCGATTATGGTCATAAGATCGGTTTTGACTTACCGGATAAAGAATGCCCTGTCTGTGGAGCAAAGCTGGATAAGGATGGCATCGATATTCCCTTTGAAACCTTCCTGGGCTTCAACGGGGACAAAGAGCCGGATATTGACTTAAACTTCTCAGGGGAATACCAGGCTAAAGCCCATAAATACACAGAGGTTATCTTTGGTAAAGGCACCACCTTCAAGGCGGGAACCATCGGCACCATCGCCGATAAGACAGCCTTTGGCTATGTGCGGAAGTATTTTGAGGAGAAGAACCGGACCGCCAATAAAGCGGAAATCATCCGCATCGCCAAAGGCTGCACAGGGATCAAGCGAACCTCGGGACAGCATCCGGGGGGCATCATCGTGGTGCCCAAAGGCCGGGAGATCTTTGAGTTCTGCCCTGTGCAGCACCCTGCCGATGACCCCAATTCAGATATCATCACCACCCATTTTGACTACCACTCCATTGACCAGAACCTTTTGAAGCTGGATATTCTGGGCCACGATGATCCCACAGTGATCCGCATGCTTCAGGATATTACCGGTGTGGATCCGAAAACCATTCCTATGGATGATAAAAAAACCATGTCTCTCTTCTCCTCCACAGAAGCCTTAGGGGTAACCCCTGAACAGATCAACTCCAAGGTGGGAACCTTCGGCATTCCCGAATTCGGCACCCGGTTCGTCCGGGGAATGCTCCTGGATACCCTGCCTAAAGCCTTCGAAGACTTAATCTGTATCTCAGGTCTTTCCCATGGCACCGATGTGTGGCTGGGGAATGCCAAGGACTTAATCGATGCGGGTACAGTAACCTTAAGTGAAGCGGTCTGTACTCGCGACGAGATTATGACCTATCTCATCCGCAAGGGTCTCCCCCCCAACACGTCCTTTAAGATTATGGAAACGGTGCGTAAAGGTAAAGCTCTGAAGGATTCCAAATGGCCGGAGTACGAAACCTTAATGAGGGAGCACAATGTTCCGGAATGGTACATTGATTCCTGCCGTAAAATTAAATACATGTTCCCTAAAGCCCATGCTGCAGCCTATGTGATGATGGCCTTCCGTATCGCTTGGTTTAAAGTGCATATTCCATTGGCCTATTACGCAGCCTATTTCACCATTCGTGCCAAGGCCTTTGACGCCGAATTTATGACCTTTGGCAAAGAAAAAGTCAAGGCGAAAATGAAAGAGATCGAGGCTCTGGGTAATCAGGCGGCACCTAAGGATAAGGATATGTACGATGACTTGGAGATCGTCTTGGAGATGTATGAGAGGGGCTTCTCCTTCCTGCCCATTGATATCTACAATTCCCATGCTACAAAATTTCAGGTAGAGGGCAATGCCTTAAGACCCCCTTTGAACAGCATCTCCGGCATGGGAACCGTCGCTGCTGAAGGATTGTACAGCGCCGCCCAGGAAAAACCCTTCAAATCCCTGGAGGATGTCAAGAAACGGGGCAAAATCGGGAATTCCACTCTGGAATTGCTGAGTAAATTTGATTGTTTAAAAGGGATACCGGAAAGTGATCAGATAAGTTTCTTTGATTTAATCAGTTAAAAATTGCCTGGATCTTTGCTAAGCGAAGATTCCAGGCAATTTTAGATTAATAGTCAGACTTCTTATTCTTTCAGAAAATCCAGTAGTTTTGCTTGAAGAATTGCCGTGCAAGGAATAACAATAATCAGAACACCAAATAGGGCAAGTACATCCATAATCGTGTCTTGCGGGGAAATCAAATTAAACGCCGACCAATACACTTTCCAAACAAAAAAGAAGCTAATGATCACCGTAAAGAGTTTCATTTTTTGTTGGCTTACCCTTATAAATATTTTTTCATCTTTTTCTTTTTTGATTCCACTATTATTCATAATATTACCATCGATATCTTTATTTTGGCTAGGACTTAATCCGAGCCAATAAATACATTTATTAACCTGATTATACCACATAGCTTATTGAGCGAGGCCAACTTTTTCAATACGGCAGGCTGAGGTCTTATACATCGGCTGTTTTGAAAAGGGGTCCTTCCAATTTAAGGTCAAATGGTTAGCCGCTTGCTTAAGATGAGCTTCTGAAGGATCAAGATCTCCGAAATGATAGGGTACAAAAACTTGCCCCGGACTCAAGGTGGTGCTTATATGGGCGGGAACTTGAATCCATCCCCGGCGGGAAACTACCCGAATACGTTCACCCTCTCGAATATCCAGTCTTTCCGCATCAAGAGGATGAAGCTCTACAAAACCTTCCGGTGCAGTAATCACCAGCTCAGGGATGCGCTTGGTCTTGGTGCGGGTATGGTAATGCTCAAGGATGGAACCGGTATTCAACCAAAGAGGAAAGTCTTCATCAGGGCTTTCCGGCGGAGGAGTATAGGGAATGGCCCAAAGTCTTGCCCGTCCTTCTTCATGATTAAAATCACCGTATTCCTGAGCTATCCCTTTGGACGTATTAAAGACCCTGGCCGTATACAAGCGTTTGGTGCCGGGATGATGGATATCAGGACAGGGCCAACAAATTCCCTGTTCTTTTTCCAACCGCTCATAGGTCATCCCGGACATGTCGTTCGGTCTGCCTTTGGAGAGCACTTTCCATTCATTAAAGACTTCTTCAGGATTCAGCCAGGAAAAGCCTTCTTCGGCCCCGAGACCCTTGGCGATTTCCTGAAAAATCTTCAGATCCCCTTTCGCTTTTCCCGGAGGTTCCACCGCCTGATTAGCCAGATTGACCCGTCTCTCGATGTTGGTGTAGGTCCCGGTTTTCTCTCCCCATTGTGCCCCAGGGAGAAAGAGATCCGCATAGGCCGCTGTTTCCACAGGGTAATACACATCCTGCACCACGAGAAAGACATTCTCGAGGGACTTACGAACGCTCTTTTGATCCGGGAGGGATACGGCCGGATTGGTGCCGATCACCCAGAGCAAATCCAACTTACCCGTATCAATGAGCCCCATCATCTTCATAATATCATGAGTATAGGCAGGGATCTTCTCCACATCCAGCTTCCAAGCTTCGGCCACTTCCAAACGGTGCTGAGGATTGGCAGGATTCCGAAAACCCGGCAAGGAAAAGCTGCCTCCTACATCCCGGTTGCTCATGGCAGAAGCCTGCCCGGTTAAAGAAATAGGAGCACATCCTGGTTTACCAAGCTTACCCGTTATCAGATGCAGGGTATTGATCAAGGCTGCTGTATCCGTAGCGGACATACTCTGATTAACCCCTTGTCCATAAAGAGTTGTCCCTCGTGCCGCCTTGCCAAAAAGCAAAGCCGCCTCCACAATGGTTTCAGCCGGAATTCCCGTTAACTCTTCTCCCCGCCCAGGGGGATAATCTTCCACCAGAGCTTTTACAGCAGAAAAGCCCACGGTATGCTCATCGATCATTTCTTCATCCAGGAGATTTTCCCTGATGAGAACATGGATCATGGCATTAAGCAAAGCAATATTGGTCCCCGGGCGCAAGGGCAGGTGAATATCGGCTATTTGTGCCGGTAAGGTAGTGCGAGGGTCTGCCACAATGATCTTGGTCCCTTTAACTTCGCGGTTATGCAAAATCCGCTGCCACAGCTGGGGATGCATCTCCGCCGGATTGGCTCCGAAGATTAAGAGCACCTCCCCTTCATCCACATCCTCATAACAACCGGGGGACCCATCCGTACCAAAGGAGCGAATTGTGCCCTTCACTGCGGAGGCCATACAAAGACGGGTATTGGAATCCACATTCGGTGTTCCAATTACCCCTTTGGCCAGTTTCCCTAAAGCGTAATACTCTTCCAACAGCAACTGCCCCGTGTGGTATACCCCTATAGCCTCAGGTCCTTTTTCATTACGGATTTCTTCCATTTTATTGATCATAAAGGTCAAAGCTTCCTCCCAAGACACAGGCTCCAGCTTATCCTTTTTACGAATCATAGGGGATGTAGCTCGCTCCGGGTGCTGGAGAAACTTCCATTCATAAAGCCCTTTGACACAGAGCCTTCCCCTATTGACAGGAGAATCCTGATTCCCCTCTACCGTTACAGCCTGGCCGTCTTTGACTCCGATATAGAGACCGCAACCTACTGAACAATACCCGCAAGTAGAATAAACCCATTCATCCACCTCAATCATGGGATTGGAATCCAAGGGGGATTTATCCATCAAATGTTTAATAACCTCTCTGAGTTTGGTCATAGGCCCTTTGGCTCTCCTTATCAAAATAGTAAGGGTAACATACTTTAGCTAGGATTCGATAGAGTCCGCATATTTTTTTAGCTTTTGATAAAGCCCAGAGACATGGATTCCGAGAACTCGAGCTGCGGCCTGCTTATTGCCCTGGGTTAGCTCCAATGCCCGAAGAATAGCTTCAATTTCCGCTTTGGCTACGGCATCCTCCAAAGAAATATTGACCGGCTGCGTATCTGAAAAAGGATTAGCATCTCTGCTTAATGGTTTTCGCACCTCTTTAGAAGAGGAGGTAAGCTGGATAATATGGGATGGCAGGTGGGATTCAGCAATGACTCTTTCTCCCGGCTCTAAAAAATTGAAGGCATACTCAAGGACATTCTCCAATTCCCGTACATTACCAGGCCAGGAATAGTTAAGAAGTATTTTTTCCGCTTTTGTTGTCAGTCCGTGAATAGGTCTTCCATACTTGACCTGAAGTTTTTGGATGATTTCTGCAGCCAAAGGCTGAATATCTAGGGGACGCTTCCGTAAAGGGGGTAAATCCATGCTGATCACCGCGATTCGATAATACAGATCTAAACGGAATTGGCCTTCATCGATTAATTTCACTAAATTCCGGTGGGTTGCGGCAATAATGCGGACATTTACAGTCAGGGTCTTACTCCCCCCAATCCTCTCAAAGGATTTTTCCTGAAGAACCCTCAAAATTTTGGCCTGCATGGTTAGGGGCATATCTCCAATCTCATCCAGGAAAATTGTCCCCCCTTGGGCCAACTCAAATTTACCGGGCTTTCCGCCCTTGAGCGCTCCTGTAAACGCGCCTTCCTCATAACCGAACAACTCCGACTCCAAGAGGTTCTCCGGAATGGCAGCACAGTTGATTTTAATAAAAGGCTCCTCCTTGCGTGGGCTGAGCTGATGAATTGTCTGGGCCACCAACCCCTTCCCCGTACCGCTCTCCCCTGTAATCAGGACATTAGCATCATGCTGGGCTACCCTCTCCACCACCTGCTTTAACTTGAGTATTTCCGAGCTTTTCCCTTGAATTTCATCTAAAGGAGATCTCTGACTGCGCAGCTCCAAAAGCTCTTCTTTATAGAAGAGGAGCTTGTTCTCCAACACCTGAACCCGCTGAGTCAAGGAACGGAAATCCTGCCCCTCAATCTCTTCACGGGACAGTACTTTACTAATCCCCCCAATAGTTTGGCCTCGGGATACAATAGGCGATTCGGATAATAGGAAAACCTTACCCCGATATTCTATATCGATCTGCAGTCGGGGTTTTCCTATACGTAAAATCTCGGCGATTTTGGAAAAGGGAACATGTTTTTGTAGAGGCAAACCCATTAAGACTTCTGAAGAACATTCCATTGATTGACTGTAATAATCGTTCATAAACACCACTCGGCCCTGCCGATTAACAACGGCAAGGCCCAAGGGCAATTCAGAGAGAATCCCTTCATAAAGGTCAATTAACGCTTGATGCTCCTGATTTTCGGGAGGCACCGGCGATAAAGGCTCAACAACCATGACTACCCCGGAAAAATCCTGAACCGTGGTTACCGGATAATAGCCCACCCGCACCTTCCTTTTATTAATAACCTGCTCTGTAAGTAATTGCTGTTGCGTGACAAGAACCTCGAGGAGGCGAGTTTCCGGAAAAATCTCCGTCAAGCGGCGCCCTAAAGCCTCTGAAGGTTCAACATGGAGAAGTTGCGCAACCTTCCAATCAATGGAGCAAACCACACCCCAGCCATCAATAAGTACACATCCTGTGTTCAGTATTCGTGCAACCACTGTCTCGACTCTCACCTCTTTTCCTCGGGTTTGAATCTCTTTACTCGAATCCAGGTATTAGATGAGTTGGTAGAGCTTTTTATCCTCAGTATTCAGCCTATTCTTTAATGCTGAAAAGATTTCCTTAGATCCCTCTATGAATTGAGGGATATCAGCTTTAATTTTTGTCGCTGACATATAGATACTCTTATACTGCAAAAATTCTGCGGATAAGGTGCCCATTTCCTGATAGAGCTGCTCTGCCGTTTTGCTCAGTGTTTCATCCTTTGAGCTTTTCAAAGCAGGATAAAGGTATTCATCTTCGGATTTTAAATGCAAAACAAGAATACCGGACAGCTTGCTGATTTTCAGAGAAAGGTCGAAAGCCTTATGGTCAAGATTCCCTAAACGAATCTCTTCCTCGATCTCCTGAATAAGCTGACGAATAATACTATGCTGGTTCTTTAGTAAATCATGATTCATTGTTATCCCCCCTTAGCTCGTAAGATTATGGTACCTCATAAATAAAAAAAGTGCCGTGACATGGGTCACGACACTCAGTGAGCATTCTCACCGGGCTGGCCTATCCCCTTCATACTTTGGGCAGGCGGACAATAAATCGGCTTCCTTCACCTAGTTTACTTTCTACACGAAGAATTCCTCCGTGAAGCTCCACTAAAGAGTGGGTAATGGCTAAACCCAGTCCGGCTCCCCCATATTTCCGGGTTCGGGAGGAATCACTGCGGTAGAACCTCTCAAAGAGATGGGGAATATGCTCCTCGGGAATTCCCGGTCCGTTATCCTGGACTGACAATTCAACTCCGGAAGCCTCAGACTTCAGACTGATTTGAATTAAACCCTTGTCCGGATCCGTATGCTGGACCGCATTATGGAAAAGGTTAAGAATGACTTGCTTCATTTTATCCACATCAACGAGGACCAATCCCTCCGAGGACAGATCCAATTGAACTTCCCGCTCCTCAGCCAGCATACGCAGCTGGGGCTCCATTTCCAGAATCAGTACCTCAAGATCCTTTTCCACCTTTTCCAGATGGGGAGAACGGTCTAATTTAGCCAGGAGCAACAGATCCTGAATAAGCTTTTTCATTCGCTCCGATTCCGCATACATACTGGTTAAGGACTTCTGCAGCTTTTCCGGTTGGTTCATGGCCCCCCGCAGCAGGACCTCCAAAAAACCATGAATAGAAGTAAGAGGGGTTCGCAGTTCATGAGAAGCATCGGCTACAAAACGCCGCATCTGTTCTTTGGCTTCCTTTTCTGCCGTAAAAGAGGACTCCAGCCGCTCCAGCATCCCATTGAGGGATACGGCCAGAGTATCGATTTCTTTCTGACCTTGTTCCACAGGGAGGCGTTCGTTAAGGTTCCCCGCATCAATACTCTCCATAGTATGAACAATATTGGATAAAGGAACCAAAGTCTTTTTAATGACTGCCTGATAAGCCACCAATCCCCCCACAAGGGCAAGCACGGAAAGCATCATAAATATAAACAACTGCCGGAACAAGAGATCTTGAACAAATTGGGTACTTAGGCTAACTTGAATAAAGCCAATGAGATAGCCCCGAAGCTCCAGGGGATGAAGAACCACCAGCAATTCCTTTCCATCCGATGCGTCCACTACCCAAAATTGCGGTGATTCAGACGGATTCAAGGCTTGTTGATACTGGTCGGAACTAAGGGCCGGTGGGGCCCCTGACCGATTCAGGGAATTGGATAGGTTGGTCATGTTCCCGCTTAAATCCACGAAAGCAATGGTAGCGTCCATCAGGGAGAAGGGAATACGGTTGGAGAGATTATCCTGAATCTTACCAGGTTCCACTTCCACCAACCCTTTATCCAAATTGAATTTCGCATTAATCTCCGCATAGAGCAGCATTTGCGTCCAAGTGTCCCGGGGAACTGAAGCAATTTGGGAACGAATGCTTGCAGCAGTGCTGCCCAGAATGAAATCCTTTAAAAAAGCATATTGAAATATCCCGATCAACACTAAGATGATGGCCAAAAAAAACAAGGAACGGGAGAGCAACTGAAATCTCAAGGAGTTGGGGGTTACGATCTTGTGGATGGAAAATCGCTTCTTCATAGTAGGTCCATCCGATAGCCGGAGCCCCGCAAGGTGCGAATCAGGCGATGTTCCTTATCCCCCAGCTTTTCTCTCAGGGAGCGAATATAGACCTCCACAATATTATCATCCCCGACAAAATCATATCCCCACACTTTATCCAGAATCATCGCCTTGCTCAAGACCAGCCCCTGGTTAAGAATTAAAAACTTGAGCAGTTCATACTCTGTCGGGGAAAGTTCCAGGACTTTATCATGAAGCTGGATTTCCTTGCGGCGATCATCCAAACGAAATGGCCCCATCACCACTTCCCCTAAAAGGGTAGGGAACTGATTGCGGATACGGGCGTGGATACGAGCGAGGAGTTCTTCAAAACTAAAGGGCTTGGCCATATAATCGTCGGCGCCGATGGTTAAGCCCTTGACCCGGTCCTCCACTTCATCCTTAGCAGTCAACATAATGATGGACACATTCTCACTCTTCTTCAGCATACGACACACTTCAAAACCATCCATCCCCGGCATCATGATATCCAGAATCACGAGGTGGGGATGGAATTGTTTGGCTAGAGTAACTCCTGTCATCCCATCAGCCGCTGTCTGCACCTCGAAGCCCTCGTTCAGCAATCCCATTTCCAGGAACTCCAGAATATTCGGTTCGTCATCAATAATAAGGATTTTGATTCCTTTCAACTTCTGCATAGAGTATATCCCCTTTAAAGGCGAAATCGTTTTCTTCTCATTATCTGCTGCCCAGTTGAAATGGGTCTGAGGGCTGACTGAAAATTGGCTGAAAACCTTGGGATAACCTCCCATTTAAACAGCTACTCTTTCGGGAAAGCACTCCGCGAATCCGTAACTTCCTCAACCGGCATATCGATAACCTCTCCGTCAGCGAAGCCCCGTGGGGGATGCTGACCGGCGGATTGGCCGGGTCCTTGATGATTGGTATAAACCTTATAATAAACACGCCGGCTCTGTCCGGCTCTGCCATGACCTATCCCTTTCTTCTGAGCAAAATAAAGATAGACACGGTAAAGAGCGTAGAGTACAGCACCAATAATCACGGCCCAGATAGAAAAAACGACAACGGCCAAAATGAAAAAAATGATCGCCAGGGACCATACAATTCGATATAACCAAGGCATACCAAACCCTCCTTCGTCCTTTCATATTAAAACGCCATAGTCCGGCCTTATCCAATGACAAATCCACACTATCCTGAGTAAATTGTAGCATAATTCCTCTTTGCTTTGTAGTTTGGACCTTATTTTTAGATCAGGTTAAGGTTGACTAAGGGCAAAAGCAAGAGTAATATTAATAAAATAATCTGTTATATAACTCATCGATGGTGATGAAGGATACTGTAGGAATGTGGAAAGGGGTAAATCTTTTATATGGAAAAAGTCGTCCTAGAGGATATTCTCAGAGCCGGTCAAACCTTAAAAGGGGTTATCAATAAAACACCTTTGCATCGTCATGACCTTCTTTCAGAGAAATACCAATGCAATGTTTTCTTAAAACGGGAAGATCTTCAAGTGGTCCGTTCCTTCAAGCTCCGGGGAGCTTATAATATGATCCATAGTATTCCCCAAGAACGGCTTAACAGCGGTGTCGTTTGTGCCAGTGCGGGGAACCATGCCCAGGGAGTCGCTCATTCCTGCAAAATCCTGGGTATTAAAGGAAGTATCTATGTGCCCTCCACTACACCAAAGCAAAAAATCTCTTCCATCAAACGCTTTGGAGGAGATTTTGTGGAAGTGATTCAGATCGGTGATACCTTCGATGACGCTTTCAATAAAGCGAAGGCTCATTGTGAAGAAGCTAATAAGACCTTTGTTCATCCTTTTGATGATCCTTTAGTCATCGCAGGTCAAGGAACCATTGCCATGGAGATTCTTAATGATATGGAAGCGCCCGTTGACTATATTGTGGGCGGTGTCGGCGGCGGCGGCCTTATGTCCGGCGTGGGAATTGCCATGAAAAGCTTAAGTCCCAAAACCCAGGTCATTGGCGTGGAAGCTGTCGGTGCAGCTTCCATGAAGCAAGCCTTAGCCCAAAGTGAAGTAATCACCTTACCCCACATCGATGGATTTGTGGATGGTACCGCTGTAAAACGAGTAGGAGATCTTACTTTTGAAATCTGCCGCGAGGTTCTCGCAGATGTCATCGTGGTCACAGAAGGAAAAGTATGCACCACCATCCTGGAAATGTATAACGATAGTGCCATTGTGGTTGAACCGGCGGGTGCTCTTTCCATCGCAGCTCTGGAGACCTATAAGGATAAGATCAAAGGCAAAAATGTCGTCTGCATCATCAGCGGGGGCAATAATGATATTGAAAGAACTCCTGAAATTAAGGAGCGTTCCTTACTGGATCAGGGACTCAAACATTATTTCATTGTCAACTTCCCTCAGCGCCCCGGTGCCCTAAAAGAATTTGTCGGGGAAGTCCTAGGTCCTAATGATGATATTGCCCGCTTTGAGTACACCAAATCCAATAATAAGGAAAAAGGCCCAACACTCATTGGTATTGAGCTCTCCCGTAAGGAAGATTACCAACCCTTGATTGAAAGAATGGATAAAAAGGGCTTCCAGTATACACGCATCAACGATAATCCCGAACTGTTCGGGTTGCTCATCTAACAAAGCATAAAAAGAGGACTGTCAGAGAGACAGTCCTTTTTTTATGCTTTTCTTGGTATCACCGAGACCACGCCAAGCCTTCCATCAGCGGAAAATCTCAGCAAGGGGAATGATAAGATCCGGGAATAACCCTACAGGAACTTCATCAGAAGCTTTATAAAATTTGGGGGTATCATAAGCCCCCTCCTTTAATTTAAATGTGAGAACTGTCCGATCCCTAGGATGAACTACCCAATATTCAGGGACTCCCGCCTTTTCGTAGATGCGCAGCTTTAAATACAAATCTCTATGCATAGTGTCCTCTGCTAATATCTCGATGATGAGATCAGGCGCTCCTTTACACCCTCCCTCATCCACTTTCGACAGTTCACAGATCACAGTAAGATCCGGCTGCACAACAGTGGGGATATCCTCATCTTTTTGATCAGCATCACCAGGCAGCCGCACATCAAATGGAAAAAGAAACACTTTCCCCGGTTTTTCCCTCAGATAAAGAGCAAAGGCCATGTACAGCTCACCCAATACCTCCAGATAGTGTATGGAGGGAGCCGGACTTCTGCCATAGGGTACTCCGTTGAGGATCTCACCAGGTTGGGTCTTGGCCCAGGTTAGATAGTCTTTATAGGTATAGCGTACGTCATTTACGCCATTTTCATCAGGTTGTTGATCTCTGGACATGGTGCACTCTCCCTATGTTTGCAAATATCATAATGATATTCTGACCCTTTATACTTTTTGTTTCACCATAGTATACCATGCGGTTTCCACATGACAAAATTTTACAATGTCCTTTCTTACTTAGAAGCTGCTTTTAGATTAAGCTTGCCATGACTCCACGATTCTCCGTAATGTTCGATTTGGTATTCCGGTTTAAGGATTTTAACTTTGGCTTTGCTCAAGAGATATTCCCCATAATCCTCCCAGGCATTTCCCCGTTCCATCTGGGGAAGGTCAATATTGGGAAGCTTATCTGTCATAACTTTGTCGAACTCATAGTTCATGGTATTGATGGCCATGGCTCGAGCCGTTCTATCAATGCGTTTGTTTAAATAGTCATCCTCGGATGCAAACCCATACTGATGATAAATTGACGCAGTTTTTTCCACATATTCATTGTATTCTTTTAGTGCTTCCTCGTTTTGAGACATAGCCTCCATGTTTATCCTTTTGCTTTCTTCCATGATCTCTCTGACTTTATCGATAGACGCATCATGACCTTCCTTGACTGCCTCCTGATGAAGGACTTCCTCCACAAGCAGAATATTCAGAGCTTCATTCTCGGTCGGTATCTTAGCAGAGGATCGTTCAATACCCTCAAAGAATCTTTTCTGACCCGGCGTCATATCCCCTTCATTAATTCCGAAGGCTTGGATCATGGCCTCTCTTTGCGGCATACTGCTTTCTCCATTAACTAACCGCAAGGCTTCAGTTAAATCAATAAGTAGTTTCCTCTCCTTAATTACTTCAGCGATCTCTTCTTTGGTAATCGTTTCTCCATTGACAACAGCGACCACATTCTCGGAATAGCTTTGACTAGCACAACCGCCTAAAACCAAGGCAGCCATTAGAAAAAAGACCCCTGCTCGAATTAATTTCATTTTTTCTGCTCCTCACTGCTCAATTTGGCTAATCAGAAGTTTCACATACTCATTCGCTCTCCCTTTTCCTAACCCCTGAGTTAACCCGCTTCTTCGTTTCTAAAAAATCCACATAATACCTATGCACTATAATAACGGAAAATAGTGGAGGTTACTAGTGGGTAGGCGGCATATTATCTGACAACTTTTATTCTTCATAGGCACCCGAACCCCTTATCGTGCGCACGATCACTACGACCTCCAGAATTGCTCAATAAGCAAAGTCCCCATGCACCATAGTATTAGAACCACAGCTCCCCAACTATCCCTTTCCTCCCACTCCTTTGTTCCCAAGGCACGGTAACCGCCGGAAACATAACCCCGTGCCACGAGATTTTCTGCCACCTCTTCAGCCCGTCGCAATGTAATTCGAAGCAGGGGGAGCAAAAGAGCCGCTAGCTCCTTTATCCTCCCTGTCCATTTTACGGATAAATTCCCCTTAGCCAGGCGGGCTTTATAAAGCAAAGCAGCCTCCTCCAGCAGCAAAGGGATAAAGCGCAGGGTCAAAGTAATTAAGAGGGCAAAATCTGCTGCCTTAGGGGTAAGGCGATAAAAGGGTGTGAAAAAGAAAGCGATTCCTATTCCTTGTTCTGAGGGTAAGGTAAAGGCCGCAAAAATTCTCGTTAAAAGGAAAACGAGAAGAATCCGCCAGCTCATAATCAGCCCCTGAAGTATTCCTTCTCTGGACCAGTATCCTTCCCAGAAGATCCAGCCATCTTCCCAATGCCAACCCATGATTAAGGTATAGAAAAATCCTAACACGATCCCTGCCTTAATGACGGATTGAAAGGCTTTAAGAGGGAGAGGACAGAGACAAAGAATGACGAAGAGTCCCCCCGTGAGACAGAGCAATCCTCTCCAATCCACGATGGTCATTAATAACCCCAGGGTAACGAGACCCCCGATTTTTAACCGGGGGTCTATTTTATGCCATGTACTTTCACCGGGGTGATAAAGTCCTCTTTCTAACAACGGACCCCTGCCTCCTTAAGCCTCTCATCATCGATTTCCATAATTCCATCTTTTTTTCTCTTGCACTTGTAGGTCATTCGTCCCTCTTCCACCAGCCATACTTCATCCGCCAGTTCTCGAACCTCCGGCCAATCGTGGGTGATGTATAAGATGGTCATGCTGCCTTTTAGGTCCTGTAAAAGATCCAGAACCATACTCCGTCCAACATAATCCAAGCCCAGCAAGGGTTCATCCAGCAAGAGGATTTCTGGTAAAGATTCCAATGCCGCGGCTAGAGCCACCCGTTGCCGTTCCCCTCCGCTTAAAAGCTCCGGATAGGCCAGGGCCTTTTCCAGGGGTATCCCAAATACTTGGAGATACTCTTCGTTGCGCTGAGCCTTGGCTTTCCTCTCCTTTTTATTCTGAAGGTAAAACACTTCATCATAAACCGTACTGCCGATGATGTATTCTCCAGGTTCTTGAAGAAGGAGGCGGGCTTTCTGCCTCAAATGTCCACTTTTACGGGTCGCTTCCTGACCAAAGGCCAGAAATTTCCCTTGGGAAGGATGAATGAGTCCTATGGCACTTTCGAGAAGAGTGGACTTTCCCGCTCCTGAGGGACCTAGTACTGCGAGAAAGCTCTTCTCTTTTATTTTTTCTGTAAGTTGCAGCCGCAAGCCATACTCCGCTTCCTGCCACTCCAGAACAGAGTTCCCTGATGCAGTGCCTTCGGAGAGTCCCTCTGCACACCTTAATTTCTGCACTCTTTGATACTTCTCCCCGATCTTCTCACCAATTGAAGGGCAGGCCGGAAAATCACCTGGATATAAAACACGAATCCCGTACTCTTTACAAAGGGTTTCATCCTTGAGTGCCTTTTGAGGCTTCCCCATATCCCATAGTTTCCCTTCCTTCATAACCCAGAGACGATCTGCTTTTGCCGCTAACTGCGGATCATGAGTAATCCAAAGCTGCCCCATGGATTTCCCTTTTTCCTCCAACAGTTTCAGACAAGCGTCCTGAGCCAGTCTATCCAACATGCTTAAGGCCTCATCCAGCAATAGAAACGCCGGATTGAGAGCAAGGACAGCCCCCAGCACCAAGCGTTGCCGCTCTCCTCCGGAAAGGGTGGCGGGGGATTGATTGAGTTTACCTTCAAGACCCATCCGGAAAGCCAATTCCTTGACCATCTCCTGAACCTTCTTCACTTCATAACCCAAGTTCAAAAGTCCAAAGCCCAGCTCTTCTCCAACCGTCGCTCCGATGGTCTGTCTTCTGGGATGCTGACCAATGATCCCAATCTCCTGCCAGCGCCGAACCTCCGTCCAGGGAATTTCCCGGCCATCCTTGAACAAATTAAGCTCCCCCGAAGCGGGTTCCTGGAAACCGGCAAGGAGCCGGGCCAAGGTGGATTTACCTGCTCCATTAGGCCCCATTAAGGCAATAGCTTCCCCTTGGTGGAGGGTAAAATTAATTTCCTGAATTATGCCAAAGCTGAGGGTTCTTCCTTCCAGTGATTTCGTCATAGTTTTACACTCCATATACTACTACCTAAATCCAACCAATATTCCCGGCCATCAGCGATTCTGCCATGAGATATGGGAATCTGATATGTAAAAAAATCTCTTGTCAGTTATAATAACATATTGTAAACTTAAATTCACCAGTTAAGTTTACAATATGTTATTAGAAAGGATGTTCCTCAATGAACGCCCAACATTTAGCCAAGACTGCGGCTATGGCTGCTCTTTTATGTTTAGCAGGTATGATCATGCGCTGGGCTTCCCCAGCCTTAGTTCCTTTCAGTATTCTCCCTGTCTTTGTCTTCTTAGCCGGCCTGATCTTAGGACCCAAATACGGAAGCTTAGCTGTCATAGTCTATGTATTTCTCGGTTTATTGGGCTTGCCGGTCTTTGCCAGCCCACCTTTTGGCGGCATAGGCTATGTATTAAAGCCTTCCTTTGGCTACCTCCCGGGGGATATTGCCGCCGCTTATGTGGTGGGTAAACTCTACAACCGGCAAAATCTCTTATCCGCCCTACTGGCCGTTCTAGGCGGTATTATTGCTTTATATATCATTGGCTTAACCTATTTTTATCTGGTCATGCATTTTGTTCTCCATAAACCCACCACCATGGCTCTCGTCATCACCACAGGCTTTCTCCCCTTCATTGCCGGCGATCTGATTAAAGGTGGAATAGCCGCCTGGGTGGGAAATCAGCTCATTAAGCGTCACGCTCAAGCAGCCGATAGAAACATACAGTCTGAACAAAGTCGATAAAGCTGTCTGCTTGGTCCCCGTCACCGTAGGACTATCTTACAATAGAAAAAACTTATACTTATGCGAATTATATTTTATAGATCCAACACCTGCTTTGAAGGGGATTTGAAGCAGGTGACGGATGAATCTTCAGCACAAATACTGTATAATGGATGATGTCGACCATTATCAGAGGAGGAGTACCTAATGGCAAAAAGTCTTTCTGATCTTAAAAGTAACTTTGTGGTAAAATACACTATCGGTCTCATGATGAAAGGCGAAGGAACCAGCATGCTGCGCACCGAATTATCCTGTGATGTATGCGGAGAAACCTGTCTCGCCTGGGAAGTTCACCAAATCCCTTATTATCCGGAGGGTAAACTCTCGGAAAATTACGAAGCAGGATATACAATGATGGCCTGTGACAAATGCATCGAAGAAAAACATATTATTCCTTTGGATACGGATGCTTCGGTTCGTTTTGACGCTTCCAATCTGGCCATTAAGGAAATCCTCGAAACCAGAAAGGACCAACAACAATAATCAATAAAGGTATTGGATAGCCGCAGAGTGTAAAGAGTTTTGTGCAAAGGATCATATCTTCCATAAAGGAAGGAATGGTCATCGAGGCAAAACTCTTTTTCTGTAGGGAAACAGGGCCAATCCCCTGTCATTTTTTGAAAATATTCTATTGAGGAAATAAACTTCCAAGTTAAACATTTCACATCTTCATTGAATTCTTATCCCTCAATTGCTACACTTCTTTTAGAAGGAATTATACTAAATAAGTAGTTTCTTAATTTTAAAGATTAAATAAATTAATCTATTAAGGGGGAAGCCGGCTATGGCCCGATCAGAAATTTTAAATATCCGCCGCCAAGTCTTAAAATCTGCCTTGGACTGGGTCAGTCGTGACCAGGACCGCAATGACCGCGCGACCTTGGCTCGTCTGATTATTCCCGATGGAACGCCCCGTTACCGTTGCTGTATCCATAAAGAGCGGGCTGTTATTGAAGAACGTTTAAAAGCTGTACTTGAACCGGATGAAGGTCCGGTGGTACGTGTTCTCAAGGAAGGGTGCAACGGATGTGAAATGCACCGCTATAGTGTAACCGACCATTGCCAAAATTGCGTTGGCCATTTCTGTTTCTCCAACTGCCCTAAAAAAGCGATTCTCTTTATTAACAATAAAGCTTTTATTGACCAGACCCGCTGTGTAGAGTGCGGTCTTTGCGCCCGGAACTGTCCATATCATGCCATCATCGAACATCGGCGGCCCTGTGAAGACAGTTGCCCCACCAAAGCGATCTCAGTCCGGGAGGATCGTATTGCCAGTATTGCGGAAGCCCATTGTACAAGCTGCGGAAAGTGCATTGTCAGCTGCCCTTTCGGAGCCGTAGCTGAATCCTCTCAGCTTGTCAACCTTTTTGAGGAACTGCGCAAACGGTCGAACACGGTCTATGCTGTCATCGCACCGGCCTTTGTAGGGCAATTCGGAAGAAAAGTTTCACCAGGACAGGTGAAGTCAGCCCTTTTAAAGCTGGGTTTCAAAGATGTTCTGGAAGCTGCCCTGGGAGCCGATCGCACCATTGAATTGGAAGCCCGGGAATATGATGAACGCCTGGCCCACGGAAAAGAATTCATGACCAGTTCCTGCTGCCCGGCTTATGTTAGTGCCGTTATAAAAGAAAAGCCTGATTTATTCCACCATATTTCTACCACCCTCTCCCCTATGGCCCAGGTTGCCCATATCCTTAAGGAAGAGAATCCTGAAGCAAAGGTCGCCTTTATCGGCCCCTGTATTGCCAAAAAAGAAGAAGGAAAGCGGCCTGAGACTAAAGTGGATTTTGTGCTTACCTTTGAAGAGTTGCTGGTCTGGTTCGACTATGAAGGTATCGATCCTGCCGAAGAGCCCACTCAAGTTTTAACCGGACCCAGCTCCTTTGCCCGGGAGTTCTCCAAAGCGGGAGGGGTGGCTGCGGCACTCAGCGCTTATCTGGGCAAGGATGCTCCCCCTACCTATCAGACCGAGGGGATTCAAAACAGTCTGAAAGCCCTGGAAACCCATGTCAAGAACGAGGACAAAGGTTTTCTGGAATGCATGGCTTGTGAGGGCGGCTGCATTAACGGGCCCCGGACAATGATTGCCCGTCCCCTGGCAGAACGGGCTCTTAAAGATTTTGTACAATCAGCCAATACGGCGCAGTAGCCAAAGGAGAAACCCTCTCGAGGGTTTCTCCTTTTAAGTATAGTCCTTGATGATCTCTTCAGCCACCTGGAGTTGGGGAAGGCGCAAATCCATCGCTTTTTTCTGGATATGACGGAAGGCCTCCGGTTCACTCATGTTTACCTTTTCCACCAGCAGCCATTTGGCTTGTTCGATAATCTTACGCTCATCCATGCGCTTTTTGAGCTGATCCCGCTCACTTCTTAACTGATACATGGAGTTCCTTACAGATAATGCAAAGCGGGCGCTTTGAATCAAAGTAAGGCGGTTGATGGGTTTAGGCAGAATCATCGCCCCTGTGGATTCCAGGGCATCCTGCATATGGGACACCTGCTCCGGCCGCGCTATAACAATAATTCCAGCCGAAGTTTTCTCATGGGCATCAAAGACTAAATCAATCCCTTGCTCATCAGGAAGGGGCGTACTCACGATGATCAAATCCGGCTGTGCGAAAAAAAACTGCCGTCGTGCCTCATTGGCTGAATGAGCGCAGTTGACCGGATGGTACCCCTCTTTGATAAGTGTGTTTTCTATGCTGCCGGCCACTTCAGATTTTCCACAGACGATGAGGACATTCCCTGCGCTCATAACTCATCCCCCCTTATGCAGGGTTCCCTATCTAATAAGCTTTGAGATAACTGTCAATCTCCCATTGATGGACCATATCATCATAAGCTTTCCATTCTCTAGCCTTGGCCGCAGTGTACTTGGTAAAAATATGCCCGCCTAAGGTGGATTGAATCAAGGGATCTTTTTGCATCTCTTCAAGAGCCATGAGCAGATTGGAGGGTAAGCGCTCCAGATTCAGAGACTTTTCCTGCTCCGGGGTAAGGTGATAGATATTCACATTAACAGGCTCAGGCACCTTCATTTCCCGTTGGAGTCCGTCCAGACCGGCTTCCAGGAGTAATGCCAAGGTCAGATAGGGATTGCAGCTGGGATCAGGGCTGCGCAGTTCAAGACGGGTTCCCGCTCCTCGTGGGGACGGCACCCGCAGCAGCGGACTGCGGTTCATCGGGGACCAGGCAATATGGACAGGTGCTTCATAGCCGGGGGTTAAGCGTTTATAGGAGTTGACCAAAGGATTGGCAATGGCTGTAATCCCCTTGATATGCTCCAATAATCCGGCAATGAATTGCTTCGCTGTTTCGGAGAGCTCACCAGGTTTTTCAGGGTGATTAAATACATTGTTTCCCTCTTTGGCTAAGGACATATTGATGTGCATCCCCGAACCATTGACTCCGGGAAGAGGTTTGGGCATAAAGGTGGCATGAAGGCCGTTCCTTTGCGCCACAATTTTCACTACATATTTGAAGGTCATAATATGATCCGCCGCCATCAAGGCATCAGAATATTTGAAATCAATTTCATGTTGCCCTGCAGCAGATTCATGATGAGAGGTCTCTATTTCGAACCCCATCTCTTCCAGAACTAAACAAATTTCCCGACGGGTATTTTCTCCCTGATCGATAGGGGCTAAATCACAATACCCGGCAGTGTCGTGGGTCGTTGTGGTGGGCTGCCCTTCACTGTCCGTATGGAATAAAAAGAATTCACATTCCGGGCCCACCTGGAATACATAACCTAAGTCCTGAGCTTTTTTCAAGGTTCGCTTAAGAATATAGCGGGGATCCCCCTCAAATTGAGAGCCATCGTGATTCTTCACATCGCAAATGATTCTTGCTACCTTCCCCTGCTGAGGACGCCAGGGAATAATGGTGAATGTACCAGGGTCGGGAAGAAGAAGCATATCCGAAGCCTCAACCCCTGCAAACCCTTTAACCGCCGAGCCGTCAAACAGCACACCCTCATCCAAGGCCTGAGCAAGCTGGTTATGGGTTATGGCGATATTTTTCATCTGGCCAAAAATATCTGTGAATTGCATACGGATAAAGCGGACATCATTTTCTCCTACATACTTAAGACACTCTTCTTTAGTAAACCCCATGATTAAGCTCTCCTTTCCAAATGGGTGAAATAACCGGTTTTATCCCTCTGCGCTGCCGCTAAAAGGCATGGAAACCTGATACCTATAAAAAAGGGCGCACTAAGCTCCCTATTAGGGTCCTTAGAACGCCTTTGTTCTATACCTAATATATACTTTGTGAAAGTCCGCTGTCAATACAAGGACTTCATGCATGCTGTATTCATAGCAAAACCAAAATTTGTTTTCATAGAGGCACGGTTCTTCCTCTCTCACATATATTGATTCTGAGACAAAGGAGTACTCTGACGGGTACTTCTTTGTTATTTTTGCTTGTGAGGTGCTGGTTCATGTGTTCCATTCTTGGTTTATTGAATTTTACCCGAAAAATTTCTCCCCAGGAGATACAAACTCTTAACACTATGGGAAAAACTTTAATTCATCGAGGGCCGGACCAAAACGGCCTTTATTATGGAGATCATTTTGCTTTTCAACATAACCGTTTAGCCATTATCGACATCGAAAAGGGCAGGCAGCCCATGACCGCCAGCCACGAGGGCTACGAATATACCATCGTCTACAATGGAGAGCTTTACAACACCGGGGATTTACGCCAAGAACTCCTTAAGCTTGGAGTTAAGTTCAGAACCTATTGTGATACGGAAGTGGTGCTGTACTCCTATATCCTCTGGGGAGAACAATGCTCCAGCAAGCTTAACGGTATCTATTCCTTTGTGATCTACGACTCTAAAGAAAAAAGGGCCTATCTTTCCCGCGACCGCTTCGGCGTCAAGCCTTTTTTCTACACCTTTGTGGAGGATGCCCTGCTCTTCGCTTCGGAAATCAAAGCCCTCCTTAAGCATCCCCAAGTGCAGCCCCAACTGGATCACCAAGGCTTGTGGCAGCTTCTCTATATGATGCCTGTCAAGGAAGAGGGCACCGCTATCTTTAAGGGTATCTCCGAGCTGCCCACTGCCTCCCATGCTTTTTATACTCCTACTCCGGGATCTCCTGAAGAAGGGCTGAAGATCTCCAACTATTGGACCCTGGAAGCTTATGAGAATAGGGACAGTGAAGATACTATCGTGGAAACCACCCGGGGTCTTTTGGTGGATGCCATTGAACGTCAGTTGGTTTCCGACGTCCCCCTTTGCACTTTCCTTTCCGGAGGGCTGGATTCTTCAGTCATCACCGCAGTGGCGGCCCAAAAATACAAAGCCGAGGGACGGCGGCTTGCCACCTATTCCTTCGAGCATGAAGGAAATAAGGATCATTTTCAGCAGACTCTCTTCCAGCCTCAAAGGGATGAGGAGTTTGCACTTTATCTGGCCCAGCATTTGCATACTCATCATCGGACTCTGACCGCTACAAAGGAGGATTTGGTAGGCTACCTGAATGATGCGGTAAATTATCGGGACTATCCCGGGATGGCAGACATCGACTCCTCCCTGCTCTTTTACTGCCGCCAAGTAAAAAACCACCATACGGTGGCTTTATCCGGAGAATGCTCAGATGAAGTTTTCGGAGGCTACCCCTGGTTCTATCGCCCGGAAATGCTCACACGCAGTTTTTTTCCCTGGATCCACGACCCCCATGCCCGTATCGGCTTGTTCAAGCCCGAACTGGTTCGTCCCCAAGAGGGCTTTGACTATACTTCGGGAATTTTCCGTCGGAGCGTGGAAGCTTGCCCTACGCTCCCCGGCGAATCGGAAACTATGAGAAATTCCCGCATCGCCAGCTGGCTTTCCATTCATTACTTTATGACCTCCTTGCTGGAACGCAAAGACCGGATGAGTATGGCCTCGGGCTTGGAAGTCCGGGTTCCTTTTTCAGATCACCGATTGGTCCAGTATGTCTATAATGTCCCTTGGGAGATAAAATTCAAAGGCGGTGTGGAAAAATCACTGCTCCGGGCCGCTATGCAAGACTATCTCCCCGATAAAATCCTCTATCGTAAAAAAAGCCCCTTCCCCAAAACCCATGACCCTCATTATGAACAGCTGGTATTCCATCTTTTCCGCAAGCGTCTGGGCTCCGGCAGCGGAGTACTGGCGGAACTATTGCAAAAGGATGTGCTCAATCGCCTTATAAATCCTGAAAACAAGACCTGGTTTGGCCAGCTTATGGGGGTTCCTCAATTGATGGCTTGGCTGGTGCAACTGGATTATTGGTTTGAGACCTACCAGGTTCAATTGGAACTATAAGCCGATCCCCACATGGGCTTGTCAATAGAAGGCGGGTAAAAAAAGAGTATCGCTCTGTTCCTGATCGAACAGTCAGCGATACTCTATAAAATGTCATATCCTAACCTCTACTGCAACCTAACTATCTCATGAACTCCCTTATATCTCTCCACATATTGACCTTGGATTTCATCACCAATTTTTAAGAAGGGTAATTTTTCTGAGACTTTGACATTGGCTATGAAGACATCGCTCCGGCCATCGAGAAGGATGTAGAAATAGGTGTTGCCATCCATAACCACGCTCTTAATATCTGTGATTTTCCCTTGGATGCCGAACTCTTCTTTCGGTTCCTCAGGCGTAGGCTCTGTCACCGTTCCAGTTCTGCCGGTAAATGATTTTACAACCTCTTCAACCGAGTTCCCCACAATAACCTTTTGGTAATTCTGAGCATCCACCAGTGCATACATCTTGATTAACCCTGCCGCATCCTTTAAAGACATAAAATAGACCGGCTCACCTTCAATATTAAGGAGAAGAGGGAAAGTGGATAAATAGCGTTTCTCCTGAACTGCCCCTTGAGCGCTGTCCATAGCCGAGTATTCTTCGGCAGAGGGAATGCTGT
Source organism: Desulfitobacterium sp. PCE1 (assembly GCF_000384015.1). Classification (NCBI taxonomy): domain Bacteria; kingdom Bacillati; phylum Bacillota; class Clostridia; order Eubacteriales; family Desulfitobacteriaceae; genus Desulfitobacterium; species Desulfitobacterium sp. PCE1. The sequence goes on along the minus strand of NZ_KB913023.1, from coordinate 870,084 downwards.
AGAACGTGGTTTCTTTCGTCCGCATATTGATCAGGATAAATCCGATGTTGGATTCATCCCGCACCACGGAAGTGATCCCTGTATACAGATATACATCGTCGTTGAGAGCCAGGTAATTATACCCTTCGGTGGTGGCAAGAACACCCTTCTGACCAAAAATCGAGTTGATAAAGCCGTTTTGATAGCGACCGTTATAATTAACCTGACCAATGACAAGATCGGCATCATAGACCCGGTCCACCCATTCCGGAACCTCTTCTAATTTAAGCTTCTGATGGTCACCGGTGGTCGCATTAAGCATGATAACTTCCTTAATATCCGTTCCCCCAAAGAGTCCAATGGTATTATACCGCACAGAAACAATCCAATAAGGTACTCCTTGTTCATCGATTTCGAAGCTGAAATCGCCAAAGATATCCATAGGATAGTTCATCCGCAGATAACGCCGCACATTTTTAAAGAAGAGCTCACTCTCAGAGTATTTGATGCTTTGTTCCGGGGTAACGAGATCCACGACTCCAGTGACCATATCCACCCTGATATAGCTGGGAAGTCCCTCTTTGGTGTTATTCAGCCATTTAAAGAAGTCTGCATACTGCAAAGGAGATACCCGGACCGGTTTTCCTTGATAATTGATTTGCGTGTAATCGGGAGCTACATTGAATTGGGAAACCAACTCGACGATCTCACCCATCTTCCGGTCGCCAAGCCTCAAGGCAGTATCCCGGTCTACTGTGGGAATTTGATTAATGGGAAGTTCCGCTACATCCTTGGCAAAATCTCCTTCTTGCTTGTTAATAAGATTGGCGTAAGTTTTGGCATGGAAGATGGGCATGGAGTAAAGGAACATAATCCCGCCAACAATGGTCACAAGCAGGGTAGCCATAACGAGATAGGAGCCAATATGCTTTGTGAGGGTGAGTCTTTTTTCCACAAATATTTGATGAAGCAAGAACAGCCCGGCACCTATCCCCAAAACATAAATCAAAAACACCCAAAAACCGGGAGATTGCAGGTTGATGGGAACGAGCGCAAAATAATAGGAGATTAAAATGAACGCTATCCAAATTGCAGCGAGGATAAACTTACTGTTGGATTTTTTCATAGCCTTTTCCTTTCTGTTTAAAAACTCATAAGGTCTTGATAAAATAATTACTATTTTTATAGTTTACCACGCTTTATATGAAAACTCCAATTCTCGTTCCTTAATTGCCGGTCTTACTACTTCAATTTATCGAAACATAATAAGCTTGTATTCCGGTATGCTTTTGATATATTCATAGTTACTTGACACCATGCTGGAGATTATCATATCAAAGGTAAGAGAGCTATCGTTAGCCAATACGATTACCCCACTATCTTTTGACGGATTACCGAACCGCCCTTCCAGGATCAAAAGATGCTTAAAGGGCTTTTTACTCAATTCATCCGCACTGGAATCAAACAAATAGTAGTAATCATCCTTGTAGAATAAGTCGGCAAAGAAGGGGCTATTTCCATTCTCTGAATAGAATGCTACCACGCGGAGAGATGAATTTTTCCCTTGGGAAGAAGCCGCAATAAAATCATCCCACAAACCGCCATTGGCAACAACCTTCGAATCACTTATGACGTAATATCCGGCATGTTGGGCCATTTCCAGTGTGTATCTGGATGGTAAGCTATTGAATCCGGTGTACTGCCCCTTATTATCGAAGGAAAAATCGAGGTTAGATCCCTGCTTTTCTACAATAACACTGCCTGTAAGTAACACTAAGAAACAAATGAGACAAACAATCATAGAAGCCGCTTTTCTCATCATTGATCCCCTTTCAACCAGGTAAAGATGCCCGGCTTTTCACTACACTATATTTTGATTTTATATTAATCCGCGATTTCATAGCTCTTGAATGTCCCTAGTTTCCAGGTCAATAACATATTGTTTCATAGTAGTACCCAGAATGCCAAAGTACACCTTTCCATCCATAATGCGATTGACCCGAATATAATCATACGAGTAGCTTGGATAACTGTTTTAATTTAGGTGAGATCAATTAGTTTAAAGTAGAATACAAAAAGATTTAGTTATAAACAACAAAATAGAATATAAATAAGAAGGCAATGAATGAAATTCCCATGACCATATTCCATAATAAATTTTCATCTGAACTCTTGAACAATAAAATCGAAAAATAAGTGATTATTAAAAGCAAAATCAAAGCAATAATTGCAAAGGACATGGATTGATTTAAGCCCAATGATAATTTAGGCTCTATGTCCAACATCAATATCCTATATCCATTGATGGCGCCAACAGCCGCCAGCATATAGAAATTCATGATATAAGCTTTTCTTCCCTTTCTATAATGGACACTATTTTTTTCACTATATTTTCGATAAAGTCCAGGATTCAGAAAAGAAAAAAATCTATCATAAAAATTTTCATTAATACTCAGCAATACAGCCAGTATCAAAAAGCTAAATCCCAAGGCTAGAGAAGCTGCACCCGTTTTAATGATTAGCATTACAATAATAATTTGCAGCAACAATGCCAAAATACCAAATGATTTTAGATTTGACTTTAGATCCATTCCATCTCTCCCTGACCCTTAAAGCTGCCCTCTACGTATTCGGTTCATATAATTCATTATACTATTTTTACCCAGGAGCATCTTTTTGCTTTAATTCAATTTATCTTTATCCCGGGCTCTTCTATCTAATGTCAATAAAATCGCAGAAGCTAAATAACCAAGTAAAACCAACAAGAAAAATCTAAAGGCGCTAGGGGTCATTGCTAAGTAAAGACTTAGTGGCAAGGAGTAAATAAAAACAACATACATTAACCAAATTACTCCATAAATCGAAGCAATTAATCCGAGAATCGCCGGGAGTCCAAGTCCTACAAAAGTTATTGGCAGCACTTCTTTAAATATATTTAAAATTGCCCATAATATAATTCCGCTCACCGAAGCTGCTAAACCAATAAATGCTCCAACTCTGCCTATCCTATTCATCTTTTGAAATGAATTTATAAGGCTTATCACTTGAACTCCTCCCCTCTTAGTTACATTTTCTATTCCAAAACCCAGATGCCATCCCCAAATCAAGTTCACTTAAGCTCGGCCCTAGCCTTGGTTTTTGAGCATATCCCCTAATTTTGTATCAGGCTCGTGATAACGGCGGTAAATATGGGTCAATGTCGTGTAGGTGCAAAGCTTGTTAAGCAGTGAAATTTGAATAAGCCAAAAAAGAACAAGATAGGCTATAAAAAGTGCAAACAAGATGTAACTATAATTAAGCAGAGCATTAACAACGAAAAAATAGGGTCCTGTGGGCATGAGCTCACTAAGTCCATTTAATATATAAACGGATACCGGCAGTGTCGTCAAAAAATACAAGATAATGGCAAAGGAGTGACTCACTTCAACGGCTTTGTTAGGGCAATAACCCATGCATCTCATGCAGCTTTCACAAGTAAATGTCCAATAAGGCCGAGGTTTGTTATTTCCCACCATTTTTATAGTCTTAACCGGGCAGCTTTCAGCACATAAACCACAACCTGTGCAATCCTCGGAAGCAAAAAACAGTTTCGACAGAAAAAAACGCCCCTAAACTCTTTTTTCCCTTCTAAAACGCTGTTCATAAAAACATCAGCCTTAACCTTTGCCATGTCAATGATGAATCTGGAATTTACAGAATTCAGCCCCCAGTGCAATGACATCCAGTTGGATGGCATATCAAGTCCCATAACTCCCCGAACACTGTACCCCTTTAATTACATGCCAAGGTGCTGTAAACCCATGGGTCGGAAACACCACTCCCAACAGATCACCAGAGCCTTTATCCAAAGCAGACTCATTCCGGCATCTGGTGATCGGATATAGTTCCGACCTTATCCCTCTTTGGCTACCCACTTTCGTCATCGATGCGGCGGCTCTGAAGGAATTTCCTGTTCTACTCATAAAGTTTATTATCAGGGATTTATAGTCCATACCTGTCTCCCATTGCCTGACTATTTTTGCTCAATTTCGGTAACACATTCGTTTTTAATCTTCCCTACCAGATATTGGAGAGCATCCACCACATGAGGCCTGATGTCGCCCCCTATCAGTACAACCATGATGTCATCTCCTAATTCAAGCTGGCCTTCATTAAGCCAAACCCTAACATAAAAAATCCCCTTCATCTTATAGGTTTCGGCAATCACCTCATCAACCTTTGCTGCATCGTAAGCGAATTCCATTCCCTTAACCATGGACCCGTCATCAATTCCTTGGCGGACCTTTGCTTTAGGCGTTTGGCGCACAACGCCATTATGAACTAAGAACATCCCTTCCTGTATAGCCGCCGGATCAGCTTTTGCCTCTTTGAGCCATTCATCAATTGATGGCGATACTTTTTTCGTTTTTCCATTAGTCATAACCTAGAACACTCCTTTATTTAGTGCTTTTAAAGCACTCTCTTTCCCGCAATACCACTCCCTGGGCAACTAAAAAATCCCAGGTATTAAGTAGGCAATATAAAGCCCAAGACCAAAGGATACTATATTTGCAGTCAGGGCATATAGAATAACAAGTCTTTTTTTCGTCACTACCATACTACTATACTTGGGGAGAAGACTAGAATATATTCCTGCTTCAATGATAAACACGAATGCTTCCATCCAAATATAGTCAAAAACAAACATCATACTGCCTTGACTATAATTGATGACATTAAGCAAAATGTTAAGTATGGATTGAGTAACAATATTTACAGCCCCTATAATCAACAGTTGCTTTTTGGCTCTGAATCCAAACAGTAACGCAACCAAAATTTCAATTGCTATGGTTGCAATAATTCTGGCAAAAAGAGAAATTAGTTCCCAGGTATAATCATAGTTCCTCACGGCTTTTATATTCTCAGTGAGTGTAGTTGACCCTAACTCCAAACCTTTCGCATCTACACTATAATAACTGTGAAAAGCATAACGATCATAGACATCTTCACTAACAGCAAATTGGTCGTATTCAGGGAAGTAAATTAAGATTTTAAACTCAGGTGGAGGATAATACCCCCAGGTGAACTGGGAGGTTTCACTGCATTCTCTGAAGTACTGCAGAAAATAATACCCATCTTTATCCTGATAGGAAATGAACTTTTCCCAAATCTCATAGTCTTCATCATCTTCATGATATCTCTGGTTATTAGGATGTTCACCTAAGGCACTATGAGGCCCTGTGGAAGCTATTTCAGATAGTAATGTTACATAATATTTATCATTTCCAAGGCCTTTGAAGTCAATCACCACTGAAGGTTTGGGCCCCATATCTGCATAGGCCGGTGCGGGCATGATAAGTATGCTTATTAAGCACAACATTATGAAAAATACTCTCTTTTGCAAAAGCTTCACCCACTTCCACTAAACCTACCCTATGGAACATCGTTAGAACGACTCATAGGCCGCAAAATTCTTGAGCCGCCCTATTCTAAATCTCCGCTTCAATTGCTGATTCTTTCTTTTTTTATTATACGAAGACAGCAATCTGTATCCTCAAGTAGTTCAAAACGAAGATTATTGGTTTGGGACAAACTCCACTTATGATGCACAATATTATCCATTTCATCTCCAAACCATAATGACCAAAGCTCTATACCACCTCCTTCATTAATATTCGAATGGAGATATTCCAAAAGTTGATTGATACATTTGTTCATACGAAATTTTCCATTAAGCCAATAGATATACTCCTTTTTAACATAGTTCTCCAATCCGTCAGGAGGGTTGGTACATAGTGAAACGGAGAGTCCACCTGTATCATTTTCATCTGGAATATACAGTGCTTTACAATCATCAGGAAGTTCATCAAGGTTCCAAAACGATTGAGGCCGGGGATTCATCTCTTTCAGATCCTTTACAGTCAACTCTATTACACCCGAATAATTAACCTCAGGCAGCTGATAGTCAGATGCCATAAAAGTAAATCTACTCAAATAAATCGCCCCATTCCATCCCGCCATGAATGGCGGGTCTTCACATTATTCTGTGGGTTTTCGCACCATGAATATTGACTCAACACTTTCAAAACCAAATTGTTCATACAACCCATGAGCATCTCTAGTTACTAAAGCGCTCCTGACATTTTTGAACTCCGGCGTTTCCAGAATACATGCTATTATTTTTTTGCCAAGACCTTTTCCCTATGAATTCTATCTATATAAACATCGGATATCCATACTATCGTTGAATAGTCGGTCACAACACGAGCAAAACCAATTAACTCTTCTTCATGATATACTCCGTAACAAAAAGAATTCTCTATAGTTTTTTCAATAAGCTCTTTTGATCTATCCCTAGCCCAGTAACTATCGGACAAAAACTCCTTCACCCGATCCGCAGATATCAGAGATTTATCAGTATTTATTGTGTATCTCCCAAATTCCCATCTCATCATAAATCCCCCAAAACAATTTCTGTTATACGAAGCTTATTATTTGATGCGCAAATGTCTGGGAAAGTTTATCATCTGGGACAAATATAGATCTATATCCTAAATCACTTTGTGCAGCCATTCCCACATAGTTTAATTGAGAATGTTTGCAATACCTTTTGATAGCCTCCTCAAACAAGTCAACTCCTCTTTCTGGTCTGTAACCACATGTAGTTATGATAGCTAACATTTTACCAGCCCAAAGGGAAGGTCCCTTTTCATCACCGTAATATTTATTCATTCCATATACTAAGCGGTCCAGCAATGACTTCATTGGTGGCGTACAAAACCAGGAATAAATAGGTGTAGCTAATACAATTACATCACAGTCACATAGCTTATCAAATATTTCCTGCCCAGCCCTTATCGTAGTAATAATCTTGCAATCATGAAAATTCATTTTTCAACGATCTCCCTGGCCAAAGATTCTGACGTCTCTTAGTAGTATCCTTGATATTCCTTCAGCGACTAATCTTTAGAGCCTAAATCTAAAAGTTTTAACTATATCGTCAAACAACCTTTCTTCGACTTCATCTCTGATTTGGTTACGCGAGTATATGGTAACCGTGAATCCGTATGTACCATCACTGATCATATACATATGAGGATACCACTTTCCAACCTCTGTGCCCATTAATAAAATGATTTTTGTTCCTTTATACTTATAAAAAGATATAGGTTCTTTCGTAAGAATTTGTCCCTCAATGGTTTCATAATCCAGAAACTGTATTTCTTCACCCTGTTTGAGCAAGATGACCGGAGCTATTTCAGCCACCTTCTTTTTATTGCTGTCTTCAAATACCGTGCCCTGCAATGTCCAATCCGCCGGAATATTCATGGAATATTCGACTCTTTCATCTCCTGCTAAGTTTGTAGATCCCCTGCTCTCCCCATAAAAGATCATTTCGCTTAGCGAAACCTTAGCCGAAAGCTCTTTCCACTCATGATTCAATGTTGTAATCGTGAACTGATCTTCATGTGTTGATGGTGCTCTTGCCGATTCTTCCTCCGTCTCATATAAAGAGGGGTCAGATTGACTTGAGGATTGTTGTTGTACTTCACTATTTTCTTCACTTCCACTGGATGACATTTTAGTACGATCTAAATCACATCCATTGACTAAAAGTAACAAGGTCAGAAGCACTACGGCCCAGATTCCCTTCTTCATCCTACGCTCTCCTTTTCAAACTAGGCGAATCACTATACCACCTTTTTTCATTTCTTGTACGATTCTTACTATATGATTGGTGCCATAAATCGTTTCCCCAGCCAGATAAATTATTTTCTTTGACGCTTTTTATAAGTAAGGTATAAAGATATGACTGCAACAACAAAAACTTGCGGAATTAAAAACAACAATGCAAGACTCCGCGTTTCGTAATAGGTTAACACATCCCGAAATACAATGACATCAACTATTACCGTAATCAGTATCGACAACCAGATTAACTCTCTTTTTAAAATGTAGAACATAGCCAGGGAAACTATTGGTGGTATAAAGAACATCCCCACCGAAAAAACCCCTAAATACTCAAATGGTATAATTTTGATCCACATAGCTTACCCTTCTTACTCGAAAGCTTCATTCAAACTCCATTCCCAATAACACATATTCCTCATTGAAACCACATCTTCGATAGAATCCTTGCGCCACCACATTTGTTTTCTCAGTTCCTACTTCAATTTCATCAAAACCTCTTTTCAAAGCTTCTTCTTGAGCCATCAGAACCAACTTTTTTCCAATTCCTTTTCCGCGCTCTGCCTGCGTAATAATTAACTCATTGATGAGTGCTGTGCCACCCTTATGGAAAACCGTTCTATAAAAAATTACCGAGATGAATCCAACTACTTTTCCAGAAATCTCTGCAACCACATTCAAATATACTTCCGGCAGTTGCTCCATTTCTGAAAAAACTTTGCTTATACTTTGAAAGGTGACTTCATCACCCTGAGCTACTTCCCTAAGCTCATTCATCAAAGTAACTACGCCAGTCAGATCATCCGTTTCACACAGCCTCACAATTACTTCCGACATAAAGAGTACCTCTTTTCGTTTTGTTCCAACAATCATCACCTATAGCTGCGCGCTTTACTAATTCACTTTCTAAGCCTTGATTCCGGTATTCCTCATCTACAACTATCTGTGATAATATTGCTTCCTTGCCTTCATAATTCAACCTGGCATATCCATTAACCTTTTCTTTAGTACAGCCCCCTCCCGAAGTCTGGTTAATAGATTTCCTTGCGATGCTGTAGATGAATGCCAATATGTCCGATCCCTAAAATCACTACAGAAATTAAAAGCCAGACTACTTTTCCATATATACCAAGCAACAAAAACGCAATAACAGGCAGTGTCGCACCAGCTATAGGTACACCGCAAAAGCTGCTATAAAAATCCCTCAATGTCTTTTGGCTTCTGAAATATCTAACCCACCAGCCTTCATACATGAGCATTAATATCACTGCGGCAATAAGCCACAATGTCCATGCCGACCACGAACGAAGATTAAAGTCTGAGAAAATGAGTGCTGTACAGGTAACAAGAACCTGACCGACACGTTCAAAGATCAGCAAGATCTTGTTTTCACTTTGAGAATCATATCCCTTTGGCTGATGTCTTATCCATATGAGATTAGGAATTGTCAACATCAGCAAGAAAATCAGTCCTACGTATGAAAAACCTAAATGCCCCATTGCTTTATCCTCACTCAATTCATGTTTATCTGGATGTTATATGAATATATGCGATCACAATATCCTCCAAAAATAATATCTACAAAGGAATCTCCATAACCCACACATGGACATGCAGCGTTTAGACCCGAAGGACTTCTACTTTTTCTTACACTGGTATTTCTGAGCAATAATCTTATTCATCGCATGTTGGTGCGGTAAACCAGAGGAATCACAGTCAACAATCACTTCTGAGCATTCTTGAATCAGCCAATCATGATAATATGTGAACAGTTCTCCTGAAACCCATTTACATGCAGTCGGCTCCTTTTCAGGGGGTGGATCTATAAATGGTTTGTTTACGAATACATTAAAAACGTGCAAACCACTGGGATTGGTAAATTGTTTATAGTTGCTAAACATTTCTTCCCGCAATTGAGGTTTCACATAATGAAAAACACCACTGGAAAATAGAATATCAAAATTAGTATCCAAGCGGAAATCTAAAATATCTGCCTTAAAAACTTTAACTTGGACACCGGCATTGTCAGCGAGACGTTTGGTCTTCTCAATACCAGCATCAGAAATATCAAATGCAGTTACGTCATAACCATTCCTAGCAAAGAATACAGCGTCCTTCCCTTCACCGCATCCGATATCTAATAGTTTTAAATGAGTAGATGGCGGCATTAATTCAAGTACACGTAAACACGTTTTTGAAGGCACCATACCCCAATAATATTCCTGAGTTTTATATTCTTCTTCGTAGATGGTTATTTGCTTATCATAAGAGATGTAACCCAGTAATTTATCAATACTTATGTCCAATACTTGTGACAACCTTGGCAACAGAGTTATATCAGGTAAAGTCTGAGCCGTTTCCCACTTTGAAACGGCTTGAAATGTCACTCCCAGCTTTCTAGAAAGCTCCTCTTGTGTAAACCCTTTTTCCTTACGATATCTGCAGATATTTTTAGCCAATTCCTCTTTCATATTTTCACGCTCCTCTCTATATGACTTATTTTATTGTTCGGAAAGGTTCGTTTCAATAACTCAATAGTTGAAAATCCAGTATATTCAACCTATGGTTGAAAAACCTTAAGGATTAAACGCTCGTTTCTGGCTCACCAAAATTATTTTAACTTCTTCTTAAATCCCTTATATACTTCCGGTCTATATCCTACAGATTCATAAAAATTACATGCATCAATTCTATTCGCTTCAGTAACAAGAATTATTTGGCTACATTTTTCTACTGCTCTTCTTTCAATCTCTGATATCAAAGCCCTGCCAATTCCACGATTTCTATGGTCTTTATCGACTATCATATTTTCAAGAACCAAAAACGATTTACAATCCCCATACAATTCTTGACAAATCACCCCCATAACAGAACCAATAAGCTGGTTATCCTCAACTGCACTAAGTAATATATGAGAACCATTTTCTTGAAACTTCTTAAACTGCATGTACATCGTATCAATTGAGGATTCCTCACCCCAAAATTGTTTATATAATTGAGCCAGTTGAGGAATATCCTCTATAATCATGGTACGCACTATCATTGAAATCTTCAACCTTTCTTAAAATGCTAGACCTCCCCAGGATTCCTGAGCATCATTACGTTCATATGTTCTAACTTTCTCATCGGCGCACCCCAAATTACTTATGTACCTTATACAATAATTGAGGTATCATACGTCCCCTTTTAAGTAATGATTCAACTTCGCCAAGAAAAATGGCACCTAGCTTTATATAAAAATCTTTTGCTTGTGGGCTTGTTACTATCACGAACTCACGAATTCTTAAGTTTTCACAAGTAATATCCACCATATGGTTCCATAATAATTTTCCATACCCCTTACCTATGCATCGGGGTTCGATAAAGAAGTATTCTAAAGAACTCACTTTATCGTTTACTAACAGACCATAGAACCCAAACACACCACAATGATCCTCAATCACATAAGTCTCATTATTCTTTATAAAATATTCAGTTACCTGATACATTGATTTGAACTTTTCCATATAATCGGAGTCATATCCCCAATAGGCCTCGGAATGATAAGCTATGTCCGAGTAATAATTGCCAATCATAAGCCTTGGCTCGACGAATATTTAACATTGCCTTCTTTCCTTGCTTAAATTAAATTCCTATTCAATGCAACCAATGACCATGCTCATAATCTACCGACAAATCGGAATTTTTCCTACAAGCTTAGCTCCATACCTTCCGCTGTCTTTGAAAATCCCAGCTTATAATATAATTGTTTGCCATCTTCAGTTGCATCTAGACTTAAATGGGTAACACCTTTCTCTTTCGCTTCCAATATCAGGAGTTCCATCATCTTTTTCGCAATCCCTTGTCTGCGATATGCATCCCGCGTATAAACATTCATAAAATGTGCACGCTTGCCCGTAGGATGACTGAATGTTGGCATTACATGGATATAACATATCGTCGCGCAACCAATAGGCACCATCCCATCCATTGCTACTATCGTAGTCTGATTTCCGTTAACAAAATAATCTTTTGTAATATGTCTGAAACCCTCATCAAATTCAGTAATATCCAAATTATTGACTTTCATGAGCATTTCATACCGCAAGGCTAATACTACGTCCAAATCAGCCGGAACTGCCCTTTTTATGCTTATCATTGATCAAGATCACCCCCTTAAGATGGATGATGGTCCACACCTCATGTGCTCCCGGGCCCCAAATTCAGCCGAAAATCAATTTTACTTTGCTAACCTTCCAAAACCTTCTAAAGGCCAATATCGAATGAAACCTTCCCTACGATCTTCGTCTTAGGCAGTACACCCCAGTATCACATAACGTTTGAGGGTTTGCGATGTCGGTTATTACATTCATAGTACTCCCCGATGTCGCAAACCCTCTGCTAAATGACGCTCCCGTCCTTATTCCAGCCAATTTATTGAGCTGCTTTAAGATTGATTATAATCTTTCCATCCTCATATTGAATTAAGGGACTAGACTTTATTCCAGCTACGCCAATGTTATCCCTTACCAAACCACCGGTACGGAATATTGAAAGCAAAAATCCTATCAGACACATATTTATTAACAAGGCTCGCCCGCCATAAGAGATTAAAGGTAATGACACAGGACCAAACAGTAAAAACCCTAAATTAGAAGCAACAAATGTCAAAAATTGTATAGCAAATGTTAAAATAATCGCTAATGAAACTAACTGACTAAGGACACTTTTTTGTCTTTTACTGATGATGACAGATCGAACAATAAAGGCTACAAAAACAAGTAGAATACCGATCAATAAAATCCAGCCAAATTCATAAGTCAAGTAAGTTAACAGGAAGTCAGTATTTATTCCAGGTAAAATCTTTGCTATCGGATATTGTCCATAATCAGTTACGGGTAACCCCTCACCAAATAGTTGTGAATGAAGCAGTAACCTTCGGATAAGAGTTGGCATATATCCGACTCCCATGGGGTCTGACGACGGATTCAATGCAAGTTGCAGTCTAATTCTAACATAATCTTGATTTATCATCATAAAAAACATAGTTAAAAAAATAACCGCGGAGGAAAGATATAACATAAGCAAAGCGTATAATTTTCTTACGTTAAACCATCCTTTGGCAATGGCAACTGTCAAAATAATAAGACAGGAAGTACCAATCAGAAAAAGAACCGTTGAGTTATGGATAAGTAATATTAAAAATACCGGGACAATTACTGACGCCCCACAAAAAGCAAGACCCCAATACCCCTCATTCCGCATCCTGTAAACAAGCCCAGCAAATATGGTGGGAAATAACAGCAACGGATAAATTACGGTATTATACCCGGCAGCTCTGACACCGAAAAACCAATAATCACCTAAGGTTATGGCAATGAGCAGCAAATAAATAATCAATGAGTATTTCCCTACGATCGTAAAATCCAAAAAATAAGCGACCAGAAAAACTATAACGGCCAGTCCAACCCAAGTAGCCTGTCTGTAGAACATTTCCATTCCATTGTTGATATCCGTTCCCACAATGAATTGAAGAGAGAGACCCAAAATAATCAGCATTGCTGTCATGGCCAGCAGCGGCCAATCCGGCTTGGGCCTATGAGTACGGTCAAGCTGCTCACCGACCACCACAGGATCACCCATTTCTGCTATAGCCTTAATCGTAGCCGTTTCCTCGTCAAATCCGTCTCTTTGAAACGCATCCTTTTGATCAGCCAGGTGGTTTTCGATTTCTTCTAAAACATAGGTTTGAGCCCTTTTCCATCGTATCTGCTGGCGGACAGTTTCCAAATAATCGGCAAACTTATTTGACTGTAGCAAAGTCTACACCTCCCAGGACATTATTTACGGCAGAGGTATAAACTTTCCATTCTTTTGTTTTCTCGCTCAAATACTTGCGGCCTGTTTTTGTAATACTGTAGTACTTACGCACCCTCAGATTGCCCGAGTTTTTTTCGTAAGAAGTGAGCATATTTTTTTGTTCCAAGCTGTGGAGTAGCGGATATAATGTTCCCGCTTTTAATTCAAATATGTTCTGCGATTTCTTGCTTAGTTCTTCAATCATTTCATACCCATACCTATCCGTTTCTTCCAGTAGTTTTAGGATAAGCATGGTGGTGCTACCGGTTAATAGACTTTTATCAATTGACATAAGAACAGCCTCCTTATATAGATGATCTATATAAGGGTATGATATATCGACAATCTATATATGTCAATAAATTCGACTCTTTGAGTTCCCAAATGTCACCCCCGGATTCGCTGTATCCGATGCCGTACGCCCTCGTTCTAGAGGCCGCCATGGATGGCGGTCCCTTATATACATCTACTTATTAGATAAAGTAATTACTGATATTTCAGGTTTATTAAAAACTCGAATGCCAAAGTTGCCGTTTCCTAATCCTCTATTGACTATCATATTTCGATCCTCAATAGAATAAATACCTCCATAATATTCAGGAAAAAAATCTCTCTCCGGTGAAAGCAGCCCTCCTTTGAATGGTATCATTACTATTCCTCCGTGAACATGACCTGATAAGGTTAAATCTGCTCCCCACTTAGCATAAGTAGTAAAATACAAAGGATTATGAGTTAAGAGGATATTATACTCATTGGAATTGGAGCTACCCAGCGTCTCCTGCATTGTGTCAAGATCATAATAAAGATCTTTTGTATAAGGATCATTCCTATCTTTATAATACTTGAGATTGAACCATAATCCGTACAAATTAATATGATCGTTTCCTCTCTCTATTTTAACCCCTTCATTATCTAAGACTGTAATTCCGTTATTATTAAGAAATTGAACAATTCTATAATCCATTAGAATTTGTTCATGATTACCAACTATATAATATATTTTGTATCGTTTAGCTAAATCAGCTGATAATTGATAGAAGACATCATAATTTTCATCAGAGGTATTGACCATATCACCCGTCATTACAATGATGTCAGGTTCTTCTTTATCTATTATTCGAATCAGTCTCCAGCTCTCCCTGCCAAATTGTTTGCTATGCAAATCAGATAACTGCAGAATTTTGAAATTATTAAATTCAGCCGGCAACCGTGTCGTGCTAATTTGATACCTGGATACTCCCACCGTGTTATTACCGAAATATAAAGCCCCAATAATCATTATCAAAACAACAATTAGAAAATGTTTTATCTTCTTTTTTCTATTAAACTTCATTTAGATAGCCTCCGTCGGAGATTAAGAAACTCCTCTGTTATTCGATGCTGTATACCCCCAGACCCAGAGGCCGCCAATGACAGGGGCCCCTTGAACTTCCGCATATTTTGGTACGCTTTAATAAGAAATGCGTGCCAAGTAATTTTATATTTTGGTATCTTTCCGACCAAAGTATGGTCCACATAGCAAAGTTTCATGTGTCTTCACATAAGTCCAGTTAAACTCTTTATCTACGACATAGATATCATATTCGTCCTCTAAATCTTCTGAGTCCAATATATATGCATTCTCAAGAATCAAAGCATGATCTGTGCGTTCCCAAAAAATATAGCAGGAGCCTTTATTCTCATTATTAAAGGCTTTTTCAGCTTCTTCGCCCTTTAGACAATCTCTTTTCTTATAACTAAACAAATGCCATAAGTATCCGCAAAATTCACTATTGTCCCAGAGACAGATATTCTTTTTCTCTTCGTTACTTAAATGATTAGCAAAATTATTTTCCCACTGCTTTCGTAGGAAAGCTCCCCTCTTCGGCATTTCAGTTACCTTAACCTTCTTATTTTTAAGCATATTTACTATCTCCATTATCTACCCTTCCTTATAGCTTTGTCACACAATTCCTTACAAGTATACACCAGCAAAACACTCCGCAATCCGTGCATGGATGCGCGGCTCTGGAACAATGTGTTATCCATTAAACATTGTTTCTATATCCTCAAGTTGTTCATAAATAAGCACTTTTTTTGAAATCCCGAGCATTGTATTTGAGATTTCAGAACCCTTCTTTGCAATTATGTAAACTGGTATTCCTTTTGCATATGCATACCCTGACTCTATTCCTAAACCAACACCTTTTTCGGTTACATCGATTACAACAACGTTGCTCGAATCGATTTCTTTGAAAGTTATTTCCATTAGTTCGTTTGGAGTAACCGTCACTGATCCCCATTTTTCTATGTCTCGGATAATGCAACTGGTCTCGTACCCTGCACCTTCGAGAATCGAAGATATTTTTTCGATTATAACCCTATTTCTGCAGTCATGATGATACTTAATTCCAATATATGCTTTCATAAGTCAACTCCAAATAATAAGTATGTTTGTTAGAAGCTGGGCGGTACGCGCCCCCGGAGCCAAGCATGTACAGCTGCCACACATCCAGTGCTATGCGAATGATCTCATTATGTTAGAGTAATTTTTCATATAATTTAAACCAATTTAATCCGTAGTTTCCTAATCCTAAGTCAACCGTATCAATATATTTAAAACCACATTTTTCATACAACCTTATGGCAGGTATATTTCCTTCGTATACATCCAAACGAATTGATTTGACTTGTGATTCAATACCATGTTCCATTGAAAAGCCAATCAATGCATTACCTACACCACATTTCCAAAATTTGGGTGTACAACAAATGTAATGTATAACAAAAACGTCTGAATAGTCAGACTCATATTCCCATTTAGCTTTATAGTATGCAACTTCAGGTACATGATTTAAAATAACCGAACCAACTATTTTACCATTATATTTTGCCACATAGAGATTACTCCGCTCTATTCCATCAATTGCATCTTGTCTTATAGGATAAACCCCCTTTTTCCATCCAGGAAAGTTTATTCCTTTTGCCAAGTGGTCATTCAAATCATTATAAAGCTGTTCTAATTCATCAATATCATTTGCTTGTCCCAATTCAATAGTAATATCCATAATGTAACCTTCCTAAATTTACCTTAGATTTTATGAGTAACATTTTTCGAAATTACTTTTATCTTCTATATCTCCATTAGATCCAACGATTGATACAAAGCCTTTGTTCTTCTTGAAATAAATCTTTCTCCCATATACTCCAAAAGAATCAATATCAACCCATTTTAACAAACTCGGAAACGGATTTAAAATTATAATTCCTTCTTCTCTTATAATTTTTTTACTTATTAAACTATGACTAATCATATATACACCTATCAGAAAAGTGGATATAGCATAGTATCCGTATCCTTCACCTCTTATAAAAAATAAATATATACATCCTACAAAACAAATTAGGCTTAATGCAGCATAGGGAATTGTCTCAAAACTTTTTATCCTAAATAAAATTCTCCCGGACTTTTTTATTAAAACCAATAAAACAATAAGCATTACTAAAGGTAAGAGTCCAATTAAAGTGCTTAATATAATTTGTGAGTTCATACCTTTTAACCATCCTAACTAAATATTTTCAATAGAATTATCTCAAATAGAATATGTAGCTTTTAACACTTCACAAAGACAACACATTTGCTTATAGGGGTGTCGTTTAACGTTCTAGGTATTCCCGACATCCCCCCGCCTTAGATAGCTCTTGCCTTAGGTGGGGAAATGTGGTGCCTGAACCTTCCTCAAACTTTCGCATCTGACCTGCGAAGTCATCTTTGCCGATAGTTTTTCTGTTTTAAATAGGTCCTACCAGATCACCTCCTTAGACGACAGCTCAAAATCGTACCAGTGACGATTTTAAGATTTATCAAGGCGTGGTAGCTATAGACAGCTTGTCCTCCCCTCAAATTCCCAAGCGCTTGGGAATTTGGTCCATTAATGGGAAACTGAGAAATACTTAAAAATACACTATCTATTTCTCGTATATTCCGCACATGGATGAGCGGCTCTTTGCGTACAGTTTCGGATAATGTCCTGGGGAGCCCCTCAGCGTCCCAACCACATTCATCATCCTCTAGTTGAGGAACCCTCAGTTATCAGATGCCATACGCCCCTGGATCCTGAGGCCGCTATGGGCGACGGCCCCTTGAACCTCCGTGTCTTTTTGTACGCATATTTAATTGCCTCAGGAATACATTTCTGTTGCCGTTTTTGGTAACTCTCTTACATGGTTTAAATGTGCGGTCACACGTCTATCGTCACTATATGGATATATAAAGCCAAGTTGGTCTGCAACCTTTTCTGCCATAATCCTAAATAAATTGCCTGACGTAAATAAAGCTTCCCATAGGTTTTCATAGTTACTATCACAGTAGGTTTTGAGGTACATATCCCAAACTTCTGCTTCAATATACTTCTTAAAATGTTTCCCGCATTTCCCTACGCTAATAGTAAAATCCGTCTTTATGCCTATATACCACGATATCATTTTAAAAAGCATATCCCTAAGAAGCCTATCATACATGCACATGGCGTATGGTAGTTCATCACGCCATATTCCTTTGGCTACATAAGTACATATCCACCAAAACTCATTACAACAGTCATTGTAAATTTTCTCGGTCGGCTGCTTAACAATAAAATCGGAATCACTCGCAGGGGGAAACGGTTCTATAATTGCGTCTTTATCTAGAAGAAGTAGACTTTGGCTCTCTCGTTTCATAAAGCTGATTTTGTCAACTTGATACTCGTATTATTCAATTGGTAAATTGTGCTGTTTTAAGAAAGATAGTTTATCCCAGTAACCTCTCTGAAATAATATCTTATTATTCACTATCTGAAAAAAGCCACAACCTCTCAAACCTAATGGGTCACGCCACTCCAGAATTGCCCATTGTCCATCTTCAAAAATATTTTCAACAATACAAACCATTTTTGCTTGAGAAAACTCTTTTTCAAACATTTTCTTTATAGCCTCTTTACCGATAACTGGCTCATTAGCAACCTGGTGGTTTATTGCATTATCTTCATATAGATTTGCAATAGTTTCTGTATCTGCATTGTTAAATGCATCAACCCATTGACAAAGTATTTCTTTTGGTTTCATATAAGTTACCCCCTGTTATGTAATAATCTTTACTTCACCTTGCTCTACAAGTACGAAATAAGCTCTTGTCTAAATCCCGCCATGGACGGCGGACCCTTGAGCCCTTCGTCTATTTGTTTCACATTCTATGAATACCTCGAAATAAACATATACGGGTAACTCAATTTTACTCAAAATATTTTTACTTGTTTATGAGTTTAAAAAGAAAAAATAAAACCACAATGATTATAACTGTAGTAATAATCTGATTAAGGCAACCACCTTGTGTTAGTCCCCTTAAGTCACCAAACTGTGCACGGTTTACTGAGTCTGCAAAATTTATCATTGGATTTTTTCTATATTCTTCTCTTTTGCGTTTCTCATGTTTATCCTGTTCATCTTTTATATCCAAAATTTCACCTTCCTGTTATTTTAGTCAGCGGTGAGTTAGCTACAAAATCCTACAAGTGTGTAAAAATCGCACCGATTCCTAATCCGCGCATGGACACGCGGCCTTTGTGAACGGTTTCGGATAACGCTTCATGAATTCCCAAAGTCTGGTTATTACACTAATAATATCTCAGATTTTGGGAATTCGCTGTCAGGCGACGGACCATGCCCCAAACTCAGCGACTACCATGAATGGAAATCCTAAAACAAATTCAAATTTTACTATGTTTATCTTCAAGATTTCGTATATGCTTGTTTCATATACTTCTGTTAATCAGAATCCAGTTTCATAATAATACCAATTATCTATAATCTTCTCGGTATACATCCAATTATCACTATTTGGATTTTCCCACTTTTCCTCCCATCTCCAACCATCCCCATCTGGTTTAAACTCCACAGGTTGAGCTTGAAATCCCAAAGGCTTATCATTACTGATGTAATAGAAACCATAATAGACAGAATTCGGAACTAATCCACTTCCAGAACAATAGAAATCAACAAATTTCTCTTTGTTACGCAGTGGATATGGGGTGATCTTATTTATTCCTATTATTTTGCTTGCTTTCTCATATGTCTGGTTCTTGATGCATTCGTTTAAAAAACCTTTATGGGTATATACAATGAAGAAAATTTTCTCTTTCTTAAAACCAAAAAACGACATTATAATAATTAAAATAGAGATAAAAATGATTATATTCTTATATCTTTTGATATTTACATGCTTCAACATCTGAAACACTTCCTTCATTACACACGGATTGAATTATCTCGGTACCCTTGCATGGTCTGTCGCCTAACGTTCAGGAGTTCCCGACGCGCCCTAACCACATTCATCATCCTCTAGTTGCGGGAATTCTGTGTTATCCGATGTCGTACGTCCCCAGATTAAGGGCCACCATGGACGGTGGACCCTTGAGCCTCCGCATTTTTTAGTACGCTATGTAAGAATATCGCGTAATAAACTTCAACAGTTTGTTTCTAAGCCGTTTGAATTTGTACTCAAAGAATTTATAAAATCATCTTTTTTAAGTACTATAGGAGTAACGGAATCCTTATAAAAATTTATTGGCTCTCCTACTACTTTACCTCCAAACTTTTCCAATATGCCTACAGTAACATCTCTTGCTTCAATAAAAATTTTCTCAGCACCAAGATTGAAAACTTCATTCAGTGAAAATATGGCTAATTTTTTACCTATGCCTAGGCCTCGCATTCTTTTATTAACTGCAAATCTCCCCCAATGCCATTCTTCTTTTTCAATCCAACTAGCTACTATACCAACAATCTCCGAATCAATTTTTGCGTACCACCAAATTGGTTTTAAGTCTTCATTTATATAATGTAACTCTACCGGAATATTCTGCTCATCAGTAAAAACTTCTCCCAATAGAATAAGAGCTTTTTCCTTATAATTTCGTGGTAATCTCTCTATTATGAACCCCATGTTATTATTACTTCCCTTCTTACTGCATTACTAAAGAGAGTCCTTACTTCGTAATATCCTACAAATGTGCTATAACCAGCAATTTCTCAGGCTAATCCGCGCATGGACGCGCGGCCCTGCATACGGTTTCGGATAACGTTCCGAGGAGTCCCGCAGCATCCCAATCACATGCATCATCCTCTAGTTGTGGGACTCCTCTGTTATATGACGGTTCCTGCCCCGCGAAGCCGGACTACATACCGATATATCAATCATATTCATCGTTCAGTTTGCTTTATATTCAATTTGCTTCATATGAAGAATCATTAAAAAGTTCTCCTCTATATCTCCCTTTTCCACTTCAGTACTTTCGATTTCTGATAATGTTGTTTCGTTAGTATCCAGATTTGTCGTCCTGATAGAAGAACCATCGAGTTTTATCTCAAAAGAACCTTCTTCACTTGTTGCTAGATACATATATAAACCGTCATCATCTAAAATAGATTCAAGATACTCAACTTTTCCTGTTTCAAGATTGGTTATTTTTACTTTTTCATAACCCTCTCTTTGTTCCATAATTTCTGTCTTATAGATTTGATGTGCTGATATCTTTATATTAGCAAAGTAAGATGTCGTACAAGCTAATAATAATGAGACCACTAAAACAAAAAATATAGTCCTTTTCATTAAAAACTCCCCCAATACAATAAAGAACAGTTTTTGTGTTCCCGCAGCATCCTAACCACATGCATCATCCTCTAGTTGCGGGACTTCTCTGTTATATGACGTTTCCTGCCCCACGAAGCCAGAGCGCCATGGACGGCGCGCCCCTAGTGTTCAAGCTGTCGCACATTATAAGAAGAAGTCATGACTAAAATGCAAATTATGTTCGTAATCCCACTTCAAATCTGATTTTATTTCTTTTACTTTAGTCAACTAATAAATCAGAGAAAAACATACCTTCAATTATATTTACAAAAATAGTTCCGTTATCGTCTTTAATGGTATAGGCTTTGCCTCCCAATATACAGTATCTTTATTCGCAGAAATATCCACCTTTTCACCGTTTTTTAAGTGATATGTAATAGTTATAAACGGAGCTTCTTGTTCAAGTATCCCTAATTGGTTATTCAAAAAACTCAGCATATTTACAGCCTTTTCAATATCTTCGTATTCAGTAAATGTTCGTATATCATCAGTTAAATTAGTGTCAGCTATCTCAATGTAAGAAACATCTTCCTTTTCGGGTTGCCCAATTAATGGAATACCATACAACCAAAAGAAACCAATAGAAACGAATACCATGCTTAAAACCACTGGAAGAATATACTGTTTAATTATTTTCTTCATCTTTTCGCAACCTTAAAAAACAAAACTATTCTACTGCACATTTTCTACAAGTACGAAATTAAGTTCTCATCTAAATCCCGCTATGGACGGCGGGGGTCTTGCAGGAAATGGCATATAACGTTTTGGGATTCCCGACACGCCCCAACTGCTTGCATCATCCTCTAAGTGTCAGGAATCCGGTGTTATACGATGCCACGGCAAAGAATAACCCTAACATTAGTTTAAATCACTTTGGCATAGTAAAAATACAAGTTTTAAAACCTCCATTGTCTATAAGATAATAGTTAATGCCATCTTCATTTTCTTCTCTACTTGCCTTTATAATCTCGGCGTTAACTCCAGCAAGTATATCTTTAGAGTCATCATTTGAAGGTCTTGCAAATGAATAACTTAATAGCTTTCCATCAAATTCAATAATATACATTGCCGGATTATTCTTGGTATTATACTTATCAATTTGAACTTTTGTCTTTTCTCCTCTATTAATACTATCAATAAACTTATCAAGTCTATCGATATTATAAATCTCACCTTCTGATACAACTACATCGCCATTCTCTATCGCTTTCTTAGAACTATAATATGGAGAAAGAGCAGAGCAAGCTGTTAAAAATATAATCAAACACACAAAGAATAATGAGAAAATCGTAAATCTCTTCACGTTCCTTACCACCTTGTAACTAATTATAAAATACTTTCTCAAAAACCATTAGAACCCAGTGGTGTCGTATAACGTTTTGAGGGTTTGCGACGTCGGATTAATACCCAAGATGTATTCCCCGATGTCGCAAACCCTCTGTTATATGAGTCGGCTATCTTATAATCGATACCCAATTCCTTTAGATAATTGATGAATTATCAACTGATTCAAACTTACATTTTCATCCTTAGCCATTTGTGAAAGAGTACGATGTAATGATTTAGGCATCCTAACTCTCAATTGCCCCGAAAATTCATCAGTTGTGGGTTCAGGAATTTCTCTGCCTAATTCCAAGCTCGCCTCAATCCATTCCCTTTTCGCACCGCCTAGATTCTCAACTGCTTCTTCTAAAGATTCACCGTCTGACATGCAACCAGGAAGTAAAGGTATTTCTGCAAACCACCCGTCACCTTCTTCTTGAGAGAGCTTCTTAAGTTTAATTTCATATTCTAGGTTGAGGTAATACTCTAAATCTTTGCCCATCAT
This sequence comes from Desulfitobacterium sp. PCE1, assembly GCF_000384015.1. Lineage (NCBI taxonomy): Bacteria > Bacillati > Bacillota > Clostridia > Eubacteriales > Desulfitobacteriaceae > Desulfitobacterium > Desulfitobacterium sp. PCE1. Next base: position 847,126 of record NZ_KB913023.1, on the reverse strand, counting down.
TCTTCGCCCCTATCTAATCGTTGGATCGCACTAATCGCTTTCTTTACATAAACTGCCTTAATGGGTCTGTTCTTCGGTATAGTCAAAATATCGGGTAGTGAGCTATGAAAATATGTGTAATGACTCGATCCACCCTTGGGATTTCTGCACTCAAAACCATAGTACTTCAAAACTTTATCTATATCTTCAAATTTAACACTTTTGGGCTATTGACTATCTCTGCAAATAGCTTGTCTAGTTTAGTCATTATATCTCCCCTCCATTATATGATACCACATATGGAACCATGAATACATACGATAATTTTTTCGACCCTTAAAATTATAAAGCAAACCGATTTCATATAACGTTTCAAGGAGTCCCGCAGCGCCCCAACCACATGCATCATCCTCTAGTTGCGGGACTCCTCTGTTATATGACGGTTCCTGCCCCACGAAGCCAGAGTGCCATGGAGGGCGCGCCCCCAGACAACTCCTAATCAACTAGTTCACAGTTTAGGAATTTTACGATGCACTATAAGAATATAAAAATTTACCGGGCTCTGAGTTGCCAGAAAGCCACTGCGCTTGCTGCAGCAACATTCAGCGAGTCCACGTTATGGGACATGGGGATACGAGCGGTGTAATCACAGTGGGCAACCGTGTTGGGTGCCAGTCCATTACCTTCTGTACCCAGTATGATAGCAAGCTTTTCCTGAGCGATGAGCTGCGGATCGTCTATGTTGACAGCGGTATCACTTAAAGCCATGGCAACGGTCTTAAAGCCCAGCTTGCGCAGACTCTCCATGCCAGGCTGCGGCCACTGTGAGGGCTCGCTGCCAATACGGGTCCATGGCACTTGGAAGATAGTTCCCATGCTCACTCTCACCGCACGCCGACACATTGGGTCACAGCATGAGGGGGTAAGCAGCACGGTATCGATGCTTAGTGCCGCAGCCGAGCGAAAAATGGCACCGACGTTGGTAGAGTCCGCAATACCTTCAAGCACAGCCACTCGACTTGCACCAGCACACGCCTCCTCAACGCTGAGTAGATGAGGACGCCGCATGGCACACAGCACACCGCGGGTCAGCTGAAAGCCAGTCAGCCCTGCTAGCAGGTTGCTATCGGCAGTATAGACGGGGATATCTCCGCAGCGGGTGATTATATCGTGTGCCTGCCCTTTAATGTATTTGCGCTCCATCAAAAGTGAAATAGGCTCGCATCCAGCGTCGAGGGCAAGTCCAATTACCTTGGTACTCTCAGCAATAAAGATGCCCATCTCCGGCTCCAACCGGTTGCGCAGCTGCGTTTCCGTCAGGCGAGCAAAGACATCCAAATTGGGCGATGAAAAATCGCTTATCTCAATGATATTTGACATTTTATCTCCTTATGTTCGAGGTTAGTGGAAACATATCAAACCTTGATTTTTTATAACATAAAATCCTACAAGTATGAAATAACGCTCTTGTCTAAATCCCGCCATGGACGGCGGGCGTTCCTGCTGAAAATGTCATATAACGTCCTGAGAATTGCCGAAGCGTCCTAACAACATTCATCTTTGCGAAGTTTCGGCAATTCTCTGTTAAATGAAGTTGGTCGCCCCCATACTCGAAGTCGCCATGGAGGGCGACTCCTCAAATCCCAAATAATAATACAAAATGAACTTAAAACATCACATTATGCTCAAAAGGCGAACGAAGATTATGCTTATTTTCGGGATATAGCACTAGATCGACGAGCATATGCAAACCATGTGATAGATGCAGCCAATAGTGTCAACGAAATGAAGATTGTAAGAATACTATATGTTTGCCAAACGAGAATCGTTGGCCAATCGTGTCCGATGAACATTGGGAAAACCCAACATAATAAAGTACTCATGGCAATAGCAAGCGTCAGCCAAGCAACTGTTATTAATATTTTCTTTTTTGTTATTGGTTGCTGCTCATTCTTTCTCTTTCTGCGCAATCCCAAAATAAAGAATACCACCGCCAACAAGCTGGCAATCATTGTTGCGGAGGAAAGTGCTACATCCAAAAGCTGTGTACCGCTCATTGTATATGTTTGAGATAGGTTGCCGTCCAGAATCTCTTTGATATTCATCACCAAGCCAATATTCGTGCTTGCACCGTTGGATAAAAGACAGATGGCTATTTGCTCATTCGGAAATATTGCTACTTTGGTTGCGAAATTGGGATTGCCCCCCGAATGCTCGATTATTGTTTTATCGGCATTTACCATCCATCCAGCCGCATAATACATTCTATTGATATCTAAAACTGTCATATTTCCTTGATGTGAGTTCCTAATAATCGCTTTGAACACGTCGGGTATATCTTGTACAACGCCCATCTGTATGCCCATCCAACGCGCCATATCCGTCGTACTGGATATGATATATCCCGCTGGCTTGTTACCGCCAAAATCCGGCGCATCATATGGAGTTGTTGTGAAAAAAGAAGTACGATAGCCTTGCGCCAGTTGCCCTATTGCTTGCGCATCTTCTTTGTAAACGTAAGTATGAGATAACCCTAAGGGCTGGAACACCTGCTCCGTCATAAATCTTTCATAGCTTTGATCCGACACAACCTCAATAACCAAACCTAAAACGTCATAATTTACAGTCCCATAATTGTATTGCTCGCCGGGCGCAAATGCCAGTTCAGCATCCACCAACATTTCTACGGTTTTTCTCAGCATATCCGGCGTACTCCCTTGCGGAATGTTTTGAGCATGCTTGCCATTTGTCAAGCCGCTGGTATGATGCAAAAAGTGATTAAGCGTAAGGCTATGCATATCAACAGGTGTCCCTTGATACTTTAATGTAAACCAAGGTAAATATTTTTCAATAGGGTCGGTCATGGACAGTAGCCCCTGCTCCTCCAACAACAAAATACCCGCACCGGTAAACGCCTTACTAACCGAAGCCAGTTCATATAGAGTGTTCTCACTCGCGGGCAACCCTCTCTCTCGGTTTCCGTAACCGGAAGAAATGTAAAGCGTTTCATCTCCGTTGATGATTGAAGTTGATATGCCCGGTACCCCAGATATACGACAGGCATCATCCAACAATTTTTGTATTGCTGCAGACTGCGTGTCTGATAATGCATAAACCGGTACTGTGAATCCGGTGAATAGTATAAGCAGTGCTGCCATAGTAACGATAATATTCTTCATTCTAAATCCTCATTCTAAAACCGTCCACATTATATAAATAACTGGAACTTTAAATCGTAAATTCCTTCAAACCTACTTACACAACCCGCGCCATGACGGCACGGCTTTGCGACCAATTTCATTTAACGTTTCGAGGAGTTCCGCAGCGTCCTAGCCACATGCATCATCCTCTAGTTGCGGGGCTCCTCTGTTATATGACGTTTCCTGCCCCGCGAAGCCAGAGTGCCATGGAGGGCGCGCCCCCAGACAACTCCTAATCAACTAGTTCACAGTTTAGGAA
>NZ_KB913023.1:255658-843588 GCF_000384015.1 Desulfitobacterium sp. PCE1 | reverse complement strand
TCATTTAGACCTTGTATCCAATTGTTAAGCTCTTTCGTGGAGTTTGCATTAACATGACCTAAATCTAAGCAAATTGAAAATTAAGGATCACCTATTGCATCAACTAATTCTTTAAGAAGGTTAAAGTCATCTTCATATACATTCTCTATGTGGATTTCCATTGAATTGGGTTTATTAGATAAAAAGTCTGTCCAAAACTTTGTGGAATTGTCTAACCAATCTTTAGGAAAATATGTTTTAGGTATAAATCCGCTATGAAAGATAAGGTGTTCCGTACTTAGCTCCTTGGCCTTTTCAAAGGCGTTTTTGAATCTACTCTTACAAACTTCAACGATTTTGTATCGCAACTAGCTGGAACAAGGTCGGAAAATGGACCATGTACCGAACGTAGTTTTATTCCGCCCAACATTTGTTTTATACGGTCATTATGAGGTTGAGGGTTATCCATGACATCTGGAAAAAAGAAGTCATGCACTTCTATTCCTAAACTAAATTCCTTAGAAAGTAGATAAGATTCTTCAGACCGATTTGTGATTAATACATTATTCATGAGTCCAGTTCCCCCACCCCAATTTTTAGTCATATAAGAATAAGTGATAAATCTTAAATCCGCGCCGTTTCATATAACGTCCCGGCAGTTCCCGAAGCATCATACTACATTCATCAATTCAAAGTTTTGGGAACTGCCTGTTATGCGAAGGCCTGACTCATACCCCAGATTCTTCTTCGGAATATATCGTAAAAGATTTCTCTTTTCCCTCTTTCTTAAGATGCTTAATCATCTCTTCATCAGATGAAAATATATTTAATTCATCAGGAATATTATTTTTTTGAAGTTTTGTATTTTTAGCAGAGCACAGTGGTATGTGTATCTCACTTAAAAATGGTAACAAATAACCAAGAATAAAGTGTCTTTGCAATTCAAACATGTCATTATCATAACCACCATTTTCGTTTCTGTGTCCATCAATATCTAAATATAATGCTCTATTCAAATTGGGTTGGGTTTTTTGAGCAGTTCTAACAATTTCGAAGATCATTTGAGCCGACTCTTCGAAACTTTCATTTTCAAATACCACATGATAAAGTGCTATACCTTTATTCTTAAGACTGTTTAGAAAATATGGATCTTTTTCAATCTCTAGTAATGCTCCATCATTAGTCATAATAGTATTTTCAACCAGTTCAAACCAATAATCTCTCATTTGCTTTATTTGTTTTCTTTTATATGGATTGCCTCCATATAAGTCATGACACGAGGAACACAAAGGTGCAGCATTATCTAATGTATCTGGGCCACCTTCCTCTTGTGGAATAATGTGGTGTATTTCTACAAATGGCTCCCTACATATACACATCTAAAAGCCGATTTTCTCTTTGATTCTAATTTCACTTTCTCTGTAAATGACATCTACATCCTCCTCAAAAAAACCACAAATATATCATAATTAAAACTGAGTCAGGTTTTCAGATAACGTTTAGGAGTACCCGCAGCGTCTCAACCACATTCATCATCCTCTAAGTTGCGGGAAGTCTGTGTTATCTGAAGGATGCCGACCCCAGACTCAGAGGTTGCCTTGGACGGCAACCCCTTGAACACTTTCTATTGCACGATATCAACAAATGAAACTTCTGTAAAAACGCTTCCATATTTACGCAAATCATTCAAATCGCTCTGTAATATACCATTTTTATCATACAGCTCAACAATCTCAATATCAGATAAAGTTTTCGAATAAATAATATAGCCCAGGCCCACATTCTCCTCAATTATCTCTCCGTTTTTAAACTTAACTAAGATGTTCTGTATATTTACAGGTTTCTTAGTGTCAGTTTCCATTTCCCATTTCGTATTATTAAAATTTCCAAATGCTATGGTGTTATTTTCATACTCCAATAAATTTACACTAAAATACATACTAATTGGTGTAAGACCAGTTGCCCTCTTCTCAATTCTCTTATCGTTATTTATTAAAAACAGCTCAGTGCACGAATGCCCATCACCTGAGTATTTTTCTGCTAAAACCAACGTTTTATTGTCTATTGGCTTCTGAGCAAGAATCTTTAAGTCTCCTCTGTTCGTTGGCTCAAACCTCTTATAGTAAGAATCAACTAAGTCATTTACGGTACTTGATTTAGACTCTGAGTGTTCAGTGCACCCTGTCAAACTCAGTAACCCAGATATAATAAGAATGCAAATTATTGATAACCGTCTTCGAATCATTCTTATATAACTCCTCCGATTTACCACAATCTTACGCGCCATGGATGGAGCGTTCTCAGGCATCTTTCGGATAACGTTTAGAAATTCCTGCAGCGTCCCAACCACATGCATCATCCTCTAAGTTGCGGGAAATTCTGTGTTATATGAAGCCCCGGGCTTCAAAGCATTTCTCTAAAAATTGAATGTTGAAAGGACTACCTTAATAACAAAATAAATCCGAGTAGCATTTCTATATAAAAAGAATGCTTATAGATTCGATTCAACATAAGAAATGCCTATAGAATTACCCCAACAAACAGAATGCCTAAAGACCAACCACAGCAAAACGAAGCCTTGAAATGCCCCAAAAATAATTCCCTTACTCTTTTCTATTGAACCTTATCAGCTCATCTATCTTATTAATTAATGCTTCATCATTCCTTGTCTTTCTCTTAAAGAATATTATTGCGCTTATCATGAAGTAAATTACCAGCCCGAAAAATGCTATGTAAAATAAAAATGTAAGTGATGCAAAGAGCCCAAAACTAAAGTGTGTTGAAGCTGTCATTTCATTCTCCTCCATTTCAAATCATACTTTATATTTATTATCTATTTTAAGATCCTAAAAGAATTCTCCGAAACCGGGGTTTCATATAACGTTCTGGGTGTTCCCGTAGCGCAATACCACATTCATATTGGCCAAGTTACGGGAACACCTTGTTATAAGAAGTGGTGCGCCCCCAGAGATTGACTAAATCCTCAAAAACCTACACGAATGAATTTAAGGAATTCCTTTCCAAAGTCGGTTATGTATAATACTGTTAATCCTTCTTTTCCCAAATCTCTATGTGTATTCCCTGTAGTTTTTGAATCGATTAACAGTGATTTTGAAATTAGATCACATATATAATACTCATATTTTCCTTCAGTCTCTAAAGTAGTTAAATCAGGTGAACACTCCTTAATCCTTTCTTTTATTACCTCTTTGCAAGATTTACTCGTTAATGTGGATACTACTGCGATAGATTCACTAGTTATATCCATGCTACCGGATCTACCAGTATCCTTAAACATCTCCAATATTTCAATTTCTACAAAATCTAGCTTCATAATTAAATCTAAATATGTTTCTCTAAAATCTGACTTATAAGTTCTTTGAATGTTACCGATTAGGATGTTTTTGAATATTTCGAGTTTATATTTGCAGTTTGTTTCAACAACACGCTTAACGATAGAAAAATAAATATCATTAAAGTTCTCAGATGTAATCTTTTCCTTATCAATATAGATCCCTAAATCTCTTATTGAATCTATAAAACTATTAGTAAAATCGTTTAACCTTTGCTGTGCAATCCTACCCCTTATCTCAAAGAGGACTTCATTTAGCGCACCGCCCGCAACGGGAATAGCAGATAAACCTGATTTCAGTACACCAATCATTAACTCTTTTGTAGTACTACTCATAATATTCCTTTCCACATCTTCCGAATAAGCTCTCTTAACCGCGCACCATTTCTTATAACGTCCTGTGAATTCCCGACGCGTCCCAACCCGCATTCATCATCCTCTAAGTGTCGAGAAATCGCTGTTATGTGTAGTGTGGCAGACCTCAAATTTATACCGTATACGTACCATCAGCTAAATACTTTATCCATTGCTCACCTGAAAATGTACAATTTCCGCACAAAATTGTAGCTCTCGGCATCTGAGCTATAATCTTCGTTATTGCAAACCATAGGTCTACATCACTATCCTTATTTTCAATATGAAGAAATAGCCTACCTTCTTTATCTTCAACATGAAAAAAGAAAACACCAAAATCAGTTGTCTTCACTTTATCGGTTTTCTGTAAGAACCAGCCGGAATAATCAGGATAAGAAACTTTTTCGGGTAGTTTTGCCTCACTCCCAGCAAAACGCCATGACACATTAAATCCTTCTTTTTGTAACCAACTTATCCATTCCTCAGGTAACGGAACTTCCCTTCCAGGAATGGTAGCTATATACTCCCGCTCGCTGAGCCAAGGCTTTGTGATAGACTCAATATCAAATGGCCCATTTACAATTAACTCTTCACAGATAAGCGTTACAATTTCGGGAATATCGAATTGAATGCCCATACCATCATCTAAAAGCTCAATGCCCTGCATGCAATGTTCTGGATTAAAACAAGTCTTATCATCATAAGTCCACAATTTAATACCGCAAGCTTTAATAGTGAACTCTCTGACCGTACGAGGATTTCCTGCTCGGTAATCTCCCGCAATCTGATAGCCAATTCTAATATGGACTGACGAAAGTTTATTATCTGATAAGACTTCACTATTAAGCTCAGTTATATAACCATCCTCAAACCAATGGTTTTCTTCTAGAAAAGATTCCAATTCAGCCCGAGAGTTAATTCGTATCATCTATTCACTCTCCAAAAATTATCTCCGTAAGCCACATTACACATAACGTTTTGGGTATTCCCGGCGCGTCCTAACCACATGCATCATCCTCTAAGTGTTGGGAATGCCCTGTTATGTGCAGTATTGGCGCTTTCATACTTCAAGAGCGTCTTCTAAAAATTCAGATACTATAAGCCTCTCTCTTTTTACGTACACTGGCCCTTGAGGCGCATTAGTTGTATCTTTTACTGGGATAGGGTTAGTAAGTTTTTGCGCATTGCCCTTAAAAAGAATCATATATTTGCCGGTGTCTTTATATGGCTTTATTTCATGTACCTCCGCAATATAAGTCACTGCACTAACGGGCACAACTTGATAAGCTGCAATATACTTTATTCGATCTTTCATGGCTGCACCTATGCGAATAGCGTACCATTGAGAATTGTTTAAGAACTCAGTCTCAAATCCTTCTTCCTTAGCCGGAACTACAATGGTATCTGAATCGGCCCACCTTTGAAGTCTCTTATTTCTATCAAGGTTAGCAACGTTTTTTGTTTTACTACTAAGGATTATTTCTGGTTCTTCATAGTCTTCATATAAAGTATCAAATTCATATGCAAATTGTCCGTGGTAGAAACAAAACACTTCACTTCTAGTACAGATATATCGGCATTAATCTTTTCTAAAACCCGATGTAATTCTGGTCGTGCTTCATCTATTAGAACCAATCCTTTGAACTCGTTGTAGACAACCTTATCTAAGTAGTGATCAATGTTTCGGCTATTAGATGCTTTGCATCCTTGTTCGAGCCTTTTCAATTTATCTGGGTCCTTACTGATATGATTCATTAGAAATCCACGGATCGATGTTTGACTCTCTTCGAAACTCGTAGCAAACTTTAGCATTTGAATTCCGATATGTTTGAATGGATCATGCTTAACTATTTCATTTTCTATAACGTAAAGCTTAGGATCTCCTGCACTAGTCATATCAATCAAATAACCATCTGGAATACTCGCTACATTTTTACTCTTCATCACTTTCTTAATGTCCAAGTAGATTGTTTGTGGCCCAAAGACGTAGTCGCTTAATTTGACAACTACTTGCTCAAACTCATCTTCCTTTTCGAATGTGTAATTACTTAGAACATCGTTTCCAACAAGTAAAGCCATTTATATCACCTCGTTTTAATCCATACTGCCAATATTGCACATAACGTCTTGAGAATTGCCGAAGCGTCCCCACATGCATCTTTGCAAAGTTTCGGCAATTCTCTGTTATGTAAAGTCGCGCGCCCCCAAACTCAGAGGCCGACAGGACGTCGGCCCCTTAAACCACGCAAAATCATACTTTATCAATAATTTCATTAATCACATTCGATAATGAAGATGATGGACTCTTTTTCTGTCCAAAATCCCACCCTTTGTATGCAGTAAAAACACTTTCAGGGACAAAATCACCCTCTTGAGTTTTCTTACTCTTGATAATACCTATCATTTCCTTGAATTCTTGAGTACCCTTGGCATACTCAAAATTCACCAAAACACGAACAACGTGAACGATATCAAACCAATGAGTAGGATATTTTAACTTTCTAAAATTCTTTCCCATTCCAAACATATAAATTTTCCGTTCATTACTTATCCGCCAATGATAAAGCATTGCATTTATACCATTTTTGACAAACTGCTCATTATGATACTCTGGTAGAAGTGAGAAAACCTTTAAAGCATATAGGGTGGCTAATGGACAATGATCTTCCTTTCTGCCAGGTCCCCTAAATTTCTCAAACGAGCTTTTGCACCGCCAACCATTTTCATCGCTAACACTAATCAAATAGTTTATAGCCTTTATTACTCGGTCATCTTTCCCATATCCCATCTTTATGAGGAAGTAAAGAAGCAATGGAAAATCACATATCATCCATCCTAATTCTGGTAATCCAGTTCCCCCATAGTTTGTTGATATTTGTATTTGAGATAAAAAAGCCCCTTCACAACTTTGATTAGACAATATTTTCTCTGCTATTTGCTTAATGCCCTCATCCTTTGTATCATAGCCAGTATCTAGCAGTAGCCCAATCCTATGTATAAAATGATTAACGTCATTATGTCTTGAAATCGGCTCTCCATCATATGTTATACAAAAATCATATATTTCTTTAACCTTATCACTTTGTAAATTCAAAAAATCACTTTCTTTCATTTGAATCTTCAACGCATCTTTATAATTAATCCGCCACACGATGTGGCGGTTCGTGCGCGCGATTTTATATAACGTCCCGGCAGTTCTCGAAGCATCATACTACATTCATCAATTCAAAGTTTTGGGAACTGCCTNTTATGCGAAGGCCTGACTCATACCCCAGATTCTTCTTCGGAATATATCGTAAAAGATTTCTCTTTTCCCTCTTTCTTAAGATGCTTAATCATCTCTTCATCAGATGAAAATATATTTAATTCATCAGGAATATTATTTTTTTGAAGTTTTGTATTTTTAGCAGAGCACAGTGGTATGTGTATCTCACTTAAAAATGGTAACAAATAACCAAGAATAAAGTGTCTTTGCAATTCAAACATGTCATTATCATAACCACCATTTTCGTTTCTGTGTCCACAATATCTAAATATAATGCTCTATTCAAATTGGGTTGGGTTTTTTGAGCAGTTCTAACAATTTCGAAGATCATTTGAGCCGACTCTTCGAAACTTTCATTTTCAAATACCACATGATAAAGTGCTATACCTTTATTCTTAAGACTGTTTAGAAAATATGGATCTTTTTCAATCTCTAGTAATGCTCCATCATTAGTCATAATAGTATTTTCAACCAGTTCAAACCAATAATCTCTCATTTGCTTTATTTGTTTTCTTTTATATGGATTGCCTCCATATAAGTCATGACACGAGGAACACAAAGGTGCAGCATTATCTAATGTATCTGGGCCACCTTCCTCTTGTGGAATAATATGGTGTATTTCTACAAATGGCTCCCTACATACTACACATCTAAAAGCCGATTTTCTCTTTGCTTCTAATTTCACTTTCTCTGTAAATGACATCTACATCCTCCTCAAAAAAACCACAAATATATCACAATTAAAACTGAGTCAGGTTTTCGTATAACGTTCTGGGATTCCCGACGCGTCCGAACCACTTGCATCATCCTCTAGTGTCGGGAATCCAGTGTTAGACGACGTATTCGCACTCTTTAGCACAACTAAACATAGAATTGTGAATTATCGACTTCAATATCTTCAGCACTAATATCAAATTCGAGAGGGGTTTCTACATCTATTTTTAGCGAAATATTAAATGGATACGAATCCTCCATTCTTAAACCGTCTCCACGTCTATAATCCCCATCTGAACCGTATTGATGCTCAATATCTACGCTTCCACAAATTGTAACATGGATATATTCATTATCGATTGAATCAATAGATATATTCTCTATCGAACTTCCTTCAATCCAATAATGCGTAGCTAACACATCTAATTCTTGTATTACATCAGATATTAAAGCCAGATTAATAACTTTCCATAAACGCATCTCATAAGCCGAAATTATTTCTTCTCGAAGACCATCTATAGAATCCAAGAATATATTCAGAGCATTAAGTGAGTTTAATACAAAGTTATCACCAACTTGAGAATCTATATTATAAGTTTGCTCTTCGATGTGAGTATACCTATTTAGGTTCTCAACTACACTTTTCATAGTTCTCCAAATTCTACCCAAATCAAAATTTAATTCTGTCACAATAAAGTCATCATCGAGTCCGCCTTTAATTGCATAAAATACCCTTTGCTTACGCGAAATTCCTTTTGGCTTATCTGTTTCATTTTTATACCATTTGCAAAGCAAAACATTTTCATCTGGAGCTAACCTAGTAAAGATATGCCTAGTTAATTCACGAAAGCTATATGCAAAGTTATTATAACGTAAGGGATTTGCGTAGTCGGTTAAACCTGTAATAGATGCTTGAAACAAACTTGCTTCAAAGTTAGCATCGAGTCGTTTGCTTATAGAAAAAACAAGATCACTTAACACTTTCTTCACTCCTACCTAGCATATAACCCCAAAGCGAATATGTCGTCTAACGTTCAGGAATTCCCGCAGCGTCCTAACCACATGCATCATCCGCTAGTTGCGGGGAATTCTGTGTTAGATGAAGGTCCGTCTTACGTCATGCATAATCTCCTATTTCATAGTTATTCCAAGCATCAATTAGCCATGGATGTATAGAGTCCAATTTATCCTTCTGGTTCCAATTCCAAGTTAAGAAGCAACTGACTGCCTCGTCAAGAGATTTTTCAAGTGCCTTCTCAAGTTCAGTCCTAAACGGAGAGTGTTCTTGATCCCAAGACATTTTATCTGCAAGGAATAATACTTTATCAAGTGTAGTTGCATTAGCACATAGTGTTGTATGGCAACTAATAGCATGAAGGAGACCGTCATTTTTTACTTTAAAAACATTTTCTGCAATTGCTGCTGACAATTTACCATGAATCAAATATGGTACCACTTTCTCAGCAGTAACCGGTTCTATACCCAATTCAATAGAGGTTTGTAGCATTTGAGACGTTGGCAAAATCAAACTAATATCATGTAGTAGTCCTGCACAATATGCGAGTTTCAAATCAACATTATAAATTTTGGCTAGATGCTGGGCTGTAATAGCAACTGTTAAAACATGTTTAGCTACGTCTTGTCGCCCATGATGATTAAGAAGGCCTAATGCATCAGAAGTAATATCTTCAGATAGTAAAAACCCTCCAAAGATATTTGATAACGATTTATGCATCGAAAAACCTCCTATTAGTTGCTAGGACTTTCATTTAACGTCTCGAGGAGTCCCGCAGCGTCATACTACATTCATCATCCTCTAGTTGCGGGACTCCTCTGTTATATGACGTTTCCTGCCCCGCGAAGCCAGAGCGCCATGGAAGGCGCGCCCCTAGGTGTTCAAGCTGTCGCACATTATAAGAAGAAGTCATAACTAAAATGCAAATTATGTTCGTAATCCTACTTCAAATCTGATTTTATTGCTTTTACTTTAGTCAACTAATAAATCAGAGAAAAACATACCTTCGATTATATTTACAAAAATAGTTCCGTTATCGTCTTTAATGGTATAGCCTTTGCCTCCCCAATATACAGTATCTTTATTCGCAGAAATATCCACCTTTTCACCGTTTTTTAAGTGATATGTAATAGTTATAAACGGAGCTTCTTGTTCAGGCGTCCCTAATTGATAATTCAAAAAATTTAGCATATTTACAGCCTTTTCGATATCTTCGTATTCAGTAAATGCCCGTATATCATCAGTCAAATTAGTGTCAGCTATCTCAATGTAAGAAACATCTTCCTTTTTGGGCTGCCCAATTAATGGAACACCATGCAACCAAAAGAAACCAATAGAAACGAATACCATGCTTAAAACCACTGGAAGAATATACTGCTTGATTATTTTTTTCATCTTTTCACAACCTTAAAAAAACAAAACTATTCTACTGCACATTTTCTACAAGTACGAAATTAAGTTCTCGTCTAAATTCCGCCATGGACGGCGGGCGGTCTTGCAGGAAATGGCATATAACGTCCTGGGTGTTGCCGTAGCGTCAAAATACATACATATAGACTAAGTTACGGGAACACCTTGTTCTACGAAGTCCCACGCTACTCGAAGCCAAAGCCAAATTGATGACGTTACACATTAATCTATTGCGCTATACTTTTAATCAAGTCAAGCAATTTCTTAAATCTGTTTTCTTTACTAACAGAATTTTCTATTTTCTTGAAATATCCAAGTTTCTCCAAGTATGGTTTTAGTTCGAGGGTGTTTAAAATTATTATCTCGTAGTTATCTCCACCAAAATATAAGCACTTACGAAGGTTACTATATGTTTTCTCTTCAAATTTCTTTGAATGATAGTAAAGTGCAGCATAATAATATTTACAAGCCTTTTCTTTATGCTGATTTTCGATTAGCTCAATAATATATAAGCAGATGTACGAACCAATGGTACAGCTATGTGGGATTTCGTAGAACATCCGAGGAGTCCCGCAGCGTCCTAACAACATGCATCATCCTCTAGTTGCGGGACTCCTCTGTTCTACGACGTATCGCGCCCCCAGACTCTGCAGTGCCATGGACGGCGCTCCCCGGACGGCGCTCCCTTGAGCAGAGTCAAAGATTTCTGCGGCATAAAAAATAATAAGAAGTAGTATGATGCTGATAAGCATAGACTAACGCTGGGATAATGTAAAATTTATTGAGATTTCTTTCTTTCATGATAAGGCATTTTAGTAATTATGATTGGAGTGCTTAAATCAACATTTGGCAGTTGCTGTGGGCCAGCTTTATCTGGCAGAGACAGAGCTTTTTGAGCCCCTGCGGGCAAAGGATCGTATATAGAATTTCTGATAATAACTTTTCGTTTTAACTGTCCGCTTTCTACAGATAAAGTACTTTGATCCTTTTCTTTTACACTTACTTCTACATTACTACAAACTAAAACTGAACTTAATAATACCAAAACCGAAGCTGTTAAAATCATAGTTTTTATCAAATTTTCTCACCCCCAAAGTAATACCCTCATTATTATATATAATGACTATAGGATGAACTATCACTTATGACTCCTTATCACGGGTATCCAAATTTCTAGGGCTCTTCAATTTTGTTTGCCATATGTATAACACAATATCAATTCAATACAATATTGCTTTATTTCAGGTCCAATGTTATCTATACTGTAGTGGTTTTGTCGGCAACTTCAATTGAATTACTGTTTAAAAGGTTATCATTATGAGCCTACCAAGAACAACGGTACGATGATGCCAGAAAATAAATCCTCTTCAATTCATGCTCCTCCTAACAATTCTAAATTGGGTAATTCATTTCTTATTTATATAGACGTTTAGTAGCTTAATTTGAGCCAGAATTTAGTTCACATTATCTTTCTAATGAAAAAATACTCCAAGTTGTTTCCCGCGCCATGGACGGCGCGGCCTTTGCATGATATGTCGTAGAACGTTTCGAGGAGTCCCACAGCGTCCTAACCACATTCATCATCCTCTAGTTGCGGGACTCCTCTGTTAGGCGAAGGACCATCTTTTAAGACATCCTATAAAAGAATGGTTGTTATTATTCCGCTAAATAGGAATCGATTACTTTCCATGAAATATCTTCGTTATTTACGCTATAATTAAGCAACATATATCCATTAATGTGACCATCATCAAAATATGCATAAACCCATTTGTCCGAAAGCACGTATATATTATCTTTGCTATAGAAACCCATTTTTCCACCTAAAACTCCATCATAAGGAATCAATTCGTTATGTTTTAAGAGATCGTCTACAATATCTTGGACGCTACCATTAAATCCCTGCCGTTTTAAAGTGTTAATAATATTTGGATTATTTGTCGCAAAGGTGCTAATTAGTCTTGAATACTTTTCTGTCTGAGCTTTAAGGTCTGAAACCTGTGAAGTCAAATTTGCCTCACTTTGTATCCATGTCTTTTTCTCAGCTTCATAATCTATAACTTTTTGATTAAGTAAAGTTAAGGTTGTTTGATATTTCATTATGACAAAAACGGAAATTGCTATAATGACCGTCAATAGTGAAAGCCAAATATTTCTTTCTCTTTTGCTCACTCTGCTAGCCATATTTTCTTCCCCCTTCTCAAAAACCTACCTCCAGACGTGAAATCTATCTAAAAATGGTCTTTCGCCTAACGTTCTGTGAATTTGCGAAGTCTGGTTATCACATTCATACCCTCTCAGATTTTGCAAATTCGCTGTTATCTGATGCAGCCGACCTCAAACAAAAACTCACACTCTTCCACCTCTGAATAAGATAATAGTGAGGTGGTTACATGAATACGAATCATAAGCATTACTTTCAAGGAACGACTAACGAAATACTTGGTCATCACCACAGGTACTATGGTGAAAGTAGCGAAGCACCGAATTTACCGAATCATGTTCATGAGATATCTGGTTGTTCCACAAAAGATGATAGACATAGACACTACATTAATGTTTTTTCTGGATTCGCTATTGAAGTTCCGGGAGGCCATATTCATTCCTACCAAGGTTTAACCACTATCGATCAGAAACATTGTCATTCCTTATCTAGTAATACCTTTACAAATAACTATGTACCCATTGTCAGAACCAGCTTCACTATACAAGAATCTATGATTATCGGTGAGTACCTTGGCATTGATTGGAGTCATAGTCCATTTGACGTTGGCCAGTTTCGAACAGGTCTGGGCGTAGAATTGGAACACGGCAGGCGCGATGCCACTACAAATGTAACTGATGATGACCCAATTACGACTGGCAAAATTGCCTTGGCCCATTTAAATGAGTTCCCAGACTACTACACGAGATTAGCGAAACTGGAGAGAGAAGCTAAAGCTTTTTGGCAAAAATAAACCGCTAAAGCATTTCCCGCCCATAATAACAACATGTCTTCTTTCAGGCTGTTTCAGATAACGTTCCGCGTATTGCCGACGCGTCCTAACCACATCCATCTTTTCTAAGTGTCGGCAATACGCTGTTCGTATTATAGGTTCATAACCAGTTCAATCTGGGTATGGACCTTTTTCTTTTATATTCCCTTATACTGAAAGAAAACTGGGTAAGAACGTATACTCTGTTGGGACCTGGATCCCGTCACATAAACTGTTTATACCCTCTTTGGCACCAATACTTTGATTGAGCTGGTTGGGCCTTGAGCCCGTATCACAATGCGAACCTAAAGGTGGTTGTTAAAGATGGAACCCGGTGAAAGAGGAGGTTTTTCAGATCAATGTTCCTGTGTTAAGTATTGATATTTCTAAGTCTAAGAGTGTAGCTGCTTTGTTTAAAGGATATCAAGAGTCTGTTTCCAAACCCTTTCCCTTCTTGCATTCTCCGAGTGATATGTCCAGATTAACTGATATACTTCTTAAACTTGAAAGTGAAACTGGCAAACGCCCTCATGTAGTTATGGAAGCGACGGGTAATTACTCCAAGCCCATTACAGCTTACTTTCAAGATGCAGGTTATAAAGTAATTGTTCTTAATCCTCTCCAAACTCATGCTGAAAAAAAGAAATCCGTCCGCAAGGTTAAGACTGACCCCATTGATGCGAATCGGATTGCTCAGGTTTATTATTTGAATGAATTTATTGAAGCCAAACCTGTTGAGGATCACATCTTGGAATTGCAAAACCTCTGTCGGCAATATGATAGCTTTAATACGCTTTATACTGAAACTCAACTTAGGTTTCGCTCTGTTTTAGATCTTATATTTCCTAAGTTTGAATCAGTGTTTGCTCACTTATGTAGTCCTACTGCTTTAAAGGTCCTTTCTACTTTTTCTTCGCCAAAGGCTATTTTATCTGCCAACCGTGAGCAGATCATTGAGTGCCTTAAGCCTGCAAAGAAATCAAGGGACTGGAGCAAACTTAAAACAGATAAACTTATTTTGGCTGCCAAGGAAAGTTTGCCTTTTAACCGGGCCCAACAGTTAAATATACGGGTTTTAAGGATGTACATTGAGCTCCTCATATCCCAACAAGATATTCTGACTGACATACGGGCTCAAATGGTCTATTGGGCAAACTTCTTCCTCTGAATATCCTCTCCTACGCTCTATCCCCGGAGTCGGAGAGGCCACAGCCACCACCATCCTAGCTGAAATTGGTGATATTAAAAGATTCCCGAGTGCAAAACAGCTGGTCGCCTTTTCTGGCATTGATCCATCTGTATTTGAATCAGGAAAGTTTAAATCGGGTAATAATAAGATCTCTAAGAGAGGGTCACCTTATCTTAGAAAGGCCATTTATCAAGCTACTGTGGCTGGGATCAGTAACAGGGCTAGCGGTCCCTTAAATCCAATCCTCAGGGACTTTTATCTCCGGAAAGTCAATGAAGGTAAGCCGGTTAAAGTCGCAATTGTAGCCACGGCTAACAAAATGCTAAGAATGATCTATGGAATCCTTTCCTCACAACAGCCTTTTTCAGCTTCTAAATAACAATTCTCTGTTGACTTAGATATCCCTTTTATTCACATCCCCTTTTTACATGCTTACAACATGTAGGCCAGCTTTGCTATACCCATTTCTCTTATCAATTACTACAGAAAAACTTTTACTTGACAGCAATTAGCTGGTTTAAATGAAGTTGGTCGCCCCCATATTCAGCAGTCGTCATGGACGGCGACCACTCAAGCTTTCTTTGTAACTCTATATAATTTGGATAAATGAGAAGTAAGTTCAAGTCTTTCTAAAATTAAACATCTCAGCTTCAACAATAAATAAAATGAAAACAAATATATAAGAAGCTACACTTATTTGTGCCATCGCCAATGTTTGTTCAATATTTAATTTCCATTTATCTTTATTATTACTAAGTGCCCAACTTGCCCTCTCCCAGTTTTTTGATATCAAAACACTTTTATCTTTATCTACACCGAGGTAAAGATTCACAGATTCTAAACCTTCTCTTGTGTTATTAGAATATATACTATCTACTCCCGATGCAAAACAAGAGCAGTTTACTGCTATCCAATGGCATACTTGTTTAACTGCATCAATCCCTGATCTATTTTTTAAATAATTGTCATTAATAGATCCCATATAGAAATCGTATTTTTCCCAAAACTGTTTTTCTCCTAAGTGTAAAGAGTTTATTTTATGAAATTCCTTCGCAGAATTTATTCTGAATAAATCCTTGTTTAAATTAGCATAAAGTTCAAAATTCCTATGGTTAGAAAAAATAGCAGTTTTGTTTATTACATGATGTGTTTCATTCATATCTTCAAGATAGTGACATGCTTTAGATAACTCACTAATAACTTTATCTGAAATAAATTTATCGTCAAAATAAAAGTTGATAGCTTTCACTGTGTGATATAAAAATAAACCCATTGCATTATAACTAATACCTTGATTTTTAAAATCTCCGAATAAATTCTTCATTCCAGTTGGCATCATTTTATAGGTTTTATTAAATACTTTATATGTATAATTTGAAGCTTCATAAGGTGAAAAGAAATGGTTCGAAAATAATGATAAAGGGAATTTCCTACCATTTACGTCTACACCATCTTTAACTAATTTCTTAACTTCATAATAGAAATCTCGTTCATTCTCATCGGGAGAATTAGCATCACTTTGGAATTTCTCTTTTCTGTCATATAAATATTTTAATGCATCTTTAATTTTATTAACTGTTGCATCATTAATATTTGAGAAATAATTTGTTCCATTCAAGTCATTTATAAGTATGTTTAATCCATTTTCGTGAATAAAATTATGTGTTGTCCACTTTTTCTTAGCTAACTCCATTTTCATACTTGTGAGACTCCTTCTATATAACTATTTCTATTTTCATCATTTACACTGTTCACTATCAATGAAATAGTTTTACTTACGCAGGACACACGGCATTCCCTGCGACCAATTTCATTTAACGTCCAGGTGTTCCCGACGCGCCCTAACCGCATGCATCATCCTCCAAGTGTTGGGAACACCGTGTTATCTGAAGTATGGTGCCCTTTTATTCAGAGTGCGCCAAGGATGGCGCACCCTTTAATAAAAACTTAATATGTAGATTTGCCAATTATATTTGTTGCAGTATCTAGGAGATTATCATAATGAAGTACCAGTATCTTCTGTTCCTCTTCTATTTTTCTTTTTAGTCTATATGTTCTATCTGTGAAATCTTTTCTTCTTCCTGCGACAACTGAATAATGCATTCTTGTTCTATCAAATTTATGAAATTCTTCGTCTAATAAAATATCGGGATGTTTGTACTTTACAAAAGTCTCATATAAAGAGGAATAGTTAGCTTCAAGCCACTCCTGCCAATCTTCTATTTGTTTTAAACCTTTTCTAAAAGTATCGCCTAATTCTCCATCCTTAGTTGTTATATTTCCGTATGGTTTTTGAAGCTCAACAAATACAAAACTGATGTCCACCTGAGCTTCTTCCAATAAGCAAGTAATCAACCTTGTAAGAATTTCCGAGCATAAATTCCGGTATAATATAAGCACTATGATGCCCAAAATAATAATTATCCTTTAGAATTGAAGCAACAATAAAATAAGCTCTCTTATCTTTTATAAAATTTAATAATGTTCTCTCATCGGTTGAAACATCATTTAATAGTTCTTCATATTCACAGATGTGCTTTTCTAAGGAAGAACAATCTTTAAGGTCTTCAATATCTAAATAATTATTGGGGAATAAACTCAAATAATGCCTCGCAGCTTTAGGATAATCCCTAAACAAATTACGCCTTAACTTCGAAGGCTTACCATCTTTATATATCACCTCCTTTTGTTGAATCACGTCCCATTCTTCTTTTTCTAAATCATCAAGAACAGTATAGTCTCTTTCATATATCTTCATATTACCCCACCACAATCATTTTCTTTTTAATATTCAAACCGCGCAGGACGCGCGAATCTCGCACCATATTTCAGATAACGTTTCGAGGAGTCCCGCAGCGTCCCAACCACATTCATTATCCTCTAGTTGCGGGACTCCTCTGTTATCCGATGCCGTACGCTCCCATATCCAGAGGCCGCCATGGACGGCGGACCCTTGTACATCCGTCAACCTTAAGCAAATTATATTAGTTCTTGAGAAGTTAATAAGAGATATGAAGAGTCATCGGTTACAAAATAAGTGTCCTGCAATAAATGCCCCCTGAAGTGCCTGTACTGATTCTTTAAAATGTACGTGATCGGAATAAATATCGTCTCCTAGATTATTTGTAAATGTATAAATGTCAACACATGATATTTGGTACTTGCCCATTATATTCTCCGCTATGCTATTATAGAGAATTACATCCTTGTTATACCGTATAAAGCCTTCATTTCTACGATTATGTATAGCATCCAATACAGGTGTAGTTGTAATCCACATTACTCGCTCAGACATCTTTAAAGCTAGGTCAGATATTATATTCAGATTTTCCTCATATTCCCACTCCATAACTTGAATCTGCTTTGTAACCCTGTCTATTCTTATATCATGTAGCCCGCAATTCAAAAGCAAGATGTTGTACGTTGTTCCCTTGTTATACTCGTCTTTTAAATATTCGAGGACCATCTTAGAATCACCGGCATTAGCACCAACAGGTTTATCCAAATCTCCATCAACTATTTCACTTATCCGGTCGAAGTTATATTTACTTTTTATCATTTCCTTTAAAAATGGGCCATAGTGTATTGAAACGCTATCGCCAATGACCAATACTGTCTTCCGCTCCATGATATAGAAAACCTCTCTTCAATCTTCCTTCGACAGCAATATAAACCTGACACGAACGGCTACCGCCTTGCTCCAAAAATCCGCGCATAGACGCGCGGTCTTCACGTACGGTTTCGGATAACGTTCTGTGTGTTCCCGTAGCGTCATACTACTTGCATATTGGCTAAGTTACGGGAACACCTTGTTCTACGACGTGTGGCGCTTCCTGCTCAGAGGTTGCCACGGATGGCAACCCCTTAATCCATTGCTTTTTTTGCTAACGTATATATTTCTTTTACTGCATTCAATGAAGTTTCATCACTTTGATTCATATATGACACAGTTCTCGTTTTTTCCATAGTTTCACGATCAGTTAAAATTAGTTCCTTATCAGAAATAACTACTATAGTTGCTTTCGGAGCTCCGTGTTTAGTTTCCAAAAGCTGTAGTACAAAGGTTGTATCTACATTAAATTTCTTCCCTTTATCTAATACTTCCTCCTCTTGATTGATACTTATCTTACTAAATCTGATGACGTCCATATTCTCTAGCAAAGTTTTTATTTGTTCTTTGTCATCGAATTCTTTTGTAACAGAATTACCTGAACTAATTATCATCATGGTTATTTTATTTTTATCCAAAGGTGAAATTTGATTTGCACTAAATTTTTCTTGGCTACACCCAGCCAACTGTATTACTAATAAAATACAAATAACTACTAAGATCATAAACTTTTTAGCTTTCATACTACTATCTCCTTAAAAAATCCCTGCCGCCATGGACGGCGGCTAACTCGCCACATGTCGTAGAACGTCCCGAGGAGTCCCGCAGCGTCCCAACCACATTTATCATCCTCTAGTTGCGGGACTCCTCTGTTATCTGCAGTGAGGCGACCCAAAATACCGGCTGTAATGTTAGAATACAGATAAATAAACCTCATAGATACTTCTTCGAATTGTGTCTGGGCCAACTATCATTCCCTTTATTCTTAAATCATCAGGCTCAATGCCTTTAAATTCATTACAAATAGGATACCGAAATGTGACATTTTTCCAAGCTGTAACCTCGTCTAAATGAACCTCCATCCACCCATCAACAAATTCGCTAGACAACATCTCTTTAGGAATATCCGCATTAATCTTTATTTCCCAACTTTCATTAGTATTAATGTCTACACCCATTTTATAGCCTTGTTCATTACCACCATGATAGAAAACAAATGCTTCTGTTTTAACACGAGCTAAATAATCAGTTGAACGCAAGAAGTACCAGACAATGTCTAGATATTGAAGGCACATATCTTGTGTTGGCGGTGTCGCATCTCGATGTTCAAGAGCATTTCTGACTTCTAACAGACTTTTTAACATAAATGGACGAATAGCACCTAAAAATCCTAGTCGTTCTAGCAACCATTTTGATTTATTAGTAATGGGTAAATTTTTAAAATTATAGATTTCATCCAATAATCGTAAACGGTGATCCATAGCCCTCTTCAAAGTACCGATAGCATCAACAAGATGGAATTCACCAGCAGGTATACTCAATAACTCTTCCGCGTGATTCCAAATATCGTATGCCCTTTTGCTACTTTCTAAATCATAAATACTGGCTGTTTCTTGCCTTGGATACCATCTTAAAATTTCTGATGAAAGCCACACAAAAAAGTCCCCCCCCAGAACTGCATAGAAATACTTAACAGCCTCATTGCAGATAACGTCCCGAGGAGTCCCGCAGCGTCCTTACCGCATGCATCATCCTCTAGTTGCGGGACTCCTCTGTTATCTGTCGTTTGTGCTACCCGACATGTCTTCAACTTTCTTGTGCTGAAGTAATTTTTCTAACTCAAATCTTTGAGAATTGTTAGTCATTAGTTTAAATTCTCTTATCCAAAGTATGTCCTCTTTATTAAGGAAGAGTATTGTATAGCCTTTTAGATGATTGAATCGCGGCTCCTTCCACCTATAGAATTTGATTTCATCCCATTTAATCATATTGCCGCGAAAGAACATTCCATTTTCCGTAAAGAAGGATTTTACATTAAAGATCAGATATAATTCGGAAACTAGCACATATATCGTTATTGCATAATATAAGAGATATTCGTTAGGGATTCTATTAGATACGATCGTTAATACCGATATAGCGAACATTATTAAGGCCAATGTTATGTCGATTGATACAATAAGAGGAGATGTTCTCCAATCACTTTCCATTAGAAATAATATCTCTCCAGCTTTTTGCTTTATCTTCTTTATTCTGAGTATATCTAATAAGAGGAGTGCTACACCCATTATGAGTGCGATAAAGCCAGCAATATTAAGGGGGATATAGTTAGATATTTGAAGCCACATCACGATGATGTTGATAATAAGGTAAATTGCAGTAAATATAATTTCACCCCCTATATAATAGGACCTAATAAATATGTGCAAACGAACACTCCGATACACAAATGACAGATAACGTCTTTTTACCGCAACATCAATGCGCTTTTTGTAACTTTACCAAGGGATTACCGCATGTTATTGCGGTAATCCTACCTCTATCAACAGTTCTAATTTTGGTCATTTTTCCATATTGAATCCAAGGGATTCTTTATTTTTCCTAAATCTTTATTGCTCACGTGAGTATATATCTCAGTTGTTTTCGAGCTTTGGTGCCCTAGCAACTCTTGGATATATCTTAGATCCGTTCCTGATTCCAAGAGGTGAGTAGCGAAGGAATGTCTTAAGGAATGGACAGATAGGTCTTTGTTAATTCCTGACTTGGCTAAGGCATTCTTAAAGATTACCTGGACCGTCCGCTCTGATATGTGGGTTTCCGGATCTTCGCCACTAAATAGCCACTTCTTGGGTTTATAGTAGGTAATGTATTCATTCAAAACCGCCATTGCCGTATCAGAAATTAGACTATACCTATCCTTTTTCCCCTTTCCCTGTTTGATGCGGACCAATTTCCTATCTGGATGTAAATCACTTAATGTTAGCCTAATAACCTCGCCCACCCTTAGTCCTGAGGAATAGGTAATTATGAGAATAGACCTATGTTTCAGATTCTTAACGGTTGAGAGAATTTTAGCGACTTCCGCTTGACTAAGGACTTGCGGTAATTTTTGTTCCTTTTTGGGTCGGGGAATATCCATACTGTCAATACTTTGCCGTAATACGTGCTTGAACAGAAATTTTATGGAGCTAAGGGCTTGGCTTACGTAGGCATGGGATTTTTTTCGTTCTGCAAGCTGAGCAGCCAAATAGCTTCGTATATCATCCTTTGAGATATTTCTTGATTCTCTTTTTATGGTATAAAAAATCTACTTGCATGCCCAAGGTAAGCCTTTCTTGTCTTATCACTAAAGCCCTTGAGAATTAACTGCTGTTCCATGGCCTCCAGATCCTGCTGTAAAGACATTTCCCAATTAAAATAATGATTCAGTTGGTTGAGGTTGAGCGCAGGATCAATTATTACCGTCTCATCTGAAAAAATTCTTTTCAATTCATATATTGATTCAGGTGTATAGGGAATAACCCATACCCTTTTTTCAGGATTCCAACTCCTTATCGACATAGTTTTAATCTTCTGTACTCTTTCCTTATATAGGAAAAATGAACGAATAATTCTTTTGAATTTCCCTTTTCGCAATTCAAATATATCGTCATTTGGATTGCCCCTTAGAAATTAGCTTTTATAACTTTATTCTCCACAAACTACCTATTTCCTCTTAATTTTCCTGCATCCTACACAACGCCTGTAAAACTTTACTAAATATATGTATCTACTTGCTTAGGTACACCGAGGATGTATTTCATTTTGTGCAAATGCACCAAATGAAACAGCCCTTCTTTTCTCTGGTTAAAATGAGGTAAAATGACGAAGGGACAATTCATCGACACTACTCTGTCAAATGAATCGTCCCTTTAGATTTCATAAGCTACTACTGCGTATTAGCTATTGCTGCTTACCTCATTCTTTATTGCTACTTCCTACCTTATTCTTATTTCTTACTAAATGCATATTTCCTACTTACTTCACGCCTCTTACTTCACCCTTCTTACCTAATCCCACTCCTCCCCATCAGATACTTATCCACTTCACGGGCTGCCAGCTTCCCTTCCTGGAGAGCCCATACTACAAGGCTCTGCCCCCTTCTGGCATCTCCCGCAGCAAAAACCTTTTCCACATTGGTTTCAAATTCTTCATACTCCGCTTTGAGATTACTTCGCTCATCCCGCTCGAGGTTCAGCTCATTGGGTATCGCATCTTCCGGGCCGAGGAAGCCCATGGCCAAAAGGACCAAATCTGCTTCCCATACTTTTTTGCTGCCGGGCACTTCTTGGGGAACCGTTCTTCCTGAGGAGTCTTTAATCCAGTGGACTTCTACGGTATGAACTTCCTTGACCTCACCTTGCTCGTTGCCCACGATCTTTTTCGTATTGATGAGGTAATGACGGGGATCTTTTCCGTAGAGACTGATGGCTTCTTCCTGACCGTAGTCAACTTTAAGTTTTTTGGGCCATTCCGGCCAGGGATTGGTGGCCTCGATTCGCTTGACGGGGGGTTCGGGCATAATTTCAAATTGGTGGACGCTTTTACAGCCATGACGGATGGAGGTAGCGACACAGTCCGTTCCCGTGTCTCCACCACCAATGATGATGACGTTTTTCCCTTTAGCATTGATCCATCCGCCCTCTTGGTCATCTTTCTCATCCATGGTTTCTAAGCCTTCAAAATTGGAGTCCAGCAGCCTTTTGGTGTTGGCCGTCAGGAAGTCTACTGCATAGTGGACACCTTTCAGTTCACAGCCTTCCACGTTGAGTCCTCGGGCTTTGGTGGCACCAATGCAGAGAACGACCGCATCATATTGATTTACCAGGTCCTGCGCCGGGATATCCTTGCCAACCTCGGTATTCAGAACAAAATAGATACCGGATTCCTTCATTAAGTTTATGCGCCGCTCCACCACGTTTTTCTCCAGCTTCATGTTGGGAATGCCATACATGAGGAGTCCGCCGGGACGGTCGGCCCGCTCATACACTGTGACCTCATGACCCACGGCATTGAGATAATTCGCTACAGATAGTCCCGCGGGGCCGGAACCGACCACTGCCACCGTTTTACCGGTAGATTTTCCTTTTTGGGGCTTTACCCATCCTTCGGCAAAAGCCTTCTCGATGATCTCATACTCTATACAGTTGATGGTTACGGGCTCCATAATATAGCCTTCGGTGCAGGCTCCTTCACAGGGTGCAGGGCAAACCCGGGAGGTGAATTCCGAAAAAGGACTGGTACGGCTTAAGCGCCGATAGGCTTCTTCCCATTGCCCTTTGTAAATCAGTTCATTCCAGTCCGGAATTAAATTATGCAGAGGGCAACCTGAGACCATGCCATTGAGCATGACCCCGCCATCGCAGAAGGGAACGCCACAATTCATACAGCGGGCCCCCTGGGTCTTCATCACCTCAGGGTCTCTGGGCAGTTTAATCTCCCGCCAGTCCTGAATACGTTCCTCAGGGGCGCGCTTCTTGGGATCAATCCGTTTATACTCTAAAAAACCTGTTGCTTTTCCCATGTTTGTCCCCCCTTACTTAGCCGCTTCCGACGTTTTGAAATGCTCTGCAAAGGCTGCCATCAGCGCTTCATCCCCTGAATATCCGTCTTGGAAGGCCTTATCGATATTAGCCAGCATCCGCTTGTAGTCCTTGGGAATCACTTTGGTAAACCGGGTTGCATAGCGTTCCCAATCCGCGAGAATTTTTCCTCCCTGGGGACTATGGGTATACTCCACATGCTTGCGGATCATTTCCTTGACTTCATTAAGTTCGGCTTCGGATTGGATGTTTTCCAAAAGCACCATGGATGTATTGCAATAGTTCTCATCAAAATCCAGGATATACGCTACCCCGCCGGACATTCCCGCTGCAAAGTTCCGTCCCGTCTTACCGAGGATGACCACTTTGCCGCCGGTCATATATTCACAGCCATGATCCCCTACACCTTCTACTACTGCATGAACGCCACTGTTTCTGACGCAGAAGCGTTCCCCCGCAATCCCATTGATATAGGCTTCCCCTGAGGTTGCTCCATAGAAGGCTACATTGCCGATCAGAATATTCTCTTCAGGAACAAAATCCGCAGTCCTGGGTGGGTAAACGGCGATTTTACCGCCGGAAAGTCCTTTGCCCAGATAATCGTTGGAGTCCCCTTCCAGCTCCAGAGTTAGTCCTTTAGGGACAAAGGCCCCGAAGCTTTGACCGGCTGAGCCTACAAAGGTCAGTTTAATGGTATCTTCAGGCAATCCTTGTTCTCCATAGCGCTTGGAGATTTCGCTGCCGATAATGGTCCCCACGACCCGATCCACATTGTTGATTTTCAATTTGGCACGGATCGGCTTTTGATTTTCTAAAGCAGGCTGACAAACCCGCAGAAGCTTTTTCATATCCAGGGATTTTTCCAGCAGATGTTTTTGGGTTTGGGTGTTATAGCGGCTTACATCAGAGCCGGCATAAGGCTGATAGAGAATCTGGGAGAGATCCAGATGTGTGGCTTTCCAGTGCTTAATCGTCTCTTTGCTTTTCAGGCGATCGGTACGGCCAACCATTTCATTGATGGTTCGGAAGCCCAGCTTGGCCATAATTTCCCGCATTTCCTGGGCGATAAAGCGCATAAAATTTTCTACGTGCTCAGGCTTGCCTGTGAAGTTCTTTCTTAATTCCTCATCCTGGGTAGCGATGCCCACAGGACAGGTATTCAGGTTACAGACCCGCATCATGACACAGCCCAAAGCGATCAGAGGGGTGGTGGCAAAGCCGAATTCTTCAGCACCCAGCATCGCGGCGATGACCACATCACGCCCTGACAAAAGCTTGCCGTCTGTTTCCACCACCACCCGGTCTCTCAGTTTATTGAGGACTAAAGTCTGATGAGTTTCAGCTAAGCCCAGCTCCCAAGGCAGTCCCGCATTGCGGATACTGGTTCGGGGAGAGGCCCCTGTCCCCCCGTCATAACCGCTGATCAGAATCACATCGGCCTTTCCTTTGGCTACTCCGGCGGCAATGGTGCCGACTCCCACTTCAGAAACCAATTTGACGTTGATGCGGGCATCCCGGTTGGCATTCTTCAAGTCGTGGATCAGCTCCGCCAAATCTTCGATGGAGTAAATATCATGATGAGGAGGGGGAGAAATCAGGTCCACACCTGGTGTGGAGTGACGGGTTTTGGCCACCCAGGGATAAACCTTGCGTCCCGGCAGCTGTCCCCCTTCGCCGGGTTTGGCTCCCTGGGCCATCTTGATCTGAATCTCCTGGGCATTGACCAGATAATGGCTGGTGACACCGAAGCGTCCGGAAGCCACCTGCTTAATGGCGCTGTTTTTACTGTCCCCATTCAAGAAAGTATCATCGACCTTTCCTCCACAATGAGACAAAACCTTAAACCGCTCCGGATCTTCTCCGCCTTCACCAGTATTGCTCTTGCCCCCCAGCCGGTTCATGGCAATAGCCAAAGCTTCGTGAGCTTCCTTGCTGATGGAGCCATAGGACATAGCCCCGGTTTTAAAGCGCTTGACGATGGAATCCACGGACTCCACTTCTTCGATGGGGATGGTATCTCCGGCATTATAGTTGAAGTCCAAAAGATGTCTTAAGGTATAGACTTCTTCTTCATTGATCTTTTTGGTGTACTCTTTAAAGAGAGCATAGTTGCCTTCCCGGCAGGCCTTTTGGATTAGATAGATGGTCTCCGGATTATAAAGATGCTTTTCCCCATCTTCTTTACATTGGAAGTAACCGCCTACCTCCAGACTGTCTGCATAGAGGGAGTTTTCATCATAGGCGCTTTCATGGCGCATTTGGTTCTCCAGAGCAATCTCTTCCAGACCTATCCCTTCCAGACGGGAAGGAGTCATGGTGAAATACTTATCGATCAAGTCCTTCCGCAGCCCCACCGCCTCAAAGATCTGGGCGCCATGGTAGCTGTGCATGGTGGAGATCCCCATCTTGGTGAGAACTTTAAGCATTCCCTTTACAGAAGCTTTAATGAAGTTCCTGATCCCTTCCTGGGCGGTCAGTCCATCAAGGAAGCCCTTGGCTGCCAGGTCTTCGATGGTCTCATAGGCAAGATAAGGATTGACCGCGGTTACCCCATAGCCCACTAAAGTACAGAAGTGATGAACTTCCCGAGGTTCCGCGGATTCCAGCACAATACCCAGGTTCGTGCGGATTTCTTTGCGGATTAGGTGGTGGTGAAGGCCTGAAGAAGCCAGGAGAGCCGGAATGGCCGCCTGCTCCTTATCCACTCCCCGGTCGGAGAGAATGATGATATTGGCCCCTTCCGCAATCGCCTTATCCGCTTCTTTGAAGATCCGCTCCAAAGCCCGCTCCATAGCCTTCGAGCCGCCCCCTACAGGATAAAGCATGGATAAGGTCACAGTTTTAAACTGCCCATGCTGCAAATGTTTAATCCTGTTAAGCTGTTCATTGGTCAGAATGGGATGCTCCAGGAAAAGGGATGCCGTATTCTCCTGGTCGGGGTCCAGCAGGTTCCCGGAATTACCCAGGAGCATCGTGCAGGACGTGACGATTTCTTCCCGGATGCCATCGATAGGAGGGTTCGTTACCTGGGCAAAAAGCTGTTTGAAATACAAATAGAGCATCTGAGGTTTTTCCGACAAGACCGCTAACGGAGAGTCCATACCCATGGCTCCCACAGGATCACCACCCTCTAACGCCATAGGTTGGATGGTTTTCGTAATATCTTCAAAAGTATAGCCGAAGGCTTTTTGCTGCTGAATCAGCTGCCCCTGATCTCTGCTTTCTTTCGGTTCCTCAACTATCCCAACTGACTCAGCTCTCCGCTCCATCCGGGCTGCCTCAGGTAAACTGCTGAGCTTCACGATGTGCTTCTCAATCCACTCACCGTAGGGATTTTTCCGGGCTACGCCGGCTTTGATCTCCTCGTCGGCAATGATCCTCTGGGCCTCCGTATCAATAAGCAGCATTTTTCCGGGCTCCAGACGGCCTTTGTATTGAACATTCTCCGGCTTGATATCGATAACTCCCACCTCGGAAGCCAGAATGACCTTATCATCCTTGGTGACATAATAGCGGGAAGGGCGCAGCCCATTACGGTCCAGTACCCCGCCGATCACCACTCCATCGGTAAAGCCCATAGCGGCGGGGCCGTCCCAGGGTTCCATCAAAAAACTATTGTAAGCATAGAAATCCCTTTTCGCCTTAGGCATGAAGTCGTTGTTTTCCCAGGGTTCAGGAATCATCATCATGACCGCATGGGGAAGAGATCTTCCCGTCAGGTGCAGGAACTCCAGGCTGTTGTCGAACATAGCGGAATCACTGCCGGATTCATCCACAATAGGATAGACTTTGCCTATATCCTCAAATAAAGGAGATTCGATGCCTTTCTGCCGGGCTCTCATCCAGTTCACATTCCCCCGGATGGTATTGATCTCCCCATTATGGACAATATAGCGGTTCGGGTGAGCTCTTTCCCAGCTGGGAAAAGTGTTGGTGCTGAAGCGGGAATGAACCATCGCCAAGGCCGAGACGAAATCCAAATCGGATAGATCCAGATAAAAATGACGCAGCTGCTCCGCCGTCAGCATCCCTTTATAAACGATGGTCTTGGCGGACAGGCTGGCCACATAGAAGGTACCGCCCTTATCCTCACACATAGGCAGAATGATTTTTTCCGCTCTTTTGCGAATGGCATAAAGCTTTCTTTCAAAGTCCATGATATCCGTAAGCCGGGGGTCCTTCTCGATGAACACTTGAATAAAGCGGGGCATCACTGCTTGAGCACTTTCTCCGATGGTGCTTTTATCGATGGGGACTTCTCTCCAGCCGAGGATTTTCTGACCTTCCTCCCCTACGATCCTTGCGAAGGTCTCCATTTGGGTTTCTCTAAAGTCAGCATAACGATGAGCAAAGATCATTCCTACCCCGTAATTCCCCTTTTCCGGTAGCGCAAATCCCAGCACCTCACATTCCCGCTGAAAGAAAGCATGGGGAATCTGAACCAGAATCCCTGCGCCGTCCCCTGTGTTTTCATCCGCACCGCTGGCTCCCCTGTGATTTAGATTCTCCAGTACCGTTAAAGCTTCATCTATAATCTCATGGGACGTTTCACCTTTGATGCTGACCACAAATCCCATACCGCACGCATCATGTTCTAATGCCGGGTCGTAAAGACCCTGTTTTTGCGGCAGACCGTAATTTTGCATAGTTCTCCCCCTTTTTTGTTCAATACTGCTCTGAAAATAACCCAGAAAGGTCTAAGTGATAAACTGCCACTGCTACAAAATAAAACAAAAAGGCGCTCCAAAAAAACTCGTACTTATCAGGTACTTGTCTTTTTGAGCGCCTTTGCTCCATTTCTCGATTAAGTTTAACTTAGCATAATAAGGCTTAGCATTTCAACAGTTTTCGCTAATGTATACAATATTTAAGGTTTAAGCCCTTTACTATATCGAATAATAAATGACCATACTCGCCCGGGTTAATTGTTCCAATCTATTGGAATAAGTATGGGGCCTATCCGCCATGAATTTAATGGAGTCTCCTGCCTTTATACTATACTCTTCATCATCCACCTGAATGGTTAGAACACCCTCATAGACCGTAATAAATTCCTGAGTCTTTTCTCCATGAGAATTTGAAGAAAAGGAACAGCCCTTTTCAAGTTCTATCGTATAGATTTCCACTCTTCGTCCATCTTCTGAGGGAAAGATTGAATAGACCTTATATCTACCGTCGTCCTCAACTTGCGGTTCCATATCCTCTCTTGGGACAAGGAAGGTCTCCGGCTGGGGAATATTGATGATTGATGTATAAGGTATTTTCAAGCCCGATGCGATCTTCCAGATGGTTTTGATGGTCGGGCTGGATTCACCCGCCTCAATTTGTCTTAACATCCCTTTACTGACACCCGTCATATCCGCTACCTTGTCCAGGCTTAATTTCATCTCATCCCTGATTTGTTTTAAGTTATTGGCAACAATCTGATTCAAATCCTTCAAAAAGGTCTTCCCCCTTGTATCTTATCCTCCGGCAGGATATACTATATCCATTCGTA
This sequence comes from Desulfitobacterium sp. PCE1, assembly GCF_000384015.1. Classification (NCBI taxonomy): domain Bacteria; kingdom Bacillati; phylum Bacillota; class Clostridia; order Eubacteriales; family Desulfitobacteriaceae; genus Desulfitobacterium; species Desulfitobacterium sp. PCE1. The sequence continues at coordinate 814,646 of NZ_KB913023.1, read as the reverse complement.
TGTTATACTATACTTATTTGTCCAATATAACATACGATATTTAAAGTCTATGCTTTTTCATTATACCACTGCACTTAAGAATAGATAGACCGCACAGAGCCGGAGGGAGAAAACATGAACAGAGAACATCAGATTGCAGACAGTATCAAAGAAGGACTCATCGCTGCTCTTCCCCTTGTCTTTGGTTTTTTTCCTGTGGCTATGGCCTTCGGGCTTCTTGCCAAAAATGTTGGGATTTCGTTACAGGACACCAGTTTGTTTTCCGTGATGGTTTTTGCCGGAGCCAGTCAATTTATGGCATTGGATATGATCAAAGACGGCATTTCAGCAGGAAGCATCATCCTTGCCACATTTCTTCTCAACTTACGGCATTTCATTATGAGCGCTTCTTTATCGGTCAGACTGCAGGGAATTAGAAAACACTGGCTTTTTGTCATTGCTTTCGGCATTACCGATGAAGCCTTTTCCTTGATCTCTTTAAGAAACAGAACCTTGAACGTCCCATTTTTGCTCACCCTGCAAATTATCCCCTATTTTTCCTGGGTCATAGGTACGATTGCAGGGTATCTTGTGGGTACCATGCTGCCGGAGGCCGTTCAACTTAGCCTGGGGGTAGGACTTTACGCTATGTTTATGGCCTTATTGGCGCCTGAAATAAAAAAGTCCTTTTCTGTCTTGTTTTTAGCGGTGATGTCCGGGATCTTTTACCTGGCTGCCTCACACTTCAATCTCCTGCCCCCATCCTGGTCTTTCATTGCCGCTGTGATCCTGGCGGCCGGAATGGGTTCTTTCATTATTAAAGATGAGGAGCATTCCTGTAGTAGTCAAAAATGATCTTTGTCAAAAAGAAGACCTCACGTTACAATTTGAAAGGACTGTTGGCCAACAGAATCCAATCAAAATAACGGAGGTCATCCCAAATGAATTTTACACAAAACGAGAAGCTAAAGCAACTATCTGAAAGAAGTATTGTGATCGGAGTGGACATCGCCAGCGAGCTTCATTATGCCAGGGCATTTGACTGGCGAGGAGTCGAGCTGGGCAAGGTATTCAAGTTTGAAAACAACGCTGAAGGATTCAAGGATTTCCATGCATGGATTGAACGTTTAAAAAGGCAAGCACAAAAGGAATGCATAGTGGTAGGCGCAGAACCAACCGGTCATTACTGGTTTAGCCTGGCATCTTACCTAAAAGAGCAAAGTATTAAGCTGGTCCTCGTCAACCCGTTCCATGTAAAGCGTAGTAAGGAGCTTGATGACAACCACCCCAGCAAAACGGATGCTAAGGATCCCAAGACCATCGCTAAGCTGGTCATCGAGGGCAGATACAATGAGCCCTATATCCCGGAAGGAATCTATGCAGAACTGCGAATAGCAATGGCCTGTAGGATGCGCATCCAAAAGGAAATGAACAGTATAAAAAATCGTGTTCAACGGTGGCTGAAAATCTACTTTCCCGAGCATGAAACGGTGTTTGGAAAGTTTGATGCCACGAGTAGCATGCTGGTATTGCAAGTTGCCCCGCTACCTAGGGATGTTGAAAGACTTGGAGCAGAAGGAATCAACCGAATTTGGAGAGACAACAAATTGAGAGCAGTCGGAATGAAAAGGGCTAAGAGCCTGTATGAAGCTGCTCAGAAGAGCATTGGTTGCACCGAAGGAGAGTCTTGTTCCCGAATGGAAATCCAGCTATTACTGCAAGACTATCATACTAAAACAGCACAATATGAGGCAGTCACTGAAACCATCGATGGGTTGTGCCGTCAGATACCCGAAGTAGCCAAGTTGCTTGAAATTAAAGGTGTTGGCCTCGTTACCGTGGCAGGTTTTCTCTCCGAAGTGGGAGATATTAGACGCTTTAATTCTCCAAAGCAAATTCAAAAGCTAGCGGGCCTAGCCTTGCGAGAAAGTAGCTCGGGCAAGCACAAGGGACAGACCACCATCAGTAAGCGAGGTCGAGCGCGGTTGAGGGCGATTCTATTTCAAGCAGTGATGCCGCTAGTCGCCAAAAACGCAGAGTTTGCAGAGATACACACCTACTATACGACAAGGCCCAAGAATCCACTGAAGAAGAAGCAATCGTTAATAGCCTTAAGCTGTAAACTGATTCGGGTGTTCTATGCCCTATTAACAAAGGGTATAGACTATGACCCGAAAAAGCTGATTCAAGATATTCATCGTCCAGTTGAGTATTCAGCAGCGTAACAGAATAGCAGCGAAATCACAAAAACAAACGGTCTGTGAGTAAGCGTCACCGCAGAAGTGAACAATCCAGGTAGCCTAGCAGACAAAAGAGCTGGTAGTCAGTCGGATAAATCACCATTAGAGCAAAGACTCGGTTGAGGAGCATAACTGACACCCAATCATGGATAGGTGGAACGAAGGAATTTAGGGCGGATTTATCATCTTGACCCTGTTAGACATGGGAGGTTTACCACCGTGAGAATAATGGGTTTACAACGGCCAACATATGCTAAAAAAGCAGACGTTTGCTTTGCTATACCCAAATTCTCTGAATTAGGCATTCTATGCGAATTCTATCCGTGGTGAGCTAGTTTGTTTGGTAAGGAATTCTATGAAAAAGCGAGATATTCAAAGAAAATCAAAAGATATTATAGGGAGGTTTCCCCATGAAAAGCTATCTCCTTTTAATTACCGGGATGATGGTTGTAACCTATTTGCCCAGATTGCTTCCCCTGCTTATCATGACGGGAAGACCTCTGCCCCCTGTCTTGAAGAGATTCCTGCGCTATATACCCTATACGGCTTTAAGTGCCTTGATTATCCGGGGAATCATGCAATCCGGACCAGATATGAGATTAGCAACCGTTGTCGGTATCCTTGCCGCCGGTATCTGCTCCTGGCTGAGAGGCAGTTTAGTCTTATCCGTGCTGATTTCCATCATTGCAGCATTTATCGTTCTACAAGTATAGAAGCTCCGCAGAATTTATAGCACCTCTTTCGGCACGTCACTCTTATCCCTTTCGATATAGACGCTCCGCGAAGGAAGGGCTACCACTATCCCCAGCTCTTCAAGCAGGGTCATAATCTTAAAGTTTACATCCTCCTGAACCTCAAGGAACTTTTTCCAATTGGTGCTGTTGGTAAAGAAATAAACGAATATGTTAAGGGAATTATCCCCAAACCGCTCAAAATAGACCAGGATGGTTTCGGGATGGACTTCCGGATGATTCTCAAGGATGGTTCGTAAGGATTGGATACATTGTTGAAGTTGTTCAGCCGTCGTTTGGTAACTTACTTTGAGTTGAAAATTAACTCTCCTCTTCCCCATCCTTGACCAATTGGTAATGGGTTCATTGCTCATCACTGAATTGGGGATGGTTACCACCGCTTGCGCAAAGGTTCTCACCTTAGTGCTTCTAAAACCAATCTCTTCGATCGTTCCTTCCACACTGGGGGTCTGAACCCAGTCTCCAATGTTGAAAGGGCGATCCAGCATAATGGTCACACTGCCGAATAAGTTTTTAGCTGTATCCTGAGCTGCGAGAGCAAAAGCCAGGCCGCCAAGTCCTAAACCCGTCAAAACACCGGTAATTTCCTTAAACCAGACTTGAGCTATGGTAATAGCCCCTAAAACGATAATCAATGCTTTAGCCCCTTTGCTCAAAAAGGAAACCAGCATATCGTCAAATTTATCCGCTGTGAGCAAGGCCCGTTTTTCAAACAAAGCTGTAAAAACATCCGTCGCCCGATAAGCCGCCCAAAATAAAGTATATAAAACCAAAGAGCGAATGACCCTATTGACAAATAAACTGACCTCCGGGGGCAGGAGCAGCATCTGTGTCGCGATCTGTAAGCCTATGATAATAAAGGCCAGCTGTACCGGCTTATCCAGCACTTCCACGATATTATCATCGACGGCACTCTTCGTCTTTTGGGTTAATTTCTGCAGTAAGACAATGATCACTTTAGAAAATATCTTTTTCAGCAGAAAAGCCAAGAGCAGAATTAATATAGCTCCCCCAATTCTCTTTAGGTTGGCGCTATAAATTATAGATTCCCATTGATTTTGCAGATCCAGCAGACCCATGTCTTACCTCCACTTAGTTCTTCATAATATTCTTAGAAGGCAGCAACAAACTATAGTTAAGAAATTATACCATACTTCAAGTCCTCCCTAAAATCATAAGCCAACAGGCTAAAAGATCATAAAAAAATGGGGGAGCTGTATCCAACAGCTCCTTCGCCAGTTATTGCGGACCTGTTCACCGATAACCTGCATAGAGGGGAGCATGGCTTCATGAAGAATCGTCCCGGGCCGGGCCCCGGCTTCCTTTTGATCCACCGCCACCTTTTAACTATTTGTCAATTGATCCCTGTTTCCGGGCGTAGCTATTATCGGTAAGGGCTGAAGCCTGAAGAGAGGGAAAGAAAATGCTGAAAACTGTTCCCTTGCCCAGCTGGCTGGTGACCTCGATCCGGCCGCCTTGCAGCTGAACCATTTTTTTGACAATCACCAAGCCCAGACCGCTCCCTTTTTCTTGCTGGCGGCCGTCCTGCCGGTTCTTTACCCGGTAGAACCTCTCCCAAATGTGCGGCAGGTCGTCGGACGCTATGCCGGCGCCGTTGTCTTCAATAGTCAGGACTACCTCGCTGCCGTAGCGTTCCTCCACGCCAACCCGGATCGTTCCGTTTTCGGTGGCGGCGATGGCATTCTTCAATAAATTCCTGATAATCTGTTCCAGCCGGTCCACATCCCCGATGACCACAGCTTTTTCCGTTTTCTTCTCCAGGTAAATCCCGTTCTGCTTGCCGGCGGCCACGGCCTCCATGGAAACGACGACCCCCTGGGCCAGCGCGACCAGGTCCACCGGCAGCCTCTCCACCGTGACATTGCCGCTTTCCAGGCGGCTTAAGACCAGGATATCGTCGACCAGCCTGCCGATATGTACCGTTTGCGTGTAAATGGTGTCCAAATACCGCTCCCGCAGAACCTCGTCCTGCACCACGCCGTCCCGGATGGCCTCCACAAAGCCCTGGACGGCCGTGAGCGGCGTCCGCAGCTCATGGGAGATCTCGGCAAACAGGCGGGCTCTTTCTTCATCCATCCGCAGGCTTTCGCTCTGGATCTTCTGCAGTCTTTCCGTCAGTTTATTGAGCTGCCCGGCCAGGACATTGATCTCATCCAGAGGCTGGTCATCCGTGCTCAGAACATACCCCCCGCTGCTTATCTCCCCCACCGTGGCCGCCAACCGGGAAATCGGCCTGGAAATATACATGGCCAGGTTCACGGAAACGATTAGAACAATCACCAGGACGGTCATTCCCCCGATCACCAGGTAAACATGCAGTTTGTTCAAGGCCAGGTTCACGTTGGAGGGCTTGGTCTCCAGTAAAATACCGTTTTCCGTGGCCTGGTTGTTGTTGCCCATCGGAACGACAACCAGGAATGCGAGCTGCCCCGTTTCGGGGTCCGTTGTGCGGCTGATCGCCGTCCCGCCCTTAGTGAAACTCTCCACGTGCCGAGGCTCCACCTTGCTACCGGGCACCACTTCCTGCTCCGCCGAAGTGTCCAGAATCGTTCCCCCCCGGTCAAAGATGGTGATCCTGGCGTCAAAGAGGTCGGCCAGGTATTTCAGGAAATACTGTTTCTCCTGAACCTGATCGTCGGCCTGTCCTTCCGGCGCTTTGCCCCAGACATAGTTCGTTTGCTGGAGCAGAGCGAAGTTGACCCGCTTGGCCTTGCGCAATAGCTCCTGTTCAGCCTGGTCGTAGGTTACCTGTTTGACCATAAAGCCGGAAAACAGGATGAGGGAGATCAAACCGACGACAAAGACCGTAACATTGGTGAAAAGAATACGGGTATAGATATTTTTATTAAACTGTTCCCCCAACAGGTGCTTAACCTCAAGCCAGAACCCCCGGACGGCACCGGCTGCCCGCTGAAGTTTCCACCTGATCCATCGCAGATCATTACGCAAAACCGGTCTCTCCCCCTTTGACGGGGGGTGTAAACTTGTACCCTACACCCCAAACAGTCTGCAGGTATTCGTGGGGCAAAGATGTCAGCTTTGTCCGCAACCTGCGAATATGAACATCCACCGTACGCTGATCGCCGAAGTAGTCATATCCCCAGACAGCCTCCAGCAGTTCCTCCCTGGTAAAGACCCGCTGGGGATTCTGCGCCAGGTGATAAAGCAAATCGAATTCCCTGGGGGTCACTTCGGTTTCCGCGGCGTCCACCAGCACTCTCCTGATATCGGCCCGGATTTCCAGCCCAGGGTATTTCAACTGCCAATTCGTGGCCGGGTCTGCCGCCTGAGTGCGCCGCAGCACCGCTTTAATCCTGGCAACCAGTTCCCGTGGGCTGAAAGGTTTGGCAACATAGTCGTCAGCACCCATTTCCAGGCCGAGAACACGGTCCGCTTCTTCTCCCTTGGCCGTCAGCATAATGATCGGAATCATGCGCACCGATCTTAAGTTTCGGCACAACGAAAGCCCGTCCTGACCGGGAAGCATGATATCCAGGATGACGACATCAGGATTCTCCCGGTCGAAGGCGGCCAGCACCAGGTCCCCGTCATCGACGGCGACCACTTCAAAACCCTCTCTCTCGCCATATAACTTGACCAGTTCCAAGACATTCTGGTCGTCGTCGACGACCAGGACTTTCCCCAAAAACAGCATCATTTCCCTCCTCGGCGGTTTTTATCCTATCTTACTCATAGTCCATCAGTTTATGGCGGTCCACAAATTGCCACTTTTCTTCCTGCCGGAAGCGGAAAAGGCTGAGAAGCAGCTACTTCTCAGCTCTTTACTTTTCATCCCGCTTGCCGCAGTCTGTTCTACTCTTCCAGCCGGACCTTGATATCCTTCTGCTCAGCCGATTCCACCAGAGAATCAAACATTTTTTCCCTTTGCAGTCATTATAGGGCAGAAACTTTACCTATCCTTTACCGCAATATGAAACTATTTTTCCAATGTGTTAACAAATGTTACAAGGCAAAAGACCGCCGCCCTAGGGAGTTGCCAAGTGTGGAAAACATCCTTTATAATACAGATATGAATTTTGGCAAAAAGCGGGTGATGAAGATGAAAAACACAGGCATTTTTTCCGGACCGAAACGAATTCTGACTTGCTCCTGCCTGCTGATTTTGCTGTTTGCGGAACCGACCGCGACAGCTTCCGGCGCTACATACCTTGAGGCCCGGGAGTTGCCTCCCCCGCAAGCGGCCACCCTCAACGATGAGGTGAACATAAACGTGAAAAACTTCGGCGACTACGAAATCAGAACGGGCGTGACGGATTCCAAGGTGGCCGTGATCGCCATTCATGGAGGGAAAATCGAGCAGGGGACCAGTGAATTGGCTTACGCCTTGTCCGCCCGCAATCATTACAACTATTACACCTATCTGGGCATAAAAAACAAAGATAACGCCTCCCTGCATATTCCTTCCGCTCAGTTCGAGGAACCGGCCGCACTGGCCATGGTGGCCCAATCGGAAACAACCTTATCCATTCACGGCTGTTCCGGTGCGGGGGAGTTTACCTATATCGGGGGCCTGGACACCGCATTGGCCGGCGAAGTCAAAGACACCCTGACGAAGTACGGCTTTACCGTGCTGGATGCCCCAAAGCACCTGGCCGGCCTGTCCCCGGACAATATCGTCAATCGCAATAAAAACGGGGGCGGCGTCCAGCTGGAAATCTCGAAGGGCTTGCGGGCACAGTTTCTGGATGCCGACAGCGACCAACTGACCAGGTATGTTGCGGCGCTCAGCGAAGCCCTCGGCAACAGGCCATAGAGGCTGCCCGGGTCAGTCATCTGCCGGGATCGATAATCAAAACAGTACACACTCTTAAATACGAAAGCTGCAAACGCTTTTTGGGCGGTTTGCAGCTTTTTGTTTATCTCTCTGTTATTCCTGGATGTTTTCAATCAACTCTTTGGGGGTTTTGGCTCCCTTCTTCAAGATCTGGTTTACCTTTTTCTCAAAGTTGGGCTTGGTCGGGTCAAACTTGTGGAGAAATCCATTATAATTGGCGTTGGTGATTTTCTCCAGTTGGGAAACGATCACCGGCCAGCTGCCGCTTAACGCGTCATCGATGGCGCCCGCATAGCCGGTTAAGGTAGCGGGATCCGCTGCCAGCTTATCCCGTAATCCTTTGGAAACGGCGATCTGAACTCCGCCCAGCCGGTAACTGTCGTTAAACAGTTGATTCTGATTAACGATGTTGCTGTCCATGATTCCGGCGATCCGGTCGGGGACGCTTAAGGTTTGCACCTGGTAGCCTTTGGTGGTCAGATGCAATTTGATCAATTCCGCCAGCAGCTTATTCTGGCCGCCGATATAGGTGATTTCATCATCCCCTGCCGCTCCGACCACGGAAACCGTGTAATCCGAATCCTGAACCAGGCTGACGGCTGTGGGTTCGTCAAACTCGACGGCCCTCAGGAAAAGGCTGCCGTTATCCGCCGCTTTCAGACCCTCAAAGGAATAGGTGTTATATTTGCCGTAGCCGTTCAAGGCTTCGACCAGTTCCGAAGTCCCTCTTTCAATCCCGCCCCCGTGCAGGGCCAAAACGGTGGTGTCGCTGCCGATATCATTCGTTTTGATGGTGTAGTCCGTAGCCGCTTCCGCCGCGGACAGTTCGGCGAAACTGTGATACCCCGGTGTAAGGGCATAGGCGCTGGCGCCAATCCCAAATGTAAACACTAAAGCAACCGCTAAAATTTTGTTAAATCCTTTTTTCATCGTTTTTACTCCTTTCAACTAGAGGAACAAATAATTGACCCCGATAACCGCCAGCATGACTCCCATAACCACAAGGGTCTGGGTGCCGGTCCTGCGCTTGCTGATCTTCATCAGGTACAGGCATTTTTCTTTGATGGTCAACGCCTTATTCATCTTTCTCCTCCTTTCTCAAATTTGGACATTCAACAGCATTGCGCACCCGTAAGTCAGCGCACTCAGCAGGCCCGTGCTCAAAAATGTTGTGGCCAGGCCCTGACGCTGAATGGTGTTGGCCAACAGACCGGGTACGATAATGCCGACTGCCGCCAGTCCGGAAATCATACTATAATCAAAAACAGGCACTAGGGCATGGATGATAAACTGTAAAACGATGGCCACCGTGATCATGGCCACAAATTTTCGCTTGCCGTATAAAATGGTGACTTTACTTACACCGAAATAAACGATGGCATAGGTCAGAATGCTGATCAGGAACGTCAGGAAAATGGCCTGAGGCTGTCTGGCAAGCATGGCCAGATAGCCGGGCACCACCAGACCGGCAGGCAATACGCCCGTGATTTCTGTAAACAGCAGACTCAAGACCACACCCATGATGATCATCGCGTCAATATTGGTCAGCAGCAACGGTTTGCCTCCTTTCCTCCTGTTGGGTGAACCCATTGCATGTGGGGTGTATGATCAGTTCGACCAGTTCTTCCCCGCCCCCGTGGATGTTGCCGACGCCGAAAACCATCCTGCCCGCAAAATCATCCTTGATCATGTGATACACCTCATGGGGAGACAGCCCCTCGGCGTTGATATATTTGCGCGGCTCTATTTTCCCGGTGTGGACGCCTTCACTGATGGGGCCCACTGTCTCCCCCATGGCCACGAGAATCTCAATATCCATCTGCGGCAGGACCTCTCCGGCAAACTGCAGGGTCCGGTCCACCCGGTCGGGCCGGCAGTTGACAATGACCATGGGGCTTGCCGTGGCATAGCCCATCGCTGTGATATGGTCCCAGATCAGACGGGTCGAATTGGGATCATTGGCGGCAAAGCCGTTGACAAAGTAACTCCCGTCCTGCTTGTCCAGGGGATGGATCATCAGGGCCCCTGGGTCCGGATTGGCATTCAGCATTCCCCTTAAGGCCGTGTCCCGGTCAATGTTCAGGGCTTTGGCCACAGCCAGCGCCAGCGCTATATTTTCCGGAAAAACGATATAGCCGAACTTTTCCAGGTAACCGGCAGGAATTTCCTTTTCATCGGTAATCAGGACCCGGCTGTTCCGTTTGCCCGCCTCCCGCCGGAAATAATCGTTATAACGGCTGTCCGCCACAACCAGGGTTCCATTCCTGGGAATGGTGGCTGTAAACGACTCGGCGATAAAGTCCAGGGTAGGGCCGCACAAATCCATATGGTCTTCCCGCACATTGACAATCACCCCGACATTGGCTTTCACCAGCTTCTCCTGGAACGTGATCTGGTAATCGGGATTGACCGCCATGCACTCCGTGACGAAGGCGGAAGCGCCCAGCCGGGCCGCTTTGCGGACGACTGCTTTTTGTTCGATGATGTTGGGCCCCAGAGGGCCCCGTTTGATCGGTTCTTCTTCCTCCCGGTCCCAGTAAATAATTCTGGCACTGGTTCCGGTCGTTTTCCCGACAACCTTCTCCCCCGCCTCCTTCAGGATCCCGGTAATCAACCTGGTGGCCGTTGATTTGCCCCTGGTGCCGTTGATATTGACGCGAAGCGGGATACGGTTCAGATTTCGATTATGTCTGATCTGTTCATACACACCCAGACTAAAAACAAAAATCATCAGCGCTAGCGCAAACTGCAAATCGATCTGTCCTTTCGTCCAAGAATTTACAAACGGAACCCCCTTTCGCCGTTCATTATACGGGACAAATATGACCCAATATTTACCGGGAACAGAATATTTGTTACAGATTTTTAAACAAATGTTACAAAATACCTATAAACAAAAAAGAGCTGTACCTGCGTACAGCCTTTAATATGGCATTTTGGAATTTTTTAAAGGAGAATCTTAAAAGCCCCCCGGTCACTCTCTGAATCGCCCCCTGTCAAGTAGACAGGGGAAATATTAAAATCAGTTTTATTATGTTAACTGTCTACTGCAAGGGGAGCATAGCAATAAGATGTATCCTAAAGGCGTGTTTTCTTACTGCCAGTTTCTTACGTCTAAGTGCTGATACTTAGGTAGTAAGCGGGTGGGCATTTTTAAAGCATCTTTCCTGAAAGGTGGGGCCAGTTGGGTTCCGTCACAAACGATTTCCAGGACGGTGGGTTTTCGGGAGGATAAGGCTTTTTCCAGAGCGGGCCCGACTTCCTCCGGGTTTGTAACGCGAATACCCTGAGCTCCCATAGCAATGGCTACCGGGGTAAAGCTTTCCGGATTGAGAATATCTGCACCGATGAAACGGTTATTGTAGAAGTCGATTTGATTTTTCTTCTCTGCACACCAAGCCATGTTCCGGAAGACAATGGCGACCACAGGGAGATTGTGTTCTACAGCGGTACTCACTTCATGGAGGCTCATTCCCCACGCTCCATCCCCGACGATGGCGACCACGGGAGCATCAGGAGCAGCCATTTGGGCACCTAATGCTGCTGGATAAGCAAATCCCGTATTACCAAAGGTCAGAGCCGCAATATGCATTCCTTCACCTTTAAATCTCAGGTAGCTATTGGCTGTAGAGGAGACATTACCGATATCCGTGGACACAATAGCATTCTCAGGCAGTACCTTTTGGATTTCTAATAGAGCACGGCGGGGGTTGATGGGATCGCCATCCACCATAGCCAGGTCGACGATTTCCTTATCCCAAGCTTCTTGCCGGCTCTTGATAATCCTTAAGTACTCCTCACTCACTTGGGGGTTAGGGAATTTAGCTTCTAAACCCTTAAGGATTTCTTTGGCTGCTTCTTTAGCATCGGCAATCAATCCGACTTCAACAGAGTGAGTCCTGCCGATATGGCGGGGATTGATATCTACTTGAATAATCTTCGCACTGTCCGGAAAATAGTCGATGTCATACTGAGGTGTGGTGCCAAAGACAGAAAGCCGGGTTCCCAAGGCCAGGATCACATCCGCCTCGGCCACTGTATTCATGGCCGCTTTTGATCCCATATAGCCGATAGGTCCTAACCACAGAGGGTGATCGGATGGGAAGGCATCGTTATGCAGATAAGTACAGGCTACGGGAGCAGTAAGAATCTCGGCGATTTTTGCAACAATATCCTTGGCTTTTGTATCGACAACCCCGCGACCGGAGATGATTACGGGACGTTTGGCGGAAGCCAGCAGCTCAACTGCCTTAGCGATGGAGCCTAAATCACCGCATCCCCGTTGGGAAACCCGGTATTGATGGGGTTCAAGAATCTGCTCGTCGATCTCGCCATAGAAATAATCCCGGGGAATATCATAAAGAACAGGTCCCCGTTCGGCATAGGCAATGCGGAAAGCCGTCCGTAAGCAATCCGCCGCCCGGGAAGGATGGGGTACGCGAATGGTCTCTTTGGTAATCGCCTTGAAAATCTGAACGGTGTCTGCTTCCTGGAAGCCATCCCAGCCTACTGTAGGGGTCCCGGCTGAAGGACAGATCACTACCATGGGGGTGTGGGCCATATTGGCTGCTGCCACAGAGGTGACCATATTGGTAATGCCCGGGCCATTTTGACCGATAAGTACGCCGGCACGGCCGGTTACACGGGTATAGGCGTCTTCCATATGACCCGCGGATTGTTCGTGGCGGACAGGGATGAATTGAATCCCGGCCGTGGGGAAGAGATCCAGGAGGTCCATAAAAGCGGACCCTACAATACCCGTTACATGATCAACTCCTTCAGCCAATAAGGTTTCGCAGATGGCTTCACTGGGTGTCATACGCATTTTCGCCATAGTTCTTTCCTCCAAATCTACTCCAGCATGTTTAATGCACTATTGTCTAATAGTATTGCTTTACTACTTCCAAAAGCTTTAAAGCCCTATCTACACGATCCACTTTGACTTTTCCAGTCATAAGGGCTACTGTGGTGTTCAGTTGATTCTTGAGCAATTTTGAATAATCCTCATCGGAAATGGTCATGGTCAGCTCCGGTATATGCGGACAATCTTCATAGACGGTAATCCGGCTGTCTTGGATCACCATTTGGATGGGGCCGCTTTCTTTTAGATTAACTTGGAAAACGAGATCCTTCTCTTCCATATGACCGGGGTCGGCATTCATCTTTTCGCAAAATGCATAGATTTCTTCTTTGATACTCAATGCTTTGTCCCTCCAATTTATAATAGTGCTTACTTGTCTCCTTGGTTCTATCTGCTGGGAGGGCCAAATTGGGGGTCGGTGATGACGTTGACACAAGACATCTTGCCGGAGGCTAGTGCGCGGTCGATAGCATGACCGACTTCTGCGGGATCGGTGACAAATTCACCATAGCCGCCTAAACCTTCCACCACCTTTTCGTAGTGGACTTGCTCCATCAAATCCACACCGACGAATCTGGCTTTGCCACTGGCTTTTTTGGCTTCAGAGCGTTTGATCATTCCCCAGAGGCCATCGTTAAGGATGATTGTAGTGATGCCCAGTCCATAACGTTTTAAAGTATCGAATTCTGCCGAGCCATAACCAAAGGCTCCATCGCCGGTGACCATGATGACTTTCTTCTCAGGATGAGCCAGTTTAGCGGCGATGGCGTAACCCATGCCCACACCTAAAGGACCGAAACTTGTGCTGGCAATGGAGAGCATTTGTCCTGGACCATAGGCCGGAAGAACTAAGGTTGCCCAAGTAGCTGTATCTCCTCCATCTATGACTACGATGGTCTCTTCATCCACCCGTTGAGCAATTTGGTTCATCAGGTGAACAGGATGAATCGGTGTATGGGCGGGGTCACACATTTGGCCAAAAAGACCGGCAAATTGTTGTTTTACAGCATTAAGGAATCCGGCCCATTGGGGGTGACTTCCTTGATCCACTCCCTCGTTAAGCTGCCTCAGAACTTCCCTGGCATCGCCGTGGATACCGACTGTGATGTCCAGCTGATTGGTAAGCTCGGCAGCGTCGATATCGATGCGGATAATTTTCAGATCTTTACGGAAAATTCCCCGTCCTAAGGTAAAGCCAGGCCTTGTGCCGATAACGATGGCCAGATCCGCCTCGGCCATAAGAGCTTGGAGTATGGGGTGATCATAACCGGGACTAATGAATAAAGGATGTTTATCCGTAATGCATCCTCTGGCTGCATTGCGGGTTGCGAAGGGGATGCCGGTTTTCTCTACGAACTCATGGAGCTCGTGGTGAGCCTGGGAGAACCATACTCCGGAACCGGCAATAATAACCGGCTTGTGAGCTTGTTTAATCAGGTCCAGGGCGGCCTGAATGCTGGCAGGATCCCCTTGAGGCTTGCTCCCAACACAATATTTTTCTTGGAATTCCACAGCGGAGGGTTCCACTTCTAATTCCATAAGATCCCTGGGGATTTCGATATAGACCGGTCCAGGTCTGCCGGTGGTTGCATGAGCAATGGCCCTCCCCACATATTCAGGGATCCGTTTTGGCTCAGTAACGGCACGGGAATGCTTGGTCATTTGGCTGAGAATAGCCATTTGGTTAAAATCCTGCAGTTCGTTGCGGTCATTCTCCGTAACCCGGGCTTTGCCGCCGAGTGCAAAGACCGGAAATCCTCCCACATAGGAATTGGCCAGGCCGGTAAGTAAATTAGTAACCCCTGGGCCGGCTGTCCCTGTGCATACTCCCAGTTTACCGGTGGTTAGGGCCCAACCTTCTGCCGCAAAAGCAGCAGTCATTTCATGGCGAACACCGATGAATTGAATGCCCAGTTCCTCACAGCGCTCCATAGTCGGATAGATGTGCCCTCCTGGGATACCAAAGAGATATTGAGCACCTTCCTTTTTTAAGACCTCGGCAACAAGAGCTCCTGCTCTGCATTTATCTTCCATTAGTGAAACCTCCTTTTATTCTGGTTGAGTCAATCCTCACTTCATAATCTTTTTAAGTAAATAAAACTTTCCTTTATAGGGCGGGTAACGGACGGGGATATCGGACTTAAGGGATTGCTTGATTATGCTTTTCCGGTGGGAGAAGGTATTGAAGCTGGCTTTGCCATGATACCCGCCCATACCGCTTTCCCCGACTCCCCCGAAGGGTAAGTGGGAGGAGGCCACGTGGATCACCGTATCATTGATGCACCCGCCCCCAAAGGAAATCCGGCGGATGAGCTCCTCTTCCTTCTCCTTGCTCTGGGTAAAGTAATAGCAGGCTAAGGGTTTGGGTCTATTGTTGACCAGGCGGATCACCTCGTCTAAGGATTCAAATTCCAGAATAGGCAGAAGCGGCCCAAATATCTCTTCCTGCATGACTGGTTCTTCCCATTGCACCCGGTCCAGAAGGGTAGGTGCTATGAGCCGCTTCTCCTTGTGGGATGTACCGCCGCAACGTATTCTCCCCGAGGATAAATAGCCCAGCAATCGTTCAAAATGCTTGTCGTTGATAATCTTAGGTAAATCGGGATTTTCCAGCGGATTCTCTCCATAGAAGTCGCCGATCACCTGGCACATCCTGCTGATCAGATTTTCCTTAACCTGCCGATGAACGAGCAGATAATCGGGAGCGACACAGGTCTGACCGGCATTTAAGAACTTACCCCAAACAATGCGCTTGGCTGCCAGCTCCAAATTGGCATCTTGATCCACAATGCAGGGACTCTTCCCCCCTAGCTCCAGGGTAATGGGGGTGAGGTGTTCCGCCGCGGCATGCATCACCTTTTTCCCCACTTCAACGCTTCCCGTAAAGAAGATATAGTCAAACTTCTCTTCAAGAAGGGCATGATTGACTTCTCTTCCCCCTTCAATCACAGCAATGTAATCTTCAGAGAAATTTTCCCTTAAGATCATGCTCAGTATGGCCGAGGTATGAGCAGAATAAGCCGAAGGTTTCAGCACTGCACAGTTTCCGGCGGCTAGGGCGCCGATAAGGGGAATCAGAGAAAGCATAAAAGGATAGTTCCAGGGTGACATGATTAAAGTGACTCCATAAGGTTCGGGATAGATATAACTTTTCGCCGGGAAACTGGTTAAGGGCGTTCTTACTTTCTGGGGCTGAGCCCAGTCCTTCAAATGCTTTAAGATATAGCAGATTTCCTCTAGGACCAACCCCACCTCCGTTCCATAGCTTTCGAAGTGTGCCTTGTTCAGATCTTCTTTTAAGGCATTGAGGATTTCCTCTTCATGAGCTTGGATACCGGATTTTAAGCGTCGAAGTTGATCCATTCGGAAGGACAGCTCTAAAGTTTGACTGGTGTTAAAAAAATCTCTTTGACTCTTGACAATTTCTTTGATCGTTCTCATGGCTGTTCAGTTTTCACTTCCTTCCGTTTTCTTAACCTAACCCTTACCGCGCTACTTTAATTGCTACTTGGAAATAACCTTAGGGTTCGGGGGGACCAGAGTATCGTTCTTTTTACCGGTTTCCGGTAGAAATATCAGGATTAAGATGAGGGAAAGCAGTGGCAAGGCGACGGCGACAGCTGCAGCATTTCCCAAACCAAGCCAGAGGGCCATAGTGGTCACTGCGGTAGGAACGATAATCTGTCCCAAACGACCGACGATATTGTTGGACCAAGCCATGGCATTGGCGCGGATTTCCGTGGGGAAAAGTTCATTGGTTAACGTGGAGCCTACAATCAAGAAAGAATTAACAAATCCCGCGGAAATGATGCTGCACACCAGTACCGGATAGAAACTCTTTAAGGTAAAGGTTAATACACTAAAGACACAACCTACGACAATGATGATGGCAGCAGCACGCTTGCGCCCGATGACGTCCATCATTTTTCCATTCATGGCAATGACGAAGATTCCGGTAAGGGTTTGGAGAACAAGACCTAAGCTCACCATATTGGGAGTCCAGCTTAATTCGTTAACAACCCTCAGGGAGAAGAAATTTAGAGTTCCTTTCACTCCGAAATAGAGGAATACCCATACCAGGCACATGACCACCATATACTTGGCAAAGGGATTTCGCCAAGGGCCGAAAAGGTCTTCTTTCTGAAGCCGTTTGCCTTGTTTCTTCTCTTCTTGCACTTGCAGGAAGGCCTCTGTTTCTGGCAGGCGGTTTCTCATGAGAAAAACGGGGATCATCGGTAGAGAACCCACTACATAAAGGGCTCTCCAGCTTAAGCCGACACTGGTGAAGACGGGGAGCAGAATACCAATCAGCAAAGCCCCGAATACTGCGGTCAACTGGAATCTTCCTACGGCTTTGCCTCGATGCTCTGTGGAGAACTCCTCACAGAGGATGACATACCCTACGGACCAACACCCGATTAAAAAGATCCGGGCTACGAATTGAAAGAAGATAAACACTTGGATAGTCGGAGAAAAGGCTGTAAAAAAGCTGCAAAGGGAGTACATATACACACAGGATAAAAAGATTTTGCGGCGGCCGATGGTGTCCGCCATCCGCGAAACGAAGAAGGCCACCATGGTACCAAAGGCAATAATGGACAGTGCATAACCTGACATCTGGGTACTTAGAGCAAAATCCGCTTTAATATAGGGTAAAGCAATATTGATCAGTGCATCATCAAAGCCTTCGAAAAAGGCCCCCAATATAAGGATGGGCCACATGGCCTTTTGACGCGGGGTCAATGCAAATTTTCTGCTCATCTCCACTTCCTCCCGAGTAAAAAGTTCCTAACTACAGGAGACCAGCGAATTCCTTTTGCCACTTATTTATTAATGTAAGAATTGAAAAGTTTAAGTTGCTCCAAGAGGCCTGCCTGCCTCTGCATGGAAACCTCTTCGGAATCCTCCGGATAGCTAAAGAAACCTTCTCCTGATTTTAAGCCCAATTTTCCTTCCTTAACTTTTTGGGTGATCACAGCGGGAACTGCCGTGTCATTGCAAAGATCAGGGAAAATGACATTATAGGCAAAGGCGCAGGTGTCCAAACCGATGTAATCCATGGTTTCAAAGGTTCCTTGCCATGCTGATTTAAAGCCGATGCAAGCTGTATTGGCGGTATCCAGATCCTCAAGAGAAACAATTCCTTTTTCATAGAGGTACAAGGCTTCCCGGGCCATGGCGGTCTGCATGCGATTGGTGAGAAAACCTTTGATAAATTGGTTAATGACAATGGGCTTTTTCCCGCATTTCTCCAATTCTTCTCTGAGCCAGGCAACTTTTTCGGGATTGGTTTTGTCATTTTTGACGATTTCGACTAAAGGGATGATTTGGGGTGGATTCATAAAGTGAGCCACGAAGAAGTTTCCCGGGCGAAAATGAGGGAATATCTCGGGCAATGGTAATGCAGAGGTATTGCTGACAATGACGGTCTCTTTGGGACAGAACCGGTCCAGATCTTCATAAACCTTTTGCTTTATGCTGATCACTTCAGGAATAGCTTCTATCACCAGATCCGCATCTTTTACTGCTTCTTCTAAGCTGGTCATGGTTTGGAAATTGCTCATAAGGGTTATGACATCCTGATCTGTGATACCCTTAGATACCATTAAGGTAAGACTATTGCGGATTTCCTTGGTTCCTTCCGCTAAGGCTTCCACTTTAATGTCTGACATAATTACATGATGTCCGCCCATGAGGAATACCTGGGCGATGCCAGGTCCCATGACACCTGAACCAATAACAACCACGTTCATTCCTTATGCCCCCTTTTAATTATGAGATCGACAGTTTGTGAACCTTTGTCTTAATTGTAGTCCCCTTGATCAGTTTTGACTAACACATAGTTTTGAATATTCTGCTATCGGCCACAAACCCCATTTGTAGCCCTATATAAAAAAATTCCGAGAGCATCTCTCGGAAGAATAATCGGTTTTTACTCATAAGCAGTGGCCATGATCAGCAACGGTAATCCTGAGTGGTTAATTTAAGATAGTCAATAAATTCCTTACTGATTTCGGTTTGGAAATTAGCCATGGGATACACCACCCCAATGGTGATATTATTGTGCTTTTCGATAGCTATGGGGACCACTTCCCCTTTCTTGAAGATAAGCTCCTTTTCCAAACCAATTCCAGTGACAAACCCCACCGCCAGACCCTCTTCAATCACCTTTTTATAAATCTGCATACTGTTTGATTTTTGGATTTGCATATGAGCAGGGTCCTGATATCGCTTGATAATCTCCAGAATCCATCCATAAAGATCCTCGGAAACGATCAGTTTTTGCTTAAAGAGTTCAGTATGGGAGATCATACGCTTGTTTTTAAGGGGGGACTTTTTCCCGGCACACACAAAAATCTTATCGTCAAATATGTTTTCGTAGCCCAAACTCAGATCATGGATGGTCTCAGAAAATCCCGGATCCTCACTTGTCCGAAAGATAATACCAATATCGCTTATCCCCTCGGCTACATTACTCATAATTTCTTGGGGGCTGTGCTCCTTTAAAACCACATTGACCTGGGGATGCAGCTTATAAAAGGAAACCAGGATATCCGGCAGGGTCATGTAAGGAACCACATCAATGCGCAGCTTGCCTTTTAGGACCTTTTTAGCGAGTGGTTCCCGGCTAAATTGGGAATAGAGTTCGTCAATCTTGGTTAAGATCTCCTGTGCTTTATTGACAAATTCCTCCCCTTCCTTCGTAAGGGCTACCCCCTTATAAGAACGCACTAAAAGCTCGACGCCGAACTCCTTCTCCAAATTACGAATGGCGACACTAAGATTCTGTTGTGACACATGAATTTGCCCAGCCGCAACAGTTAAGGACTTATTTTTGCTCACTTCAACAAGATAATATAGCTGCTCGATACGCATAAACAGCACCCATCCTATCATCCATATAGCAATAGAACCATACTAAATTAATTATAAGCCAAGTGGTTCTCCTTTCCCAGCTTTATTTGTCCCATATTTCTCATATGATGATGAACGTTGTGTCGGGATGCTCACTGATTTCAGTTTGGGAAGCAGCAAGAAGGGACTGCCACAGCAAGGCAATCCCTTTTCAAAATTGACTTATTTAACTTTCTATCCCCTTAACCAAGGCGCTTTTGTCCAATCCGTATAATATTCGGGCCATTCCAACCACCAACGATTCTTCTCCACTATCTCCGTACCATAACCAAACATATCATCAATGTCCCGGAGTAAACTGCCTGCAAACCCGGCTTTCGAAGCAGCATACACTCCCGCACTGTGCACCCATGACTCCTCTTTATTATTCCAGGGACATACCTTCAGGCAGCGGCCGCAGGAGGAACCTTCCCGGTTTGTCGTCCGGAAAATAGTGCATTTATCCGAATCAGCCGCCCATCTCATATATTGATCCTTAAAGGCAATTTGATCTTTATCACTTCCGATGGCCTCACCCGGGCAGTTTTCAGCACATTTTCTGCAATTGGAACAAAACTCCCTTAAGCCAAAATCAATAGGTCCATCCGGGATCAGAGGCAAATCTGTCACCACAACAGCAGCCTTATGCCGGAACCCTAACCGCGGGTGTATAATGCAATCTCCCGTTCTGCTCATTTCCCCCAATCCGCAGGAAATCAATGCTGGAGGAAGGGGCATGGCGTAGTTGCCATTATGGTTTGACCGGGCATTGTAACCCAGATTCCGGATGTAGCGTGCTAAAATATCCGCCACAAAGGCTGATCTGGAATAAGCCATCATACTCATAGAACCACTGATTCCATCATAACCTGTAGTTCCTAAAAGAGTTTCCAGCCCTTGGTCTACCAGTACCCCAATGCAATATTGGTATTTTTCCGAATGGACAGGTGTACCCGGCTTTGTAGCCAGCTCAACTTTATACTGTTCCCAGTCTGTCCCCGTGGGCACAGGAGCCTGCTCGGAATACATCATCCAGGGGAAAAGTTTACCTACCCCGACTTCATCGGCTCCGGCATAGTAGCAAACATCCTTGATATGCTGAGTTAACTTTTCAATATCAGGCAACGCTAATTTTTCCGGGCTGGGTTCACCGTCCACCGCCTCCGGTACCCCTAAATACATGGACATAAACTCAAAAGCACTGCCTAAGGGGTGCTTGCCGATAAAGTTCATGACCTGACTCTCCGCATCCTCGCCAAGCAGACCTCTGATCGCTCTGTTAAACCCATGATCCTTTTCCATGGTTCTTTGCACTGGAGCAACAAGTTTAGATGTACCCAACCAGCCATCCTGATACCCTATTTTTTTAATGGAGGCCCCGGTTACATGGGCCTTGCTTAAAATTTTGCTATTTGTTGAATCTGCTCCCAGAACTATGTTGGGGCTAAATACCGCTGATGTCCCTGCAGCGGCGACTAAAGCGGCTCCGGCTTTCAAAAAAGTGCGCCGGCTTGTTTTTAAAGCTGGTTTAGGTTCCTGATTCGAATCCATCTCCACACCTTCTTACCCTTAATTATTGATTTTTGCAGTAATTTTCGAAGCTGGTTTTAACCCCGATATCCTGGCCAGATAAATCCCCGCGGCGATTGAAATTATGAAAAAGAGAAATGCTCCAACGGTAGCAGCTTGAACATGATTACCTGATAAGTTCACTCGGACAAAAGAAATCCCCAATAGTGTCCAGAAAAACCATACTGCGAATGCCAGCCACATATACCATTTGTGAATCTGGGGTTTGAGCCATTGTATGCCGATTGTCGCAATAACACCTAATAGAAAAATCCATAGGGTATACATCAATATCACCTCCTTGTTCACCCTTGAACATTTGATTAGTTATACTTTTCACTTTATAATGGTATCAGTGTCCCTACTATTCTGAATAGTTCACACGCTACAATGTAACATAGATTACATACCTGGTTTTATATCGCGTTGATTGGGATTCCGTCACTTAAGTGGTTAACCTCGTAATAAAATCTGCACTAAGTTCTGGGTACGGGCAAAGCCAAGCCAATTATTTAGCTTGTAATTTTATAGTTAAGGAGGATCCCTATGTCCACTTTATTAAACTCATTTAAATATTCCCCGTTTTTATGTTATGAATGTCCCCAGCTCGCTTCTTTAGCCCACCAACATGGGGAAAAAGTACTCTATCCTAAACATCATATTATTTTGACACCCGAAATGCCTGTCCACTCTGTCTATTATATTGAACAGGGCCGAGTAAGATATGTATCCATCAGCCCCCAAGGGGATGAACACATTTGGGGAATTTTAACGGAAGACTCTTTCTTCGGGCTGATCCCGATCCTTTTACTCGATCCCTCCTGTGGGGTATTCGTGATTACAGAGACACCCACGACAATTTATAAAATAGAAAAGGATTGTTTTTTAGATATTTTAAATACCTTCCCGGAATTTAATTTATCCATCATCAAAGGACTAGCCCACTTTGGTAATGAATTATTAAATCAAATTGAGAGCTTATTGTTTTACAACAATAGGGAGCGGCTATTAGAACTTTTATTGGCTTCCATCGATAAGGAAAACCCTGTAGATCAGAATTGGTATCAGCTTAAAATTCAATACACTCAGGAAGATATCGGTAAAATCATCGGTGCAACCAGAATTACGGTGACAAGACTGATTTCCGAACTCTGTAAAGAAGAAGTCATCAGGATGGTTAATCATAAGATCGAAATCAAATATACCGACCCATAAATATAGCAAAAAACACGACCCTCATCTCCAATTCCTGGTGATAAGCGTCGTGTTTTTATGTACTGGGCCTCGGATACTATAATGTCGAGGAAAAATGCGCCATAGCTTTCTTAAATTCCTCAACGGCTTCCGGCTTAAGCAGCTCAAAATACTTTGGCATGACTTCCTGCAAATAACTCTGGTCAAAGGTACCTTCAGCCTGCTTGGCAAAACCCTTTTCAAGCAGCGCTTTAGCCTCATCTTGCTTATCCTCTTTTACTCTTTCCATAAAAAAGTTGTAGAACAGTTCCTGACCTTGGTTCATCTCTCACTTATCCTTTCCAATGTTCTTTGTCATCAAGGCTCGCATTTTTAATAAAAACTTTAAATTATACTACGGTTCCTGTCAACTCTTTTATTATCATCTTTCCCCACAGCTATAATTCTATCCTTTCCGGAAAAGCCTTATCCCGCATAACACCCCACATCTTATCGATAGACATAGCCTCTCTTTTCACAATAATCCGTAATGTCGTCCAGCAGCTTGCGCTTCTCCTTCTCGGACATGGGTGGGACGGAATGATTAGAGCAACAATCTTTTCCAGACTATCCGTCAGCAAAGCAGGAGAGCCGCCGCCCTCATCATACATCTCATGCAATGAGGACAGAAGCTGCAAATGCTCTTGCAAAGAAAGGCGTACTCTCTCCACTATTATAGTGAATGAGAGTACGCCTTTGGCTATTTGCCCTTGCGTTCATCCATATCCTTCGTCCTATCCGGGACAATTCATTCATCAATATGCTCTAAGCCCTGGCGGTAAAGTTCCAGAACATGATTATCATGAAGGGAATAATAGACCATTTTCCCCTCCCGCCGGTACTTGACAAGATTGCTGCTCCGCAAAACTCTGAGCTGATGGGATGTTGCAGACTGGCTTAAACCCAGGAGTTCAGCAAGATCACAGACACAAACCTCGGCCTTCGCAAGCGCATCCATAATCCGTACCCGGGTGGGATCTCCCAGAGTCTTGAATAAATCCGCCAGTTTAGTCGCCCGATCCAGGCTCAGAAGCTGATGAGCATAAGCACGAATCACATCCGGGTGGGTACAAACCACCTCACATGAAATGTTTTCATTGTTTTCATGGCGCTTATTAGAAGTCATTGTCAGCTTCACCCCATTATGCTATTCCCTGCTGATTAGTACTATATCAGTAAATCTGCAGCCTGACAAGGGAGGGGAGATCACAGACTCGGCAGAGCAGCGGCTTTTTCAAGGCGGGTATAACGTCTGACACGGGTTGCATTCAAAATCGCCAGCAAAGCCACTCCAACATCGGCGAAAACAGCTTCCCACATGCTTGCCACGCCCAACATGCCCAGCACAATGAAGCCAAGTTTGATGATCAATGCGAACCCAATGTTCTGCCAGATCACCTTTTTCGTAAACCGTGCGATATCCATGGCGCTTACCAATTTATCGGGCCGGTCTTCCATCAGAACGACATCTGCCGCTTCGATAGCTGCGTCGGAACCCAAACCGCCCATGGCTACTCCAATATCTGCCCGGATTAAGACCGGTGCATCATTAATCCCGTCCCCAACAAATACAACCTTCCCTTTCCCCTTAAGCTTCTGTTGGTAATTCTCAAGCCAAGTGACTTTATCTTCAGGAAGCAAATCGCCATGATATTCCTGGATTCCTAACTGTTCAGCCACTGCCTCGGCAACGTTGTGCTGATCCCCTGTGAGCATAACTGTGGCAATCCCCGCCTGATTTAACTGAGCCACTGTTTCTTTGGCTCCTTCTTTTGAGCGGTCGGAAATAATAAGAAGCCCTGCGTATTCGCCATCCACCGCAATATAGACTTGAGTGCCGACGCCCTTCGTTTTCAGTTCGGGAACTTCTATGGAGTTCTGAAGCAGGAGATCTTTTTTACCCGCTAATACTACTTTACCTTTGAATTCTGAGCGAATTCCCTTGCCGCTGATTTCTTCGTAATGGGTGATCGAAGCGGAGTCAATTGCTTTACCCCATTTATCCCGAATGGATTTGGCAATGGGATGGCTGGAATGAACTTCAGCAGTGGCAGCAATTTCGAGCAGTTGTTCCTCAGTATAATGCTTGCTTGTTTCTATTTTGTTTACTTCAAATACCCCTTGAGTTAGAGTTCCCGTCTTATCGAATATCACTGTTTTTACTGAGGTCAGAGCTTCCAGATAATTCGCTCCTTTAACCAGAATCCCATGACGAGAAGCCCCGCCGATTCCGCCAAAATAACCGAGAGGTACAGAAATCACCAAGGCACAGGGGCAGGAGATTACGAGAATCGTCATGGCCCGATAGAGCCATTCCCGAAAATCGCCTCCCATAAAGAGAGGGGGAATCAAGGCAATCCCTAAAGCTATAACCACTACGGCCGGTGTATAGTACCGGGCAAATGTCGTAATGAATTTTTCCGTTTTGGCTTTCCGAGCACTTGCATTCTCCACCAGATCAAGGATCTTCTGAACTGAAGAATCGGCAAACTCCCGGGTCACACGAACGGTAATCACTCCCGACGTGTTGATCATTCCCGCCAGAACCCCATCCCCAACTTTAACTGACCGTGGTACGGATTCGCCCGTTAAAGCCGATGTATCCACATAGGAAGACCCATGAACAACTTCACCATCCAAGGGAACCTTTTCTCCGGGGCGAATCAAAATCTGTTGTCCAATATGAACATCTTCCGGATCAACTTTGTTAACATCCAATCCATTCACCAGATTCGCATAATCCGGGCGAATGTTGAGCACCGCTTGAATTGAACGCCTGGAGCGGTTGACTGCCCGATCTTCAAGGTATTCTCCCACAGCGTAGAAGAGCATAACCCCTACCGCTTCCGGAAGCTCATGAATAGCAATGGCCCCCAGTGTCGCTATACTCATTAAAAAGTTTTCATCGAAAACTGAGCCACGAAGAATATTCCGGAAGGCCTTTCCCAGAACTTCATACCCGACCAAGCCATAAGCCAGTAGAAAAACAAGATATTCAAGAACCTCCAGGGAGGTATTATGCCAACGCGAACCAAAAATCAGCCCGATGGCCAGGAAAATACCGGCTACTAGAATTTTCAATAGCTTTTGCCTTGTTTCCTTTGCTTCCTCTTCCTCGCTATGAACATTGTTCTTTACCGCTTTTTTCTCCATGGGCACAAGCTTTACCCCTGGTTCTATTCTCTCCATGATTTCCTGCGCTTTGCTCATCATCGCAGGAGGCAGAAAAACAGTCTTCATGGCATAGTTAATCGTTGTTTCACCTATACCCTCCGTTGCACTGAGCGCCTGCTCCATCTTAGCCGAGCAGTTAGGGCAAAACTCCCCTTCAATTCGATATTGAACTTTTGCCGGAGAGTTTACCGACTTTTTCTCCTTCGCTGCCACAAGTTTAACTCCGGGTTCGATTTTCTCAATGATAGCTTGGGCCTGGCCGACCATCCCAGGGGGTAAGAAAACCGTTTTCATGGCATAATTGATGGTCGTCTCCCCTATTCCTTCCATTACGCTTAATGCCCTTTCCATCTTGGCCGAACAATTGGCACAGAATTCGCCTTCGATACAAAATTTCACCCGTTCTTCTGATTGATTACGATTTCTATCAGGCATTCCCTTTCCCTCCAAACCTCACTTATGTTTCTACATATTCACGGTTCCTCTTATTTGTTCATTTCTATATATGAATATCTGTTCATATATAGAATATCAAATCTGCTCTTTCGCTTCAAGATGTACCTTAAAATAATTTAATCATCTTTAACCTTTCCATGATTTGGTTTTAACATATACGTCTTATACTTATAGACGAGAAATAAAATAATTTTGGAGGTATGTTAATGTTTAAGAACCTTAAAATGCCTAAGAGATTACTGGCATCATTGCTCTGCCTGGTTATGGTATCGCCTTTGAGCGCTACTTGAAGAAGATGCTTCGGAATATTAACAGAAAAGAAGTTGTGTTTATAATTACCGTTTTAATAGCGATAGGGATTCTCACACTATTGCCTACGGGATTTCAGAAGCAAGAATACCACTTTACCGAGGGCGTACGGGCTAAAGTCATTTCTGTCAATAATATAGGAATCCATAGCTCCGGAATTTTTAAACTGGGGTATCTGGAAGATTTTGATACCGGCAATGCTTTACGGCTTTAATCCACTCATAGTTGCCCTCATTGTGGGAAATGTACTTACCGTTGTTACCCTGCTCTCGGTGGCAGGATTCACTAGAAAAGCCTATGCCTCTATTATCAGTGCTGTTACTTGTTCCATCGCAACCTGCCTTCTGGCCATTCTCTTTGGCAGTCTATTTAATATCCACGGCGCGGTAATGGAAGGAGCCGAATCACTGTTGTATGCCGGATTTATGGATCTTGATTTAACTTTAGTTTTTCAAGGAGGAATTTATCTTGCCTGTTCAGGTGCCGTACTCGATTTAGCAATCGATATTTCATCAGCTCTGGAAGAGATTATCCATAATAATCCCCATGTAACCAAGACGGCCCTTATGAAATCAGGACTTAACATCGGAAAATCCGTAGTCGGCGCCAAACTACTACTCTGCTGCTGGCCTATATGGGGAGCTACATCACCGTGATGATGGTCTTTATGGCACAAGGCACACCATTTATGAATATCCTCAATTCAAAGCCTATTGCAGCAGAAATATTGCACACCTTTGTCGGCTGTATCGGACTGGTCCTGGTATCTCCATTAACATCACTTATCTGCGGCCTTATCTACGATTGGGATAGCAACACTGCCCAAAACCAGGGATGAGACAAGACTCCACGGGGAAGAGAGTTCAAATTGTGCACCAGTGCGTAATTTGAACCACCATTCATTTCTTAAAAGCGACTTTGCCTATTTAGTCATTGAAAGAAGGCCACCAATACACTCCACAAAGATGTACTAATGGCCTTTTCCATGCTTCTTCCATGATAAAATCAGAAGTATTTATACCTGAACCAACCCATTACAGCTTAAACAGCATGTCCGCATAACTGGGCAGAGGCCAGTATTCCTTATCCACCAGTTCCTCCAGCTGATCCACAGCCACCCGGAGAGCATTCATAGCGGTGAATACTTCATCCCGATAAAACACGCCTTGCGCAAAGACATCATCCATAGCCAGCGCTTCCTTGGCCTTCTCTTCCAGAGCCCGAAGGCTTTCATCCACGGCCACCACTATTGAAGAGACTCGGTTCAAAAGTCCTTCCTGAACAGAGACAGGAGCGCTGGAAACTGCTTTCACTGCCGAAATACCGGCGGCCAGGCTTTGAATCATTTTCAAACCGGCGGGCATAATCTGCCGTTTGACCATAGTGAGCATAGTTTGCGCTTCAATATTAATAATTTTATTGTATTGCTCAAGGAGAATCTCATAACGGGAATGAAGCTCTGTTCTACTGAGAACACCGTGTTTGACAAAGAGTGTCACTGCTTTTTCCGTGATCCAGGCAGGGATTGCATCCACAGTGGAACAGATATTGGGTAATCTCCGGCGCTCTGCTTCTTCCACCCATTCATCCGAATAGTTATTGCCGTCGAAGACGATACGGGAATGCTTCACCGCAATCTCCTTAAGCAGCTTCTTCAAATCGGCGTTAAAATCTTCCGCCTGCTCCAGCCGGTCCGCCATGTGACAAAGGGCTTCTGCCACAATAGAATTCAGAACAATGTTAGGTCCGGCGATCGAAAGCGAGGAAGGAACCATCCTGAATTCAAATTTATTGCCGGTAAAAGCAAAGGGGGAAGTCCGGTTCCGGTCGGTGGAATCCTTCCTCAAAACAGGTAAAGTGGAGACCCCAATATTCATGCGGCTTTCAGATTTTGAGCGGGTCAAGCCGCCATTTTGCAATTGAGCTAAAATATCGCTCAGTTGATCTCCTAAGAAGACAGAGATAATGGCCGGGGGGGCTTCATTAGCACCCAGGCGATGATCGTTGCCTGAGTTAGCGGCGGAAGCCCGGAGCAAATCCGCGTGCTCATCCACAGCTTTCAACACCGCACAAAGAAAGGTAAGGAATTGAGCATTCTCATGGGGTGTGCGACCGGGATCCAGGAGATTCTTTCCGGTATTGGTTCCTAAAGCCCAATTGTTATGCTTGCCGGAGCCATTGACACCGGCGAAGGGTTTTTCATGGAGGAGACAGACCAAACCATGGCGGTTGGCCACTTTTTTCAGGATATCCATGATCAATTGATTATGATCCGTAGCCACATTGGTCACGCTGAAAATAGGCGCGATTTCATACTGACCGGGGGCCACTTCTTTATGCTGAGTCTTGGCAGCGATGCCCAGCTTCCAGGCTTCCACATTCACTTCATGCATAAAAGCCGATACCCGCTCATTGATGCTGCCAAAATACTGGTCTTCCATTTCCTGACCCTTGGGAGGCCTCGCTCCAAAGAGGGTACGGCCTGTAAGGACAAGGTCCATTCTCTTTTCGTAGTAGGCTTTGTCGATAAGGAAGTACTCTTGTTCCGGACCTACAGTGCTGGAGACACGAGTGGTTTCCTCATCCCCAAAAAGTCTGAGAATCCGCACCGCTTGCTTGGATAATGCCTCCATAGAACGGAGCAAGGGAGTTTTATTATCTAAGGCTTCGCCGGTATAAGCGCAGAAAGCGGTAGGGATACACAGCACGATATTGACTCCTTCTTCCCTTAAAAAGGCCGGTGACGTGCAATCCCAGGCTGTATAACCACGGGCTTCAAAGGTGGAACGAATCCCCCCATTGGGAAAAGAAGAGGCATCCGGCTCACCTTTAATGAGTTCCTTGCCGGAAAACTCCATAATCACCCGACCATCGCTGGTTGGGGCTATAAAAGAGTCATGTTTCTCAGCAGTTAACCCTGTTAAGGGTTGGAACCAATGAGTATAATGGGTGGCTCCCTTTTCAATAGCCCAATCCTTCATGGCACTGGCCACCACTTCAGCCACACTGGGTTCCAGAGGGAGTCCATTTTCGATGGTATTCTTTAAAGATTTATACATGTTTTTGGGAAGCCTTTCACGCATCACACTGTCATTAAACACATTCATTCCGAAGATCTTCATCCCTTTTTCCCCTTTCAACTACAGCAAATAAAAAAAGCGCCCTAAGAAATGTACCAGGTACATTCCTTATGAGCGCCTTTGCTCTTCTTTTATAAAATTACTGAATTAAAAATAACACAGAACAAGGGATCATGACAACGGTTTTTTTAGATGTATACAATATTTATACCTCTCATTCCACCCTGAGCACTCTATTCGATAACCTTATAGATAATCTCCTCAAGCTTTAAGCGAGGCCGCATGCCGGGACTTTGGTCCGGAAAGCCCACAGGCATCAGAGCTGTAATGATGAGGTTTTCCGGCAAGTCCAGGATCTTGCTGATCTCTCTGGCCTTCATTAATTGTACCCAACAGGTACCTAAGCCCAAAGACACAGCGCGCAGGGCAATATGCTCAATGGCAATGGCCACATTCAGCATGGCATGAGGCTTATACCCCTTTAAGGTCTCAGCATCCATAGGCTTATCCGCATTGGGATAGTTGCTTACATCCTCTTCTCTAAATACTCCGGCATCCACTAATTCCTGAAGCCTCTTGCGGGTGTTGGTGGCATAGGTTGAGAGATCGGCACAGCACACCAAAAGCACAGGAGCTTCACTCAGAAATCTATTATTGAAAGCAGCTCCCTGGATTTTTTCTTTAACCTCCTGATTTTTAACCACGATAAAACGCCAAGGCTGCTGATTGGTTCCCGAAGGTGCCAAACGGGCAGCCTCCAGCAATTCTCTCAGCATCTCCTCAGGTACAGGATCCGGCTTGAATTTGCGGATACTGTGTCTTTCCAGCATTGCGGTTTTTACATCCATTGAATTACCCCTCCCAGGCCCTAGGCCCTGTTTTCTTTCTATTCTCTTATGTTACAAGAATTTTCTGATAATAACAATAGGTCAAAGAGATAGAAAGATCCAAGAAAAGCAAGCCCTTCCTTGGATCCATTACGGAATCTCATCTATTTGCTCATCTCCAGCATTCGATCCAAGGCTACAATGGCATCCTTGGCAATCTCAGGTTTCACAGTAATTTGATTCACTACATTACCTTTCTGCAGATTCTCCAAAGCCCAGAGAAGATGAGGTTGACTGATGCGGCTCATCATGACACAGAGACAAGTGTTCTCATTGAGACTAAATACCTTTTTATCCGGGTTCTCCTTGGCCAGCCGGCTTACAAGATTGATCTCTGTTCCCACAGCCCAAATGCTCCCCTCCGGAGCGCCTGTAATTTGACGGATAATAAAATCTGTGGAGCCGTCCAGATCCGCCTTTTCAACCACTGCATGGCTGCATTCCGGGTGAACTATCACCGTAACTCCAGGATATTTCGACCGGACATAATCCACATGGGCAGGCGTGAATCTCTGATGGACACCGCAATAGCCATCCCAAAGGATAATCTTCGGTGCAGCCTCCGGCAGCTCCATCTCCCATTCCTCCCGATGCCATAAGAACATGTCCTTATCCTCTAGGCCCAGATGCATCGCTGAATTGCGTCCAAGATGCTCATCCGGCAGGAAAAGGATATGTTTCCCCTGACTGAACAATGTTTTGAGGATCTTCATAGCATTGGAGGAAGTACAAGTCAGACCTCCATGGCGTCCGCAAAAGGCTTTCACCTCTGCCGAGGAATTGACGTATGTTACAGGAACGAACTCTTCATTATACTGGGTACTGATCTGTTCCCAGCACCGTTCAACATCTTCGATATCTGCCATATCAGCCATAGGGCACCCTGCCTCCAGATCGGGCAAGATCACCTTCTGCTCCGGAACAGTCAGGATGTCAGCAGTCTCCGCCATAAAGTGGACACCACAGAAGACGATGTACTCCGCGTCAGCTTGAGCCGCCAATTGAGAGAGTCTCAGAGAATCCCCCCGGTAATCAGCATAGCGGACAACCTCATCCCGTTGATAATGATGGCCCAGTATAATCAACCGGGAACCCAGCTCCTCTTTCACCTTTCGTATCCGCCGATCCATCTCTTCTTCGCTAAGGTTAAGATACTCTTCCGGTAGAGGCTGTTGCGTGGTGAACATTTTGTATTCCTCCATAAAAGCATGTTATTCGCGATGAATTTATTCTATTTAACCAAATGTCCATTTATCTGTCAACTTGATATGAATAGTATTCCTAATATTGTCCATTAAATGACTTCGTCTTTTTTACTTAGGATATTTCTTCTCTTAAATATAACTTTAAACGTTGTCCCTTGATTTCCCGTATCAAAAATCAGCTCAGCATTATGGCGATGAGCTATCCCCATGGAGATAGCAATTCCCAGACCCGTTCCGCTTTCTTTGGTTGTAAAAAACGGAGTCCCAATCTTATCTCGAATCTCTTCAGGAATACCGCACCCTTGATCCTGAACAGCCAAAACGATAAGATTTCTTTCCTCGTAGGTCCGGATAATGACACATCCGCCCGGAGGAGTAACCTCTAAGGCATTGCGGACAAAGTTTAAGATCAGTTGACGGATTTCATTCTCATTCAGCATTAAGCTGGGCAATGGATTTAAGTTTAATATGAGCTCTTTATTGCCGTTATTGGCATCGGCCTGAATCATTGGAAAAATTCTATAGATAATCTGATTGATATCCTGTTCTTTAGTAGAATCCATATTATTTTTTGCCAATGATAAAAACTCAGAAATAATGGTATTGGCGCAATCAATCTCCGAAATCATCAGTTCGTTGTATTCCCTTTCATCGGAATCCGAAACCTTACTGCCCCGTAACTGCAAGAAGCCCTTGACAGTGGTGAGGGGATTTCTTATCTCATGGCTGATTCCGGCGGCCATTTGACCAACGAGGTTCAGCCTTTCCAGCCGCGCCATTTCATGCTGCTGTTGCCTTTGCTCCGTGATATCCCTGAAAAAGACCGTAATTCCCTCTTCAAAAGGATAAATACTGGTATGGAAGATTCTCTCAGGAGTCAGTATTCCCTCTCCTTCAAAATAGGCAGGCTCAGCACTAATGAAGACTTCAGAAATATATTGATACGTTACTGTAAGAGAAAAGTCCGGGAAAATCTCCAGGATATTTTTCATTTTTAATTCTTCATCGGACTTATCAAAATACTTTTTAGCTACATCATTATAGAAAAGAAGCCTCCACTCTTTATCTATAGAAAACAAACCATCGGAAATCCCTTCCATGATTTGTTTAAATCGCCGCTGTGAAGCCTCAAGCTCATCATTAATAGCATTTAGTTCTTGGGTATACCCCGCAATCCTGTCAAAAACCGGCTTCAGTTCAGGTAGCCCATGGAAATTCCACGAAAGATTAGCTTCAGGGTGAACGATGGATTCAGAGAATTCTTCCAACTGATGTTGAATCTCTTTCATAAATTTTTGAATGAGGATAATAATGATTCCTAAGGACAAAAACAATAAACTAAAGGAAATACTATACCCCGTAAAAGGCCCAAGCTCAAACTCAGATTTTGTAGCGTAAGCCCATACATATCCCTTCACGTCTTTTTCCAGTAATACTGGAACGCTTACCAGAGTTATATGATCATAATCAAGAACTTTTATTTTAGAAGTCCCATGAAGGTCGACTACAACCTCCTCTACAGACTCTATTTGTTTTCCTTCAGAAACCATCCGGTCAAGAGCCAAGTCATAATAGGCAACGGAGTAGGGGTGTTTCTCCTGTAGCAAGGGTCTTATCGCTTCGTCGAGCTTTATCATTTGTTGGGTTCTAGGTGGAGCGTTTACATCATCTTGGTAAGAAAGGATTAAATGCCAATTGGAATCAATAGTCTGTTTAACGTCTAGAGCAATCGTCAATAAGTCATATTCCAGTTTAACGGACTCTTTTTCCCAAAAGGTCTTTCCAAAAAACAAAATCAATACCATGGTTATCATAAATATGCTAATTGTTATACTAAATAGGGTTGATTGAATAATTGACTTTTTTAGAAAAACTCTATTCATTTTACCCTCCCATTCTTAAGCAAGCTGGGTTTTAAAAACCCAGCTTGCTTAAGTGGAACTCTTTATTTCTGTAATGATTTAGGTGTTTTAGGTTGATATGCGTACCAACCGCAAGCAAATACTGAAGATGCACTGGCTAGTACCATTAATGATGTGGCGAGAGCTGTGAAGATAGTTTTTTTCATCTTATCCACCTCCCCGTCGATTGAATATAGGCAGCAATGTAAGAGACTGATAGAGTATCCCAAAACACATGCTGACATTTAACAATGGTTCCGATGATATTATGTAAATTATGAAAGCTGCGATTACCACAGCAATGGACAGCATTTTTAAGTTATTTCTCAATCTTTTAGAATGAATCGGTTTACTCTCACTATCAACCGGCGCAAGAATAATAACTATCAAAAAGGAACTTGCAAGGCTTATCCAAAGCAAATAATTATAGTGCAATTGGTGTTTCACTAAAGTTTGAGCTAAAACACCAAGAAAGGTATATACAATCGCTCCAAAAACCAAACATTTTGTGGGCGTATTAAAATGTGCACCTCCAGAGACCTTACGTAGTGCAACCCCAAATAGGGCTGCGATAAGTGCAGGTTTCAATGCATCTAAAACAACTGCAAAAAGAATTAATAAAAGAGTCCCTATTACAGCGAGTAGTGATGTCTCAATAGCGTAAGCAATAATCTCTTTCTTATCTTCGTTATAGTCCAAATCCTTGGTGATTATATTAGTCAGGCTATTACTCATATCATTAAGGCTAATCATGTACTACCCTTCTTTCGCCGAATTAAAAGTGCAGTAATAAATAGCAAGATAACCTGTGGTTCAGTAAACAATATTCTACTCATGGAATCAGAAAACATAGCTTCGGCGGGAATATTTAAGACAACTATGAACGAATTAATAGATATAAACTCAAACACAATCAAAAACATATAACTCACTAAAGAAGCAAATAGTGAAACACTTACGTCTTTCTTACTCTTCACGGTTAAGAAAATAAACACTAAGACTACAAGAGCAATTGTATGAGTTCCAAAAGGAAGGTTTATAAGTCTCAAGACGTAAGCAGTTAATGCCAGAATGATCCCCATTGGTATAAGCTCTTTCCACCGAAAAGGAACTCCTGCAATAGCATAGGCTAAGGTGACGATTCCAATTTCTTCTGGGATCCCCTGTAACAGCAATACAATTAAAGGTATGTCTATGGTAACTCACCTACTTCAATTCTGACAAAATGCTATTTTTCATAATAAAGAGCTACTATTTCATAAATTTTCTACATAATTATTAAAACTCCTCCTTCTCTTATAGATTTTAAAAAATTTTAACCAAAAATTGACTCAAATTCTTTAAATTGTCTTAAATTCTAAGTCAATTCTCTACAAATCGTGCGACTAAAGTCCCAATGAGCAAAGACCAGACCGGGGCACTGATATTTAATAGTGTAATATTAGACAAAGCAATGACAAAGGTCAAAGCAGCACTTAATTTCATTTTAGGGTTGGAAAATCCAGTGGATAAGCTATTCCCAAACACACCTAAGAGGGCAAAACCCACCAGCAGGGAAATGAAAGGTTTAGGCAATACCTGAATCAAGGGCACCAGCTTCCAGGCAAAAAGGCCGAAGAGAAGGATAATAACCCCCGAGACTACTGCACCCATGTAGCGTTTTTCCTTAGGGCCCGCTTCAGGATCAGCACAGATGGCCGACATCATACCGGCTACATTGGCCGATTGTCCGCCGAAAAAGCTGGTAAGGACAGAAAAAAAGCCGCTAAGGGAAATCACCTTATTGATAGGCGGATGATAATCATTTTGCTCTAAGGCTCCTAAGCCAACGGCAGCATCATTGCTGAGAATAAGTAAGGCCAAGGGGACCGATACCGACAGAAAGCTTAAGGGATTAAAAACAGGCACCTGAAGAGTAGGCATAACCGGTGAGGAACTCAGAGCTAAACTTTCTAAAGGCTGAGTCAGGAATAAGAGCAGCGTTGCAGCTGCAATAGCTGCAACCATAGGTGGAATCTTGGTTTTCCATTTGCTGAAAATCAAAAAGGCTAAAAGAGCCACCCCACCGATTATGGGAAGCTCCGTGATGGAGTTAATAAAGTTCACCATATAACGTATAATCATACCGGCCAGCATGACTGCTATAATTTGCTTAGGTACATAGTCAAGGAGCTTGGAAAAGATTCCGAACACTCCCACTGCTAACATTAAAAGGGCGGAAACTATATATGCTCCGATAAGCTCCGAATAGGAAAAATGGGCTGTGACGGTAGCTAGAAAAGCCACCCCGGTAATGGAGTGGGCTCCGACGATGGGCATCTTGTAATACCAAGGGATGAGAATACTATAAATTCCCCCAAAAACATAACAGGAAAACATCCATAGTATCGTTTGTGAAGTTGTAAAGTTACCATTGGAGGCCGCCTCCAGGATAATGGCAGGCGGACCTGTTACTGCAAGCAACGCCGATACAATACCCGCCGCAAAATTGCGCAGATTCAAGTCCCTTAAACCGGCTTTATTAATTCTGCTCATGCTTATCCCCATCATTACTGCATCTCCTTGATACCGTTTGCTCCGGATAATTTAAAACTTATTTTAAAGTCTGATAGAGTCTATTATAGTCCCACATAGAAGCAATGCTCAAGGATAATCCTTCGAATTTCTCCATAATTGCTTACACCTGAGTACAGAGAATGGCCGAACTATGGATTCGGCCATTCTTTAAGACGCTTTAACACACTTAATTTTCGAACTTGGAAACAATTCTTTTCAAATCTTCTGCCATGGTGGCCAGAGCTTCACTAGAGGAAGCGATTTCTTCCATAGAAGCGGATTGCTCTTCCGTCCCAGTTAAGATATGACTGACTTCAAAAGCAATCGCATCGGTGATAGCATTGACTTCATCCATAATACTGACCACATGTTGATTGGCCTCGGAGCTGAACTGGATTTGTTCTACAGTCTTTTCTATTTCAGAGGACATTTCCTCGATCAGCCCCTTGATTCCTTTAAAGGCCTCTCCCGCATCGTTAACCACTAGGGTCCCTGTCTTGACTTCTTTAATCCCGTCATCCATTGCCGAGATCGCGTTTTCAGTCTCCGTCTGAATAAGTTGGATCAAGTCGGCGATTTGAGCCGTGGCCTCTGTGGATTGTTCAGCGAGTTTGCGGACTTCATCGGCCACGACAGCAAAACCACTGCCTGCTTCACCGGCCCGTGCTGCCTCGATGGCCGCATTGAGTGCCAGAAGGTTGGTTTGGGACGCAATTCCCCCGATCGTATCCACAATGCCTGAGATCTGAGTCGAATTTTCACCGAGGATCTTAACCACTTCCGCCGATTTGCTCACCGTCTTCTCAATGCTGTGCATTTGGTCGATAGTGCGCAGTATACTTTCTTCCCCTTTATTTGCTGAATCCGCCACCTCACTGGATTTGCCGGCCATTTGCTTGGAACTTTCTATCATAGTCGCCATCGTGGCGGAAACTTCACCCACCGCTTGAAAGGCATCACGAACCAGTGCTTCCTGGCGGGTTGTCCCCTCCGCAACCTCACTGATCGAACGAACAATCTGTTCAGAAGTCTGAGCGGATTGGTCCAGCCCCTGATTCATTTCCTCAGCGGTCGCCGCCACATTATCGGAAGATGCCTTAGTCATAGTAACCACTTCATTTAAATTAACGACCATACGATTTAAGGACTCTCCAAGTTCACTGATGCTATCCATCCCTGTAATGTTAAGCTTTTCCACTGATAATTTTCCTTGAGCTATCGCTTTTGCCGTTTCTGACATAGGGGTGATTCTCTTCGTGATCCGGTGATTGATATACAGGGAAGATAGTATTGAGGTCAAAAGAATAGCGATATAACCAAGGATAGTAAA
Organism: Desulfitobacterium sp. PCE1; assembly: GCF_000384015.1. Lineage (NCBI taxonomy): Bacteria > Bacillati > Bacillota > Clostridia > Eubacteriales > Desulfitobacteriaceae > Desulfitobacterium > Desulfitobacterium sp. PCE1. Next base: position 777,404 of record NZ_KB913023.1, on the reverse strand, counting down.
CCATAGTTCTCGATTTTGTTCGGCATTCAATTCCACATCATAGTTCGCGATTTTTTGTTCGATATCATCCACATAGTTCCCTGTCCCAATAGCCCAGCCCCAAGAATCAAATCCCGCGGAGTATGAGCGTTTCGGCAATGGAGTCTGAGAGGGGTCTACATCTTTGGGGCGTGGATAATAATACTCTGAATAACCCCCTTCAGGTTTCCGGGCATTTTCCAGAAAAGCCTGGACAAAGTAATTCTCTTTGGCATCCTGGAATTCCGTACGCAAGGTTCCCGGTGCAGTACCTCCTACACCCGAAGCGATAAAATAACCATCATATGTATCTGCCCAGAACATAACTCCGGATCTTGGTTTATCCTTTAAACCGCAAGTTGTTCTCTTTTCCTAAGCTCTTCGATCGCTTCAATCAGCTTTTGCCGGGTCTCATAGGGCTCTATTACCTCATCGATCACTCCATGAGAAAGGGCTAGTTCCAGATTCGCTTCCATTCCGCGGCTCAGGCTCCTCTCCAGAGACTCCGATGAAGCCGAATCCTTCTTCAACAGATTCACCGCAGCTCCAATTCCCATCACGCCGATCTCTGCGGTTGTCCAGGCATAGACACGTGTTGCTCCGATAGCTTTCGAATTAAGAGCGATATATGCTCCCCCAAATGCCTTTCTGATAATCACCGTGATTTTGGGTGCCGAAGCTTCTGCAAAAGCCTTGACGATATCTGCTCCATATCTGAGCAGCCCACTGGATTCTTGCCGGACTCCCGGCATAAAACCAACTGTATCTTCAAGGAGTATAACAGGAAGATTAAAATTGGAACAAAGCCGAATAAAGCAGGCAATTTTTTCGGAGGCATCGACATCCAGTGCTCCAGCAAGATGTTTCGGTTGATTGGCAATCAATCCACAAGCAATACCATTGAATCTCCCGAAGCCAATAATCGTATTCTTTGCATACTGCTTCTGAATCTCTATAAATGATTCATTATCCACGATTTTCTCGATGAGCTTAAGCATGTCATAAGGCTTATTCGATTCCACCGGCACAATGTTTTTTGGATCTGAATATTTAGGGGAAATGCCCGATACCATCCGTGGAGATTTTTCACGGTGATTCTGTGGCAAGTAAGAAAGCAGCCTGCGAACATCTTTAATGGCAGACTCCTCATCTGAGGATTCAAAATGGTTAACCCCGCTCACTTTTCCATGTATCTTTGTTCCCCCTAATTCTTCCGCAGTTGATCTCTCGCCGGTAATTGCCTGTACAACTTTAGGACCCGTGACAAAAAGTTTGGATTTTTCTTCAATCATAAATATAAAGTCTGTTAATGCCGGACAATAGGCTGCGCCGCCGGCACAAGAACCAATAATAACCGAAATCTGAGGTATCTTCCCTGATAATTTCACATGGTGATTAAACAACTTTCCAACGGCATCCAGCGCTAGAATACCATCTTGGATTCTGGCTCCAACCGAATGGTAAAAACCAACTATGGGAACACCCTCATTTAACGCCATATCCATGACAGCGATGATTTTATTGGCATGAGCCGAATCAATGGAGCCCCCTCTGGTCTCAAAGTTTTGAGCAAAGGCGTATACCCGCCGGCCATTCACCTTCCCAAATCCGGTTAGAACATTGGTTTCCGGCATACGCTCTTGCAACTCAACAAAGGTACCTTCATCCATTAATTTATGAATAAGCTCAAGGGGCTTAACCCGGGCTATATCCTTTTCCATCCATAACTCCTCCACCTGTTCGGGGTTTAGCACCTCTCAATTCTTTCTGGACATATTGTTCAAATAGGGTTACTCGCCCAACAGCGATAAAACATGCTTGCGAATCAGACCAAAGGATCTTTCTGTACGGTCCCGGGGTCGTTCCATGGTCACCTCTATTTCTTCCACAACTCTCCCCGGTTGTCCGGAAAGAACGATAATCTTATTGCCAAGGTATACTGCCTCATCAATATTGTGGGTTACCATCAAAATCGTGGGTCTTAAACGTTGCCATAGGTCAACCATATCACTTTGAAGTTTATTCCGGGTTCGGGAATCCAAGGCTGCAAAAGGCTCGTCCATGAGAATAAGCTTAGGTTGGTAAACCAAGACCCTGGCCAACGCAGCCCGCATTCGCATTCCCCCCGAAAGTTCTTTGGGATAGTAATTTTCAAATCCCTTGAGTTCCACCATTTCCAGAGCATCTTGAACACGCTGCTTTGTTTCCTCAGGGGGCACTCCCCTAAGATTCAGTCCGAATGCCACATTTTGTGCTGCTGTGAGCCAAGGGAAGAGCGCCCCTTCCTGAAAGACATAACCACTATCCGGCCTGGTTCCTGTCCGGCTTCCGTTTAAGCATATCCGCCCTCCTGAAGGTTGAGTAAGACCCGCTGCAAGCCGCAGGAGTGTAGTTTTGCCGCAGCCACTGGGTCCGGTCAGGCAGGTAAAGTCCCCTTCCTGAAGATTAAAGGTGATCCCTTCCAGGACGCTTTTCCCATCTATTTCTTTATATACATTCTCTACCATGAGTACCAACGTGCTATCCTCCGCCCAATCAAGCTTATTCCTTCATTCATCATAAAGCCAACGATCCCCACACAAAGGATGGCGATCATAATCTCACTCATCCTTCCCCCGATAGTGTAGAGCGACCAGATATAAGCACCAATCCCCATACGCCCGCCGACAAATTCTGCCCCGATAATACACATCCAGCCTACCCCCAGCCCGCTCCGAATACCAGAAATGACTGCTGGGACCACAGAAGGCAGGAGGACTTTGCATAGAATCTGTCTCTCATGTCTGGCCCCTAAGGTCTGGGCAGCCTCGATAAGGATGGGATCCACGCTTTGGACCGCGTGGGCTGTGGCAGTAAAGCTGGGGAAAAAAGCTCCTACGAAAACAACCATGATCTGTACCCAGAGGGTAGGTTGAGGCATCCCGGCAAATAAGATATATCCTACCGGAATCCAAGCCATAGGAGGAATAGGACGGCATAAACTGATATACACATTGAGAAAACGGCTCAGGCCACGAAAATATCCCATCAAAATTCCCAAAGGAATAGCAACGATAAAGGCTGAACCTGCTCCCGCCAGAAGTGTAGTTAAACTGGTTCCCAGCATTTGGAGCAGGGTCAAATTATAAAGAGGATCTCCCTCCAGGACTAAGCCCGCAAACTTCTGACTCAGGATATAGGGTGAGGCGACGAACTCTAAGTTAGCTGAAATTTGCCAGATAGACAGAGCAAAGAGCCCTGCGGCTATTCCTTCCCAAGGGGGTAATTGCATCCTCTTTATGTTCTGATCCGTGGTAAGCCGACTCATTCTGTCCTCTCCTTTAGGTTTCTCCATTGTCAACAAGGTCTGTTCCTTCCTAAGACGTTGAAGGCTGCCTGACTTGTTTTTTACTTAGCTTGGAGTTTCATAGTGTTATTCCGGGCGGCCAAATCCAGTATATAGCTCTGAACCGTCCCAAGCCCTGGAATAGCTACCGTTTTACCCTTTAGATCACTAATGGATTGGATATCTGAGCCCTTAGCCACGACGATAGCAGAGCCTTCATCATTAGCACCCGCAATCCCCCGGAGGGCAATTCCGTCATTAAGCTGTTTGAGAACGGCTGGAGCCACGCCGAGATAAGAGGCATTTAATTCCTTCACCTTGAAGGCTTCCATGACAGCAACACCGTTAGCGTACCCCTTAAGCTGGAGATTCTGTCCGGGGACCAGACCTACTGCCTCATAATAGCCTTCTTGAGAAGCAATGAACATCGGAAGATGGTGAAGATCCTGATTGATATAACCTAAAGTAATTTGTTTTCCGCTGACTGACGGCGGTACCCATGAGGGATTCATCTCTAATTCAGCGTTGACCCGCTCCACGTAGTCCTTATTCATAAAAGCCTGGAAGAAGGCTTCATCGTTTGCATATCCCAAGGCAGCAGGTTCCTTGACCAAGGTTCCGTTTTGGCGCATGGCTCCCAGGAAATCTGCTAACCGTTCCCGATCCGGAAAGCTCACATATTTCGTATAGGTCAATGCTTCCACTACAGATTCTTTGTCTCTCCCTGTAAAATCCATAGCATATTGAAGCATTTTTTCATGGTTGTTGCCATCATTGATGAAGTTGACGGCTTTTACATTGGCCCAAGCTAAGGCCAATGCCAAATCCTCGTCTCCTTCAGTTCCTGCCAGTGCTAAGATACAACAAGGATGCTCTGCAGCGACTTCACCTGATTGCATAAGATAACGTCCTGTTCCTTCCGTGACAGCTTGAGCATTATTGGGCTCCCAGGCGACGAAGGCGTCTATCTCTCCTGTGCTTAATTGCTGCAGCATGTTAGCCGGCGAAGTCTGTACATAATAGATGGTTCCCTGTTCTGACTTCGTTCCATTGACTTGATCTCTTTGATCTTTAGTGGCACAGCCACTGAGCAGCAATGTGACCATGAGAACAGCTGAGATCACCTTTTTCATTCTCTTCCCCTCTTTCTCCATTTGTAAACTATTAAAGAATAACCGCTTCTCCTCTGACTAAAGGATCATGGCTGGTCAAGATCACCGTCTCCCTTTCTTCGCTTATATCTCTTAAACGTTCCAGGGACTGTAAGGCCTCTTGGCGATCCTCCAGAATCAAGGGCGGATTTAAATCAATAAGATTATTTGGCCGAAAACAGGCATCCCCAGTCAGAAGTACCTGCTTGTTATTTCCCCGGACCAGCATGGAACGGTGATCAGTGGAATGGCCTGGGGTTGGCAGCAAAAGAATCGAACCATCTCGAAAAAGATCATAATCTCCCCTATGTCCTTGCCAGATACAGTGTGCCTCAGGGATTAGGGTATTCCCCCCGGCGTGATCGGGGTGATTATGGGAATTCGCAATGATGGAGATATCCTTATGTGAATAACCCTGCTTCTCAATTTCTCGAACCAGGCCCTCACTGTTCCCTTGCTTTGCCCTAAGCCCGGGGATAAGCTCCATGATTGTGGAACCAGACCAAAGCCGGGGCGGAAGCCCAGTATCAAAAAGGATCATGCCTTGAGGATGAAGAATCAGAAAGGCAAAAACCGGCAGTTCCAAGATAGAGTCTTTAGGGCTTCCCGTAAATACACTGCGGTTAAACTGCAATTGTCCACAATTCAAAGGAATTACCATTAAAGCTGAGCTACTCACCATGTGATCACCTCTCCCATTTACATCCCTTGAATAAATTGTTACCATAATAAAAACGTTACACTATTCAAGAAGGTGTCATCTATGAATTCTGATCTCCTGTCGGCATTGAGCATAGGGCCATTCGTGCTGGATTATTTGCGTGGGTCCAGGGATAAGGGTAGGGTACACTCTGTCTTTCATCGGGTGATTAATATTTTCTGGACAGATGGTTTATGGAGCATCTCTCGTAGTGACGTCAGTAATGGTCCAGCAAATGTCGTCACCAATCTGCCGATTTCATTGGACTTTACCCTTTATGGAATCGAACCTGGAACTTGGGTTTGTTTTGAGAAGAACAAAGAATTACTCCTTCTGGGTCGCCTCTCTATCTCCCTGGAAAAGGCAGCTTTTTGGCACCCCCCCTTATCTCAGAATAATTCCCTACTTCCCAGTGCCTTGATCAAGAACAATCTATCGGAAGTGGAAAGCTGGCTCCGCCTTTCCCCCAGATCCCCAGGTCTGGCTAAACTCTTCCCTCACTTAACTACCTTAGTACAGGGGAGCTTTTCCCTTCCCCACCCTGCAGATCCTGTTGTTCTTCTTGCGGGCCAATCCATTAGTCGCCTCGTGAAGGGGATTTATTCTTCCGACAAAGCCATGATTGAAGAGGGGGCTTGTTCACTGATAGGACTGGGCCCTGGACTTACGCCCTCAGGGGATGATTTCTTAGCCGGCCTTCTGTTAAGCTTGACAGCGGCCAAAAGAGCATTTTCTGTAACCTCTGCCGCCGCCTTACTCTTTGCTCATAAGGTTCTGAGTGATATTATTGTGGAGCATTCTCCAAGTCTAACCAATGAGATCAGCTCTCAAATGCTCTTCTTAGCATCTCAAGGCACCGGCAGTGAGCTTATGGAGAATATGGTGTGTGCTTTGTACTATGGGCTCTCCAAAACCACTCCTGCCCGGACAGCCCAAGAATTATGTTCTGTAGGAGCCAGTTCGGGCTTTGATCAACTTTTAGGGATTCTTTTGGGGGCTCATTTATTGGTTTGGGCGCCTTCCAGGATCTCATAGTAAAATTGTTCATGTTTGCGGGCTGTATCCTCCCAGCTAAAGTTGGATGCGGTCATAAGCCCGCCGCTAATCAGTCGGCGTCGCAAGTTGGTATCCATGATCGTCTCGATCATTGCTGCTGCAAACTGTTCTGCATTGTCCGGGTTGACGAATAAGGCATCTTCACCGGGGGTCAGGAATTCATGGAAAACGGGTATATCCGACACGACAGTTGGAGTCCCCGATAGAAGAGCTTCCAGAGCGACCAGCCCCCAGCCTTCTTGAACAGAAGGGAAAGCAAAGCAATCCGCAGCCTGATAAATCAGTGGGACTTCCTCTTCTTTTAGTACGCCAAGATTAATGACATCTTCCCCCATCTTCAGGTTATAGCCCTCTACCATTTGAAAGAATTCCTGACGATAGGCCTGATAATCGAACAATGTTTGTCCACCGCCGATGACCAAGACTGCCTGTTTTCCTGATTCTGCAAAATATTTCCGCACATGGGCGAAGGCCGCAAGCAGCTTCTTGGTGTTTTTACGGGGTTCAATTCCCCCAATGGTTAAAAAGACCAATTTATTTTCCAAGCCGAACTTTACCTTATGCTTCTCTCCCTTTTTTACTGGGCTAAAGCGTTTTGTATCTAAACCATTGTGGATGATTCCAGCCTTTACCCCATACTCCGCAGCCAGCCGTTTCTGCCAAAATTCACTGACGGCGATATGAGCATCAGGACGAAGAACGGACTTATTCTGACAATCCATTAAGACCGGAGATGTGAAATCGTCCAGATGATGAACGGTACGGACCAAGGGAAAATCCGCTCCACTTAGCCGGTAATTGACCAGCGCATTAGCGGAGATGCAATCCTGGGCATGATAGATGTCAAATTCCTCTGCCTTTCCGCCCACAAAGTAATCTGTATAGGTCTGAATATACGCTTCAATCTTGTCATCGAAGTGCTCGGGCAAGGCGCCAAATCGAATAATTTCATGAGGAACTTGAGGGGTGCGGAAAAATCCGCCCCCTTCTTTTTTATCCAGAGCGATGATTCGCACTTCATGCCCTCGTTTTGCAAGATTCTCAGCTAGACAAAGAGAGTGAACGACACCACCTCGTGGTTTGGTTGAGTACGTGAGAATTGCAATTTTTAACATTGGGCTAGCCTCCTAATGTGCTGAATCCCTTGCCACCTTAGCTGCAGTGTAAGAAGCCAGCAAAGCTGCGTGGGCATTGGTCGGGAGAATTTCCACCCCGCATTCCTGAAGTTTTTTAATCTGTTCTTCCTTTCCTTGCGGGTCTTTATCCGTGCCGCACACATAACCGATGAATTGAATGTTACGCTCATTGGACTGGGCAAGTGCCTGAGCTTCTTTAATGACAGGCACTAATTCGGCAGCCGGATCAGGATTGGATCCATAACCCAGGACCACATCCAGTAAAATGACCGCCGTTTCCGGATCAGCGGCTTCGATTAGAATACGCTCATTGCGTAATTGGAAATCAATCATGGGGTGTGGGCGCCCTACCGTGAACTCATCTTCACCCAGGTCAATACAGGTATTTTCCGAGCTAAACAGGGAATCTCTCAGTTTTTGTTCCGGTTTTAAGGGGACATTGGAATTGACAGGGCCAATGATCTTTTCCATGAGAAGCATGGCCTCATAACACAAGGTACCTCCGGAAAACAAGCCCCTAACATATTTTTGTGACGGATTAAGGTTATGAGCCAGATCCTCGGCCCTCATGACGATATCCATCTCGATTTTGGGAATGTCTTCTTGCCAGGCATAAGGATTGGTGCTATTGGCAAGTGCAACGGCCATTGCTGCCGCTTCTTCCAGTGATCCGGCAAAATATTCATTGGCGGCGGGATTATCCGAGGCTTCTCCGCCAAGAAGATTAACCACCACAGGCTTTTTCATCTGAGCAATGGTCTCACGGACCTTAGCCATAACGGCCTGTGCGGGGGGTTTGGAGATAAGGACAATGACCTCTGTAGCCGGGTCTTCATCCAGGCGGCGCATGACTTCCAGGAACATGAGTCCGCCGACTTTTTCCTTCAGATCACGGCCTCCAACCCCAATGACTTGGGAGCAACCGCCGCCCCAACGTTCGATTTGAACAGTGACCTCTTGAACCCCTGTACCGGAAGCCCCGACAATCCCGATGTTGCCGCGGTTGATGACATTGGCGAATCCCAGGCAAGCACCATTAATAATGGACGTACCGCAATCCGGCCCCATCATGAGCAGACCCTTCTCCAGAGCCATTGTCTTCAGTTCGACTTCTTCCTCAATGGTTACATTGTCGCTGAAGAGGAAGACATTCACCCCTTTGGCTAAAGCCTTGGCTACTTCGATTTTGGCAAAAGCACCTGGTACAGAGATGGTAACCATATTGGCCCCTGGCATTTCTTCCAGGGCCAACTCTAAATTTTTGGCTTTTTGAGCTTCTGCCTTTCCTGAACCGGTGGATTCGGTAAGGGCATTTTCTGCTGCCTGAAGTGCTTCCTCAGCCACTTCCGGCGTTTCTCCATCTACTGCGATGACCAAGTCATTCGCTCCGGCGGCAGCCGCCTCAGGCCCCAGCAGTCCAGCCATTTCCATAACTCGTTTATTGGCGTCGGTGGCCATCATGACGGACGCATTGACAACCCCGGCAATCTTTTTTAATTGGCCGGAAATCCGCATTAAGCGTACTGAATCTTGGTAGCTGTTTTTCTTGACACTATTTTTGACACTCATCGTTGCCCCTCCTTATTGTTTGGTTGACATGGTTTTTGCCATAGCCAGCACGGCTTCCTCGAAGATACTGATGGGGGCGCGTGCTACTCCTGCCCCGATCTGCCCAATACCTGCTTCCTTATGAATAACACCCGTATCGATAATGGGTACGATTCGGGATTCAACCACTTTGCGGATATCAATTCCAGTAGGTGAACCGGCAAAATCCATATTAGGAATAGCAAAAGTCTTGTTGCGGCCATGGGCGATCGAAGCCATTTGTTTATTCAACTCAATAGCATCTTTCACTCCCCCGCCGACAAACGATGCAATGGTGGGAGCACAGGCAAAGGTCATACCCCCAAAACCTACGGTTTCGATAATGGCACTGTCTCCGATATCCGCTACTGCATCCTCCACACTAAAACCTGCATAGTATAGGCAGTCATCCAGTGCAGGCGCATCGGTGATAAACCATTCATTACCCATCCCGCCCACTCGAATTCCAAAATCCGTACCATTCCGGGTCATAGCGGTAACGATGGTGCTGTTGGGCACTCCATGAGCGGCATCCAAAACAGATTTCGAAGCAGCCATAGCCAAGTTTAAGCTGAAGGTATTATTGCGGGCCATAAAACGCACCATATCGGCAATATCCTTGCCGTCCACACCAGCTTCAGCCAAGAGAGGAACAAGCTCCTTGATCACTAAAGCGGTGGTTGCCTGGCAGCGAACATGGACTTCGTCTCCCATGGATAATCCTTGGGCAACCAGATTGAAGACATTGATGGTACCGCTTTGCTTATCCAGAGCTTTTTTCACATTAGGACCAAAGACATCTCTGAACCAAGTCAAACGCTCAACGGTACTCTCATCAAAATCCCCGTACCAGAGTGTCACTCCTTTTCCTTCATTTAAGGTAGAGTAAGCCCGATTGCCAAAGGCCCTGTTCTCAACAACCCATACAGGCATGGAGGGTGAAATAATTCCGGTCATAGGACCTACCGCATTATGAAAATGATTGGGGGAGAATTCGATTTCATTGTTTTTGATCAGTTCCAGGGCACTCTCCCGATCCTTTGCCCAGCCTTCAAAAACAATGGCTCCAAGCACCCCGCGCTGTACCCCTGGGCACATCCGTTCCCAGGTTAAGGGCGGGCCTGCATGAAAAATACTCCGCGGACCCATCCCAGGGATAACATCCTGAGCACGCTCCATACCGATTAAAACAGGTTCACCCTTAAGAATCTTTTCGATGGTCAGATGATTGGCTTTCTCCACTTCAGCGTTCTCGATCACTTTAAGAGCATTGATTAATTCCGTATTTCCCCCCGCCGGAATCTGCCAGTCTACCAGAACGGTCTCTACCTCCTGGGTGATTAAGTCCTCACCAAAGGAAGGTAAGCCGATGTTAATGGTTTTTAATTTTTGGGAAAACAACTCATACGTAGCCATATTTTTTCCTCCTCACTATTGAGCATCCGGGATAATATAAGTACCGCTTTGCCCTTTCAGAGCATCCTCTAACTTTTCAGCTGAAGTAATTAAGACTTCTTTCCCACTGCTCTTGATGAACTTTAACGCTGCGGCAATCTTCGGTCCCATGCTGCCTGGCGGGAAATGTCCTTCAGCCATATATTTTTCCGCTTCTGAAACGGTGATTCTATCTAACAACTTCATATTGGGCTTACCAAAATTGATGGCGACTTGAGATACCCCGGTAAGGACAATATAAAGATCTGCACCAATTTCTTCTGCCAATAAACTGGAAGCCAAGTCCTTATCGATGACAGCCTCCAGGCCTACGAATTCATCATTCACTCTAGCCACTGGAATCCCACCCCCTCCGCAGGCGATGACAATATTCCCGGCTTGGGCCAATTCCCTGATGGCTTTGCTCTCCATGATTCTCCGTGGTTTCGGTGAGGGAACCACCCTGCGGTACCCCCGCCCGGCGTCCTCGATGATTTTCCATCCTTTGGTTTTTTCCATCTCTTGGGCCCTCTCGGCAGACATGAAGGACCCAATGGGTTTGGTAGGATTCTCAAAGGCGGGATCTGCAGGACTCACGGCAACATTGGTGAGCACGGTAACTGTATCGACATCGACATCAAGCCGTTTAGCCGTCCGTCGCAATGCGGTTGTTAAGATATAGCCAATGGTTCCCTGAGTTGCTGCCACGCAGGCATCCAACGGCTGCATGGGCACCTTTTCTGAGGACTCCTCGTTTTGCACTAAGACCTGACCTACTTGAGGGCCATTGCCATGAACTAAAATGACATCATAACCATTCCGGGATATTCCGATGATGGATTCTGCAGCCGCATCGGCATTCGCCTGTTGCTCCTCAAAGGTTCCTTCTTGTGTCTCTGGCAATAAAGCATTTCCCCCGAAGGCCACTACAGCTGTTTTCTTCTCACTATTTACCAAGATCTTGCTCTCCTTCATCTATACAAAATTTAAATATCAAGACCCATAGATTCCACGACCAAAGCCGTAATGTCTTTTTGCACCAGGTCTTTATGAGAAGCCTCAATGGCTTGAGATAGATTGGTCTTGCAGAATGGACAGCAGCTGGCCAGAATGCCGGCACCCGTTTCTTCAGCTTCATCCACACGGGATATTCCGATTCCCATAGCCACATCAGGCATACCTGCTTTCATGCCGCCCCCGGCGCCGCAGCAGCGGGACTCCTCACGGACAAAGTCCATCTCGATCAGCTCCACCCCGGGAATTGCCCTGAGGATATCCCGAGGAGCATCATATTCTCCAGCATGCAGCCCTAGATGGCATGGATCATGATAGGTTACTTTTTCATGGATGGCCCTTTTAAACTTAAGCTTACCCTCTTGAATTCGTTGGGCCAGGAACTGAGTGATGTGCATCATCTTAAAAGGCAGCTCTTCCCCGGTAATCACCGGATAATCTCCACTAATGGTTTTGAAGCAGCCTGTACAGGAAGCCACAACAATCTCCGCTCCTGTATTCTTAAGAGCTTCTACATTATGGGCTGCGATTTCTTTAATTTGGCTTCGTTGTCCAGTCCGCAGTAATACAGAACCACAGCACCATTCATCTTCTCCCAAAACTGCCACATCTTCGCCTAAGGCTTGGAGTATCTTCATGGTATCCTGAGCCAACTGCTGCATCCGGTAAGAAGAGGTACACCCTACATAAAATGCTATTTTACCCTTCCTCTTCAGCTCCACATTAATGTCTTTCGCCCAATCATTTCTGGCAGAAGCCGGTTCACGATAGGTATTGTGGCTTTCCTCTACAGATGCTCCGATTTTCTTATGAGGTTCCAGAGGACCAAGTTTGTCCTCAACCAGCCATGAGCGTACATCTTCCCAGATCTCTACCAAGGGCAAATCTGTCTGACAAACTTTTTCGCAGCGACTGCAGGTGGTACAAGCGTAATAACGCTCTTTAACCGTATCGCTGGGTTGTACATCCTTTTCAATCAAAAGTTTAAGAAGATGCATTCTTCCCCGAGGACCATAACTCTCCCATCCGATTTGTTCGGATATGGGGCAAATAGCTGTACAAAATGCACAGGACGCGCAGGTATAGATATGATGTTCAATAGATCGCAGTTTTTCTTGTAGCATTATTGTCTCCCCCTATTTGCCATACTTTACAAAAAGGCCCAACCCAAACATACCCAGACCGTAAGCGAACTTAGGAAGAGCTATCTTAAATCGGGTCATACAGTGAATCGCCTTGCCAGGGTTCATGACTTTACGGGGATCAAGCTCTTTTTTGAGCTGAACCAATTCGTCGAATCTCTCCCCATGGATCTCCTTGGCATAAAAGGCATTGAATAAACCGGCACCATAGGGTACTCCACCTAGATCAATACTCATATCATTTAAGTCTTTAACCAAGGACATCATCGTCAAATAACGGAATTTCTTTCGTTCATCACTGAGCACCTGAGGCATAAACAACATCTCGTTAACACCGAGAGTCCCGTGAATACCAATGGTGATGTTCTTATTTTCCGCCAATTCATTAACCCGTCTGACCACTTCCGTTAACTGATCGATTGGGGCGCTGAATTCCCCGCCGAGAAGATTGGGTCCGGCACTTTTATGGCGCATAGCATAATAACGACCCGCCCATTCTTCCTCTGCAATCTCTCGGGATAATTCCTGGCCCCCATGAGTGATCATGATCTTACGCAGTTCTTGGATATCGGAGTCTAAGGAAGCCCCTTCTCCCTCCAAGACCACAGTGACTAAGTTTTTAGCTGGTGGAACATGAAGCCCGGCTTTTTTCTTAAAGCCAAGCATACCTTCATCTTCGATCAGCAGGAAGAAGGGTTTAAGTGATGCACTTTCTTTAACTGCCCAACAAAGCCTCACTATTTCGTTAAAATTAAAGCTGAAGGGTTCTTGCCGTGCAGGAAGAGGGCGGACTTTTAAAGTCACCGTATCATAGATAGCCAGGACTCCGTCACTGCCGATGAAATCTTGCACTTTATATTGGGAAGCTGCCACGGATTCAATGTATTCCCCTGAGGGTAGAACTACCCCCAGATCCACTACCGTATCTGCCGCATAACCATACGCGGGGGAACCAATTCCCAATCCGCCTTTTCCCAGCCCGACTCCGCCATTGCCCAACCAACCGCCCACGGTGGCCGAGGGAGCGCTGGTGGGGTAGCAATATAAAGTGAGTCCCCGTTTTTCTAAGTATCTTAAGACATTATCCCAGATTATCCCTGAACCGACCTTCACTGTCCTGTTTGCCTCATCCAGGGAGATAATCCCCTTGCGTGCCGTCATATCCACAGAGATTCCGCCCCAAACGGGGTAGGACCCTCCCATCATGGTTGTGGAACGTCCTCGGGGGATAAGGGGGATCCCATTGGCAGCTGTAAATTTCACCAACTGCTGAACCTGCTGAGAAGAATTCGGACGCACAATGGCATCGGGCATGGTCTTGAAGAACAACCCGAAGATCTTCGGCACAGGGGCCATATCATGGGCATATTGCCTGCGTTCAATATCAAGAGTTGATACCGAATCCGGGCCGAGGAGCCCGGTCAATTGGTTTTCTAATGCTTTATTCATAATTCACCTCGCACTTAGGATTGGGCAAAACCCATTAATGGAGTTTTCAAATCCCAGATAACTTTACTTGCTCCGCGTCCCCAGACAGTTATAGTAGAGTCCTCTATAACCCTCCCATAAGGAACGCAGCATATTTCCTTTTTCTCAAATACATTCATGACATCCCGCACTTGTTCCGGTCGAACAGATAAGATAAATCCATAACTATGGAAAACTTTTAACCATTGTTCCAGCCCGACTCCCAGCGGGCAGGGAATCTCATCCAAATCAATCTCGGCACCATATCCAGAGGTCTCTAACATCATAATCGTGGTTCCCAGGATTCCCGCCATACTTACATCCTTAGCGGTATCACAAAGTTCCGCCTCTGCCAGGAAGGGAAGACATTCTAATTCCTCTCTGAGTTCCTCAGGTGAACACCTGCTGGAGCAATCCCAGAAATTAAAACCATCTCGTATATTCCCTTCTAATTTGCAGACGAGCATCAGTTGATCCCCCGGGCGGGCGGTGTAACTGGTTAGTAATTTTTTGGCCTGACCTAGTATGGCAACAGCTAAAGCTGAAGTATCTCTGTTCTTGGTAAAATGCCCTCCAACGATAGGTACCCCGAATCGCTCGGCATTCTCCTGCATTCCTTTTAAGACCTTTGAGGCAACCTCATCATCGGTAGCAAAAAGAACATCCACAACTGCCGTAGGTCGTCCTCCCATTGCGTAGATATCGCTGACATTGGTTAAGACGCAACACCTGCCGGCCAATTGAGGATCGGCTCGTAACAAAGGTGGCCATACCCCCTCGGCCGCCAAGAGCAGATAGCCCTCATTACTTGGAATAGCCGCGGCATCATCCCCCAGAAGAACCGGTTGACCATTCACAACGGGGCTAATCGGCAAACTGCTCGCGACTGTCTGGATATCCTGCTTCTCTTGTAGACCGCTTGTCGCCATCCAATCAGCGACAAAATCATTGAGCCAAGACATACTCTCATCCTTCCATGCTGGTTACTTTCGATGTTAAAAAACCACTTTCATATCATAATGAACTACATTGCTGAACACTGAACTTTTCCCTGTTAGAGACCATCCTAATCTCTCAAAAAACTTAACATTTTGCTCCTGAATATGAGCATAGAATATACGGCACCCACGACCTTGAACTTCCTCCATAGCTTTACGAACCAGAAGGGCTCCCAATCTCCCGCGAAATTCGGGCAATACGGCAAGCCTTCCCCCCACCCAGTCTCCATTTTCTATGGGATAGCAACGTACTACTCCAGCTACTCTCCCACTTTCAGCTTCTACAGCAATAATCGGTACGGCTATGGTATCGTAGTCATCAGAGTCGTCTTCGTTAAAAATGCCTTGTTCGTTCACAAAGACTGCCCTTCTTACCTCTTCATACTGCTTGATTTCTTCTCTACTCTCAGCGACTTTCAACTCATATTTAGCCATGCTTTTTCCTTTCAAAAGCGGGCAGCACCGAACAAGCTCCACAACGCACACAGCCGGCTTTACTATCCGATGCGCTTAACCCATGATCAGCTAAAGCCCTTGCAACTTCCCCATAGATTTCCGCCATAGCCTTCGGCACCGGCGGTGCCATATTAGCGAAGGGGGTCTCTTTCACCGGCCGAAGGGGTACCACAAAAGGATATACTCCCATTTCTATGCAACGCATACAGCCTGCTAACGTATCGGCCAGACTCTCCCCTAATCCGATGATGATATAAGTGCTCACTTGATTTCGGCCAAAGACTTCTACCGCTCCGGCGAAGCCTTTGAAATAGTCTTCTATGGATATCTTGGCCTTTCCAGGTGTAATACGCTCTCTGACTTTTTGGTCAAAGCTCTCCAGGTGCATTCCAACTGTATCCACGCCGCATTCTTTTAGGTGGCGATAAATATCCGGATCATCTACAGGTTCAAATTGGACATGGACAGGAAGTCCTGTCCCCTCTTTGATAGCCCAGGCGCAATCACCCAAATGCTTGATACCGTATAAGGGATTAACTGTCGTACCGGCTGTAAGGGTTACATGAGTTACCCTATCTAGGCGCTGAGCTGCCCCGGCTACCTCTGCTAATTGTTTAGGGGTTTTTACCGGTACCGTGTTTTCATCATCCAGACTTGTCCCGATGCCACAAAACTGGCACCGCTCTCCCCCATGCCAACGGGAACATGTTTGAATGACTGTGCTGGCCAAACAATCCCGTCCGTGGAGAAGAGCAATTTTGTTATAAGGCACACCATCCTCTGTATGCAATTCATAGAAACGGGGGGGGGCGATTAACTCCACCTCGCTGACTACTTCCCCATCTTTGTAAATAAGGGCGTGCTCTCCATCCTCATGCAGGGAGTACTCAGAACTCATAGCACATTCCCCGCTGGTGGGAACCGTAATCTGATAGTTCCCAAAGACCATCCCCTTGCCATTGGCGGGACCCGCCCCGCCTTGACGCCCCTTGCCCGAACCTTGTTCCAGGCGAATACCTTTACTCTGCAATTCCACCATGAGTTTCGCTTTTTTCAACGAGCTGCCCATTTTCCTTACTCCTTTACTGCTCCCATCGGGATAGCCCCCTCCCCCGGCGAGCCGGGGAAGGGGTGAATGTTTATTTACCGATAGAGAGATTTACATCCAAGTTCCCATGATGAAAGCGCCTGATTTATAGTGATCAAGGGAGATGTCAAGAACATCAAGGGGATCTACGGGAATTACACCTTCAAGCAAATCTTCTTCCCGGAATCCGGTAGCACCTAATCCGAATTGGCAGACATAGACTTTGCCGCCTTCTTTCATGAATTGGGTCAATCGTTGGCTATGGGCCAGATGGCCTGGATAAAACTCGTCTCCAACTTTGGGGTAACCCTTGGTTCCGCTTCCCAGAAGAACGCCGGAGGGTCCATAAAGGAGAATAGAAGTTTCAAATCCCTTACGTTGAAGACGGGTAGCGGTTAAGAGCGCAATTAAAGTAACGGATGCTTCAGTAAACATCCCGTGAATTTGGACCAGTGCTCTTTGTCCAGGTTCAGCTTTATGATCTGGAAAGATCTTATTTTTAGAGTAAAGACTATCTCCAACTTGTACCTTGGCCATTTGTATTTCCCCCTATCGTTTAATCCTTAAATTTCTTACTTTTTCTTGAAACCGTAAATGCGTTCAGCGTTTTCCCAGAAAATCTTATTCTTGAATTCCTCGGAGATATCCGCGCCTTCCCATTTCCAGTATTCGGAGGGGAGGTCGCTCCATGGTTCATCAGAACCCCAGAGGATGCGATCTTCGCCTACTCCAGCTTTAGCGATTTCATCTAATAGGAAGCGCACACCGAAACCAATTGCCCAGCAACCGTCGGTGTAAACTTGATACCCTTCTTTCACCCAATTGATGAATTTAGGAACCATTTTAATATGACCACTTACACCGCCACCGAGATGGATAATATGAATACGGATGCGTTTTCCATACTTCTCAATGAATTTATAGTAATTACTGATGTCTGAGCTGCCGCCTGAGCTTGAGTGAGTTTGCAAAGTGAGGTCATATTTTTCACAGGTGCTTACGATCAATTCTGTAAGCTCTTCTTGCTCTGCATCATATTTTTCCGGGTCGGGATTGCCTCCAAGCAAATAAGTCATCTTCAGGCAGGCAATACCCGGTTCACCTGCGTATTTAAGCGCTTCTAACGTGAGTTCCTTATTACGAGGAAGATTGGATACCCAGATACCACCGAGAAGACGGTCGGACTTTCTTACTGCTTCAATGACCAAAGGGTTAAGGCTAAAGGGTTGCTCATGCTTGGGAATTCCATAGTTAGGACAAACAAGTGCCTTTTTGATCCCATACTTGTCCATATGAGCTAAGTAAGAATCCACATCAGGATATTCGATTACCGTGGGGTTTACTTCTTCCTGGAGATCATAATACTTCCAGGGGGCCATTGGCCCAATGTGCGAATGTGCATCGAAGACATTGCGCAAAACCTTCAAGACAATTCCTCCTTTTAATTCTCCTACCCCGCCTAGGATGGGGTATTCCCTATAGGGTTGTATTCATTGTACAATTCCAAAATTTCAGGCAAGTGGTAATTAGCTAACAACTCATCGGATTTTTCATACCATAACATTGTACTTTTGCTTTCCGTAACCTTATCTTGTCTATCTTTTTAGCTATATTTTACTTGCAGGACTATCACACATTTCTTGCAGGAATATTACATCGTCAAATCTCATGTTCCCGGACAGACTGAAAGCCGCCCTACAGGCGGCTTTCAGTCTTCTCGATATTTTCTCAGATTAGCCTAGCACGACGGTTTGCAAGAAGAGCCATATGGTTGACTACTTAATCAGGCTTCGATACAATGTACGAAAAGAAGGGGAATTTGTTTTAAAATCTAATGAAATAATGAAAATAAAAACTATATGTTTGCTTTTTTAAAATTAAATTAAAAATATAACAATGTATCTTTATAAGTCTGAAAATTTTCATAATTGCAAGGATGGACATTTTGAAACTTTTTAAAAAATCCCCTCAGAAATATCTTAATACGCAAATACTAGGGCTAGTTACCATAATTATTACGATGTTTATGAGTGTATACATCGCAATCAGCGGATATCAGCAATATCAATTAGCTCTTAAAAACCTGCACAATAGTACCTCCATGCTTGCCCAAGAACTGATTGCGACTCGTGTCTTCATCGCTGAACAACAGGATGTGATCAACGTCGATCGGGATGGCACCCTGAACTTTAAACATTTTAACCCTTCGGTAGCTATTCGGGGAATCTCTGAAATTTTTAACGGAACTTTAGGCTATACTTTTAAGCAAACTCAGCTTAATGTACGGAATTCAGTCAATGCCCCTGACTCATACGAACAAGAGGTTTTGGAAAAGTTCTACCAGGATCGCAGTTTGACCGAATATTATTCAATTGATTATACAAATAAAACCTACCGGTATTTAGTACCCCTTGACTATGAAGAAGGTTGTTTGAGCTGCCATGGTGGTCCTGCCGGAAGTATAGATATTACGGGATACTCCCGTGAAGGGGCACAATTGGGGGATTTTGCCGGAGTCATCAGTATTACGGCCCCATTAGAGCCCACCTACGCTGCGCTTTCCTCCGCCGTGATTCAAGATCTTATCTCAACCTTAATCCTGATTATCAGCTTATCCGCCGCCATCTACCTCGTCATCCGTTCTCGAGTGGTAAAACCTCTTGAAAGTATGGCTGATTTAGCGACTCATTTCAGCGAAGGGCATCTCTCCATTCCCACTATGGCTCCAGCAGAGAATTATGAAATCCACGTCCTCCAAAGCAATCTCTTTACCATGGCAAATAATCTAAAAAACCTCTATGACACTCTGGAGTCTAAGGTTGACGAGAGAACCATTGAATTGCTCAGGGCAAACCAAGCTCTGCGTCTCCATCAAGAAAGTCTGCATCGTATCAATGAAGAACTGACAAAGGCCAACGAGGTCAAGTCAGAATTTATTGCTCTTATGAGCCACGAACTGCAGACCCCTCTTACTTCTATCATCGCCTATAGCGAAATCCTCATTCAACAAGGTATAGACGTTCCTGAGTCTTCTGAATATCTGTTTGATATTTACCAGAGCGCTCACCATTTACTGGATCTCATCACAGATCTTCTGGATTTCTCCAAAATCGAGCAGAATAAATTGCATCTTCATCCTTCCTTCTTTGAATTCTCCGAGGTGACTACTGTCCTCGAAAATATCTTTAACCCAATGATTCAGAATAATAAACTTCAGTTTTCTATGGATATTCCCCCTGATTTGCCTGCCATCGAAGCCGATAAAAATAAAATCAAACAGATCCTTATGAACCTCTTATCCAATGCGATTAAATTTACTCCTTGTGGCGGAAGAATTCATCTCCAGGCCCGCTATAATGAACAGAAGGAAGAGATTCAGGTCTCTCTGACGGATACTGGCCGAGGAATTGCCCCAGAGCAACTTCAACAAATATTTGAGAAATTTTATCAGGTCGACTCCGGTACCTGCCGCGAATTTGGCGGATTAGGACTCGGCCTGGCGGTTACTAAGCAAATGATAGAGCTCCACGGGGGGAAAATACAGGTTGATAGTATTCCAGGACAAGGAAGTACATTCCATTTCACCGTTCCGACTACCGCTTCATACCGAGCAGACACTATTTAGAAAGAAGGGGTACACCATGCCAAAGGTTTTGGTTGTCGACGATGAACCTAAAATTCTCAAGATTATCGAGCATAGCTTACGGCGAGAAGGCTATGATGTGATTACAGCCCTTGATGGGAGCCAGGCTATCGAACAATTCCACCGTCAGGAACCTGAACTGATTATCCTTGATTTAATGCTCCCTCATGTAGACGGTTTCCAGGTCTGCAGAACGGTTCGAGAAACGTCTTCAATCCCTATCATCATTTTGTCAGTACGAAACGAGGAGCTGGATAAAATATTGGGGTTTAACCTAGGTGTCGATGACTATCTCGCCAAACCGTTCAGCCCTGTAGAGCTCTGTCTGCGCGTTAAAGCTGTTTTACGACGTACCCGCAAAGAGGAAAGCACACCGACCCCGGATTCCAGCGTTTTTAACAGTAATGGCCTTTATATTAACCCATCAACACGTGAAGTCGCGATCAACGATCAGCCTGTGGAGTTAACCGCTAAAGAATTTGACATGCTTTGGTTCCTTGCCAAGCATCCCAACAAAGTTTTTACCCGAAAGCAGTTGCTCTATCAAATTTGGCAAGCGGACTATTATGGTAATGATGATGCGGTAACTGTTCTTATCAGCCGCCTACGGGAGAAAATTGAACTCGACAAATCGCAACTTTTCCATATAAGGACTTTAAGAGGAGTCGGATATAAGCTTACTATCGAATAATCCACCTCTAGTTCAAGATATTTGATCTGGAAGTAGATCTGGGGAGATCGTTATGCAACTCATTTTGCTTTCCGGTGGAGCGGGAAAAAGACTTTGGCCCATTTCCAATCCGGCACGTCCCAAACAATTCGTCAAGATTCTTCAAAATCAAGAAGGTCAGACCGAATCCATGGCCCAACGGGTATGGCGGCAGCTTCACGCCAAGGGATTGACCTCATCAACACTTATTGCCTGCTGTGAATCTCAGACTGATAATCTGACCTCTCAGCTTTGCCCCGACATCAAATTCGTTTGTGAACCTGAACAACGGGACACTTTTCCCGCTATTGCTCTTGCCTGCTCTTACCTGCATACTCAGGAAGACCTTAATGAAGACGAGGTCGTCATCGTTGCTCCCATCGATACCTATGTCGAAGAAAACTTTTTCGATAACTATAGAGAACTTGCCCGATTATTGACTGAAGAACACGGGGAAGTCGGATTGATTGGGATCGCACCCACATCATCTTCCTCTTCTTTTGGGTATATGGTTCCCTCCTCAGAAGCGGCGGACCCTGACTTTTTAAGAATAGAGCGTTTTGTGGAAAAACCTCAACCTGAAGTAGCAGAAAAAATAATCAAAGAAGGGGCTCTATGGAATAGTGGAGTTTTTGCTTTTAAGTTAGATTTTATACTGAACTGGTTAAATAGCCATAACTTCCCGACTCAATACGAAGACCTGCGATATTGTTATTCTTCCCTGCCAAAGACGAGCTTTGATTATGAAGTATTGGAAAATTCCTCTCAAATCATTGCCGTAAAATATGAAGGAAACTGGTTAGACCTTGGTACATGGAAGACCTTAACCGCTATCTTGCCTCAGACCATAGGTAAAGGGAGAACAAGTCCGGATTCGGTAAATACCCACATAATCAATGAACTCGATATCCCCATTCTCACCTTGGGGACCTCTGATATAGTGGTAGCTGCCGGCCCCGATGGCATCCTTGTGGCTGATAAGGACTCAAGCCCCCGCCTGAAAGACTTTACCGGTGCTTATCAAAACCGCCCTAGGTATGAAGAGAGGCGCTGGGGTTGGTATTATGTCCTCGATCACTCAAAATCGCTGGATGGTTATGAAGTTCTAACCAAGAAACTTCATCTTCACCATGATAAGTGTTTAAGTTACCAAGTTCATGGCATGCGTACTGAGGTATGGACCGTTACCAGTGGGAACGGACTGTTTGCCTGCGATGACAAGATCTATCCGGTGAAATCAGGGGATGTCCTTCATATTCCGGGCGGAACAAAACATGGTCTGAAGGCCATCACTGATTTAGAGCTCATCGAAGTTCAATCCGGGATTAACTTAATCGAAGAAGATATCACCCGCATTTACCTCTCCTGGGAAGAAGTCGTAAAGCACTGCACCCAGTAAAATAAATAAGCTTAATTGCTCCCTTCATAATTAATCTTGAATATGCAATCTCCAAATGACTAAAGCCCGGGAAGAAATCCTTAAAAAAGAATTTTCCCGAGCTTTCTTTATTATACTTCCCTATCCTTTTTCCTCACATAAATTCATAGAGTATGAGCATCTTACTCATGAGTGCTTCATATCTATTCTGCTAGTTTAATCGTAACTGCTTCATCCTCATTAAGCTTCATCGGTCGAGCATAATATCCAACCTTTTTTGCCTTAGCGATAATCTCTTCGCCGCTGACATCCTTAAAGGTAAGGGTAATGGTGATTTTCCCGGTTTCCCGGTCATAGCTGTCATCATGAAACGCTGCAAAATCCAAACTCTCACCGTTTTCATCCAGCAGTATCAAATCAGGATAACTAATCCCCACTGCTCCCTCCTGATGGAAAGTAGCTACCGCTTTTTCCGGGGTAAGCTCCAGCCCTTCCATCACAAAGCCACCCAGTTCACTCTCCGGCATAGCAATCGGATAACTGCCGATTTCTGCAGTCCGCAGCTTCGGTGCAGGTAAGCCATCCTCCTCACTTCCGCTAACTATGGGAATAAGAGTCAGCTCCTTCATATCCGTTCTGCCTCCGATAAACTCAAAGTTGTTGGTGACCTTTATGAAGAAATTGCCTCCATAGGTAGCCGTAGGAATGACCGTCAGATACCGGCCCTGCTCATCTCGAAGAGCAAACTGTGAGAAGGTATTTTCTGCTCTTTCACTAAGCACAATTTGATTGCCAAAGGGAGAGATGGATACCTTTTCGATGGTAATATCATGCTTATATTCCCCATTCCAGCCAGTGGTCACCTTAGCCTTCATCTTGGGGGCAACCGTTAAGCTTTCCACGGCAACACTGCTTTTGTCCACACTTAAAGGAATATGCCAGCGCCCTTCTTTACCAAAAATCTCTTCAGTGTAGATCTCAAGATTCATAGTATCCTCTAAAAGCCCCACCACAGCAAATCGTTGCATACCTTTCAGAGTATAAGGATCTTCCAGATAAGCATCGATTTCATTTTGGGCAGGAGGTTCAATATAACGCCCATTCTCTTTAAACCAGAAATGAGGGGCTGTCCAATTGATGCGCCACTGCTCTATAGTCTCTTCGTCGCCTAATAGTTGGATAGGCTCTTCACTCTCGGCTGTATAGAAAACACTAATATAATTATCATCAACCGCCAGATTATCCACCGTCACCTTAATTCCCTGGTCACTGGCAGAGACTCCGACTTGACTGTTATACTGCTCATAGACCGCTTGCTGGGAGAGATATTTGAAATCCCGCGGGGCATTAAAATAGCTGATCACGCCGCTGCTCATCTCACCTACGAGAGGGGAAGCAACCACCGACATCGAAGCAAATACTATAAAACCCGCTACAACAAGAAACATCTTCTTGGGTAATCTTCTTACTCCCTGTGTCTTCTCGGGTAAATTAGCCATTAAAGAATCCATCCTTTCCGAAAATCCTCTGGGGACGTTAATCGGTTCACCTTTTGCTTTGTTTTTTATGAATTGGTCAAAGTCATGATGTTCCATTTATTCCATGCCCCCTTCATTCACTAACAACACTTTTAATTTTTGTCTTGCCCTGGCCAAACGCGATTTCACCGTGCCTGTGGGCAAGCTTAACGTTTTACTAATATCCTTGATACTCATATCCTCATAATAAAAAAGCACGGTTATGGTGCGGAACTCCTCATCCAGTTTTTTCACGGCAGTCCATAGCTCTCCTGATTCATTAATCATGCTTTCCGAACTCTCTTCGGGAACCTCAAGTTCTTCTAAGTATATGACTTTCTTGCGCTTATTGGCTAAAGAATAGGCTTCATTGATGACAATCTTCATAATCCAGGGCTTAAAACTGGCAAAGGATCGCAGATCGCTCAAATTCCTATAAGCCTTCAAGATCGCTTCACTGGTCACATCTTCTGCATCTGCGTCATTATGGACAATGCTCTTGGCCAGCCGAAACATATTTAATTTGTGATTATCTATGTAGGTACAAAATCTCTCTTTTTCTTCACTTGCCGTTCTACTTAAGCTACGATTAAAGACGGTTTTCGTAAGCACATGGGGTACCCCCTCGTTTCCCACCCTTTCCAAATCTCTTATCACCTCAGTCTTGCTTATTTGTCCAGACACCTGATAGATGATTATGAGAAGGAAAAGGTTCCCGTATTAAAAACTTTTTTAAAAAATATCTTTTCAGCAAAACTTTATTGGATTTATTGTGTATTAATTAAGTGAGGCAAAAACTATAAACATAGAAGGATGATCCGAGCTTTGGACTCTTCAGATGCAACCCTCCTGAAACTTTATAAGAAGGATAAAAATCAAGGGTTGGAGCTTCTCTACGATCGGTATAAGAAGTATATCTATACAATTGCTTACCATTATGCCGGAAACAAGGAAGATGCTCTCGATTTAACCCAAGATGTTTTTCTGTCCATCTTTAAATCCTTGGATCGCTTCGATGACAGCTTTTCTATGCTCCCTTGGATTAAACGGATTACGGTCAATAAATGTTTAAACTACCTAAGGGATAAAAAGGACGCCTTATCCTTAAACCAACATAATGAAAATGGTCATGAAATTCAAGAGCTACTTCCTTCCAGCAATCGGACCGAGGAAGC
Organism: Desulfitobacterium sp. PCE1; assembly: GCF_000384015.1. NCBI lineage: Bacteria > Bacillati > Bacillota > Clostridia > Eubacteriales > Desulfitobacteriaceae > Desulfitobacterium > Desulfitobacterium sp. PCE1. The sequence continues at coordinate 752,411 of NZ_KB913023.1, read as the reverse complement.
GACTCTATACCTGGATACAAAGGAGACCCTGGTCAAGGCCATTCATGCCCTTCCTTCTGAAGAACGCATGGCTATTATCCTAAGGCATATGAAGGGTATGAAGTATGAGGAAATTGCCAAAATTATGGGAGTTCCTTTAGGAACTGTAAAGACCTATTTATATCGAGGGCGAAAAAATCTTAAGACGTGTTTAAGCAAAGACGGATTATGGGAGAGATAAAATGATGACATGTAAACTGGATAAGCTACTGCTTCAGGATCTGCTGGACGATACTCTTGATCCCATAGAAAAGCTCTTTGTGGATGAACACCTTAAGATCTGTCCGGAATGCCGAAAGGAGCTCAATGAGCTGAAGCTTCTTTTCTGGGATCTCAGCGATAAATCTACTTATGAAATTGAACTTCCTCCTGAGCTGGATCAGCTTAAAGGCATCCTCCTTGAGCAAGTCTCTGAACCTTCTTCTCAGAGTTCTTTCACTGCCCTTGTGGAAATCCAGCGTAAAAATATAAGATCGGCCAGCAGGTTCCTCGATTATGTACCCGGTGTTAAAGCAAGCAATAACCTCGCTAAAGAAAGTTTAAAAGCCACCCCATCAGCTCTTAAATTGGTATCAAAAGGTCTGCTCAAGAGCACTAAGTTTCTCAAAGCTAAGTAATAGACCTTGGAGGTGATTTATTGTTCTTATCCATACTTGGTTTTCTTTTACAAGCCCTTGGTTACCTCCTCTTAGCGATCCTCATCATAGTTTTGGCCCTATTAATCATTCCCTACCGCTATCGTATAGCCGGAGAAAAATATGAGCAAAGCCTATTGGAAGGCTCCATCACCTGGCTCTTTGGAGGAATAAAGATTGATTTTAGCCGCACTTTTCCTGGAAGGTTCAGAATCAATCTCGCTGTTTTTCGATGGATTGAACATACCTTTGAACCAAAGACTCCTCCCAGTAAGTCAGAGAAAGAAGGACTCCCTCCTATCGGGAAGTCCGAGAAAGACAAGTATAGCAAAGGAGTTGATCACGCTGCAAAGAGCAAATCCAGTCATAAGGGCAAGGGAAAGAAATCTTCATTTAAAGAGTTTTTAAGGCCGGACATCCTAAAGGAGGCTCTCTCAACTCTGGTCAAACTACTTAAGCACTTTCAGCCCCATACCCTCTTTGTTTCTGCCAAAGTGGGATTCAGCGATCCCATGATGACCGGCTTGCTTTATGGTCTGCTCAGTCAGTTTCATTTCTTGATTCATAAACATGATCTTCATGTGCAACCGGTGTTCGATGAAGAAGTCCTTGAAGGAAAATTTTTAATTGGTGGCCGAGTTTGGGTCCCCTCTCTCCTCTTTATGATTTTAGGGTTCCTGCTCTCTAAACCAGTTAGAAGTATATACATTTCCAAGCTCTTTAAAAAACCAAAGAAATCTAAAGGAGGTCCTCAATATGTCAATTAACACAAAAGAAAACATCGATACGATTTTTGAAAAACTGGAAAGCTTTCTAAAGTCCAAGACCGTGGTTGGAGATCCTATTAAAGTGGGCGAAACTACTATTATTCCCTTTATTGACATTACTTTCGGTCTTGGCACAGGCGGCGGCGGTGGTAAAGATGAGAAAGGTAACGACGGAACCGGCAGCGGTGCCGGCGCAGGGGCTAAAATCCATGCCACCGCAATCCTGGTCATCAAAGGTGATCAAGTTGAGCTCCTTCCCATTAAAAAAGCCGGTGGTTTAGAAAAGCTCCTGGATATGGTTCCGGAAATCGTGGATAAAGTAAAAGAACAAAAGGATGATGAAGATTAATCCTTATTCAAACAGCAAACATTATAGATAACCACTTCCTACACAAAAACGCGGCTCAAAATGAGCTGCGTTTTTGTGTAGGAAGTGGTATCTTCCTTAGAGAGTTTACATCTGACAAATTATGTTTTATACTTAGAACATAAAAATTAACTTGGTTAACTTTTATGTTCAGTTCATATTTTTACTAAGTAAGCTTATTGTCTCTGTCGGAGCCAGTACAAAACCCTAAGGAGGTCATGATGAGTAAGAACAGTACCTTAAATCGGCGAGAACGAAAAAAAGAAGAGACAAAGCAAAGTATCCTTACTACAGCTATTCAGTTTTTCCAAACCCAAGGCTACGATGCCACGACCATGGAGCAAATAGCGGAGGCTGTGGACATTTCGAAAGTGACACTCTACAATTACTTCCCCTCTAAAGAGCTTATTGTGGCCGAGTTCTTTCAAGACATGAGTCATCAATTTGTGGATCAGGTTTTGGACTTTTTGGCAAAACTACCGACTACCCGCTCAAAAATTTATGAATATTTTCGTGGGCAGTTTGAATGGAACCTCCAATACCGTGAACTCCTTCAAATCTACTTTGTTCACCAGTTTCAATCTATGTTACAACCAGAAGCTTATCAGAACAGCGGTATGGATCAGGTTCTTGCCCAAATCATTCGCTACGGTCAGGAAGCGGGTGAATTACGCCAAGATCTGCCGACAGAATACTTGGCCAAGCATCTTGAGATTATGTATGTCATGGAATTTATGGTCTGGATCCTTGAGGGAGATTCTTGGAACCCTGAAAAACATCTCGCGGCAATGGTTGATCTCTTTATGAATGGTGCTGAAAACAAAAGCGAAATGAGGTAATAGCAATTGAAAGTACTATTGATCCAGCCTCCCAGCAGCACAGTCTTTATGGACAAAGTATATATGTATGAGCCTCTCGGATTGGAATACCTTGGTGCGGGTTTGAAGGAAGATGGTCATGAGGTACTTCTCCTTGATGCCCGCCTGGAACCGGATTTTGAAAGGGCCTTTCACTCCTTTCAACCAGATATTGTGGGTATAACAGGATATACTAACCATCTAAACATTGTTAAAGCAATTGCTGCTCACTTCAAGGAGATTAATCCAGATGTGTTTATCATCGTTGGCGGTCATCACGCCACTGTAAAACCTGCCGACTACAACGACCAGGCTATCGACTTAATCGTTATCGGGGAAGGGGTCTTTACCCTGCGCCAGGTTCTGAAGCATAAAGAATCTCAGCTCCCCTTGGGAGATATACCGGGCTTGGCCATACCAGGCTCCATCATGTCCTTTACTGCTGAGCGTCCCTATACAAATCTGGATGATCTGCCCTTTCCCGACCGTTCCTTGACCGCCCGTTACCGCAACCATTATTTTAGTGACTGGATGAAACCCATCGCCTCGATCCGGACTTCTTTGGGATGTTTCGGACGGTGCAATTTTTGCGCCCTATGGTCAATAACCAACGGAAAATATCTGCAGCGAAATCCGGAACGGATCGTTGCGGAATTGCATGGGATCCAAGAAGAAATTGTTTTTTTCTGTGATGATGAATCCATGTGTGACACAAGAAGAATGGATCAACTGGCCGATCTGATTCAGGTAGCAGGCATACGCAAAAAATATTTCCTCTATGGCCGGGTTGATACCATTGTGAAACATCCTGAACTATTTGCCAAATGGAAAAACATCGGCTTAATCCAAGTCTTCGTCGGCTTTGAGAGCTTTTCCGATGAGCACTTGCAAGGCCTTAATAAAAACATTACAGTGGCACAACAAGAAGAGGCAGTAAAGATTCTTAATGACCTTAACATCGATATCTATGCTTCTTTTATCATTGATCCTTCCTTTACCCGCCAAGAATTCGATCAACTGATTGCTTATACCCGTAAACTCAATATTTCTTATGCCGCCCTCTCCATCCTTACCCCTTTACCGGGAACAGCACTTTACGAACAGAACAAGGACCGGCTTCTGACTCATGATCCCAAATTCTTTGATTTCATGCATACGGTATTGCCCACTGCCCTGCCACTTAAACAGTTTTACAGTGAATATGCCCGAACCCTTATGAAGGCTACTCCGGTTCCCCGTTATTTCAGGTTCATTTCCAAGTTTGATCGCAAAAGAAGAATGTCCACCATGAAGGAACTCTATGGAGTAGTGACCGATGTCCGGGAAGGGTATAAATGGCATCTGGCAAAAGAATCTTAAGTGACTATAAAGAGCATCTCACTTCTTGTCGAACAATACTATAGAATAACCCATAGAGCGATTAAGATGAGGTGGCAGACATGAATATCTCCCGGGAAAGGCTTCACGATTTAATTGACCAAATACCTGATGATCGTTTATCTTATCTTGACGATGTGTTTAACCGGATCTTGAGAAGCGAATTACATGAGCGTCCTCCCTTGCTGCAATAGCGAGTGAGGACGCTTTTCGTCAATGATTAAACAAACAAATGGATAAACATCACAACAAGAAAAAAATATCCTGTAAAGCTTGCTTCCAGATACTCAAAGCAGCATCAAAATAAAGCAGTAAAGCAATACTAAGAGTAAAATGACAGGTAGCGATTAATGTATCATTTCATATACCTGTGCACCTTCTTATTTTTCCTTCAGATATCATATATAATATTAGTGTTCTTCTGAGATGCTATATAACAAGAATTTACTTGACTAATTCCCACTGACAACTCATAATGTATATAAAGTTGTCTGCAAGTAATCTCTTGCTTTCAGCAGACTATACAGCTTAAAAGTAAGCCTGTCACACCAAAAGAATATACGATTAAAAACATAAAGAGGAGTTGTTGCTATGGAAAATGTTGACCTCAAAAATTTTGAAGAAAGTATGCTGGATGAACTCAGTGGACTTACTGTAAAGAAAGGTCCCATTGACCCGGAACTTTACCAGAAGTATGAAGTTAAGCGCGGACTTCGCGATTTAGACGGTAGAGGTGTGTTGGTGGGCTTAACCGAGATCGGTGAAGTTCATTCTTATATTATCGATGAAGGGGAAATGGTTCCCGTACCCGGCCGGCTTATTTATCGGGGCTATGATATTACGGATCTTGCTCGGGGCTTTATGGAGGATAACCGTTTTGGATTTGAGGAGACAGCCTATCTTCTTCTCTTTGGCAAATTACCGAACAAGCAGGAGCTCTTTGATTTTCATAGTCTTCTCGACATCTATCAAAAACTCCCTGATAATTTTGCCAAAGATATGATCCTCAATGTACCTAGTAAAGACATCATGAATGGAATGGCCCGCAGTGTCTTGGGCTTCTATTGCTATGACTCCAATCCCGATGATACTTCCATAAAAAACGTACTCAAACAATGCATCCGCCTGATTGCTGCCTTCCCTGCCCTTGCTGTTTATTGTTATCAAGCCTATACCCATTATCACGGGAACAAAAGCTTGGTTATTCATAGCCCTCAACCTGAATTAAGTCTGGCTGAAAATATTCTTTATATGCTGCGCCCAAACCACAAATATACGGAGCTGGAAGCTAAGCTTCTGGATCTGGCCTTAGTCCTTCATGCGGAACATGGCGGGGGAAATAACTCCTCCTTTGTCACTCATGTGGTTACCTCCACCGGAACGGATACTTATTCAGCCGTAGCATCAGCATTGGGCTCCTTACGAGGACCAAAGCATGGCGGTGCCAACCATAAAGTTATTCAAATGTTCCAGGATATCAAAGAAAAGGTCTCCGATTGGCAGGATGAGGATGAACTCAGCGCCTATCTTGATAAAATTCTTCTTAAGGATGCCTTTGACCGCTCCGGATTGATCTATGGAATCGGTCATGCGGTCTACTCCATCTCCGACCCCAGAGCCGTAGTTCTGAAGCACTATGCTTCGAAACTCGCCGCTGAAAAGGGTCTGGATAACGAATTCAATCTTTATGCTAAAGTAGAAGAACTGGCTCCCCAGATCATTGCTAAGCACACGAAGATTTATAAAGGAGTCAGTGCCAATGTAGACTTCTATTCAGGTTTCGTGTATCAAATGCTCAATCTCCCTCTGGAAATGTTCACTCCTATTTTTGCGCTCTCCCGCATCGCCGGTTGGAGTGCTCATCGGATCGAAGAAATCGTCAATGGCGGAAAGATCATTCGCCCTGCTTATAAGAGCGTGGTACCCCGTCAAAAATATATTCCCCTTAACAAAAGATAACGGCGTCAAGTCGTATATTGGGAGCTTTAGGTTAGAACTATATGGACCTTGCTCAATCAAAAGGAGCTGTTGTACCGCGAACTATTTTGTTCGTAGTGCAACAGCTCCCTTTTTGCCATATCTTCACCTTAGCTTCCACCCGCTAAGTATTTCATTTAACACTTTTTCTTCTGCCGGTGTCGTTTCAACCAGGGGCGGCCGTACACTCCCTACTTCAATCCCCATCTGATTGAGTAAATATTTGATCGGAACAGGATTGGCCGTAATAAAAACTCCTTTAAAAATTGGCATCAGCTTTAAGTGCCACCTGCGCGCTGTTTCAATATCTCCGGAAATCCAAGCATCGATCATCAGCTTCATCTCATTCCCAATAATGTGGGATCCTACACCAACGACCCCATTACACCCCAGTGCCAGCATGGGGAGAGTCAGGGAATCATCCCCGCTAAAGATTTCAAATTCATCAGGTAATATTCGCTTCAATTCGCTCACTTGATCCATTGATCCTGAAGCCTCTTTAAGTGCTGTAATGTTGGGGACACAGCTTAAACGCAGAACGGTTTCAGGCAAAAGATTCGCAGAAGTCCTCCCCGGCACATTATACATCATGAGCGGAAGAGAAGATACTTCCGCGATCCCGCGAAAATGGCGGTATAACCCTTCCTGTGAAGGTTTATTGTAATAAGGCACGACGGCAATTAGACCATCGACCTCCGTCTCTAAGGTGCGAAGAGCCATTCCGACACTTTCCTGTGTTGAATTGCTCCCTACACTTGCGATGACTTTGGCCTTTGATCCGACCGCTTTTTTTACAACCCTAAATAATTCAAGCTTCTCTTCATCTGCTAAGGTAGGGGATTCTCCAGTTGTGCTTGCCACAACGATTCCATCTGAGCCATGTCTTACCAAGTACTGCGCCAAATCGGCCGCCGCTTGATAATCCACTTCCAGCTCTTTATTCATTGGCGTAACCATCGCAGTTAATAACCTGCCAAAGCTCACTACTCTCAACTCCGATTTCAATTCAAAATTCCGACTCTAATTCCTGCTTCTTGTACATTCTGAATAGTTAACAAAGAAACAGCCATGGCTGGGGCTGTTTCTTTGCTTAACTATTTAGGAGGAATCTAAATCTTATTTGCCTTCTTGGGCAAGTAAGCTGATTAAGTTCAGAGCAACCTGCTCTGGATCGACCTTCTTTTTGGCCACACCGCTCTCCATGGCTGCTTTGGCTACAGCCGCAGCTACAGCGGGAGCCACTCGATGGTCGAAAGCTTTCGGAATGATATACTCTGCATTGAGCTCCTCAGGGCTGATAATGGAAGCGATTGCTTCCGCAGCGGCAATTTTCATTGGCCCATTGATTTCTCTCGCTTCGGTGTCAAAGGTCCCGCGGAAAATTCCGGGGAAAGAGAGAATATTGTTGATTTGGTTGGGATAGTCGGAACGGCCGGTTCCTACTACAGCAGCGCCCGCTTCCTTAGCCTTTTCAGGCATGATTTCCGGAACAGGATTAGCCTGAGCAAAGACAATTGCATCTTTGGCCATGGACCGGATCATTTCTTGTGTTACTGTATTTCCTACGGAAATTCCGATAAATACGTCAGCGCCCTTCAACGCTTCCGCAAGGCTGCCCTTAACCTTAGAACGATTCGTCTTTAAAGCGATTTCCGCCTTATATTTATTCATGCCTTCGGTGCGTCCCTCATAAATCGTTCCTTTGGTATCGCACATAATAATATTTTGGAGACCGCAATCCATCAACAGCTTAACGATGGCCATCCCTGCCGCACCGGCTCCACTTGTTACGATCTTAACATCCTTCAGGTCCTTCTTAACAATCTTCAGAGCATTGATCATAGCCGCCAAGGTCACGACAGCTGTTCCATGCTGGTCATCATGGAAAACAGGACCATCATACACTGCTTTCAACTTCTCTTCGATTTCAAAGCATTCAGGTGCTTTAATATCTTCTAAATTGATGCCTCCAAAAGTAGGCTCCAGTAATTTGACCACTTCGACAATCTTATCCATATCCTTTGTGTCCAAACAAATGGGAAAGGAATCTACCCCAGCAAAATTCTTGAATAGAAGAGATTTCCCTTCCATTACAGGCATAGCCGCACGGGCACCAATATCTCCAAGACCAAGAACAGCGGTACCATTGGAAACCACGGCCACACAATTAGCCCGATTGGTGTAAGTGTTAACCAATTCAGGATTTTTAGCAATTTCCAGACAGGGTTCAGCCACTCCCGGGGAGTAAGCTAAGCTCAAATCATTGTAATCACGGCAGGGAACTTTAAGAGCGATCTTGATTTTGCCACGATGATCAGCATGGAGTTTCAGCGCATTCTCTCTTAAAGACATTTAAAACACTTCCTTTATCTGTTTACTTTTTCCCAAGCTTAGCATCAATCTCAGCTTGATTCGCAAGAATGTCGAGAGCATTGCTATAAACAGGAGTATCCACCAGCTTATCCTTATAGACGATTGCTGCTTTTCCTTTAGCAATAGCCTCTTCTTCGAAAACCTTCTTAATCTCTCTGGCCCATTGTACATCTTCCGGGTCAGGAGAATAGAGACGATTAGCGGCTTCCACAAGGCTGGGATGAACAATCATCCGTCCTTTATACCCCAATTGGCGCCCTTCCGCTATGTTGCGCGCATATCCTTCTTTGTCAGTGTAATTGAGGAAGGGCGCATCAAGAGCTATAATACCGGCAGCACGAGCCGCAACAGCAACATAACCCCGAGCGAACTGCTGCTCTTTTGCTTCAGGGGTCAGCTTAACCTGCATATCACGGGTAAAATCTACCGCTCCGAAAATTGCCGCAGTAACACGAGGGCTGGCAGCACAAGACTCATAGGCGTTGATGACACCGATGGCGGTCTCTATAAGCAGGCAGATCTTTATGCTTCCTACTTCCAGACCATTCTTCCGTTCCAGCTCCTCAAGTCTCCAGGCCAGACGCTGTACGTCGCCGGCACCGGCAACCTTGGTGAGATTGATTCCTGTAAGACCTTCACATACTGCAGCTTCCAGATCATCATCAGTCATATTCGTTTCCCAGGCATTCACTCGAACCCACGCCTCAGCACCTTGAGAGCCCGCGTGCTTGATATTCGCACGCACCATTCTGCGTGCTCTTGATTTTTCCTGAGGTGGTACCAAATCCTCCAGATCTAAAATAAGTGCATCCGCCTCATAGGTTAAGGCCTCATCCAGAGCCTCCTTATCATTTCCTGCAACAAAGAGCACCGATCTCATAATAGCCATTTTACTTCCTCCTTACTGAATCGCGTTTTGATACGCTTTTTGTGCTTTCATTGTAGATACCCCGTGCCTATAAGTAAAATACCTATTCTGAATACAGTCTATTTACGAACTGAATAAGCTCTGACTTTTCCTAATTTCCACACTATTCATTCGCTCTACTTATTCGCACTCTTTATTCTCCCATTGAATACGCAATATTCTAAATGGTTATTTTACTCCCTTAGAAAAACTCTTTATTCTAAAGATGAGCCACAAGTCTTTTGAGGAGATGGATCAAAAGCTTAACTGAAAATGCTCAATTGAAGGGAGGTATAAGTCATGAAGTTCACCAAAATCACAGAAATATTAAGTAAGAACGTAAAAAAGACTGTACTCTATGAAAGCGAGTGCACCAATACAGCCGTAATCAATTTACAGCCTGGAGATTCCGTCCCTGCTCACCAACACCCTAATACAGATGATATTTGGGTCGTCGTCCAGGGAGAAGGAGAACTCCTAGGGGGTAAAGGAGTCTCTTTACCTATGAAAGCGGGTACGATCATCCCCAACCTTAAAGGAGAAGCCCATGGCATAAAGAACACCGGAGATGAACCTCTTGTGGTGATTGCGTTTTCTGCTCCAGTACCTATCGAAACCTTCCCCGTGGACTAAAGCTTAAGGAGGATGCCCAATGAATGAATCCTTTCGTAAATATATGAAGGTAGGTCTCGTTCATTTTATGGCTTATCCCAGCACCGGCAAAGGAGAAGGGCCCATCCTGGAAACTTTGAGAAGAATTGCTCTCGATGACTACTTTGAAGTAGTCGAAATGACCTGGATTAAGGACCCCATCGTTAGGAAAAAAGCCAAGCAGATTATTGAGACCTCCCATATGGAGTTTTCTTATGCGGGGATGCCCCGGCTCTTGATCACCAAGCAGAATATCAACTCCCTCAATGAGGAAGAAAGATTACGAGCCCTGGCCAATGTAAAGGAAGGTATTGATGAAGCCTATGAAATGGGCGCCAAGGATTTCGCCTTCCTCAGCGGAAAATATGAAGAATCTAAAAAGGAAGAGGCCTATCAGGCATTGATCCGCTCTACCAAGGAAATATGTGCCTACGCCAAATCCAAGGGAACTATGAAGGTCGCTATTGAAGTATTTGACTATGATGTTGACAAATGCTCTCTGATTGGACCTGTGGCACTCACCCAACGATATGTTAAGGAAATTCGCCAGGAATATGACAATTTCGGCTTAATGGTAGACTTAAGCCACCTGCCTCAACTCCGGGAAACACCGGCTGAATCTCTGATCCCTGTAAAAGACTATATTATCCATGCTCACATGGGCAATGCTCTTGTCAAAGACAAACTCTCTCCAGTCCATGGAGATGAACATCCGAGATTTGGCTTCCCTGGCAGTGAAAATGATGTGGATGAACTTGTGGAATACCTCCGCGTCCTTCTGGACATTGGATTCCTTAACAAGGATAATCGGCCGATTGTCAGCCTGGAAGTCAAACCATATGGGGACGAAGACCCTGAATTGGTGATCGCTAATGCTAAGAGAGTCCTAAATTTAGCTTGGGATCGGGTATAATTTCTCAATACAATTGATTCTTAGCTTAAAACTTAAAAAAGTAGAGTTTATGTTCAATTGGAGAACTTAAACTCTACTTCTCTTTTGTTTTATCTCAAAATAATTTGTGGACTGAATCAATGCCTCTATCCTATTTTTCCAAAAACAGAGCCAAAATACAGTAAGCAGGAGTGTCAGTAAGGATAAAACCCCTGACGTAAGCGGAGAAAGGAATTCTTCCGCTATCTTGTGACTGGCAATCGTATACATCTGGAATGAAAAAATATATATCCCCCACTCCACTCGGATTGGCATTTTCTTCGTCCAGCTCTGATAGCACCATAGGATAAGGATAAAGACAACAGTCCAAATACCAAAGCCCCAAAAAAAGCAAGCCAATAGCTTAAGGGGCTGTATACTATCCAATAAACCCATGAGGAGCAGATTTTTAGCAAGATCAAAAATTGTACAGACGGTCACTCCCACAGTCCCAAGAACAAAAACAAAAAAAGTATTGATCTCAGCAAAGGTGAGGGACTGCTGAGCGATCCGGACAACGACGAGTACACTGAGGCAGTGGAACCACAGGAATCCAACTATGAATAACAGCGTGTTCATTCCTAACAGCAGCCATATCCAGCCCAAATTGAGAATAATCGCTCTTTCCAAGAGAGCATTACCAATAAGTTGAACACTCATATAGAGCATAGGTACCATGAACCAAGTTATGTTTATCTCTTTACAACTGCATATCCTTTTATAGGTCAAAAAAGAAATCCCAACTACAGCTGCAACCCAAAAAGAATTTAGCATAATATACGCTTGAATGGGACTGAAAAAGGACATCACCTTTGACATCCATGGATAGAGAATATTGCTCCAGCTCCCCACCCCGATAATGATTGCCAAATAAACAAAGGCTCGATACTTAGAAAAAACTTTTATTGGCATATCTTTAACCCTTTCAAGAGTGCTAAGATTCTTTTACCAAGTCTGGAAGATATGAGAAATTTGCATTATACTTAAAGAGCATCAATTTAAAATACTTCTATCTACCATTTTAATTATCTTCTATCGAGATGTGAAATACCCGTTATGAATACGGTGTATTCTGATAACGAATAAATGCAAAGGTGGATGGATAAGTGGAAATACGGCATTTAGAATATTTCATCGAAGTTGCACGTCACAAAAGCTTCAGCATCGCAGCCGAGGCAACCCATACCTCCCAACCCTCGATCAGTAAAGCGATTAAGGATCTGGAGGCGGAGCTGGGAAAAGCATTGTTCTATCGCAGTACAAAGTTTGTAAAACTGACAGATGCCGGGGAGCTTGTTCTTGAGCAAGCGCAACAAATTGTGGCTGCATTTAGAAATATCAACACTCAATTGGAAGGCCTGGCCAAACTACAAACAGGAAAGATCCACATCGGGCTCCCTCCTATTACCGCTGTCACAACCTTTTCCCATATGCTCGGTGCTTTTAAAAATGAGTATCCTAAAATCCAAATTCAGCTCTTTGAATATGGCCCCAAAAAGATTGAAGCTTCTCTCGAAGACGGCTTACTGGATTTCGGCATTTTTACACCGGAAGATAAGGATCTCTTTGAATGGATTTGGTTCGAACAAGACCCCCTTAGTGTCATTATGCACCCTAATCACCCATTAGCTCTGAAGGAATGTATTGATTACAAAGACTTTGCCGGAGAGCAACTTATTTTATACAATAGCGACTATAAGCTCCATGATATTATTATTGCAGGATGCAAAAAGGCGGGTATTAACCCGGAGATCGCCTTTGAAACCTCTCAGCGCGAATTAATGACCCAAATGGTGGCTGCTAAGCTTGGCCTAGCCCTTTTACCTACGAAGATTTGCGAAGTTCTTAACCCGGAAACCATTATTTACCGACCCTTTTCAGACTCGAACCTATGCCTTCAACTCGCTCTGATCTGGAAGAAAGGTCGCTATCTTCCTCATGCCGCTCAAGAATTATTGACTTTTCTAAAGGAGAATTACCCTCTTTTCAATTAAAAAGTACGGGATCAAGGTTTCAGCGAACCTTAGTCCCGTACTTTTATTTATGTTTGACTGATAAAAGATAAAGATGCCTAACATTTATTTTAAAGGAAACGCTGATTGACCATAATCAGCCTTACAGGCCGAAGGATATTTTTCTCTTTGAGAATCTTTTAGAATGGGAGTTCCAACGAATAGTTTTCCGCTAACTGCACCACGAGCTGTGTTCGCAAATGTATATACCCAAAGAACAGCTAAAAGAACCGTCAAAAGAGCTGTATAACCTGTGGTTAGCGGAGTGATAAATACAGCAGCGATCTTTTGACTGCATAGGGTGTAAGCTGCCAGGGGAAAGATATAGGCCCACCAACCCATGCTAAAGGGAATTCCACCTTTGCGAAGCTGATGTACACTGATAATCGTGATGATGCCTACAATCCAAGCACCAAATCCCCATATGACCACTGCAATAAGATTGGCCAAGTCCGTTGAAGCTAACAGTCCAAGCTCTTGAGCATTCTTTGAAGCATCAATAATCGCACTGACCGCCAGCCCTACCGCACTGAGAAAAATCCCGAAAGAGGGTATGGTGTCCGCAGGCGGAAGAGGGTGATTAGCCAAGCGAACAAAAACAATCGCGCTAATAAAGATAAAGAGAAAAAATCCGATCCCAAATAAGGCGGTATTCATAAGGAGAACGGATACGCTCCAGGAAGAATGAAGTTTCATGGTAAGCTCCAATACAGGATTGCCAATCAGGGAAACGGCCATATTGGCTATAGGAGCCATAATCCAAGAAAAATTGATCATTTCCGGTCTGGGTGTCTCTTCCACCCGCATCATTCTAAAGGTAGTGTAAAAGGTGAAGAAGGTCACCCCGATAATAGCAATAACCCAAAAGGTGAAGATCAAGGAATAGATTAGAGTCTCACTTAAGTATTTACTCCATATTAGATAGATATTGGTTCCGAAAATTACCGTAGCCACGGGCATGGTCACAAAAAAATTACCTGCCAGAGGATGATTCAAATCACGGTAGGCATAAGGAAAATACTTAAGCCAACGGATCACCCAAGGAATGAGCACACAAAAATAGAGAATATCTGCTAAGGCAGCCAATGCTATACCTAAAAAATGCCCTAAAGGAAATGAATTTTGCCATAGAAAAAATATATTTGCTAGACCTCCTGTACCCATAATTACAGCAAACCAGGCAGGAGCCAAATATTTAATCGGATGACGTTCAAGCACTTAAGGAGTCCCCCTTATTTTGAAACGATGTTTCATTTAAAATAGCCACGCATCTATTAGACCATAAAAGTGCTGTAAGTACAAGACTCAAAGTGAATCTATCATAAGTCTGATAAGGCAAAAAGAAATGTTCAGGCAGATTGAACTCCGCCTGAACTCCTAATACTGATTGCCGCTTTTAGAATTATCCTTCTATTACATTATCCATGTTGACTTTGAAGAACTCCCCTTTTTTCATCTCAATATGCCCTGATGCATAGGGCTCCCCTTCCAGGGTAAGGTAGACTTCCGAAGCCCCATAATAATTGCCTAGAGTATTGACAATGCTCTGCAGAATCATCCCTTCATACCCCGATCCTGCGTTCATTTCTCTGACAAAATTCTTGGTAAAGTCTATATAGACTCGGCCATCCTGATTAAGATAAAGGCTCTTTATCTTTACATTATCGCCAATAAGTCTACCATGATTTGCCTGCTTTTTGAATTCTTCTTCAAAGATCTGCTTTGTAATATCGTTGGTTTTAAAGGACAGTTGAGTTTGGGTCGTATAGATTTTGTCATCGTTAATATTGGGATCATAGACCTTCACGTTTTGAACCAATGGCGTGTCTTTTTCCAATTTGCTTAAGGTCGATATTACTTCATAGCCATCTGTACCTTTATACACAGTCTTGACTAGCCCTACATTGGGAGCATAGTAGTCCGTAATTGTGTTATCCTTACCTTCTGTCGTCACTTCTATAACTTTATAATTTCCGGAAGGAGTTGAAAGGTCCATATTCACATTGGTAATGGTGCGTTTACGATTATCTGCCAGGGTCCAGGATGTACCTTTGGTCAAGGGCTCCTTTAGAAGAACATCCCCACTGGTATTGAGCGAGGAGCTCTGGGTGAGATCTTCCCGGTAATAGGTTTCTCCTTGGGCCAGAAGCTGTATCATCCGACCAGCGTCAAGTCCCAGAACGCGAACAGTCTCTGTCCCCCCATTGTTCGTCCTCAGCTGCACCTTGCCTCCTTTGATGTAATCCACATAGGTGGTAAAGGAGGCATACTCATTGCCCTGTCCCTCATACACATATTTGGTGTTTTCCTGGTAAGCAAGATAGTTCGCAAGCAAATCCTCTTGTGCCGGCTGCTCATTGTTGTTTTGTGGTTCACCAGTGTTCGAGCCATTAGGGGAATTGTCCTGCTTTATACCACATCCGCCTAAGAAAAGCAGCGCTAAAAGAACTGTAAAAACTCCCATCATTAAAGTGCGTTTTTTCATGATGCTAACCTCCTTGTTTATGTCCAATACTATTTTAGTCTCTTATGCTCAAGAATTTCCACTGGAAATAAAATCATAGGACTCATCCCATTTTGATACTACTTTTAGTATAACCACCATATTGAGCTTTGACCATCTTTATTCAATATCCATCCATAGAGGATTCTTATATATATAAATAATAGACTCAAATAGGGGGGCAAATCTGATACGTACAAATCTATACTCCCGTTGCATAAGAATACTAAAACAAAGAAAGGGTACTGGAAAGCTAAAAGTCTTTCCAAATACCCTCCAATCTAATCCACGTAGTGCCTATTTATAATAATGCTCACCGTTGATGCGCCCAAAGTTAATCCTATTAGCTTAACAACTTAATGATCTGCCTTTTGTACCCCATAAAGGCATCGGATATTCGGAATTCTTCTCCCCGGGGTCGCGGGATATCGATGACAATCTCATGGGCGATTATCCCTGGAGGTCCGGTCATAATATATATTCTATCGGAAAGTAGGATGGCCTCATCGATATCATGAGTAATAAATAAAGAGGACATATTGATTCGGCCCATGAGGTCCAAGTACCAGCGATGCATGGCACTCTTGGTAATGGCATCCAAAGCAGAAAAAGGCTCATCAAAAAGAGCTACATCTTGAGAGAACATATAGGTTCTGAGCAGGGCGGCTCTTTGCCGCATCCCTCCGGAAAGCTGGGTAGGGTACTTCTTCTCGGTTCCTTCTAATCCGAACTCTTTGAAATGACTGGAAGCTTCTTCCCGAGCCAAGCTCTTTTTTATTCCTCGGATAAAGAGAGGCAGTGCCACATTGTCCAACACGGTTAAGTGAGGCTGCATCAAATCCTTTTGCTGCATATAGCTTACTTTACCGGCCTGCCCTGTAATATCCTGAGCGTTGAGAAGCACCTGCCCGGAATCAGGGGTAAGGACACCGGCAATCACATTAAAAAGCGTGCTTTTACCAATGCCGCTCACTCCCAGGAGGCTTACCAGTTCCTTTTCACCAAGTCTGATATTGATATTTTCGATTGTTAATTCTCCCGCAAAACCCTTTGAGATGTTTCGCGTCTCAAGCCTTATCTTATTCATCTTTACTTGGGCAGATAGGCATTGGTAAAGCCTTGTCCTGCCTCAATCCTTTTGGAGATCAATTGATTATCCGCCATCCAAGTATAGAAATTATCCCAACGGGCTTGATCGATGAAGCCCCACTGCTCAACTTCAGCTTTATATTCCTTGGCCAAATACTTTTGGCTGGCAGTTATAAGGTCCAGATCCAATTCCGGGGCATGCTTGACAAGAATTTCAGCCGCTTCTTCAGGGTGAGCTATGGTGTATTCATATCCTTTAGCTACAGCAGCCAAAAAGTTTTTAGCTGTATCTTCATTTTCTTCTAAGTATTTAGGACTGGCCGCAATAACCGGGGTGTAATAATCTAAGACAGGGTCAATATCCTTAAACGCAAAATAATTGGTGTCCAGGCCTTTGACTTCTGTAGCTATACCATCCCATCCATAATATACCCAGACAGCATCCACATCCGTTTTCAGGGCAGAAATCACATCCGTTACTGTATTAGGGATCATCTTGATGGCGTCATAGTTACCACCGTCTTTTTCGATAACTTGCTTGATAATAGCCTTTTCCACAGGAGAATCCCAAGTAGCGTAGACCTTGTTCTCCATTCCCTTCGGGCTGGTGATGTTATCTTCTTTAAGAGAGATAATTCCCGAAGTATTGTGCTGCAAAATAGTCCCTACAGCTACCATATCCAGCGGACTGTCCGAGGTAAGAGCAGCCGCAAGCTCTTCTTGGAAGGTTACGCAAAATTCAGCTTTACCGGCAGCTACCAGGGGTAATGCGCCTCCTTCAGGCGGTTGTACAATATCCACCTCAAAACCCGCTTCTTGGAAATAGCCCAATTCTTTAGCCACATAGACACCGGTGTGATTAGTGTTCGGCGTCCAGTCCAGGACAAAGGTGATTTTCTTATTCTCCTGTACACCTTGCTGTCCATTTCCACCGTTACCAGTATTTTGAGCACTGCAGCCGGCTATACCTAAAACCATGAAAACACTCATAACTATTGCAAAGAATCGTTTCTTCATCTCAACATTCTCCTTAAATACTTTTTGACTCTTACCCTTCTCTCTGCTGTTCACCGATCTGTGCCCAGGGCATTGCTTTTCGTTCCAAGAGCTCCACACATTTCATAAGCACTAAGCTTAATATGATGATCAAAAAAATTACTGCAAACATTTTATCAAAGGAATAGGATTTTCTGACCCGGGTCATATATACTCCAAGGCCACTGTTTCCTCCCAGCCATTCGGCGATAACTGCACCGACGATAGAATAGGACACCGAGATGCGTAGTCCCGAAAAAAAACCGGGCAGGGCATTGGGCAGCTTAATATACCGGTAGATTTGCCACTTTTTAGCTCCCATAGCTCGCATAAGATTCATAGCGTCTTGGTCCGATGATTTAAATCCTCCTAAAAGAGCAATGGTCATAGGAAAAAAACAGGTCAAAACAATAAGAGTAATCTTTGGTGCCATATCGTAGCCCAGCCACAACACCAACAAAGGGGCTATGGCCACCGTGGGGATGGTCTGAGTGATTACCAAGATGGGATGGAACGCCTTATAGAGTGCATCGAAACGATCCATTAAAAGCGCAATCCAAAAAGCTAAAAGAATACTGAGGGCTAATCCCACGAAAGCTTCTGTCAAAGTGACCTGAGTGTGCTTCATTAGCTCAGGAAAAGAACCCACTAAGGCATGGATTACATCCCCAGGAGATGGAAGCATGAATTTGGGCACTACCTCAAAAAAGGTCACCAGGTACCAAAGGATGAGCAAAAGCAGAAGTACTGCCATTGGGTAAAGCTTATTGGTGATGTTTTGTAACCTTTTCATCAATGGTCCAAATCCCGCCTTCCGGCTTATAGCTAATTTTTACATAGGACATAACACTGGGTGCCCCCTCCTCAATGCAGATCATCTGGCAGCGTTTGACTATCTCCATAAGTTGGTCATACTCCCCTTCGATGGTAGTCTCAAAAGGGCCCACATAGACATTGAGACCGGAGGATTTTATGTATTCAATGACCTTATCCACCACACGAATCACTTCTTGTCCTTCCACAGCCGGTAATACTTGAATAGCTACACTTGCATTAATCATTTCTTTTTCTCCTTCTTCCATTAATGTATTAAACAAAAAAACCTTCTGCAGCCAGAAGGTTTTTCAAACAATTCAGGGCATGGAGCCAGAAGCTCATGCATCTTAAGTCCCTCCGCTAGCATTACCTAGATCAGGTCGATGGGTCGGAAACACTCGTTTCCCTCTCAGCCGTTTTCCAGCTCCCCAGCACTATTCCCTTTTCTGTATCATAGCACCCTAATCATTAAAGTGTCAAGAATACTAAGCCTTACACTAAAGTTTACCAACGTCGTGTACTACCTCCGCCTCCACCGGAACCTCCACCACCGCCGAAACCTCCTCCACCGAAGCCTCCGCCTCCGCCGCCACCACGGCCACCTCTCATGAGCATACCAATAATCATGCCGAAGATAAAGCCATTAAAATAACGGTGATCAATATAAAATAGGAAGGCGATGCCGAAAAAGGCTAGGATTTTAACCCCAAGGGGTAAGGAAGCCATAGTATCTGTTTCGTTATTATAATCGGACGAGGCGTACAAGGCTTGGGGAGAATCAATATCTATCGCCACTTGATACTCCTCCGCGACTTCCTGAACAAAAGCCCGATACCCATTCAAGATGCCTTGATTATAATCGTTCTCCTGGAAATATGGGATCATGTATTCATCTTGGATTCGACCGGTCTTTGCATCAGGAAGAGCGCCTTCCAATCCATACCCAACCTCAATTCGTGAAACTCGTTCATTAGGGGACACTAGAATCAGCAAGCCATTGTTTAGCTTTTTATCACCGATCCCCCATTCTCTTAAGATGGTTAGGGCGTATTCCTCCGGCTCATACCCTTTCAAATCGTTGACCGTAACCACCACGATCTGGGCTTTGGTCTTTTGTTCTAAGGCTGCCGAGTTTTGAACAATAATCCGCTCGGTGCTTGTATTGAGAACATTAGCTTCATCCAGCACAAAAAAATCACGGGTGGGCTGCGGGATCGAAGGGGTAGCCGCCTGCAAAGGAGAAACTATCGTAAAGAAGAACAGTACCAATCCGGCAAGCAGGAGTTTCCTCTTCATGGGCTTCATTCCCTTCACTTAACCTATACCTGTTATATAATCAAATGTAGCTTGAGCTTTGACTGTGTATCTGGATAGGTTGTTACTTGGAAAAATCCACAGTCGGGGCTTCATGGGCATCCGCGTCAGCCTTAAAATACTCTCGCTCGTCAAAACCAAGAATTCCCGCATAAAGATTGGTAGGCAAATGTTTTATCTTTGTATTATAAGATTGAACCACATTGTTATAGTCCATCCGAGCTGTAGTGATGCGGTTTTCCGTCCCTGCCAGTTCGTCCTGTAATGCCCGGAAATTAGCATCAGCCTTTAACTGGGGATAGCTTTCAGAGATAGCCAATAATCGGCTCAAAGCACTGCTAAGCGCTGCATCCGCCTCAGCGGCCTCTCCCACACTGCCTGCTCCAATCAATCGGGATCTGGCATCGGCTATATCCGTAAACACTTCACTTTCATGCTCGGCATATCCCTTAACGGTATTAACCAAGTTGGGAATGAGATCCGCTCTGCGCTGAAGCTGGTTCTCTACCTGGCTCCAACTATTGTCCACAGTCTCAGAAAGAGTAACTAAATTATTATAACCTGACCCAAGGATCATAACCAGGATAAGGATTATCCCTACGGGAATCAGCCATTTTTTCATTATGTTTCCCCCATTCACAATTTCATTCTTACTAATACAAAAACTAGCCTATAACAGTCCTAGCCGAGAAATACAAGAGCACAATCACACCTAATATGATGCGGTACCAGCCAAAGACCTTAAAATCATTCTTTTTAATATATCCCATTAAAAATTTAATGGAAATTACAGATACTATGAAGGCGACTACCATTCCTATTAATAAGATCATCAACTCCGGACCTGTAAAGCTAAAGCCAAACTTCAAGAGCTTAAGTGCACTGGCCCCAAACATGACGGGAATAGCGAGAAAAAAAGTGAATTCAGCCGCTACAGTTCGGGAAACTCCCAGCAAAAGGCCTCCCACAATCGTCGCTCCAGAACGGGAAGTTCCAGGGAATATGGCGGCAATCAATTGAAAGATTCCGATCATGAAAGCTGTCGTGTAAGTAATTTGTGATAACTGATTAACACGAGGCCTCTTTCCCTTATTGTAATTTTCAATGACAATAAAGAGAACTCCAAATAAAATCAGCATAACAGCGACGGTTTGATAGTTATAAAAAAGAGCGTTAAATACATCATCCCACAATATACCGATGACTCCTGCCGGAATACAAGCCACGATGATTTTAAACCACATTTCTATGGTCTCTTGCTTAATGGAAACCCCTCTATCGAAAGTAAAGGGATTAAGCTTCTTCCAATACAACAGTACAACAGCCATAATCGCTCCCAACTGAATGACCACAAAAAACATTTCCATAAATGCCTTAGACATATTCAGCTTAATAAATTCATCCACCAATATCATATGCCCTGTGCTACTGATGGGCAGCCATTCTGTAATTCCCTCTACAATACCCAGTAAAATCGCTTTAAAAATCTCTACAATTGCCATAATTCCTCCTATTACATTCCATTGATTTAAATACACCACGCCTATTATATCAATTCAGTTTCTGAATGGGTAGCCGCATTCCCCTCTTCAATATATGACGCAATCCATAAACGTATTATACCTGATCATGTCTAGCCTAGTCCTCAAGGATTGAGTACGCATTTATTAACTTTTTCTTAATTCGTACATGAAAAATCTTACAATAAGTTCAAGCCTATCAGATAAAAAGTGGAAGTTGCTTTCTGGATAGTAAAACAATTACCTCCTATGGTAGAGTTAAACTTCTATTCATAGGAGGTAATTAGCCGATTAAAAAGAAAGAAAAAACTTTTTTAAGAATTATTCAAGACCAATCATGACTGAACTTGCTTTGATAATTGCAATTGCATCATCGCCTACATTTAATCCCAAGGACTCTGCTGAATTCGAAGTTATACTTGCCGTGATTGACTGTCCGTTAATATCTAAAACTACTTCAGTTGACACGGGACCGTTTTTGATTCCAGTAATTTTACCTTTTAACTGATTTCTAGCTGATAATTGCATTAAATAGTGTACCTCCCTATTCAATAATCTGGACTAGTATGCGCACACTCGAAACATTGTAAACAAAATTTTATTTCTTGCCATTAGAACTGTCTTGACCTAATGCTAGTGAACATCTTCTTCCACCTTCTCCAGCCTTTCGTCAAGGAGATAAGGATTGGTTAGGTATTTCTTGACTAATTTAAAGGAATTGGAGTAGTAGAGTCCGTCACAGATGCGTTCGTCTAAGGCATAGCCGATCTCACAGCATTTTTTAACCACTACCTGCTCCCCCTCAACTACGGGTAGTTTTTTGACCTTCCCTAAGGCAACAAAAATCCCTGTAGTACCAAAATCGTAGAGGTGATGATAAATAAAATCCAGATTAATCGATTTGAGATAGGTAAAAAAAAGTGAGGTGTGAAAAGGACTGGCTTCAATAATTTTTCTGGGCAATAGATTAAGCCGATCCATCTCCTTCAGCGTCCCTACTAGAAGCTTCACCAGGCCATTAGGCAAGGACATAATGCCACGTGCGATGGTATCCACATCATTGACGGTTCCTGCTGCACAACTTTCCTTTATGGTTCGATCCACTATCTCGACAATTTCTTCGATGCTTTCCAGGCCTGTAAAGAAGAATTTTACCGTTGTTTCTTCGCCTTCATCTTTTAAATAACGCTTAATAGCCATGGAAATAAGGATATCATGTCGAGCATAGATTCTATTGTTCATGACAAAGCGATTCAACTGTGGGCGTTGGGCAAGAACACGCACATAGACCCCAATGAATAGATGCAAGTAATTGAGCTCAATTCCTTGAGCTTTCTTTTCTTTAATATATTGGTCTATTTTATCCACAACAACGACTTGCTTATAAAAATTTTGTGCATCGCTTCGTCTGGTCATAATATGGGGAATAATCCTTACAAAAGGGCTTAGAGACTTAAGAAGCCTCCCATCACTTCGGCCCATCTAAATCCCCCTTTTATTTCCTAATTTGGTCTTCCTTTCATTAATTTCTCTAAGAACAAGACAATCCCTTCTTCCCTAATACATGTCATAATACAAAACTTGGCTAACCCTCTGATAGTTGTAATGAATAAAAAATGGCCGGACAAACTTAGGTTAAGCCCGTGCCATTCTCTATGATTAGTTTAGTGCTTTAAACATCCCGGAATCAAAGATATCATATGGGGTGGATCCTTTTCTCCTAGATTATTAGCAAAAAAATTATAACTTATACAGTCAGATAGTATAAAAAAGGTTTATAGTTTAACTTTTCTATGGGATGATATAAAATGAGGTAAAATGGACAAGCTTAATCAAGGAAGTGATTACATATGACAAAAATCCTGGTACCTGTAGACGGTTCTCCGAATTCTGACAAAGCCATTCGCTATGCTCTTACTCTGGCACGTTGCGAGGACGATCTTCTTATCTTTTTAAATGTTCAGCCCAATTATAACACACCCAATATAAAACGCTTTGCCACCCAAGAACAGATTAAGACTATGCAAGAAGAAGCCAGCAAAGAAGTTCTCGATCACTCTCTGGAAATCGCTAAAGATTCCATCGCATCCATCCATACGCTTCTGCGCACAGGTGACCCTGGAAGAGAAATCTGTAAAGAGGCTCAAAAAAGTGCCGTAGACAACATTGTTATGGGATACCGAGGACTCGGTGCCGTTAAACGAGCAATCCTGGGTAGTGTAGCAACTCATGTTCTTCATGAAACAAGCTGCCCTGTTACCATAGTTCCTTAGAGGATAAGGTAATGAATAATAACCCATGGTTTGCTGTCGTCAACCCAGCATCGGCTAACGGACAAACTCGAAGAATCTGGCCCAAAATTTATAAGAGCCTTCTTGATCAGGGGATTAATCTTGGATTTGCATACACCACGGGACCAGGGGATGCCACCACTCTTACTCGGCAGGCCTTACAAAATTACGCGCAAATTCTCTCTGTCGGTGGCGATGGTACTCTTAACGAGGTTGTAAATGGATTTTTTGCCGATCAAAAGCTTATTAATCCTGAAGCAAGCCTTGCTGTTCTCTCCCATGGAACTGGGGGAGATTTTCAGCGCACCCTCAATCAAAAACGAGGGCTCCCATCCCTACTGGAAGTTCTTCAGCGGGAAAAAATCATTCCTATTGATTGTGGACTCGTTCAATATGAAGATGCCTCCGGTCAATTATACACTCGTTATTTTCTCAATGCAGCGGATGTGGGTTTGGGAGGAGTGGCGGTCAGCCAAATCAATCAGCGCAGCAAATTCCTCGGCGGCAAACTCTCCTTCCTCCTCGGTGGTATCCTGACCATCTTGACCTACGAAAATAAAAATATGAAATGTGTCATCGATGGAAAAGTCGTGGTCAATGGTCCAACCAATAGTATCTGGATTGGCAATGGGCGCTTTGTCGGAGGAGGGATGATGATTGCCCCTCATGCTGAGCTTGATGATGGCCTTTTCAATATTATTGTTCTCGGCGACCTCCCTATATTCAAAGTCTTGCGCCATTTGCCCAAAATTTATCAAGGTCACCATCTTGAGGTGCCGGGTGTTACAGTCTATCGCGGTAAAGAAATCTCCATTATTTCTAACCCTTCAGCTTACTTGGAGCTGGATGGGGAACACCTGGGATTTACACCCGCCCATTTTTCGTTGATCCCACAGGGGATTCGATTATGGACCTAAATACATGCTCTCATAAATAAACTACAGAGGTGTTATAGATGTCTTTATCCATTAGTGAAAAAGAAAAGATGATAAAAACCTGTGAAGAAATTCTCGACCGTTGTGATAAACCCTTTGTATGGGAAGATGATGGGATCTATGAATCAGAGAGAGCTAAAAGTCCTTTTAATCTTTTTTTACCCCAAGAGCAGATAGCTCAGGAATTAAGCACGCTGTTTGAAACCTTTTGCGGTACTCCCTATATCTACGATCAAGTCAAGGCCGTCTGCCATTTGGAAGCCGAATGGTATGAATATGGAACTTACGGCCTGGATCGAGACTTCACTCGGGTCTTAAGCCGTTACTCTCTGAAACCTGAATATGTGGAACAGGTTAAAGCACATTTTACACAGAGGCTCAAAGAGCTGCAAACTGATTCCTTTTCTTATGGTTCAAAACAATAATATTTGCTTTAGATAAGGTGATTAGAGAGGAGAAGTTTACATGTCCACAATTCCAGAACAGGCTGCCCTTTTAAAGGGTAAGGGGTTCCTTCTCAATAAAGATGGGGAGCATTTTTCCTGTAGGGTGGTCATTCCTGGAGGGAAAATGAATGCCCAACAATCCAAAAGAGTAAGCGAAATCTGTGAACACTATGGAAAAGGGTATTTCTACCTCACCCAAAGGCAAAATATCGAGATCCCTGGTATTCTATTAGATAACCTGGATGGGGTATCTCTAGCTCTCGCTGAAGTCGGTTTAAGCATCGGCTCTACAGGACCCAGACCAAGGCCCATAACCACCTGTAAAGGGGCTATATGCAAATTTAGCCTTTTTGACACTGAAGCTTACACCAGCCAACTCGATGAAAAGATTTATAAAGGGTATTATGACGTGACCCTGCCTGGTAAACTCAGAATCATCACCAGCGGCTGTTTTAATAACTGTTCCATGCCTCATGTGGGCTGCATCGGCATCATCGGTAAGAAAAAAGACCAAGTCGCCATCAGTCTTGGAGGGATGGCCGCTCGTAAACAATCCTTAGGTCGAGAAATCCAAGGTCTTTATACTTTAGATGAAGCTACCGGGATCATTGAAAAAGCGATTCAATATTATAAGGAACATGGCAATAAAGGTGAACGCTTTGCTCAAATGATTGAACGTATTGGCTTTGAAACTGTAGAGAAGGCTTTAATTGGCTAAGACAACCCCTTTACTGATAATTTTTGCTACCTAAAGGGAATGACACAGGGTCATTCCCTTCATCTATTTTTTAATTACTTTGCCCTTATCATGGTATACTATGTTTAAGGCAAAGGAGGACAAAGGTATGCAGATTGGACAAAATCTTAAAGATAAGATTATGACAAAATTTAGACATTACCAAGAAGACGCCAAAAAGACCCTCCAAAATATCGACCTCACCCAAGATAAACTGAACGCTGTCTTTACTAAAGCAGAAAAACTAAACATTAACACGGCACCTATCCATAAGGTCTACCAGGATATCCTGTTATTGATTCAAATCGTCAAAGCCTATATCAGCAAAGAATATCAAGACATCCCTGCCGGATCCATTGTCGCTATCTTTGCCGCCTTGATTTATTTTTTATCCCCTATTGATATTCTTTTTGACTATATTCCAGGAGTTGGTTATGTGGACGATATGTTTGTCCTCGGTTTAGTCTTAAAGCAAGTAGACTCTGACCTGCAAAGGTTTCGCCTGTGGAAGCAAAGCGGAGATCCCATAGAATCCGCTCCGGAAAATTGAAGATAACCCGGCGCTTCATTGTGACCGGGTTATCTTCTGTCCTTTTTGTCTTGAATTGAATTGTGTATTTCAACAGTACTTCTTTTCTTTTTATTAGGTGTCCGTGCTAACAGAGAGGCCACATCGGCTTCAAAGGATGAAATCCATACCTTTTGCGTTTTATCAAAGAAAACTTTGAGGGTCTTCTTTAAATGAGATTTGGTCAAGGGATCTAAGGTTTTATAGCTCTTAATCATATCGTTAGCCAAGGATAGCTTTTTCTGGGACAGATCGCTGACCGTCATAGCCCCGGTGGCCTGAAGAATATCAAATAAAGCGTCTACGAATTCCGCTCTCTGCTCCATGGACAATTGATTAAGCCAAAGCCTTACAGTCCTGTTAAAATTCTTGCTCCCTTTGGTTAAACCTTTTTCATAGACGAAATGGGCGCCTCTTACCTCCCAAAAGAAAGCATTATGCTGCATAACGCTCAAACCATTGCTGTTGACCGTAATGTACTCTTCCCCATGCTCAAGGAGCATCCCTACCACGGAGGATTTAGGAACAAAGGTGTGAATCCGGTCGAGGAGCCTCTGATATCCTTCCTGTTCAAGGACATGAGTCAAAAAACCTGGGCCATCATTGTTATACACTCCAATGATTCGATCCTGAACCTCACGTTCCATGGCCGCTGCAGCATAGACCGCCAGATTTCCGCCTTTGGAATGGCCACCTAAATAGAGCTTGCCCGAATATTTCCCTACGATTTTTCCCACATAGGAAATTGCATCCCTTTGGGCCTTGACTTCATCCCTAAAACTCATCTGAAAATCCTCTTTCCATCCGGCTAGGGTATCGTCTGTACCGCGAAAGGCAATAAAGTGCTCCTCTTGATTGATGGAAAAGACCGTCGCGGAAAATTGGTTGCAAATCTCATGATCCACCAGATTCACATAGCTGGATAACTGAACTTCTTTGAAGCGAGTCGTCAGTGAGGCTTTAATCAATAGTTTGGGTATCTCCCGAAAGAAAGGGTTGATACTATTCCGGAGCTTCTGATGGGCAAGTCCTTTGAAGTACTGTTCCCCTGCCTCAGTCAAGGATATTGAATCCCTTGAATCCTCTGATGGGAGAATACCATCGAATTCAAGGTAAGCTAAGACTGAAAAGATTAAATTATCCACTTCATTAAATCCATCCTGAGCAAAGCTTAAATCCCCTCGCCAATCGAGATAATCAAATATGTTTTGCATAGGGCACCTTTTCTTCTTCACTTTTCTTGAATAGAGTAAACTCTTTGCTTAGTATGTCTTATTTTTGAATCTATTGCTTAGTCCTATTCTTCTATCTTATTCCTCTATCTTATTCTTCCTTCTTGATTAATATCCTTTTATCATGACTTTCCACCTGACTTTATCATTGGATTCTTGCCAATCAATACTCTTGCTACCCTCTGCCTACACTTCTAATGCTTTCCACTAATGCTGCCATTAAGCGGTGAAACCCCTGAGGATTCTGAGCCGGGACACGATAATGCTTATTAATCTCAATCTGGACAGCTGGAATCCCTAGTTCTCTAGCTGCAAAATTGGCTATTGTATTAGGGCCGGATGCTGCGAAATAGTCGAAGGAGATTTTTGAGAACCCGCAGTTCTGAAAGCTCCGTGCCAGGGTTTCATCTGTACATACTTTTCCGAGAAGGTTCTTCTTATTATTAGTCCCAAAATCTACGTCAAATTCCCTGTCTCGAGCTGCCCCATGGATATCCAGAAGGAGCTTGATTTTGCTTTGCTTGCACAAATAGGCAAGTTTCTCTTTATAGATACAAGGATTATCTACGTTCGGGTCTCCACCATAAAGTTTAGTGACTGCAATGGCATGACAACCCGTTAACTTATTCAACAAGTAGGCGATGGAGCCGGTATATTCGTCGGACATTTTAATCTTCTTCTGGCGAAAATGACGAACCGCATGGGGAGCTGAAATTAGGATGGGGATATCCCCTGTTGTGTACCAGAAGGGCTCCTCCTGCTTGGGATCCACTCGTTTATCAGTTTTATAGAAATAGACTCGCTCAATACTGACTGCTTCTTCATTGAGACGGGTCCGGGTGTATTCAGTAATGAGTTGTTGGTGCTTATGGTTCATAGTTCAATCCCCTTTATCATCTGCTTCTACAGATATTCGATAGTTCTTCCCCACATCCCTTCGAAGCAGGATCCCGATTCTTAAATCAGTTCTCAATGCCCCTTGTTTTCCTTTATATTGAGCACTGCAAACCCTATCAAATAAAGAAAAAGCGGCATAAACAAACCAATGGATTGATAACTTGAGTAGATATACAGATTATATAAGGCATGAATCGTCACCGCTAAAGTATAGAGACCAAACAGCAACGGCCAGATTATTCCGTTTAATTGCCTCGCTATACTAAGCCCAAAGCCAACAATGCCTGTAGTCGTTCCATGGATAAGACAGGTTGTGACACTGCGAGTGACAATAAAGGGAACCGGCGATCCATCTACATGCATGTGCTCTAAAAGATATACATAATTTTCTTGGATGGAAAACCCGATCCCTGCCGCTATCCCAAAATAAACAATGGGTATTTTCTTTTCCGATTTGAATAGAAAATACCCAAGTGGCAATGCTTTTACAAATTCTTCAATAATCGGAGCCCAAGTGATGGAAAGTTGGTGAGTATTAATCTGAAAATGGCAAACCAAAGCATTATTTAACGTCAGTGAAACCGCAAAAGCGATGAGGCCCCAGATGAAAAAGAGTATCAGCAATCTATTTTCCCCTTTTAAAATAATTGCCAGAAAAAAAAGAGGAATAATGGTTCCTACAAAAATAGCCTCACCCATCGGACATCTCCTCAACTTTCATAAAGCCATAAGCCGTTAAGGAAAGGGCCGCCGGAAATAAAGCATCTGTTGAAAGTGTATACGTATCAGGTATCAAACAGATACATATCATAAATATCATATCGCTTAAGCATAGCAAACAAAGACCTGCTATAAACAACCGGTACCGTGTGATAGGAAAAATAGGCTGAGCTTTCCACAAAGTGTACCCTATAGCTAGTGTTAAAGCCAGGTTATCAATATTGATCAGTAGAGTATTAGACCCAACTAGAGACAAGAAAACAGGAATTAGCAATAGTCCTAAGGGCCATAGGTTTCGATACTTTATCTTAATGGTATATTGAGGTATCCTTTTTGTGATTGTGTGAATTACCCCAATCAGAAAAAAATAGGTGCCCATAAAGCCTAGATCCGCAATCGATGGATAGGGAAGTGACGATCCGTCAAGAAATATAAAAGAGAACCAGTAAAGCTGCCCCAAAGTCCAACTCAATACAGCCAAAGCTACTCCCAATACTAAATAACGCTCGAAGCTGAATCGAGCATAGCAGATCACAAGCATGCCGATAGCTAATCCAGCGAAAAGCTGGATCCCATTAGCCACTGTATTTAACTTCGAATAAGGAATATTAGTAAAAAGCAAAATGTAAAACAGGGCCGCCCAAACAAAAGAAAGGATACAGACGGCTTTAACTGTTAAAATCAAGAGTTCTTTTCGCTTTAACATTCTTTGGATGACTTGATCCCACGTAATCATGAAATCCCCTACCTTGAGTGCTTTGTTTGCCTACATTGTCAACTTCATCACCATTCAGAAGTTGATATATACTCTGTATACATTATGACATATTTCACGAGCGAATGTTATATATTTCACAGATTTTTAAAATAATTTTTTGAGATTATATAATATAAAATTCTTATGGCAAATTAAATCCATATAAAAAAACCACCCTCCTCAACCAGGAAGGTGGTCATAGATTTTTTTGAACCAATACATTGTGTTTAATGAAAATTGATTAAATGTTTACAGCGAAACTTTGACAAGTCAGCGCTGCGCTCCGTGCAGAGATATGATTCATGACCTTGAGAACAGTCGCCGGAGAATTAGTTAATTCTACTACGCGATACTCCCTCGATGTTTTACCAAAAGATGCTTTGAGGATGGTCAGGATCTGGTCTTTTAGAACAGAGAATTTTTTCGTCCCATTGATATTATGCTGATCAAGCTTGCCAAGTTTCTTAATCTCTCCATGGAGAATTTGAAAATCACTTTGAAAACTCATCGGAAACCTCTTTCTTTCTTAAATACAAAATTTACACACAAGGAGTATTGTAACAAGAATGGATAATGCTGTCAATAGCTTTGGGTAAAATTTGTAAAAATTTTTAATGCAAATTCTTTCATTTTTCTTCTTGACAAATATTATATAACAGGATAATATCTTTATAAATTATATATAAATATCTTAAAACCGTCGATTGAGAGTAGTAGGATAAGAACTCAGGTTCAGAGAGCTGCAGAAGGTGGGATTGCAGTACAAGTAGACTTATCACGAATGGGCTCATGAGGGCAATGCAGAAATTACATGGATAGGCTATGAATAATGAATATCATGGTAAAAGTATGCTAGCCGGGAACTTCACCCGTTATCCATGAAGCGTATATGATGGTATACGAAATGAGTGGCGTATTTTGCGCAATGCAGGTGGTATCGCAGAGATTAGAAGTCTTTGTCCTATAAGGGGACAAAGACTTTTTTAATTTCCTATTTTCTGGATAGAAAAGCTTCAATAAAAATGGAGCTTTTAAAATACTTAACTAAATAAACGAAAGGAATGAAGCCACATGACGAAAGTACCTTACAAAATCTATCTTTCTGAGGAGGAAATGCCGAAAAACTGGTACAACCTGAAGGCTGTGATGAAAGAGCTTCCCCCTCCTATGCTTCACCCAGGGACCCTGAAGCCCTGCACTGCCGAAGACCTGCGACCTGTATTTTGTGACGAGTTAATTGAGCAGGAATTAAACACTAAAGACCTCACTATTGAGATCCCTGAAGGTATTCGGGACTTCTACAAGATGTACCGACCCTCTCCTCTGGTCCGAGCCTATTGCCTGGAGAAGTTGCTGGATACTCCCGCAGAGATCTACTATAAATTTGAGGGAACCAATACCTCCGGCTCCCACAAGCTCAACTCCGCTGCCGCTCAAGTCTACTATGCTAAAAAACAGGGCTTAACCTCCCTCACCACAGAGACCGGCGCCGGGCAATGGGGTACGGCTCTATCCATGGCCTGTGCCTATTACCAAATTGATCTCACCGTCTATATGGTGAAGATCTCCTCTGAGCAGAAGCCTTATCGAAAGGCTGTGATTGAGACCTATGGCGGCAAGGTCATCCCCTCTCCTTCTGACACCACAGAAATCGGCAAAAAGATCCTCGCCGAAAATCCCGGTACCGGCGGCTCCCTAGGATGTGCTATCTCCGAAGCCATTGAAATGGCTGTAAGGTCTGAGAATTGCCGCTATGTCTTGGGTAGTGTCCTTGACCATGTGGTTCTCCACCAGACAGTGATTGGTGAAGAGACAAAGATTGCCTGCGAGAAGTACGGTATCCAGCCTGATATCATCATCGGTTGTGTAGGGGGCGGTTCAAACTACGCGGGTCTGATTGCCCCCTTCCTCGGGGATAAACTCCAAGGAAAAAACAATATTAACTTTATCGGCGTAGAACCTGCCTCTTGTCCATCTTTGACCCGTGGCAAATATGCCTATGATTTTGGCGACACAGGAAAAACTACCCCACTGCTGAAAATGTACACCCTAGGTTCAGGATTTATCCCTTCTCCCAACCATGCCGGTGGTCTTCGCTACCACGGCATGAGCAGCATCGTATCTAAGCTCTATCATGATGGTCTTATGGAAGCTCGGGCTGTTGAGCAGTCTAAGATCTTCGATGCCGCTACTCTCTTTGCCCGCAGTGAAGGAATTCTCCCCGCTCCTGAATCTTCCCACGCACTGCGAGCCGCTATGGATGAAGCCCTCAAATGTAAGGAAACCGGCGAGAAGAAAACCATCCTCTTTGGACTCTCAGGTACCGGATACTTCGATCTGGCTGCATATATGAGCTATAACGCAGGCACTATGACCGACTTTATTCCTACGGATGAAGATCTGGAAAAGAGTTTCGCTACCTTGCCTAAAGTTGAGTAGTTAAAAGCCTCATCCAGCAAGGAATGTATCTTTGACTAAAGTCAATTTCCCTAATGTAAAACAAAGTGGTAGAGCGTGGATACTCCCATTCCGAGATATCCTCTCTACCACATTTTATCAAAACCCTATTAAGGCTTACTTTACTATTTCAAGGAATCACAGGTAAGCTATACCTTTTATTATAATTGTCCAGCTAAGACTTCTTTATCCATGCTGCATTCCAATTCTTTAACTTTTTCTCCTTTGTACAGTACCACAACGGCGGGGACATTGGTTACACCATATTTTTCAGCGAGACTCTTTTTGGTCGCCATATCAACTTTCACCAATTTATAGTCTTCATCATACTCTTTATAAAGCTCCTCCATTAATGAAGAAAATTCCAAGCTTTGCGTGTCAGCTGCATTAAAGAATGCAAGTAAGACCTTCTTCTCACTGCTCAGGATGTTCTTTTGGAAGGCCTCAAGTTCTTCAATATAGCGTTCTGCAGCCACAGCGGCAGTGGCACCATCTCCCGCAGCGGAGACAACCTGCCTAAGATATTTCACTCGGTTATCACCAACGGCATAGACTCCGGATAGATTAGTCTCCATTAAGTCGTTGACGGGAACATAGCCTCGGTGATCCATTTCAATCCCACTATTTTTTAGGAATTCAGTGGCCGGAATCATACCCACGAAGAAAAATACGCCTTGGCAGGGAAGGATGGATGAAGTACCTGTCTTTAGGTTCTTGACTTTCACCCCTTCCACATTTTCATCACCTAAGACCGCCTCTAAAGTGGAGTTCCAAACAAACTCCATTTTCTCATTTTGAAAGGCTTTTTCAGCACTGACCTTATTGCAGTCCAAGACCCCTTCATCATGAAGGACAATGACTGTGACCTTACGAGCAAACTTGGTGATAAACATTCCTTCTTCAATGGCTTGATCCCCGCTGCCTACCACGACTACATCTTCGCCTTCGAAGAACTCAGCATCGCATGTAGCACAATAGGCTACCCCATTACCCCGTAATTCCTTTTCGCCGGGAATATTAAGAAGTCTGGGTTGAGTTCCTACAGCAACTATGACTGCCTTACCATAGAGTTCTTTCTTCTTCTTGGTGGTGACTTTTTTAAGATCTTGAGAAAAATCTGCGCTCACCACTTCATCCTTAAGAAACTCTACGCCAAAGCTCTCGGCATGTTTCTTGAAATCGCCCATGAGCTCTGGACCGCTGGTATTAATATATCCTGGGTAGTTTACGATTTCACGTGTATTATCTACCATACCACCGATGGTCCCTTTATTGATAATCAACGTCCTAAGCTTTGCTCTTCCTCCGTAGATTCCTGCTGTAAGTCCAGCAGGACCTCCGCCAATTATAATCAAATCATAGCAGTTATCCATGTCTAAACCCTCTCTCTTTTGTCCCAAGCATTATCCCAGGATTTCAGAAATCTTTTCTTGAATTTGCTCTTCTTCCACTTCCCCGGCAAACTTTCCAAAGTACTCCCCATCATTAAAAAAAAGAATTTGAGGAACACCTTTAAGGGAAAAAGATTGATACAAATCCTTATTATCCTCTACATCAACATAATAAAATCCGAATTCACCCTCATAGTTTGGAGCTAATTCTTCGAGAACAGGGACAACTTCTTTACAAACATGGCAAGTCTTTCTGGAGAAAATTACCAGGCATTTTTCCCCATTATCATAAATTTTTTCTTCAAAACTTTTAGAATCCAACCTTGTTAATGACATTTTTTACAGTCCCCCAGTCTTAAAAATTTGACTTTACTTTTTACATAGATTCCCAATCTGTGATAATCCCCTCAATCACAATTTTAATAAGTTACGGCTAACATGACAAGCACCAATAACTTGCAACCTTCACAACTTTTTGTTGTACCCAAGATAAAGTTATCTATAACACAAACTGCTATCATCTATAGAAAAATATAAAGATGTAAGTCTTACTTTAGCTGAGAGCATCATGCTATAATATACACAAGCAAAACTATGTCGCCATTACCCTATAGGAGGTGCTCCTATGAGAATTGATCATCTAAAGTATATTACCATCGTCGCTGAAACCGGTTCCATTAGTCATGCTGCCGAACGCTTGTACATTACTCAACAGGGCTTAAGTCAAGCTATCCGACAATTGGAAAAGGAACTGGGGGTTCCTTTACTTAATCGAACTGGCAATAAAATTTATCTTACTCAAACCGGAAAAAGGATTGTCGAGAAGGCAAAAGAACTTCTTGTTACCTATGACGAACTCATTGATATTGCCAAAACAGCTGGGGATAATCCTTTTCTAAAAAGCTCAAAACGAATCACTTTACTTACAACGCCTTTTTTATCCGGCACCTTGTTACCAGATATTATATGTCGATTCACCCAAAAACACCCTAATGCTAATCTTGTCATTAATGAAAAGCTTCCTCAGGAAATTATTGAAGAGATTCGTGAGGACCGAAATGCCATTGGGTTGTTCAGCGGTTTAAGCGACCGACTAAATCACAAGGATTTTTCCAATGCTAATTTGACATTTCAGCCTTTCTTTGAATGCGAGCAATTAATCTGTGTTACAAAGTCTTCACCATTAGCCAATCGAAAATCTGTAAACCCTTCAGAACTAGCTAAATATCCCCTTGCTTTATATGATGTGGGACAAAATGCATCCCAGCTTTGTGAATTACTCAAACCTTTCGGAGAGGTTAAGGTCATGTTAAGGACCGGCAACTCGAAACTTTATCGAGAAACTATTGCCAGCGGCTTAGCCATTGGTTTCTCCAACAGTTTTGCGGAATACTTCGAAAAAAGAAATTCTGTGGTCACCATACCCATCGAGAATACCCCAAAGTTTATTCTCGGCTGGGTTTACTGCGAGGACACCCCACGGAACGAAATGCAAAGGGAATTTATCGACCAGCTTATCCAATACGTAAATCGTATCAGGATCAGTGCGTGATGAGCCGCTGTAAGCTCAACTGATATAAACCGAGGAAAGACCGATTAAGAGTAAATTCTAATCGGTCTTTAAAATTGAGAAAGTAACTTCCTCTTACCCTCTGACGCTCAAGGTAGGAGCTTTATATTTACGATTTTTCTTTTGATTCCGGGGACGACTGATGGATTCTTTAAAGGAAACTGCATTCTTGTCTATCCCTTTTTCATTAGTAGAAGTTTCATCAGTCAGAGCCATATTTTCCATCGATAAACTCTTTAACCCAAAGCTCCTATAGCAGGCGGGCACTTTCATGCTCATACCTCTCATCCTTTCCTTTTTCGACTCCTAATAATAGTCTATGCTCTTACCACAATCCCAAGTCCATTTTAAATAAGATCATGAAGTATATCCAACATTGTTCTTTTTCAGTAACTACAAAAAACTCTTGTATTCGTCTTTATCCAAATTAGTTTTCGCGAGTATAGTTATACCATAATTTCCCACATATAGTTGGAACTATTTTGGACACATTATTACAGGAGGTGTAAATATTATGCAAAACCAAAACCAAAACCAAAACCAAAACCCAAGTCAAAACCAAAGTCAAAGCTACAGTTCAGATGTCCAAAGAGTAAAGAAAGAAATCCAAAATGATTTACAGTCTGCTGCTCAAGGTCAAGCTGGTTCTGCCGGTGCTGGCAGCCAGGGTATGCAATCCAATGCCATGAGCTCTTCCTTAAGCACTCAATCCGAAGCACAAAAGGTTAAACAGGAAATTCAACAAGATTTGCAATCTTAGCAGCCGGAAAGAAATTCAATCTTGAAAGTCGAAACCCTGGATGACTAAAATCGTCTCCGGGGTTTGCTTATGTCAAGCCCCAAGTTGTCGAAAGAGCGCAAAATTTTTCTGAATTTTTAGTAACTATTCTATTGACAGAACCATTCGTGAAATAGTATACTAAATCCAAGAACCCCCCTACCCCCGGTAGGTATAAAATCTGGTTGTTTACACCGTTACGTTAAGTCTAAATTTGCTTTTTAAATAAGTGGAGTATCGAATTCCAATACGACGTTTATATTTTATCGGATATTTAATATAAGGAGTGGTTATATGGCTATAAGTGAAAAAGAGGACATCCTTATACGTTTAAGAACCATAAAGGGGCATATCAGCGGCATCGAAAAAATGATAGAGGAGGAAAAGGAGTGTGCCGATATCCTTGTACAGATTTCAGCAGTTACCAGCTCTATGAACAAAGTCAAGAACATGTTGAATAGACATTTCGTTGATCGTTGCTTAGATAAGGTAATCTCCGAAGAAAAAGATCTCAAAACCGAAGTATCAAAAATTCTGGACAATATCCTAAAGTTTAACGAATGATTGGAATGGGGGCAGTTCAATGAAAAGAGTACTCATTCTAGGGGCTGGTACAGCCGGTACAATGATGGCCAATCACCTTCAACGAAAGTTGGATAAAAAGGATTGGGCTATCACTATAGTGGACCAATATGAAAAACACTATTATCAGCCAGGCTTTCTTTTTATCCCCTTTGATCTTTATTCAGAAAAGGATGTGATAAAAAGAACGAGGGACTTTATTCCCAAGGGCGTGGAATATATCAAATCTCCAATCGAATTAATCGAGGCAGAAAAAAATCAGGTATTGCTATCTAATGGCTGGGTCCTTCCCTATGACTTACTGGTTATCGCCACAGGTTGTGAAATAGTCCCCGAAGAAGTGGACGGTGTCATGGATGGCTGGCGAAAAGACATCTTTGATTTCTATACCTTTGAAGGTGCACTGGCACTTAGGGATAAGTTAAAAGATTGGCCTGGGGGAAGATTGGTTGTTCACATTAGTGAAATGCCGATTAAATGCCCTGTTGCACCTTTGGAGTTTGCTTTTCTCTCGGACTGGTTCTTTGCGGAAAAGCGTAAAATTCGTGACAAAGTAGAACTCCTCTATGTTACTCCTCTAGATAGTGCCTTTACAAAGCCAAAATGTGCAGACGTCCTTGGACATTTATTTCCCCAGAAAAAGATTCAATTGATTAATAACTTCAGCATTCCTCATGTGGATGCCAAAAACAAGAAACTCATTTCAGTGGATGGTAAGGAAGTGAATTATGATCTTCTCGTTACCGTACCTGTAAATATGGGTAGTTCTTTGATTGACCGCTCCGGCCTAGGTGATGAATTGAATTTTGTTCCCACCCATATGCATACCCTGCAAACTAAGAAGTACGAAAATATCTTTGTCATTGGGGATGCTTCCGATCTTCCTGCTTCTAAGGCCGGCTCTGTCGCTCATTTCCAAGCGGAGATCTTAACTGAGAATATCTTGAGCTATATTGCTAACAAACCCTTAACCGCCCATTTTGATGGTCATGCTAACTGCTTCATCGAGTCAGGCTACGACAAAGCCTTCTTAATCGATTTCAATTATGAACTTGAACCCGTTGAAGGTACCTTCCCTCTACCTGGAATTGGGCCCTTCTCCCTTCTCAAAGAGACGAAAATCAATCACCTGGGAAAACTGGCTTTTAAAGCAATTTATTGGAACATGCTTTTAAGAGGTATCCCCATCCCCACAGTTCCCGCCGAAATGAAAACCAGCGGGAAAAGGCTGGATGATCTCTATCAACCCTAAAGCAAAAGGAGGAATTTGGATGCAAAAAGTTATTGCAGGTTATACCGTCGATGTAACCCAAGAAGGCTACTTGGTAAACCAATCCCAATGGAACAGGGACATTGCCTCGGAAATCGCCAAAGAACTGGGGATTGAAAGTCTCACCTCTGGACATTGGAAGGTCATTGAATTCCTACAGAAGGACTTTGCTGAGACAGGAAAAATTCCAACCATCCGTAGAGTGAACAAAGTGGGCAATATTGGAACTCAAGAACTCTATGCACTTTTCCCCGAAGGTCCTCTTCTTAAAGCGACAAAAATTGGTGGCTTAAGCAAACCTGTGAGTTGTGTTTAGAGAGGAGAATGAGTATGGCCGACGAAGAAAAAATCAAAAAGGTCTCCATTATTATTTCCAAGGGTTCCTTGGAAGGAATCTACCCAGGATTAATCATGGCCAATGGAGCACGAATGATGGGAATTGAGGCTAATCTCTTCTTTACTTTTTTCGGTTTGAACACCATCACAAAGAGCAAAATGGATTCTATTAAAGTTGCTACCGTGGGCAATCCCGCCATGGGCATCCCCTCCCTGATCGGAATCCTACCCGGAATGTCCTCCCTTGCCACCTTGATGATGAAGAAACAAATGGAGGAATTGGATATTCCACCGATTCCGGAGTTTATAGAAATGATTTCTGATGCCGGCGGAAAAATCTATGCCTGTTTAGCCACTGTGGAAATGTTTAAGTTAAAGAAAGAAGACTTTTGCGATCAACTGAGCAGTATTCTTACAGTGGGTGATTTTTATAATCTTTCTGCCGGTGGACAGATAATATTTACTTGAATAATATTAAGAGGCATGGGCATTCCCTCTGGAAAACCCATGCCTCTTTTTAACTTCTCTACCTTTCATTCAGGAACCATTCCCTTAATAATCCTACGACTTCGATCTTATTCTTTACCTAATTGTTCCGCTAACACTTCTTTATCTATGCTGCACTCCAGTTCCTTGACCTTTTCGCCTTTGTCCAGTACCACAACGGCAGGAGCATTCGCTACGCCGTATTTTTCAGCAAGATTTTTCTTTGTTGCCATATCCACTTTGACCAATTTGTACGAATCACCATATTCCTGAATCAGCTCTTCCATCAGGGCAGTGAACTCCAAGCTCGCTGTATTAGCAGCATTGAAAAAAGCCAACAAGACTTTTTTCTCGCTATGGAGGATGTTCTTTTGGAATGCCTCCAGTTCTTCGATATATCGCTCAGCAGCCACAGCAGCTGTAGCACCATCACCTGCCGCTGAGACCACCTGCCTGAGGTATTTAACTCGATTGTCTCCCACTGCATAGACGCCGGGGAGGTTCGTCTCCATTAAGTCGTTAACGGGAATATAACATCGGCGATCCATCTTAATTCCACTCTCTTTGAGGAATTCAGTAGCAGGGATCATACCTACAAAGAAGAACACCCCTTGACATGGAAGTACTGAAGAGCCCCCCGTCTTTAGATTTTTAACCTTGACCCCTTCCACATTGTCCTCACCTAAGACGGCTTCCAAAGTGGAATTCCAGACAAATTCCATCTTTTCATTTTGGAACGCTTTTTCAGCACTGACTTTATTGCAATCCAAAACTCCTTCATCATGAAGGACAATGACCGTAACCTTACGAGCAAATTTGGTAATGAACATGCCTTCTTCAATGGCCTGGTCACCGCTGCCTACTACAACCACGTCTTCGTCCTGGAAGAATTCCGCATCACAGGTAGCACAATAAGCGACACCGCTGCCCCTCAATTCTTTTTCACCGGGAATATTGAGAAGCCTTGGTTGAGTTCCTGTAGCGATGACTACTGCCTTTCCATAAAATTCTTTCTTCTTTTTCGTAGTTACTTTTTTAAGATCCTGGGAAAAATCAGTGCTCACCACTTCATCTTTTAAAAACTCCACCCCAAAACTTTCGGCATGTTTTTTGAAATCACTCATAAGATCTGGACCACTGGTATGGATATAACCAGGATAATTCACAATTTCACGAGTGGTATCCACCATTCCGCCAACGGTTCCCTTATTAATGATCAAGGTCCTAAGTTTCGCTCTTCCTCCATAAATTCCTGCTGCAAGCCCAGCCGGACCTCCTCCAATGATAATTAAGTCGTATGAGTTACTCATCTCTTATAAATTCTCCTCTCCAATAATTGCATCAAATAGTATTGATTATTTAGATCAGACCCACATGAGATTATCTTGAATCTTTTCTACGACTTGGCCTTGATTAAATTCGCCACAGAGCTTACCTTGGTATTCTCCATCTTTGAAAAAAAGCACCTCAGGAATTTGGTCTAATTTAAAGCAGTTAACGACTTCTTTGTTCTCATCGATGTTCACATAATAGAAACCAAATTGGCCCTTGTACTTAGGCTGCAATTCTTCCAACATAGGAATCATTTCCTTACAAGCAGAGCAGTCGTTCTTGTAAAAAAAGATTAAGCACCCTTCCCCAATGTCATAAATTAACTCCTCTAAACCACAACCATCCAACTGAATTAACGACATTTTCAATCTCCCTTCGATCATACAAATTATGAAAAGTTTTTTAAACTCAAAGTAAGCTGACTAAATTATTAATCAACTCATCATCATTTATATCATTGAAAACCAATATATGTCATATCAATTTCACAATTTTTTCACATTTATTATACGCTAAAACTTTCACATTATCAAATAATAAATCTTAAGTTGATTTTAGGTATTCCATTCTGCAAAAAATATCAGAGCTATATAACTTCGCCCCACTAATTAGAAAAGCAGCGACAAGCCTTCATGCACTATCCTTTTAATAGTTTAACAATCTGCTCATGGTAGAACAGCAAGATTGCCGGTATTAATAAGAATAGTATCCTCCCCATAATCGTGTTGGCAAAAAGAATCAACGCTCCCAGCCAGCGATTCCCTCCGCTATAGACGCCATGGATATTCTCCCGTGGCACGGTCTTTTTCATAGCTCCGACCTGAGACATGGGTGGGTAATTATCGATATCCACCACAAGGTTATTTCCCTGGATTGCTACAACCCTTTCTATATAAAATACATTATTTTCTTTAAACAAGATGATCTGTCCTATCTTCAAAGGGTATTGAGGATCGAGCTTTTGAAAATAAGTTAAATCATTTACCATAATCTCCGGCTCCATAGTGTTGGACTGGAAAATAAAGGAGATAACTCCTCGGATACTTACTTCCTGACCTGTAGTAGAGGCATTGATAACAATAATGAACACGTTAATAGCTAGGGCAACGCCAATAAAAGCAGTCACCAATACCGTGACCACTTTATGGATGAGCTTGCGCTCCATGACCTGCTTCCCACCGACGGCAATAAGCTCTTTCTTCCCTGTCTTAGAGTCCATGAGGATCACCGAAGCATCCGGTGGCAGAAGACTCAAGTCCTCAGACAAATTATAATATCGAGCAAGACTATCTGCTCGAAAAAGGCAAACCAGCCCACAGATGATGACGACAATGACCCAAAAAGGAAGATAGAGAGAAAGACTCATGTCAAAGAGATTGAAGATATTCTGCATAGCTACCCTATTGCTTATGACATCATAGTGTCCCAGGACTATTTTCAGCAGGAGAATCAGAAAAGCCGATATCCCAATCCCGTACCGAGCATTGATGATGGTTCTGACATAGAGGGAAAAAACCATGGATAGTATAGTGAGCAGCACTAAGTCTATTAACCCTACCAGGAAAAGTGATGGGAGATAGGCAATAATGAGGGGAAACTTCAAGAGACTTGTAAACAATAGTATGGCTACAAATCCCAAAGTGTAGACAAACAAGGAGGTATACCCCAAAGCCAAAAGCTTAGAAAAAAACATCCCTGCCGGGGTATAGCCCATATGGATCATCAAATACCATGAATTCTTTCTGATTTCTGAAAAGAAAAGGGTATCATAGTAGATGATGTAATACCCAGCAGACAAAAAATAGGCAAGATGAATATAGATATATATGGTAGAAAAGTAGCTGGGCTGCATGATCTCAGGGACTGCATCTGAGAGGACGCTTTCCTGTAAGGTCTGAAAGACAAAATAAAGGGCGAAGGAAATCAGCCCCAGAAAAAGCGCAAAAGAAATTTTCCGGTTGGCGCTGATCTTATTTTCTGTATAAGCTTGACGAAGCTCCTTCTTTAAAAAGCTATTCCGGTAAATCATACTGCCTCATAAGCTCCTCCAAGGCATATTCTACTGTTTTGCTGTTCTTCTCTATGGACTGAGGAAAATATCCCGAGTCAATAATCCTTTTATAAATCACCTCCAGGTCACTGCGCAAAGAAGTTTCTCCCTTAATTAATAAACGGTCATGTTCTACAACCAGCTGATGATTGGGAAGAATTGCCCGAAGGGCTTCCTTTACACCTGCAAGGTCCTCATCCCTAAGAATCATTTCCACCTTGTCATACTGATCACGAAAATCCTGAACAAGACCTTGATGGATTAAACGCCCCTCTGCCAATACAGCTATATGTGTACAAGCCTTTTCAATCAATGGACAGATAGGGGTAGCTACAACAAGTGTTTTCCCAAGTTCTTTAATGAAGTCAGCCATATTGGCGATAACCTCTATAAGGATTGAGTCAAACTCATATTCAGGAAGATTAAAGACAATCATCTGGGCATCTGAGTAAGCTGCCGCAACTAAAGTGACTACCGCCTTCTCCTCTTTTGTAAGCAGGCCTATGGTCGTAAGAGAAAGATGACCCAAGCCAATTTTGATGATCAACTCAAAAATCTGCTCCTGTCTCTCCACAGCATTTATCTTCCATTTAGCAGTGGCGAGCATGAGAAATTCTAGTACATTCATAGTGTTATAGAGCATGTCTGAGTTACCAATATAAAACACATGCTTTAATATCACTCGTTTTAGCCTCATCATGCCCCGTTCTACCAAGACACAGCGTCCACTTTCGTAGGGTCGAATATTGGCCATGATCTCCAACAAAAGCTTGATTTCGAAACAGGATGTCCCTATGATCCCCCATATCTCAGCCCTATTGATTTGAAGATTAATATCCTTCAATACTTGCTGAAGGCTTTCTCCCTCTCGTAATA
Source organism: Desulfitobacterium sp. PCE1 (assembly GCF_000384015.1). Taxonomy (NCBI): domain Bacteria; kingdom Bacillati; phylum Bacillota; class Clostridia; order Eubacteriales; family Desulfitobacteriaceae; genus Desulfitobacterium; species Desulfitobacterium sp. PCE1. Next base: position 709,531 of record NZ_KB913023.1, on the reverse strand, counting down.
AATACTCAGCCGATGAGAGGTTTTCCATCAGTACGACCTTTTGAGACACAGTCAAACTCTCCATAGGCTTTTATCCTCCAGTTTTATAGCCCTTATATAAACTCTGTATCTCCAGCATTCAATGTTATTAATCTTTAAGATAAAGGTAGTCGTGCTATAAATACTCCAATCACCCGCTCAGGGGTAAGTACCTCCTGGTCGATCACGTTGACGGGATTATCTCCTTTGGTCAGATAACCTATACTTCCCGCTCCTTCATCGAGCACTTCAATAATGCGATGGGTTATGATGGCACCGGATAGAGTCTGAAATGTTACGATATCATTTTTTTCTAATCTTTCCGGATTTCTAGGTTCATGAGAAAGAATGACTGTGCCTACCTTTAAGGTAGGCTCCATACTTCCTGATTCAATCACAAATAAGTAATAGCCAAAAATACTGGGAACTTCTCCCCTACCCTTAGCCATATTAATAGACACTAAAGAAAAAAGTAAAGTCACAACTATAACGCCAAAAAGCATTCTACTTAAAACTTTTAGAAGATCATTTCTACCTCCCAGTCTGTCCACTTTAAGATTCTTGTTGCTATGTAGATCAGACTTCTTTAGTTTTTTAGCCTGAATCTCTTTGCGCATGTCTTCTATTTGCTGCCGAGTTGTGTGTTTTGTGGAGGACATTGTCCGGTCCTTTCATTCCCTTATTTTGTTTACTAGTATATCCTAGCCGTTTTTTTCGATGCTTGGATATGATAATAATTTTTAATCTCCCGTTTATTATTTTCAATAACTACACATTATAGAAAAGACCGAAACAATTTTAGGCAGGTTATGTAAAGTGTTTCAATATATTAAAAAACAGCTCCAAGTTATGAAGTTGACGCATTTAAATACTTATAAAGAGCAAGAGAAGATCAGTGAGTATTCCACCTCCAATCTCTCACAAGATCTCCATAAGAATCTTGAGGACATCAAAACTATTTTCGGGTCAAGTTATGACTTAACAATACGCGAATTTGATTTCGGTCCTCAGGGAAATTTTAAAGGCGCACTTGTCTTCCTAACGAGTATGATCGACAAAACATTCTTGAACGAAAGCATAATGAAACCTCTGATGTTTGATACCCGATTCATCGAAAAAGAGGAAAGAAAAACCTTTAATATCAACAGTATTAAGACGACGATGCTTTCGGTTGATGAAGTCTATACAGCTGCCACAATTAATGAAATCATCGAGAGATGCCTGACAGGCTATATCGGTTTGCTCATCTCCGGCTTAAATGAAGCTTTACTCATTGGGACAGATGGTGGTGAGACCCGAAGCCTTGAGGAGCCTAAAACTGAAACCGTTGTTCGAGGCCCTCGTTTAGGGTTTACGGAAAATTTACTTACGAATATATCCCTTTTAAGACGCTATATTAGAAATTCAGATCTTACCTTTGATACCACAATAATAGGCCGAGAAACCAAAACAGCCGTCTGCACAGCCTACATCAAAGGAATAGCAAATCCCCAACTCATCGATGAAATCAAACGTAGACTCGATCGAATTGATACTGATGCCATTCTTGAGTCAGGTTATATCGAACAATTTATTGAAGATGCTCCTTTTTCGATCTTTTCTACAGTAGGAAACAACGAGAGACCCGATGCTGTCGCAGCAAAAATCCTAGAAGGGCGTGCAGCTCTTTTAATTAATGGGACTCCTTTCGTGTTAACTGTTCCCCTGCTCTTCATTGAGACTTTCGCGAGTACTGAAGATTATTATTCCCGCCCCTACTTTGCGGGTATCGTGCGAATGACCCGTTTTCTATCTTATTTTATTTCTATCTTAGGACCGGCAATTTTTGTCGCCTTGAGCACCTTTCATCAAGAATTAATTCCGACTCCATTACTGTTTACCATGGCTGCCTCTGAGGAGGATGTGCCCTTTCCTGCCGTTATTGAAGCCTTATCCATGGGAGCGGTCTTCGAGATCCTTAGAGAAGCCGGGATACGGCTGCCCCGCCCTGTTGGTCAAGCAGTCAGTATCGTGGGTGCTTTGGTTCTCGGCGAATCCGCTGTCCAAGCCGGATTTGTCAGCCAGCCTATGGTTATCGTCATATCTTTAACAGCCGTTGCCAGCTTTGTAGTCCCTGCTCAAACAGACTCAGGAGCTATATTGCGGTTAATCATGGTTCTTCTCGCAGGAACCATGGGTATTTTTGGAATCATGATAGGATTTATTGGAATCGTAGTCCATCTTGCATCACTGAGATCTTTTGGTACTCCCTTTTTTTCACCCATTGCCCCACTCACTCCTTTAGATTTGAAGGACACTATTATTCGATTTCCTTTATGGACTATGGTTACCCGTCCGCGTTTGATTGGATGGAATGATCCCCAGAGACAAGCTTTTAGATTGAAGCCGACACCTCCTTCAAAGGACGAAAAGCGGCAAGACGATCCAGATCAATAGGTTAAAGGCAATAATCGATGGAGTAAAATATCTATGAAAAGCCGAAAGTACTCTCTATTCGTTCTCTTATTATGCATAATATTGGTTTTGAGTATGACAGGGTGTTGGAATCAACGAGAATTAAACACTTTAGCTATTGTCATGGGGTTAGGTATTGATAAGACACAAGAATCGAATCAACTCCTTGTCACTGCACAAGTCGCAAATCCTAAAGAGCTCCAATCATCCCCAGCTAGATCGAATGCCCAAGCATTTTGGAACATCCAAAATACTGGAAATACTCTTTTTTCGATTCTACGTGACTTCACCCATATATCTAACCGCAAACTCTATTTTCCTCATATTCAAGTGCTAATTCTCGGGCGAGACTATGCCAAGGAAGGTATTCAGGAGGAACTAGACTTTTTTATTCGAGACCATGAAACTCGATTAAACATTTGGCTCGTTGTCTCTGAAGGTAACGCTAGGGATGTTTTAGATATTGAACCTGTAATAGATAGAATTCCTGCAATCAATATTTCTAAACTACTTGATGAACAAGACCCAAACTCTCAGACCAGTACAAATCAACTCAATGACTTTTTAACCGCTCTGATTGATCGAACCACTGCACCGACTGCACCCCTAGTTGAAATTGTCGGTAAAGGGGATAAGAAATCACTTCAGGTCAAAGGAACGGCAGTTTTCAAAGACGATAAGCTCGTTGGAGAGCTAAATAAATATGAAACCCGTGGACTTTTATGGGTAAAGGATGAAGTAAAGAGTGGCATTATCGATGTGGAGTGTCCAGAGGGTGATGGTAAAGTCAGCATAGAACTTATTGATTCTAAGACTAAAGTCAGCGCAGAGATACGGGATAACCGGGTGGTTATGAGGGTTTATATTCGTGAAAAAGGTGCACTTGCTGCTCAATATTGTGCAGAAAGTTTAAGAACAAAAGAAAAAGTCGAAGCTCTTGAGCGAAATACGGCCGCAGCCATTCAAGATGAAGTTCTGACGGCATTCAGAAAGGCTCAAGAACTCAATGCGGATATTTTCGGTTTTGGTGAGGTTGTGCGCAAAGAGCACCTCAAAGAGTGGAAGGATATGAAGGAGCGTTGGGATGAAGTTTTTTCAGAGATTATAGTAGAAGTCACTGTGGATGCCAGTATCGAACGTTCGGGCAGGGCACACTATCCTCCCGTGCCAGATAAGGAGTAGAGAGTATTGATAAAGTTTGAGAAGGAAATTATTTCAAGTTCACAGCTCAACTTTTTAGTCATCGGTTTTGTCACGGGGGGCCTCGTTACAGTACCCTATTCTACACAAATCATTAACCAAGATAATTGGCTTGCTGTCATTATTGCATTCATTCTCAGCTTGCCTATGGTTTTAGTCTATATCCACCTTGCTCAGAGATTCCCAAAAAACAACTTGATAGAGATCCACGATATAGTATACGGTCCTTTTGTTGGCAAATTGATCTCGGCGACCTACATCATCTTTGTCTTCAATCTTCTCATCTATAATCTCGTTTATGTGGGAGATTTTTCGCTAACGTACCTTCTTCCCGAAACCCCTATGTGGATTGTTCTGCTCATGTTCACCTTTGTGTGTACTTGGGCCGTAAGGTCAGGCCTAGAAGTTATTGTTCGGGTTAATCCACTCTTTGTTGCAATCACTCTGTTTATCACTTTTTCGACCATGATTTTACTCATTCCAGAGATGGATTTTTCAAATCTTATCCCCCTTTTTGACACACCCATGCCTGATTTTATTCAAGGCGTACACGTCATGCTTACCATCCCATACTTGGAAATCGTTATCTTCTTATTTTTCCTGCCCAGTGTCAATAACACAAAGCAAATTCCACGATCCATCTTATTTGGCTTCAGTTTTGGATCACTTTTCTTACTTTTACCTATCATTCGAAATACCACGGTGCTGGGTCCTTTAGTCGGCATGCTAACCTCTCCCTCTTATGAGAGCATTCGCTTAATTGATATCGGTAATTTTCTTACGCGATTAGAAGTGCTGTATGCCATTGCATTGATTATTATGCTGTTTATTAAGAGCAGTCTCTTTTATTATGTGACGGTTTTAAGTATAGCTCAGCTCCTACGCCTGCACTCTTATCTCCCCTTAGTAGTCCCCTTAGGAATTATCGGCATCTGCTTAAGCTTAATTGTTCATGAACCTTCTCTATTAAATATTGATACCACTGTGGACGTATGGCCATTCTTTGCTCTTCCCTTTGAAGTTTTCCTTCCCATCCTCACATTATTACTGGCTAAATTTCGAAAATTACCTAAGCAAAAACAGGAGGGATAAAGGGTGAACATTCTTCTCTTGGTCATAGTCTTTTTAGGTGTGGTACTATTTGAAATACCTAACTTAATTCAAAAAAAACATTGGCGGGAACTCATTACAGTCACCTTTTTCCTGTCGATTGGCTTTATTCTCTCTCTGCTGTTAACTATGGGCATTGAAGTCCCCAACCCCAGCAAAGCTTTGGTCTATATCTTTAAAGAAGTATTGCACTTAAGTTATCATTAAAAAGAATCTAAAAGCGGAAGTATTAGGTCATACTAACACTTCCGCTTCTTGAACTCTATCTATACGCTAACGAAACTCGCTTTCGTTTTCTTCCTTAAATTAAACCTTTATGGGAATCAAACTACTTTTGGATACCGGTCACAGAGACTTGAATGGCTGTCCCGTAGCCTGCCCCTGCATAGTTAATATCTACATTAGTATTACTTGGCCAGTTGACTGATACGGTATAGACCTTTTCCTGTCCTTGGGCACTAAGAACAAATTGGTCATTAATCTCTACTTTACCTTCGGAGTTTACTGTACCTATTATATCCCCCGCAGAATTTTCTACTGTGAATACCAAGGGCGCAATGGCTTTTTTGCCGTTAGGAGCTAGTACATCCACATCAATATCTAAGTCCATAGCCGTTTCACTGACTACAGTACCTTCAAAATTCTTAACGCTAAACTGCCAACTCATGGTTTCAGAAGGGGCAATCTTAACATTTTCAACAAAGGTATCTGTCCCTCCTTTAGTAAGGATAAACTCCTTAGCCACCACACTTCCTTGAGCTAATGCATCAATATGTGTGGTGTATATAGCCAAAGTTCCGGAAATGATGGATGTGGATACCACTAAAGCGAGCGCGACTATGCTTAGTACTTTTTTCATTAGTTACTTCCTCCATGATGTTATGCTTTATTTTTAATGGGGTGTGATACTTATTCCAAAACTAGACACACTGTTATAATTAGAAAGGGTACCCACCGTTAAGGAACTAAGAACCATAACCGTTAGTACAAAAATCAGAATAACCTTTGTCCTCATAACCCCTCCTCCTTTAATTCATTAAGGTTGGTGTATCACATTAACGTTAGAGATAAGACCTGTGTTACTACCACCAACACCAATATTTTGGAGTGTATCCACACCCATCCCACTGGCCAATCCTCCAAAAGATACGCTTTGTCCGGGTAAGATGTTGTCCATACTCACGTTGTTATAGGCTGGGTTTTCAAATCGATAAATTCCTTCGGGTGAACGCGATATTAACTTGGCATTCCAGGCATTATTCAACCGATCGCTTTGGAGGAGGAAGGTCATAAACCAATCTTCGATGGGTACAGAGGAATTGTTGGTGATGGTAATCTTATATTGATATTGATACTCTCCGCTTTGCCCGTTCTGCCAAGGGGGAGTGGTTTCATAAAGCACGCTTACCTGACCCTGCTCGGGTTCAGGAGTTTCCGGGTTTGGACTGCTGTCCAAGGGCACCTGGGAAGCCTGGGCATCCACTATGATACTTGTACCAAATTTTTCCCCAGCATAATCCTTATCCGACTCACTTTCGTTGGGCCAAGCAATCTCCACCAATATATCTCGTTCTTGACCTGTTTCAGCAAGAAGGAAGGATCCTAAAAGATCAAATGTCCCAACCCCCGTTACCTGGTTCAGAATAGTCCCCATTCCATCTCTCACAGTTACTGTGAGGGGCTCAATAGCCTTTTTACCTGGGGAAGCGGATATATTAAATGTAAGTTTATAGTAAATATCTGTCTCAGATATCACATACTTTTCATAGTTCTTCACTTTAAACTGCCATTGAAGAGTCTCCGAAGGTGCTATTTTTAACCCTTCTTGAAAGGTGTCCGTTCCTTCACCGACAAAAATAAACTCCTTAGCCACCACACTGCCTCCAGCAAGGTTGTCGATGGCGACAGTATAAGATGCAAGTGTCCCTGCTGCAATTGAGCTTACCATTGCCAATACCAATGCTAAAAAAAGGATTATCCTCTTCACATGACCTCACCTCCATTACATGGTGCTCTTTCTCTTATGAAACGAGACCTCAAATCCTCGGGTTATGTTCAAAACCACTCTATGTGAGAACTGTAAGATGAATTAGCTATCTAAAATTTAGAATTACTTAAACAGATTACCATGATTAGTAAAATACGGTCTACATGTACATTATGGAAAAACAAATGACTTTAATCCATTTATTGTTAAATAGTATGAATGATATTGTAGGATGACCATTCCCCTCCAGAGAGTGTTTTAATGGCCTGTTTTTTGGGGTATATTATTTTATCAATCTCTCCATCGGTAAGACCTTTGGCCCTCAATTCCCTCACCTTACCCTGCAATTCCGTAAGAAAATCAAGCTTCTGTCTCATTTTTTCCTTGCCCTTAAGAACGACCCCGGCATGGGAACAAAACATCGTATCAAAATCAAGCTGCAGTACTTTTTCTAGGGTAGCTATCATCTGAAGCATATTTTCTTCATAAAGAGCTAAGAGCACTTTCCGACCTATATACAAATCTCCTGTAATGAGCCAGCCTTGATCCTGCTCATAGAATACATGGTGGAACTCCGTATGGCCAGGTGCCTCAATGGCCTCGAAAGTGTATCGCTCCGTCCGGATCACCTTCGGCATGGCTTGAGGGTAAAAAGGTTCTCGACCTCCCCAGATAAGACGACGATATAGCCGATATTTTCCCCTTTTCTCCGCGGTTTTAATAGCCTCAGAGTGAAGATAGATGGGTACCAGTTTATTCTTCTGCAGCCAATGGGCCATACCGGAATGATCTTCATGGACATGGGTAAGAGCGACTTGTTCAATGGTCTGCTGACTGAAGAATTTCGCTGTACCTTTTTGCAAGGTAGATGGTCCAGTGTCAAAAAGCAGTCCATCCACTAAGTAGATATAGACGTTCATCTTAATACTAAGTCCACTACAGAGACCATGAGTAATAATAATGTCTTTATATTTACTGAAATTTATCATTCTTTTACCTCCTTATGTTTTAGAAGTTGCACGTAGCATATTCTGAATTTATAGATTATTTAGTATATTGTCAATGCACAATTGATTATTAGCGCTCGAATAAAAGGGAATTCAATTAAAGCCTGAGTTAGAATCCAATATTCAATAAAGGTTTACTTGCGAATCTGAATTTCTCTCTTTATTATAATAAGGATAGTTGTTATTTTTATAGATAACCTCTACTAGAGAATCACTTACTGTGATAGAATCAGAAAATCATGAGCGCTATAGGCATCAATACTTTTTTTGGGAGGTTTTTTCGTGATACTAGATAAAGAATCAAATCTTATCTTTGATGGAGCAATGGGCACCATGCTGCAAAAATATGACCTTAACCCCGGTCAGCCCCCAGAGGTATTGAATATAACGAGACCGGAGATTATCGAGGAAATCCATAGGAAATACATCGAAGCCGGCAGCAATATTATCACCACTAATACCTTTGGAGCCATTGAGACGAAATTAAAAGAAACCGGATATACCGTAGAGGAAGTAGTTCAGTCAGCTATTGCCATTGCCCGAAAAGCAGCAGGAAATAACCTGGTCGCTTTAGATGTGGGACCAACCGGTGAGCTTGTTGAACCTTTGGGCGATTTATCCTTCGAAGAGGTGTATGACTTATACACCCGTCAAATCAAGGCAGCGACTTTAACCGGGAAAGTCGATCTGGTATTAATTGAGACCTTTTTTGACCTAACTGAAGTAAAAGCAGCCATTAAGGCTGCTAAGGATCATTCTTCCCTGCCCGTTATCTGTACATTTACTTTCCAAAAGCAAGGAAAAACCTTAATGGGCAACGATGTCAAGACGGTAGCAGCTTCTTTAGAAGAGTATGGTGTTGATGCTATTGGCGCCAACTGTTCTTTAGGTCCCTGTGAGATGTTGCCCATTGTTGAAACCATGGTGTCTTCTACCCATTTGCCTATTTTGGTTCAACCCAACGCTGGGTTGCCGAAATTGATCGATAACCAAACCGTCTATGATGTGGAGCCTGAGGAATTTGCCCGATATATAAAGGCTATGGCTAATCTGGGTGTGAAGTGGTTTGGCGGATGCTGTGGGACAACTCCTGAGTTTATCCGTGCAGTGAAGGAATCGTTGAGTTTACTATAACGGATTTGGTTTCTATGTAAAATCACTCGAAGAAGGGTAAAGACCGGGCTATCAATGGATAATCCTGTCTTTACCCTTCTAATATGACATCGTAGGATGCTCAATTATGGTATTTTTCTTCATAGTCGGCCAAGCTTTAGTCCAAAACAGCTTCCTTTCTCCCGTAAAACACTTCTTTGTCAAAGTCCTTTTCCCAGGCAGCAATAGCCACTGCACCCGATAAATCATCGGTTACATTCAATACTGCACGAAACATCTCTGCAATCCGATCCACTCCAGCCAATAACGCAATTCCCTCAATAGGAAGTCCAACCGCGTTGAGGACAATAGCCAAGGTCACCATCCCTCCTCCGGGCACTGCAGTACCACCAAGACCAATAAGCACAGCAAAGAAAACCAACATGATTTGCTCTGTTAGTCCAAACTCAATACCGAAAAATTGAGCGATCATAATGCTGGCCACAGCGTGGAACATTGCGGTTCCATCCGAATTCATCGTCGCCCCCAATGGTAATGCGAACTGACTTATGGTTTTACCTACACCGAGGTTTCTCTGGGCTGTCTCAATGGATATGGGCAAACTGGCCGCTGATGAACATGTGGTAAACGCCACGATCATCGCATTCAGACTTCTTCGATAGAATTGGATCGGACTTACTCGAGCGATACCCCATACTACGATACCGCAAATAACAAATGTCTGTAAAATGAGAGCAATGATCAAAGTAACGAGATATTTTGCCAGAGGAATCAAAACCTCAATCCCCACAGTTCCTGTTACCCAGGTCATCAAAGCGAACACAGCGTAAGGGGCCATTTTCATAATGATGGTGATCATCTGAATTGCTGCGGAGTTGATGACGCTAAACGCTGATAAAATCCGAGTTCCCGCATCTCCCAACATGGATAAAGCCAGGCCAAAAAAAGCAGAAAATATCACCATTTGGAACATATCTTGGCGAGCCATAGCATCTACAGGATTTTTAGGTACCATTTTCAAAATAACCTCTGAAATCGAGGGAGCAGATATTTCACTTACCGGAGAAGAAAGAAGGTCGGTCGGGGGAGTAATACCTGTTCCTGGTTGAAATATATTACCGATCCCCACACCAATGACAATGGCGATAATTGTAGTTCCTACATAGAAAATCAACAGCTTATACCCTAAACGGCCAAGCTTTTTCATATCTCCACCCAACCCACCGATAGCGCACGACACTCCGGTGAAGATTAAAGGAATAATAGCCATTTGAATTAGTCTCAGAAAAATATCACCAATGATTTTTATAGAGCTAATCTTGTCCCCGAAAAACCAACCAAAAAATATGCCTAAAGTCATACCGATAAATATCTTCAGGGTAAGGGACATCCTTTTCTTCTCCATAAGATCATTCCTTTCGCTTGTAGATATCTGCGAAGTCTGGATATATCCAAAAATAACTCAGACACATTTGCCCTTGCAGCAACTTTCATTCTTTTTAATTTTTTTAGATATATCACCGAGCCTCCTCTAAACATGATAATATTACAAAGTGAAAATGCTTCTCGATAATGACGATTATCGAGAAGCTGTCTTTCTATCTTTCAATTACATTGGAGTTAATATTTATATTACATCCAACCATACAACCATATCCAATATGGAATACTAACCACCATCAAGGCAAAATAAGTATAGGCCCAAAAACTTTCGGCTTTCCAGAACTTTTTGTGGTCAGGGAAATAGCCACTGAGAAGGAAACCGACCCCATGACCGGCACCATAAGGCGTCAAGGCTCCGAAGCCTTCTTTAGTGTGAATTAATAACATTCCGAACAGTTGTACAGGGAAACCAGGAATCGAAGAGACTACGGCCAACCATAGAGGCATTAAAGTGGTAACGTGGGCAGTGATACTTACATAGAGGTAGTGGAGTAAGAAGTCGATTAAAGCCAGTAAAATCATGATCACAACCGGCGATAAAGCTAATCCCACTAGATAAGTCGCTGAAGCTTGAGAAACCCATTCCAAGAATCCCACATCTTTTAATCCGTTAGCTAAAGTAATCAATGTACCCAGCACCATGACAATATTCCAGGCTGACTTTTCTTCAATGACTTGCTCCCAAGTAATAACCTTGGTTAAGAGCATTGCCGAAACTGCCATAATGGCTACCATAGCCGGAGGGAATATGTCGTCCATGCTGATCCACGCGACAAGTGCGAACAAGAAGATTATGAGTGTAGTGATTTCTTTTTTCGAGAATTTCCCCATTTCTTTTAACTGTTCTGCAGCCCAGTTTGGAGCTTCAGGGAACTTCTTGATTTCAGGCGGGAAGAATTTATAAGCAATCAACGGAGTCGTAACTAATAGAATTAAGGCCTGGGGAATGAAGCCCACAAGATAACCCATCCAGGAAATCGGAGTAAACCCGGTGGCTGCAGCAATATATTCAATCCCAAGAACCGTCATGGCTGCGGCAGTCAAGAAGGTGGAGCTGGAGATGAAGGTGGCAGTAAAGGATGTAAAGAGAAGGAACGAACCGATCTTTCCCGCTGATTCACCAGGGTGAGAGCCCAAGGCTTCTGCTGTGGCTCTGGTGATTGGGTACATGGTGCCGAAGCTGCGGGCTGTGTTCGATGGCATAAATGGACCAAGGCAGAAGTCGGCAAGGGTGACTGCATAACCTAAGCCCAATGAGGTTTTACCTAAAATTTTGATGAAGAAAAGTGCAATCCGACGTCCGATACCGGTGTCCTTCAGCGCTACAGCAAAGATCATGGCCGCAAAAACCAACCAGACTACACTGTTAGAAAAACCGGATATAGCCCAACTTAACGTGTCTTTACCACTTTTACCAAGAAGGTTAAAGATAGCTATAAAAGAGATTCCAATTAAGCCGATGGCTCCCATAGGGAGGGCTTCCAAGGCGACGCTTAAGATAATTGTCACAAATGCAGCGAAATAATACCAGGCATTCGTTGGTAATCCCTCGGGATTGGGAATAATAAACGCGATGATTAGACCGATAACAATAGGGATAATAATTTGCAGCAGTTTTGACGTTTTTCTTTCCGGTTTTGGGTCCATTTCCTTTTCTTCCATAATTTCACCTCATTTTATTTTTATTCCCCTGGCTCCCTCCCTTTGGAGGGGGCCAGGATAAGGAATACCTTGAGTGAACCGTTAAACTGGAATTTCGATATCCAGTAAAGGAGGATATTGCTGGCTCCCGAACACATCGCTGTCTCCGGCACTTCCACTGGGTTTTTTTCTATTGATGGTAAATTTAATAGCAAAAGCAGGATCAAATTCCACGAAATCAGCGATATCACTGTCTGTAAGACCAAATAACTCTTTCACAGTTTCCCGAGTGAGAGCACCACTTTTTCTGACTAAGTCGTAGTTTTCTTTTTCTCTAAAAATGATGTCAAAGGTAATTCTGTCGGTACCTGCATTTTTGCTACGGATGGTCTTAGCCAACTCAGAAAGTTTTCTTGTTGCCATGTTTAAATCTCCCCTTCTAATTTTGATTATTTTACGTCGATCATAGTGACTTTGAAGAGCTCCATAGGGTCATCCACAGGTACAGTGTGATCCATGGTCCATGTATAAGCATCTGTTGCTTGTACGACTTCATCCAGGATAAAAGCTACAGAACCCGCTGTTCCCTTAACTTCTGGTAAGCGTGCGTAGAATAATTGACGGCAGCCCAGCATTGCTACTTCTTCAGCCATTTCCTTAGTAGGAGCAACACCTTGAACAATCACACAAAGTTCATGAGACTTGATTTCTTTGATAGGTTCCAGATCACCCATGACTCCGTTCTTACCATAGACATGATAATGGAGCTCATAACCGTTTTCTCCGAACCGTTCTACGACTTGACTCTTAGCCCATTCAATCATTTGATCCACATTTTGTACTGAATAGGGATCACGGATTCCGGCAATACCGATAAAGCGGGAGCCTACTCTTCCAGCTCCCTCCAGCTTAACCTTGACTTTGCCTTCAATAGGTACAAATTTGGGATTGGTAATGCGGCAGGTTTTCTCATCATGCTGTTCGTAAACGCATTGACTCATATCCATCATGCCGCCGGCAACATACTCAAAGTAAGGATTGGTTCTTTCATACATAGCATGACCGGCAACGGATGCCACAGTGCACATTTGATCCGGATGCATTGCTTTAACTTTTACATCTTCGTGACTGATAATACCCATTACTGATTCCTTACCGCCGTAAGGTTCTGCACAGAAAGATGCGCATTCAAGGACTTTGCCTAAGTAATAGGACAGGTTCTCCGGGTATCCTTGTTGAATGGCTGGAGCTGCAAAAATAGCGCAATCACTGGAGCGTCCACCAATAATAACGTCTGCTCCCATGTCAAGCAGTTTAATATAAGGATGGACTCCAGCTACCGCAACGATGCGATCGGTCTTCTCAATCTCTTCCTTTGTCAAATTGCCACGTCCGTCTAAACCCTCCAAAGTTTCACCGTTTTCGAGCTTAGTCATGAGGTACTCTTTATCAACTTCTGAATAGAAATACCCCAGTTTGAATTTGGGTATATTATGTTTTTTAGCAAGGTCCTTGATAATTTGAACATAGGCATCCACTTGTTTATTGGTGCCGGTATCTCCGGCAGAACCAATCAACATCGGTACACCCAATCTGCGTGCTTCCACCAGCATCAGTTCAAGGTCATGGATCTGAGTGGATTTTAAACTTGTGCAAATATCGGCGCCTAAGGGACCAGGCCCGATATCGTCACTACCCGAATCGCATAAGATATAGTCGGGATTTTCACTAACTCCAATGTAGAAACTCTTCTCTTTTGTCGGACCAAAACCAAGATGACCGTTAGGACTAAGGAATTTCAGTTCTTTTTTCATGCTAGATCCCCCTATAGTTTTTTCCGGATAATTACAGTAATCATCGGCTGAATAATTATATCCACTTCGCTCTAATGATATTACTGGTTATATCCAGTTATAATATGACATTCTACATTCTTCCTCCTATTCCTTCTTTAAGAATAATAAAGTTTAAAAATTTTTCAAAGTTTTTTTAATGGTTATGTCCAGTTATGCAAATTCTCTAATTGGTCTTGTAAATAATTTAGAATTATGCTAAAGTCAGACCTATAAAATAGGACGGTGGTAATATGTCAAGCGCTTTTAATGATAATCAAATTCCATTGTATATTCAGTTGAAGAACTTGATTACACAAAAAATTAAAGATGGTGAATTTCTCCCGGGTGAAAAGCTACGCTCTGAGCGGGAATTATGTGAGTTATATGATGTCAGTCGCATTACGGTCCGACAAGCCATGAATGAACTGGAAAAAGAGGGGCTGATTTTTAAGACCCACGGAAAAGGTACCTTTGTGGCAGAGCCCAAAGTAGAACAAGAGCTTTTTACAATCACTCCTTTCCAGAATTCCCTTCTTATGAAAGGACTTAAGCCCAACACCAAAATCATGGAATATCTTGTCCTGCCCAATTCTTACGAAATTAGTCTCATTCTCAATGTTCCCCTAGTCGAGCATATCTTTCAGTTGAAGTTACTTGGATTAAACGAAGATAATCCTATGGCTTTTTATAATTCTTATTTTTCCATTGAGTTGGGCCAGAAAATGCTGGAGCTTGCTGTGTCAGCTTCTTCTCGTCACGAATCCTTTACTACCCTGGATCTATATAAAAACATCCCTGAAATCAACCTGAGAACCATAAGTCAAACTATTGAGGCTTCAATAGCTGATAGTTATATTGCAAGCATCCTGGAAGTTAAGAAAGGGAGCCCGATCTTTATCGTTCAATCCGTAATCTATTCTGACCAAAATCAACCTCTGGAAAAAAAGACTGCCATTTACCGCGGAGACAAATACAAATTCTCTGTCATCCGAAACCCTAATAACAATGAAGTTTCACCTTAAGAAATTTTATAAAAGCTGCCCTTATTACCTCCCCAAAAGACCATTCAAAAAGGCAGATTTAAAGAAATGGCCATGCAAACCAATAAAGGAAATTTTAGAATATATGAAAATAAAGAAGAAGCCGAAATATGGCTTCTAGAACAGAAAGACATCTTAAAACCCGTGGCATTAACCGGATATTGCCGATTACTACCACGGGTTTCATTTTTAGATTATATCTTCATCATTTAGGACGCTGCAGTCTTAATTTTTTACTAATTGGACTGGAAATAAAGATCCCGATCGTTAGAGGGAGCATAATAATACCCTTCTTTTTTTCCAACTTGGACGCCATCCAATTTATCCCGGAGATTTCCACATTGGATGCCTACTATATCTTTGAGTTCATCTATCCAAGATGGAGAAATGGGATTCATTAGGACTAGATTGACGCAAGCAAAGATTGGTTTGACCTGATTTGTCAGTTTCTTTAGACTACCTAAAACTGCCCAAATTTCAATGGAGTTCTCTTCCTGGCTGCTTGCAATAAAGTGTAGTCTGTTTACTTGCTCTATAAATTCAGGAAGCACCCATATTTTCGTGGATATATCAATGAAAATACGTACTTTTTGCTCGATTTTCTTTTCATTTCGAATCGCCCAAGTAGCTAAACACTCCAAAAAAGTAATAATTCTTGGAGCATAATCACAAGCACAATGGTAAATACCAGGCTTGCTAGGATTAGTAGCCCAAGAAATATCTGAATCATACGGATCTATAGTTATAACGGGGTTCTGGTGTGAATCGTGCCACATCCTTTTTTCCGAATCTGTAAGAACAATGTTGATTGTATTCTCTTTGACATATTCTCTGTCCTGAAGGATAGACCATATTAATTTCGTCTTCCCAGATCCAGCCTCACCCAGAATCAGATGACTACCGGAGAAAAATTTTTCAAAAGGTTTTACATTCTGCTCCATTGGCATTACTTCCTTTCAAAATAATATTGTGCAAATCCTATTTAGAGAATATTTTAATTGCTTTTGATATTATAGTTCTACATCTTCTTCAATTAACCTCTACATTTTTAGAAAAATACAAATCGATAAGGAATAAAAAAACCGTGGTCTTGACCGGTTCGCAGCCGACCAATACCACGGGTTTTATTATTCTTTTTTACTTCTGCAAACTATCTTGGGCTTAAGAAGTTACTCGACAGTAACGCTTTTTGCCAAATTTCTTGGTTTATCCACATCGCAGCCTCTGGCTACGGAAACATAGTAAGACAAGAGTTGCATCGGAATCACGGTAAGAATCGGAGCCAGTTCGGCGATGGTCTCGGGCAAATAGATTACATGGTCCACTGATTTGACCAGGTCCTTATTACCTTTGAAGGTGATGCCAATGACTCGGGCATCACGGGCTCTGACCTCGATAATATTGGATAGAGTCTTTTCATAGACATCCATCTGAGTGGCCAGGGCAATGACAGGAGTCTTGTCGGTGATTAAGGCTAGGGTGCCGTGCTTGAGTTCCCCGGCTGCATAGGCTTCCGCATGAATATAAGAGATTTCTTTGAGCTTTAGAGCACCTTCCATAGCCACGTTCCAATCCAGGCTACGACCGATGAAGAAAGTGTCTTCTACATCAACAAAGGACTGAGCAAAGTCTTTAATATGCTCGGCCTCATCGAGAATTTCCTGAACTTGAGCGGGAATTTTGCGTAGGGCAGCAATGACTTCCTGGATTTTTTCGGCAGACAGGGTGCCGCGAATCTGAGCCAGATATAGCCCTAGAAGGACCATTCCTTCCAATTGGGTGGTATAGGCCTTAGTGGAGGCTACGGCGATTTCCGGGCCGGCCCAGGTGTAAATTACATCATGGGCTTCACGGGCTACAGAGCTTCCTACCACATTAGTGACGGCGACTACGCGGGCACCGTTTCTTTTGGCCTCCCGGAGGGCTGCTAAGGTATCAGCGGTTTCACCGGATTGGCTGATGACCACGACTAACGTATGCTCATCTACTAAGGGAGAACGATAGCGGAATTCTGAAGCGATATCCACTTCTACCGCGAGACGAACCCAGCGTTCAATGAGAGTTTTCCCCACTAAGCCCGCATGCCAAGCTGTGCCACAGGCCACGATAAAGACTTTTCGAAAGTTCTTCAGTTGTTCTGCAGTTAGGTTCACTTCACTAAGAACGGCCCTATCTTCCTCCAAGCGGCCGATTAAGGTATCCTGAAGAGCACGAGGCTGTTCGTAGATTTCTTTAAGCATAAAATGATCATAACCAGCTTTTTCAGCTGCTACGGCATCCCACTTGACTTCATAAAGCTGCTTTTCCTTTTCTTTCCCTTCAAAATCCGTAATTTTTACCCCATCTTTAGTGAGAACAACCATCTCACCATCTTCGATGATATAGGTTTTGCGAGTGTAGTTAAGGATAGCAGGAATATCACTGGCTACCAAGAATTCCTCTTCTCCTAATCCTACAACCATGGGACTGTCTTTGCGGGCAGCCACAAGAATATCCGAATCTTGACGGCTCATCACCAGAATAGCGAAGGAGCCTTTGAGTTTATTAATCACTTCGCGTACCGTTGCGACTAAGTCGCCCTTATAGAAATACTCCACTAAGTGGGGCAATACTTCGGTGTCTGTCTCCGACACAAAGGCATGACCTTGTTCGATTAGCCACTCCTTCAGCTCGATATAGTTCTCAATGATCCCGTTATGGACTACGGCGAATTTCGCTTCAGTATCCAAATGAGGATGAGCATTGAGATCGGAGGGACGGCCATGGGTTGCCCAACGGGTATGCCCGATGCCGATGCAGGTCTGAGAAAAATCCTCTCCCAGCTTGTCTTCTAAAACAGCTAATTTGCCTACTGTCTTGCAGGCCTTAATGGCGTCCTGCTCAAGGACTGCCACCCCGGCTGAATCATATCCGCGGTATTCTAACTTCTTTAGTCCATCCAATAGAACAGGAATAGCCGGGCGTTTACCAATATATCCAACGATACCACACATAGTTTTTTTCTCCTCTCAACTCTGCTTCACATGCATAGACACACAAGGAAGTCTCTAAAGGTAATACATAAAGAAAACCCGGCTTCGCCGTGCCTTTGACCCATATCCCCAGTGAGGCGAAGCCGTTGGTTGCCCTTATGCTTAGAAAGTATATAACGCAAGTTTATACTTTCTGATAGTGAAATAAAAAACCGCTCTCCGAGCGGTTCAAGGTTTTCTGGCAGCATGAATAAAGAGGTAATCCAAAAAAGGGCAGACTACTCCTATTCCTTGAAGTTTACCTATTGTCCCGCAAATTACTTCACGGTTTTGTGATAAGCTTACGGTGTCAAGACACCGAGAGGGCATCCGCCGAGTCTTTCGATAACCCTCCTCCTCGTCAACCATGATCGAGATTCGATGTTAGAACCTCGTGCCTCGTACTTCGTACCTCGATTCTGGTCCAGGCGCTATATGAACTTGCCAGATCTTAACCACACAGATGTCTTGTTACACTCATTCACTTTGCTCTTTTTTCCTTCTTACACATCCCCCCTATCAAGAATGTTCATGTACACTCCAGAGCTGTCCTTTGATCTTTACAAAGCATCATTTATCATGACACTCCACGATTAAAGAATAGTTTGAGGCACATGAACATTATACGTCTTCCTTGAAAAATATCTACAGTAAATATTTTCTTTTGACTAAATTCAGCCAAAAATTTCTTAAAGCTCTTCCCGTTTAATAATATCCACCACGGATTGGGCTAGGCCCATGAGCTGCTCATGATCCTGTCCTTCTACCATGACACGAACTAAGGACTCAGTTCCGGATGGGCGTACGAGAACCCGCCCCCGATCTCCCAGAAAGCGTTTGACTTCCTCCACCTTTTGGAAGACATAAGGGTTTTCCATGGCTTTCTTCTTATCCTTAACTTGAACATTAATCAGTACCTGAGGTAGACGCTGCATTTGGGCGGCGAGCTTTGAGATTGGTTTTCCTTGCTCCTTAAGCACTGCTAGAAGCTGCAAAGCCGTAAGCAGGCCATCGCCGGTGGTGTTATGATCCAGGAAAATAATATGCCCGGACTGTTCACCCCCTAGCTTCGCTCCTGTTTTGAGGAGCTCTTCCATAACATAACGATCCCCTACCTGGGTCTCATAAACTTTAACTCCAGCTTCCTTTAAAGCGATATGCAAGCCTAGATTACTCATGACAGTGACTACGATGGAATTCTCCGCCAGCTGTCCTTTGGCTTTTAGCGCCAAGGCACAGATAACCATGATAAAATCCCCATCAACGACTTTTCCTTCTTCATCTACGGCTATTAAGCGATCCGCATCGCCATCATTGGCTAAACCCAGGTCGGCCTTGTGCTCGACTACGGCTTGTTGAAGTACCTCCGTATGGGTGGAGCCGCAACCTGCATTGATATTAACCCCATCAGGGGTAACAGATAGAGGGATTACCTCCACTCCCAGTTCCTGAAGAACTTGGGGACCTACCCGGAATGCAGCACCATTGGAACCATCATAAACCACCTTAATTCCTGCAAGGGAGCCTACGGTCCTTTTCAGGAAATCCATATACCGACGCTCGGCATCCTGGACCTCTATCACTCGCCCTACTTCACCACCAATGGGGGTGGCCCAGGGCTTTTCATGACTACGGACAAGGTCTTCGATCTCTTCCTCCACCGCATCAGGGAGCTTGTAACCTGTACAGAAAAAAAACTTTATTCCATTATCTTGAACCGGGTTATGAGATGCTGAGATGACGACTCCGGCACTGGCTTCTAAAGTTCGTGTTAAGTAAGCAATCCCTGGAGTGGGTAAAACCCCTACCCTCAACACATCAGCTCCAACCGAGCATATCCCGGCAATTAAGGCTGCTTCCAACATATCTCCGGAAATCCGGGTATCTTTGCCGATTACAATACGAGGATGGGGGTGTTCCTTACTCAATACATAGGCGCCGGCCTGACCCAAACGAAACGCTAAGTCGGGCGTTAGCTCCTTATTAGCCACACCTCGTACCCCATCCGTTCCAAACAATTTACCCAAGTAAACTACCCCTTCCATAACGCTACTACCTTATGGGCATACTGGATTTCTAAGGCAAAGCATTGCCATCAATATCATCTTATTCCTTAGTAATAGACTCTAAAACACAAATATATCTGATTCTCTTTTGTAATATTTCACAAATAGGAGGTTCATCCTAATCTGCAGGGTTATACTGAGCCATGATTCGTTCGGCGCTGCGGATTCCATCTACGGCGGCGCTCATGATTCCACCGGCGTAACCTGCCCCTTCACCGGCGGGAAAAAGCCCTTGGATATGCAAAGATTCTCCTGTTTTATCCCGAGTGATACGCACCGGAGCACTGGTTCGAGTTTCGATTCCCGTCAAGGTCCCCTTTTCGCCGGCAAAGCCCTGAATCTTCTGGTCAAAGGAAAGTAGGGCTCTGTCCAACACATCACCCACGGCTTGCGGTAAAACAGCGTGGAGTTCAACAGGATGAATGCCCGGAGTATAGCTGGAAGGCAAAAGAAATTCTCCTGAGACCCGCTTTGCTAAGAAGTCTCGGACACTTTGCGCCGGAGCTTTATAATCACGACCACCGGCTAAAAAAGCCTGGTGCTCCCAATACTCTTGAAATTCAACCCCCGCTAAGGGATGCTCCCCTTGAAAGTCCCCTTTTCCTACAGTCACTACCAGGGCGCTGTTGGCTACTCCTGTATCCCGTCGATATTCACTCATGCCATTGGTCACCAACCGTTCCACATCTGAAGCAGCGGCCACCACTTTTCCACCGGGACACATGCAAAAAGCATAGGCCCCTCGACCGGTCGTTGTGTCCTGATACGTCAGCTGATAATCGGCAGGGCCCAGTTTTGGATGGAGTTCCATTCCATATTGGCTGGTGTTAATGAGCTCCTGAGGGTGCTCGACCCGAAGCCCAATGGCGAAAGCCTTCTGTTCCAGATGGACCCCTTGTTCCAGCAGCAGCCGATAGGTATCCCGAGCACTGTGCCCGATAGCCAGGATCATCGCCTCTGCCGGGATCACCTCCGAGTTATTCACCTCAACACCGGTAAGCTTCCCGTTTTGATGACGTAGACCTGTGAGTTTAGCGCGAAAACGCACTTCTCCCCCCATGGACTGGATTTTTTGCCGAAGTCTTTGAGTCACGATTTTCAAGATATCTGTTCCGATATGAGCCTTGGCCAGAAAAAGTATTTCCGCAGGAGCCCCTTGCTCTACAAAGGTCTCCAATACTTCTGTAATACGAGGATCCGCTATGCGGGTGGTTAGTTTTCCATCAGAGAAGGTTCCTGCTCCTCCTTCTCCAAACTGAACATTGCTTTCAATATCCAGCTGACCTTTTTTCCAAAAGTTCTCCACCTTCAAGGTCCGAGTCTCCACATCATCCCCCCGCTCCAGGACCAGTGGCGCATAGCCAGCTTTGGCTAAAGCCAGAGCAGCGAAATATCCTGCGGGTCCAGCCCCAACCACGATGGGACGATGACTTAAGTTTTTCTCAGGCTTTATAAAAGGCTTCGGCATAACCTGGGGTTCAGGTTTGAGACCGGCTACCCGATGCAAGACACGGTCCACTTCTTTATACGGAATCTCCAAGGAAAATCCGAGGGTATAAGAGAAAAATAATTGGGGCTTTTTTCGAGCATCTACTGAGCGGCGCAAAATTCGCAAGTTGGAGATGCTCTGCTGGGGAACTTTAAGCTTACGGGCCATCATCAGAGGAAGTTGTCGTTCATCCTCTTCTACCGGCACCCGTAAATTTGTCCATATGAGGTTCAATGAGTATACCTCCACTTACTTAGTGGTACATCTCTTCTTTATACATTACTGAGTAAACCACTGTCCAAATGCTCTTTGGACGAAGCAATGTTATCCTACACTACCGGCTTGTTTCCAGGGCTACTTGGATTACCCGGATTTTCCGGCTCTTCAGGAGGATCGTCTTTGGCCTTCAGAGTATAGGTAATATCTGGGACAGAAATCATCTCAACACCGGCAGGCAAATGCCAATAAACCTTAGCGGTATGCTCTCCCGCAGTCTTGCCAACCGCATCGATCCAGAGAGAAATCTGCTCTTTAGTTAAGCTATTGAGAATTTCCGGGTAAGCTCTGACCGTCACACTGATCGCAGGAAGCGGTTTCTCAAGAACTAAATCCCCAGGAAGATTCTTAAGTTCAATGGAAAGATCGTAGAGGGTTTTGTCCTGAATAGTACTGCCCATTTCCACAATGACTGAGAAAGTTGTCCTAGATCCATAGCTTAAACCTTCAGGCAAGCTCACTTTATCCGAAGATATCTCATAGGTTCTTGTCTCAGATAGTCCATTGATATCCACAGAACCAATAGTCAATGCATTAAACTGTGCAAGAGCTTCAGGCTCACCATAGACCTGAACTCCATTGGGAACCACCTGAATGGAGCGTACTTCTCTTCCTTCGGCGGGAGTCCCTGTGGTGGTTGCGTTAAGAGGAACTCTTTTGCTTTCCAACTCTTTTGCCACAATGGGGACAATGATATCCACACTGGTGGGGCTTGAGGTGATAGTCTCTACACTGGGATCGGGGCCAAAGATGGCCAATCCGTTTTTGTCACGGAACAAGAGGGGCCGGGAAACTTGCAAGGTTTCATTGGCTCCGGCCACACTGACCTCCACCAAAACCTTATCCACTTCACCTAATAGGCTGCTGGGTCCCCTGACATTGACCTCACTGGGCTTAACGATAGTCTCCCCAGCCTTTTTGCCATTAGCAGGTGTTCCGGAAACCTCCACGGTTACAGGAAGCATTCTTTCTTCTACCGTATCCAATTGCAGGGTAACCACCCGAGGAGAAATCTCGACGATCTTAATATTAGGAATGGGATCAACCTTCACTTCATAGTCATGCTCTCCGGGTTCGCTGCCGCTGAGATCCACATAAGCAAAAAGCTCATTGACATTGATGCTTGGGTTATACCCCTCCGTCTTGACTCTCACCGAGGGCAGTTTGGTCATAATCATAGAGTTGGCGGGTGTATTCTTAGTGATCAAGGAGAGGGTCAAAGTCGGATCCCGATCTAAGGTCTGGCTGTTTCCTTGGCTTGTCACCCAAAGCCAAAAAAGAATAGCCAAGACTAAACTAATGGTTTTATATCCTAAGTTCCGTTGTATCATTTCTTTCATACTTATGACCTCCAAAAGGGCACATAACTCTTGGTCGTGGTATCCACTTGAAGCTCGCGACACAATAATTCCTTCAGGCTTTTTTCATCAAGGAAACGAGTCAATACTCCATCAGTTGCTACTGATATAGCTCCTGTCTCTTCTGAGACAATGATAACCACCGAATCGGAGACTTCTGTAAGGCCTATGGCCGCTCGATGGCGTGTTCCCAGTTCCTTTTGAATGGCATTGCTTTCAGAAAGGGGTAAGAAGCACCCTGCCGCTGCGACACGATCATTGCGAATGATAACTGCCCCATCGTGAAGAGGAGTATTGGGAATGAACACATTAAGCAAGAATTCAGAGGAAACCACACCATCGATTTTGATGCCTGTCTCTACATAGTTTTGAAGGCCTGTGGTCCTCTCCATTGCGATTAATGCCCCAATCCGGTTCTTAGAAAGAACTTGGGTACATCGTACCAGTTCATCAATAACTTGAATCATAGCATCATTGCCTACTGCTTGAGGATGACGCACGAAGAACTTACCACGACCGATTTGCTCCAAGGCCCGACGCAACTCCGGTTGAAAGACAACAGGCAAAGCGATAAAGAACATGGACCAGAGTCGATCCAACAGCCAATTGATGGTGGATAATTTTAAAAACTGAGCAATATTGGATAGAATAAGCAGCACAAGGATTCCTTTAAGAAGCTGAACAGCACGAGTTCCCTTGATCAGCATCAGGAGCTGATAAAGGACAATGGCCACGACCGCAATATCCAGTATTGTCCGCCAATCAAAAGATGATTGTAGTTGTGAAAGCAACTGACTCACGGTCTACCTCCTCTGCTTTTCTCTTTCTCCATACAATTCTGCATAGAGGGGCTGAATCCCTTGCTCGTCTCAGGAATTTATTTTACACTTTAATAGGAATAAATTAAAGGATACTTCATCTTAATAATTTATTAATTTTTTTAACTAAGAACACAATGCTTAATTTCGTAGAACTCTAGGAGGTTTTAAATCATGGAAATTAAAGATTGGCAAAAGCAAGTAGACGACTGGATTACTCAATTCGAGGAAGGGTATTGGCAGCCCTCATCCATGATGCTCCGCCTGACCGAAGAAGTAGGTGAGCTGGCCCGGGAAGTCAACCATCGTTATGGCGAAAAACCGAAAAAGCCCAATGAGCCTGAAGGGGATCTGGCCTTGGAAATGGCCGATATCCTCTTTATTATCATTTCTATGGCCAATTCTCTCAACATCGATTTGGAAGAGGCCTTTGCCCGGATGATGGAAAAATACCGTATTCGTGACAGCAACCGCTGGACACGAAAAGAACAAGAGTAGTGTTCCCCAATGGACAGACAAGTATTTTCCAGGTATTGATTTTCCAAGTTATTTAAATATCCTTTGGGCTAATCCCGGCTTACGAATCTCTACCGCTTGGTGAGGACAAAGTTCTTGACAACAAAAACAGCGAATACAGGCCTCGAGATCGATCTCGGGTCTTTTTTTATCGTTTAATTTCAATGCCTGAGGTGGACAATTCTTCACACAATCTGCACAGCCCACACATTGGTCATGGTGAAACAAAGGCTTAGGGCGAACCTGATTCAGGATAAATTTCCTTGCTTCCGATGGCAAGGGCACTCGGTCAATGAAGTTTATAGACATGGATTTAGGAACGGCAAAACTCTGGATGCGCCATAGAGATCGAGGATCCCCTGTGAGGGCTACTTCCTCAATGCGACTGGCAAACCCCCGCTCTCTGGCAGCCATGATGGTGGGAACTCTTTCTGGCTTTAGGCCGATTAAATGGGTGGCCGCTACATCTAGGGCGAAGGGATTCTCACTCATGAGAAGGGCTCCCACTGCCCGTGGTTGACCTGCCGAGGGACCATCCCCCTCCATCCCCACTATCCCATCCATAATACTGAGAGCGGGTTTAACCCAGGTGGCTATGTCCACGAGAAGATCCGCAAACTGTGTGACCTCCGGCATTTTAAAATGATATTCCGCTTTAAGCAGTCCCGGAATTATACCGAAAAGGTTTTTTACTGCTCCCGTAAAAGTCATCATGGCATGGGTTTTTAATTTTGATAAGGAAATCACCACATCGGCATCGCAGACACTTTTGGTGACTGTTAAGCTTTTAACCAGCTTTCCATCAGGATGGGCAACCACTTCCTGGCCCACATCAAAATTGAGTTCTGCTCCCGTTCGTTCCACTACTTCCTTAAGTCCACAGCGAGCGTATATGCCTTGGAGAGCACCCACCGTATAGGGCCCCCCAGGACTGTCCCCGATGATGGGAATTCCTCCCGCTTCTTGAACCAAACGAACAACAGCCTCCACCACACTGGGATGGGTGGTGACAGCTTCTTCGGGACGTTTTTTCATAAGCAAATTTACTTTAAGGAAGACCTTTTGACCCGGTTTCACAAAAGTCTCCATGCCCCCCAATTCTTGTAATCCGCTTCTTAAGAACTCTTCTACACCGGAAGTGTACTCCGGACAGTATTTTAAGACGACTTTGGAGCCCACTAGCTCACGACCTCTCACTGAGTGTTATTATTTCAAATCTCTAAATCAAGCCCCTTCAAATAGACGAAAATGAATCGTATTAAAGGTATGTCGGGCAACAATTATTATACCTTTTTTGAGCAGTTATGGGAAATTTCCAGCGATATCCGTATCTATCCAAGAATAACCTAACTCCAAGCTCTATAAAAGGTTGGTAAGATGTTCCAAAAGATTTCTAAGGTCGTAACACCATTTGGAGGTATGTTATGAAAAAGGCGAAAAAGCTAGCCATCGGCGTATCCCTAGTCGTTTTGTTGGCAGTGGCTGGGGCTCCTGTTCAAGCTGCGCTTAAGGTGAGCAATTCTTATTCTTCAAGCGGTTCCAATGGTTCCATCATCTCACTGCGTTCCTGCATGCCTTGGACAAACAACACCAGACCCACGACATCGAGTACACCTTCGGCTCCTTCTTATAATGATTCTAACGGCTCTACTCAAAACGGATCTACACCTATGAATACGAATCCCATGAATACTCCGAAAGCTGAAAAGCCTTCTAACCCAACCCCTCCACCGACTCAGCCAGCACAAACCAAACCGGCTCCAACTCAGCCTGCACCGACCAAACCAGCAACTCAGCCAACCACTCCTCCCACTAGTGCTACCACCACAGTCAGCACCCAAGAACAACTTATGATTAACGGGATCAATAAAGAGAGAGCAGACGCTGGTCTCGCTCCTGTGAAGGTGGATCTTCTCTTAGTGGATGTAGCCCGGTTAAAGGCCCAGGATATGAAAACCAACGGCTATTTCAGCCACACTTCTCCCACCTACGGTTCTCCCTTTGACATGCTAAGAAATGCAGGCATTCAATACCGCTCTGCCGGTGAGAATATTGCCCGCAATATGTCAGTAGATGCTGCTATGGCTGCTTTCATGAGCAGTGACGGCCATCGCAAAAACATCTTGAATCCTGCTTATACTCATGTAGGAGTGGGTGTTGTCAGCAGCAGCTCCGGTAATTACTACGTGCAAATCTTCGCTCAGCTGTAAAGAGTGACGAGATCAGAGATAAACTCTGATCAGGGTGAAGTATCTTAATCCGTAACCTAAACCTCTCTTAGAATTAGTTAAGGCGTGACCTCAATGGTTACGCCTTCCTTATTTTTTACATAGTCTATAGCAAGTTAGTTCTGGAACCAAGCAGTTCATCTCCGTGTTCCGAGCTAATAGCCACAGAGTGGGGCAAGAAACCGCTCCCCTGTATCAAAGGAGGTGAAAGAATGCCGACCATTATTTATCCGCGGACTTTGCCTTGGAGTTGGATGGTTCAGCGCCCGCAACAACTTATGCGGGAGCTTTCTTACTTAGGGTATACCATCTTTTATGAAGACCGCGGGGCTTTTCCTCAGCCCCAGGTCAAAAAACTCTGGGATTCCTTCTATCTCTGTCAAGGAATCTCGCCTTTGGCACTGGCTCATCCTCGACCCCGTATTCTTTGGCTGACTTTTCCCCAACATCTCCATCTCATTGATACTTATCGGCCGGATGCGGTGATTTTTGATTGCTCCGATGAAGCCAAGGAGGAGTTCGCTGCCTGGGGGCCCTACATAAAACCTTTACTCACCCAAGCTAAACTGGTTTTTGCTTCCTCCCAGAGCCTTTATGATCAATTGGCACCACAGCATCCTGAGGTAACCCTACTGCGCAACGGGGTAGATTTTTCTCATTTTTGTACACCCCAAAAACGTCCTCTTGATCTACCGACAGGGCAGCCCGTTATTGGCTACAGCGGAGCCATCGCTCCTTGGCTGGATTGGGATCTGATGAAGGAGGTAATTGAAAGTTGTCCCGATTTTCATTTTATTTTTCTCGGTGCTTTGATGATGCTCAAGCGCTTTCCTTTAGAGGGACCCAATATAAGCTATCTCGGCTTAAAATCTTATGACAGCCTTCCCGGTTATCTCCACCGCTTTAATGTCAGTCTCATTCCCTTTAAGCTGACACCTATGACCATAGGCTGTAATCCCATTAAGCTATACGAATATGCTGCAGCCGGTTTACCCACTATAGCTACTCCTTTGCCGGAGCTTATAAGAGCCCAAAAAGTCATTCAGAGCCTTAGTGCCGAGGACTCTGAGCGACATCGGGAAGATTACTGTCCTGGTCTTAACCTAGCTACCACTGCAGAAGCCTTCTCCCAACACATTGAGGAAGCCCTGCTTAAGAGCACCGATCAAGAGGCCTTACAGGCCTTCGCCCTGCAAAACACCTGGCAAAAGCGAGCTGTAGAAATTCATAATAAAATCCTTAAGCAAGGGCTCTACACAGGCTAATCCTGTAACATTTGGGGTAAAACTTGAATAGAATACCCCGAAAATACAAAAAAGGAGGGAAAACAACTCATGGCTGACCTCTATCCATATGACCCCTATCGCGAAAGAGTATGCATAATTGTCGAGAAAGTCTTTTTCAGCTGCCAACAGAGAGAGTGTTTTCCAAACTTCCCAATTGACTTGCCTGATTTCGGCGGCCCGTTCACTTATGTGGACATGACTTTCCAAAATGGGGTCATCCTTCCCGAGAGTATCGTTATTACCCCTATTCCCAGCCGTCCAAATTTTGCCCGGGCTCAATTCACCGTGCGCATCTGCTTCACGGCCACTGTAAGAAATGCTGCCGGGCAGCTCCTCACTGTTGCAGGCTGTCTGCCGGACATCTTCAAGGACATCGTAATTTACTATCCGCCTACCCGTCCTGAGTTCGATTTCAACCTAAGGGTTGAAACTCGCAGCGAGCTCCTGGCTCCAGCCATCATATCTGGGGACGATTTAATCATCACTGTAGGGTCTTTCGTTATTGCGAAGCTAACCGGATTTGTGCAGCTGGCCATTGACGCTTTTGGGTATTGCCCAGAGCCTCCTTTCAGTGAAGAGTTCCCCACCGAAGAGCCTCGCATCGACTTCTTGAATCCAAATCTCACTCCATTCCCAACGGATTTCTTCCCTCCACTACTCCCCAGTCCCGTTCCCGGCCCTGTGTATGTGAATCTCACCTAAGCTTACACTCTTATCAACTGTTCTTAATGTCTGTAAATGCTAGGGCTGTCATTAGGCAGCCCTAGTCCAACATCATAGGAGGTGTGCCTATTGCCTTCATATACTTCCCCATCCCAATCCTGCCTTTTACTTAATGAGGGTACTTCTTACTTATTAGAGATGCGCAGTGATGGATTAACCTTATCTTCTTCCGATAGTCATCCATTGTTTGAGTTAAAGGAATCCATTCTTCTTGCTCAGGGAACTCTTGATGATGCCCAGCAGATTCATCTCGCCTACATAAAAGCTTCCGGTGATTTTTGTTACTCTGTTATCCTTCCTACCGGACATCATCAAACCATGTCCCTGGGTAGACTGGATATTCGGACCCAGCGTTTTGATCGTCTACTCCTCTTTCCCGCGGGTAAGGAAATCCATATCTTCTATGCCAGTTCGCATTATGGACTTCCCGATGTCTGGCGCATCACCCATCTCTTCTGGAACGGTCAGACCTGGAAATCCGCCCTGCTGGGAGAAGTAGTTCATCCTCGCTATCCTTTGTATCATGTGCTCATGGATTCCCGCTCCAATCTTCATGTTCTCATGATGACCTTTCTAGGAAGTCGCTCCGTTTTGCTGGCCAGTATGTTTAATGGGACCTTTTATCTCTGGTCTAAACGTCAGGAGGTCCTTACTATCCCCCGTGAAGTAGTGGACATGACGGCGGTTATTACCCCTCAGGATGAAGGGCATCTTTTCTGGGCAGCCAAACAACCGGCCAGTGATCGCTTTGAAATCGGTCACGGAATCCAAAGTAAATTGAATGACTTTAAGAGTACCTGGCGAATCGATGCCCCACCGGCAACCAATCTTGAAGGCCCCTTGAAGGGGTTGGGAGCTATTGAATCCCAGGGTATTCTCAATCTTTTAGTAAACATTAACCAAGCTGTACTGTTTCAGGTCCAAGAGAGAAGCTGGAAGCCTGTCTTAGCCCATTCCGGTGACTTTTTCTCCCTGCACATCGCTCAGAAAGCTGAAAGAACAACCACCTATACTCATTGGCTGGGCATAGCCGGTCAAGAAGCTCCTTTATTTGCCCAGGAACTGTCCCTGGTCAGGACCGCTTCTCTCAATGGGACTCCTCAGGTTTCTGTTCATCAGGACAATAGCCTGCAAGTTGCTCCCCATGAAAAGAACCTTCCTCAGACCACGACGGATGGAATCGATACTCAAGCTATCTCTGGACAAGGCAACTCTCTAGCTTGTACCGCCCAAGCCCCTCCCCCTACCACCTCTGAGCAGACCAACCCCCAGGAAACATCTAATGATAGCTCCTCTTCTCGCCATTTAAGCCTTATCTTCAGTGATCTGAAAGAGAGTACCACACACATCACCAGTAACCTGGAATACTTAAGTGAAAAAGTGAACTCCCTTCCCGAGGTACTGGAACTCCTCAAGGAGCTTAAAACTAAAAACGATCAGACCCTTAACACTCTACAACAGCTGGAAACTCAAGTCCATCACATACAAACACAAAGAGAAGTGGCTGCAAAGAAAGGATTTTGGCAGCGATGGTTAACATAAACAGCCTAATGAAATACGGGGATGTACTGAAGCAATATCCCCAGTTGAAACCTCTTTTTCGCAGACTGGGTATTCCCGTCTCCGGCTGCGGCATCTATTATTTACTGGACATGACTTTGGAACATCTGGCCCAGCGCTATAATCTGGCTACAGAAACCTTGCTCAAAGCCTTGAAAAGGGGATATTAGTGTGAAAGTTCTTTTTCAAGTCCGTCAGGATTATCGCAAAAACCCAGCGGGAGATACCATTCAGCTTCTAGCTACAGCTCAAGCCTTAAAAAACCTTGGAATACAGGTCTTTTTATCCCTTAATCCTAAGGTCCAGCTTGAAGAATATGACTTGGTTCATATTTTTAATGTCACTCGAGTGGTGGATGCCTCTATGTTTTTTGAAAATGCCAAAAAGCAGAATAAGCCCGTTGTGGTATCCCCCATATATTGGAACATGGCGCCTTACTTAGAAAAAGTAGAAATAAATTCGGCAGCTTTAAAGCAATGGGAATCCTATCAGCCTTGGCGCTGTCAATTGCTGCAGGATTGTGATCTGCTCCTTCCTAACGGCCAAGCGGAAATGGAGCAGATTCAAGGAGACTTCCAGGTCACAACACCTTATAAGGTGATTCCCAATGGGTTTCCTCTTGAGTATCTTGGCATTGACGAAACTTATTTCCGAGAGCAATGCCCGGGACTTCCGGAAGAATTCGTTCTCTCGGTAGCCCGTATTTCATCCCGTAAGAATCAAAAATGGCTGGCCCAATGCTGTCAGGAGCTAGGGCTTACTCTTGTCCTGGCAGGCCCTATTAATGAACCGAAGTATTTTGAGGAAGTACAAGCTTATCCCAATGTGGTTTACCTGGGCACCATACAAGGTCGGTTGCTGGCCTCTGCTTATGCTACAGCCAAGGTTCATGCTATACCCAGTTGGTTCGAGACACCGGGGTTATCCAGCTTAGAGGCGGCAGCCTGCGGTGCTGTGGTCCTTTCCACGGATCAAGGGTGTACCAAGGAGTATTTTCTGGATAAGGCTGTCTATACAGACCCCTTTGAAGAAAAAAGCCTAACTCCTGCCTTAGAAAAGGCCTTGACCTTCTCACCGGAGCCTTTAACGCAACATATTCAGAATCATTATTCTTGGTCCAGAATTGGAGAAATGACCTTGGCGGCCTATAAGCATGTACTGGAGGGCTCCTATTCCAAATAGTCTATGAGGGTAAATCAATATGTATAATAAAGTAAAAAGACGGGACTTAAGCTGTAAAAGTCTCGTCTTTTATGATTTTAAGGAAAAATACTACTCTGGTTTGTTTCCAGCTTATACTTTTCCGGTCCGGATAAAATCCAGTACCTTCTGCCAGGTTCCATAACGATCAGTTCCTGAAATCAGAATGGCCCTCTCCAAGGGTTTAGTGCTTCCACCGACCACATATATTTTCTTAGCCGAATCCAGATACCCTTTGCTTAGAAGATCCAAGTAAAGAATGGGAGCCTGAAGATAATCCGCCAAGTATCCAGCTGCCCTCTCATCCGCTCCCCGACCCACCAAGATTAGATGCTCCACTTTGTCATCTCCTCCTACATTGCTGTTGTGTAGTCCATCGATTTCTCCCTCTAAAGCCATGATCATGTCCTCCCAGGTATAGCCGTAGGCCTTCAGATAATCGATGGGATCCGTATGATTGCTTTCTCGATAGGTAAGGGATATATCTCGATGTGAGAGGACATTGCTTGTTGCCCATCCGTAGCGGACACAGGCGTCAGCCACCAGCCAAAGGGTCCGTTTCCAGACTTCCTGGAATTTTTGGGGCTCATGTTCACGGGGTTCGCTCATTTCCACGGACAGAAAACGATGGTTGGCCGTATACCCGGCATGCCAGGCCACTTCATTTTCTGGAATGGCACGAATGATCTCAGTCCAATCCACAAAATAGTGGGCAGAGGCAGCTCGGTGCTGGCTGTTGAAATAGTTAAATTCATTTTGGGCCGTAGCCCCAGGAGTCGCTGTGGAGTGAATCACGAAGCCCTGGGGCCGCAGAGACTCTTGAGGTCGATTATTGACCAGGATTTGGTCTTTCACTTCGTATCCCGTAATAATCCCTCCATTTCTTGGTATTCTTTTCCTTCTATAGCTCTTAGCACATCCCTTAGCATACTCTCTACTACTTATCTCCTAATTTTCACTGCTTCTTTAATCTATACTCCGTTTATTCTATGATCCAATATGCATTATGGTCCGTTTCTTTGTTTGACATTAAAGTGATGGAAAAAGTCATGGGCGAAATTAGCACCCTTACCGACCACTAAACCAGTGATAATGACCCCCACATACCCATCTTTAGTCTGAATTCCAATTAAGCTTAGGGCATTGATTTGGGTTTCATAGGCAAGAAGAATCCCTATACTCAAGCTAATCAATTCTAAGGTAAGGGGGCGAATTTTATCAGGTAGAAAGGGAATCGCGCTGACAATCGTCTTAAAGAGGTCCACAACCTTCTCTACCACGACAGCTAAAAGCACAACCAAACTTAAGGCATCCATTTCTGACCCCCCTTAAAAACCATAAATATCCCTCCACTCTAACTATATTCGAGCCTTTTCTTTTAGGTTCGTGGGGTTACCTGGAAAATAGTGTCCCATACTGCAGCCTCCATACATCAGTGATGCCGTAAAGAGGCATTGAAGTTGATAGTAATAGAAAAACGGGCCTATCCTAGTAAGATACACCCGTTTTGGCGCCAGCCGAGGCCATGCTTGCCTCTACTGAACCTTAGACAAGGCCTATGAAAATAGCATCGCCGCCTATATTAAAAAATAGTTTGCGACACTCCATATATAATCCGTCTTACTCTTTCAAGGGGTTAGTTGATTTAAACGCTCCTGAGTGGTTTTCAGAACATTTTCAAGGAGGGGCAGATCATTGCCGGTAAAGACTTCCTCTTCATTGTCCTTAATTTTTTCGATGGTTTTTTCTACGGGGATGACGCGGAATTGCTGCCTGCCCCCTTTAGTATAACTGTGGGAGTACGTCGGAATTAGCTCCACTTCCTCCAATACGGTGGTTAGGGATACCACAGTATCGGAGACCCCTTTTGACGCAGTACCTAAAGTCTCTTTTGAAGCAAAGTTTTCCGACTTGCCGGGTTGAATTATTTTTTCAATGTTGAATTTTAACCGAAGAATGACACCGCTGTTGCGCTCCTGACCCCTTTGGTCCCCGATAAAGTTCCCAATGGAATAGGCCACAAATTTCTTTTTACCATCAATACTGAAGTATTCCACCGGCTGAATCACGTGAGGATGGCTTCCTACGATGGCATCTGCACCCGCTGTCAAAAATTCTTGAGCAAGGGTCCGTTGTTCTTCAGTGGGCTTCGTACTGTATTCCACTCCCCAATGAAGTACAAGGATTAGCAAATCTACTTGAGAGCGCAATTGATGGATATCTTGGAGAATCCGCTCTTTTTCCAGCATGTTAATAAAATACTGGTGCTCTGAAGGGAGGCTTAAACCGTTGGTTCCATAAGTATAGGCCAAATAGCCCACCTTAATGCCGCGGATATCCTTAATGAAATAACCAGAATCCTCTGGACCTTTACGAATACCCAAAACATCCAGTCCTGCTTTTTCGAGGACATCTACAGTCCTGACTGCCCCTTGGTATCCTTGATCAAGAATATGATTATTGGCTGTGACCACCCCATCCACTCCGTAGGATTTCAGGTGATCTGCGATGCCATCCGGGCTGTTAAATAGAGGATACCCGGTGTAACCTTTCTCTGGACCAGCCAGGGCTGCCTCCAGATTAGTGGTACAATAATCTCCCTCCTCCATCAAATCTCTTACTGCTCCAAAGAAATTAAAAGCATAGGAGCCATCCGGCTGGCCCCCTGACCAGATCAGGGTGTTGTGCATGAGTATATCCCCTAAAGCGGTTAGGGTAATGG
Source organism: Desulfitobacterium sp. PCE1 (assembly GCF_000384015.1). Classification (NCBI taxonomy): domain Bacteria; kingdom Bacillati; phylum Bacillota; class Clostridia; order Eubacteriales; family Desulfitobacteriaceae; genus Desulfitobacterium; species Desulfitobacterium sp. PCE1. The sequence continues at coordinate 675,430 of NZ_KB913023.1, read as the reverse complement.
TCTCCTTCTGGGTTATGAGCTCAGATTTCGGTTCGGGTACAGGAATGGGAGCAAACTCATTTTGACCCGTTCGCTCAGTCGATCCAATGGGATTCGATTGATCCTGGCAACCCGTTAGGAATAGAGATAGGAAGATAAGTAAAAAGAGCATCATAGTAAAAGGAGCTTTCGGCGAGGGATATTTTATCATGGGAGCCTCCACATTGAAGTAATTCTTTTTCCTTGTTCACGACTATCTTTGTGAACCGCTTTTCTAGATATTCGCTTCCTATTCTCTTATGTCCTCCTATACTTTGGTCTTCAGCTATTTTTTCAATTCGCCGCGAAGCGTCAGATCCGGAATTCAGGTTTACCTTAGATAGAGAAATCATTGACGTAAATATTACTTAAGGATATCATAGATACATATACTCTATAATTAAGGAGGTCTTTTTAGTGAAGTACTCGAGAGCGACAGATTATGCTCTTCACACAGTCTTGTTTCTTGCCAGGAGTGAATCAGAAAAAAAACTGGGGGTTCAGGAATTAGCTGAAAAGCAAAATGTTTCATCTACCTACTTATCGAAAATACTTAATAAGTTAGTTAAGGAAGGTATGATTCATTCTTCACCAGGAGTCAATGGAGGGTATTCCCTAAGTCCCCGCTGGGAGGAGATCACCTTTTTGGATATTATCCAAGCCATAGAGGGTAAATCCTCTTTGTTTGACTGTTGCTTGAACTCGAACCCTGAATGCTCAATAAAAAAAGTTATGCTTGCAGCGGAAAAGAATATGGAAGAGGAATTACGAAATAAAAAAATATCAGATCTTGTTTAGATACTGATGAAAAAGGGGTTATTTTTATGGCCATTACAATAAAACAACCTATTCAAAAACAGCCTGTTCAATACTCTAAAATCGGCGTGTTATCTCTAGCCCATATGCTCAATGATCTCTACAGCAATTTTCTTCCCCAGATGCTTCCCTTTCTGATTATTTTATATCCCGGCTTCACGGCTACTCAAGCGGCGATTCTCGTATCTTCCTTTACCATTTCTTCCTCTTTGGTTCAACCCTTTATCGGCTATTATCTGGATCGCCGCGGCAAGCGTTGGTTTGTCTATGTAGGAACCCTATGGATGGGCATATTGCTCAGCTTGACAGGGGTTGTTCATGAGAATTATATCCTTCTGGTTACTTTAGCTACTCTGGCCGGCCTTGGTACGGCGGCCTTTCATCCCCAGGCTTCTACCATGGTCAATATTCTCAGCGGAGATTATAAAGCGGTTTTACTTTCCGCGTTCATTGCCTTTGGTAATTTTGGTTTTGCCCTTGGCCCTCTGCTCTTAGTGCCCTTATTTGAAGCCCATGGGTTACAGGGAACCCTCTACATGGTGATTCCCGGCGTGATGGTATCCTTGCTGCTCCTATTCTTTGCTCCCCGAGTCAATGTCTCTCCCGAAAACCCCCCTGAGTTTTCCGCTCTGGTGGTTTCTCTGAAAGCCGCTGCAAAGGAACTAAGCGCTATCGTCGGAGTCATCGCCATACGTTCTTTAGCTTATACAGGAATGCTCACCATGCTACCTTTGTATTTTAAATCCCAGAATTTATCCAATATCGCGGCCAGCCACCTGGTAACCATTATGCTTGCCTCTGGAGCGGTGGGTGGAATTATCGGCGGTTTTGTCTCCGATCGATTTGGCCGGAAGCCTTTAATCGTAGGATCCCTCCTTCTGACTACACCTTTGTTCTTTGCCTTCCTCTACACAGAGGGAACCTTAAGCACTGTCTTCCTGGCCTTAGCAGGGGCTTCTTTGCTCTCGAGCTTTTCTGTGACCGTGGTCGCGGCTCAAGAGGTTATTCCCAATAATAAAGCCATGGCAGCAGGTTTAACTTTAGGCTTCGCCGGAGGAATCGGGGGCCTTGCGGTGGTTCTGATCGGCCGCATCGCCGATCTTTGGGGGCTTCAAGCGGCTATTTCCACCCTCTTTGTCCTGCCCCTTGTCGCCGGTCTGATGGCGCTATTTATGAAAAGCCGTCCTGCGGCACGGGTGCAGCGGAGTGCTTAGACATTAAATTTTAAAAATAAGATTGGCGATGAATATTACTCTTCTGCTTCTCCAGTGATTTTTCATAAACCCATTTTTGGAGCCCGCCTGTTGATGAAATGGCAAGTTCGGCAAACTCATCAGCCTTTTTATAATCTTGTTCTCTATAGGCTGCTTCTGCTTCAAGTGCATATTGTAGATGTTTATGCTTAATCTGGGCTTTATAAGTCTCGAATTCCTCAAATTTCCCGTTAAGTAAAGCAATTAAAGCCAGGTTATAATACCGAATATTTCTGTCTTTAATCTCTTGAGCGGTTGCTTCGGCTTCTCTCAGGAGATTTTTTTCTATTTGCACTGTGGCCGTGAGAGCGATTTTAGCTTGCTTGTAGAAAGAGCTGAGCCTTGCCAATTGGATCTCTGCTTCTTGATAATCTTTTTCTATTAGTGAAAGCAATAGGGCATAGTAGGGATGTTTCCTCTTCCGCTGAACATATTTGTCCACTATATTTATGTTCTTCGTATAGATAGCAATGTAGAGATAGAATGCCACACCACAAATCACCAAAATTACGTAGAGATACAGTAACAACGGTATCAAATTGATTTCTAATCCGAAATAATCTTCCGAGATAGCTATCACTACCCCAAGTACTATTCCCAGCAAAATAAAAGATGAATAGTATACTACTCTCCTATTCATTTATTAAACCCACTTTCAGTTAATTGTCTCCCAACTTAACTAGCATGTATAATCTTGACTAATAAACTGCTTTTAATCCCTGCTCCCGAAAAACCCTTTCCTATCGACTTTAGCCATAGAAAAAAGCCTGCACCCTTGCAGGCTTGAAGATCATAAAGGGTCGATGGCAGGGCTCGAAGGTTGCAAGTCTTTGATTGAAACTTTTATTAACCGTTATTGACGTCAATAAAAGGGACTGCACCACCGGTAACATTGGGAAGTTTACCATCCCATTTTTCAATGGCTTTAATCTTGGCTTCAATTTCCCTTAGTTTTACAAGTTCAGGAGTAACTTCTTGCTTTTGGAGTCGTAGAGATTCTGCTTCAGCTTTTGCCTGCTCTACTTTTTGCTTGGCCTCGATTTCAATTCTTTGCAGATCAAGATTAGCTTTTAAAGCTTGCTGCTCAGCAATTTGTTTTTGTTCAATCGCGTTATTGAATTCCTGACTAAATTTGAATTCAGTTATATTGATTTCGTCTAGAACCGCATAGTAAGTTGCTAATTTTGTAGAGAGAGTCTCTTTGATCTTGGCACTAACTTCTGAACGTTTGGAGATCAGCTCTTCAGCAGTATATTGGGCTGTGATTGCTTTGACTGCTTCACCGATGGCTGGATCGACAATTCGTTCTCCATAAGATAATCCGACGTTTTGATAGAGCTTATTCACTTGATTAGGGTCAAGGTGAAAGTTAACCGCAACGGTTGTCGTGACAATTTGCAGGTCTTTTGAAGCGGCTGTTTGCTCGGATTGGGATTTTTGGACACGCACCTCTACAGGGATTACGTCTTGAACGAAGGGAATCTTAAAATGTAATCCTTCTGTCAAGACGACAGGGCGAACAGCCCCTAATTGCAGAACAATACCTCTTTGGCCTGCATTCACGATGACAAAGGCGTCCAGTGCCAGGATAACAAGAAATACAATCACAATGCCAAAGGCAATGAAGTTTTTGCCCATTTTCATTTTAGGAACCATATTGACAACTTTTTCAGAATCCAATTCATATCCTCCCTTTTAATTTAATTGTGATACAGAAGCTTCTCCTTAACTATACCTTATGACAATAATAAAAATCTATCTTTTCTTGCTCAGCAAGAGGGAAATTATAACAAAAGACCATTTCTCAAAACCAATAATTCAGCCTGCATCAAGCAGAATTCATAGGCTTTAAGAAATGGTCTTAATCATTTTTAAAAAAATGGAGCCGATGGCAGGACTCGAACCTGTAACCTGCTGATTACAAATCAGCTGCTCTACCAATTGAGCTACATCGGCTTGTCTTGCGACAAAATCTATAATAGCATAAGGCAAAAACTTTTTCAACACCAAAATAAACAAAAAAACAAAAGATAATAATCTCAGATGATTTCCCAAAGCAGGTTAGGGGCATACTAATTTTGCTTAAAAGGGAGGGCACATGATGAGCAATCTAACCTATGAAGAAATATTCGGCCGTCTGGTCAAAGCCTCTTATCAGGGAAAGCTCCAGGAGGAAATCGATTCCCTGGAATCTTCCGGAGATGAGCATACCAAGCAGTATGTCCAATATGCTTTAGGTAAAGGTGATCCGGATAAGGTCGTCTTTCAGATTAAATCCTGCAATAGAGGGTGTTCTGAAGAGGATCATAATTGCGAAGCCTCCTGTCTCTTTAATGCAGTAGTCCGGGATATGGAAGGTAATGTGATCATTCAGGACCGGAACTGCACCCATTGCGGAGAATGCATCGAGACCTGCTCTTTAGACAGTTTAGTGGATAAAAAGGAGTTTATTCCTCTGGTGGAAATCCTCCAGTCTAAGGAGATCCCTGTCTTTGCTATGGTAGCTCCGGCGATTATCGGGCAATTTGGTGGTGATGTGGCCATGGGGCAACTTCGTGCTGCTCTGAAGCATCTCGGCTTTTATGGGATGATTGAGGTAGCACTTTTTGCTGATGTTCTGAGCTTAAAGGAAGCCTTGGAATTTGACAAGCACGTTCAAACGGATAAGGATTTTGTCCTTACCAGTTGTTGCTGCCCAATCTGGGTAGGGATGGTAAAAAGGGTCTATGATACCCTGGTTCCTCATATCTCTCCCTCGGTATCCCCTATGGTAGCCTGTGGGAGGAGTATTAAACGCCTGCATCCCGATGCCAAAACGGTCTTTATCGGTCCTTGCATTGCCAAAAAAGCTGAAGCCAAGGAACCGGACATTCGAGACGCGGTGGATGCTGTGTTGACTTTTCACGAGCTTAAGCAAATTTTTGAGGCCACGGATATTGATCCCTCAGAGATGGAGGATATACCCAGTGAACACTCCTCCACCAGCGGTAGGATCTATGCCCGCACTGGCGGAGTCTCCAAATCTATCTCCGATACATTAAACCGTATTCGGCCGGATAAGCCGGTGAAGATTAAATCCATTCAAGCTAATGGAGTTAAAGAATGCAAGGCCCTCCTCAATGATATTATGAACAACGAGATTAAGGCAAACTTCTATGAGGGCATGGGCTGCCCCGGCGGCTGTGTGGGAGGACCCAAGGCTATACTGAATGCAGAGAAGGGCACTGAGTTTGTAAACAAGTACGGAGCAGAGGCAGACGCCCATACTCCCGCGGATAATCAGCATGTACTGGAACTGCTTAAGCAATTAGGTATAGATAGTGTAGAGGAGCTTTTAGGAGGAGAGTCCGCGGCAATTTTCCAACGGGATTTCTAAATTAATTTCAGATGGGGGCTGATACCATGGATACCCAACAGCAGGCGACGATTAAACAAGCCTCGGTAATTGAGTTAAAACCGAATACAACAAACATACACTCTGAGAAAGACATATGCCCGGAGAAAAATATAAGTCCGGGAAAGCAAACTACAAAGAATAAGAAGATGACCCTGCTCATGTTCAGCGGTGAGTATGATAAAGCCTTGGCAGGTTTGATTCTGGCTAATTCAGGGCGGGAGATGGGTATGGATGTGACTATGTTTTTTGCCTTTTGGGGGCTTTGTCTAGTACGAGATCCTGAAAAAATGACGCTGGAAGACAAATCCCTCTATGAGCAGATGTTTGGCATGGTTACTCCTAAGGGAATCGAGGATTTGCCTCTTTCACGCATGAACATGGCCGGCTTAGGAAAGGCTATGCTCAAAGAAATGATGGAAGATGAGGATACGCCACCCCTTACCGCGTTTCTCAATGGGGCAAGAAAAAAAGGGGTGCAATTCTATGGTTGTAAGCTCTCTGTGGACATAATGGGCTTTAAAAAGGAGGAATTGCTCCCGGAAGTGCAAATTATAACCGCTGCGGATTTTCTACAAGAGGCGATGGAGTCTCAAATACAGTTATTTATATAGAGTTATTGTTTACCAGGTTTAGGGTCATCAAGTATTTTAAAGGCTGAGAAAATTCCTCAGCCTTCGTTTTTTATGTAACTTAAGCAAAAAGCTGCTGACTATACAATGTCAACAGCCTCTGTATGCCCTGGCGTCATCCGACAGGATCGTGGTTCTGTTTAGCTTTCTTGCCTTAATGAACTGCCTTAAATAACAAGAGCAGTGAGCAGAAGGGTCCCCAGGCCCACTTCGCCGTATCCATTATAGCCCCCTACGGAGTATTGATATCCCGTATATCCGCCACTCCGAAAAAGTCGATTTCTATACATAGATCAAACCTCCTATAACATATCATCCGTTAAAAATGAGTATACAATAAGATATGCTTGATAAAAGAAATCTGAGACAAGTTTGGAGCTAAGCATTTATTTTTTGCACAAAAGAGGTTACCACATTTGAAAAAGGTATTTTATCCTATTCAAAAATCGATGGCCATTTAAAGCCTAAAACCAATCATGACCACCCGCTCAGCGGGTGGTTTGCTCTAGCCCTATAAGGGCAGGGTACAGGCTGAGCCTTAAGGCTCACTGAAAGTTCCGCCAACCGCACTCTGCCCCGTGCTACCCCTAAAGGGGTTGGGGGGCTATTTTTTCTTCTTCTCTATAGCCTCCCCTGTAAATGGATCTACAAATTCCTTGATACTTAGTTGATCTGCTGCAATGTCCTCCTGCAACTGCTTTCGGATATACTGTTCTATCGCTTTTTTATTTCTCCCTACTGTGTCAACGTAATAGCCTCTGCACCAGAAATGCCGGTTACCATACTTATACTTTAAATTGGCATGTCGATCGAAAATCATCAATGAGCTCTTCCCTTTCAGGTATCCCATAAATGCCGATACACTTAATTTCGGAGGGATCGACACCAGCATATGGATGTGATCCGCACAGGCATTGGCTTCGATGATTTCTACTTTCTTATAATCGCACAATGTTCTTATTATCTTTCCTATATCCTTTTTGATTTTTCCATAAATGATTTGTCTTCGATATTTTGGGGCAAATACGATATGATATTTACAGTTCCATCGAGTATGTGCTAAACTTTCTGTATCCATTGGGATATCTACCTCCTCTTTGTCTAGTGCGGTTGGCGAAACCTGCACTATTCTATCAAAGGGGGGTAGGTTTTTCTACTCATAGCTAAAGCTTTCTGGAACCACCTGCATAGCAGGTGGTTTTCGTTTATACAAAAAATCGTTGCAACGCGGTTGCAACGGAAGCACTACCGCTAAAAAAAAGAAATCCCGCAACCTCTTGCAGGATAAGGATTCCATTGGAGCCGATGGTCGGAATCGAACCGACGACCTGCTCATTACGAGTGAGCTGCTCTACCTCTGAGCCACATCGGCACTTTTTAACGAATGTAATTCTACCTGATTTCTTTCTTTAAGTCAACAGGAACAACTTGTTCCTTGGGTTATTTATTCTCAGTTATACCCACTGGAAGTGAATTAATTGAGAAAATTCGTATATTTTAGTGTCTATATTTGTTGAAAACATTGACTTTACGCATGTCCCGTGTTACTTTTTTGTAAGAGTCAGGAAAATAAAGCAATCAAGTTCATAAAAAACGCGGTCGCTTTGTCTTCTAGACTTGCGCAATAAAGAATCCCCAGACGTGGGGATTCTTTTCTTTTTCACAAGAGCCATGAAGTCCTTGCTGAAACCAAAAAACCCCTGAGAATCTTGTCAGAGGCTGCTACTCAATCGGACCGCCAAAGGGCTCAAAAAAAATAAGACCCTGCCAGTTATGACAGGGGAAGAAAAAATATATCTTCAAAGGAGGCTAAAAGGAAAAGGTATGGTTATATAATAACCAATAAAAGTGAGCAATGTGTTGCGAGAGTGTGAACGATTTGTGAAAACTTATAGAAAGTTATTGAAGATATATGGATCAATTCCCTGTTCTCAGGGACCGAAAGATCCTCGGACGAGAGCTGACAATCCTCCCCAGGACATCAAGAAAGGAGTCGATTTCTGCTTTGGTGTTGTAGAGGGCTAAACTTGCTCTGACCATCCCAGGGTGAGGCAAGGAGGGATTAGCCATGTGGTATTCCATCTCTTGCCTGGAGATATGCAAAAGCCGCTGTACGTAAGGTTGAGCACAAAAACAGCCATTGCGCACAGAGATTCCTCCTTCCTTAGCCAAGTACTCTGCTACATCTTCGTGAAATAAACCTTCCACATTAAAGGAGATCACCCCAATTCGCTGGGAAAGTTGCTGCTGATTAAGAGGTATTCCCCCATAAAAAGTTATTCCCTCCATCCAGCGCAATTGCTCATAGGCATATCCTAGTAAACCTTCTTCATGCTGTAATACTTTTTTCATACCTATTGCACTCAGTGTCCGTACAGCGGCGACAAGTGCTACTACCCCCATAAGATTGGGAGTCCCGGCCTCTTCCTTACCTGGAGCATCATACCAGAGGACACGATCTGGTGTTACCATCCGAGCCGTCCCCCCGCCCTGATAATCCGGAGCCCCCTGTTCGAAAAAGGCACGGGGACCAATTAATACCCCGGTACCGAAAGGGGCATACATCTTGTGGGCTGAGAAAGCCAAGAAATCAATATGCTCTATGGAGTGGGATGGGCGCATATCTACAGGAGCATGAGGAACCAGTTGTGCTCCATCCACACAAATTTTCGCCCCATAGCGGTGGGAAAGCTCAGCAATCTTATGAATTGGGTTCCGATGGCCTGTAACGTTGGAAGCACCTGTGACCGTCACGAGTTTGACTGCACCTTGGTAGAGCTCCAGCTTAGCCCTGAGGTCGTCCATGCGCAGGCGCCCCTGTTCATCAATCTCTATGTAGTCCAGATGGAATTTTTCCCGCCAGGGAAGAAGATTGGAATGATGCTCCATCCAGGTGGTCAAGATGACCTCTTTTTTGTTTTTATTCCACAAATGATTAGCCAGTTTATTAATTGCTTCTGTAGTGTTTTTTACAAAGATAACCACATCCGTCCGGGAGTCTCCTCCAACAAACTTGAGAACCTCGGTCCTGGCCTGCTCATAAATTTGGGAAGACACAACGGATTTATACCCTGCTCCCCGATGAACAGAGCCATATAAAGGGGCAAAACGGTTGATCTCCTCAAGGACAGAAAGAAACGGCGGGGTCGTAGCCCCATTATCAAAGTTTATCCCGGGGACTGAGCCTCCTGCAGCTAAAGGAACTCGGGTATCTAGCCCGAGGAAAAGATGACCGTAATTCGTAGGTTGTGTCCATGGGAAAAAGCGAAAGTTCATCCTTTAACCTCCTATATCATCGATTATGTTGCTGCATTTCTATCACTTTGCATTATATGAACAATGCAATAATGTGGTCATTGTCCATTCCTGGAAGGATAATTATTTGATTATATCGAATTATGTCACAGAAGAGAGGTGAGTTTTTTTTGCAATCTCAAAAAAGGGAAGACATGATGATTTTTGGCTTCTTTGGTATCGCATTTGTTTGCTTTAATATCGTCCTTCCTGTCCAAAGTGATCGCTTTGCCAATAGTATGGAACTTACTTATGTGGTCAGTGCTTTTCTGGCTATAACAATCGCTTTTGCATTTAACCGAATTGTCCAATGGAATAAGGCTAAAAAACAGAAATCCATTGAGGAGCAGCAAGCTGCGGAAAAAGGAAAACACCCGAAACAAAAGATGAAAAAGAAGAAAAACTAAGCCTTTCTTATGTTCTTGCCTGATTTACGGTACTATTTTCCTATCTATGAACAAATTGTTCCTTGATATTCGACACATTCCATGGTATTTTGTCATAGTCAGGAAAAATACCGCGTTTGCCTGACATTGCGTAATAAATTCCTGGACGCAGGAATTTGTAACCAGTCTACTTCGTTACCCAAACGAAAAAGGGAGTGTCCCTAAACTATTAATGTAGTTAAGGGCGCTCCCTTTTTCGTTGTTTCTTCCAATTTTTTAGAATCCAATGAGGTTTTCCTTTATAACTTCAATCTGTTTTCTTGGATGGATTTTTTTACATATCCTGGGGAAATATATTCTATTAAGGAGGGTTATGCCGTGCTCAATCGTCGAGAATTTCTTAAGCTGGTAGTCAAAGGAGCAATTCTAGGCAACTTTATCAGCTTAGTAACCCCCGAACTAGAAAAAGCTCTCGCTCAAGGTGAAATCAAAAAACTTCCCATTGTCATGGTGGAAACAGGAACCTGTACCGGAGATAGCATCTCCTTAGATAATATCTGGTCACCCACTCTATCCGATGTATTTACCAACATTACCGAATGGCGTTATGACTGGACCATGATGCAATCTCAAGGGGAGCTAGCCTATAATGTCTTATTGGAGACAGAAAAAAATCGAGCTCATGAATTTGTCCTTCTTGTTCAAGGGGCTATGATTCGTCGGGACGGAGGTCATTATAACCACGCCGGACTAGAAAATGGCCAACTGGTCACTGGTCTGGATCTGGTACGCAGACTGGGGCTAAAAGCCAAATATGTAGTGGCTATTGGCCATTGCGCTACCTATGGAGGACCCGTCGCCGGGTACCCTAATCCTACGCAGTGCACCGGGGTACAAAACATTTTACCTGAGCGCCGGGTGATTAACGTCTCCGGCTGCCCTGCCCATCCGGATTGGATCATGGGGACTCTCCTTCATTTGGCTCTTTATGGGGAGCCAGAGCTAGAGAAATTTGGCCGGCCCAAAATGTTTTACGGAGAAACTATCCATAATAATTGCCCCCGTCGTCGCTACTATGACCAAGGTATATTTGCTACAGATATCGGTCAGAAGGAATGTCTTTACCGGGTAGGCTGTAAAGGCCCGGTCACCTATGCGGATTGCCCGATCCGTCGTTGGAATGATCGCTACAACTGGCCTATAGGGTGCAATTCCCCCTGCATTGGCTGCACCGAACCTGGTTTTCCTGACCTTATGGAGCCCTTTACTACCCATTTTCCCGATATCCACTTTCCAGGAGGAAGCCGAGCAACAACGGATCGAATAGGCAGAGGGGTCTTGGGGCTAGCCGCTTTAGGAATCGGTGGATATTTTTTGACCTCCTTCTACAAGGGCCGCCTTCATCGCAACGTTATTAGGTCTACCATTAAAGGGAAGAAAAAGATTAGAGTGAGGAAAGTTAAAGTCTATCATCAATATCGGCCAAAGGAATCAAAGGATTAAAGCCGGCATAGACCTGATACCCCTGTTTAAAATTACTGAAATTTTAATTACCAAGGAGTGAGCTTGCTGGAAAAGAAGATTCTCTTTCCATTTGCCCGCATACATAATCCGATGTTAGTGGAAGCCCATCTGGAAAACGGAGTTATCCAAGACGCCTTTATCTCGGATACCCTTTACCGCGGCTTTGAGCAAATCCTCGAAGGCCGTCCTGCTTTCGATATGCCTTATTACACTCAACGCATCTGTGGCATCTGTTCCTCTGTTCATGCCGTAGCAGCAGCCTATGCTGTGGAACAAGCACTGGGAATGAATGTCCCCCCTAACGGATTGATCCAGCGCAATCTCATTATGGGTAGTGACTTTTTACAGAATCATATCCGGCATTTCTACCTTATGAGTATGCCGGATTATTTTAAAGGGCCTGATATTTACCCCTTCATCCCCCATTTAGAGGGAGATCTCCGCCTTACTCCCGAAGAAGATCAACGCATGACGGAGCATTACTTCCAAGCTATCGAGATTTCCCGGGATGCTCATGCCGCCTTCGGCGTATTCGGCGGAAAGGCTCCCCATGGGCATGGAATCGTACCCGGTGGATGCACCATGCATGTAGATGCCGATAAAATCAATCGCTATCGAGGCTATCTGGTCAAAATCCTCGAGTTTGTCGATAACGTCATGATACCCGATGTGGAGTTCCTGGCAGAGCGCTACCCGGAGTATGTCCACCTAGGGAAAGGTAATGGGAACTTTCTCTCTGTGGGGGCCTTCACACAGCCAGATGGCAGTACCCTATTCCCTCACGGAACTGTGCTCAACGATCGACACCAGCCCTTCGATGATCGGTTAATCACGGAGGAAGTAACAACAGCCTGGTACAAATCAACAAAACCCGCTCACCCTTGGCAAGGGACAACAGAGCCGGACAAGAATCAGCCCCAAGGTTATACCTGGGTTAAGGCACCCCGCTACCAGGGACACGCCCTGGAGGTGGGTCCCCTGGCCCGTGCCGTGATAGCTAAGGAAAAAATTATCGGTTACGGAGCCATTGGCCGCCATTGGTCTCGGGTCATGGAAACCAAAAAAATCACCCAGGCCGCCATGATTTGGCTGGAGCGCTTGGTTCCTGGAGCGGAGACTTTAAATACCAAAGTCCAGCAGGAATCAGGTATGGGAATCGGTTATGTGGATGCCATGCGAGGAGCTTTGGGTCATTGGGTAAAGATCGAAAAAGGGCGGGTTAAACATTATCAAATCATAACACCATCGGCTTGGAATTTTAGTTCGCGTGATGAAGCCGGCACCTGCAGTGTAGGGGAGTTATCCATTCGCGGCCTTACTATCAAGCATCCGGAATTAAAAGAAGCTGGGAGAGTCATTCGCTCTTTTGACCCATGCTTCTCCTGCAGTGTGCATCTCATCGATGGTAAACAACTTCGTACTTTAGATGTCCGAGTCTGAATCTTAAGCAAAAATCCTATTCCTAAATTTTTTTCAGGCCGGGGGTGAAAGCGTTGAATAACAATAAAAAAGGCCAGGATTCCCAAATCCGGCTTAAGATTCGCAAGCCTGTGATGAAAGAATTACATAAGGAAAATTTAATTAGTCGTCTAGGGGTAGGATACCCTGCCCCGGTCCGCTTTTTTCATTGGGGATTTGCCCTTTCCCTTGCCGGGATCATTCTCTCCGGTCTGATTCTTCATCAACCTTTGCCCTTTCTAGCGCTGCCCTATGGCAAAGTCTTCGTGGTACATGTAAGCATCGGTTGGCTAGCCTCAGCTTTTTTTATCTTTCGTTTAGTAGATATGCTTCTGCGTAGGGATAAAACACTCCTTCTCTCATGGCAGGATATAAAGAATCTCCCCAAACTTTTTGCCTACTATTTATTTCTCCGTCCAAGCCTTCCTCCCTATGGGCAGTATGATCCGGGGCAAAAGCTCATCTTTGGCAGCTGGTTTCTGCTTTTTCCTTTTCTGGTCTTCATCTCTTTAGCCTCCTACTGGGCAGGAGAGCACCTGGATTGGGTTCTAAAATTCTTAGGAGGTATTCAGGTTCTGCGTATGATTAAGTTTACCGGAGCCATTTACTTTATCTCCACCATCCTTCTTCACATTTACCTGAGCCTCACAGAGGATCTTAGCCGACTCCAATCCATGGTTACCGGGTATGAACAAAAGCCCCCTGAGAAAAACCCTCAAACCACTGCAAAATCTGGCCGCTCTTAGATTCAGAAATGCTTGGCTTGCTCCTAAGTATACTGTCGAAGTATCTTGTCGTTGAGACAAACAAAAAAGTTCCTACTTAAAGGAACTTTTTGTATACCTGTCTTAATTTATCTTATTGTTCTTAATTCCAGCTCTGTAAGACCGTTCTTAAAATCTTCCCCGAACGGGTCATTGGCAGCTTTTCTTTGATTTTAACATCGATAGGGCAATGAAGGGAAAAATGTTCCCGAACATAATGAATGACCTCTTGAGTAAAGCGCTCATAGTCCGCATCACTGCCCAAGCCATCCTCCAGTGCCAAATACACACTTAAAATCTGACATTGTGTAAGATCGTCGGACTTAGCCACCACTCCGGCTTCTAGGACCCGTGGAAAGTCTAGTAAGACAGACTCCAACTGATAGTAGCTGATGGTATTCTTTCCCGAACGGAATCCATCCATGAATATTCCGTCCCACATATCTCTTTCTTTTGCTAAAGCGATCTCTGCTCCACCCATTCTAACCCCTCCTATAAAAGACGGTTCCGTTCACTTAAAGTCTTTTAATTTATTATAGACTGTCATGACCTTTTCCTCTATAATTCTCTCCGAATTGTCTGAATTTTTGAGCGAGTGGTTTATATTCTTCCGTGAAATGCTTGTGAACCCCAGTATAAGCCCATTTGGAGGTTTGAACCTTCCTTTTCCGGATCATTTGAAGAATCACTCAACCCTTAATCTACTTAATCACCCATAACTACCTAAAAATTTCCGAGTATAAAATGATACATTTTACCTCACTATTGGGTATAATGGAATGTAGAGTTCGAAACTGGAAGGGAAGATGCATCTTGCCGTTACATATCCATTTTGTTGGAATTAAAGGAACAGGAATGAGTGCTTTAGCTCAAGTCACCGCTCATATCGAAGGGGCCCTTATTACGGGTTCAGATGTTCCGGAACGCTTCTTTACCGATGCGGTCCTGGAGCGTGCTCATATTCCTGTACTTAGCTTTTCCGCCGCCAATGTTGAAAAGGCGGATATCGTTGTGGCCTCAGCGGCCTATGGTGATAACCATGAAGAAATCGCCCGGGCACGGGAATTAAATATTCCGGTCTATTCCTACCCTCAATTTTTGGGCAGGCTTATGTCCAAAAAGCGAGGTATTGCCGTCGCCGGAACTCATGGTAAAACCACCACCACAGCCATGATTGGGCTGGCACTTCTTCAGTCGGGAATTGACCCCACCATTGTGGTGGGTAGCGATGTCCCCAGCATTGGCGGGAATGCCTATTCCGGTCAAGGGGATTACTTCCTGGCCGAATCCTGTGAATACCGTCGTCATTTTCTGAATTACTCTCCGGAATACTTAATTATTACGAATATCGAGTTTGATCATCCAGATTATTTCAAGGATTTAGATGATGTGATATGTGCCTTTTCGGAAATCGCACAGAAGATACCACCTCACGGCAAGATTTTTATCTGGCATGAAGACCCTCAGAGAAAAGCCATTCAAGCTCAATCACCTATCATAACCTTTGGGTTGAGTGAGGAAGCCGATATCCATGCCACCAATATTCAGTTCCATGACGAAGGAAGTTCTATGACCATCGTGGCTCATGGAACTGTACTGGGAGAATTTCATCTTCATGTCAGTGGTAAGCATAATATTCTCAATGCCTTAGCGAGTATCGCCCTATGCTTAGAAATTGGGGTTCCTACAGAAAAAGTCCTTGAGTCTTTAGGCCATTTCAATGGCACCAAACGCCGTTTTGAACATATCGGACAGAATGCCGGAGCACTTATCGTAGATGATTATGCTCACCATCCTACGGAAATCCGTTCGACCCTTGAAGGGGCAAGACTCTCCTTCCCTGACCGCCGTATTCGGGCTATCTTCCAACCCCATACCTTTAGTCGCACAGAAAAACTCCTCCAAGAGTTCTCCCAATCCTTCCAAGCCGCCGATGAAGTGGTCATTGCTGAAATCTTCGCTTCCGCCCGGGAGACGAATCTCAATACCATTTCCGCTTCCTCTCTGGCGGACTTAATAAGCCAGCAAGGAGTTAATGCTCGTTATATTCACTCCCTTGAAGAGATTCAAACTTATCTTGCCCAAACCCTTGCCCCCGAGGATCTGGTTTTGACCCTAGGGGCAGGAGATATTTATAAAGTGGGACAAAGTTTAGTCTGCTGACAAATAGTTCGATAGAATAACCATAATAATGCTCTATTTAATTCACCACCGTTTTAGGTACTTCAGCCCTGAATCACCGGATGCTTCTGTGATTCAGGGCTTTAGGAGTTTATTGAGGAAATAGATCAAAGGAAGTTTAGAATAAAAATTCGTAGCCGGGGCTTACTATGTTATACTATTAATTAAATAGATAAAGGCCTTCACTGGTGGAGGAGGGGTAACATGGCTCAAACTACTCGTGCGGAACGGGAAAAAAAGACCGTCGAAGTCATGATCATGCTCTATTGTAAAGATAACCATAAACCTAAGGGTAACCTATGTACAGAGTGCCAGGAACTTTTGACCTATTCTCAGAGGCGGGCAGAGCATTGCAGGTTTGGAGAAGATAAGCCGGTATGCGGTGATTGTCCCATCCATTGTTATAAAAAGGATATGCGGGAAAAGATTCGAACCATCATGCGCTACTCAGGCCCCCGAATGATCCTTCATCATCCATTGATGGCTATGCAGCATGTCATCGACAAAAGACATAAGCCACAGACCGAAGAAGATAACATTGGCTGAGAAATAAAGGTGCATCATACTGTATGGAAGCCTGATACGTAAAAAAGAAATGGCCCCTGTGGGGCCATTCCTTTTTTACATAGTGATAGATTACGAATAAGATGATCTTCTTCCGATCTCCTTCAATATCTCCTGCCAGTCCTGGCAACGGATAATTCCTGAAGGCAAGTCCCCTTGGTTATAGCTGGCATCCAAGAGGAGCACGGGTACTCCTACTTCAGAAATTGCCTGGGCATTCCCTAGAAAATCCTCCAAGAATATTTCCAGTTGCCACTGCAATACATAATCCACTTTACTTTGGAAGCCCGTAAAGAGGATCTTTTCATGGGGTATCTTGTGCTTTTTCATCCAACGAAGAGTATAGACTTCCTCATCCAGAGATCGGGCAGTAACATAGACCACCTCATGGCCCTGGCGGAGAAGCTTTTCAATGCCTTCCTTAGCACCGACCATCGGATCAGGGATATCGAACAGGGTGGCCACATTATCTTCGAAGTACTTCCCCATATCCTCCCAGGACACACCAAAATCCAAATGCATATCGTAATTCTTCAGTTCTAAGATATTGGTTCCAAAATGACGGTTCAGTTTTTTGACCCAAGCCTTATAGCTGTCGGAAACCACTCCGTCAATGTCTACACCTATTCGCAAAGGACTGTTCTCTCCTTTAAGTTATCTTCAGCGCATCAATTTTTCTAATTCCAAAGGTTCCACCCGGCGCCCGTCTTGATAGGCCCGCATATTTCCTCCGGAGATCTCATCGATCAAAGCGATCTGCTTGTCATCACCGATTCTGCCAAACTCAAATTTAATATCATAGAGTTCCAGGCCTTTTTGTGCCAACTCTTCCTTTACGATCCCCGCAATCTTCTGAGTTAATTCTTTCAACACTTTATATTCATCTTTAGACAGAATTCCCAGCATGTCTAAGGCATCTTCAGTAATCGGTGGATCATTTCTGTCGTCATCTTTCAGGGTTACTTCCACAAAAGCATCCAAAAGTTGTCCATCTTGAGCATATTTCCCGTAGCGGCGCAGAAAGCTTCCTACCGCCCGATAGCGGCAAATGACTTCTAAGCCTTGTCCGAAAGGGGTGGCTTTTTTTACTTTCATGGTGCCTGCTTCGAGGTCTGCATCGATATAATGGGTTGGGATGCCTAGAGCGTTTAATTTCTCAAAAAAATACTTGGTCAGCAGAAGACCTGCTTTTCCTGCTCCTTCGATTTGCAATCCCACGGTGTTAGCCCCCGGATCAAAGACCCCATTTTCCCCAGTGACATCATCTTTGAATTTCAGCAAGCAGTTACCGTCTTCTAAGGCATAGACATCTTTTGTCTTTCCCGTATAGATTAATTCCATCTGTTTCTACCTCTTTCTCATTACTCTTCTTTGCTTTAACTTTTGCATGCTTAAGTATGACATTTATATTATAGTATACCATTTTTTACCCGTCTGAGGCTGAAAAATCGTCTTATAGCTTTGGAAGTTTAGGCAAATTCAGGGTTGGAGGGAGCTGTCTTTTATGGTTACTCTGCCGGTGCATTTTCTCAACCTTCTCTTGTATTTCTTCGGGTATCTCTTCCCCAAGAAGATAGCGGTCAATCAGGTCATAGGTAATGCCCATTTCCTGCTCATCGGTTTGCCCTTCCCATAATCCGGCTGTGGGAACCCGATTCACTATCTTTTCCGGAAGGCCCAGTTGAGCAGCCCAGGCTCGCACTTCGGTCTTAGTCAGGGACGCAATCGGGAGAATATCCACTCCCCCATCACCGTATTTGGTGAAATAACCTGTATAAGCTTCGGGAGCATTGTCCGTCCCTACCACAAGATAATTAAGGGAGTTGGCTACAGCGTATAAGGCGGACATACGCAGGCGTGCCTTAAGGTTTCCTTGACTTAATCGTTCTTCGAAGGTATACCCTTGAGCAGTAAGAACTTCTTTGACCGAAGTCAGGATGCCTTGGTGGGCTTGGGTCAGATCAATTTCAACAGTCTTGAGTGATAGGGCCTCTGTCGTAAGCCATGCATCTTCTCTGTCCGCAGGATTGGACCCAGCCGGTAGTATGACTCCGATGGAGTTATAGGGGAAAGCCCGCTTACATAACCCCGCTACCACTGCTGAATCAACCCCGCCTGAGACACCGATCACTAACCCCTGGGCATGAGCCTCATGGACACACTCCCGAAGCCACTCCACAGCCCGGTTAATTCGTGTTTCTAATTCCTCAGCACTCCACATAGTTTTATCCTCCTTATGTAAGTTACTCAGATAATCCTCTTGACTGACCTTCCTCTACCTTAGTGCTGATTTCAAGAAGTAGAGACTGCCTAAGTTCGAAGAGCTTTGGTGATAAGTCCACGATGTAGCGATGAGGGTTAACCAAACGTTTCACTTCATCCCACAAGGTCTCACATTCATGTTGGGCGTAGGTCTGAATATCTTTGAGATAGGGCAACTCATAGACTCGCTTACCCCCTCGGAAAACCGGCACCAGGAGCTCCCGGGTCTTAAAATCAGTGAGAGTCTTGCGCTTCCAGGTCTCAATAGGGTCGAAGATAGTCAAAGGCTCCTCGAAATGCTCCTCCTCTAAGGCAATCAGATCCGCCATCGCCTTTCCCCCCCGATCATAAAAACGCACAATCTTCTTAACGCCGGGGTTGGTTATCTTGGAGATATTCTCTGAGACTTTGAGACGGGGCTCAAAGTCTCCATTCTGACCTTCGGCGGAGAGTTTATAGACTCCGCCTAAAGCTGGGGTGTCCTTGGAGGTAATTAAGTGAGTCCCTACCCCCCAGGAATCAATAGCCGCTCCTTGGGCGCGAATAGCTGAGATGGTATGCTCATCCAGATCATTAGAGGCCACGATGTGGGCATTTTTAAGACCTGCTTCATCCAACATTTTACGAGCCTCCCGGGAGAGATAGGTTAAGTCACCGCTGTCAATGCGGATGCCTAAGAAACGATGTCCCTCCGCCTCCAGCTCCAGCCCCACCTTGATGGCGTTGGGGACTCCGGATTTAAGTACATTATAGGTATCCACTAAAAGCAAGCATTGATCCGGGAAGGTTCTGGCATAAGCCCGGAAGGCTTCCAGTTCGCTGGGAAAGCACTGAATCCAACTATGAGCTTGAGTCCCGGATAGGGGTATACCATAGCGTTTTCCAGCCAGCACATTGGAGGTAAATTGACACCCACCGATAAAAGCTGCCCGTGAACCTAATATCCCGGCATCAGGTCCTTGAGCTCGTCTTAAACCAAATTCCATGACACTGTCTCCACCGGCAGCGGCTACCACTCGGGAGGCTTTCGTAGCAATGAGGGTCTCGAAATTCACTATATTTAGAAGTGCCGTCTCGATGAGCTGGGCTTCAAAAATCCGGGCTTTTACCCGTACCAGAGGTTCATAGGGAAAAACCACGGTCCCCTCAGGCACGGCATCTATATCGCCATTGAATCGGAAATCCTTCAATACCTTGAGAAACCCCTCATCGAACATGCCCAATCCCTTGAGATAAGCTATATCCCCAGGAGAAAACCGCAAACTTTCAATATACTCCACAACTTGCTCTAAACCCGCAGCTATGGCGTAGCCGCCGCCACTGGGGATTTTGCGAAAATAGAGATCAAAGACCGCTTCCTTATCCTCATAGCCATTTTGGTAATAGCCTTGCATCATGGTGAGTTGATATAAATCAGTTAATAATGCAATGTCCTGCACTTAAATAGCCCCCTCTTTAGTACCGAATCCCTTTTCTTCCCTCTTTCTATGTGGCCTTCCCTTAACTTTCTCTTTCCTGGTAAGATGTGTTTACACACATTTGTCCTCATTTTATCCCCACAAAAGAGGAATCTATCCCAAATTATCCCCGTGAACCTGGGACTTATTCTGCAGTTATCCACAAAGTTATCCACACTATGCACAGGCCTTCTAAGGTATTTCTATGCATACGGGCTTGTACCTGTTGATTTTCAGGATATCTTGCTTTTTATTTATACCCCGTATAGGTATCACCCCAAGTTATCCACAGGTTTTCCCACTTATCCACATTATCCACTAATAAATTGTTCCAAAATATCCTCCGTCCGGAGAATAGCTTGAACCACACTTTCGGGAGAAGGTCCGCCAGGAATATGGCGTTGACGGACGCAGTACTCTATGCCGATGCTTTCAAAAAGATCCTCTGCAAATACATGTGAATGCTCTTGAAACTCCTCTAAGGTGAGATCTTCCAAACCACAGCTTTGTTTGGAGCAGTAAAGAACCAGCTTACCGACGATTTCATGGGCTTCTCTAAAAGGTACATTTTTCTTGGCCAGATAATCCGCTAAATCCGTAGCATTGGTAAAGCCCCCCTTGGCACCTTCAGCCATAGCCTTTTTATTGACCTTCATGGTGCGGAGCATGGGTTCTACCACGAGGAGGGATTTCTGGATGGTATCCACTGCATCAAAGACCTGCTCCTTATCTTCCTGCATATCCTTATTATAAGCTAAAGGGAGTCCTTTCATTACGGTAAGCAAAGCGATAAGATCACCATAGACACGGCCTGTTTTTCCCCGGACTAATTCAGCCACGTCGGGGTTCTTCTTCTGAGGCATAATGCTGGATCCGGTGGAGTAGCCATCATCCATAATCACAAATTGAAATTCTCCTGTGGACCAAAGAACCAATTCCTCGCAGAGACGACTCAGATGCATCATCAAGATGGAGGCTGCACTGAGGAATTCCAAAGCAAAATCCCGATCACTCACTCCATCGAGAGAATTCCAGGTGATGCCGTCAAAGCCCAGCTCCTGAGCCACCATCTCCCGCTTTAAGGGGAAAGTGGTCCCTGCTAAAGCCCCGGAGCCTAAGGGGGATACATTGAGCCGTTTGCGAGTATCTTTTAGTCGGCCTAAATCCCGGAGAAACATTTGGGCGTAGGCCATCATATGGTGGGCAAAGGAGATGGGCTGGGCTTTTTGCAGGTGAGTATAGCCCGGCATATAGGTCTCCTGATGTTCCTTGGCGAGATTTAAAACAGTGCGCAGAAGGGTGACCAGCAGCTCCTGAGTATGGTCGATTTCTTCCCGAAGAAACAGACGCAGATCCAGGGCTACCTGATCATTGCGGCTACGTCCCGTATGAACCTTCTTCCCTACGGTCCCTATCCGCTCCGTGAGGAGCTTCTCTACATTCATATGTATGTCTTCGGCCCCGATTTCGAATTGGATTTTTCCCTCTTGGATGTCTGTTAGAATGCCTTTAAGGCCTTCAATGATTTGCTGTGCCTCTTCAGAGGTCAGGACCCCGATCTCACCCAGCATCCGCGCATGGGCAACACTTCCTTGAATATCCTGCTTGTACAACCGTTGATCAAAGGAAATTGAGGAATGAAAATCCTCCACTAAGGCATCCGTTGATTTTTCAAAGCGACCACCCCAAAGTTTCATCTATGCTTCATCCTTTCATGCTAAGAAAAGCGCCCTGAGGGCGCTTTATCTCTCTTATCCAATTATACATACAGTGGATAAGTCAACTAAACTCCATATGGAGTATGTGCTCCATATGAAGTAAGTTTCCTTTATCTCAACCCTGATTTCTTTTCCATTAATGCTCTTACTTTAAGGGGAAGGCCGAAGAGATTAATGAAGCCTTCTGCATCCTTTTGGTTATAGACCCCATCCCGCCCGAAAGTGGCAAATTCTTCGCTATAGAGAGAGTAGGGGGATTTCACACCGGCTAAGCTGCAATTGCCTTTGTAGAGCTTCAAACGTACCGTTCCTGTGACGTTTTTCTGGGTAACATCCACGAAAGCATCTAAGGCTTCCCGTAAAGGAGAATGCCAAACGCCATCGTAAACCAACTCAGCATATTTCAGGGCGATTTGTTCCTTATAATGAAGGGTTAAACGATCCAAGGTCAGATGTTCAAGGGCTTGATGGGCTGTGTAGAGAATGGTTCCACCGGGAGTTTCATAAACCCCCCGGGATTTCATTCCCACCAAACGGTTTTCCACCATATCTACTATGCCAATGCCATGCTTACCGCCAGCCACGTTGAGGGCTTCCAAAAGCTGAACAGGGCCTAGCTTTTCTCCATTTAAAGAGACAGGAATACCTTGTTCAAAATCCAACTCCAGATACTCGGCTTCATCGGGGGCATCCTCCGGCGAAACCCCAAGGAGATAGAGATCCTTTTGGGGCTCATTCCAAGGGTCTTCTAAATCGCCCCCTTCATGGCTAAGATGCCAGACATTACGGTCCATACTATAAGGACGATCCTTCGTTACAGGGACAGGAATTCCCCTCTCAACCGCATAGTCGATAGCATCTTCCCGGGATTTGATATCCCAGATCCGCCAGGGAGCAATAATCTCCAGATCAGGGTTCAAGGCTTTGACGGCCAGCTCAAAACGAACTTGGTCATTTCCTTTTCCTGTGGCACCGTGAGCAATGGCCACAGCTCCCTCTTTTTCCGCAATCTCCACTAAACGTTGGGCAATCAGGGGACGGGCAAAGGAAGTTCCCAGAAGATATTTACCTTCATAGACAGCTCCGGCTTTTAAGGTGGGGTAGATGAAATCCGTAACGAATTCTTCTTGCAGATCTTCGATATATAGTTTACTGGCTCCGCTCTTAATAGCTTTTTCGTGGAGGGGCTCCAGCTCTTCTCCTTGTCCCAAGTCAGCAGCCATAGCAATGACTTCATAGCCATAATTCTCTTTCAGCCAAGGGATAATGATAGAGGTATCTAATCCTCCGGAATACGCGAGAACAACCTTCTTCATAGGGATAACTTCCTTTCTTAACATGTATAACTATAGTATAGTGCATGAACCAAAATAGATCCTTCACAAAGGACTGACTGAAGTCACTTTAAACTTTAACTCTATTAATTTCTTGATAAAACACGAAATTCCTCCTCTTACATCAATAAAGCCATGATTGCTTTATGAGCGTGGAGTCGATTTTCAGCCTCATCAAAGATTACGGATTGAGGTCCTTCAAGAACCTCTTCCGTAATTTCTTCTCCCCGGTGAGCCGGAAGACAATGCATGACAATGGCATCGGATTGAGCCATCTCCATAGTCCCCCTGTCGATTCGGTAGCCTTGGAAGGCCTTCATACGGATTGCGGCCTCTTCTTCCTGCCCCATGCTGGCCCAGACATCGGTGTAGAGGACATCGGCCCCCTTGGCTGCCGCGAGGGGATCCTCCACCCATTCCACCAGGCCGCCGTGTTTTTTAGCCTGTGCCTGTGCTTGAGCAAAAACTTGAGCATCAGGCTTATAGCCAACGGGAGTGGCAATGACCACATGCATTCCCATTTTACCGGCAAACATTAGAGAGTGGGCCATATTGTTCCCATCACCGATATAGGTCAGCTTTAATCCTTCCAGACGGTGTTTGTATTCCTGGATAGTTAGTAGATCCGCCAGGACTTGGGTAGGATGAAGAAAATCGCTTAAGCCGTTGATGACGGGAATATCAGCATACTTAGCCAACTCCGTCACATCTTGATGGCTGTGGGTTCTTATCATGATTCCATCCACCATCCGGGATAAGACACGAGCAGTATCTTTTATAGGTTCCCCACGTCCGATTTGAATATCCCGGTTACTCAAAAATAAAGCATGCCCTCCCAGCTGGAGGATACCGGCTTCAAAAGCAACCCGGGTCCGTGTGGAAGACTTTGTGAAAATCATGGCCAAGGTCTTACCTTGGAGGATGGGATGGGGAGTTCCCCCTTTCCGTTCCCCTTTCAACTCTTTGGCGACCTTGAGCATATGAAGAATCTCATCAGGTGTAAAATCTTGAAGACAGATAAAATCACGACCTGTAAATTGTGCTTTATCCAAATCCAGCATTCCTATCTCTCCCTCTTTTCAAGTGAATTCTTGATAGATTGTATAGCTTTATTAACAATCCAAGGTATTTGTTCCTTATTTAATATGAATCATTATACTAATGAATGCATAATAATTCAACTATCTTTTTTCTTTTATCTTCAATGCTGAAAGTTTTAAAACCTATTCAATTTTTATCCAAGTATAAGGTAACTCCGAATCACATAAGGTAATTTAAAGTTTGCGAAATGACTATTCAAAAGGTGAGCCCCCGTGTAATATTATTATAGAACTGAAAGGTGGGATATATCGTGACTTGGACCGACCGTATGAAGAAAACCATTGAGACCTTTAAGAGAATGGCTCTCCCTCTCTTTGGCTTTTTCCTTCTTTTTGCTTTGGTGGAGGGTATTATCGCCGTTATTTCTCTTGGTGCAGCTTTTTTACCCTTTTTCAATATGAATGGCTTAGGGCCCTCCTTTTCTCCGGCACCCTATATGAATCCCAATATCCCGGTTCCTCCGGGATATGGATACGGTCCGTCCCTGGGCTATGCTTTTGGCTTGGAAGAATTGGCACCCTTTATGCACATGCTGCCGAGATTATTAGGCGGAATAGCCATACTTATGATAGTGAGCATGGTTTTAGGCAGTGTTTTTATTACAGGAGTCTTCCAGCTTACCAAAAAAGCCTACACTGAAAAAGCCCAGTTTCGGGATATTAAACTAAAAGGGTTTCCACGACTCTTAGGCTGGTATGGAATAATAACCTTTATCAGTATCATTGCGATAGGTGTTGGAATTCTGGTTGCTATGGGCTTTAGATCCCCATATTCCATGGCTTTGTTTGCTTTGATTTATATGCTCGCACTTATGGCTGCAGGTCTCTTTGTGGCTCCGTGGGTCTCCTCGGCTCCGTTCCATATGCTGAACCATAGAGAATTTACTTTTGGGCAAGCCTTTAAAGAAAGCTGGCGTTTCTACCGCCGCCATATGGGACCTTTATGGGGAGCATTTCTTACCTTATTGGGTATCCAGCTATTCATTAATTTAATTAATCGCAACTCTCCTGACATCGGGCTTATTCTCACTTTTATTATTACTCCCTTCGTTACGATTCTGCCCATCGTTTGGGTATTGACTCTTGAAGAAGAGGAGCTGCCCACTTCGGGACAGGAAACTTACAATGTGGAAAGGGATGCTCAACCTACTTCAGAACCTTATAACCATGAGGAACCGAAACTTCATGAGTCTCCAAGTCCAAAGGATGACCCTTCTGAAAAGAACAGCAGGGCAACAAGTTCATCATCCGCTCCCCCCTATATTCCACCGAAAGATCCCTATTCCGCACACGAATCTCCTTACCAGGCTCCTTATACATCTTCCTACGGAAGCACCTCTTCCGGAGAGTTCGAGAAGGAACCTATAAATTTCTGCCCCACCTGTGGTGAAAAGGTACGGGAAGGAGCCAGCTATTGCTCTAAATGTGGGACGAAGCTTTAACTCTCCCGACGAATACTCTTAACATCAAAAAGGCACGACAATGGGACCAACCATTATCGTGCCTTTTCTATTTCTCTATAGAATTTTTTAATCTTATAAAAAGCATCTCTTCCAGCGGTTTAGCGGGCGGACACATTGCTTGGACTTGCTTTCCTCGTAACCATCGCTTCAACCAAAACAAAGGCAGCCATGAGCAAGCTGGCGACCATCCCCACCAAAAAAGAATCTCTGCCGATCTGAAGTCCGAAGAGCTTGCTGACTCCGTCATAAACATAGGGCTGGATAAAGCCGCCAATATTCATAGCGCTGACACCGATGGAGATGGCTAAAGCCAC
Organism: Desulfitobacterium sp. PCE1; assembly: GCF_000384015.1. Classification (NCBI taxonomy): domain Bacteria; kingdom Bacillati; phylum Bacillota; class Clostridia; order Eubacteriales; family Desulfitobacteriaceae; genus Desulfitobacterium; species Desulfitobacterium sp. PCE1. Next base: position 649,498 of record NZ_KB913023.1, on the reverse strand, counting down.
CAAAGGAGGGGGAACTGTGATAGAAAGCTTAACCCAATAAGAGGGTACAAGGACTCCCATGGACAGACCGATGATCGTCGTCGCTACAAAGAACTGTGCAAGGGTATAGGAGGTATAACCTATACCAAAGCCAATTCCGAAAAGAAGGAAAAGCAGGGTGAAGGTATAATCCTTTAACACTCTCATGACTTTTCCAGCCAGGAAACCTCCGATGAGACCACCGACGGTCATAAGAGTTAAGGCTACACCAATAGAAGATGCATCTGCAATCTTTTCCCCATCAAGCATCACCGCTGCATTGTTGGTGAGAATAAATAAAATCATTTGAAAAGCGAATAAGGCTACGAAACAGGGATAAACTCTACTGGGCATTTTTAATCTTTCACCCTTGGGAGCTACTTTTCGCTGAGGTTCCGGAAGGGCCAGATGGACGGCCAGGAAGATGAGAACCCCAAGCAGGTAGGCGTAAAAGGCATAATTCCAACCAAAGGAGCCAAGGAACCCTCCAGCCATCTGGTACATAATACCGCCGATGCTGGTAAAAGCCGACTGGAATCCCATCATAGTCTCTCTTTCGTGTCCGTCAAAAAAGTCGGAGATCAAATCTGCTGCCATAGGCATGAGAAAACCAAGACCAATCCCCAGTAGACACCGCATGGCCAAAATCAAGGAGAAATGGGTCATGAAGGCCGGCAAAAACCCTCCCAGGACAAAACAGAGAGATGCAAAAGCGAAAAGGGCCTTTTTGGGAAAGTATTGAGTTAATTTTCCATAAATCGGTGCAAAAAACACAATGAACAACGAGGGCAGACCGGAAATCAACATAACTGTAGTGGGATCAATATCAGGAAAAGCTTTCATGATATCGGCTAATACCGGATTGGTGACCATAGCACCCATCCCCATAGCACTCACAGCGAGCACCCCAAATTTTAACTTACCTTTACTCATAATTGACCTCCCGCATTAGTGCTTGGAAACTATATTCTTTAAGGCAAAGAAAACCCGGCTTCGCCGTGCCTTTGACCTATACCTCCAATGAGGAGAAGTCGCTGGTTGCCCTTGTGCACCCGCAGACTTATACTTTCTGATATGTTAAACTAAGGGTAACTCTGGTTTTCGAGAGCTGCCCCTTGCGCACAAATAGCCCTTCATTAATTCTCCTTTCTACTGTCTTTGACCTGTGGGAAGTTATCTGTTTTTTTACAGATTAGACTGTGCATATTGCATAGTCTAAAAGTTTCAAAAATAGGGAGGCATGGCTATGGAAACCTGTTCTGTTCATGGACAAACGTCATTATCACTGAAGTTATTGGAGACATTGTATTCCGAATCATCTCTTCAGTCTCTTGTCGCCATCGGTTATGAACTACTCCAGAACCCCTTTTCCATTATGGATCTGCGCTCGAATGTCCTGGCCATAACGGGGGAGTCCCCCGTAGAAGATGACCCTGTATGGAATGAGACCGTCCATACGGAAAGCCATTCTCTACAGACCTTTTCCTACTATGTTGATAATAAACTGATAGAAAAAATCGCTGAAAGCGAGCACCCATTTTTCTGGTCAGATGCCTATTCCAAATATCCTCGCATCATAGGAAAAATTAAGATTGACGGAAAACACATCGCTCACATCATTGTCTGTGCTCACCAGAGAGACTTTAACGTGAGGGACTTGGATGTGGTCTCTCTTCTATGTCAAGCAGTATCTATAGAGTTACAAAAAAACAAGTACACCACCTATTCCCAAGAGCTATCCCACGAGGCCTTCCTCTACGATTTGCTGGAAGGGATACCTAAGAACCCGAAGCGTATGGATGAACAGCTGAAGCGAGTTGGCTTGACGTTAAAAAGCATTTTCTGCGTTATAACTATTGACATTAGTAATTGGGATAAGACCATCTCTACCCTTCCCTATCTAAAGGATGAATTGGAGCTGCATTTGAATCATGCTAAGGGAGTCATTCATAACCGCAAAATTGTTCTCATCGCCAGCTTTGAGAGTGAGAAGCATTTTTTCGAAACAGAGCTCAAGGGGTTAAGGCAGTTCATCTCAGCCTATAACTTGGAAGCGGGCATCAGCCGTCCTTTTTACAATCTTAAAGAGCTGCGGTACTTTTATCTGGAGTCCATAGAGGCTCTTAAAATAGGCAAACTTATCCACACCGACCGCTCTATTTTCCAATACGAGGATTATGTTATCTTCCACCTGATCATTAACTTTACAAAGGATGATGAGGATCTCTATAGTCTCTATAAGCTCATCCATCCCGGCATCATAAAACTCATGGATTACGATAAACAAAATAACAGCGAGTACGCCTACAGCCTTTATACCTATATCTACAACTTCAAAAACACTACTTCTTCTGCGGCCTCACTTAATATTCATCGGAATTCTTTTTTCAATCGTATGGAAAAAGTCGAAAAGCTAACAAATATGGATTTAAGCCATAGTTACACCCTTCATTATCTCTACTTATCTTTTAAGATTTTGGAATTATTAAACATCTCAATGCCCCGCATTTAACTTTCAGAGAAAGCCCTTCACCTAAGAATGTTGCAGAGAAATGGGCTTTACACCTGTGCCTGAGTGTTTGTATACTAGATTCAGTGCAGCGTTACATTGCATTCGTTGCAAAGAGTTATGCTATAGTAAGCAGACCTGATAAGGAGGACCTGTGATGATTAGAAAAACTATTGACGAAACAGTCCATAATGCTCGGGGTGGTGAAGGAAGTGTGGTATTCTCCCACATCCTGACTAAGGAAGAATTAATGGGGCACGCTAATGTCTATGCCAAAGTCACGGTAAAACCCCATAGCAGCATTGGTTATCACCAGCATGTCGGCAACACTGAGCCCTATTATATCCTTTCCGGAAAAGGAATCTTCACCGATAACGACGGGACACGCAGCGAAGTGGGTCCTGGAGATGTATGCGTTATCAAAGTAGGGGAAAGCCACGGCTTGGAAAATAACACCGATGAAGATCTGGTCATGATAGCCCTCATCATCAATGAAGGCTAATGATCACAAAAGCTGGCATTGCTCAATGAAGCAATGCCAGCTTTCTTTATCTTAATAGATCTTTATGGTCAAGGTCCCCCCCTCTACCAATGTCCGAAGGATAATATCTTCTTTGGTAGTGTTCTTGAATTTAAAATCCAGGACTGAATAGAATACGGTGGCATCTTGTCCCGGAGGTACATAACCAACCGGCAGGGAATGATGATGCCTTTCCACGATTTCTAAATGAGCCAGATTGGTGGCATTAAAAAGTGTGGATGAAACCTGACATATTCCTCCGCCAATGCCCGGTATGAAACTATTCCCTTCGATAACCACAGCTTCCTTATACCCGGCTGCAATGGTCCTCTCGCCTACTGTCTCGTTGAAGGAGAAGATTTCTCCCGGTGCTATGCGTGTACCGTTGATAGCCTCTGTAGCCAAGCGAATATTTTCAGTACGGTTCACTTCATTGACATTAAAGCGGGTAGAAAATTCGGCCAGGGGCAGAGGTTCACTCACCGTAAGACTCAGTTTGACGAGCTTTTCATATCCCTCCACTCTTCCTTCCAGAACCTTTAATCCCATAGTCCGGGTGTCGATGACGGTCTCATTCCACCGGACAGGCAGATTCACCCCATCGCCATTATAAAGATATGCTCGAACCGTCGCCGGTAAGGAATACTCCTTCCCTTGTACCACTGTGGCTTCGATCTCAGGTATCAAATGGATATCTATGGCTCTCACCGACCCTGAGAGCAGATCTGCAGCGCTTTTCAGGATCGCATCGGGCACTGCACCCTTGCCCCCAAAAGAAATAAGGTCCGGCTTCATTTCGTTGCGGGAAAGGGCTTCCAGGTAATGGGCCGTAGCTTTCGGCAAGGTAGGAGCCGAGGGATCGATAAAAACGATAGGATCCCCCATCTGAGCGGCAACCACACTGCCTGCTAAAGCATCCGCAAAATTATGACCAGTGGTGAGATATAAAGTTGACGGATTGGGGGCAAAGGTCTTCGCTATCACCATGTTGGTATCAAAACGGGATTGCCCTATTAGCCTCTCCACACTGACCTGGGGCAGCAATTGACGGATCTCAGAGAGAACACGATCGGAAACAGCCCCTGTTCCCCCTGTAATATACACCTTTCCCGGTCTCTTTTCCTGAAGAAATTCCTTGATCTTTTGAGGCAGCTCAGCCGGAGGAGATAGCAAAATGGGCCAGCTTTGGTTGGCAGCGAAACTGGAGATACTTAAGGCATCAGCATACTGTTCCCCAGAGGATATGACCACGGTCGAATCATCACTTTCCTTGAGTGTGCCGGCGATTTTATAGGAGGTGTCGTATCTATCCCCGCCTGAGATTCGAACCATGTTAGAAAATCCAAGGTCGATGAATTTCCTCTCAAATTCCCTGCCGATGATACTCTCTCCGCCTATGATATATAGAGTTCCTTGAGGGTCTAAGTTTTGACCGACATAGCCGAAGGCATCCTCAGAGGTTTCAATTTTAGTATCCACTAAAATTATAGGGGCCTTCATTTCATGAGCCATCACACTTGCCGATAGAGCATCGGCATAACCATTCCCGGTGGCAATCACTACATTTTTCACTTTCTCCTGAGAATCTTCCGAAGGATGGCGGTTGTTTTCAAGGTTTATTTTACGACGATAATACTCAGAGATGATCTTAGCGGTCTCATATCTGGTCTCCCCGTAGAGCCTGTATTGGCTTATCTGACGATTTGTCGCCAATTCGGAAAAATTCCCCGGCATCGTGTCTGTCGAGGCTAAAACGGGGCTATTCACTGAGATACAATAGAAAAAGAAAACAATGGCAGCAAGTTTTTTTCTCTTCTTCATGGACTCCACTCCTTCAGCATGCATCCCGAATATTATCTCATAATGGAGAAGTGAAGCCTGTCGAAGGGAGTATTCCGTGCTCAGACTTATTTTTTGGCATTCTGTCTTAAATTCGCTAATGAACCTCTTTCACAGAGATTTATCTCCTAGCCGGGAGAGCGGTCGATCTTTAGCTGCCTTTTCGAATATCTGTACCCTATATTGGATAAACTGTACTATATCATCAGACAATCTGTACTACTTATTGGGATGATTTTAATGTGTTTTTATATTTTTACTCCAAATCTGTTTACATTTCACTATAACAGTGATATCATAGTGGTATCGAAGTAATCTTAAATCATTTTTTCCTTAAAAGGAGGCTATCCGTTATGAAAGAAAAAAAGGCCTGGGTACTCAATGGTTATCTCGCTATGGTTATCGTTTTAGCTTTGCTCATCGGTGGCACAGCCCTTCTCATTCAAACACGATTTATCCTGGGGATCGTTCTTATCTGTATTGGGTTGGTTCTGTCCAGCGGCATCGTTGTGATACAGCCCAATAAATCCTATGTCATTACCTTTTTCGGCAGCTACATTGGAACGATACGCGAACCCGGACTTTGGCTCACCATCCCTTTTTCTATGCGCAAATCCGCTTCCTTGCGAGTTCGTAACTTCAACAGCAAGACTTTAAAGGTCAATGATGTGGAAGGAAATCCTATTGAGATTGCCGCGGTCATTGTTTTTCGGGTCATCGATACAGCCAAAGCCATTTTCGACGTGGATAAGTATGAGCAATTCGTCGAGATTCAAAGCGAGACCGCTCTCCGTCATGTCACCAGCCGTTACCCTTATGACAACTTCCAAAAAGAAGGCTATTCCCTGCGGGGTCATTCTGAAGAAGTAGCCGGAGAGCTCAGTCTGGAACTTCAGGAACGCCTCAAAGTGGCTGGTGTAGAAGTTATGGAAGCCCGCTTGACCCATTTAGCTTATGCTACTGAGATTGCCGGTGCAATGCTCCAGCGTCAACAAGCCAATGCTATTCTGGATGCCCGTCAGATCATTGTTGAGGGCGCCATGGGTATGGTCCGGATGGCCGTGGAACGCCTGGAAAAAGAAAATGTGGTTCAGCTTGATGAAGAGCGTAAAGCCGCGATGATTAACAATCTGCTGGTGACCATCGTCTCTGACCGCTCCGCTCAGCCTGTCATCAATACAGGTACCCTCTACTAATTTAGAATAATCCTGACAGGTGTTGATGTGTATGCCCAAGAAACAATTCGCTTTAAGGTTAGATCCCAAGCTATACACTGCCCTGGAAAAATGGGCAGCCGATGAGTTTAGAAGCGTCAACTCTCATATTGAGTTTCTGCTTCGAGAAGCTACCCGCAAGTCGGGACGCCTTAATAAGGATGGGAAAACACCTGATGAAGGAGGAGATTAATAGATGTTAACCCTCATGGAAGAAGTTCTTCTTATTGCTCTGAATGAAGAAAAGGGTAACTTCTCTTTCACTGCCAGCACCTGCATAGATTACTGTCTTACAGGTGCCATCCTTATGGAGTTAGAGCATCTCAAGCGGATCCGGGTGGATAAAAAGACTGTGGAAGTCTCCGATGCCAGGCCCCTTAATAACCGGCGACTGGAACTTGCCCTTCACCAGATGGATTCCAGCAAACGTCATCGCCCCCCTGACTATTGGATATCCAGGCTTCGCAGTACCCTCAAGGGCTTAAGGAAAGGCATTCTGGAGGAGATGGCGGATAAGGCTCTATTGCGTGAGGAAGAACAGCAAACCTTTATCTTCTTTTCCTCCACTCGTTATCCTGTCCGGGATGAACGGGCAAGAAAGGATATCTTGGATCGGATCCATCGCGTGCTTTTGCGGAGGGAAGACCCAGACCGCCAAACGGCCAAACTCATCGGCTTGCTCTATGCCGGCGGTATCCTCCCCTACCTGGTGGATAAAGGGGATCGAAAAGAAGCCAAAAAACGTGCTAAAGAAGTCACCAAAGATGATATATTGGCTAATGCCGTGAAAAAAGCCGTGCAGGCTACCTACTCCAATCCCGCCTTCTACTAAGATGGGAGCCCAAAGAAAGCAAACTCTTTCCAGCCTTTAAAAAACAGGGGGACGTTCACCGCATATGAAACGTCCCCCTGACTTATTAGACAACTAACTTTTCACCCAAGTGGCCCCAATCTCTTGAAGGGCGATCTTATCCATTTTCCCTGCCATGGCCTGGTTAAAACGCTGAATAGGTTCCTCCATGGGCTCTTGGGAGAGTTTAAAGGTTCCCCAATGCATGGGGAGAATCTTTTTCGCTCCCATTTCCTCGGCCATCTGAATGGCTTGCTCCGGAGTGGCATGACGGGCTTCAAAGGATTTGGGAGAATAAGCGGCAATACCCATAATCGCCAGCTCAATCTCTACTTCCCGCAATTGTTGCTGGAACTTTTCCGTATAACCCGTGTCAGCACCTATAAAGATATTGACACCATTTTTGGAAAGAAGGATGGAGTTAGCCTCCATCTCCTTGTTCCAAGGAAGGCGTGCTCCCCAATGCTCCCCTTCAATGGCTTTGACCTTAAGTCCCCCCGGATATTTTTTTTCGTCACCCCAATGCATCTCATCAATAGTTCTATAGTTCAACCCCTCCCAAAGGGAGCGGGTTCCCTTGGCTGTGACGACTGCGGTATCCGGTGATTGCATAGTCCTAAGGCTGGGGTAGTCAAAATGATCCGTGTGGGCATGGGAACAAATGACCAGATCCACCTTGCCTACCTGTTCAGCCGTTAAAGGGCTGGCCACATAGCGCTTCATACCGATAGTATAATTGCCTAGAGGAGTTAATCCGATTCTTTCGTAAAAAGTCGGATCGATGAGGATTTTTGTACCATAAAAGTTGATTAAAAAACCCGCATGACCAAGCCAGGCCACCGTTAGCTCCTCGTTCTTCCACTTTGCCGGCGTAGGAGTCAGGGTTGGCTTTGCTATTTTTTCCGTAGTATCATTTATATATCCCATATGAGAGGCCAAGGCTAACCCTCCTGCTGCTACAGCTCCCAAGGCGATAAACTTCCGCCGACTGATGCCGTTTTTTGGTGTTTCCATTAAGCTTTACCTCATACAACTCTTGCTATTAAAATTATACAATAGGATCTATAAAAAATACAAAGGAGAGTTGCCCTATCCTTTTCAGGTAGTGTCGCAACTCTCTTTTTATTGCATCTTTCTCTTACATCACTGGCTCTGCTTAGGCTTTTGTCGCTGCATCCAGTCCGGCCAGGTATCCGAAGATAACTCCGCCGGCTACAGGGTTGCCAGGGCCATGATAGGTAATTCCGGGGCCGCCTAATCCTGCAGCATTGCCGGCGGCATAGAGACCGGGGATAACATTGCCATGGACATCGATAACTTGTGCTTTAGCATTAATCCGTGCTCCGCCACAGGTTCCGCAATTGCCCGAGTGAATCTGAATGCCATAGTAGGGACCTTTGGCCAGAGGAGCCAAGGTGCAGGCAGGGTTCTCAGGATCTGCCTGGGCCATAGCATAGTCACCGGAGGCAAACCGATCGAAATAACTTTCTCCACGGTGGAAATGGGGATCTGTGGGAGGAGTCTGGGAAGCATATTTATTGAATTCAGCTACAGTAGCTTCTAAACCTTTGGCATCGATGCCTAGTTTCTGTGCCAGTTCCGCCAAAGTATCTCCCTTGGTGATAAAATCAGGAACATTATCCCCTTTAGCACCGGCGATACCGTACTTGCTCCATTGAACTGAGTCGGCGATGACAAAGGCCGGTAAATTGCGCCAACGATTCTCCCCAAAAGTGTCTCTCTCATAGAAAGGATAAGCGGAAGTATCATAATCACAGGCTTCGTTCATAAAACGCTTGCCCTCTTTATTAACAACGATCGTGCCAGGCTTTCCTCTCCAGAGGAACCAATCGCCAATAATCGTTTTCCAGGTGCTTTTTTTGTAATCTTTGGCGTTTTGACGATAGTTAGCCACTTCGTCTTCCCAGCCGGGGAGCAAATAAACCATTAACCCCCAGGATTCGTTCATATTGCGCAGATCGGCACCGGCCTCCATAGCCATTCTTAAGCCGTCGCCGCAGCCATAGACCCCCCCGCCACTGCCGGGATTAAAGACCACGGATGCATCCACCGGGCCTCTTTGGTAGGTTTTGAGCAGATCTTTATCCCATTCAAAACCGCCTGTAGCCAGAACGACCCCTTTGTTGGCTTTGACACGAATTTCTTTGCCATCTTGGTAAGCAGTAACGCCGATGATTTTGCCGGAATCATCCTTAATGAGCTTTTTGGCATGAGTATTTAGGGCAAATTGTACCCCTTTAGCAAGAGAGTAATCGTAAAGGGCAGCCATTAAAGCTTCTCCGGACCCTTTGCCATCGTAGGACGGACTGATACTGCGACCCAGTCTCTTTCCTCCCGGCCATTCCGGATGATAATCAGGATAGCCGAACTTGAATTCGATTTGCAATTTGTTCATAAGAAACTCAACAATTTGGGGGCCATTTTCGAGGTAAGCATTGATGAGTTCTTCATCAACCTGACCATCATTGCCTTTCATAATATACTGGCGGCCTTCCTCGATGGAATCCGGGATTCCCTCTTTTTTCTGCATAGGATTGGCAGGCACCCATAAAGCTCCGCCAGATACCCGGGTCGTTCCTCCTGGAATAGGCAAAGATTCCAAAACCAATACCGAGGCTCCGGCCTCTGCTGCGGAAACGGCAGCTCCACCGCCGGCACAACCAAATCCTATTACGACAACATCCGCTTCAGCATCCCAGTTTTCCGTAGTAGTCGGTGCTTGGGGTGCTGCGGACTGAGTACTGCACCCTGTCAAAAGGCCTGCTCCCGCTGCCACTGCAGTAGCTAACCCGCCGATCATAAATTTACGACGGCTTACATTTAAACTATCGCTCATCAAAGAGTCACTCCCTCATTACTATTGCGATTATTTTTGAAATGCCTCATCATATTTTCTTTCAATTTTTACCGGGGATTGAGCTTGAACCCAAGTCCAAAGATCATCCCAAGCTGCTGCCGGAGCGATGGTCAGATTACCCGTCAGTGTACTCTGATATTGAGTAAGAATAGGATTTTCTTCTGTTTTACCTTCTCCCTCTATTCCCTCATTATCACTTGTGCCATCGGGATGGATCTCACCGCCTTTACCATCTCCTTTACGTCCGTCTTCATGGCAGGGCGTGCAGGTAACCTGATCCTCACTCATGGAGACAAAGGCATTGGTTTCTGTCGTTGTGCTCACAATCACGACAACAGCAAATGCAAGCAGCAAAAATACCCGTTTAGCCCACTTCATACCTTTTTCCAATCTTCTCACCTCCTCCTTGAGTGCACTTTCACATCAAAAGTGGCCCCATTCCTCCTTTGTTCTATGACCATGACCATTATATATGAAGCCTGTCCGCAGATGCGCAGACAGGCTTCATATCATTCTCCTTATTATGTTTAAGGGAGCATAGCCTTTGATATGTGAGGAATCGAAGGTATTCTGAGTATGGATAGGGTAGAGTCTTGATAAGGATAGGGTAGAGTAAAAATTAACATAAGGTAGAGTTTGCTCAAAAAGATGCCGTCGCGAACCATTGCTGAATTTTTCGAGCTGTTTGGAAGTCAGGATTTCTTCGACCCAACTCCAGCTTCGAGACCGTGGTTTGATCGATACCAATGGCTTCCGCTGCCTGCATCTGGGTCAGCCTTCTTCTTAGGCGTTCCTTCCTTAATTGCTCACCAAGGTTATTTAAGGATCCTGCTAATTTAGGCGGTTTAGTGGGTTTTGTCGCTGATTTAATCTTAGCGTATTGATCGATTATAGTCTGAGGAGGTTCCACCACCAATTTTAACTCCAGCCAGTCCAGCCCATTCTTATAGATCCGATCATATTGCCAACCGGCGATAATCTCCTTATCTTTGAGAGTATCCATCATCTTTTCAAATCGCTCGATTATTTTGGCTGAGCGTGACCTTTGATATTCCAGACGTATGGCATTAAGCAAGGTAGGGATGCGAATCGGTTCCAAATAATGTCCCCGGGATTGCCGGCTTCTCCATAACCAGGAGAAATAGCGGGCTGCCCGTTTCTCGTAAGCCTGGCGGTAAGGGTCCAGTTCAAAAACTCTTTTGGAAAGGATGGAGGTTTGCCTCTTCCCTTTCCGCAAATCGCGAACTAAAGGATTACCTGGCCGCACCTCCCATTTAAAATCCCCTTTGCTTCCTGTGTCCTGTAAATCCTTGCTTTTAGAAATAATAAAGGCTTTTTCTTCTAAGGTAAAGGAGCTGATCCCAGTGGGATTAATCCAGAGTTGATCTAATAAATCCATGTGGGCGGCAATACGTTCCCGCCACTCAGCTTTATATCCTCCTCTTTGTCCATGACCATTTTTCTGCCTGCGCAACCCTCGGAGATCGAGAATATCATCTGCATGAATCACGATTTTTTCTTGAAGGGATGTGGATTTCTTGAGCCAGAGGTGGCAGATTGAATCCATGACATCAGCTGTCTCGTCATTCATTCCTTTTATCAAGTCTTGACAAGGTTTAATGAGTGAATCATTCTCCCTTTTGAGAATCGCCCTCCCGCTGGAGCTGCCGCTGGGAGTTTCCAGATTTGCACTAAACCAGATCCTATTGTCTTGTATGGCAAATTCCTGTGCTGCTACCACTTTGCGCAGTTGATGGTACATGGCCATACTAAACGTGGTAAGATACGAGGCTTTTTCTTGTATCATTCTCGGTCGGAGGATACTCTGCACCCCCATAACCGGTGCATTTAACCCTAAAAATTCTTCATAAAAAACCAAACTATACCGGGAAGGCTCGAGATACTCTTTTTGCAGGGATTGCATGTAGATATCCACAAAATTTTTGGCATAAATATTAAAGAGACTGTTAAACCGCTCGGCATTTGCATAGCAAAGGGTTTTGGAATAGACCTTTGACCAGGTTCGCTCCGACATACAGGACAGCGTTCTCAACTCAAATTCTTGAGACATGGCCTCCAGTGTCCAGATTACAGAGTGATTCCAATACCATCTCACCGCATCTTCCCACACATTCCCTTGATCAAGAAGATCCATGACAAATCTGCATACATGATTATCCACCCGTTCACTGACATCCGGGCTGAGGCTCAGGTCGCGAATATTCCCGCGATCATCAGTACAATAAATAACATGGGCCTTATGGAGCAAATCCCTATCCATTTCTCCCAGGCGTTGGGTTATGCTGTTCAAATAAGAATTTAAGAGAGCGGACTTAAGGTAGGAGGTGATCATGTCCGGGACTTGAGAAAAGCGTATCCCTGCTGTCCAACTCTTTAAATTACTTGAGTTCAAGGCATATTGAGCCTTCTCCAGCCACTCCTGATTCAATCCTTGTGACCCCAAATAGATCCTGCTAGCATTCGCGAACTCTTTCATAATCTTCCTCCTTATATTGCCCTATTCCAGGGAGGCACGGGGACGATCCTAGGATACCCTTTCAATCACAGAAACCATGTTATGTACAGTGTCGGTCATTTCTTCGATCTTTTCTTCCCTATCGTTAATAATCCATACGATCAATATTTCTACACACAATCCCACACTAGCCTTTTGCAGGAAAGAAGATATTCCTTTATTCGTCATCATGGCTGTAAAGACTTCGAGAATGTGACTGGATATGGTTTCTCTGAGAAACTCCGTCTTACTAGACTGAATCAAAGCATAGATAAGCTCACTATGGCTTGTATAATACTGATAAAATCTACGCAAATAAACCTTTTTATCATCTTCGTCATCCAAGTGGGCATTGTCATCATTAAAAGGTTGGAGGTAATCCCGAAGGACATCCATAGGCTGTGTATAATACCGGTAAAAGGTTGAACGGGACACTCCAGCTTTTAGCACTAATTCTTTTACAGTGATGTCCTCTAAATCTTTCTCTTTCATCAGTCGCATTACAGCAGTATATAGACAATCTTGGGCAAAGCTCTTTCTCAGCACGGGACATTTTCCCCCTTTATGTCTCATTTAACTGATAACATATTGAATGACTAGAGTCAGAATGTTAAGGTAATATCAGAAACCTGTGATAATAATAACAAATTACTCTATTTATGGAAAGGGGGATTATTCAACAATTGTATATACTCTGATCTATCAGCACTATACTTTTACAACTAGAGGATCGCTAAGAGGAAGGGTCAGTTGATTAGTCTTTTTCCGCTTGTGTTAGTGAAGGAAATTACAAGAAGATAAATAAGGAGTGGATAATTTCATGACGACTTCAAATAGTTCGAAGGGGATCTCTCGTAAAGATTTTATCAAGGGCGCGGCTTTTAGTATTGCTGGTATAGCAACCATAGGCTTAGCCGGTTGTTCCACCGACACTTCCAAGAGTAACCCACCGGCACCGGCAGAGGGTATGGCTTGGGACCACGAGACGGATGTAGTGGTGGTGGGCTTTGGTGGTGCGGGAGGAGCGGCAGCTTGGGAAGCAGGTACAGCAGGATCCGAAGTCATCGTTCTCGAATTGGCTAAAGCGGCCGGCGGAAGTACTAATATCTGCGGCGGCCTCGTCACCATCGGTGGAGGTAATGCTCTGCAGAAAGCAGCCGGCTTTGAAGACAGCCCAGAGAACTTCTACAACTATTTAATAGCGGCATTGGGTACGGGGGCCGATGAGGACCAGTGCCGTATCTTTGCTGAACAAAGCCCGGATATGTACACCTGGCTTACGGAAAAGATTGGCGTAAAGTTCAATCCCGGTGTCAACCCCCTCTGGCCCGAAACTCCTAATCCTACAGCCGGTTTAACCTGTACGGGGGACGAGTACCATATGGATTATGCTGCCGTGAGCAAAGCCGTACACCGTACAGGCTGGGTAGACAGCGAAACCCGGCCGGGGGGAAGAGACGGATCCGGTTTCTTCCAGCCTTTACTACGTGCTGTGGAAGCTCTTCCCAAGGTTAAGATTATGTACGAAACAGCGGGAGAGCAATTGGTCTATGATCATGATAAAAAACGGGTTCTTGGTATCAAGGCTAAGCAAGGGGATAAGACCCTCTCCATCAAAGCTCGCAAAGCAGTCGTTCTTACCGCCGGCGGCTTTGCCAAGAACGAAGATATGGTGAGAACCCACTGCCCAGCATTCAATGGGGTGTATGCTCTGGGAACCGCCGGGGATAACGGTGTAGGTATCAAAATGGGGCAGACCTTGGGGGCAGCTTTACAAAACATGCACATGGCCTTTTCCACCAGTACGGCCTATGCCTACACCACCCAGGAAGGCTGTGCAGGCGGCCCCCTCTCTCAGGGCATCATTGTCAATCAATTTGGCTCACGTTTCGTCGCGGAAGATCATTACCATTCTTGGGTAGCAGAATATATGCTCCAAAATCACAGACCGCAGAAGCATCTTCCCAGCTATCTCATCTTCGATGCCAAAATGCACGATACCTTGTCGGAGAAATCCAAAGAAAGCCTGGAAAAGGCCAAGGTCACTAAAGCCAATAGTATCGAAGAGCTGGCCAAAGCCCTGGGTACTTCTGAAGGCGTGTTGGAAAATACCGTGCAATTCTACAATTCTAAAGCAGCTGAGGGAAAGGATCCTTTACTTAATAAACAGAGCAAATTCATCAAGCCGATTGCCACCGCTCCCTTCTATGCTCTGGAAATCGTCCCCACGAGCATGTTCACCGTAGGCGGATTACGGATCAACACCAAGGCCCAAGTTCTCTCCACTGAGACCGGTGCACCTATAGCCGGACTCTACTCAGCCGGGCGGAATGCCGCCAATGTTATCGCTCAGCAATACGGCGGAAGCGGCACCAGTGTGGCCACTTGCTTTGTCTTTGGCAGGATTGCCGGGCAAAATGCTGCGGCTGAAGCTGCTGTTTAAACTCAAAAGGAGAGTCCATTCATGGGGCCACGGGGACAGGTCAACTGGTACTATACTATCAAACACTAGACACTAAATGATTGATGGGACTGATTCCTATTTTGCATAGGTTCAGTCCCAATTTTCATCTTCCGATACATATTGACTATGAAGCAAAAAAATGTACTAATAAGATTAGTCATTAAACATATAGCCAATTTTACGCACAGTCTTAATGTATTTGGGCTTTAAGGGATCCTCTTCAATCTTTTTTCGTAGGTTACTAACATGGACACATACTGTTCGCACATCCCCGTAACTGGGACGCTGCCATATGAAGTAATAGATTTCTTCCAGCTCTAAGACAATCCCTTTGTTTCTCATCAAGAAGTAAAGAATTTGAAATTCCGTTGGGGATAGATACACCCTATCGTTTCCCTTTTGAACGGTATGGGTATTGGTATTAAGAGCCAGCTCCCCACTATAGAGCATGTCCTCAACGCGAGGATTACTCCGTTGCATACGCCTTAAATTCGCTTCAATACGAGCCAGCAAAACCGGGCACTTAAATGGCTTAACCAAATAATCATCGCCACCCAGACGCAAGGCCTTAACAATGGTTTCCTCATCATCAAGACAGCTAATGAATATGATTGGACAATAGAGTCTTCGCCGGAGTTGAGCACAGATTTCCATGCCATCCATTCCCGGTAAACGAATATCAAGCAAAATTGCACCGACCTGCTCATTGGCTGCGCTCAACGCCTCCTGGGCATTTTTCACCCATTGAACGTGATATTCTTGGTTTTTCGCAAGATAAAACTGAATGATCTCGGCAATCGTAGGATCATCTTCAACTAGCAAAATGCGATGCATGGATATCACCTTCTTATAGTATTCCGTCCTGATAGTCTTTCCAAGACGATTGTGAAACTTTATATTTGTACTTCAGCCTTATTTTAATGGAGGTTTCTCCTATGCGCAAGTTCACCCTTCCTTTGGTCATGTTCGTCATGATTTTTATGCTATCCTTTCTGGTCCCAGGCTATCTAACCAGCCAAACTCCAATATTCTACTCGGGTTCAGTTATTCCTGAGGATATAGCAGAACGCAGTTACATCGTTTCTAGCCCGAAGAATCAACCGATCGAGGAAAGCCAACTTTCCCTTCATCTTCACATACCCAAAGAAGTACCTGAACTCGTTCTGGTGTTCTCCGATTTTAAATCCGTGCAAGTACATATGGATGGTGCCCTTACCTATTCTTATGATAGCCATACTTTCTACCAAAGAGTGCACCAAATCCCTCTACCCAGGGACAACGTGGATGAAGATAAAACTTTAAACATAGACCTTGATCTTCAACTCCCTCGCCATTCCTTTGCAACCAAGATTATGCTGGCCACGCATGAAAACGCCGAGAAAGATATGTTATTGGCTTATGGGTTGAGCATGCTCACCTTAGGTATCTATCTACTCATCGTTATCTACAGTCTATCCCTCTATATCAAAAAGCCCAGCGAAAAATATCTGCTCCTGCTTATGGCACTGGCATTGACTGCTCTAATCTCCGCTTTATCCAATTCGAATTTTATTCTTTTAGAATTTCGTTCTCTGACGGATTTGGTACGAATATTTCGCATCGTCTTTTCTGTTGCACTCTGCTTTGTGCTAATGGATATTCACCTTCCTGGGAAGTGGAATCTGCTGGTACGAGGGCCGGGAATCACTGCCCTTACTTTTATGCTGATTCTCCTCAATTCCTTGGGGCTAAACAATTTGTTTGAGCATATAGCCTATTCCCTCGCTCTGCCCTCCGCTTATGCGGTTATAGCCGGCTGTGCGAAGAAGAGACCGGATGCCTACATCCTACTCATCGGGACTGCCATACGCGAAGGCTTACGTGTCTTTTTCCGCTTTGTGGAGCTTGGTTACTTTCTTCCTGCCATATCCATGTTTTATTACTATATCCCCCAATTCAGCGGCATGATCTTTGCCTTTTCATGTATGTTTGTGATTAATAGCCGATTCGCTCGAAAATTTGACGAGGTAGATAAACTGGTGGTTAAACTCGAAGAAGCAAATGCCCACTTGGACGCCAAAGTCTTGCTTCGTACTCAGGAACTCGAAAAGGCTAACCAAAAAATACTGGAAGAGCAAAGAAAAAAGCACAGTATGACTGCTAACATTTTTCATGATCTGCGCACTCCCATCTTTAATGCCCAAGGTTCAGCAGAAATGATAGAGCTCTCTGACGAAAGAAATGCAGCCACACTCACTGTTCTCAAAAATCAACTGGATTATCTCGGTCGCCTAACAGAAGACTTACTCCTCATTTCCAAGTTGGAGGAAGGAGGCATTACCTTTAATCAATTTCGTGTGCGATTGGATTCTCTTTGCGCTACCGTCCTCGAAGGTTCCCAGACTATGGCTCAGCGGAAAGGCATTGCATTATCCAGCCAAATCGAAAAGGATGTCTGCGTTACAGGAGATGCCTTTCGTCTCAAGCAAGTGCTGGAAAACCTTATGTCAAATGCTTTAAAATTTACTTCCGAAAACGGATCAATAACCCTTATCCTTCGTAGTGAAGGGCCAAATGCCGTCATTGAAATCTGCGACACAGGCCTTGGCATCGATTCAGAGGATTTGCCCAAAATCTTTGGTCGCTATTATTACAGCAAACAAGGGAGCAACATTGAATCCTCAGGTCTGGGCCTTTCCATCGCTTTCGAAATCGTGAAAGCCCACCAGGGTGAGATCCGTGTGGAGAGTGAGGCGGACAAAGGCTCGACTTTCATCGTGATACTACCCCTGGAACAAGTCGAAGGACATTAGTGAAACAAAACCTCTAAAACTATTTACGATAGTTTTAGAGGTTTCATCGTCTATAGAGATTGTTTATGTGCATTTTATCTTAGTTAGTTAAAGTGATTCCTATTTTCCCTTGCAAAGATTACTTAATATCTGTTGCAGCCTGTTCCCCTACTACATCACCGAATACAACAGCAACAATGAGTGCGTATCCAACTTCTCCAGCAGCGGCACCATGACCGGAAGTTGCTCCTGCGGCATAGAGGCCCGGAATGACTTTACCTTCTGTACTGATGACATGTCCAGTCTCATCCACTTTAATCCCACCGTAAGTGCTTTGCATAGAAGGTGTGACTAAAGCAGCATAGTATTTGGGCTTATCAATGGGATCAGAAATTTTCCGGCCAAATTCCTTATCCTCACCATTAATTGTATAAGATTGGTAATCCTTCATCGTCTTAAGGAAGTTTTCTTTATTGACATCGATCTTATCAGCTAATCCTTCAAGAGTATCAGCAGAGATGAAATAACCGGAATCGTTGTATCCCTTCATTAGCTTGAGATCTTCAATGACAGTTTGGTCGAAGATAGCGTAGGCTTCATGACCCTTCTGCATCATCATTTGCTCAGACTTGTAGTTAATGGAGCCATGGTCTTCATTGACAAAGCGTTTGCCATCATGATTAACCAGCACGGTATGGTTGTTAATTGCCGTGAGAGATACCGCTGACCCATCCTCTAAAACATGAGCAAGATAATTGGCTTTGACTTGATCCATATTATAAAGGGCTGCACCGACCTTTTCGGCCATGATGATTCCATCACCGGTCAAAGAAGCAGAGCCCGTGGTGGGTCGATTAAGCCAGGTGGGATTATACTTGGCGAGGAGTTCCGGATTATTGGAGAAACCACCGGTCGTTACGATGACAGCCTTCGCCTTAATCTTATAATTGCCATCGGGAGTCTCTATTTCGATTCCCGTTGCCTTACCATCTTCCATGATGATTGAGGTAGCCTTAGTGTTTAAGCGATAATCGACTTTCTTTGCGTCCAATTCCTTAGATAAGGCGGCGACAATATGGGTACCCGGTGCACTGCCATCTTTAATTTTGTGTTGGAAGGTATTGGTGATTCTACCGAAGGGTACACCCAAATCGAC
This sequence comes from Desulfitobacterium sp. PCE1, assembly GCF_000384015.1. Taxonomy (NCBI): domain Bacteria; kingdom Bacillati; phylum Bacillota; class Clostridia; order Eubacteriales; family Desulfitobacteriaceae; genus Desulfitobacterium; species Desulfitobacterium sp. PCE1. The sequence goes on along the minus strand of NZ_KB913023.1, from coordinate 630,764 downwards.
GAGCCAATCAACCATCGCTCCGCTGCGATCGGCATAGGTCTTCAGGGTGGTCCGATCCGCAGGCATGTTCTTTTGGGTGGCAATACCATCCAATTGTTTGTAGAAATCTTCGGCTGAGCTGTTGGGGATGCTTAATTCCTTTTGAACGCTTGAACCTGCTGCATTAAGCAAAGTAGAAGCCATCATAGTATCGCCACCACCCAGCATACCCATCTTTTCCACGAGGATAACATCTTTACCTAAAGCGGATGCTTTAATGGCGGCAATCATCCCCGCTGCACCGGCACCGACAACCACGATATCTGTCTCAGCATCCTGTACTTGGATCTTTTCCTTTTCGACTCCTTGCATCAACTTGTTAATATCTCCACCCGCTTTGGTCAGCGCTTCTTTAGCAGCTGCCAAAATCGCACCACTGGTCAAGGAAGCTCCGGCAATTGTATCAACCTTTAAGGTTTGCCCTTCCACAATCTTTTGTGGAATCTGTTGAATCGGAGCATCACTTAACATTGCCGTTTCACTATGTTCTAAAACCTTCACAGAAAGAATTCTACTTTCATCTACCGTTACTTCTAATTTTAAGATTCCATTACGTCCAGGAGCTTCAGCCGCATAGGTTCCTGGAGTAAAGCTTAACCCATCGCTTGTTCTTTTTGGAGTTTCCTTTGGTGTATTCGTTGAGCTCGAGCATGCTGTCAGTGTAAATAGCATCGCTAAGCAGATTAACAAAGAAATTATTTTCTTAAATCTCTTGTTCATACAGTTTCCCCCAACCTAATTTGGTTTTCGATTGAGCTCTAATCGAAAATTAATATAAGCACTTGATCACTGTGCTTTAATCATATTGTACATTATTTATCAAAGTAAGTGTTTAAAGATTCGCTAAAGGTTTATGGCTCTCATCATATTTCAAAGCGGGAAATACTCTCGTTAAGGGACTTAGAGTTATCTTTTGCAGACTGGGCCAGTTGGATGACTTCATTGGTCATTTGAGTAATATCCATTGCTTCACCGGCAATATTAGACGCCCCATGTGCCGCATCATTTGAAGCCTGGGAAATCCCCTGAATGGCCTGAACCATATTCTGTACTGATGCCAAAAGTTCTTCTGAGGTTACACTAATCTCATTCATCATAGCATCAATACTGGAAGAACTCTGGCTATACTGTTCGCTGGATTCAACAAGATAGCTATAATCAGCCAGCACTTTCTTATCTACGAATTCTAAGATTTCCCCCGAGCTGACGGTTAAGTCTTTTACAGCCTCTACAATGACTTTCGTGACATCCTGAATTCTCGCGACTGCATTATTGGAGCTCTCAGCCAGTTTACGGATTTCCTCTGCTACCACTGAGAACCCTTTTCCCGCTTCACCGGCTCTGGCGGCTTCTATGGCAGCATTAAGGGCTAATAAATTTGTCTGGGACGTTATGGCCAGGATTGATTCGGACAGTTCATTGATTTGGGATACTATCCCGGATTTTTCGATAGCCTCTTGCAGGTCACCTTTTGTTTTCGTGTAAATTTCCATTGCACTGCTGCTTGAAGACATGGCTTTCTTTTTCATTTCCTCTGCCATAGCTTTTACGGTTCCCACCGTTATCAAGGTTTCCTGAGATTTGGAAGCCACTGTTTCCGCAGCCCCTTCCATTTGCGTCGATGTCGCATTCATCTCTTCTGTTGCCGCTGCCGTTTCCTCTGACCCCGCTGATAATTCCTCCGTAGTGGCCGAGACATTTTCTATGGAATGATTTAGACGCTCCATACTGGCATTGATCGATGAAAGCACTTCATTCATATGAACAGACTTTTCCTTAACTTCTCCCACAATAGTTATGATCGATTCACGCATCGTTTTCATAGCATTGCCAAGGAGTCCTGTTTCATCTTTCATCTTAAGTAGCTTTTCCGAAACCTCTTGGGTAAAATCGCCAGTGGCTACAGTATTCAAATATTCCGAAACCGCTTTCAATGGACTGGAAATTTTAGAAGCAATCCAATAGGTTAAAACTATACCCAGGACAAGAAATACAACGGAGATAAGCAATATGTTCTTTGCCAGTTCATCGACTTTTGCCATTACTTCTGATTTTGGAGCTGTAATGGCAAGAGCCCAGTCCGTCCCCTCTATCGGCATAAATCCCATATATCGGGTAATATTCTGATAAGTATATTCGCCGACTCCCTTTTCTCCCTGGATCATCTTTTCGTGGAGGGCAGCCAAACCTCTCAGAGACTCATCGGCTTTAGCCAGATCGGAGAAATTGGTCATATTCATTACCAAATCCTTGTCCTTATGGGCGACAACGATTCCGCTATTATTAATCATATAAGCTTGTCCGCTTTCCCCAAACTTGATATCATCGGTCATAGCACTTAATTCATTTCCGTCGCGAGTCGCAATCACGACACCCTTTACTTTTCCAGCCTCATCCTTTATCGGCACCGCATATGTAACAATTAAGGCTTTACTCGCTTTCCCTACTACTGGGTCGGAAACAGCGCCCTCCCCTGCCAAAGCCTTTTTAAAATAATTGCGGTCTGCCACTTCTATCACTGATCCGTCGCTTAGAGTTACTTGGCCTTTCAAGTTGCCAATCCCTATTTTCTGATAGCCGCTTCGCTTAATTTCTCGACTTAACTGATTTAACTTTTGTTCTACTGTTAATTGATCATTAATAACAAGATCACTTTCGGCCACTGCCGCCATAGCATTGAGTTGTACGTCTACCCGAGCTTTGATCGTTTTTGCTCCTTCATCTGCTAGTTGCAGCAAGGATTGATCAATGTTATCCGACACTGAATGAGAGGCTGCCGAATAGGATATCATTCCGATACCGGCACAAATAAATAGAATAATAACACCAAAGAATAAAGAAAGTCTCGTTTTGATACTCTTCAAGATATTTCCCCCTATAATATGATTTATTATCAGACGAGGTATGGAATATAAAATTCCATATTTATACCAATTGTACATCTAATTACAAGACAGAAGTTTAAAGATTCGCTAAATATTGAAGGAATGGCAAAAGGAGATGAAACCCAAAAGGAGAGTCCTCTCTTACTACCCTACAGGGGTAGTAAGAGAGGACTCTCCTTTTACTATAATCTTATTCGAGTTAATCTTTTGGATTTAGAAGGAAGTAAAAGAACCATCCCCTTGCCTCACTTTACCAACACTCAGCAAAAACCTGATCGAGAATGGTGATGGCCCCATCTATTTCTTGATAAGAAACATTGAGAGGGGGTAAAAATCTTAGGGCTTTTCCTCCCACAAAATTAATCAGCAGGCCTTTTTCTCTGGCTCCTTCCACAATCTCCGCTCCTGAGCGGTCAAGAGGCCAGCCAAGGATAAAGCCCTGTCCTCGGATCTCTGTGCCGGTTTGGTATTTGTCTGCCAGCTTTTGCAGCTTCAGCTTAAAATACTGTGCCCGTTTTAGAACATCTTCCAGGAATCCTTCCTCGGTGATCACATCCATTACAGCACAGCCTACGGCTGTAGCCAGGGGGTTCCCCCCGAAGGTTGAGGCATGATCTCCGGGCTTAAAGGTGGAGGCAACTTCTTCCTTAGTCAGCATGGCCCCGATGGGCACCCCGCCCCCCAAGGCTTTAGCTAAGGTCATAATATCCGGGGCCACATTGCTCCATTCATAGGCAAAAAGCTTGCCGGTTCTCCCTAAGCCCACTTGAACTTCATCAAAGATAAGAAGTGCCCCGTAATCATCGCAAAGCTTGCGGGCTTTTGCTAAGAATTCCACCTCTAAGGGAAATACCCCGCCTTCCCCCTGAATAGGCTCCAGCATTACGGCTGCCACCTTAGGGCTCATTTTCTCTTCCAGCTGCGCCAGGTCATTGATGGGCACATAAGTGAATCCTTCCGGCAAAGGTGCATACCCTTCTTGGTATTTGGTCTGCCCGGTAGCCGTCAATGTGGCTAAAGTCCGACCATGGAAGGAGTTGACCAGAGTCAGGATTTCATATTTATCCTCGCTATAATGCTCTTTGGCGTATTTTCGAGCTAATTTTATGGCTGCTTCATTGGCTTCGGCGCCGCTGTTGCAGAAAAAAATCTTGTCGGCAAAGGAGTGTTCCACTAATTTTTCCGCCAGGGCGATTTGATTAGGAATCCAATAGAGGTTGGAGGTATGCACTATCTCCTCAGCCTGCTTTTGAATGGCCTCCACCACCGCCGGATGGCTATGACCCAGCGAGCTGACCGCTAAGCCTGTGACAAAGTCCAAATACTGCTTACCTTCAATATCCCAAACGATAGAGCCCTTCCCCTTGACAATGGCCATGGGCAGACGGCCATAGGTATTCATCACTACCTCTTGACCCCGTTGAATCATGGCATGGGTCTTTTCGAACATATTTTACCTCCCCCTTCTAAAAAGTCCTTTGATCTCAAGAATTAAACATCGTTCCAATTCCGCCATCCGTAAAGAGTTCTAAAAGAATAGCGTGAGGGATTCGTCCATCGAGGATATGAACACTTCCCACCCCCCCTTGCAGGGCTGCCCGGGCACATTCTACTTTGGGAATCATTCCTCCGCTAATCACACCCAAATCAATCAGCCCCGAGATCTCATCTTTCTTGATCACGGAAAGCAGGGAATCTTTATTCTCCATATCCCTAAGAACCCCTGGCACATCGGTGAGTAGAAGAAATCTATCGGCTTTCAAGGCTTTGGCAATTTCCCCGGCGGCTGTATCGGCGTTGATATTATAGGATTCCCCATCCTCACCGCCGGCCACCGGTGAGATAACAGGAATATAGCCTTGTTCCACGAGAGAGGTAACTATTTCCGGACGAACCTGCTCGATCTCTCCTACAAAGCCCAAATCCACATCCTCCAATTCCCCTTGGAAATTCTGAAACTTCATGGGCTTCTTAACTGCTTGGAGTAACTGAGCATCTTTTCCTGATAATCCTACAGCTTTGCCGCCGAAACGGTTGAGCAAGGAAATGATTTCTGTGTTGAGCTTTCCCACCAAGACCATGGAGGCGATTTCCATAGTTTCTTTATCGGTGACCCTCAGCCCTCGCACAAAATGGCTTTCTTTTCCGACTCTGGTCAACATTGAATTGATCTCAGGACCCCCCCCATGGACTACTACCGGACGAATCCCGACGGAGTGCAGAAGCAGAATATCCAGCATGACTTTTTCCTTGAGGTCCTGCTCAAGCATAGCATGACCGCCATATTTAATGACCATTGTTTTGCCGGCAAATTTCTGAATATAAGGCAGTGCCTCAATGAGCACTCTGGCTTTATCCAGGCCTTTATCTAGAGGAGTCATCTCCATATCCCCTTTCTTGAGGTCGGAAGGTAGAGGCCGGAGAGCAAAAACCCCCTCTTTGAAACCCCGGCCCCGGCCTTCATTCAAGTCCGATAATCTCCATTAATGGTGACATAATCATGGGTCAGGTCACACCCCCAGGCCGTGGCCTGGGCTTGCCCTTCTTGAAGCAGAAGCTTGATGGTCACATCCTTCTTGATGAGGACCTTCTTGGCTTCCTCTTCGGAGAAATTAACTCCCTGACCTTCCTTGGCTACTAAGACATGACCCATATAGATCTCTACTTGATCGGGATCGAACTCCGCTCCGGAATACCCTGCGGCGGCAAGGATTCTTCCCCAGTTGGCATCCTCGCCATAGAGAGCTGTCTTGACCAAACTGGAGCCGCAAATGCTTTTAGCGATCTTACGGGCATCCTCCACTGTAGCTGCCCCAAAAGCCTGGACTTCCAGAAATTTGGTCGCTCCTTCCCCATCCCGGGCGATGTCCTGAGCCAGCTTCTTGCATACGGCCAAAAACATCCGGCGAAACTCCGCCCACTCTCCGGAATTTAAGGTGATCCCCGACTTTCCGTTGGCAAGAACCAATACCATATCGTTGGTGCTGGTATCCCCATCCACTGTCACCATATTAAAACTTTCTTCTACCGCTTCACTTAAGAGTTCCTGCAGATCGGGGGCAGGAATTGTGGCATCCGTGGTGATAAAGCCCAGCATAGTACCCATATTGGGATGGATCATTCCGGAGCCTTTAGCCATAGCTCCCAGGCGGACTTTTCCATTCTCTGTGAGCAATTCACAAGCTGCCTCTTTAACTACGGTGTCGGTGGTCATAATGGCCAACGCTGCCTGATGGGAATTCTGCAGCACTTCCTCTAGGGAGATTTTCTTTGAGATCTCCAGAGAAGCCGCCCCGATCCCTTTGGTAACACGCTCTACAGGCAATTCCACACCGATGACCCCGGTGGAAGCCACAAGCACATCTTCGGCGGCAATTCCCAGTACTTCTGCAGTCTTCACAGCCATAGCCCAGGCGGCCTCATCTCCCGGTTTTCCCACACAGGCATTGGCGTTACCGCTGTTAGCCACCATAGCCTGAGCCACGCCATTCTCCAAATGTTTCTTGGTCAGAAGCAAGGGATGAGCTTTCACCTTATTGCGGGTAAACACTCCCGCAGCTTGAGCCGGCACCTCGGAATAAACCAAGGCCACATCGTATTTATCCGGATATTTAACCCCCGCCTTGACTCCCGCTGCCCGGAATCCCTGAGGAGCGGCAATCCCTCCCTGAATCCAGGACCACTTGGGTTGGGATTCGCATATGCTTTCTGTACTTTGAGTTGTTTTATCCATTTAACTCACTACCTTTATTATTTAATAGGTCCAAACTGAATGAATGAACTTATTTATGGCCAAAGTCCTCTCATTTTAAGCCCCATATCCTCCGGCAGTCCACAGATCAGATTCATATTTTGAATGGCCTGCCCAGAGGCTCCTTTGACCAAATTATCCAGTGCGGAGATCAGGATAGCCCGCCCGGTCCGTGAATCCACTTTAAGCTGGAGAAAACTGTGATTGCTTCCTGAAGCGAATTTTGTTTGTGGCCAGATTCCCTCCGGAAGAATATGCACAAACTCCTCTCCCTCATACTGCTCCTGCCAGCAGGCTTTAAGGTCGGCCTCTGTGACGCCGGGTGTAACCTGGGCATAGATGGTGGCAAGGATTCCCCGAATCATAGGCACAAGATGAGGGGTAAAATTAACCAGGAGTTCTGACCCTGCTGCCTCCGTTAATTGCTGCTCAATCTCCGGTGTGTGGCGATGGCTGGCTACTCCGTAGGCTTTAAAATTCTCATTGACTTCACTGAAATGGTTTCCCAAAGTAACACCACGTCCCGCTCCGGAAACTCCGGATTTGGCATCGATAATCAGCCCATCTTTCTGCAGCAGCCCTTTTTGGAGTAGTGGAGCCAAAGCTAAGAGGGTGGCTGTGGGATAGCAGCCGGGGTTGGCTATGAGGGCTTTTCCCACAATTTTATCCCGATACAATTCCGGAAGACCATAGACTGCTCCAGGAATCAGCTCTTTAGCAGGATGCTTTGCTTTATACCAATTTTCATAAACTGTTGCATCCTTGAGGCGAAAATCTGCTCCCAAATCGATGACTTTAATGCCTCGGTTCAGCCATTGGGCAGTTCGGTCTGCTGTAAGTCCATGAGGAAGGGCGCAGAACAAAACGTCCAAGTCCGGCACCTGCTCATTATCCAGCTTCCCTGTTCCTAACCCTGACCCCATACCTTGACTAGACCTTAACCCTGAAAACTGTGGGAACATTTCCTCATAGACTGCTCCGCTATTACTGGAGGAGCCTAAGTATGCTAATTCTATTTCAGGGTGATTTTGGAGTAAACGCGCCAGCTCTTGACCTGTATACCCTGTGGCTCCGATAATTCCTACTTTCACACCGATACCTCCTCATTATCATTTTAATAATTATACATTTATATGTATAATGATTCAATTACTTTTTTAAATATTTTATTTTCTTTTTAGGCACTCTTTTACCACTTACGCTCACCTTCACTAAGTTGTTCATTTTTATACTTACTGATTAATCACTATTCTATTTTGTAGGTTCTCCTGAATTTGTGCTATCATTGTATGGAATAAATTCCTTAATCCAAAGTGTATGGAATTCATAGAGCAGCTAATCCATGGTTCAACATGAATTCGCCGCTTCTACATAGGAGGAAATCAAGTGAACTCAACCATTGGGGAAATCATGGAGGTCTGCCTTCTGGCCGGTAAAATCATGCTGCAAAGCGGGGCGGAGATCTATCGGATCGAAGATACGATGAACCGTATTGCCCGCACTTGTGCGGTTCCTGAAGCTCATAGCTATGTTACACCCACAGGAATTTTCTTATCCCTTCAGGGCCAGGAGAGGGATCAGGAGCAGACTAAGTTTCTGAGAATCTATGAGCGTCAAATTGATTTGAATAAAATCGTCAGTGTCAATGAAATCTCCCGCAAATTAAGCGAGAAGGAGCTTACCATTCAGCAGGCCTATGACGCTCTTTTAACTATCGAAAAATCCGGCTTTCTTTACCCCTTCTGGCTGCAGCTCATCGCGGCGGCTCTGGCCAGCGGCTTTTTCAGTCTGGCCTTCGGAGGAACCATGATTGACTTCTTGCCCTCGGTGGCGGCTGGTGGATTGGGGTTTTTACTCTATGCCAAATCCAATCGCCGCATTGCAGTAAAGTTCTTCTCCGAAATCTTTGCTGCCTTTACCATCGGCTTTATTGCTTATTTTTTCTATTATCTCGGTATTGATATTCAGATCGACAAAGTCATTATTGGATCGGTCATGCCTTTAGTGCCCGGTGTGATCATCACGAATGCTGTCCGTGATCTGATGGCCGGGGACCTTGTCGCAGGACTTGCCCGTGGAACTGAAGCTTTCTTAACAGCCTTTGCCATCGGTACTGGAGTAGCGGTGGTTTTAGCTGTGCTAATGTAGGAAAATGGGGGACAATAAGCCTGTCCCTTTTACCTTGTTATAGGAAGGAGTCGCATTGATGAATTGGACCGCACTTTATGCAAGTTTTTTTGCCACCATGGCTTTTGGAGTATTGTTTAATGTTCCTCGTAAAAGTCTCCTCACCGGCGGCCTCGTGGGGATGCTGGGCTGGGCTATCTTTGTAACCCTTACGGTGAATATGAAAATAAATATCATCACCGCCACTTTGTTTGCCGCCTTCAGTGTCGCTACCGTCAGTCAAATCCTTGCGCGACGGTACAAAATGCCGGTTACGGTCTTTAGCATCTCCGGCATCATTCCTCTGGTTCCCGGAGGGATGGCCTATGATACCATCCGGCAATTTATTGAAAACAATTATACGGAAGGAGTCCGTTTAGGCACCATCACCCTTCTCATCGCCGGCTCCATTGCCTTTGGGTTGATTTTCTCCGGTGTTATTACGGAAACCTTCAGTCGAAAAAGGGTATATCCTAAGCCGAATCTGCCTGGCCGGTGACCAGGAGCATCAGCCTATAATAAAAAAGGCATAATTCCCCTTTAGGAGAAATTATGCCTTTTCTTGTTGCCGGAGAGGGCAGGATTCAAACCTGCATGAGTGATTTCGAATCATCCTTTGGTATAACCTGACTTAAGTCGGCTGAGCTCCTTCTGTATTATGGGGAATATTCCCCCGTTTGGTTAGTTTGCTCACCAGCTTTACCAGCTCGTACCACAGCACCGACACAGCGGCCAGACCCAAAGCAGTCAGCAGCGAGGGCATGGGCAGCGCAACAAGCTTTAAAATACCGGAGAGCGGCGTGTACAGGATAAGGCCCAGCAACACCAGTGTGCCGATGTTGACCGCCCACATCACTCCGTCTTTGGCAAGGCGGCGGAGAGACTGGAATGCGAAGTCGTGGTCAGAGCTGTTAACCTGTACCAAGAACAAATTCGCCAGCATGACAATGGCAAGCCCCATGGAGCGGGCCGCGGGAGCATTGTCGGGGTTGCCCGCCAGCACCGTGAGATATGCACCAAATGAGGCTGCGAACACGGCCAAGCCTTGCAGTACGCTTTTGCCCAGCAAACCGCCGGTGAGCAGCTTGGCTTTCGGGTCGCGGGGGCGGCGTTCCATGATATCGGTTTCGGCAGGCTGGCGCTCCAGTACGATGGAGCAGGTGGGATCAATGAGAACTTCCAGCAGTACCACATGGAACGGCAGGAGTAATAGCGCAGCAGGGGCGATACCGAGGAATGGGGCCAGTAGGGATGCGAGGGCAATCGGAATATGGATGGTAAAGACGTAACCCACCGCTTTGCGGATATTGTCATAGATGCGGCGCCCGTCCTTCACGGTCTCTACAATAGTGGTGAAGTTATCGTCAAGCAGGATAAGGTCGGCGGCCTCGCGGCTCACTTGGCTGCCCCGCTTGCCCATGGCGATACCAATATCGGCGTGCTTGAGGGCGGGCGCATCGTTGACGCCGTCGCCGGTCATGGCCACGATTTCACCGTTTTCCTTGAATGCCTTGACGATACGCATTTTGTGTTCTGGCACAACGCGGGAGAAGATGGAAGAAGTCTTGACGGCCTCCCGCAGCTCCTCGTCGCTCATGGCGTTAAGCCTATCGCCGGTGATGATGTCGTCGCCGTGAGGCCAACCGATTTTTTAGCGATAGCCGAGGCGGTGATACCGTTGTCCCCAGTAATCATTACTACACGGATGCCTGCCCGGTTACAGACGGCGATGTCCTCCTTCACTCCCTCACGCGGCGGATCAGCAAGGCCCACCAGCCCCAGCAGGGTCAGGCGGCAGTCGGTAATGGAAGCCGGAATCGCTGCTTCGCCAGCCAGCTTGGCCGTAGCGATGGCGATAACTCTCAGGCCCTGGCCGGAAAGCTCCAGATTTCTGCGTTCCGCCTCCCCACGCTGTTCATCGGTCAGATCGCAAACAGTAAAGATGCGCTCAGGACTGCCCTTGGCGGCAATCAGGATTTCGCCGTCATGTCGCCAGACATGACCCATCATTTTCAGTTCGTTGGTAAAGGCATACTCTGTAAGAAAGCCGCTTTCTTCAAAGAGGTGCTCCCGGGATATACCGTGAGCCTCGCAATAGGCAAGCATCGCCTTCTCCATGGGATCATAGGTATCGGTCTCGCAGCCCAGTCCCATGATCTCCACCAGATTCTGTTCGTCTCCGAAAGCGACCCAAATATCCTGAACGGTCATCTGGTTCATAGTAATGGTACCGGTCTTATCCACACATAGTACCGATACCACGCCCAGCGTCTCCACGCTGGGGAGCTTGCGCACAAGGGAATGCTTTTTTGCCAATTTTACCGTATTCCGTGGATGCGCCAATCTTTTCCACCCGCACAATGGCCGTGCCCTGGATGACCAGAGTGCCGGCGTAGCAGTAGTCTTTCCTCCAGTAATCGACTGAAGGTTCCGCATTTTCCCCCGTCACTTTCCACACACCCTCGGCCTCGCCGGTGAGGGAAGATTCATCCACGCACAGGTCGGCACATTTGACCACCACGCCGTCTGCAGGAATCTTCACCCCTTCGCAAATCATCATGAGATCCCCGGGAACGAGGTCGGCGCTGACAACGGTCTGTTCCTTTCCGTCCCGGATGACCGTAACATGCGGTGCGGATAGTTCTTTCATGGCGTTCAGTGTTTTGTCAGTTTTCCATTCCTGAATCACGTTGATGCTGATCATGCCCACCACGAAGATAAGCATGATCATGCCGTCCCTTGGCTCGCCCAGCACAAAGTAGATGGCTGCCGCCACCAGCAGCAGCAAAAACATCGATATGAAGCGTCTTTCTGAGAAAGCTCTCCTTCCTTGGTGGGGTAAACTCGTTTTTACCGAATTGCTCCTGAAGCTCCTTGGCTTTGTCGGCGGTGAGTCCCGCCATACTTATGAGCCTGTTTGTCATAAAAGAATCCTCCATTTCGCCTTTCGACGTGTAAGATTTCTCTTATGGCACTCCATCTTCAAAAGTTGGTTGTTCCATCAGGGTATAAAAAAACACCTGCGGAACAACTACTGTCCCACAGATGTATCGATAATCCATCTGCTGCCGCTCGTTAAAGCAGCCCGGCCCCACGCCAAAAAGGCATCGCCTGCTCAGTTTGTACTGTTGATTTCTCATTCCATCCCGGAATGTAATGCAGTGCAAAGAGATTGTATTTCATTATATGGAACCATAGATTTTTTGTCAATAAGTACTTTGTTAACTGTCAAGAATCTATGAGTTTCACACTAACTGGTCTGTGAAGTAAAACGAGATACTACTGTAGCCGTACCGATTCGATCAGGAGGGAGCCTGCGGGGGTATCTTCAAACAATAGATCTAAGGATTTAACTTCAGCGAGATTTACACCCTCAAAAGAGGATAGGGGGAGTATCAGGCTTGCCAGCGGTGTCTTAACCGACCAAAAGTAAATTTTCTCTTCAAAAACCGGTGTGAAATCAAGCTCCCCTTGTGCTCTCATAAGTGTCTGTAATTGATCGGGTAGATTTACTCTGGCCTTATTGCCCTGAGCGTCGGTGATGCGTACGGCAAAGCGCTGATATTCCTGATGTCTATTCTTTTCATCCGCGGCATCAACCACAAGATCGAGAGCCAATGCGGCATATTCCTTCCAGTCCGTCACTGATGGGGCTAGTTGAAAAACCCCGGGAGCGTCCGCCCAACCCAGCTTCAAAAGCTGTCGGGATTGCTGCGCTCCCTCTCCGAAGGTGATGGTGTCCACCAATAGCTCGTCTTGCTTAAAATACCAGGCATCTTTCTTTGTTTCTGCCTGAAGGTTTTCTGTGGTATAGCCGGCTGTATCCCCAGCCGCCAACAACACCCTGCTCTGAGCGTTTCTGTAGAGCACCGAGGCCTTCCTGCCGAACATTGTCTCGGGCTGAGCTTTATCAGGAGGTAAAAGTGATGCCTCCTTTTTCAGGGTGAGGTAAAAGAAATCTGCCGCAAATGCTTGTAAGAACGCTTCCTGCTCCTCTCGAGCCAGCTGATCCGAGAGATCCATGGTTGAAGCCAGCATCCCCCCATCATTACGCTGAATGTTGCTGTTAAAATAATTATGATTGGCTCCCTTGAGATAGACCGCCAGGTGCTCTCCTTGTGTCTTCTCACCCAGTACGTCGTACAGAGCAAAACCGTCCAGTCCAATCACATCTCCATCGTACTCGGGAATAATCAGAGCGACTTGGGCGTCCGGCCAGGTACGGTCGGCAAACAGGAAGGTCGGTGCAATGCAGAGCAGTGCGCGGGCCGGCGTTCCTTCGTTTTGCATATCCTCGGCAATGTCAAAAATAGTTTCTCCACCTCGGGAGTGTCCGATTAAGCCAATCTTGCCAAAGTCAATTTTTCCAGCAAGCTCCACAGGATAGCCCTTTGGCTCACCCTTTTCTGCCTGCATCAAACTCTTTAAATGCTCCGCCGCCAGATATTGGGATTTTTCGCGATCATCATTATCACCATATTTCCAGGTATAAGCTTTGCTCATATCCATGGATACCACTACAAAACCCTGTTCGGCCAGGGCCTCAACCAAATAGCGATAACCTGTGTCAAAGCGAAGGTTTTCGTTATCATTTGAATGAGAGCCGTGGGTAATGAGCACCAGAGGGAAGGGTCCCGAGCCCTCAGGAACACCGATTATACCATTGAGGTGATAAGGCATCTTTTTGCCTGCAGGGGATACATAGGTGCCTGTGCCAACATCAAACTCCTGTACAGTATAGGGGTATTGCGATGTCGCAAGGCTATTCATATGAACCCTTTCCAGATTGACTACTGTTTGCGTAGGATTAACCTTATGGTCGGGTTGGGCATTGCCGCCGGAAGCCGTCGTGCTGATGCCGCATCCGCTCATTAAAAGGGCTGCGCAGAGAGCAAAAATACTCAGCTTATTTTTCATGCTATCCCCCATTTCATTAATACAAGAGTACCCCCTTTCTTTAGACGTGTCAAAGTAAGCATTCCTTTCGCTACTCAGGCTTTTTCTTGTTGTTCCGCCTTTTCACGTCCATGTTTTTTACTGTTTACCTCTCATTGGGGGCCTATGGCCGCATGATATTATTCTATTCAACTGACTTCGATGGCAACCTTGCTCCCTCCCATCCCGGCTTGGGCCGGGGTAACCATGAGCTTAACCGGCACTCTGTTCTTAATCGATTCCACATGGCTGATGATGCCCACGGATAACCGGTCATGATGGAGCCTTTCCAAAGAATCCATCACCACCTCCAGGAGGTTGTCATCCAGGGTTCCGAAGCCCTCATCCAGGAAGAATAACTCCAGGGGTGCCGTTCCCTTGAGCTGGATTTGTGCGGATAGGGCCAGGGCCAGGGATAAGGAGGCCAGAAAGGTCTCCCCTCCGGATAAGGTACTGGCATCCCGTTGAGCTCCGCCGTTCTTATAATCCCGGATCAGGAATTTTCCGTTTGGATCCACTTCCAGGCCATAGTTTCCTCCGGTAATATCCTTGAGTCGCTTACCGGCTTCAATGGAGACGTATTTCAGCTGGTGGGCCGCTACAAATTCAACGAATCGCTTCCCTCTGAATAATTTCTCCAGATCCCGCAAAAGGCCCAGTTGACGTTCCAGCTCTGCTTGAGTCTTGAGGAGGTCTTTTTTCTTGACCAAATTCTCCTTCATGGTTTTTACATGGGTTTCGATCGTAATCTTACTTTCCTCCAGTGCTTTGAAGAGGGTATCTTTTTCTTCCCTGGCCCTTTGAATCTGCTCCCATTGTTCGGCGCTCAAGCTTCTGACCCCAAGTTTCGTCTGCAAGTTCCCGATAGCCCCAAGGAGCTGTATTAAGGAATCCTGGTAGTCCTTGACCTTCCTTTTGAGTTTCTCGATCTCAGTTTTATCCAACAGATGGCTCTTCGCTTCCTCACTATCCTTGATCTGCTCCTCCTGCAAAACCTTATCCAGGGACTCCTTATCTTTTTGGCCTCTTTCCATCAAGCCTTGCCGGCTGTTGTGAGCCGATTGCAGGCGGATATAACACTCATTGTACTGCTTTTCCATCTCGTTTTTCCTTGTTTCCGCCTGGGTGTAGGCTTGTTCAATCCGGGTTATTTTTTCTGTGATCTCCTTTTGATAGGCCTCTAAATTCTCGATCTCACCCACTTTGGCTTTTATGGCAGTCTGCTTATCCTGGATAAAGCTCTCTTTCTCTTTGAGTGTCCCCAGGCTTTCCTTCAAGGATTCTTTGAGGGCGGACAGTTCTGTGCTGAGACATTCTTTCCTGGCTTGAGCTTTTTTTAAAGTTTCTCTTAATACTTTAAGCTCACTCTCCAGTCCGGCCTTCTCCTTTTCCTTTACGGTGATCTCCTGATGCTCATGCTTAACGTCCTGAATACCCAGCTCAGCCTTAAGGGCGGCCAGTTCCTGCTCATAAGCTTCAACTTTAGATTTTGCCAGCTCAAGGTTCTTCTCCCGGCTCTCCAATTGGGCTGTCTTTTCTGTTTTAAGGGTGTTTTGTTCATTAAGTTTCATAGCCAACTGGTTTTTCTCTTGGGTCAGCCGGTTGATTTCTGCTTCCAGCTGGCCTTTTTGAGCCGTATATCCGGATATTCCTTCCCTTAATGCCTCAAATTCCTTCTGCATAGCATCAGGATCATAGGCCTTGTACTCTTCTCCCATGGCTGCAGCCTTTTCTCTCACATCTTTCAGGGTGTTCTCCAGGGTCTTGATCTGCTCCTGGGTCTTGATGATCTCCTGATACAAGGTTTGATCCTGATCTTTGCTTTCCCTTAAGGCAGCTTGGATCTCCTCGGTATTTAAAGTATCAAAAGTATTTATCGCCTCAAGCTGATGGTGGGTTGACCCGCACACCGGGCAAGCTTCTCCCTCAATCAAGGCAGAACGCAATGTATGGGCCAGGTTTTCCCTTTCCACTTTCTTAAGAGCGTTCTCCAGCTCGGTGATTTCCTGTACCAACTGAGCTTTTTTCTCTTGGGCGGTGCTCAGCTTGGGCAAGAGGTCCTGGATATCCTTTTCACCCTGACTGATCGCGGCAGAATACTCATGATGTTTAGCCCATTGGTCCTTAACCTGATTGAGCTTTTCCTGCAGGGCAACCAGGGTCTCCGAGTCTCCCGGGCAAGCTTCTATTAAATTCTGAAGGGTTAAAGTAACTCCTTGGAGTATCTCTGTCTTGGCATCCAGCTCTTGCGAACATTCCAGTCCCTTGTCCTGGGCCTCCTGAAGCTGTTCTTTGATGGTTTTGACCTCTTCCCCTAAGCTAATGACCTGTTGTCCGGCCTCTTCCCAGCGGCTGAGGGTGAGAAGGGCTTCATTGATCTTCCGCTTAAACTCCTGGCCGATCGTTAATGTTTCCGCCCTTTGCTCTTGATCCTGAATATCGGCATTGACCTTGGCAATAAACTCTTCACCTTTATTGATCCGGCCCTGTTTTTCTTCCCGCTCTTTTTCAAGCCGGCCAATATTCTCTTGAAGAGAGCCCTTTTCCTGGATGAGGTTCTCCAGTTTCTTTTTTTCCTCGATGGCGTCGGCTGCATTCTGTTCACGCAGCCTTAAAGCAGGGAGCTCTTTGTCTTTTTGAGTTCCCGCTTGTTCCAACTGGGTCTCAGCTTCTTTTTTCTTCAAGGCTAAAGCTGCAGTGTCCTTTTCCAATTGGGCCACTTGTTCCTGGGTTGTTGCGATTTTCCCCAAAGTATCTTCATATTGATCCAGATAAGGCTTAACCCGCAGGGACCGTTCACCAAGTGTTGCTTTGACTTCGCTTTCCTTCATCTCGGCTTCCGCTTTTTTAAGGTCAGCCTTTTGAGCTTCCTGCCGGTTCAATTCCCCTTGCAGCTCCCACACTTCTTTCCCATGGTTAAAGTCCTCTTCCGCCTTTTTTAATTCTTCCCGGGATTGGGCCAGTTGTTCCTTAAGGGAAGCTAATTCCTTGTTCTTCTCTTCAAGAAGCTCTTCACTGCACTCTTCATAGGATTTGAGCTGACCTTCCAGGATATTGGCTTTGTCCAGCTCTTGCCGGATTCTTGTAGCTAAGCGGGAGGACAGTTCATCGCCGTATTTTTGCAGATTAAACAGCCTCTCCAGCATCTCTCTCCGGTCTCTTCCCTCAAGCCTTAGAAATTCGCTGAACTTTCCCTGAGGCAGAACCACGGTCCGGGTGAAATCCTCCAGGGTCAAGCCGATGATTTCTTCGCTTCTTTTGGTAACTTCCCTGACCTGTTCCTCTAAAACTATCTCCCCTTCATCGGTTAAATGAAGGACTTTCGCTGAATGGGTACGCACATTGCCTGTCTTTTTATCTCTGCGGAACTCCCGATCCACCCGGTACTTTTGGGTATCCTTCTCGACAATCTGAAACTCATAGCTGACCTGCAAGGATTCGCAGTTGGTGTTCATATAATTGGTACTTCCCCGGGCTACTGCGCCATAAAGTGCCAGGGTGATCCCGTCCAGGATGGTGGATTTGCCGCTACCGGTGGGTCCGAAGATACCAAATAAGCCTTTGCTGGTGAGCCTTGAGAAATCAATTTCCTGGGTATCGATAAAGCTATTCAGCCCTTTGATCTTCAGCTTAATGGGTCTCATGGGTTTCTTCTCCTTCCTGTTCCTGGATAATGGATAACAGCAAATCCACAATCTCCTGTTGAGGTTCTACAGCCCTCTCTTTAAGATAAAATTCCTTGAAGATATCCTCAATTTTCTTATCAGCAAAGCTATCCAGAACAAATTCCTCATTTTCCCTTTCGGAAAGAATCGGTAAAATCTCCAGGATATCTTTCTTGGTGCTTCTCATGAGCTTGATCTCATCTTCCCTTATATAGCGGTCCGTATTGACTTCCAGGTACACCCAGCACTCCCTGTCTTTATTCTTTTCACATTCCTCCAGAGCCCACTCAATGCTTTCACACTTCCAGATTTCAATCGGCTTGTACACTTTAAAGTCGACCTCTTCGAGAGTGTACTCCTTTTGAGGCTTCAAATCCACAATGAAGCATTTCTTAGCAAAATGGATCTCTTTTTTATTGTAATGAATGGGAGAACCGGCATAGCGTGCTCTTTTGTCCGTTCCCTGGACGATTTGAGGCTTATGTATATGACCCAGGGCAATATATTGGGCTGCCTTGGGAAAGCAGCTGCCGTCAACAATAAAGCTTCCCCCCAATTGGATGCTTCGTTCTGAGCCTGACTCTTCGCTTCCCGTAGCAAAGAGATGGGACACCACAATATTAATCGTGTCTTCTCGAAATTTTTCACTAAGATTATCGAAGAGCAATTTAATTTTATCCCCATAGATTTTTAATCGTTCCTCTTCTTCATCCATGGCATCATAGAGGACTTCGTTGAGCCTTTTTTCACTGGGATAAGGTACAGTAAGTATTACGGCTTTTTCCCCGTTGATATCAACCTCTACAAAGCCTTCTCCCGAATCGATCACCTGATGTCTGCCATAGTCACCTTGGGCAACAATGGTCTTGGGTGTTCCCACCATAATAATCCCATGATCCCTGGCCAAAGGCCCTGCTGCCACCAAGCGTTCCGGGTTGTCATGATTACCGGCTATAACTAAAGTAAGCCGCTCACCATGAGCCGATAATTTTTTTAATGTGTCATAAAACATTTTCTCCGCTTTGGCCGGGGGGTTGGGACTATCATAAACATCTCCGGCGATGATAACTAAATCCACCTGTTTTTCCTCGACAATATCTATGAAATCCTTCAGGAAAAGCTCCTGCTCCTCCATCCGGCTCAAGCCCTCTAAATTCTTGCCTAAATGCCAATCTGAAGTATGTAGAATTCTCACGCTTCCCCATCCTTTCTCTTTGCTGAAACATCCGACTCTTAAAACCATTATAACGTATAGGCCGGACAAAATACTGACTAAAATCATGGTAAAAGAAAAAGCCGCTGCTTCAACCCAAAAGCAACGACTTTTTTCGCGGAGTGTTACTATTTCGCAGGGACCCGGGATTTCAATTCCCGCTTGGCACGACTTAACAGCTTGGGGACACTTAAGATATCCCAGCCGGTAAGGGCTAAGGCTTGAATAGCCAGTAAAAGCAGACGCTCTCCCGAAGCGGAAAGACAGGTCTGGGCAAAATCACGGGTATGAGGTATGTTCATGCCTCCCCCAAGAGTTAAGTAAGGATGGATAGCCGGGATAAGCCGGCTGACATTTCCCATATCCACAGAACCCATAGCGTATTGGGGAGGAGAGATATTGCGAACTCCCAATTCCCGCAGGTTATCTTCAAAAATTCCGGCTAAGGTGCGATTGGTCTGCATTTCATCGTAGGAGTTCTCAAACATGCTCCAGGTGACTTTGGCCGAGACCTGGGCTGCCGCATCCTGGGCACAGCGTATGACCTGTTTTCGAATGGTATTCAATACCTTCCTCTGGCGTGCCCGCAGATAAAATCTTGCTACCGCCCGTTCCGGTATCACATTAGGTGAGGTACCGCCTTCTGTGATAATTCCATTAATATAAGCATCGTGGGGGAGATTATCCTTTAACTGGTTTATCTTATTATAAAAATCAATCAGGGCGTCTAAGGCATTCACACCATAATAAGCAGCGGCTACGGCATGGGCAGGTCTTCCTATAAAAACAAATTCCAGAGCATCCAAGGCTAAAGAGGAGATGCTTGTAACATTCTGGCTGCCAGGATGAAACATAAGAGCTGCATCCACCCCTTGAAAGGCCCCTTTATTCACTAATATAACCTTTCCGCCGCTGGTTTCCTCGGCAGGACTTCCCACGACCCAGATCTCACCGGGCAATTCAAGACTTTTGCTTAAAGTGATGGCTGCTCCCACGCTGGCCGCCCCGATCAAATTATGCCCGCAGCCATGACCGATTCCCGGCAAAGCATCGTACTCGGCAAGAAAAGCAAGCCGTGGACCAGGCTTATAGCCCGAGAAGCGGGCGATAAATGCCGTCTCTAAACCGGCTGCCGGCTGTTCAACCTCAAATCCATGGCTTTTAAGCAGCTGGGTTAAGGTCTCCACCGCAAAATATTCTTGATACCCAAGCTCCGGATTCTCGCCAATTAGGCGTGCTGCTTCCCAAGCTTCTTTCCAGACGATACGGGCTTGATCTCTAAAGAACATCTTAAGGGCGTCCATTGATACAACTCCATCTCTTTAGGAATTCCCATTAAATACTTTTCTCTTCAGTTTATTATCTCGTATTCCTTCAAAGAGGACCCATGAAAACAAGATACCCATCACAGCTAAACCATACTGCTGCCATAGGAACTGATATCCTAGTTTTAGATTCGAGAGAATGGTGAGGGTATCGAAAAGCCAAACCCACCTATCCTGGAACCAGGCCAGAATGGGAATATTGGCGGTAAGCCACAGAACAAGCGTATTTAACCCGCCACCCAGCCAAGATCCCAAAAACCAATTGATGAGGAAGAGGCTTAAGGAAAGGACAAAAAACGCGCTTAAGAAAATAATCCCCCATTTTCTGCGTTGCATAGCTAAGCGCTTTTCCCGAAAATCCACCGGAGCAGCAAGAATCTGGTCCATAATCCTCATCCGCATTCCTTGTAAGGGCTCTTGAGCTATCGGCTTATCATGAAATACCGACTTGAGGATATCATCCATTTCCTTCATAGCCATTCCTCCTTTCCATGATTTGGCGAAGTTTCTCTTTGCCGCGATGGAGGTGAGTCTTTACTGAGCTGATCGGAATATTTAACACTGTGCTTATCTCTTCATAACTTAGCTCTTGTTGATAGCGCAGATAGAGAGCTTGCCGGTAATGCTCGGGCAATTCTTCCAGGATGGCTTGAACATCCAAGGCCTGCTCTTTGGCTAAATAAGCTTCCTCCGGTCCTACGTGATGATCCACCAGGTTTTCATCGATACTTAAAGGGATTTCCCGCTTTTTCTTGCGCATGAGATCGATGGCCTTATTTCTGGCAATAGCATAGAGCCATGCCCGAAAAGTGTAGGAGGATGAATAACGCCAAAGATTCCGATAAGCCGCTAAAAAAGCTTCTTGGGCACAGTCAAAAACTTCATCCTCAGTGCCCAGTATCCCACGCAAAAAATGAATTAAGGGTTCTTGATAACGCTGGACCAGCAATCCGTATTGCTCATGCCTTCCCTTGAGAACCTGCTGAATTAATTCAGCATCTTCCATAATGACGAGCAGCTCCTGTCTCTTCTTTCTACCTCTCATTATGTTTTACGTTTCAATACATAAAAAAGTTTCATTATTATCATTTTAAGCCGTATTCGCGGATTGTGCAATTGAACTTTCTTTAGATGGAATTTTGGTTGGTCATGGATAAATCTTCTGTCCAAAAGCTGAGCCGATGAGGCCCACGGCTAATTCCGCTGTCTTATTTTGTACATCCAGAATGGGGTTGACCTCCACTACATCCATACTCAGCAGGCATTGGCAATCGGCAACCATCTCCATGGCCAAATGAGCTTCCCGATAGGTTATGCCCCCCTGCACTGGGGTTCCAACACCAGGAGCTTCACTGGGATCCAGCACATCCAGATCAAAGCTGATATGGACTCCGTCAGTGCCTTGATTGGCAATCTCCAGCCCTTGACGAACCACTACTTCCATCCCCAAACGGTCAATATCGCTCATGGAAAACACCGTAATTTTGGATTGGCGGATCATATCCCGCTCTTCATCATCAAAGTCCCTGGCCCCGATGATCACAGTGTTCTCTTCCTTGATCTTCCGGTCAGCCCCACCAATGCGGACTAACTCCTCAACCCCAATACCATTGGCTACAGCTAAAGGCATTCCATGAATATTGCCGCTGGAAGTGGTATCCACGGAGTTATAATCGCCATGGGTGTCGAACCAAATAACCCCAAACTGCTTGCCGCTGGCAGCACACCCCGCTAAAGAACCTATTCCTAAGCTGTGATCTCCCCCGATGACTAAGGGAATCACTCCCTCCTTAATGGCTTGAGCCACCAGGGGATAGAGCTTTTCGTTGACTTCTGAAATCTCCGGGAGATATTTGAGCAGAGGATCTTTAATTTCCCGGGTCTCGGCGATAGGGACATCAATATTGCCCACATCCTCCACTTCCCAGCCCAACTTTTTTAAACGTTCATGGAGCCCTGCATAGCGAATGGCACTGGGTCCCATATCCACTCCTCTCCGATCCGCTCCTAAGTCGATAGGTACTCCAATGATGCGTACCTTTCTTCTTTCCATCGACAACCCCTTCTTTCATTTTAATTCTTCTATTAACTTTTCAAAGAAGAAGGTTTTATATACAGAAAAGCAGCAAGAGCAATTCCTTCTCTTACTGCTTAGGGATTAACTTTTTCAAAATCTCTTCTGTATCCATACCTTCAGAGAGCTCAAAACTTCCTGCTCGAAAACGGCCGGCGAGATTTTTCTGCTTAACTAAATTCAAAAATTCTTCTTTCGAGGATATCCATCCTTCGGCAAGCAGAAGGTCAGAAATTTTATCTGCCGTAGACCCTGAGGGAATGACAAAGGTTTGGGTGGGCTTATCGTTCTCAGCATCGGCACTTGAAGGGTTTCTTGAATTCGTATCCGGATTCTGTACAGGGTTTTCTCCCGTCTCATCAGGCTTTACTGGATTTTCAGGGAGGCCTTGATTATTACCATCCTTGTTTTCACCTTCACCCTGACTCGGAACCTCACCCTGATTCTCATTGCCCGGTGTGTTACGGCCGGGGCCGGTTTGCTCCGGCGGTGAACTCCCGGCAAAGTTAATGCTTACAGGAGGGATCACCATGGCCAGAAGAGCGCTGAGTATCAGCCCTGAACCCAGTCCTAATAGATAGGAACGGGATAGTTTCATAATTTCAGCCCCTTTCCTTTAGGGGCTGTACGCAGAACCATAGTGACAGCGTCCCGGCTTATGGCTAAATGGCCGGCAATTTCCGCTACAGACCAGCCTTGTTGATGGAGCTCCAAAACCCATTGATACTTTTCCGGAAGCATCTGAGGGGGAGAATCGGTCAAGGAATTACTGTTATCATAGTGAGAATGATATGGACTTGCAGCTTGACTTGGGCTTAGAGGATCGGTTGAGAGGTGGGGCAGGGGTTTAGTCTGAGGTTGAGATTGAGGTTGAGCCTGAGCAAAAGCGTCTGTAGCTGAAGAGGTTAACCGATTAATACTAACCTTCTGGGCATTAACCTCCGTACGAAGATCTTCTTGAACATTTTCGTTGCGAAACAGCCTCAATTCATGGTCTCCTAATTGAGTTTCAACTTCCCGAAGACCTTTTTGAACTTTACTGATCTCCTTTTTTACTCCGGCTAAACCTTGAAGGATGGTGAGTATTTCCGGGCTGGTTTTGCCGGAGGAATTCCCCATTCTCACAGCCCAAATAAGACAAAGCACTCCTAATATAAACAAAAGGACGGGTAAAAGAGTCATGCGGTATTCCCTCCTAATTTTTCGCAGACAAGCATAGAGTAAATATTATTCGGGACAATACCTAACATTTCCTTCTTTTTCGGCAAATCCGGTTCATTAGCGTTAATTCATAGCAACATTAGTCAAGGCTAAGTTGCTATAGAACATTATACAAATATGTAATATAATGTTATTGATATTAAAAATAAGGAGAGTTGGAGATATGTTCCTTAAACGAATTCGAGGATCTTTTATCCTTACTTTAATATTTCTATTAATTTGCTCTACTTATGTTTCTGCCGTACCATTAGTCCCCGGGTGGCAAGAGCCTGTGGTTTACTCTACTAAAATTATTGAAGACCGATTAGAGATGACCAGCCTAACCACAGGCATTTTCCACTACAAACTCTTTGATATCAATGGCAAGGACATAACCAGTGAATTTCCGGTTTCTGATTTATTTGTAGACGTGAATCTTTCAGAAAGCGGTTGGGGCTCTTCGGGGAGAATCCCACAGGTAAGCCTAGATCCTCAAACAGGAACCTGTACATTAACCTATAATTTTTCCCAATCGGACAAATATGTTAAGGTTCATTTAATGCCTAGATATAGCTACAGTGATACAAAAACTTTAATTGTCGGCAATTCCGATGAAGAATCCCTGAAAAGAGTTGATGAACTTCATATTCTTACCGATAGCCTAACGAGTTCCGGAGCAAATTCCGCCACATTTCGCTACAATGTCATCAATTTCATCGATGATATTACTTCTAAAATTCCTGCTTCTCAGATCGAAGCCTTTTCGGCCCCGGGTTCCGAGATCACCCTCGACCCTGCCACAGGTACCGGCACCATTGCTTTTGATACCTTAGATACAGACCAGTTTATCAAAACTACTCTAAGAGATAAACTCACAGGAGTTACCGCCGTTTTAAACACTCTTGGACTAGATCCGGTTCCAGCTTCGCAAGTGACAACCCCTTCGGCAATATCCAGAGTTGATTTCGTTTCAAGTGATCTGGTAAAAACCGAGACAGGTACAGCAACTTTCCAGTATAAACTGTTGGATCATTATTATACAAATATCACCAAGACCATTCCCTCGGAAGATCTGAAGGCAACAGCTATCATTAATTCTACCCATGCTGACGTAAGCCTGGAGCCGGAAACCGGTACCGGCACCATAACTTATGATTTCTCTGATAATGATGAGCAAGTCCTGGTTACTTTGGCTCACCAAAAAGGAATGGAAATCTCAGCGCTGTTAAATCTTCATTCGCCATCAGGGTATGAAGCAAACAATACTGAAAACAACACTGATGAGGATCTTGAAATCGCTCAAATATCTTTTTTACCCACTGGTAAATTATCCCCTAATATCACTACTTACTTGCATTACCGAATACTTAATAAAGAAGGTAAAGATATAACGCCAAAAATTCCCGCTTCTGAGTTAAGCGCAAGCTCATCTGTCAATTCAATGATCACCTTAAAGCCATCGGACAGAGAGTTTAGGATAACCTATAATTTTCATGACTCAGATAAAACGATTCTTGTTTCTTTGGAAGACAAAGCCACCGGTGTCAAGACATCAATCAATATCGGCAATATGCCCCCAGAGCCTGGATCAGAAGAGAATATAGTAGATAACACAGCCATAACTTTTAAGGACCCCGTTTTAGAGCAAGCAGTTCGGAAGCTTATTTATAAACCGACAGCAGAGATTTATAAAAATGACGTTAAAAACATTCCAGATCTATACATCGACAAAGGCTGTAAAGATTTATCCGGAATAGAAAACTTAACCGGCCTGGTCTCCCTTGCAATCCATTCTGATCATATCGATGATCTATCACCTTTAACGGAGTTGCCAAAACTAAGAAACCTAAACTATCAAGGCACTCTCAATGATTGAAACACGCTGTCACACCTGACAAATTTGAAACTTCTTGAGATTGGCTCTGCCGCAATCAGTCAATATGATTTCTCTTCGATACAGAAAGCTTTACCCAATTGCTACATTATTCATTAAAGAAAAATCCTCGGGGCGAACCCGAGGATTTTTTTATTCATTAGCATTAATTCATATCCACTGTAGGGATTCCGTCCTTTTGCAATCTACGGCAATACTCAGAAAGACCTTGATAAATGGCTACACTCAGTTGATGCTGATAGTCTGTTTCGTTTAATTTTTGTTCTTCCAGAAGATTGGACAGAAAGCCCACTTCCACAGTCACTGCGGCTTGTTCAGCCCTCTTTAGAATAAACAAATCCTGGTCGGCTTTGGCCACTCGTTTGGTACCGGCCAGCTTATTTAACTCCGCTTGTATGGTCTCAGCGAGCAGCTTTCCTTCTGGTGAACCCTCATGGTAAAAGACTTGGGGTCCGGTTAAGGAGTGGTTGGGGGAGCTGTTCACATGAATGCTTAAGTAAACATCGGCCTCGTAATCCTTAGCCAGTTGGATTCTTTGGGCCAGGTCTTCCCTTTTTCTTTTGGCCAGGCCCTCAGAAGTTCCCAGATCCACATCGGTCTTCCGAACCATGACAGGCTTTCCTCCAGCCTGTTGAATAAAGATCTGCAGGTGCTTGGCAATATTTAAGGTGATATCCTTTTCCAAGCTGACTTTCCCTACGGCCCCCGGGTCAACACCGCCATGTCCGGCGTCGATGAGGACAACCTGATTGCCAATGGTCCAACTCCAGATCGTTTCATCCTTTTGATTATACTTCCATACTAAGCCGCCTGTCACAATAAGCGCCAGCAAGAGCACCGATACAGCCATCCAACCCTTATTCCACCGTCTATGATGTTTAAACCTTCTCATTCTCCTCATGGCTCTTCTCCCTTCCCATACCTTGGGCCGGATGTCATCCCACCCTTAAAAAAACTTATGGAGAAGGTGCTTGGCATTATTCCTTAATAGTGGTATTCCTAAGGAATTTTAGGGATAGTCTTTACATTGGGCCCTGACTATGCCTAAACAGTAGGTCTCAGGAGCATTTTGGCGAAAAGACAACTTTCCCTTACCTTTCGAGTTGTAAGTTGCTTTTCCCTTAGATTGCGGGAACTCCTGGGCTTTGACTTTCCAATAGTAAAGTTATAAAGTAAATATTATTAGGACTCAAAAGACTTCTGCAGCTGGAAGAGGATTTCATGAGGTATAACGCAAAAGAGGAATAGTATACCAAAACCTGTTGAGTCCTATGATTGTGAAATGAGAAACAACTCTATCCGCTCCTTCTAAGTAAAAATCCAGGACATCGAAGCCGGCGGCGTAGAGGCGTAGAGTACAAGAATGGAGGGTCAAACAGATGAGCGAAACTGCAATTCAGGCTATCGAAAGGAAAGAAAAGCCCAAGGAAGTCCGAAGTAAAGGTTTTGTACCGGGGGTAATCTACGGTAAAAGTATGGACTCCATCAGTGTGAAATTTGATGAGAAGAAGCTTAATAAGGCACTGCAGGGACGTTCCCAAAAAGCCAAAATCTCTGTGCAAGTCGGAGATGAGATCAAGCAGTGTTTCGTCCAAGAGATTCAAAAAGACATTACTATAGGCAAAACCATTCATATTGCTATGCAAGTGGTGGAAGATGATCAGGTTGTGAAGATGAAGGTTCCGATTATATTCAACGGGACTGAAAGCCTCAATGAAAAAAGGCTCATCCTACAGCCCTATGTTTCTGAAATCGAGCTTTCCGGCCCTAGTGTCGATATGCCTGAGTATATTGCTATAGATGTTGCCGACAAGCCCTTGGGAGAGAAATTCACTGTGGGAGATCTTATGGTTAAGCCTTCAATAACACTATTTGATGATCCGGAAAAAATCATTGCTGCCATTATCGGCTCAAGAGTTCATCTGCCTGCAGAGGATACTTCCGATGCCGTTGAAAGTTAATCTTCCGAATCCGACCTGTTAAAGAAACCATACAAAAAACAGGCCTCACAAAGTGGGGCCTGTTTTTTGTATAGGTTATTCACCTTCCCCGGAAGCGGCTTAAAAAGTTCTGCAAGCGGGTGCTCTGAGGATTATGGAAGATTTCCCGGGGCGGTCCTTGTTCAATTATGTGCCCTTCATCAAAGAAGACCACCCGGTCCGCCACATCCCTGGCAAAATCCATCTCGTGGGTGATAAGGAGCATAGCCATCTCCCCTTCATGGGCAATCTCTTTGATTACTTCCAGCACTTCACCCACCAGCTCCGGATCCAAAGCGGAGGTCGGCTCATCAAACAACATAATTTTGGGACGCATGACTAAGGCCCTGGCGATAGCCACCCGTTGTTTCTGCCCGCCGGACAGTTGGGCGGGATAGGCATCGAGCTTATCACCCAGGCCCACTTTCTCAAGCATCGTGACGGCCTGCTTCTCAGCATCATCCCGGGTCATCCCCAGTACATGGATAGGAGCGGCTGTCACATTCCTCAAAATGGTCATATGAGGAAAAAGATTAAAATGCTGAAAGACCATACCGATCTTATTGCGAATTTTATGCAGGTGTTTTTCATTGGCTTTAACCAATTTTCCATTGACCATTTGATGCCATAACAACTCCCCATCTACTTGGATGGTTCCGGAAGTGGGCTCTTCCAAAGTCATTAGCAATCTGGCCAGGGTGGTTTTTCCCGAGCCGCTGGGTCCAATCAAGGCTACTTTCTCCCCTGGCGCAATATCCAAATCAATTTCTTTTAGAACCTGCAAATCTCCATAAGTTTTGGAGATTTTTTCGTAGTGCACTACAGGTTGTTTAACTTTTTTCCCGGCCTTGGACCGATGATTTACAGTGTCCTCCGGTGTATTCTCTAACAATTTTAATTGGGCACTCATCCTATTCCCCCTTAGCGAACGCTTTTAGTCATTCTCATCTCCAAACGATGAATCATTAGTGAACAGGGATAACTTAGCAATAAGAACAAAAATCCTACAATTGTAAACCCCTCCAGATACCGAAAGGAATGGGAACCGATAATTTTGGCTGTCTGCAAAATTTCCACCAAGGTAATGGCCGAAAGAAGGGGTGTCTCTTTAAACATGGTGATCAAATAATTTCCCATCACCGGGATGACCAGCGGCACCGCCTGAGGAATGATAATCTTGGACCATACTTGCCAGGGGCTGAAGTTGAGAGCTTTGGCCGCCTCCCATTGCCCCTGAGGTACCGCTTCAATTCCCGAGCGGTAGACTTCGGAAAGATAGGTGCTGTAGTGAATCCCTAAGCCAATGATCCCGGCAGTGAGGGGACTCAGGGACAGCCCGGCTTGGGGCAGCACATAGAAAATAAAATAGAGTTGAACCAACAAAGGGGTGCTGCGGATAAACTCGACAAAACCTTTTGAGCCGTAAGCAACGGGTTTCAAGGAAGATCGCCCGCCAATGGTGAGAAACATCCCTAAAAACAAGGCTAGAAAAAATCCGGCAAAGGTGGCGATCACGGTAATCTTGAGTGCCGCAAATATCTCCGGGAAAATTTTGAGGGCAAAATCCCAATTCCACATTTTAATACCTCCCTACGGTCAGCCTGGTTTCTATCCAGCGAATCCCCCGTGTCAAAGGCCAGGCAATCAGGAAGTAGATTACAAGCAGCAAGCTGTAAATTAAAGTCGTCTCCATGGTGGAAGCATTGAGCACGGATGCCTGATAGGTCAAGTCGGCTAAGGTAATTAAGGAGACCAGGGAAGTACTTTTCAGCAGCTCAATCTGCAGATTGCCAAACCCCGGCAGCATCATGACAAAAGCCTGAGGCAGGATAACGCACCGCAGGCGTTGCCAGGGACTAAAGTTTAAGGCGATTCCTGCCTCCGTCTGCCCTTTGGGAACCGCCAAAATAGCACTGCGCACCACTTCGGAACCATAGGCCCCACAGTTTAACCCTAAGGTCAGGACACCGGCCGCCAAGGGAGGCAAGCTGATACCTAAAATAGGTAAAGCAAAGTAGATCCAGAAAAGCTGAACAAGGAGAGAAGTGCCCCGGAAGGCTTCTACATAGACCGCCGTCAGAAATCGGATCAGCGGATAGTTGGACAATCGGCCGAACCCTGCCAGGAAAGCCAGTACAAAAGCAAGGAGCGTTGCCAAAAGAGTGATGGTGAGGGTTATTTCCAGCCCTTTTAACAGTGCCGGTAAGAGGTCTAAGATGGCCAAGGTCATCACTTCCTACTTAATAATGTCTTCTACAGTCGCGTCCCCTGGAAGCTCTTGCTCTGTAAAGCCAAAGGATTCAAGGATCTTCTGCAGTTCACCGGATTCTTTCAGCTTTTGCAATTCGGCATTGAAAGCCTTCCGAAAATCACTGTCTTCATGACGGAATGCGGTTGCTCCATAACCCTTGACATTTTTACCATTGATAACCGGCTGAGTGAAGTCCATAACCCGCTCCAGATTGGGATCAGCGGCTGTATCCAAGGTAGCCTGAACGGAGGGGCCGGTGGCGGTAATCACATCTGCCCGCCCGGCTTGCAATGCCGCCAAAGCAGCCGGCATATCCGGAACAGTCACAATTCTATCCTTGGGGACACCACTGGCCACCAGGTAATCATACTCAATGGCCCCTCCAGGTAAAGCGACTTTAGCTGTTCCATGCTTGGCGATATCTTCATAGCTATGTAAGTTGAGAGGATTTCCCTTTTTGACGGCGATGGCTTCCCCAATACTGTATTCGGGATTGGCAAAGGACACCTGTTCAGCCCGTTCAGGAGTAATAAACATTCCGGCGGTAACCATGTCGAAACGTTTGGCCTGGAGACCGGGAATCAAAGAAGCAAATTCCGTAAGCTCCCCCTGCATTTCATTAATCCCCAGCTCTTTTAAGATGGCCCGGGCGATTTCAACCGCTTCACCGGTGAGTTTTCCGTCGGCAGTTTTGTAGGCGTAAGGTTTTTCATTAGCAAAGCCAACGGTGACGGCCCCTTTCTCCTTAGCCTTCTCCAGGGTACTCATCCCGCCATCGTTTGTCTTGGTGGAGCCACACCCTCCCAAGGCAAAGACACTAAAGGCCAGCATCCCCACCAGCAGAGTCTTGAGCAGTGGTAACTTTTTCATTCAACTTCCTCCTTTTTTACCGGCTGAAATCCGCAAAAAGGCATAGAAAAAGGGCCTGAACAGGCCCAAGAAGAAGCAGCGCATAACATTGGCTATTGATTTAGCATAAAAAACACTAAAACGGTTCACACGCTTACGAGGTTAGCTGCCGGGTTCGGAATGATACCTTTCCGTCACTTCAAGAAGTTTAACTCCTAAAAAGTGATTCACCCCCATTATGGTTCCCCCGTTTTCCTTTTTGGGAAATTCAGCCTTGACTACAAACATTCAGTTCGCAATCTGACAACTTTTTATTTTATTATAAGTTGTTACAACTCAATGTTAACACCTGAATTGGCAGATTGCAATAAAAAATTTGCTTGTTTTCCATTTTCTTCAGCTATTCAGCCATCTCTTCAAAGCGAATTTATTGACCTCTCTATTTATATCGGCAAGACTGGTGGTCAAGGGAATCTCCTTGGGACAGGCCCGTACACAGTTTTGGGCGTTGCCGCAGTCGGTGATCCCTCCATCACCCATGAGAGCGGATAGACGAATATGCTTATGCATAGCTCCTGAGGGATGAGTATTGAAAAGGCGAGCCTGGGAAACGGCGGCCGGACCAATAAATCGGGAACGGGAATTAACCTGAGGGCAGGATTCCATGCAGCATCCACAGGTCATGCATTTGGAAAGCTCGTACGCCCATAGTCTATCTACTTCAGCCATACGGGGTCCGGGACCCAGATCATAGGTCCCGTCGATATCAATCCAGGCATGGACCCTCTTTAAATTCACAAACATCATGGTTCTATCCACCATAAGATCCCGGAGGATGGGGAATTTCCGGAGTGGCTCCAGGACAATGGGCTGCTCCAAATGATCCACCAAGGCTGAGCAGGCCTGCCTGGCTTGGCCGTTAATATTCATGGTACAGGCACCGCAGACTTCTTCAAGACAGTTGCATTCCCAAACCACGGGATTGGTCGCTTTTCCCTGGGCATTGACGGGGTTCTTTTGAATTTCCATCAAGCAGGAAATGATATTCATTTTGGGACTATAAACTACTGCAAACTCTTCCCAGAAGGCAGGTTGATCCGGAGCATTTTGGCGACGGACTTTTAAACGAACAATCTTTTGCCCTGACATGAATATCCCTCCTATTTCTCTACATCATAACGCCGCTGTCTCGGCGTGATGAGTGATACATCCACAGGTTCATAACTGAACCGCGGACCCTCAGGTGTGTAGGTGGCAATGGTGGTCTTCAGCCAATTCGCATCATCCCGCTCCGGATAGTCGGGCTTATAATGGGCTCCTCGGCTTTCATTGCGATTAAGGGCCCCCAGGGTAATGACACGGGCCAGCTCCAGCATATTCCAAAGCTGCCGGATAAAGAGGGCTGTCTGATTGCTCCAATGGACATCATCAATGAGTTTGATCCTCTGCCAACGCTCTATAAGCTCCTGGATCTTTTGATCCGTCTCAGTCAGTTTGTTATTATAGCGGATAACGGTGACATTTTGAGTCATAATATCACCCAGTTCTTTATAAATGTGGTAGGGATTTTCCTCACCCTTCATATTGAGAATCCTGCTCCAGAGCTCCTCCTGGACTTTTCGTTCACGGGCAAAGGCTTCCTCTTCCCCACTGGGGGTCTTCAAGTTGTTTTTCTTAATGTACTCCAGGGACCTGGGACCGGCGATCATCCCGCCATAAATGGCCGAGAGCAGGGAATTGGCCCCTAAGCGGTTGGCCCCATGGTATTGATATTCACACTCCCCGGCGGCAAACAATCCTGGGATATTGGTCATTTGCTCATAATCCACCCACATTCCGCCCATGGAATAGTGAACCGCCGGGAAAATCCGCATGGGAACCTTTTTGGGGTCATCCCCGACAAATTTCTCATAGATCTCAAGAATTCCCCCCAGCTTGACCTGGAGTTCATGGGGATCCTTATGGGAGAGATCCAAATAGACCATGTTTTCACCGTTAACCCCCAGCCCCAAATCAAAGACCACATGATAGATGGCCCGGGTGGCAATATCCCGAGGGACCAGGTTTCCATAGGCCGGGTACATCTCTTCTAAGAAATACCAAGGCTTGCCCTCCTTATAGGTCCAGACCCGCCCACCCTCACCACGGGCCGACTCGGACATGAGCCGCAGCTTATCTTCTCCCGGGATAGCCGTAGGGTGAATCTGGATAAACTCACCGTTGGCATATTTGACCCCTTGCTGGTAGAGGGCTGAGGCCACCGAGCCTGTATTAATGGTGGAGTTGGTGCTCTTGCCGAAGATCATGCCGCACCCTCCGGCAGCCACGATGACGGCATCGGCGGGAAAGCTGTTAATGCCCATATCGTAAAGGTTCTGGGCGACTATTCCCTTGCAAACGCCCTCATCAATAACAGCAGAGAGCATCTCCCAACCTTCATATTTTGTTACTAATCCGGCCACTTCAAAACGACGGACTTGCTCATCCAGGGCATAGAGAAGCTGCTGCCCTGTGGTGGCTCCGGCAAAGGCGGTACGGTGGTGCTTGGTCCCGCCGAAACGCCGGAAATCCAAAAGCCCTTCCGGTGTCCGGTTAAACATAACCCCCATGCGGTCCATGAGATGAATAATGCCCGGTGCCGCATCACACATAGCTTTGACTGGGGGCTGATTGGCCAGAAAATCCCCTCCATAGACCGAATCATCGAAATGCTCCCAAGGTGAGTCTCCCTCACCTTTTGTGTTGACCGCTCCGTTGATTCCTCCTTGAGCGCATACGGAATGGGAGCGCTTCACCGGTACCAAAGAGAATAAATCCACCGGTGTTCCTTCTTCAGCTATCTTAATGGCAGCCATCAGACCCGCCAGTCCTCCGCCTACCACGATGACTCTGCTCATCTTCTTCACCTCTCACTTTTGTTCCACTATGAAAATCTATCGAGGAAACTTTCTTTTTACATAAAGGAGGTCAGATCAAGAAGCCCAATAACAGTCATGAGAACAAAGACAGCAAAACATGCATAGGTCCAGATCTGCTGTGCCCTGGGACCCACAGTAATACCCCAGGTGATGGCGAAAGCCCATAGGCCGTTGGTAAAGTGGAAGATGGCCAGGACAATTCCAAGCACATAAAAAATAAGCCCCCAGGGATTGGCGATGGCATTTTGCATTCCTGCAAAGTTGGCTTCCCCAAAGCGAAGAGCCAAAACATGAATGATCACGAAAATCAAGGTATAAATACCGGAAATCCGCTGG
Organism: Desulfitobacterium sp. PCE1; assembly: GCF_000384015.1. Lineage (NCBI taxonomy): Bacteria > Bacillati > Bacillota > Clostridia > Eubacteriales > Desulfitobacteriaceae > Desulfitobacterium > Desulfitobacterium sp. PCE1. The sequence goes on along the minus strand of NZ_KB913023.1, from coordinate 597,284 downwards.
ATAATATAGAACCAGTTCCGTGCGTATTGATAGCGCAGGACATTGCTTTGACCGGTGTAAACCACCCAGCTGCCATAAACAGCATGAAAAATAATCGGAACAAAGATCACGATTATCTCAATCAGGAAAATTCCTGGAACACTCTGCATGGTCTGGATCACCTTATCGTATTGCTCCGGACCGAAACGTGCAGAAAGGTTTAAAAACATATGGAATATTAGAAAGATACCGATGGGCAACAGCCCCAAAAGAGAATGGACACGACGAATCAGAAAATGGTAAGAACCCGATTCTGTTCTTCTTAAACTTACCTCATTGCTCATGCTCTAACCTCTTTTCTCCTCAATATTTCCCTCCGCAATTCTGTCTAATAACTCTTCCCAAGAGGACAAGACTATCTGTAAATTAGCCCGATAGTTCTTCACCTCCTCCAAAGTTTTATGATCAAAACTAATATCTGGTCACAATTTCGAGGCGTACTTCACCTTGAAATTTTGGACTCCGGACTCCTCATCTCAAGTGCTTTGAATGCTAGGGCATTTTGACTATTGAGTCAATTCGTGCACTTTATAGCCAGCAGACTTAAATAATGAAACTCTTATGGACAATTTATTTAAATATCTGGTAATAGTTTTAATATGTTAAATTTATCTTAATACGGGAAAAGGGGTACGTCAACCTAATTATTATAATATTCCAAATTTTCGAACTAGTTGGCATGCAATCATAACCTCCTTCCCTGCACTCCTTTAGTTCAGAGTGCTTATTTCAAGAATTGAAGGAATATATAGACGAATTAGTCATTTGGGATTATACTGAATTTAGAAAAAGGTTTTAGTAGTAGGGAGGGAATTTTTATGAGTATACCGGAGTTTCGTGCCTACGACAAAAGAGAGAAGAACCTGATCTATAATCAGGATTTATGGCTGCCCAGATCTTTGCTGAACATAGGACATACTGTTTATCCCGTTCATATTACAGAAGACGGCATACACTATCGGCTGAATTGTCTGTCCAACCATTATGAACATGATTGGGAAGAAGATGTGGTGACTTGTTATGGCATAGAGATTATGGCGTTTACAGGGTTTTGGGACCATGAGGAACCTCGTAAAAAGATCTACTGCAACGACATCATCTCTTTTATCTCCAAAGAAAATTCGGACCTCCCCTCCAGTTCACAAACCGGACGGATTATATTTTGCCAGGGATCCAAGGAATGGATTGTGGTCGATAAGAAAGAACACTATCTTGAGAAATTATGCCAAGTTGTAAGCCCCCGGGTCATAGGAAATTGGTTTGATCACGCAGAGCTGCTGGAATAAAAAAAGGTACTCCGACTATCTTACATCGATAGTGCGGAGTATCTTTTTATATCGACTTCCTACCTACTTCTTACCTTATTGAACTAACTCCGTGCAACATAATGAGTATGCAGCAGCTCATGGGATCTATGACTTCCTGGTTTTTCCAGATACTCTTCGTAGATCTTTTTTATCTCAGGGTTTTCATGGGATTTCCGTTTGACAGCCTGGCGGTCCAGGGCATAAATGCCGGCTGCTCTTAACCGGTTGACTTCCTGGGTCCTGGACTTATCCATAAGAATCGGTTGGCCGCCGCCATTGATGCATCCTCCCGGGCACCCCATCACTTCAATAAAATGATAGTTCGCAGTACCCTCGCGAATCCGATCCAAAAGCTGGGCAGCGTTGCCGGTACCATGGACAACAGCGGCTTTAATCTCCAAGCCATCGATATGCACTGTTGCCTCTTTAATGCCTTCAAATCCTCGGACCGCACTATATTCAATGGCTTCTAAATCTTGTCCTGTCAGAATATCCGCCACCGTCCGCAGGGCAGCCTCCATGACTCCTCCCGTATTGGCAAAGATGACCCCAGCGCCGGTGGATGTACCTAAAAGCTCATCATATCCGCTATCTTCTAAGTCATTAAAATTGATTCCCGCTTGTTTAATCATTTTGGCCAGTTCCCGTGTAGTGATCACCGCATCCACATCTTTGCGGCCCTGAACCATCATCTCTTCCCGATCTGCTTCGTACTTCTTGGCAGTACAAGGCATGACAGAGACTACAAAGATTTTCTTGGGATCAAGACCAGCTTTTTGCGGATAGTATGACTTAGCCACAGCCCCGAACATCTGCTGAGGAGATTTGCAGCTGGATAGATTATCGAGAAAATCTGTAAAGTTATGCTCGCAGAATTTCACCCAGCCTGGAGAGCAGGATGTAATCAGTGGGAGTTTGCCTCCTTGCTGAATCCGCTGAAGAAGTTCTGTCCCTTCCTCCATAATGGTCAGGTCGGCACTAAAGGTGGTATCAAAAACTTTGTCAAAACCCAAACGTCTCAGGGCGGTCACCATTTTTCCCCGGACATTGATTCCCACCGGCAGGCCGAACTCTTCGCCCAAGGCTACCCGCACGGCTGGAGCTGTCTGCACCACCACATGGAGTTCAGGATCTTCCAAGGCGCTCCACACTTTATCCGAATCGTCCCTCTCCTGGAGAGCTCCTACCGGGCAAATCTTAATACATTGTCCACAGTTAATGCAGCTGCGGCCGGAAAGGGCTTCCTCGTAGGGAGTGGTCACTGTAGTATGGGCGCCCCTCTGGGCTATTTCTATGGCATTGACCTTTTGGGTATTGGAACATATACTGACGCAGCGACCGCACAGTATGCATTTGCTGGAGTCTCTGACGATCGGTCCCCACTCATCCATCTCCGCACGGGCAGCTTTTTTCTCATAAGAAACAGAGCTTACGCCGAAGTCCTCGGCAAGCTTCTGGAGTTCACACTTCTGATTTCTCGCACAGGATAAGCATTCCCGGTTGTGGTTAGCTAAAATAAGCTCCAGAAGCTCTTTGCGGGTTTCCCTGACGAGCTTGCCGGCGGTCTTCACCACGATTCCTTCCTCGACCTTCGTGACACAGGCAGGCTGAAGGCCTCTCCATCCTTCAACTTCTACTACACAGATGCGGCAAGAGCCTGGTTCATGGACTCCTTGCATAAAGCAAAGGGTCGGGATATTGACTTTATATTCCTTGGCAGCTTGTAAGATGGTCGTTCCTTTAGGAACGGATACCTGAATTCCGTCAATCTTTAAGTTAATCTTATCCACCCTATTTACCCCCTTGCTCCATGCATGCTGCATTTTCCGCTTGGACATTGACCTTGAACATGAGCTTCGAATTCATCGGTAAAATGTTTGAGTAATGTGGTAACAGGGACTGGAGCACTCTGCCCTAAACCGCAAAAGCTGGTGTTTTTCATGGTTTGGGCTAAGCTCTTAAGACGCTGGAGATCTTCCATCGTTGCCCGGCCTTCCCCCAGCTTTTCCAGGATCTCCACCATTCTTTGGTTTCCTTCCCGGCAAGGAGTGCATTTTCCGCAGGATTCCTCTTCAAAAAACTCCATGACGGCCTTGAGGTAATCCACCACACAATGAGTATCGTCAACAACCAGTACTGCTCCTGAACCAAGAGATAAGCCATGATCCCTTAAGTCCTTATAGCAAATCTTCGTATCCAGCAAACTCCCGGGAAAGCAAGAACCGCTGGAGCCGCCTAAATGGACAAATTTCAGTTTACGGCCCTGGGCGATACCGCCGCCCAGATCCTCAATCAGTTCCCGGAGGGTGGTTCCAAAGGGAACTTCATAAACTCCCCGGTGAACCACATTGCCGGAGAGACACATGAGTTTGGTCCCGCCGCTGAATTCTGTGCCCATAGACAAAAACTTTTCCCCACCCTCTTTAACAATCCAGGGTATGCAAGCGAAGGTTTCCACATTATTCAGCACCGTGGGCTTCATATTTAAGCCGGCATTTTTTATATAGGGTGGTTTGCGCCGCGGGCGCCCGGTTTTTCCTTCAATGGACTCCACCAAGGAGGTATTTTCCCCACAAACATAAGCCCCTGCTCCCGAGATCACTTGAATATCAAAATTCAATCCGGTACCTAAGATGTTTTCCCCAAGGAAACCGGCTTCTTTAGCATTCTCAATGGCCTTTCTCAAGATTTTCTGAATCGCGGAATATTCTCCCCGGCAGTAAATAAACCCTTCCTGAGCACCAAAAATATAGGCACCGATGGTCATGCCTTCGATCAGCATCAGTGGATCTTTGTCCATAATGTACCGATCCTTAAAGGTACCGGGTTCACCTTCGTCGGCATTACAGACCATGTATTTCAGGCCTTTTTCCAGTGGAATGGCATAAGCCTGCTCCCATTTAATTCCCGTCGGATAGGCAGCACCCCCCCGTCCAAACAGTTGAGCTGTCTTAATTTCTTCAATGATATCTTCCGGCTTCATGGTGATGGCTTTTTTCAGTCCTTCATAACCGCCTGCAGCCCTATATTCCTCCACCGAATCCGCTTGTATTCTATCAAAGCGCGAGCTGAGAATTTGCATAGTTTTCATAGCTTAAGCCTCCTCCCTGTAAGAACGAATGATCTCTTTGAGGGAATTCCGGGTTAAGTTGCCATAAGTTTTTGCGCCGATTTTTATGGCAGGGGAGATATCGCAGGCCCCAAAGCAACTGGCTCGTTCTATGGTAAATAAACCGTCCTGAGTGGTTTCACTACACTTAATTCCAAGCTCCTCTTCCAGCAGCTGCTCAATAGTTTCTGAGCCGGTAACATGACAGGGGCCGCTTTTACAAACTTCTATGAGATACTTTCCACGAGGTTCCGTGCTAAACATGGCATAGAAGGTAATCACTCCGAAGACTTTATTCAGGGGTAATTCAAGGGCATCGGCCACATACTCCACCCATTCTTTAGGCAGGTAGTTTTTCCCCGAAAGGGCTTGAAGCTCAAGCATGATTTGAATTAGATTTTCTTGTGAGCAGCGATACTTTTCCAGAATACCGTCGATTCTTTCCATGTTCTAATTCTCCTCCAGTACGGTTTTTTTTACAGCAATTTGCATCAGCTGTTGTTTCACATTCTAAAACCACTTTCCATCATATAAAACAAAATATTTATGCCTTTATTGTAATGCATTAGTGATAAAAATAACATACTTAATGTAAAAGTTCTAATTTTGGATTTAGTTCAAAATTTCTCATTATTCCCTCCAAATAAAGAAGAGAAAAACGTGCCCTTATCGGGCACGTCCTTTTCTCTTGCTGGAGACTTAATGATCGGCTGTAAGGAAAAGATTTAGAGCGTAAAATTAGCATTGACTGTCTTGGTTAAATCCTCGGAATGATGATTGAGGGCATCCATGGTATTGCTAAGCCGTATTAGCTCAGAGGAAATTCCAGTAGCCGCACTTGCTACTTGAGTAGCTCCTGCCGCACCTTGGGTAATGGTCACGGTGACATTATCCATGGCTGCGGTCACGGAGCTGACCATTTCGGATAAACTTGCCAAGGTTGTGGCAAAATCACTGGTTAGATTATACACTGTTTCGGCATCATGCAAATACTGATTCCCTGTCTCTACCAATCGGTTGTAATCGGGTACGACCACCTCATTAATAAACTGCAGATTACCCAGCGCTCCCTGGGATAAGTCCTCATGGGCTCCAATCACTTTACCCACAAGGTCTTCAATCTCCTTGACGGTTTGGGAGGATTGCTCCGCCAGTTTGCGTACCTCTTCAGCTACGACGGCGAAGCCCCGGCCATTTTCCCCGGCGCGGGCTGCTTCAATGGCTGCATTCAGCGCCAACAGATTGGTCTGATCGGCAATGGCCGAGATACCTTGAGTAAGCTCAGCAATCTTCAGAACGACCTTTGAGTCCTCAATGGATTGCTCCAGACTGATTCTTTCTTTTTCATAAATGTCTGCTGAACGGGTTTGGGCTTGGATCGCTTGTTCCTTAAGCTCGTTGGCCCGTTTTCTAATCTCCATGGATTGATGGTTTCCTTCAGCGGCTCTTTGACCTAAGTCCTTTATAGTGCGATTGAGCTCTTCATTGGAAGCGGAGATTTCTTCAGCTGTCGCTGCGATTTCTTCAAAACCGGCTGATACTTCTTCAGTGGAAGCAGCCATCTCTTCGGAACTGGCTGAAATACCTGATATGGCATTCACACACTCACTGGTAGCCAGATTGACCTGCTGGGTCACATTCACCGTTTTACCGATGAGATTCTTTAGATTCTTCATGGCCCCATCAAGGTGACCGACGAGCTGCCCGATCTCATCCCGCCCTCCTTGAGCTTCGATGGTGAAATCCCCCGCGGAAAGTGCCTCAGCTACAACCTGACCTTTATGGATGGATTTTTTGACCGAGCGAATGATCAGGATGGTGACGGTTATGGAAATCAGAATCGCGGCAATGAGAATCATCAGGATGGTGCGGAGAAGTTGATTTATCAATGTATTGATTTTTAATTCTTCCAGCACCAATTGATCGGTCTGATAAGCAATGAAGGTCTCGAGAGCCTTTGTGGTGGCAGCATTGACTGGGGCTGCCGTATTCACGCCATATTGGTTCGCGGCCTCTGAACCTTGGGTCTCGAAGAGCTGGATCATTTTAGCTTGGTGAGGAGCGAATTCAGACATGGCCTGAACGACAGCATCAAGCTTATCCCGATCCTCTTCCGTGATCATACCTTGGAGAATCTCCAAATCATGGTTGGCTTTATCGATGGCCTCATTGAGATCGTTACGAAATTTCTCACTGCCCGAGGTGAAATAACCTCGCTGAGCCGCTGTTTGCTTTACAAACTGCAACGAAATATCCTGAGCAGTATTTTGAACCTTTACCCGGTACTCCGCTACACTCTGGGAAACGGTGCTCACATTAACCATCTGATAATAAACCGCCCCGACAATAATGGACATAAGGAAAATAAGACCGGTATAGCTCAAGATTAATTTTGTGGATAGTTTCACTACCTTTTCCCTCCCAAATCCATATTTATTCTTTTTTTACACTATTCAACTATACTACACCCACTAAGACCCTTCAATTTACGCTAAGTTATATCATGTATAAACCCTGATCCATTGGTCCCGGCGGTATGTGAAAAAGGTCCTGGTTTGTCTCGAAGAAAGTGATCAGGGGCGGGATTGAACACTCGCAAAAGAAAAAAACCAAGGCTGCGCCTCGGTTTCTTATTGATCATGATCATCTAACTTATAAATTCGTGGCCCTGAGTCCTGCTCGACGATTAATCCTCCTGTACCGATAACCAATGTGGCAATCGAGACGGCATTTCTTAAGGCGGTACAGGTCACCTGCACCGGATCAATAATCCCGGCCTCCAGCATATCCACACATTGGTCTTCTGCCGCATTATAGCCCCAATTCTCGGGCAATTCTCTGACCTCATCCAGAATAACATCCCCGTCATGCCCGGCATTGTAGGCAATTTGCCGCAAGGGCTCTTCCAGGGCCCTTTGAATAATCCGCAGACCGACGTCTTCGTCCGGCTCTTCCGACTTGACTTGAGCTAAGGACTCACTAGCCCTTAGCAGGGCCATTCCCCCGCCCAGGACAAAACCTTCTTTAATAGCCGCTTGAACTGCGTTGACGGCATCATCAATCCTGTCTTTTTTCTCCTTTAATTCCAGCATGGTCGGAGCCCCGACTTTGATCAGCGCTATGCCGCCCTGCAGCCAGCCCAATCTTTCCTGAAGCTTTTCCTTGCGCCAGCCCGGTAAACGGGATTCGAATTCTTTACCCACCTCGGCGGCCCGGGCGGCGATTTTTTCCTTGTCCCCTAAACCGCCCATAATCGTGGTCCTATTATTATCCACGATAATCCGCCTGGCCCGCCCCAAGTGCTCTTCCTGGACGTCTTCCAGTTGCAGTATGCTCTCTTCGGAGACTGCTACCGCCCCGGTGATCGCTGCAATATCCCGTAAATACTCCTGGCGTCTTTCTCCGTAACCCGGAGTTTGAATCGCCACAACATTCATGGTTCTCTTTTTTTTGTTCGTCAGCAGGAGAGCAAGTACATCGATCGAAATGTCCTCAGCTAGGATCACCAAAGGCTTTTGCGTCTTAACAGCTACTTCCAGCACGTCAAAGATTTCATAGATATAGCTTATTTTACGGTCCGTAACCATGATATAAGGGTCTTCCAGCACTTCAGTTTTATTATCCCAGGAGCTGACAACTTTCGGAGTAAAACAACCTTTATCGAAACGGATTCCTTCCAGCACTTCAAAGAATGTGTTCTGAGTCTTTCCTTCTTCTACTTTGATGATCCCGTTCAACCCGACTCTTTGCACAGCATCGGCTATCAGGTTTCCGATATCCTTATCTCCAGCCGCGATCGTTGCCACCCGGGCTACTTCGGTCGGATCGGAAACTCTGATGGCCCTTGCTTTAAGGGCGTCGGCAACGATCTCCGCCCCTTTTTCCATCCCTTGAATTAATGAAGCCTGGTCAGCGCCTGCTGCAATATTTTTCATCCCTTCCAGGACCATGGCCTGAGCAAGTACAACCGCAGTGGTGGTTCCGTCTCCAACTCTGTCATTGGTTTTTTCCGACGCCTCTTTTATAATGCCACACCCCAGGTTTTGAAAAGGGTTGGCCAGAGAGATATGTTTGGCGATACTCACTCCGTCATTGGTTATTTTGGGCATGCCGATATAAGGACCCAAAACCACATTTCTCCCCTTTGGCCCTAAGGTTACTTTGACACAGGAGGCCAGCTGCTCGATTCCTTCGGTTAATGCTCTTCGCGCTTTCTCGCCGGAAAGCATGGTTGTGCTCATATTCATTCTCCCTTAACTCAGCATTAGGAATTCCATGCCTCTAGTATCACCAGAAAAACAAAGATCGCGATTAAACCATAGGAAGCCAGAATCGACAGAGCCGTTTTGTCTAATTTTGTTGCTTTATTTTCCATGCTTAACACCCACCGTTTTTTTCGTAGTGATGATACCCGTTACACTGTTTTTAACTTTACGGGAAAGTCCTGCCGCTTTGTCAAGAATGGTGCCGACCGGGCAAAAGGCATGGCACCAAAACCGGCGAATGAAGAAACTGGAGAGCAAGATGACAAAAAGCAGATACCACTGATAGCTTGAACCATTTAACCCGAAAATCGTTCCAAAGGGTTCAAAACTGGATACAGAAGGGTTAAGGGCCAGGAAAGCCAGGAAAAGAACCAGGAATAAGATGACTTCTTTACCTAAACGAATCCACTTCATATATTTTCCCATCGAAAGATTGATTCGGCTTATTTTATGAGTGGTTTCCTGTAACCCGCAGAAAGGACATACATAAGTGCAGTATAGATTTTTGCCGGTAACTAAAGCCGGCGCGAAAGCACCGATCAAAATGATATACCACAAAAGGTTTTCGCCGGGTACCGGAAAGTACCCCAGAAACAGAGCACTGATCTGTCCCATGGACAATGATCTGTTAAGCCAGAACCCTAAAATGACAACACTAAGCAGCAAAAACGGAAATCTAAATCTTGCTAACTGTTTAAATTTAGGCATAAAATAGGATAAGACAAAGAGTAAAGCGATTACAATTTCATGTAGGCCGATGTTCCACTTTACCTCAGCTTTCTTGGGCGTAATCTTTAACTCTTCCAAGGCAATGGTATGAGCCACACTTTGGACACTTGAGGCTATGGCACGGGTGGAAAGGGTTGCCCCGGACACTCCGTCGACATCATAATTGAAAGCCAATGAATCTCCGACTTGCTTTTTTTCGAACTGACGGAAAAATCCGGCCTTGGTAATTTTATTAATATAGGAAGGGGTTTCCTTATGTTCTAAAATTACGATATCCTTAAACTTTCCATCTGGTGAAAGGACTGTACCCACGAGAAGAGGGCCGCCATAACCAATATTGCTATCTATTCCCAGATATGCGCTAACAGAGCCATCTTGCCCGATTGCTTTTGCCGTCCGGTCATTGATGGATTCAAAGCCGGCAGCATCTGAAACCAGTTCCCGGTAGTATCCCTCGACCAGATTGGCATCCATTTTATCGGCATGTTTCGCAAATACCGCTGTCACAACAAGGATGACCACTGCAATGAGTGTTATATATTTTCTCATGTTTCTCATGTCTCATCTAACCTTTCCGGAAAACGATTATCTGCCTTAGGTAATAAAGGGGCTAAGCGGTAAGTATAAAACTCACCGCTTAAACCTTTATTTTTATTACATGGGTTTCAATGGATACTTTTCAGGCCACTCCAGCCACCATTTGTATTTTTCAATGGTCTCTGTACCATAGCCAAAGATATCATCAATGGATTTAAGGAAGGTGGAAGCAGCTTCACCCTTGCTGCCAACCCAAACCCCTGCTTTATGGAACCAGGAATCTTCCTTGGAGTTCCAGGGGCAGACTTTCAGGCAGGTACCGCAAGAGGACCCTTCTTCATTGGTGGTACGGAACTCTGTGCATTTCTTAAAGTCACTGTTCCAACGCAGGTATCCGTTATATTCAACGGGATCTTCATCAAAGGTAATCGCGTCGTTTGGACAATTGTCGGCGCATTTTTTGCATACCCGGCAGAAGTCCAGAAGACCGAAATCAATGGGTTTATCAGGAGCAAGGGGCAAATCGGTCGTTACTGCGGCTACTTTATGGCGGTATCCCAAACGGGGATGGATCGCGCAGTCTCCCGTACGTGACAATTCTCCCAGACCTGCCGCCATGATGCAGACAGGCATGATGGCCTCGTAGTTTTTAGCGTGATGAGCTCGCGCATTATAACCAAGGGTTCTGATATATTTGGCCATAATGACGGCAATGCAGCCACTGGTAAAGTAACTTTGCATAGACATCGCTCCACTGATACCGTCGTATCCTGTGGATGCCCACATGGTCTCAATACCCTGATCGATCATAACCACGATAACGTTAGGATAAATTTTGGTAACCGGTGTCACACATTCTTCAACAGGTTTGCTCATGAGTCCGACTGTATCGGAAACATGATGAGTATAATAGCCATACTCCGGCATCTTGCCGATCCCTACTTCGTCCGCCCGTAAGAAATAGCAGCAGTCTCTGATATGCTGAGACATTTGCTCCGGGTCCGGGATGGGAGTCTTCGTCGGTTCGGCATCACCATCTACCACATCCTCCGCAGCTATGAGGTTACGCGCCCAGCTGATAGTTCCTCCAAAAGGATGCTTAGCGATAAATTGGAAGAAACCTCTTTGGGGATCGGGACCGTATAAACCTCTGACCGCTTGCATAAAGCCGGCATCGGCTTCGGAAGTCTTTTTTACCTTGGAAATGATTTTGGTAGTGCCCAGCCACTCGTCGTTGTTCTCAACAAAGCGAACTTTTGCTCCTGCAAAATCATGTACCGGGCGAAGTTTAGAGCGTGCATTGGTGGGTCCCGGGACATAGTTCATTGTTTCAGCGGCATTGGCGACCTTGGCCGGAGCCTTGATCGCTCCGATGACTCCCATGGTAGTTGCTGCAGCCCCAACTTTCAGAAAGCTTCTGCGGTTCATGCCTGTTTGCTGCCTTTGTTCATTGTTTTCCATTCTTTTCTCCCCTTAAGCTTCCACTGCATTTCTACTATTTGTTTTCTTCATGTTAATAAATCCTAATAAACGGGCTAAGATAAAACCTAGTACTACTGATATCCCTAAGAATACAAACACTGCGGTACTTGTGGCCTTAACATGACCAGCCTTAGCATTAAGGTAGATATAGGAAACCCCCATCCAGGTCACACCGTACCAAAGGACAAATAAAACCCAATTAAGCACGGTTTTCCACATTTCGGCCTTTTTTGCCCTTGGTTTAATAAAGAGAATAGCAGCTAAGAATAATACACCCGCGATAAAAATTAAAAATGTACCCATAACTTTTCCACCTCCCTTTGTAAGGCAATTAAAAAGTAGTTACGGGTACATTGTAATAAGGAATACATACACAAGTATTAGTGCGTATTAACTTTTATCTGAATTTCTCAATCTTCCCTTCCGTAGTCAAAAGGATGGAAGCAATGCCCATAGCATTGCGAAGGGCCGTAACGGAGACCTTGGCCGGGTCGACTATTCCCGCCGCTGCCCAGTCCACGAATTTTCCGGACAGAGCGTCATAACCCATGTCATAGCCCAGGGTTTTCGTCATGGCCACAATCTTTTTGCCATTGCCCCCTGAATTGCTCACTATTTGCTGCAAAGGAGCTTCCAAGGCCCTTTGGACCAGCTTGATCCCCGCTTTTTCATAGTCTGTGGACACCGGAACCTTATCCAGAGCCTGGGCCGCCCTGATAAAGACCGTGCCTCCCCCGGGCACAACGCCGCTTTCAACCGCTGCCTTTGCCGCATGCACAGCATCGATAACCCGGTCTTTGAGTTCCTTCAGAGCGATGTGTGTATCGGCGCCGACGCGGATCACCGCAATTCCCCCGGCAAGAGCGGAGATACGTTGTTTTAATTGAGCCCCTTCCTCAGAATCGGAGGTTTGCCTGAGGATGACTTTCAATTTTCTTACTTGTTCCTGAATGCCTTCAGCCGTTCCTGCCCCGCCTAAAATAGTCGTCTTATAGCGTGTAACGACAACTTTCTGGGACTTACCCAGCATTGGTTTTTTAATATTTTTAAGGACCATGCCGAGTTTTTTGGTGATTGCCGAGCCTCCGGTGACTATGGCCAGATCGTCCATAATACCCTGGCGATCATCGCCATGACTTGGAGTCTTAACGACGACCACCTTTTCCTGGTTGGCTTTATTATGAGCAATCAACATTCCCAGGACATCTTTCGTCATGTTCCCTGCGACGATTAAAAGGGGTCGTTTCTCCCAGGCGCACCAATTTAGAATCCGTTTCACCTCGGAGATCTCCTTCAGAGTATAATCCGTGATTAAAATATAGGGGTTTTCCAGACTGACCATCAGTTCCTCCCCCTCGTTCAGGAAATAGGAGGACATATACCCGCTGTTCAGTTCCAAGCCCTCGGTCACTTCGACATAAGTATGGCGCTCTATGGATTCTTCCACGGAAATAGTGCCATCCGGCCCCACTTTGGCCATAGCCTGAGCGATCAGCCCCCCAATAGGGGTGCTTTTCGAAGAAACGGAAGCCACTTGACAGACCCCGTCGGGGACCGTCACGGGAACACTCAGCCTCTGGATTTCTGCTACAGCATAGTCGACAGCTCTTTCAATCCCCTTTTTAAACTGCATCGGGTCCAAACCAGCTTCCACGAGGGAAAGTCCCCCCTTGGCCATGGCTTGAGCCAGGACAATAGAGGTCGTAGTCCCATCCCCTACCAAATCGTTGGTCTGGGCGGCGGCTTCCTTGCAGAGCTTCGCTCCCAGATTCTCCTGAGCGTCGGATAAGCTTATATATTTAGCGACGGTTACCCCATCCCTGGTAATCAGAGGATACGCCCCTCTTCGCTCAATGACAATGTTCTTGCCCCGAGGTCCAAGGGTCAATTTGACCATATCCGCGACCTGATCCACGCCGGATACTAATGCTTTACGTACACTCATTGTCTTATCTCCACTACCACGCCGTCTTTTAAAATGATTTCTGCATTAACTGCCCCATCCAGAGTGTCTCCAACCTTTAAGTCATAGGGCCCTTCAACCGAACCAATGACTACTTCCTCCCCGACGACCAGTTCCTCCAGGGCATCCATATTCATTCTGAGCTCATCCCGTCGGACATGAAAATCAGAAGCCTCAGCATCAAATTTTTGGCGGATTCTGTCCAATTGAGCCCCATCCGCTCCCTTCAGGGAAAACTCAGTCAGTGTTTTTTTCTTTTTATCTTCAAACTCCAGCTGTTGATTATTCAAAGCCACCAATTGCTCTCTTAATTCTTTCCGACTGGTTTCTTTGCCCTCTTCAGTAATAATCTGTTTTAAAATGATTTCTCGGAAAATGGTAATGTTCGACACTTTAAATTCCTCCTGTATCTTTGCATTGTATTATCCCTTAAATTCTAATACATAAAAAGAAGATGATTTTTAGAGTGCACTAACTTAAAGGAGATATTTTTTACTTAAGGCATGATCCTAATAGTAGGACGTTTGTTCGGAGAGATGCTTAAGCTCCTCAAGATTATAAACAACGAATTTATTCTTTTTCTTGTCTAAAATATTTTCCTTTTTAAGACAAGCCAGGACTTTGGATACGGTCACATGATGGGCTCCGGTAATTTCCGCAATACTCTTCTGGGATAAGGGCATCGTAATTTCATAGGTATCCCCCACCCGTTTTCCCTGGGAAGAGCAAAGCTCATAAAACAATCTTAAAATTCTGATCGTTGGGTTATAAGTATTGATCTCGGCTACCTGTCTCGCATAGTAAGCCACTTTGGTAAGGTAGTTTTTAAATATTTCAAATATCATATCTTCATCGGTACGAAAAATAACTCTCAAACATTCTTCGGAAAACCAGCATGTCCTTGTCTGTTCCATAGCTGTGGCATAAATATTATTTCCCGTGGGGTATAATCTCCCGATAAGAGAATTGCTGCCGGCATAATAAAGAAGTTTTTCACTTCCATCTTCAAAAATTATATCTAATTTTATTTTTCCATCCATTAAAAAAATCATACTGGTGGTATCTTCCCCAGGCATTATTATGGCACTACCTTTTGCAAACTCCCTGATAATCCCCATATCTGTATAATTGCGTAGTTTTTCGATTGGGAAAAAACTATCCGGAATAATTGCTCCACAGAAATCCTTGTCCAAACCTTCAGCAGACATTTTAGCCATCCCCTTTTTTATCTCTATAGTTGAATATTGACTATACAGTTAAACTTATTGCACATTAACATTTCGGATCATAAAGAATGCTATAATCTCATTTGGAACGCTTGACAAACAGTTATTTTGTGAAAGGATGAACTTTACCATGCACAAATTTCTCATTGGTCCATATAAGGAACTAAAATTAAAGCCACTCCCTGAATTTACTGAGGATGATTTGAATCGGGCTGTTATTGAGTCCACCTTAAAACTACTGAATGAATGGTCTAAAAAAAATAAGCTCGCCGAGATCGGGGATGAAGTCATCATAAACCTTAATCCCGTTTGTGACGGCATATTTGTACCCGAACTGGCCAAATCAAACTTTAAATATACAGTAGGAGATCCCTCTATGCTGGAACAATTTAAAAATGTCATCCACTGCAAAGCTGGAGATAGTTTTAAGATGGACATCCTCTTTCCTGAAAGCGCCCCTTTGGAGCGGATAAGCGGTAAAACTGTGACCTTCGACGCCGATGTTTTGGAGGTAATCAACCATAGCCAACAACTGGAATCTTCTGACGAAATTGCCAGACTGATTGATCCTGCGGTCTCCAGTATGGAAGAGCTTAAGAACAATCTGCGCGGCATCATCGCCGATAACTGGAGCCAGGTCATTGCCGAAAGTAAGCTCGAGATGATTTTCGAAGAAATCCTAGCCTACTCCGAATACGAATTTGATGAAGAAGAATTTAAAAAAGTGTATGAAGATATCTTGGTTAAAACCCGCCAAAGTATAATATCCTCAGAAAACCTATCCATGATGCCCTCCCTTCTGTCTGAAGATGATGAGTATTTTTATGAAGATTGTAAGATTCTTACCGAAAAAACCATTTTACGCAAATTGATTTTAGATGAAATAGCATACTTGGAAACTATCGGCGTCACTGATGATGAGATTCAGGAAGAGAAAAAACGTTTATTAAATTTAGCGGCGGATCAAACTGCTTTTTATAAACAATTCCCTGACGAAGAATCCATTGGCAATAATCTCGTCGAGGAAAAAGTTGCAAAACTGCTTTTGGAATGGAATAATAAGTGAATTCCGCAACAAATAGAGCGATAGTTTAACTTCAGTATCCGGCTCCGGAAGCTACTTATCTTATATCATGGATAAAGCAGTTTGTCTCTGGTATACCCCTTATTAAAAAATGGAAATACCCCCGGCTCATTTAGTATACACTAAACAAGTTCCCTAATTCTTAATCCGTACTAACAAATGCATTTTTTGCTTTGGAGCTAATGATTAGCTCCAAAGCTTTTTTGATCTCAGCGCAGCATGGCACTATGGTTAAAGACCAATGTACTGTATAAAAACAGAACATCCTGATCGGTAAAGGTGATGAACTGGGGCAAAAGCTTGCTGTCCATATATCGCAAATCAATCAAGGTAATCTTCGAGTACCCTTCCAATAAAAGAGGAGCAAGACTGCTGGCAAAGGAATCCCGAAAAATAATCAGCTCCCGGCCACTGGGTTCCTTCTTGTTTTCCAGCACTAAAAATGCCGATGCTCCCGACAGGAACAGATCATAGGCATCCATCCCGCCGGCTGCCTCTAAAGTGTAAAGGGGAGTCACTCTATTCTTTTCCAGGTTATATAGAGTGGAGTTGGCGATGGTCTCACTCTGAAGATAGATGATCTCATCGGGCTTTGGGCTAAGGGCCGACTGCCCGTAATAAGCTCCATAGAAAGGAGCAAAAGATGAACGGTCATAGCCGGCCAAGGGAGGGAGATCCACCCCCATAGTTCCGGCAAGTCGGGCCACTACCTGGCCAAGGTTCTCCTGACGCCAATGGGGGTCTGTCCGGTAATAATCCTCCGCCTTCAAGCAGTCAAAAAGCTCGATCTCTTTGATAGTGTGATCAATCTCAAGGCTTAGTTTTTCCCGCATTTTGGCATAGTCCATGGCCAGGATTTTGTTCTCTTCAGCCACGTAATAGTTCTTGTCCGGAATAACCCCATAATAAACCTTCATCCCGGTAAGATACTTGTCGTACAGATCATTGATTTTCTGAGCCCCAAGGGATACTTGTCCTTCATTGAGGGGATATTCCAGTTTGTACACCCCATCCCCGACAAGATAAATACCGTTGTTCTCTTTTTTCCTTAGAATATCCAAAGAAAAATGGGCCTTAAGCCTGCGAAAATCATCCCGGGCCGGGAACTGATCCAGCAGGTACTCCTCCAGTTCCTTCGCTAACTCACCTGAGAATACACTTTGGACGCTAAGCTCGGGAAAGCCGGCCAGCTTCCGGCGTTCGCTTACCGAAAGGGCTTCATCCTTGAGTATTACGGAGGCCGCAAAAAATCCCCAGAGCACCAGAAAAAAACTCAGAACCACAACCCTGTTTTTTCCTCGTTCAGTCATGGCTCTCCTCCTTAAAAACGAAAATATAAAAATGGGTTAAAGGACCCGTCCACCAAATAAGCGCTGACAAGCAAAAGAAGGCCGGTCAAGACGATGGGCTCCGCCCATAAAAGAGCAGCAGCCGCACCCTTGAAGCGGGACTGTGCTTTGACCAACAGATTTTTCAGCCACGGTGTGGCGCCAACGAGAGAAATCCCCAGCAAAAAGGCATAATCCTTTAAATAATACAGGGTGACCTCATTCCAAAGGGGTAAGGGAAGTACGCCGAACATCCCTTGAAAATCCTGCAAAGCCCCTGATAGTCCCGTAGCATTGAAAAGGACGAAGCTGCAGACGATGAAAAACATCGTATATACTCTGCGGAAACCGTCAGGGAGCTTCTCCAGGAATCGGTTCAGGAAGAGCTTTTCCATGAGCAGCAACAGCCCAAACAGCAGTCCCCAGAGGATAAAGTTCCATTCCGCTCCATGCCAAAACCCTGTCAAGAACCAGACGATCAGGATGTTGCGGACCCCTTTCCCCAAGGAAACCCGATTCCCCCCCAGGGGGATATAGACATAATCCCGAAACCAGGAGCTGAGACTGATATGCCAGCGCCGCCAAAACTCGGTGATGGAACGGGAAATATAAGGATAATTGAAGTTTTCAGGAAACCGAAAGCCGAAGATGCGGCCCAGGCCGATAGCCATATCACTATAGCCGGAAAAATCGAAGTAGATCTGCAGAGTAAAGGCAAGGGCATAGATCCAGTAAAAAAGCACACTTTTCTCATCGGAGAGCTGAAAGACAGCGCAGAGCTCCCCCATGCTGTTGGCAATGATCACTTTCTTGGCCAGCCCAATCACAAAGCGGCGGATACCCAAGGCTATGTCCGTCATGCCGTGAGTTCGGCGGCGGAGATCCTCTGCTACGGTGCTGTACCTTACGATGGGCCCCGCCACCAACTGGGGAAAAAGGGAGACATAAGTCGCGAGATTCACCAGACTCCGTTCTGCTTTGACTTCCCCCCTATAAACGTCGATGGCATAACTCATGGTCTGGAAGGTATAGAAACTGATGCCCAAGGGGAGAGCTATCTGCAGCAGGGAGATCTCCCCTCCGGTCAGTCCATTCCAATTGGCAATAAAGAAATCGGCATACTTGAAAAAACCCAGTATGCCGAGATTGATTAGTATCGAGGAGGCCAGGGCGGCTTTTGCTCTCCTTAACCCCCGATGAGCTTCGATATACAGGCCGTGAAGATAAGCGGAGAGAGTGGAAATGATGAGCAGTACCGTATAGATGGGCTCTCCCGCAAAATAGAAGATTAAGCTGGCCCCTAATAAGACGACATTTTTCACTCCATAAGGCACAAGGAAGTAACTGAGGAGTACTATGGGCAGAAAGACATACAAAAAGCTGATGCTGGAAAAAAGCATAAAGAGGTCTCCTTAAAGGGCATCAAAATTGGCGGCAACTCCGTCGGCAATATCCTTATGGGACATAATCACCAGGATCAGATTCCCCTTATGCTTGACAACGGTCTTTTCAGCCTGTACGCAAATCCATTTGCGGGGATCGATCTTTTGTTCTATGGCCGCCGCAGTTTTGGCCGGGTCCACACCCTCGGGCAGCTGCAACAAAGCGATGGAATGGGCGACGGAGCTAATCATAGCTTCAGATGCCAATCCTTCCGCTCCCTCGATGGGGTCGATGCCGAAATACCAGGCAAACCGATCCGCCGTAACTTCCGTGTCACCGGTTAGTACATCTATCTTGACCCCTGTGAGCAGCTTGGTCATCTTATCCTCAAGAGTTGCCGCTGTATTCCCCTCGGAAGGCTTGCTTGACTCCGGGGGTGAAGTCGGCGCAGGAGGGGTTTTCGGAGGTGTCACTGTCTCTTGTGGTTTGCTGGGAGCCGTATTCTTGGGGGGAGGGGTGTTCGTAGACGGCTTGCTTTCCTGAGGGGCGGTATTGTCACCGGAAGTGTTATTATCATTGGTTACGGGGGTATTCGGGTCTGTCACCGGATCCGTTTCAGGATCCTGGGGATCTTCCGTTTCCTTCGCAGGGTCGGTGTTTTCCTGAGATATGTTGGTTTCCGGGGAATCTGTGTTTTGAGTACACCCCACTATGCCCGTAAGCATAAGGGTAGTCAGAGCTATTGCTAGAATCTTTTTCATGAATGGTCCTCCTACTATTTCGATAATCAAAGCTATAGACGCCTATAGGGACAGGAATCTAACGCTGGTGGTTTCTGACATAGGGAACAAGCATAGGATGAAAAAGATTCCTAGGGTCGTGTAGCTTTACGCACACCGCTCACTTATTAGCTCCAGGGCTGGTCAACTCGCTTTCTTAGCAGCTCCGCCAAACCTCCAGGTAATACCTGATGTGAACCAGTGGCTCCGCTGTGTTAAGAAAGCCTCGTTAACCCAGACGCCCCTCCGCTAAAATCCTTCGCTCTTGTGCGTAAAGCTACGCTTTCAGGTCTTTTTCAGGGTACTGTGGCCCTGAACCTTCTCCACAGGCTCCGCGTTTGTGGTACCGAAAGCAGTATCACCCTGGGGCTTTGGTTGGTTAGCCTGCTCATTTGCCTCAGGCTCGGCAGCCTTATTCAAGCGAAACAGCCAGCGGACGTGAGGACTTCCAGAATGATCATAGCCATGGGCCAAGAGTACATCGCCGTTTTTTTGTTCCATGACAAGAATAAAGGTCTGGTTTTTATCCTTAAGATCCGCCCGGTAAATGGTTTTCACCTTATCCAGATTTTCATGAGCTTTGTTGTTCAGAGGATTAAAGAGCCTATACTGCTCCTGACGGGTAAGGGGATATTTATAAAGACTGCCGAGCATGACCCAGTCCTGATCGGAAATCTCCTTGCGAAACAGCACATAGTCGGCAGAAATGTTGTACTGAGGGGCGCTGTCCGTGGTGTAAGTAAAGGAATACTGGGGTGCATCGTAGAGAATCTCATCTACACTATAGACGGCACCGGTGAAGTTCTCCCCTACCTTGGGATTAGCCATCAGCCCCAGGCCCAGGATGATCACGGCCATAAAAGCAACCAACAAGACCCTGAAGGCGGGCTTTTTATAGTTGAGCACATTCATAATCCGCCCCTTGGTATCACCCTCTCCAAAGGCCAGGGGAGTGCCGCCCACGATACGCCTGCCCGTGGCAAGAGCAAGCAGGGAGGAAGAATACTCTTTTTTCACCTCATTGCCCAGCTTCTTAATGACTGCCTCGTCGCAGGACATCTCCATGTCCCTGCCGGAAAGGAAAAAAGCCGCCCACACCAGGGGATTAAACCAATGGATGCAGAGCACAAAAAAGCTCAGGATCTTGACCACATGATCAATCCGCCGGATATGGGTCTGCTCATGGAGCAGAATATACTCCTTCTCCGTGCCGGAAAGTGAATCCGGCAAATAAATCTTGGGACGGATCACCCCCATCACAAAGGGGGTATCGATGTCTGCACAGAGGTATATGTTCTCCTTATCATGGACCGCGGTTCCCAGCCGCCTTTTTAAACCTATAAGGGAGAAAATGCTGTACAGAAGAAGAGCAGCAATGCCCCAAAGCCACAGTAGGGACCCCAAAAAGACCCAGATCTGCAGAGGATTAATGCTTGCATAGGGAACCGCCCCGGGCAGGGACGAGCTGATAACCCGGTCCGCCGCCCCAATCCCGGTATGGACCTGGGGCATGGCCGCATAAACAATATCGGATGGAATGGGTTCGGGATTCACCGGCAATAAACTTAAGGCACTCTCAAAGGAAAAGGGGCAAACCAAACGAAAAAGCACAACACTCCAAAGGGCGTAGGAAAAAACCTTCGGCGCCTTTCTGAGCAAAAGCCGCATGAGCACTACACACAGGATGACCACACTCCCGGTAAAACTCATGTTGAGTACCTGTAAGAATAGTTCCTCCTGCATAATTACCCCTCCTTATGCTCGTCAATGAGCCGCTGCAGCTCACGGATTTCTTTCGCACTTAATTTGTTTCTGCGGGTGAACGCCGCAAAAAACCGGGGCAGAGAACCTCCAAAGGTTTCGCTCAAAAACTGCTCCCCCTGTGCCGCTGTGAAATCTTCCCTGCTCATCAGGGCTGTAACCCTGCCTTTTTGATTTTCAAATATCCCCCGGTCGCAAAGCCGCTTGAGCATGGTATAAGTGGTGGACTTCTTCCAGCTCAGTTCCCTCTCGCACAGCTTGACAAGCTCCCCGGAAGGAATAGGGGCATGGAGCCAAATCAAATCAGCAAATTTTTGCTCCATTTCCCCAAGCTTATACTGTTCCATAAGATAAGTCCTCCCTTGAATTTTGGTCGAATGCCATTAGACTAAGTGAAGTCTAACACGATTAGACCTTCAGGTCAATGCTTTTTCCCTATCAAAAAGGCAAATGCCCAGGGTTTTGTATTCCCTGGGCATCAAGTTCTAGACACTATTGTTAAAAATCTACTATTCTAATTGCAAGCACTCATTATTTAGCTTGTTCCAATGCCTTATTGACAGCTTCCTTGATCGCACCTGAGCTCAGGCTGGCTCCGGTGACCGAATCCACTTCCGTGGACTGGGCCTCTACAATCAGTGAAGGAAGCTTTTCGATGGCAATGCTACCGATTCCATCAGTCTCCTGGTGTTCAACCACATTAACCTCTGCAATCTTCCCATCTTTCACCACCACAGAGACCTTTAAACCCGGATGTATTCCTGCGTCACTGGTTCCTTCATAGGTGCCGTCTTTATAACTGACGGCTGCCGGGCCTTCGTTGGCAGCGGGCGGTTCCTTCGATACGGCGGCTGAACCATTCTCAGCCGGTTTGTCTGCAGCCGCGGGGCTTGAACTGCATCCTGCAGCAATAACCAGAACAAGGAACAGGGATAATATCAAGACATATTTGTTCTTTCTCATTTCTAAACTCCTTACATGATGATTACATTATGGTCTAAATAGAAGTTAATTTCGCAGCATGACCGCCCGCTTTGCGTCCCCAGTGAACGGTACCCATAATTGCCGTCCCGGAGCCCGGATAGTAGGGTCCTATCCATCCTCCCGCATTCAGTCCGCCTGCATACAGGCGGGGAATGACTTCACCGTTGGGCCGGAGTACCTGACCATCCACATTAATCTTTACACCGCCCAGCGAACCCAGGTTGGCGGCAACATTTTTATAGGCATAGAAGGGCCCTGTGATGGGCTTCAGTCCTGTCTTTCTGTCAAACTGGTTATCCTTGTTTTTTTGCATATCGGAATTCCAGGTTGCCAATGCGGAAGCGAGATTTGCCGGGTCCACGGCAATCAATCCAGCCAG
This sequence comes from Desulfitobacterium sp. PCE1, assembly GCF_000384015.1. Lineage (NCBI taxonomy): Bacteria > Bacillati > Bacillota > Clostridia > Eubacteriales > Desulfitobacteriaceae > Desulfitobacterium > Desulfitobacterium sp. PCE1. The sequence goes on along the minus strand of NZ_KB913023.1, from coordinate 574,929 downwards.
TTCTTCTATGCTATCTGCTTTAAACACCACACCGTCGGTCACATCTTTAGCAACACTTTCTTTGGTCCAGGGCGCCATCTCTGCCGAGAGGCTGCTCTCTCCAAAGATCATGAAGGTTGGGCCGTCCAATTGCTTCTCTTGCTGGAAAATGGCCCGATAATGGTAGGCATAGGTTGCGTCTTCGCAAACGAACCGCCTTCCTTTTTGGTTGACGATAAAGGATGGAAATAAGGGTACCCGGTTATCTGTAGCAGCCCCCGTTTTGGCACAAAAATCGATGGTTCCGCCAAACCCGCTTACTGCTGCGCCGATTTCCATAGCCATACGGATTCCATCACCTGTATTGGTAGGAGTGCACAGGCATTGTTGAGTTGTCAGATCCCAATACTGCTGGGGGCTTAATGCTTTCGCCATTTCTTTATTCTGATCGATACTTGCCGCCGCTAAGATGACTCCTTTGTTCGCTTTTACTTTTATTTCAGCATCCTTCTGTCTGGCAGTAACACCAATCACTTCGCCCTTTTCATTGGTCAGAAGTCCGGTTACTTCAGTTTCATATTCGATCAGTGCGCCTTTTTCCTCGGCTGCCTTTAAAAGAGCCTTGGTAAGGATGGTACCGCTGCCGATTCCGCCCCCGTTCTCATAGACATGAATGCGGTCAGCAAAGAAAGAGTCCTCTACATAGGGAATATGAGAATGCCCGTAGACACTTGTCCATTTAAGGCCTACCGTATCTGTCAGCCATTGAATATGCTCCGGCGCTTGATAAGCCAGATCCTTCACAAGTTCTTCGTCAACCGCCCCTTCGCCGGCTTTAAGCCACAGCTTATAGTGCTTCTCCGGAGTGTCATCCTGATAGGAAGTATATTGCTTTTGGGCATCCGTACCCGCTGCCTGCATAACTCCACCGGAAAAGTTGGTGGTCCCCCCCGCTACTCCTCCTTTTTCCAGCGTTAAGACCTTGGCACCATCCAGGGCAGCCTGGAGAGCCGCCGCCAGTCCGGTACCTCCTCCGCCGACGATCACTACATCTGCCTCTTTATCCCATTTTACTTCATTGGAGGTCGATGCTGCCCCCTGAGTACAGCCGCCGAGAATACCTACCGTTGCTACGCCTACGGCACCGGCTGCGGCACGCTTAACAAAATCTCTTCTTGAAATCATAACTTTGGTCTCCTTGTACTTTATTTCCCTTTTCCCTTCTATTCTAATCCACCTTTCCTTGTGCGCATAGAAACAAGCCGGGCAGTTTGTCTCATATGAGACAAATTGCCGAGTATGTCTCACCTTTATCAGCGTCCTTGGGGACTACTTGCCTGGGAATAGCTTGATTATCGGTCTCAATCTTCCTATAATTGAATTAGCCAAGTTGGATTGAGCTGTCATAAGAGGATCAGGTCGCTCTGAGGAGGAATGATGATGGAACAAAATATATCGGAGGCGCTGCTCTTTAAGGGATTAAGCGAATTGCTTCACAAGAAAACCATTGATAAGCTTTCGGTTACCGACATCATTAAGGCATCGGGCGTAAGCCGGGCTACTTTTTACCGATACTATACCGATAAGTATGATTTGCTGAATTCAAACTATAAAAAGATTCTGGAGAATACCTTGTTTCGCTTTGATGAGGGCATTCCTTGGCGGGATACTCAGTATCAGCTGTATCAAGAGTTGAAAGACAACCTAAAGTTATTCCAAAATGCCATCCGGTCATCGGATGTGAACTCCCTGAAGAATTATATCTTTACTATAAGTATGGATTTTTTTCTTGGTGTTTTGAAGAAAAATAAGGTAGATATTCACGACTGGAAGGTCAGGAAAAAGATAGAGGCCTGTGTTTATGGAAACTTGGAGATTACGGTTATCTGGATTTTAGAAGGGGCTGAGGAGCCTATCAAGGATCTTATGGAAGTCATGAATGCTGTATTGCCCTCGGAATTCAGGAGATATTTTATACCGGATGAGCAGGAAAATGGGGATCGGTATTCGCTATGCTCTGACGATTGCTGCTTTGTATAACTTAAACCACATTCTTTTTCATAAGAATGTGGTTTTTTTATGACTGGCTGCCCCATGTTATTAAGGATATGGTTCAGAGGGGTTGAAATTACTGTTGGACTACGTTTTTTTCGAAATGAATCTTCATCGAGTTTGCCTTAAAGTATTTTCACTTAATAATAGAGCTATTCGTTTGTACACCAAGATTGGTTTTCAACAGGAAGGAAGCAGTAGACAAAGTCTATTTAGAGATGGTGAATGGCATGACATCATTCATATGGGTCTTCTGCAAAATGAATACTTCGAGAAACAAGCAAAGAATGAATAATTAGGACTTTAAAAATAAAAATCCCCCAACCATGCATGGTTGAGGGATTTGCTATTTCTTTGTGATTAACGCCAACGAATCCATAGAGAGACGCTTGGAAGGCATCACTTTATTGCTGCAGGCGATTACATCTTATCTGACCCTAATTTTCTCGCCAGGATAAATAGTAGCTGGTCTACTGCGAACATGAGGGTTTAATTTAAGCAAATGATGAACAGAAGTCCCATGACGTTTAGCTATTTTATAAAGTGATTCCCCTTTTCTCACTGAATGGCCCATATTGTTTTATCCTCCCTTATCACCAAGATACTCCACTATATGGCCGGACAATATTTCTTTGTGCAAGTACTATCTTAAATTAATAATCCGAAGCGCTAGGGTAACAAAAACCCCCAAACCACGCGGGTTTGAGGGTTCCAAGATTTTCGAGATATTAACGTTTGGAGAATTGTGGAGCTTTACGGGCTTTCTTCAAGCCGTATTTACGACGCTCTTTCATACGTGGGTCACGGGTGAGGAACCCTGCACGCTTGAGAGCTGGACGCAAGCTGGGATCTGCTTTCAGAAGAGCGCGGGCAATTCCGAGACGGAGAGCTCCGGCTTGTCCTGTAGTACCGCCGCCATGGGCGAGAGCAACTACATCATATTTGCCAACTGTGTCGGTTACCCCGAACGGTTGTTGAACGATCATTTCCAGAGTTTTCTTGCCGAAGTACTCAGCAAGCTCTCTTTTATTCACTGTAACTTTTCCTTCTCCAGGAATTAAACGTACACGAGCTACCGCGTTTTTGCGGCGTCCGGTACCTTGATATTGTAATTGTGCAGCCATGTTTTACTTCCTCCTTCCCGTTTATTGAATGGTCCAAATTTCGGGTTGTTGCGCTTGATGCGGATGATTTTCGTCACGATATACTTTCAGCTTCGTATACATCTGAGCACCCAGCTTGTTATGAGGAAGCATTCCTTTGACGGCATGCTCAACAGCTCTTTCAGGCATGTTTTGCATCAGCTTTCTGTAAGGGGTTTCTTTCAAACCACCAGGATAGCCGGAGTGACGGCGATACATTTTTTGATCTAATTTATTACCGGTTAAAACAACTTTTTCTGCATTAATGATGATCACATGATCTCCTGTGTCAACATTAGGAGTAAAAGTTGGTTTATGTTTACCTCTAAGGATACGAGCAGCTTCAGTAGCTAAACGACCCAAAGGAAGGCCTGCAGCGTCAATGACATACCATTTACGCTCCACCGCATTCGCTTTCGCAAAGAACGTGGACATAAGTTTCCCTCCATCAATTATCCGTATTTCAGTCCGATCTGCTTCGTGGGGCTCAGGCACTCGGCAGTTATGCAGCATTATGGGGCTCAGGCATAAACAACAGCATAAAGACTCATAATGGTATTTTATAAAACGTGTAAGTAAATGTCAAGAAGATCAAATGAAATAATGTAAGTCATTCGAAAAGCGAGACTGAAAACATGATGGATATCATTCTATATCGCCCAATCCGATACACAATGATATCCATCATAAAAGTTCTCCTGCTTCGCTTTTTTCCTATTATACTTGGTTTTGTCCCGATGAACCCCTACACCCTGTCTTACGATCTCCATTGAAGAATTCATTTTGTCGGGAGATCGTTTGATCAGGTCTAACGGATCAATAACGCCGATGGTTTGCTTTTTCTTTTTGGCTCCCATAGTGCACTCTCCTTAAATGATTATAGTACTTATATAGTTATAGTATAGCATTTCCTGAGAATTTTTCATATATTAACAGGATAAATCTGTAAACGGTCAAGAATCGATTCATATTGCTCTTTCCAAAAGTACTGGGATTAGGACTGCTTTTTGCTTTAACAAAAAAAATATGGAAATCCCCCCACAAAATACCGCCGCATTTCCGTATTAAATAGTAAATACGATTAAGGGAGGAATACCTAGTGAAACGAAAGTTTAAAGCTCTATTCTCAACGGTCTGTATAGTGAGTTTATTCCTATCTTCCTCATTGCCTGTGCTGGCAGCACCCCCATCCTGGGCTCAGTCCCATGTAAAATCTACCCAAAGCATTTCAAAGGATAGCAAAACACATAAAGTATCTGCAATAATTTTGAAAAAGAGAATGTTCCTTAATGTCGGAGATAGTGCTACCCTGGCCGTGAAAATCGCTCCTTATAAAGCGAACCAAAAAGTCACTTGGAAATCCAGCAACACAGCCGTCGCAACAGTTGACGCAAACGGAAAAGTCGTCGGTGTCAAGGCAGGAACAGCATATGTCACTGCAACAGCGGAGGATGGAAGCAAATCAGCAACTTGTAGGGTGACTGTAGCTAATTCCCAAGGAACCGAGAAGATTAGTGTAACGGGTGTCACCTTGAATCAATCCACAATGAATCTGTCCGCAGGAGGATCAACAGGGACTTTAACAGCCAATGTATCCCCTAGCGACGCGACGAACAAGAATGTAACCTGGACATCCAGCAACTTAAACGTGGCAACAGTTAATAGTCAGGGCGTGGTGACTCCCTTGACCCCAGGTGTGGCAACCATTACGGTCACAACAGTGGATGGCTTAAAGACAGCTCGCTGTACCGTAAATGTAGTAGCACAACCCATCATCAGTAATGTAAAGATTTCCTCAAATAACGCAGATACGACAAAAGCTATGAATGGCGATACCATTTCTCTAACCTTTACATCCAATGTGCCTGTGACCAAATTAAGTAATTTCAAGATTAATGGGAGTAATCCGGATCACTTCACACATGTTGGAAATGTCTATACCGCAACCCATTTAGTCGATTCTGGAGATCTGATTACAGGTGCCCCGGCAACCTTCCAAATCAATGTAAAGAACGCCGCAGGGATCTACTCTCAAACTATTGAAGCAACATCTGACAAAAGTACAGTCACGATCATTCCTAAATATGCCAGAATCTCTAAAGTAGCGATTTCTTCAGATAATGCGGATCCCACAAAAGCTACCATCGGCGATGTCATTACTCTGAAATTTACTACGGATGAAGCCGTGACCAAACTCAGTAACTTCAAGATTAACGGCAGCAATCCTGATAGTTTTGTGGAAGTCAATAATAACGACGGAACGTACACTTATATTGCCAAACATTTAGTTGATTCTGGAGATCAAATAACCGGAGACCCCGCAACCTTTCAAATCAATATCAAAAACGCTGCCGGGATTTACTCACCAACGATTGAAAAAACATCAGATCGCAGCAGTGTGACGATTCGGTAATTTCAGCAATGCTGGAAACAAGACCTCGGAGAGACCAAAAATCTCTTCGGGGTCTTATTTTCTTTTGCAAATTTAGTTTTCCCCTTGGTATAACTCATAGTCCTTTACTCTTAATGAACCATTGGGGTACCGGGAACGAAAGCCGGCACCTGATGCATCATATTATTGCCGTATCCTTTAACATTCCACGAAGAAACCCGCGGCTGCTGATTACCCAGGGAATCTTCTGCTTTGACCATAAGGGAATAGTGCCCCGGTGAGGAAATCGTCCAGGTATATTCCCAGAAGGTCCAGGTGAATTGCTGGTGCTCCGGACTTGCCAGGATAGCATCCGTCCAGTTCATTCCATCATCGGTACTCACGCTGACCTTGGTGATCATACCCTTACCCGTCCAGGCCAGGCCGCGCAGGACATAGGTGCCGGGCTTCAGCACTTCCCCTTTCGACGGCCAGGTTATAACCGAATTCACCTTCATCTCGGTAACCGGAACTGCCTGCTGATAGTCATCCTCCCGCTGCAGATACAGATAGTCCACCGCTTGAAAGGGTCCCTTAAAAGGGGTGACGGAAGCCGTAATCCCGGTCAGCCATTTTACATTTGCCATGCCATACCACCCGGGGACAATCAGCCGTACAGGGGCACCATGTTTAAAGGGCAGCGGTTCATCATTCATTTCATAGGCCAGCAGGCATTCAGCAAGTAGTTCCTTTTGAAAAGGCAGGCTCCGCTGATAGTTGAACTCCCCCGGCATGTCTGGACGCTGACCGGAATCACTGCCGGTAAAGATAATCTCCTGTACCCCGGCATCGATCTGAGTCAGATCCAAGAGATAGCTTAAGGGCACACCAGTCCATTTCGCATTACCGACCGCACCAATACCATATTGTTCACCGGCAGCAGGCGGTGTGAGGAAAAAACGCTTATTGCCTGCGCATTCAAAGGTCACATTCTTAGTGACCCGCGGCATCTTCAATAATTCATCATAATGAAAAGCAACCGGACGCTGGCATTGCCCGCCAATGCTCAGGGACCAGGTTGCCATGTCGATCTGCGGATAGGGAAAATGATTGCGGATATAAAAAAGCTCATTGGGAACCAGCCAGGTTGTCACCAGCCCCAAAGGACACTCCAGATTTTCCGGCTCCGTTTTGGCCGGGATTAAGCCCGCTTTGCCTTCATTAGGCGCAGTAACCGATAGGTTCGGCATGCAAAGTTCCTCCCCAGAATTTTCCCATAGTATTCCGGGTTTCCGCAAAGATTATGTAAAACCTGTACTTCAGAGCTACATTAGGACTTGATTCGCGGAAACATTCTGGGGGTTATAAGTGTGTTTAGTATTAATTGGGGGAAGCCTTTGTTGTTATATGCTTACCGCGCCGCCAGGGTTCTGGCCACATTATAGCCGAAGGTGACGCAGCGGCTGTGGCTCAGGCAATTCTGATTGTGGGGATAGGTCCCGGAAAACATACTGCCCGAAACATTGCCGATGGCATAGAGGCCGGGGATGGCTTTGCCGTCGGTAGCCATCACTTCGCTTTGGGGAGTGATCTGCAGGCCACCGGCAGTGCACAGGGCCTCCGCCATTTCTTTGGTTGCGTAGAAGGGGGCCGTATCAATTTTATGCATCATCTTGCCGGGAAAATGGAAGTCGGTGTCTTCGCCGGCGTCGCACATGGCGTTCCAACTCTTGATGGTGGTTACAAAGGTATCCGGGTCCACGCCCATTTTCCCGGCCAGCTCTTCCAGGGTATTGGCCACCAGGGCTTTGTCGCTGGTGGCAGCGGCGATCCAGACTTCTTTGGGGGCGTAGCAGCCGGAGGACGGGGTCCAGATCTTATCAACAATTGCCGGGCAATTGGCGTCCACAATATAGTAGTCGTAGGCCCCCGGCTGGGTTTGGATGGCATTGGACAGGTGGTTGTAGGCTTCATATTCGGCTGTAAAGCGTTTGCCTAACTTATTGACGCGCAGAAAGGGCATCAGCTGTTGAGGGTCCAGCATCAGGGGATGGGGGTATTCATCCTCCATGGCACCGACAGCTTTGGCCATTTCATGACCGTCACCGGTATTGGTCTTGGTGCCGTTCATCCAACCGCTGAGGGCAAGGTCACGGGGACGGCAGCAGGCATTTAGCTTCACCGGATTGAACTCGTAACCACCCGTGGCCAGGACGACTCCTTTGGCGGTCTGGTACTTGACATAGCCCTGCCCGGTCTTGACCACAGCGCCGGTGACTTCGCCTCCTTCCGTGACCAGCTGAACAACCGGGGTATTGAACAGAACCTCCACTCCTGCACCGGCAATACGCTGCTGCATGACGGCGATGATTTCAGGGGCGGGGATCGGGATGTTGATGGAGGTGTTCCAGCTGCGGCTAAGGCTCAGCTCATCATAAGCGGCATTGAAATCCCAGAAATCCCCTGCATTGAAGGTCAGGAAGTAATCTTCATCCTTAAGGGCCAGTTTGTCCAGGAACCAGTTCACAGCCTCGTCACAGGTATTAATATACTGCTGATAGATTTCCTGGCTGCCCCGGTAAGAACAATTGATCATGGCGTCATCCAGCCATTGCTTCATATCAAAAGTGACGCCAAACTTCTTATGGATGCGGTCGTTAAAGGCGCCCATGGTGGCGCTGCGCCAGGTGGGATTCTTGCCCTTCTCCACAGCGGCTACCTTCAGGCCTTTTTCGGCGCAGGCCAGAGCGGAGGCCATGCCTGCCGGACCTTGTCCGCATACCAACACGTCCACATCCACCGTCCTGACAAAGTCGGTAATGGGAGCGGAGACGAAAGCCACTTCCCCGCTGTTGGTGGCCGCGTTGACAGCACTGAGATCTTCGCAAGCAGGAAAAGGATTATCGATGTCGGCCGGTTGGGCTGTTTCCACGGCAATGCCAAGGGCCTGGTTGATGCAGCTGGCGGCAGCCTCCTTCACGGCATCGGAGGTCATCGTTGCACCGGAAACACCGTCGATTTCGGCGCTCTGGGCAGCCATCAAGGCTTCCTGCAACCCGTTTGCTGCCGTGCCGCCAATCTCGGCAGTCTCATTGGCACAATCCACCTTAACATCGGTGATGGCCGTTTCACTGAAGGTCATAGTAACCGTGACCTGACCCATCCCTTTAGCTGTGCCGGTATAGGTGCCGGGCTTATACACCGCTGCTCCGGGATTAGTGCTTCCCGCATCGCTGGAGCAGCCTCCCAAAAAGCCGGCAGCGGCAACTCCTACGGCGCCGATGGCCGTATTTCTCAGAAACTGACGGCGGGATACCTTTTCTTTTTCCACCATAGCTCTCCCTCTTTCTTTGATTGAACTTGGATTTTGCCCATAGTATACTAAACTAGTAAGTGAAATCACAAACAAAGCTTTTGCATAGGGGGACAACTCATTGTTGTGCCCTTAACGGAGGATAAGATGGAATACAAGCAGCTGCAGGTTTTCCTGAAAGTATGTGAGACGAAGAGCCTAACGAAAGCGGCGGAGCGGCTGTTTATCAGCCAGCAGGCGGTCAGCCGGATCATCGCCAATTTGGAAAATGAGCTGAATGTCCGGCTTTTTATACGTACTCCTCAGGGAGTTGAACTGACGGATTGCGGAGGGGAGCTGGAACAGCAGGCTTTTGAGTTTTTGCATCACCATGACTCGATTGTCACGCGGCTCGGCAACCTGAATCAGGGGGGAAGGAAAGAATATAAGATCGGCTTTTTTATGGGAATGCTGCAGATGTTGCCTGCCCATTTCCTCCCTGATTTAATGGATGCCCATCCCAAGCTGCAATTCCGTCTGCAAAGCTATCCGGATAATGAACGCAGCCGCTCCTTTCAGAATTATGGCTGCGATCTGGTCATGACCACATCCCCTCTGACTTCGGGAAATTTTGTGCAGATTTTTCACTACGAAAGCCCCATCGGGGTCATTCTGCAGCGCAGCCATCCCTTTGCCCAAAAGAGGGAACTGACCATGGCGGATTTAAAGGGGCAGCGGCTTATTACCCTAAACTCGGACAATCGGTCCCAGTCACGGTTGATGAACCGGCTGCGGGAATGGGATCTGGATGCTCATTCGGTTGTGGGGGATACCGAATGGGGCTTGACCTGGGATCTGCTGCGCCGGGGCTATATCTCCTTTTATGCCGGCAAGCTCAGTGTCCTTCCCGATGACATGCTGGGCCTGCCTCTTACGGACTTGAATTTGGATTGGGAGTTTTTCGTTTATAAGCGGCAGAGCAAAAAGCTGTCTGCTCTGGAAAAGGAGATCCTGGCCAAAATCCGTGAGAATATTTCGGATTGAGCTGCACAGGCGCAGTCGTCAGCCGTTAATCTGTAAGATTTTGTTTACACAGTTATTTTTTGCTTATATCATATAAGTAATTATGCAACACTCTTGCTATCGCCGGAAATATGGGCAGGCAGTGGGCTGGGAGCTTAAAAGAGGATTTGAGGTTGAGTAAAGGGAGGAAGAGCGATGTCTTTTTGGGGTTGGGAGGGAAAGGATAAGGAAAGGCCGGAATATCAAGGACAGGCCGGACAAGGCTCAGCTAGAGAACCAAAAGTAATTGAATGCTCCGGTTGCGGAGCTAAGAATTTAGTCGCCCATTCTGTCGGTAAATGTGAGTTTTGTGGATTGCTGCTGAATTATGAGGTAGAGGCTGAATCAGCATATGCGCATATATTACCCGCCGGCTTTTATACCGTAGGGATTGATATTCCTGCAGGTACGTGCAATGTTACGGCTGTTTCGGGAACCGGGTATGTGAGTAGTTCCGGAGCAATTAGTGAAGCGTTTGGTCTTGAAGATGGCGATGTATGCTCTTTTGACGGATTGAAACTCCGGAGAAATACTTGCCTGGAGGTATCGGGAGCGTTGACGATTGAACTTGTTTTTCTCTCCATTGATGAGGGTTTTTCGGGACGTACCTATGATATGTCTGGTGCAATAGATTTATCAACGGGGACTTATGACGCAGGTACAGATTTTGAAGCTGGTATTTACAATATTGCCGCAGTTTCAGGATCGGGCCATCTTTATTGCCGTGAAGCTGATGTGAGTGAGTTATTCGGTGTCCCAAATGATGAGGCCCATGAAATCAGGAATGTTAATTTTCCAAAGGGCGCTGAATTTTCTGTAGCGGGAAAGTTGACGATTAAACTGATACCTGAGGAATTTCAAGGACCTACCGGCTCAGACGCTAAAACAGCAGCTCCCCAAACTCAGAGCAGCGGGAGGGAAGAAGAGGATTTTTCCAATGCGACAGATGTGCACACTTTATCTACCGGCTTTTATACCGCAGGGATTGATATCCCTGTAGGCAAGTGCGATGTTACTGCTATTTCGGGAACCGGTTATGTCTGTTCCAGCGGAATCGGTGAATCATTCGGTATCGGAAATAGCGATGTATCCTCTTTTAAAGGACTTAAACTGTGGAAAAGTGCTTGTCTGGAGGTATCGGGAGCGTTGACGATCCAACTTTCTTACCGCTCCATTGATGAGGGTTTTTCGGGACGCACCTATGATATGTCTGGTGCAATAACTTTACCAGCAGGAAATTATAAGGCCGGCAGACTTTTCGGTAAACGTTTCAAGGTTGGCGTTTACACTATCGTCGCAGTTTCAGGATCAGGCTATCTTTCTTGCGACGACCCTGATCTGGGTGGATCATTTGGTTTTGATGATGGGGATGTCCGTGAAATCAAGAATGTTAATTTTCCCAAAGGCGCCAAGCTTTCTTTATCTGGAGATTTGACGATAAAAATGATACCTGAAGTTACAGGGTAAATATCAACCAAAAAACAAGGCTTCCCAAAGAGTGAATACTCCCGGGAAGCCTTTGCTTGTGGCAGGGAATTGGCGTGTGTTCAGATGCATTCTTTATTCAACTTAGCTTAGAGCCGCAATATTCACATTCTGCTACCGCTCCTTCTAGCACCGTGTTACTGGCACCGCAGCCTTTACATGTAACAACCTTTAGTTCTACTTTGATGGTCGGTTCGGGATATTCCTTCCAAGCATCCCTATAGGGGAAAGCCATACTGTCTGATGATATATCAAAATAGCCTGCAGGAAAGTAGTTTTTAGCGCTCATCTTGATCAAATCAGCTCTCACAATTTGTTTGCTAAGCCCCAGGCTATTGGCGATATCCTCAACTTTCAGCTTTCGTTCTATTAAAACCAATTTTATATATTTCTTATATCTGTTGGATCGGGCTTTCGAATTGCTTCCCCATATAAAAAATACGACCGTGAAAAGCAGGCAGGGCCATAGAGCTTCAATATACTCATCTCCCCCGACCTCTATATAGCCTTTTAGATTGATTGCAAAACCTGCCAGGAAAAACCATCCAAATAATTTAATAACCTTATATATTTTTAGAGCCGCTTCTTTATCCTCGTTCATTTTTCTATAAGTAAGATAAATACCTAAAGGAAAAAATATGATAAAAGCCAATATAATTACTGGCCATGTCAAGGAAAATTCTATTTTTTCTTGTCTTTTTATTTTATTATAAACTTCTGCATCATTGAATTGATATTTTCCATTCCGCAAACCCACGCTTCCACCTCATTATGTGCTAATTTTGATTTAGTTAATCTTTTGTACTTAATGACACTCTATAGATTAAGGCTGAAGTTATCGCTACCAATCCTATAACTGCACTGTTGATCATATAAAAAATATTTGTATAGTCTATAAAAACATTTCTAAAAAGGCCAATTACGAGGGTGAATAACCAATACATAAAGAGAACCGAGATTATTCCGGTCCGCATAATAGTCTGACCTGAACTCGAAGGCTGAAGCGTAAAGATGATAATCCCCAAAAATAAAGCTAATTCCGCAATTAATATAAACACTAAAGAAGCCCAGTCCAAGGTACTTTTATCACCATGCCCCAAGAAGAAGAGGATGAGGGTTACGGACACTGTAATCAACCCTATCAACAAGCTGAAAAGGAAATTGATGTTTTTACTCATAACTCACTTCTTCCTTTCTCACAATTTGTTTCCGCAATCAGGACAAAACTTGGCATTGTCCTGAATTACAGAATTACACTTAGAGCATTTTTTAACCAGCGATTCGCCGCACTCAGGGCAAAACTTTACATTCTTGGCTACAGAGTTTCCGCATTTGGGACATGGAGTGGGTGTTTCTCTACCACAGATATGGCATACGTCTGCTCCATCCTTTAAATCAGCCCCGCATTGTTGACATGGGGTATAGACATTACCGCATTCCGGGCAGAATTTAACGTTCTTGGAATACTCCGCACTGCAACTGCTGCAGGTCGTTTTATTGGATTCGGCGGAAGGTCCGGTTGGTTGTAGAGTATCCATCCCACAATGCCCACAAAATCTTTGCTCGCTTCCCATCTCGTTATGGCACTTGGGGCAGTTCTTCATGTTATGCATATTTAAAATATTACGTGACATGCCGCCTAATTGCTGACCGAAAGTACCCCCGACTCCGACTCCCATTCCCAGGCCAATTCCTGCCCCCATCAGTCCGGCCTGGGCTGAACCGGGATTGGTTGCCGCACCTTCCAAAGTATCAAATGAACGTTCCTGAACATAATTGTACCCGACAATATCCATTTCAGCTCTTTTGGCTAGTGCATCTTTTAATTTTGCAATGCCTGGATCGTCTTCAGGGACATTGATATCATTGACATAAAAATTGACCAGCTTGATGCCATATTCCTCTAAAACAGGGGCCATTCTTTCTTTTAAATAATCAGACAGTTCCTCCAGGTAGGCATTGATTTCCAAGACGCTGATTTGCTTCTTAACCAGATAACTGGAGATTGCGTCTTTGGCTTTGGTCAAATAAAGCCCTCTAAAAAACTTAACAATGCTTTGCTTATCCAGCTTAGGTAAGGTGCCAACCAGCTTGATCAAAAATTTCCGAGAATCTTCCACTTGAATGCCAAATTGTCCAAAAGATCTCAAGGGTGCAAAGATCTTATATTTGGGGTCCTGCAGTTGAATTGGCGTAGGGGTTCCCCATTTAATATCAAGCAAGTAGAGCTTGTTAATGTACCAAACTTCAGCAGTAAAGGGAGAGGTTCCACCAAAGGGTAAATTGATAATATTATTTAGAATAGGAATATTAGCCGTTTCCAGCGTATGTCTGCCGCCGGTAAACAAGTCTAAGGCTTTTCCCCCTTTGAACAAGAGTGCTTCCTGGGATTCATTGACGATTAACTGTGTCCATGTACCCAGCTCCTCGCTGGGAAATTTCCAGGCCAATACATCTGGCTCGCCATTATATTTTACAACCTCAACAATTGCCATAATAAGTCACTCTCCATTATTTTTATCTGCCCATTGAATGGTGATATAAAAAGAAATATCCTGTATATCTCTAAAACGTATGATACACAAATGCTTAAAAGAAGTATTGTCTTTCTTATATAAGCATTGCTCAATCTCCCTTCATGCTTCCGGGCTCAATCAAATAAGTCTCATGTTATATTTATTCATAGTAATCTTCTCATATCTTTCTTGAAAAATAAGGGGAAATTTGTCGTATATATAAACTTATAAACATATCAATGGTCGACGCAATTAGTGAAGCATTCGGTGTCAATGATAGCGATACCCATGAAATCAAGAATGTTAATTCTCCCAAAGGCGCCAAGCTTTCTTTACCGAGAGATTTAACGGTTAAAATGATACCTGAGGTTACAGGATAAATATCAACCAAAAAAACAGGGCTTCCCGAAGAGTGGATACTCCTGGGAAGCCTTTGCTTGCACTATCAGAAAGTATAAACTTGTGCACTATACTTTCTAAGCATAAGGGCAACCAACGACTTCACCTTTTGTGATGCGTAAAAATGTAAAGCTCGACGAAGCCGGGTTTTCTTTATAGGCAGGGAATTGTCGTGTGTTCAGGTGGAGTAAGTGCGGCGTTCTAGTTGCAGCCGCCAAAAGAGAACCCACTCACTTTTTTCTTGAATCCCGGGCCATCCTCCGGGAAAGAGATATAGAGATTCCTTACCTTGGCACTTTGGCAAGCGGGGCAAACAGCCTTTTCTATGTCCTCTTCCGAGGCTTCAAGCTTAAATTCATGGTGGCAGCTATCACAGAGCATGGTATATTCTGGGAAGCGATTGGAAGGCACTTCATCCGTCTCTGCCATTTCTCTCAGAACATTGACCTCGTTGCAGCCATTGCATCCATTACATTCTTTCATCTTCTTCCTCCCGTCATCCTTATTTTTTTGCATAAAACGGTCTCCACTCAGAGTTCAGTGGTTTCTGCAGCTATGCGAAGATAACGCGCAGACCTTTACCCTAATCCTATTTGCAAATAGCGTGCCAAAGCCTTAAGGAGAGCTCATTGCCCATAACTGCTGGCTTGAGCACTCAATGCGCCGACAATGTAACGGGTCAAATTGGGATTTCTGTCGCAAAATAATCTAAATACAAAAACACCGCCAGATTAACCCCATCCGGGGACATGGTGCTTATAAAGCATGTCCAAGAATACGACAACGTTGTCGCGTTACTGGACATGCCCGTTTTCTGTATCTTTTTGATTCAGGCTGTAACCACTGGACAAGTCAAGCCCTAGAGTATAGAAGCGAGGTCTCCCTCCCTCGGTTTATACTATCTGTACATTCTGGTCATACTGTGCATAAGGTACTGCATATGATAGTATTGGAGGTGAGGGAGGAATGACTATGTTAACTGAATTACAGTTTACTGAGGCTAGGAGTCAATTTTCAACTCTGTACGATTCTGTCTTCAACTCTTTTAACCCTGCAATTGTTAACAGAAAACAGACCGAACAAGTCGCAATGCTTCGGGTTGATTTACTCAAGATGATACTAGAAAACTACACATTGATTCCGGAAATTATTCAAGAAGAGGATGGATCAATAACACTTGCTCTTGATCTTCTTGAGATTTATGTTAATAACTCGACATTAGAGTCAGCCGCTAAGGACTTAGTCGAAGACATTAAATTCTATGCTCAAGATTATTCAAACCGTTCCCAACTATTTCTTCATGCCCCAAACCGAACACACCATTTCCCATATGTATTGAGAATTATGCTATGTAAAAACGACGAAGAAATCCGTACTTTGATAGGTCTGTAAGCTATGGCACCAAAGTTTGGAGATTTGAAACGTTATTGCGATAAGAACGGTTGGGTTTTGGCTCGAAACACGGATCATTGGTATTACGAAAAAGTCTTGAATGACGGAACCCTTCTTCGAACAAAAATAAGCCATGCCGTCAGTAAAGAGATTACCAAGAATCTATGGGATAGAATTCTGCGCAAACAACTTCATATAAGTGAGAAAGACTTTTGGAAAGGACTTTAATTGGTCTTGAAGAAAGTCTTTTTGCGCTTCAGTTGCCTTTCGGTAATCATTACTATCTTTAACCGTGTTCGCACTGCGCTTGATCTTGCGCTTTATTCTACCTCCCACTCGGGATATTGTTCCAAGAGTTCTCCCTTACCGGCAATCACTTTGGCCGCCGCCACTTCTTCTGCGCTCTTCTCAAAAGTGACGGTAAATCTCCACTCCTCTCCGAAATCAAACAGATAAGGTATTTTTGCTTCGGCATCAGGTTAAGCCCGAGTAATTTTACTTTATCGGTAAAGGGCCCCCGATCATTGCCGGGGGACCAATTTAATAAGCAACAGTGGCATCGAAATTGCCCACTAGATTAAAATGATTGAATGAAAAGCAACAGTCTGACACCCATAAACGGTATTTAAGGGACACCGCGGGATGTAAGAAGTGTGCGCAAATTGAGAACAAGATAACTCCCAAGCCGTATCATGCCTTGGGAGTTTCTTGTTTTTAAGGAGAGGCCTGCGGCATTTCATCCAAGGTTTCCCCTTAATAAAGATCGACCACTTTTCTCGCTTTATACCTTTGGCCTATACCCAGTTTGTCGGACACAGGTGAGTTTTTCACTCTTCAATTATCCCATTTTTTGTGACAAGAAAGCACGTTATTACTTGCAGCCAAGGGAGAAAAGTAATTGAAAGTTCGTAGATATCCCGTTAGAACCATTTTTACCAGGAATTAAAGATTTTAGAGTCGAGCTCCATAATGTTGACTCATCACAGTAGAAGAGTATTTTTTAATCTTCCATTCGGGTATCTTGCAAGCGGGACACAAAGAAAATAACCACTTATTTCTTATCCAACGAGCAGCTCGGCTATGCCGTGAATTAGAAATAACATAATGACAATTGCAATGGGTAATAATCTCGGCAAAATCTCCCCTTCGGGTTATGGATTTTATCCCATGCAAAGTCCCCTTTCGTGAAGGCCAAAGTTTAATTTTATCAAGCAAATTAAAGAAATCGTTGTTTTTTCGGTAATATCTTATCTTGTCATTGGATTTTGCTAAGAGATTCATTACGATATTCTCCTTTCTTGATCATTTAGTCTTAGGAGTAAATCCCACTCACTTTTATCATATCAAAAAGCATCGTCGCAACGCCTAATTGAAGGGGATCATGAATTAACCGCGGCTTAATCTCTGGAATAGCTTCCGGATGAATACCTAATGGCACTCCTGGTGCAGCAATATAACTTTCTGGTGTTATATGCTCCTTGTTTATGAATTCGCCTTCAGAACATGCATCAATAATAAACTGATGACCTCTTAAGGCTATTACTAGATTTTCTTCAATGCTGATTCGGCTTCCACTCTTTTTATAAATCTCTTGAGCCAAAGTTTCACTTGCTTTCCGCTCTAAGTCAAATACATGAACCTTACCCTTAAAATTGAGAACAGAAAAGGCTGCCGCACGTCCTACCCTCCCCGCACCCATGATTAAAACGCTGCGATTCTCAAGGCTATTGACCATATAATCTAATGCAGCGGCATACCCTTTTCCAGTTGCCTCACTATTTTCCGAGAAATATCCGCTTTTTAAATGCATAGCGATAAAGCGATCATCATCCGCCATAAAAATCATTTCAGATTTCCGCTCTAATGCTTCAGCGACGCCCTGAACATCTGAGTGATTCATAACTTGGGCCTTCGCTCCTAAAAAAGTTAAAATTCCTGAAACGGTTTCTGCAAATCCACGAATAACCCCTAATCCACTTGTTATTGGTACAACTGCAATATTGCCCAAATTATCAATTTGTCCTTCGTTCACCTGGGAAATGCCGACAGCATGGGCTGCTATTTCAGAAAGGGTATGTCCGGTCTTAATGACTAATTCTCGGTTGTAATTTTCCATCCTGTTGCCAATGCAACGTATATCGCTCTCGCTTAGACGGGTCATACCTTTCCATCTCCTTCTAATCCGCATAATAATAGAAAAGTTCAGGTAGAATTTAAAAGGCTTAAGAAGCTGAAGTTTTAGTGGTGGTTGGCATGGATAAACTAAAGGGATAAGGATCTAAGAAACGAGGAATATGGAGTTGCTCTTGAATTCTCCGGATAATTTCATACCGTTTGGCCCATACTTCGTACTGTGTGGGTCCCCGGGTAATTAAAGTAACGACCCACTCCTTCTTTTCCGGAGTATAATCCGTCAAGGCCTCATCCGCCCCGAAGAAATCAGTGAGCAGACGAAGAGGACCCGCTTCGGCGATAATATGCTCACCAGAAACTTCAATCCGATCCGCATTTACTTTCAGATGCTCATATATACAAAAGCTATCTTGGGGAGAGGGACGCTTCGGGATAGGAACGTAGAGGCTTTCCTGGGTAAAGGAATATCCTAAACATTCAACCATATTTATACCCGAGGAATGATAAATGGCCGTAGGAGTCTGACTTGGCAGCCGGGCATCAATTTCTAGAGCCTTTAACTTTCCTAAATGGAGAATAGTCTCCACATCCATAATACCATTTAAGCCTATTTGACTTGCTATTTTTAGGGCAAGTTCTTCAAATTCATCAATAAACTTGTATTTAAGCTCGGCAGGGGATAAAACGCGTTTACAATCATATTGGGCATCCATCTCTAATTCGGTGATGGGAAACACTCTATACTCGCCAGCAAATCCTATTACTTCAATGGAATAGGATGGCCCTTCAAGAAACTCTTCCACAATCCATTCCTTTTCAGGATCTTTAGCGAGAATACCCTCCATCTCTTCCCTATGGGTTACTGTTTGAACTTCCACGCTTCCGCTTGCTCCCGAAGGCTTGATCAGCAAAGGAAAAGAACACTGGGGCCAAGGCAGAGGCATGGGTATATGCAGTTCTTGAAATAGCTGATTGGATTTTAGCTTTGAAGAAGAAATCCTATAAGCATTCATATCAAAGGCCAATGGGATCTGGAGGTTTTCTGCAACCTTCGTGAGAAATATCAGTACATCCAGATCTTCAATGGCAGGAAGGATTAAATCAATGTCATTTTTTAGTAACGCTCTAAAATCCTCCTGAGAAGCTAAAATGTCCAAGCAATGAAAGCTGTCTGCCAAGGTGGAAGCTTGAGCATTCTCTCTTCGGTCAAACAACGTGACTCGCCATCCTGCCTTCTTTGCCAGATAAGTTGCCTCTACTCCTTGCAATTTCCCTCCAATAACTGCTACCTGCATTGAATCCCCTCTTTCTTAAAGCTACTCATCATTGCTTGACGTGATTGAACCCAAGCTTGATATTCACTGAGAGTTGCCGGTTCTAAATGATTGGCATCCAGAACGGGGATGATTTTTTCTAGCGAGCGATTTCCATCATCAATATCTAAAGTACTTTGAGACACCCCGGCCATGCCCACGGAAGGGGGAATGATTGATGTAATGACATTTGCCCCAGCATCGAGACGTTTTACCAATCCCTTTAAGCCATCCACATCGAGAGAAGCAGGAATTAAGCGATCGGGCATAACCAAGCGCATTATAGCTATGATTAACAGTTCCCGAAAATGCGAGGTTATTTTCCAATTTTCCAAAGGGGTGTTTTTCTGCGGAACAAAACTCATGACCCTAACTTGATCAACCCCCATTCTTCTCATAGTAAGGATGGACTCCGCAACATCTTCATTCGTATCACCGACACCAGTTAACATCCCTTCTTCAATCAGGTACCCCATTTTTTGGGCACTCATCTTCCGATTCATACGTTCTTCATAACTCTGTTTTATTCGCAATTGACTATAAAGGGCTTTATTATGCGTTTCTTGATAACAAGCGTACCAATCTGCACCCGCTTCTTTCAATTTCCACAAAATTTCCTCAGAAACCACCCCTGGTGAGATCATAACGGGAATCTCTATTTCGCGTTTGATATCTTTGACTATTTGAATGAGATCATTAAATCCCTGTCTGTCACAATAATAAAGGGGATCTTCACCCATTGTTAAATCCAATAAATTCACTCCTGATTGACCTAAGCAATGTGCTGTAGCCATAATCTCACCTTGACTTTTTCGGTAGCGAGGATAACCTGAGTTCGATTTCCGATAAAGGCAAAATGTACAATCGTTTCTGCAATAGGTTGAAAAATATATAAAACCATAGAGAAAGATTCTGTTGCGAAAATACTTCCCTCGAAGTTTCTGAGCGACCCCCATGACTTTATTGAATTCTTCTTCGCTCGCCAGATCCAATAAGGCGACAATCTCATGACGCTCAAGGGTTAATTCTTGGCTTGCTTTTTCAAGTATCTTGTCCAGTTGCGACTTTCCCATTGGGCCCCCTCCTTAAAAGCAATTCTATCAATGACTCATCAGGTTACTAGAATAAGGTGACCACCAAAAGGATAGTGGAAATCCTTTGGTGGTCGAGGAGGTTAAAAATCAAACATTCCAGAGCGGTGTGCCGTAAGATAGCGCATACAATAATCATCACGTCCGGTCAGCGTTTCTGCAACGACTAGGTTTGCCATCATTTGTTTATCTAAGGGATCGACGATTAGTCCATCAAGACCCTTAGCAACTGCCATGACGGCAAAGGCTCGATTAATAAATTTACGGTTCGGCAATCCGTAGGAAATGTTCGATAAACCGCACATAGTGTGGACCCCTTTGAACTCTTTGGAAATAGCCTCTACTGCATTGAGAAATTCGAACCCAAAGCTCTTGTTTGTTGCAACGGGTTGAACCAGGGGATCCACGTAGATATTTTCGATCGGAACATTGTGCTGCACTAAACCATTAATGAGTTGGTCTGCGATTCTGAGCCGTTGTTCGGTTGTCTCGGGCATCCCTTCATCGCTCATACATAAAGCGATGACTTTAAGATCGGTTCCAGCGACCACAGGTACTAGGGCATCGTAGCGACTCTTTTCCAAAGAAATGGAATTAATCATTGCAGTACCTTTATGTACCGATAATGCCGCTTGAATGGCCTGAGGATCCGGACTATCAAGACAACAGGGAGCATCTGTAGCCTCTTGAACAGTCTTCACAAGCCATTTTAGGTACTCTGCTTCTTTCCCCACGAAGATTCCCGCATTCACGTCGATGAAATCTGCTCCTGCATTGCGTTGAGCAATGGCAACTTTTTTTACAGCTTCCACGTCTTGTACACGGATGGCTTCTCCAATGGCCTTTCTACTAGCATTAATAAGTTCTCCGACAATTAACATCTTATCTCCTCCAAAATAAATCTCTACCCATTTTACCGGTCTTCTTTCATTTCCCTATTGATGTAAGAACTTTTTTATCGCCTCCTTCTGAACACTATTTCTATACGATTGGATAACGGTAGATAATTGAATATCCTTTTATGAAATTTATCTATATAAATAGGGGGAATTGAGTTTAAATAGGGAAAATTGAGTCTTTTTAATCTAATTTGATGGAATATTTCGTCTTGTAAATATAAAGACATTCGTACTATCATAGTTTTAAGGACTAGATCTTTTTATCTTTAACGTACATAAATAGCAAAATCTATGCCAACCAATTTTATTTTCACTAACTTTGCTATATCAAGGTTTTAAGGAGTTCATTGTCATTACGCCCGTCTTCTCCACTGTAATTTGTCCTTTACAGTCATAATAATCTGCTACTAAGGATAGATGTCACATAATTTTTCATGGAAATAAATATTTACAGTAATAGATAAAGTTTTTTTAATCATTTGAATTGCAAAAAACCCTAGTAATTAAAGGAAAAACACCTGGTTGTGAGGGGATTCATATGAAAAAAGAAACAATTCGCATTATTGATGAACTCAAACAAAAAAATGAAGAATTCCAAAAAGAAAACGAAATGCTAAAAGCAATCATTGACAGCATTCATGAATCTGTATATGCAGTCAATGAGAAAGATGAAGTTATTCTCTATAATAGCGAATCCGAAAAAATGGAAGGTCTAAACCGGCAAGACTTGTTAGGAAAAAAAGAAGATGAGGTATTTGCTCCTCCTTATTACTTTTCTGATGAAATCATAAAAAAAATCTTAAGGACAGGAAAACCGCTGATTGAACAACCCTATTGGTATTACTTAAACGACGGACGAAAAACCAATATGATATATAGTGCATTCCCTTTTTACTACAAAGGGCAAGTGGCTGCCGTTTACGTTATCTTTCGCAATATGAGTCAGATGAGTGATTTTATCGCTATTACATTGGAAATGCAGAAGAAATTTAGTCAGCAAGAAAACAGCCAACCTACGGGGGCAACTTTTCTTCTCGAAGATATTAAAGGAAATGACACAATAAAAAGAATAACGGGGGAAGCACGAAAAATTGCCCGCCGTAACTCTCCGGTCTTAATCGTGGGTGAAACAGGTACAGGTAAAGAACTTTTTGCACAAGGGATTCATAATGCAAGTTTGCACTCCAAAGGCCCCTTTATTCCTATCAATTGTGCGGCTATTCCAGAGACACTATTGGAAAGCTTACTTTTCGGGACGGTCAAAGGTGCCTTTACAGGTGCCACAGAATCACCGGGTCTATTCGAGCAAGCCGGAGACGGAACCATTTTTTTGGACGAAATAAATTCTATGTCCTTACCCCTACAGGCTAAACTGCTCAGAATACTACAGGGCAGAACCGTTAGAAGGCTGGGAAGCAACGTTGAAATTCCTTTAAATTGCAGAATTATCAGCGCTACCAACATGGATCCAATTGAAACCGTAGAAAAGAAGATTATACGGTCCGACTTATTTTTCCGTTTAGCAACCGTTACCCTGTATATTCCTCCCTTGCGAGAAAGAAAAGAGGATATCCGATTATTAGCGCTTCATTTCATAAAAAAATACAATAATGAATTTGGGTTATTCGTAAAAAATATTTCCGAAGAATTAATAGAACATTTTGAGCACTATCATTGGCCAGGAAATGCACGAGAGTTAGAAAATTTCATCGAAGGCGCCATGAATTTTGTCCATTCTGAAGATAGAATTTTAAAGTTGCACCATTTGCCAGAATATTTTCGAGAAAGAATTTTTCAGGTTAAAAACTTCCAAAAGTCATTGAATTTTAAAGGAACACTTCAAAGTGTTTTACAGGAAACCGAAAAGGCTTTCATAGAAAGTATCTTAACAAAAAATAATGGTAATATTACTAGAGCATCTTACGAACTTGGTATTTCTAGACAAAATCTCCATCATAAACTTAAATCTTTATCGATTGAAACAAATACCATTAAAAAAGATTACTAATAACAACACACGGAGGAAATGCACCTACATCTCCTCCGTGTGTTGTTTCTAACAGTGTCCTGGTTATGGATACTTGGCACCTACCACGAATCCGCTAACCCTAACACTGTAATACTTGTGTATTTTGATTGGGGTTTTAAAGGGATTACTTTTCTGCGTCTTCGACGATCTTTCTAAGTTTTTGTTGCACTTCCTTATCTAATGGCTCGGGTTTGTATTCGTTAAGGATCTCGCGTGCCTTCTCGGCAGCTCGTTCCGCAACGTCTTTTCCTCCGGTTTCAGCTTCCCAGATTTGGCGCATTCTACGATCAAAGAGAGTCGCTCTGGATTGTTCAGTTCTCACATGAGCCATGGTGTGCTTTTCCGTCAGATAGTGTTTACCACTACCGCCGCCAACCTTCCTAATGAGATCGACAGCCAGTGTCTCATCATTGATTTCTACGCCACGAACCACTCTTTTTACCATCTTAGCTATTTCAGCATCGATAAGTAATTGGGTATAGCTGAAGGTTACCCCTAACTCCAGCATTCCCATCCCATAAATCATATTTACTCCTGCTAAGGCCGGTAATAACGCTGTAATCGTTTTTTCATGTCCTGCCTGAGCGTCGGAGCATTTGCTATCTGCCTATGTTCCTGCGGTATAGCTAGGCAATAAGTAGAACTGTGCCAAAGCTGCCACACCCGCGCTGCACATGCCAAGCTCCGGCGAACCCACCGGGGCAGTAGCATATTGCAAGTCAAAGGTCGTGGTGGAGCTGCCGTACATCACAGGTGCCCCCCTGTCTGCGAGCTGTGCTAAAGTAATTCCTGCAAGAACCTCAGCATTGTGCACTACAAGAGTACCCGCAATGGTCACCGGCGTTGTCGCCCCGGACATAGCCATAGATAATATATTGACAGGAACACCTGCTCGGGCAAAGGTCATAATGATATCACAGCATTCTTTGTGCAGTTGAAGCGGGCTTTGCGGACAGGTCAGGGCAGAAAGAATCGGACACTTTCTTAAATTTTCCATGCCACCGACAATGGCAGCACCCATTTCCAGGTACTTTTGAGCATGATCCCCCGAGGTAAGGTCAATATGCATCACGTGTTTACTCGTATTATTTAGAAAAGCTTCTGCTTCATGTAAATCTACAGAGACTTTTGGACAATCTCTGGCTGAAACTGCGTGAGAATATACATCAACTTCATCCAAATAGTCTGCCACCAAAGCGGTTCCGGCAACATCTGCTTTAACCGTATTTCTTAAGTCCCCTGTATAAGGGTCAACAATTTTTACACCGGCACCAAAAGTAGTAAAATTTACCCGGCTGCCTTCCAAAACTGTATCGTTCTTTGGATTACGGCCGGCAAGTGTAATAGTGCTAGGTGCATAACGGATTGCATCCTCCACAAGGTGGGGAGGAATATATACTACGGATTGACTACGATCCACCACAGCCCCCGCATCTTGGAAAAGATCGAGTGCTTCCTTAGAAGTGATATGCACCCCTTCCTGCCAAAGGACCTCTAGAGTTGCATAATGGATTTGTCTTAATTCTTCCTCTGTATACATGTTCATACTGAACCCATGTTTTTGAGGATTATTTGACCGAGGATTTCGTATGGTCACTTTTCAGCCCACCCTCCTAATAATTTTGTTATTCTTCATGCATCCAATGGCAAAATACTTAAGCCAATAGTTTTTTACCAAGTTCACAAGCCGAAGCTGCATCCGGAGCAAAACCATCGGCGCCAATTTCATTAGCAAACTCCTCAGAAATCGGAGCTCCGCCAATTATAATGCGAACCTTCTCCCTTAGCCCTTCTTTTACAAACAGATCAATCGTATCTTTCATAGCTACCATGGTAGTAGTTAATAGTGCTGACATGGCTATAATATCGGCATTATGTTCCTTCGCAGCTGTGACAAACTGTTCCGGAGAAATATCAACGCCCAAATTGATGACCGTGAAACCCTCACTCTCCATCATCATTGCCACCAAATTCTTCCCAATATCATGAAGGTCACCTTTTACAGTACCAATCAAGACCTTACCCTCTGAGGGCATGTCGCCTTCAGAAATTAAGGGTTTGACCAAATAAATTCCTTCCGACATAGCCCTAGCAGCCATGAGCACTTCAGGTACAAACATATCACCTTTTTTAAAGCGCACTCCAACAATACTCATTCCTGCTATTAAACCTTGATTAATAATTTCTAAAGGATCTATCCCACTATCAATGAGGGATTTCGTTAATGTTTTTACCTGTTCGTCGTCTCCACTTAACACAGCTTTAGACAAATCATCAAAACTTGGCATTTCGCTACCTCCCTATCTTTATTGATTTTAAACAGTAAGATTATCCTCCTTTCAAATTTTGTACAATTTATAATAAGCAAATTTGATACCAATTCTAATAAAATGCAGAAAACCTAGATGGGGAAAGGGTTAGGGTATTTCTCTATACACAAAGCCATCATCAGAACTGTAATTATTGGTTTACAGTTCTAATGATGGCTTTGTTAAAATCAAGTGTAATTATTTTTTTCAATGAAAGAATGAATTACTTTATTTAAGATTGATTATTTTATATTTAACCGAACCCCGTCGAGATAAGTTAAGCTCCTGGCGATACTTTGGACATTCTGTGTTCCTTCTCTAATCATAAGAAGCCTTTCCAATCCGAAACCTATCCCAACCCATGAATCAAAGATGCCCCATTTTTCGTCCATAAAATGAGGTCCCATTGCGCCGGACCCAAGCTCCACCTCGCCTTTCATTACATCTATGGTATCTCCATAGACCACAGATGACTCGCTGAGAAGCCCATAGTCCTTAATTTCTGCCGCTTCCATAATCCATTGAGCCATTTCTTCAAGCCGTGAATGCCGTTCCTCAACGGGGGTACCCAGTTCTGTGACGTTGAGCATAGTAAATTCATTAAGATGTTGGGCACCTTGTGATTCTTTTCGATAACAGGTTCCAATTTCAAATATTCTGATGGGTTTTTCCCAAAGGCGGATTAGATCTTTCCAAAGAGTATATAGATTTGGGGCTAACATGGGGCGCAAACATCGCTTATTATCTAACCAAAAAACTTGAGAAAAGAGCGGATGCTCGTCTGATATGGTCATTTTTGCTAACGCGGATTTGGAAATAATCGCCGGTGTGACCACCTGAACAAATCCATGCTGACGTAATACTCTTGCCAACTGGTCCTCAAGATCAAGCAACCCTGGCCTATGCTTCACCTTACGAAGTTCTTCAAGCTTTTGTTTTCCCCTCTTTACCAATTCATATTCCGCATCTTGAAAGGCGCGATTACGGCTAGCAGTATCTGTAAAGCTCATATCAAGCTGTTCAGCTGTAGCGTTCAGTTCTATTAACCGTTGTAATTGAACCTTAGACCAAGAAATAGTCACCAAAGGCACCCTCCAGTCAAGAACACTTTGATAGAGTATTGGCGGGGAGTACGGGAGTTTCACCCGCCTGCACGAATTTAGAGTCCGTGTGATCCATACGATCCACCCCCCATATTAACTCCATTCTCACATTAATGTAAGATATATGCAATGCTTTTTGATTTTACTCCAAGTTAATTTCCGCATTTTTCGGAAGAGCTAACCCACAAGCTACTTCAATACCTTATTAGTGCAAATCTCATTCCTTATTGACCTAAGGATTGAGACTTTAACTGTCCTTCTTCCAGGACTTTTCCATTAAGTAATTGGTCCCGACCCGTTCTCTACACCTTTTCCAGAGCAGGCTAAATAGAGCATCTCATATATGCCGCTAAAACGTTGAACATATAGCATATATTCCTTCTTCGCCTGTTCGAAACTGTGGGGGTTCATCACCACAAGGCTAGCAGCAGAATTCGAGGAATGGGGAGGCCTTGTCCGGGTTGATTTATTCTCTTTTTTCGTGAGGATCATTTCCAAAGGCTTCGGTTCTTCTTTTGTTCTTTTGACCTTTTTCAAGTGTTGAGGCTCCTTAAGCTGAGGGACGAATCGTTTTCCAAAATAGAATAGAAGGATGATACCAATAGCAACGACGACACTTTCCAAACTGCTTCCCCTAGTCCCTCCCCCCAGTCCTTTAAATATATTTAGCAACCTGTTTCATTTATCAACTGAAGCAACAAGGCTTCCCGAAGAGTGGATACTCCCGGGAAACCTTTGCTTGTATGCAGGGATCTGCCGTGTGGTTCAGATGAAACAGGCCAAAAGAACAGCTTTAGGCTATTTTGTTTTCTTAATTGCCGGTATTTCTGCCTGTTGCTATTTGGCTTATCCGGCACAGTCATTTCGATCAACCCAAGTTCCAGGGCCGGACGCAAATAATTATTACTGAACGTAGGACGGTGTCTGATTCCTAGCCGTTCCAAAAGCTCTTTTGCCGAGAACGTTTCATTCTCCAAGACCATCATCAGGCGTTCGACTTGTTCGGTTACTTGTTCGCGAATCAGGGTTTCTACCGGAAGCCAATGAAACACCGGCTTCCAGCAGCTTAACAGCAAAGTTTGCCACATTCGACCCATACGCCCGTTACCATCGGCAAAGGGATGTATGAACTCAAATTCATAATGAAATAGACAACTTTTGATGAGGATGTGTATCGGCATTTTTTACCCAATGAAGTAAATCGCTGATCAGTTTTGGCACAAGTTCAGCCGGCGGAGCCATATGTACCAGTTCACTCCCGGCAAAAACACCAACCCCCCGGAACGGAATCGACCGGATTCATGGGTCAAGTCCAGCATTAGGATTTTATGTGCTTTTAAAAGATCGTCCATATTACACGGATCAAACGATAGCAGGAGATTATATGCCTCGTAAGCATTTTTTACTTCACGAATTTCCTTTGGTGCGCCAAGAACACGTTTGCCATTTATCACATCCGTCATTTGTTCCAGGGACAGAGAATTGTTTTCAATCGCCTTCACAGCTTCTCCCGCAAGGCATTGCAATGTCAGAAACACCCAGAACCGTTCTTGATCATCATGCCCGTTTATTATCCCCGTTTTCTTGCACGGAAGAAATTTTATTTCTTATAATCTGCATGCGCTCATCAAGCATGGCGCTGATTTCCGCACATTCTGCAAGCTCCCGTGCTAGTTCTTGGCTTTGGTTTTCCGGGATACTCTTTTTGTAGCGCAACTTGTGTTCAAGACTGGCCCAAAAATCCATAGCAATGGTCCTGAGCTGAACCTCCACTTTTACGTTACGCTTTTCTTTGTGAAGAAAAATAGGCACTTCCACAATTAAGTGAAGACTGCGATATCCACTCGGCTTTGGCTCTTTGATATAGTTCTTACGCTCAATCAGGGTGACATCGTCCTGTTCCAACAGGCATTCCTCCAACATGTAGATGTCTTCCGGGAAAGAGCAGATAATTCGTAACCCGGCAATATCAGTGATGTTTTCCTCTATTGCTTCCAAGGTAATGGGTATGCCCCGGTTACGAATCTTTTTTATCAGGCTCTTCCTGGATTTGATCCGCGACTTGATGCCTTCTATAGGATTCCTGTCATATTGAAGAGAGAACTGTTCATTTAACACTTTGAATTTCGTCTCAACTTCCATGATGGCACATCGATAATAAGACATCAGCATATCGTACGGTTCTTTGTTTTGACGAATGAATTCTAAAAATTCGTCTGACATCAAATTATCCCGTACGAACTTCTCTTTCCTGGTTTTGAGTATATTTTTTAAGTCCATATGAAACTCCTTTTGTATGCCCTGCGAAATGAAACCTTTTGGCTTGGGCTAGGTATTTAGTATTTATGCCGTTTCTCTTAAAACTCCGATTTACGGTTCAATTATACTTTCAATTTGTGAATAATTCTACCGCAGAAGTATTATCAATGTTGTTACGGCAAAAAACGGCATAACCGCAAATCAACGATATGCTCGGTAAGGTTGAAACACTGCTTGTGGCAGTGGTGCTGATTGCCTTGGGGGCGAAATCCTTCTTGTGGGAACAATCAGCCGGGGCGATACCATGGGTTACTTGATGAAACGGCTACCCCTTCACACTGATTATAAGACAAGTAATGGACAAAGGGTTGTGATAACGTGATTTTACACACATCTTCTCTTTCTGCATCATGTTAAAATGAACGAAGAATTTCGAAGGAGGGGTCAATAATGATCAGAAAGATGATCAAAATCGATGAACAGGCCTGCGACGGCTGCGGATTATGCATTACTGCCTGTCACGAAGGGGCGCTGGTGCTGGTAAATGGCAAAGCCAGCCTGCTCCGCGATGATTATTGCGACGGGCTTGGCAACTGTCTTCCTGCCTGCCCGAAGGATGCGATCTCTTTTGAAGAAAGAGAAGCGGTGGAATTTGATGAAGAAGCCGTCAAAAAACATCTGGAAGGCCACCATCACCATCATTACCACCATGAACACACCTTGGCTTGCGGCTGTCCAGGCAATCATGCCGAGCTGCTGAGCCGTCCCGAATCCACCTATAAACCCGAAACCCAGCCGGAGGCTAAATCCCAGTTGAAGCAATGGCCGGTGCAAATAAAACTGGCTCCCCCAAACGCCCCCTATTTCGATAATGCCCATCTCTTGATCGCTGCCGACTGTAGTGCCTACGCCTACGGGAATTTCCACAACGAGTTTATGCGTAATAAAATCACCCTGATCGGCTGTCCAAAACTTGATTCTGTGGACTACAGCGAAAAACTGACGGCCATTCTGCAGCAAAACTCGCTTAAATCCCTGACCCTTGTCCGGATGGAAGTTCCCTGCTGCGGTGGTTTGGAAAGTGCGGTGAAAACCGCTCTCAAAAACAGCGGCCAACTCATACCCTGGCAGGTCGTCACGATCACAACCAACGGCCGGATTCTGGAGGATTAGATTCATAACGGCAATGTCTGAGGCAAAACTTATAAGCACCCCTGCGCAGACAAATACAACTGAGCAAAGAAAGGCTTCCTGAAGAGTGCATACTCCCGGGAAGCCTGGTTTTCGTTATGGGCAGTACTTTTCATAGCTTCTCCCGCAAGGCATTGTGGAGGAAATCTTGGATCTTCTCCTTATATATAATGTGCAACTCCGGATTTTTCCCGGCAAACCGGGTCATTTCATAGGCCAGTTCCTTAAAGTTCTTGAAAAGGCTGTCATATAAAAAAGCGATTTTATTGGCCTCGGCCTTGCCATAGGCTTCATTCAAAGCCGCCTCCATTTGTTTGATGGCTTTATAACCTGTTCGCTCTTTCAATTTGTCATAGGAGGCCTTTTTATTTTCGATCTCCTGCTCCAGCTTTCCCTTTACCCTCTCCAAATCATGGATTTCGGCTTTCAGACTGTCCCGTTCTTCGGTCAACCGGGAATTCTTATCCTTTTCCTTGTCCAGATCATCACGAAGATCTACGCTCTCCTGCCTGGCCTGATCCCGCTCGGTCACGGCCTGCTCCGCTTCCTGCTGCGCCTCTTGCCGCTGCTCAACGGCCTGTTTCAGCTCCCGGGTGCTCATGCCTTCCACATCCATCTCCATCAGGAACTCAACCCGCTCTTCCTTGGGAAGCCCTAAAAGAATCAAGGCTTGAACAGAAGTCAGGTTCGGCAGAGTCCGGCCTTCCTCAGTCTGAATCCTCTCCCCGCCTTGGAGCATCGCCCGATTCTGAGAAGCTTCCCCGGCTGGGGACAAGGGAAAGTATTCTCCATAAGCGTCAAAAAGCATAATCAGACGCTGGGCGGTTCTTTGGGAGTAATTGACCGATACCTCCAGCCATTGCCCCCATTCCCCATTGGGAAGCATGGATCTGACCTCTTTGAGCCTGCGCCCGATCTCGATAGTATGGATAAGGAAAATTTTCTCCATCTGCCGCTTCATGGTATTGATCTCGGAGGCAATCACAACGGGGGTCCGGTTGGCCGCCAATTCATCCATCATGCAATCCATCCTCTCCTGCACCTGGCAAATCTTCTGTATGTTCTATCCATAGCATATGATCCGTCCGCTCAGAGTGACCGTCGCCCCAAAACAATGTCCAGGAACACGACAACGTTGTCGCGGCCCTGGACAAGCTCTGTTTCCATATCTTTTTAGCTCCGGCTGTAACCTCCGGATAAATCGAATCATAGGGTATAGAGACAGGCCAGGTATCCGGTCTGCAGATTAAACAGAGGAGTTGAATTGAATGGCCATTGTTTCTGAACCACTCAATTCTGCATTGGTGGTGGTCTATCAGGATGGCTCTACTCCTGCCGGAGCTCCGGTGAGCCGTCAGAAAAGCATAAGCTATGTGCGTCCCGATGCTTCAGAAGAAGCACTTTATGAAATCGCACAGGCGCTATTCGGTCTCTCCCTTCATCCGGTCCTGGATGTACTGCTGAAAAAGAATTTCCGACTGAAGGAAGAGTAAGGGGCTGGAAAATCAAAAAAGAAAGGATGGAGCTTCATGGCAATAGCCACTAATAAAATCCTCCGGCTCAGTTTCAGTACTGCCGGAGGAAAGACGTTCACTCTGACAATTCCCAATCCCCGGGAGGATCTGAGCCAGGCTGAAATTCTGGCCGTCATGGATAAAATGATATCGGAAGATATTTTAATGACGACCAGCGGCGCTATCACGGGAGTCAAGGACATTAGGGTCGTCAATACCGTCATCAATGATTTATTCGATCCTGTCCAGCCTTAAAGGCAGCAGCGTGCCATTTGTGCCGTAAAGAATACCTTGGGATTGCCGGCTAAGGTCACTTGGCCGGCGGTCCATCCTCTTTTCCTAGAGCAACGGCCTGCACAAAACCTGTCCAAGAACAAGACAACGTTGTCGCATTCCTGGATAAGCCTCTTGTTTCACTCTACAGCGAGTTGCCGCCTGACGATGACTTGATTTAAATGGTCACAGTAATTTCTTTAAGCAGAACCCTCTGAAATTCCGGCTCCGGCAAAGGTTTAACACTTAAATGAAATTCCACCTCACTGATATCGTCCGGCAAGGACGGTGTCACCACGAAGGAATGCTGAATTGTTTTATCTGAACCGCTTCCTCTGTTTAGGGTGCATAGATATTCCGGTGCAATAGACAGTTCAAACATCGCATGTCCCAGATGGACAAAAGGTTCAGAGGTGATCATTTCAGTTTCAATATGCACAATACTGGCATTGCTGTATTGCTTTATATAGGTTACAGTATGAGACAATTTATCAACGGTCACTGATCTTAAAACGGGAATAAATTTCAAAAACTCGATCGGCTCTACCGGTACATGGATATGCTTCTCACTGTGCAAATGAGCAAAAACTATGCGCAACCAATCTTCCTTAAGGACGAAGGCTTGGCTCCAGTGGGAAATCAGGTCCGGATCAGGAAAACCGGGATTTTGATTGGACAGCTCTTTGCGCTTGGCAAGGAGGGAACAGATCTCTTCGTCCAGAGGAGCCAACTCTTTGCAGTAATAATCCGTAGGCGGGTGAAAAGGCACAGCGTTCATGAACTCAACCTTCTTTCCAGTTATTTATGAATCCTTCTTCTGTTACTTCCACCATGATCTGCTTTTTCCTGCCTTGGCAAGGGGGGCTTACAGTGGGCATAGGATGTCCCCAAACACGACAACGTTGTCGCGTTTGGGGACAAAGCCGATTTTCGTTAGTTTTTCCAATCAGAGCCCAAACTTCCTTATTCACACTCACAGCCATCATCCTGAATGACCACGACTTTGCTCTCAGGAAACGGCGTTCTCGTATTTTTTGATTCTCAGCATAGGTAGAGTTGGCACTACAGAAAATGAATAAAGAGCATTAGATTATCACTGGACAGTGAAAAGTTTTCAGCCTTAAGAAGCCCATGAATCTGCGTCAGCAGAGGGCAAATCTTGCTTGGAACGAATAATTTGGGTTACCGAAAGGTGTCTGCTTTGGGCAAACCGTCGAAAAATCGACTGCCGCAAATGGGCCGCCACGGTTGCTTCTGAGACAATCGCTTGGGAAGGTGTCCGAAGATAGTGAAAGAACAGGGCGGGCGTCCCCGACCGGATTTACGAACCGGGCGTTCGTAAGCGACGGCATTCATTTTGGCCTTGGTTACGATGTGCATAGAGCTCCCGCCGGTACGATGGCCTTCATACAAACGCCGGACTGATTAGTTTTTAATGCAATGCTAATGATTGACCATATATAATATTGGCCAGCGAACAGTCTTTTATGAACTACTTTACAACTCAGAACTTTGAAATTGACCATAATGACAAACGAGTTTCGATAATCAAAACTCGTTTGTCGATTAAACTGTTCCTTCTGTGCTGAAACGGGATTAAGCTTGAACAGAATTCTTCGAAGCGGCTGGGGTTTCGTATTTACGATTCCATCCAGTAAATACTGAGAAAAACAGAACCGCTAATAAAGTCCAGTTATATGGATTCATTAAAGCCGTCCAAATCGATGGCAATGGAAGATTAAATGCCTGAGCAGCGGAAGACATAGCCCCATACCAAACAATAACACAAATATGCCAGGGCAAGGTAAAGAACATCGAACATACTGCACAGTCCATGAGATTAGCCCGCCTTGCAGGGGCTAGGTTAAATTTCTTACCAATTGGTTTTACGAAACTTGGACCAACGAGTAATTCTGCTGGTGCATTTGCTGCAATTGGAATCGATGCTATGATTGTTACAAAAATAATTGATAATTCCGCTTGCCTAACGGTTTTAGCGATTGTCTTTTCAGCCCATTTTAATATGCTATTCATAACTCCACTTTCTACTAATATCTGAGTTACGGCTAACACGAGAAGGGCAAATATTATCGCTCCGGTTACACCAGAAATCCCTTTTTCAATTAATCCTGTTGATTCCCCTCTTTGAGCGGGAATGTGAAATAATACTGAAGGTACCATTTTGCCCGTTAACATCGCTATAATTGCTGCGCAAATGTTTCCCCAAATCAAAGACTCTACAATATGCCTTCCTTTTAGAGCCAAGACGACAACGACTGCAAAGCTAGCCAACATAAGGAGTCCACGTGGGTCAACCGTTGCTGCTATTTCAGGTAAATTCGATACTGTGCCGCCACCGCCAAATATCATTATTGGTATTACGGCCAATGCGGCAGCTGTCAATGAGAGAGGGGCACGACTACGAACAACATCCTTCATTGTCGCTTCTTGGGTGAACGCCGATACAATCGTAGTATCAGATACTGGTGCTAAATTATCGCCAAAGGCGGCACCTGCTAAAATCGTGGCGCCTAACATAGCTGGATTAGCGCCAAGAAATATACCGGCTGGGTATAATACTGGCATAAGGGCAAGTACTGTTCCCGTGCTCGTACCCGTTCCCAGTGAAAACATCATTGCCGCTAAGAAGGAAACCAAGACAAAAATTGCACCTGTTGCTCCGGCTTCCATTCCAAACCATAGCAAACCTTCAACTAGACCTCCCGCAACCATTAACTGGCCAAAAACACCAGCAAACAACCAAGCCGTAACAATTACTATACCATTCTTATCACCTAGTCCTCGGAGAACCGCTTGACAATATTCAAATTTATTTTTAGCAAATAACAATCCTGCCACGATAGCAAGCCAACCGCCCGCCCAAAAAGCCTGTGTTCCTCCACGCTCAGCAACCGAAAGCCAGACTAATATCCCAATTAGTACAAACAGTGGAATTAGTCCACCTAGTATTCCGCCATACATATCAAGTTTTTTACTCGCATCGAATTCATAGCTGTTCTCTACTTCTTGATTAGCCATCTTGCTACCTCCTAATAAAAATTATTAAATTTTAAATTCATATTAAGCAACGATGCTTTGTTTCCACCTGACGTAAGTCCCAAAAGATCATCTCTTTTAATGTAAATATTGGGACCGCCCAGTGCTTTGCTGAAGTTGGGCAGGAATTCCAAGGGGGTTTTACCCTTCCGTGTAACGTCTGCGCTTAAATTGTGCTAGATTCATAATAATAGCCCCCACTTTGTAATAATTATTTCTTGCACAAACCTTACTAAGTCTTCGCCCTAATTGGCTGTGTTAAAATACTCAGACTGAAAAATTAGCAGAAGGCACAGGGTCATTTTCAGAATTGCCAACAATCATGGCAGCGGAAGCATCGCCGGCAACATTTAAAGTGGTACGCGCCATATCTAAAATACGGTCAACACCTGCTACCAGAGCTATACCTTCTAAAGGTAGACCAACTGAGGAGAGAACCATTGTCAGCATAATTAACGCTGCACCAGGAACGCCGGCAGCTCCAAGGGAGGCCAGTGTGCCTGTTAATACGATGGTGAATTGTTGGGCTATTGTCAAATCCAACCCATATACTTGTGCTACAAATAGGGCTGCCACACCTTGATAAATTGCTGCACCATCGCTGTTAATGGTTGATCCTAGGGAAAGCACGAAACTGGATACATCTTTAGAAACACCTAGGCCGTCTTCCACAGATCTAAAAGTAGAAGGTAAAGCGGCTGCACTTGAACAGGTAGAAAAGGCTACTAAGAGCGCTGGCAACATAGCTTTATAAAACTTGATAGGACTAGCTTTTCCTATAAATTTAATAGCTGCCGAATAAATAAATGCTGCGTGGATGAAGCAGGCCAAAAATACAACGAGGATGATCTTAGCCATGGGAGCCAAAACAGCAAGACCATGAACAGCAACAACTGGGACCATTAAACCAAAGACACCAATAGGAGCTAATGCCATGACAAAATTGGTAATTACAAACACTATTTCGGAGAATCCTTCAAAGAAATTGCGTACCGGTTCCGCCTTTTTGCCAACAAAGGTGATCGCGACACCTACAAAAAGAGCAAAGACAACGATCTGTAACATGTTTCCTTTTACTAAATCCTCTAAAGGATTAGCAGGAATAATTTGCAAAATCATAGCTATGATCCCTGGAGATTCAGTTGCTTGATAGTTTGCATCAACTGGTATTTGAATGCCAGCACCAGGCTGAATCATATTAGCTAGTGTCATACCGATAGCAATGGCGATAGCCGTCGTACTAATATAATAGGCTACAGTTTTTCCGCCCATTCGGCCAAGCTTTTTTACATCACCAACACTTGAAGCTCCTACAACAAGGGTAGAAAAGATCAAAGGAACAATAACCATTTTAATTAAGCGCATGA
Organism: Desulfitobacterium sp. PCE1; assembly: GCF_000384015.1. Classification (NCBI taxonomy): domain Bacteria; kingdom Bacillati; phylum Bacillota; class Clostridia; order Eubacteriales; family Desulfitobacteriaceae; genus Desulfitobacterium; species Desulfitobacterium sp. PCE1. The sequence goes on along the minus strand of NZ_KB913023.1, from coordinate 538,701 downwards.
ACAACTCACCAAGGGGCTGAATATAACTCTTCGCGAAGTCAGCAGGAACAACAAGACCGACGAGGACTCCTAGGATTAAACCGATGAAAATTTTTGTGGCCAAATTTATTCTTTTCATTAGTTTCCCTCCATCATCATTTTTAGTTGTCAATAAGAACAAACGCAAAACTAGTTTGAGGATTCGCGCACTTTTCTTTCGGCGTATCGAATCGCAGAACAAGCGAGTATCCTTGTCGGATCGATATACTTTTCATTGATATTAAACTTCTCAAAGGCAATAGGTAATTCGGTGCAGCCCAAAACCAGAATTTCGGCATTTTTCTTTTTTAATTGAGCTATTACGCGATAGATACTTGTCAAGTCAAAGGTGTCTTGGCCTACTTTGATGGCTAGAATCAAATCCGCTATAGCTTGCCGTCCCTCTTCATCGGGTTTAATAACCTCCATATCATAGGAAGCAAATGTCTTATCATAGACTCCCGTATTATAAGTCCCTCTTGTAGCAAGCAGTCCTATTTTCTTACAGCGAGTACTCTCTTTTTTAATCTCTTTCGCTGTTTCTTCAATCATATTAATAAAATCAATACGGAGATGCTTTTTTATAGCATCATAAAAGTAATGGGCAGTATTGCAGGGCATTATAATTGCATCAGCGCCCATGCTTTGAAGTTTAAGAGCTGATTCAACCATTGCTTTCTCCGGACTTTCCCCGTCACCTAAGAGGAAGTCAAGACGATTCGGAATTCCTGGATAATTATCAATAATAAGATGAATATGGTCTTGATCTCGAGTAGCCTCTGTTAACGTGACAATTTTATTAAACATGTCCACAGTAGCTAAAGGGCCCATTCCTCCTAAAATTCCAATAACCTTATTCATAAATTACACTGTTCACTCCTGTTAAGGAACTGTGCAAGATCCTTAATTTGATTTGAGTGAGATGACCATACCCTGATGGTCATCTCAATTAGTTGCTTATTCTTTTTCTTAAATTATTTATCCTTACCAAGAATTGTTGGCATATAGGCATACAATGCCGGAGATCCGCCGGTATGTACAAACACCACATTCTCACCTTTTTTCAATTGGCCTTGACGAATCAATCCGATAAGCCCTGCCATTGTCTTACCAGTATAAACTGGGTCAAGCAAGATTCCTTCAGTTCTTGCAAGTAGTTGTACTGCTTCTACCATCGTTTCGGTAGGAAGAGAATATCCCGGTCCGACATATTCATCAACAACTTTTACTGCTTCACGGGAAATTGCTATTTTAAGTCCTATTTTCTCTGCAGTTTTATTGGCAAGATCGAAAATTAGGTTTTCCTGAGCTTTAGTTGAACGGTTAACACTGATGCCTGTAACAGGAATATTCATGTTGTTGCCTTGGAATCCAACAAGTAATCCACTGTGTGTTCCGCCACTGCCGCTTGCACAGACAAGATGGTCAAAATTGATGCCTTTTTCAAACATTTGCTCAGAAATTTCTTGAGCACATGCGACATAGCCCAGGGTGCCAATAGGGTTGGAACCGCCGCCGGGAACTATATATCCTTTTCTGCCTTCAGCAGCAAGTTCATTAGCTACCTTTTGCATAGCTTCCAGCATATTGGAACCGCCTGCAACAACAGAAACCTTTTCTACACCCAGTACATGGAAGAGGAAGTTGTTACCGCTGGCCTCAAGGTTGTAGCTGTCTTTTACTCTTTCTTCAAGGACAAGTCTGCATTTTAACCCTTCTTTCACTGCAGCGGCTAACGTAAGACGGCAGTGGTTGGATTGGACTGCTCCACAAGTAATAATGGTATCGGCACCTTGATCCAGAGCATCCTGCATCAAAAATTCCAATTTTCTCGTTTTGTTGCCACCTGATGTAAGCCCCAAAAGATCATCTCTTTTAATGTAAATATTAGGGCCACCCAGTGCTTTGCTGAAGTTGGGCAGGAATTCTAAGGGAGTTTTACCTTCTGTGTAACGTCTGCGCTTAAATTGTGCTAGATTCATAATAATGTCCTCCATCTTGTTATAATTATTTTTTACACAAGCTTGCTGGAAGCTTTAGCCTTTACGATGTTCCCATGGGTACTGTTGAGACATTTAGATTTTATATCTCCGCAATGACTTCGATTTCGATATTCGCTCCTTTTGGCAAGGCAGCAACTTATACGGCAGAATGGCTCGGCGGATTCTTATCAAAGAATGTAGCATAAACCTCATTAACTGCTGCAAAATCATTGATGTCCGTTAAAAAAACCGTACCCTTTACCACCTTATTTAAATCTGCCCCCGCTGACCGAAGAACAGCTTGGACATTTTTAATGGATCGAGCAGTCTGAGCTTTGATGTCCTCAGGAAACAGCCCCGTGCTTGGATCCAGCGGTAATTGACTCGAAACAAACACATAATTCCCCGCCTTAATGCCTTGGACATAGGGTCCCATGACTGCCGGCGCAGCATCTGTTTGAATAATCTCCTTCAAAGTTATCACCTCCTCCGCTTGATCATCTTATTTCTTTCACAAGGTTAAGCAAAAAAATGATCCCTTAAGATGGCCTTTGTGTTGTTTTTAAGCTTATCTTACAATACTTTTTAATATTTTACAACAATTTTGGCATAATTATTAAAAAATTTTAGTAATTACAGAGGGGGGATGATTACTGGTCGAGTAGCAAGGGCGCCTCGCAACGCCCGAGCCCTTACAGATCCGTGCTTGCACGATAAACACACACGGCTCCTCATCTTAAGATTCGCGTCTTGCTAACCATAAATACTTACTCGAATTCTTGGTTGTATCAAAGGGAATACTTTGAGCAAGTTGTTGAACCCTTCCCATGTGTAGCTGCATTTCTGGCTTCTGCGATTGAGCCATTTGAAGAGCGCCTTGAGCGCCCGGTAATAGTAGGTTTTGATGCTCTTGCTGTTATCCGTAATACCATAGTATTGGTAGTGGCCACGCAGTTTTGCATTGGTTTCTGCGATCATCGTTCTGACTGGCAGATGCTCGATTGGTTCTTATCCAGTCGTTCATCTCTGCGTAAATTCCATCCTTTAATTTCTCCAAACTAAATTCTACTTTCCCAAGTGAATGGGTGGAATTTAGTTTGAAAATTAAGTGCATTGATCAAACTATAAATAGCGCTTGTTAAAATCATCAACTTATCTTAAACTATTTGAAGAACTAATTTTATTGAGGTGATCCAATGAGTCAAGCTCTTAACTCCATCCATCCCAAACTTGCACAATATGTTCCTTTTGCTGATGCTTTGGCGGAAACACTTGGTGCCAGTTGCGAAATAGCTATTCATGAATTCTCTCACCCTGAAAGTTCGGTCGTATATTTGGCGGGCAATGTGGTTGGCCGTCAGATTGGATCTCCCATTACTGAACCATTGCAATTGCAACTTCAGTTATATGGTGATAATGTTCCCAATATATGCAACTTTACGCGCAGGTTAAAAGATGGCCGAAACACGAAATGTTCCAACATATTTATTCGGGATGAACAAGGTAAAGTAATCGGCTGCTTTTGCATCAATTATGATCTATCATTAATAGAGGCAATGAAAAAGTTTACGGAGGAATGGATACCTCACGAGGATAAAACCGAAAATCTATCCGAAGAAAAGTATGGTGGTATTTCCCATATCTTGGAGCAAATCATCAGCGATACATTATCCAGGTATTCCAAACCTGTTTCATTAATGCAAAAAGAGCATAAACTAAAAATCGTTGAGGTTTTAGATGAAAAGGGTGTTTTCTTAATTAAAGGAGCTGTCGATGACGTGGCCAATGCGATTGGGGTGTCCCGTTATTCTGTCTATAACTATTTGGATGAAATTCGCGCCGCAAAAAAGTAGATTTTTGAAAGACCAAACCGCTTCCAAGTCTTATTTGAAAGTGGTTTGGTCTTTCTTTGGTTATTACTTTTAGTTCATGGCATTCTTAATGGCTGCGCAAGTGACGGCTGTACCTACCGACGCGCGGCGTTGCGGCCTGCCAGCAGATTCCACATAGCTGCCATGAAAATAACCGCCTGAGCAGTCGCCTGCGACGTACAGGCCTTCGATGGGGTTACCGTCTTTCAGTAATCACCTCAAAATACTCTTCTCTACATTTTATGCGTTTTTTTGCATAAAAAATTGCAATTATTGCATACTATAGAATGAGCTCGAGGTGATTCATAATGTATCAACGGTTGCGCGATTTACGGGAAGACCGATGGCCGCAGACTTAAACGGTTAAGCCTCAATACTATAAATAATACATTAGCGGCCAAAGGCACGGTTTAATAGGGAAACTTATTGAACTATACCCCAAACTGGTACGGAAATGCAAGAGATAGGCGTTGTCCCAAAAGGGATGACGCCTATCTCTTTTATGTTGATGACCGCTCGATCAATGCTGCATAGGTATTCCGGTGCAATAGACAGTTCAAACATGACATGTCCCCAAACACGACAACGTTGTCGCGTTTGGGGACAAATCCGATTTCCGCGGTTTTCTAATTAAGTCCAAAACTTTTTTAGTCATAATCACAGCCTTCATCTTGAATGACCACGGCTTTGCTCTCAGGAAACGGCTCTCCATCCATGTATTCTATTTCTCCCTCCTGCTGTGCCTTTAAAAGGATATCCATGGCATCAGCAACTTTAGCCGCCAGTTGAAAATACATTTTTTTATAGTCCGTCATTCCAGTCTCTACCCCCTATTTCAAGCAGCGGCAAGGCTCCGGGTCTTGACCCGGTCCTGCCGTCTGCTTTGATAGGGGAAATTAAAAAGCGCATGCGAGGTTTTTTTTACCCTACACATGCGCTATGCTTCGTTTATCTGCTGAAATCCTAACACCTAACCCCACTCAACCGGAAACAAACCGGCTGTGAACAGAAAAGCGGTCCGCATAACCGGTATGCGAACAATTCCTTTCCGCTGCCTGGGTCAGGAATAGGCTGAATCTCCTGCTGCGTGAAGCCGCACAGTCTGCTCCCTGCAGACATCTTATTACACTCACTTCACCCGCGGCACAGGCACCTTGCTTGTGCGGAAACGGGCGACATTGTATAATAAGGGTGTCGTCGTGGACAGCTGGACTGTTACGTGTAGGTGCCTATACACCTGCTCGTGCCTGAGGGTGCTGCAACACTTTCAGGTCACGGCGACTTTTTAATTTCCACCTAGTGTTAATTATAGCTTTTTTGAAGGGAAATGCAAGGTGTGGGGGAGGGGGAATTTTGCTGGGGCCTGGCTTTCCGCCTCTTTCTTTGAGAAGCTTTGTACAGTTTTCCACTACGAAAGCTCCTATTGGGGGCATTCTGCAGTGCAGCCATCCTTTTGCTCAAAGATTCCAACTATGAGGTTGGCAAACTTAAATATACCAGTACAGGTTCTGGGCAAAATCGCGGACCTGCTTGGAACCAGCATTGACTATCTAGTAAACCGCACGGATGTGAAGATCCTATCTCCGTAGGAAGTAGTTGTTACCAACAAACCTATAAATGTTAAATAAAAGTTCTGTAAGCTCTTAATATTAGAGTGGTACATGAAAAATTCCTGTTACAACTTAATAAGCGAGCAGAACATTACCTCATATTACAGGCGATAATATTCTGGAAATTTAAGAGATCAATGCATAACTATCAAGAAACACCGAACCATCCTTAACACTTACTTCCTTTTTCATACCCGATCAGTACATGGCTGATCAGATGCTGAGCGGCAGCTCGTTCACCGTCTTTTGTCTTTTCTTCTCTCAACAGCTCCATGACGACCTGGTTTTAAATTCTTCTTTTCAGACCCGTGTCTCCATTATACTTTAGAGTCATTATAAAGTTTACCTATTGAAAAAACCACGCTCATATGGAATTAGATCGCTCTTTTCATCTAAATGGTTTCTTATTATGTAGGGAAGGACGTGATCTTCATTAATATCAGGCGGTAAGAGCCTCATGATTTTTCTAATGGCGGAAATAGGTACATTGTATTCAAGCAACAAAGTAAGATTCGGGGGCAAAAAATCATTTTCAATCAAGTTAGCGTAAAACAAGTAATTTCCAGGGGCTATGTGCATCTTTTGGCAAACATATTCTTGCAGTGAATTTATGACGGTAAGCCACTTAGGAACTTTGTATTCAAACCAATGTCGAAGTGTTTGAAATGAGTCTTTTATGGCTTCATCTAATATATCCACATCGTTCCATTTAGAGTAGCGTGGCTGGGTTTTGTAGAAACTATAAGTGTTTTGTATTAGCTGTTGTAAGGACTTATGCAGGGTATAATCAAACGTTTGCTTGACTAATTTCGCTTTCGTCATAGGGTTAGTCGTTTCGCCGGGTTTGATTAAATTATCCCAAGCTAAACCAAGAGTATAAGCTAATTGGTTGTATGTAGGATACCCTGTCCAATTGACTAATGTAAAGTCTGAAAGATGCATAAGTGTATTTATAATATTTTCTTGCCCTCTGACAGTTACGCCATTTCGCTGTATTATAGCTTTCATATCTTTAGGTAAGCTTTGGATATATTGATTTTGTTCACTATTAGGCTGCCTAATTTCCTCAAGGTTTAGATTAATTAAAACTTCATCAGAAACCGGGTTCTGCTCAAAAAAGGGGATATCTACAATAATATCTTCTTTAGGGGGAGGTGGATTAAAATTATAAATCTTTCCTACAAAGTGGACCATCATCCGACCTGCGCGTCCTTTTATATTACTATAATCGAAGAAATCAATTGGCGTGTCCTTTCCCTTTGTTTTATCGTAATAAATAATATTTTTGGCACTTGTATTAACGCCTTCGATTATGGTAGTTGTACAGAACAAACAATTCAACGATTGGTTATTAAAATAATCTATGATGGAACTAGTTATATGACGAGGAAGGGCGCCATCATGAATACCAATTTTGTAGTTTAAACACTCCGTTAAACACCATTGCCTATGAATGCTTTTCTCAATCCATTCAACTAAAGGTAAGGGCGAAATCTTCTGAATGTTTTTCTCCTGAAGAAATACAGAATACTTCTTAGATAAATCTCTTACTTTAGCAGGTGAGGAACAAAACACTAAGGTTTGCTCTTCTCTTAGTAAATAAAGCAATTCAAATAAAGTTTTTTCTTTAAATATTTTTTTCTGCCCTGATCGGCCAAACTGACCTTGATATTTAGAATAATAATCAACTTCCTCATTAGCAACTAGGGAATACGTAGTCTTATAAAATTCAGCGTTATATTTTTCTGCAAAGCCATTAGATATGTCCTCTATATTGGGCCCTAAGAACATAAAAGAAGCCCTATGCTTGTTTAAAAGAAGATAAAGAGCATTGTTTAAAATATCTGAACGTTCATCATCACGTTTCGCGCTAAGTTTATAGAATTCATCTAAAACAAAAAATTCTATGTCTGGGAGATGCGGGTATTCCAAGACTCGCTCGGCTGTTAACAAAAATATATTACCCTTTTCATTTGATGTAGGTTGCGTAGTCTTGACTACTATTTTATAGTAAGAATCATATTTCATTAGTTTCTTTCTGGTTTCATCTAACAACGCTAACGTAGGTTGAATAATTACGATATTCTTATAACGACGGCTAGATACAATCTCTTCAATTAGAAGGCTTTTCCCGAAACTAGTCGGGGCACTAATAATCATATTTTTGCCTAAAGATATCCTTTGTAACAATTCTTTTTGTTCTTCATGTAAATACAGATTACTGAGGTACTGGGATTTATATAATCCTTTTCTAATCAATCCAGCAGTATTATCTACCTGAAGCCGATCTTTGTATTTTTCGAGATATGGATAAAAGCCCACTGACTCTATCATATCCACCCACATTTGTTGAGCTTGAACATCAATTTTATTCCAATTATCTAAGAGATAAATTAATATCAGCCTCACATCGTTTTTTCTTACATTATCCTTTAACATTTTGTTGCAATATTTAATTAGTTTGAAACTATCATCAAGAGTAATATAGTCCGCACTCTTGATGGAACGTATAAATTCTCTTGACATTATAATTCTCCCATGCTCTGAATATTGCTTAAGTTCCTATGTAATCTTGCAACTAATTCTTTTTTACACTGAACAGGAAATAGTAGCAAAATTATATTTAAGTTACTTTTAAGCGGATGATCATTATTGTCATCAAAATACTGCTTTAAGCTAAGCATTTCACTTTTATATTCACTTATAAATGTATATAGCCTATCATCTGAATGCTTGGTGAATAGAGGACTTTCATATGTACATAGTAAAGGAATATTTATATTCTCTAGTTGTTCACGCATAGTTGTTGATTCACGCAATAAGTCTATCCAATGGTCCTTTTCAGGTATATTATCTATGGTTTTTATTTTTCTCGAGACAATGGCGAATTCACTATTCAAATAGTCGCAAAGAAAATGTTCTTTTATGTCTTGAATAAGGGCTGAAATTCCTCGTTTGCCATCAGTATAAAGCTTTGACTCCCCAAGCCAGAGTGTTTTTGTGCTTTCTTGTATATGGACAGCATCAAAACCATGTACGGCTGTACCTAAAGAATCTCTAAAATAGATCTTGGAAATTAGAGGAATAGTGTCCTGATAATCCCGCAGAAGCAAGTGAAGTATTAATTCCCCAAACTCTCCACGTCTTAGGTATCTATCAGCGACGGCATCATTTATGGAATCTCCACTTAAGTATATATCTCTTACTTTTTGAAATTGATCTATGCTATATACCGCTTTAGCTGCGTCACAAAGTGTATTAACGATTTCGGTATTTGATGTTGTATGCCCTAAATGATGTCCAAAAGCAAATTCAGGGATAACTCTAATGAGCAATTTTACAAGATCATTAATACGATAGCAGCTTTTACCACTATCGTCTAAATCAAAGCCAACAAAATATGTACATAGATTTTCCTGGCAAATATGTTGTTTTATGATTTTGTTTGCTCCGAAGTATTCCATGTAACCACATCCTTTGCTTATGTTTAGCAAACATTTATTTAGTCTCTTATCAATTGGTTTGCTCGAAGTTTTGGGAATAGCCCACGCCTTTCTGAGTGGCTAACATCTTCAAAGCGTCCTTGTTCGCAAAACACTTGTACTCGGCGTTCAGATATACCATCCCAATAAAACCTCAAAATTGGATAATTTTTCATATAAATACAGTATATGCGTAATTCTGAACAAAATCAAGCGAGATCGCCTAAAATCGCCAAATTGCGCGCATCTAGCTGTTTTATAAAGCGGTGTATCCCCATGCAAACCACAATTCAAATGCAACTATATATGGGTATCCTACAAAACAAAAAACAACCTCATTAAAGGCCGTCCTCCCGTTCCTTGAAACCCCGTCTACCTTTTTACTTCCGCTAGATGTGGACAACTTAATACAGATCAACAGGGATGTCTTCCTACTATTCCGCCTTTTTTCGAAAGAAAGACATTCACGCTTTCACCTTACGTTTACTCACAAACGTTTTTGAGACAGGCCTTAGTAGATTGTGGAAATGAGATCTCGAGTAAGCAATTTCTGCTTTTCATCCTCCTTCCCTCCTGTCAAAAGAGGCTGTAGCAGTAAAACAGCCCGGAAAATAACAAAAGGCGGCGACTGGCAGATGCCAGAAGCCGTTTTTTGCCGTAAAATATAAGTTGATAGTAGTGCTAACATAAAAGTTGACCACCTCTAGAGCTTATTCCTTTATGATTGGAGTTGCTGAGACAACAATCATACAGAGGGAAAGGACACATACAGGATGTCTTCCATGCATGCCACAAACGAAGCATTATGCTGAGGCGGGATACACCAGCATTTATAGAGGTGGGTGATTCAATGTACCTTTAAAAATCTCCGAATTTGTCTTGAATGTTTTCAACACTTCGACATTCCGGTCAACCTACAAAAGCTCTATAATAATGTCTGTAGGAGATGTCCAAAGAACCTTTACACGATCACCAACTTTAGCACCGGATTTACTAAACCATCTCCCTAAAGCCTTTAAATCTCCGCTACCTTCGAACTGCTTTGCATAGATATCACCGGCTTTTCTGCTGCCTGCTGCTTTCAATACTCCTGTAAAATAACCATCCGCAGATGTGCAGTTAAATAAATTATATCCCAATCCTGTGTGTGCATAATTACTATTATAAATTCCGAAGCTGCGGGCTCGAGGCAGTGGAATAGGAATATACCCCTCTCCGTTAATTGGCTCTCGCGTATCTGTATATCTATAATTTCCCCAATCAACATGGGATGGTTTTAATTCTACAATAAAACAATCGTCTTTTTTAGGCATGATATTCCCGCCCTCCCCCGTATTTTCTAACATTATTTTTCAATTTGTCGGCAAAGTAAACTTAAGCGCTCATCTCGTACTGCTTTTTTAAGTTCACATTCCCAGACAATTATTACTTTCCATCCTAATTCTTCAAGACTTAATATATTTCCTTCATCTCGTTTTTTATTTCCCAGTAGTTTTTTAGTCCAGTATTCTACATTAGATTTCGGCCAAACAAATCTTGGACAGTTATCATGCATATGCCAAAAACAGCCGTTTATAAAAACGACTGTTTTATATTTCGGAAGTACTATATCCGGACATCCGGGCAATGTTTTTACATTTTTTCTATAACGAAACCCCTTGTTAAATAAGTATTTCCTTACTATTTCTTCTGGTTTATTGTCTTTGCTCCTGATTCGAGACATGTTGTAACTTCTTACTTCTTTTGTATGATTGTCCATATTTCCCACCCCTCTATAAATCAGAAACAAGATTTGACGTTAAACAGAGAATATATTTCTAGTTTTTTTACCCCTAATAGATTTATACCATTTTATCCTATTCGAAATACTCATTGCACTTCTATCAACCATGTTTCACTACTATATCCTTTACCTACGATGTTATGCTCTTTCCAAAACCTCCAGCGATATAAAAGAAATAGCTAACGGATAGAATTCTGAACTATAGGTTTTTATATAGTTGTGAACCATGCGATTACAGTAGTCATTGATTATAGAATATTTGCTATATGCTTTATTATCAATTATCCCCACATATATGCTTTCATGCGACAATATGCAAAAATCAGGAGTACGCCCAATAGGTCCAACTTTTAAAAAGTTCCGCTGTTGCTTCATCACGGCCTTTAGTGCCATTTCAAAATTCGGTCTAAATGACCTAAGTTTCATGAGAATAAAGCTTTACAGGGTTTCTTCAACTACAGAAATTTCTATTCCAGTCTGATCAGTTATTTATCAATCAACCCTGTAGAGATTTCACTGATAGAGGTTTCAAGGACTCTCCGATAAACGCTAGTTTAATTTTCTGCCCTGCAATCATCTTTGCAGTTATCGTCTTAGTCTTTCCTATGTTTTGGATCAAACCCCATATTTTCTATGGAAATATTCCTGTTCTTCCGGACGGTCTATAAAAAGCAGAGTAACAGATAAAACACTCTGAATTTCATCCATTTTCCTTCCTGAAATTGAATACAGTCGACGTTTGGGACGAGTTGCCCACCAATAATTTATCATCCTTTACATCGCTCTAAATTTTCTGTATTACTTATTCACTAAACAGAAAAATCCATATAATAGTGTTCATCATCTAATTTATAAAAATCGACATCTGTTCTTCCGTATCGTTCTAAATCAGCCCGCCATACATAGGCTCCGTTAGCAACCCCTATTCTGTTTCTGAAATATTCACCCAAAAGCGAGTTATTCATCGGAGTAGTAATTGCTTTGTCATTTTGCTGTTCAACACGGAGAATTAACTGTTTATTATCATCAGTGACCACAGAAAAATGCTGCTTTTCCACCGGAAAAAAACCAGAACGTGCTATTGATACCGGCAGTCCGATGTATGCTTGATTGGGTTCCCTGCCATCACGCTGCCCCCAATTAAGTCCTGATCTTGTTCCAGTTTCACCATTTCTTGCCAAAAGCGATAATTTTATTGGCACAATTCCTTCACCGCGCAACGCCTGCGTATGTTCACTCTCCGAATCCAACACTGGATGCATAGGCGTAAACACAATATTATCCTCGACTTCTGAATGGGTACAATATATCGAATCACATTCTATTTGATTATAGTAATTAAATGCTTCTTGAGGATTGCAGGGAACAATATACTCTCGCCTGCCTATACTAAAACCTGCCTGAGTATAATTTGCCGATCCCGTACATGCTTCTAATGGTTTTCCGTCCTTCAACCATATATAAAGTTTGCTATGCACAGGAGCACCCTGACATATGTACTGACATTGAAACTTTGAAAAATTTGAACCATTTCGCGCATTTACCAGTTGTTTAAATCCTTCATGCGCATCTATGGTTAGCCCATCATAATTAGTCATTCCAACTATTAGCTTAATATCGATAGGAGCCATCTCCAGTTCCTTTATTTTAATCATATGCCATGAAGCCATAGTTGGGGTGGCATAACCAGAAAGCATAAGAAGCTGCTGTGCTCCTCTTTTTATGGGTTCAATCAATATTCTGTCTACCATTGCAGAATTAAACATAGCAGTTCACCATCCTATTCGCTGATATTAGCAGGTATACTCTCATATTCAATACCAGCAAAGCTGTTTAAAATAGCTTCAAAAATGATTTTTGCTCCCTCACAGGGAACTGCCATCCCTATCTGTTTTCTCACACTCTCTTTTGAACCTAAGAATTCAAATGTGTCAGGGAAAGTTTGCAATCGTGCTCTTTCACGATTAGTCAATGCTCTGGGTTCAGCCCAATGATAAATATGCGTTCCCCCACCGCCGCTGCCTGTCACGGTATATGCCGGTTTATTCGGATCAAGGCGTTTATAAATTTGGCTCATTCTGGCCCCCCGAACATTAAGCTGCAGTTCTCGAGGTATATCAGCTGTAAAAGCATTTTGTCCAGGTAAAATATGCTGTAACCTTTGCACAACAATCTCAGATTGATTTGTCAGTTCATTATTCGTCGCTTTCATAGGAATGGGCGGCTCTTCAATAGCTTTTCGGCATGAATTGTCAATATCTTTGTACGGGGCCGGCGAGGGCACTTTAAAAACAATATTTTTGCTCAGATCTTTTCTGATGCCCACAATTATTAGACGATGCCGAGCCTGTGGTATTCCGTATTGTTCGAATTTGTACAGGTGAGGAACGACAACATAACTCGCTTTTCTAAGCTCGCTTAAGATTTTAGTAAAGGCCTTACCATCATTGGCATTTCGAAGCCCTCCTACATTCTCAGCAAGAAACCAGTCCGGGGTGAATAATTCCAGGGCTTTGACTCCATAAGAATATAGCGGCCCAAATACTCCGTCCATACCTTTCTGCTCTCCGACGACACTATAGTCATTGCACGGAAACCCAAAAGCCAGCGCATCAATAGGTGATAGTTTTTTCATATCAAATTTTCGAACATCTTCATGGTATACCGTTTCTGGCTTATCCGGACATATATTATGACAATATGTATCACATGTATCTTTATCATAATCATTTGCCCACTCGTGAATAATGGAGTATTTACCATCTGCACTTCTAGCTTTCAACGCGCCGTAAGCTATTCCTCCAGGTCCGCAGAATAACTCCCCTAATCTATATTTCATGGTATTCCTCCTTATTTTGTTTTAAAGTGCTTTTGAGCTAAAAAGTCAATTGAATTCTGAATGAATTCACGTTCTTCTTTATCTAATATTTCATAATTTATAAACGGCTGTATTTGCCCTGTAACATCTACATTTTCCATGTAACCTGCAAGTTTATATAAATAAATCAAATCAATTTGATATAATACAGCCAACTTTTTTAGTACTTCTGGAGAAGGCTCATTTACTTGGTTTCGTTCTATTCGATTTAAACGTGTAGTTGTTATCCCTGTTTGCTCACATACATCATTTAAGCTTAACGAGAGTTTAGCTCGCTGCTTTTTTAGATATGATCCAACAGAACTCATTGCCTCACCTCCATAGCCACAGTATAACATATTTGCAGCGAAATCGCAATATATTCCAAATTTGCTGCTTTATCGCTGCGAGGTTGACTCATATTAAATCAACGAAACTAGTTCTCAATAGTTATCTGGGAAATAAAAACCACGGTAGTCTATAACTACCGCAGTATATATTCAATCTTTAAGGTCAAGATTCACCTGGATGTAATCAATTTTAAATTGTACCCTTTGATTATTGTGAGGCCATTCTTACACTGCTTATGTAGCAGTCGATCCACTTCGTTATCCGGGCAAAGCGCCTGAAAAAACGCGCCCCCTAGGTCACGGTAGGTTTTAAAAGAACAGCCATATGGCACCCTTTACCGCCTGGTCTCGGAATAGGAACTCAAGGAATTCTTGCAAGAATATTTTTTATCCGGCCCCCCAGGAACCTTGCCTTTACACAAAGTCCAATTCATAAAATCAGTCCAAGTCCAAAACAGATACATCCATTATCTTACGAGCAAGGTAATATTCGTATATTATTTTAGCAGGTAATAAACGAATCTGAATGTTTTGCAACCCCAAGTTACTAAGCATATCGATCTTTACCATGCCTTTATTAACAATAACATCAGCTTGTGTCGGCATTATAAAACAGTTTTTAACTATCTCGATTTGATGGTCGGCTAAAAATTTCTTATATGCCATTTGATAAAGATACTGCTTTGTAACATCTCCGACACCTGGATTTCCACGAAGTTCCTTGCCACTTTCGAGCTGTATGTTGTAATACTTTGCATCAAAAATAATAAATTGTGCCTTGCCGTCTTGACAGCCTATTGTGATAAGGTCAGGGATCAATGTTTCCTTTGAAGTTTTAGAAAACATATATCCATCCGAGTCAATCCCTGACCATATTGGCTTTTCAATAATGTCAATCAGCTTATCGCCGGCCTTATAACCCTCACAAAGGGAAACTATTAACCCAAGCTGTCCAAGCGTCGAATTAAGCTTGTTATTAAATACTTCGCTGCAAACATCCTCCCATACAAGATTAAAGCTGTTTGTCCCGTACATACTAATTCCATAGCTATCTTCCTCCGTGCGTTTATGTGCCACATAAGTATAAAGCGTTTTAAGAAGTAGTTGCTTTCTTGTATTAAACTGTACGTTCAATTCATTCTGAAGCTTATACATAATATAATCCACATCACCTAAAGAATCCAACGTTACATCAGTAAAATCAATCTCTGTCATTTCAAATAGCTCCAACAATCCCGAATTCTTTAATTGATTGGAGCATTCCGTTAATATGCATTCATGCAGCTGCTTGAAAAAATCATACTCATCATCAACCGTTTTTTCGGTGTACAGTTCTATGTAGTATGGGCGGTTTGCACTGATAAGAGAAAAACCCTCATTGATCGTTTTATCCCACAGGATTTCTCCTTCGCCATTTAACTCTACAATATCCTCTGTATTATTATATACTCCATTCGCATGGTAGTCGTTGAGTAAAAAGAGGATCACCGCCAAAACATTAAAACTGCTCCTATCGCCGTCTCCATTATATAGATTTACAATCTGCTTTCTAGAACCATACCTCCCAAGAACCTTCAGAACCTTTTTCATTTCATTAATTGGCTTGTCCACAGATAGCAGATACTTTGGATAGCATTTAATTACCCGTGAGCCAATTGTAATAACGCCAACATATGTAAAAACGTAGAGATAATCATCGTTTGCAGATATAACATCAGCAATCTCAATATCCCCATCCACCAAGTCGGAAAGTTCTCTCTGTTCAATGCAATTCTTTACAGTTTTCAGTACACCAAATGCTTTAAGATTTTTAATAAACATATCGACATCTTCAGACGACAATCGAAAAATCCGCCTTAAGTCGCTTTTGGCATACCTTTTCTGCTCCCTAACAAACTCGGATATAATTCCCATGGTCTTTACACTCCTTGTTTGTTATAAATATCGCGAAAATCACTTCCAAATATATCAATACCCAACTTATCAAAATCGTTGCAAACGCAAGAGTACTTACTGCTGTCGCACCCTTCAAATAATTTGTATTTATACTGCTTAGCAGCATCCTCATAAAGGTACATGATAATCTTACTTTTAAATGCATTGATAAATTTTTCAGGGTTTACAATATTTCCATTTTCATCAGTGGCAATGAATTTTTTTGAAAGGAAGAACGGACCCATCAACTTATCTTCGTTGATCTTGTAATCCTGTGCCATTTTTTCATTAATAGCTTTTCGCAGCTGATTCCAGCTGATCTCTAGGGCATGC
Organism: Desulfitobacterium sp. PCE1; assembly: GCF_000384015.1. Lineage (NCBI taxonomy): Bacteria > Bacillati > Bacillota > Clostridia > Eubacteriales > Desulfitobacteriaceae > Desulfitobacterium > Desulfitobacterium sp. PCE1. The sequence continues at coordinate 522,480 of NZ_KB913023.1, read as the reverse complement.
GTATCACTGCCAAGTATAATTTTACCATCAATATCCTTATCATTTTGATTGATGCCAAGATACTCAAAATTCCACCGTCTCTTGAAAGCAGTGTCCATAGGGAATACCCCTTGGTCTGCACTGTTCATTGTTGCCCATATAAACATATTGTCTGGTATTTTGATTCTTTCATAGTTTTGCGGAGTTCCTCCCAATTGTGAAGCAAGATAGAACTTGATGTCTTCACTGGCTTGAATGTCATATTCGCTCACACCGTCATCATCTCTATCCAACAACTGGAATACATCCCCGAATACAGCTGCGACTCTTGCACGATTTATTTCTTCGATTAATAATAAATGTGGTTTTGGATTTTCAGTTCGACCGCTTCTTAAAGCGTCGACATATACTCTCATAAACGGGCCCGGAACAAATTTATATAAAATCTCACCTTTCTTATCTGAGACAGGTTTATAAGTTCCAACGAAGTGCGCATGTGAATAATCCGGATGAAACGTAACTCTCTCATACGTCCCACCTAAATCTTTCATTAATTCAGCGCAATCATTCTTCAATATATAACTTTTTCCAGTTCCCGGTGCACCAAAAACAATACGATTACGTTCAAATTCTGGTGTAGATAAGTACCCGGTCTTGTGGATAATTTCCTGATATTCTTTTTGTTCTTCTGCATCACTTTTATTCTCTGAATTATTGTCATTTCCTATCATTTGAATGCTTCTATTAACTTCTTCATCATCTTCAAATACCGTATTTAACGCCGTTACCACAGAATCCTTGATATTATCCCCATATGCAACTTCAACTTCAACTAATTTTATAGTCGCACCTTTTACACGTATAATGGTGTCTCTATCAATTAAGTCATCTAAATCCGATTCAATACTCGGGCTTAATTCGAGCATTGCTCTCATTAGTGCAACGGCATTCTTTTCTTGTATCTGCGATAATGCTTGATTCGGTTCCCATTTTACAATAGGACCAATCCCAATAATCCCATAAGTATCTTTATACGGCAATAAATCCTCCCTTTTAATGGGCTTATCTAATAGTAATTTTATATCAACTTTTATTTTATAATTTTTACCGCTATATCCTATATCATATGGTTCCTGAGAAATCACACCCATACCAACGAGCCCTGTTTCCCACTCAGGTTTATCACCTCCTAATACGATAAAAACAGGCTGTCCAAGTTTTAGAGAATCCTGCAAAATATTGATACCATTAAATTCGATATTACTATTTCTTGCCAATATCTCATGAACAGTACCTGCATCTTTAGTTTTAATACTGAAATATGGTTTACCTCCATCTTCTGCTTCTTTAATAATTATTTTTGTAGCTTCTTCGATTTCATCCAAAGACAAATCTTTATACTTTTCATAAATATTATTAAGATATTTGCTCCTCTTTTCTAAAGGCCTATCTGTCCAACCCTTGCGACCATTATCATACATAGCATCAAAAGCATCTCTATCGTTCTTTGCTTTTGAATATGTAAATCCGTATTTATTAGCAACTACTCTAAGGGTATTTGCACATTTTTTATTTGCGTAACGCTCATCCGAGCTTCTTAACTGAGCAAAATACAAGCATACCAACGCTAGTTTTTCAGTCGAATTGATCGTAGATAAATCAATCATAGAATACCTCCATAGAACATCAATTAGCATTTTCCTTTTTACTTATCCTATATATTTCTTAAAGTAGTTTATCGGCCTAAATGCATATCCAAAAACAGCCGTTGACAAAACAACTGTCTTATATTCCGTAAGAATAATAACCGAACATAAATATTTATTTTTTCATGAGACCATAAGCAGTCCTTTGCCCCTCCCATCCCTGATCAAGATATATCATATGAAAGCCTATAGCCCTGGTGGATTTCATCAAGATTGGAGCAAAAGGCGAAAAATTTATGCTTTTCATAATTCAACCGCATTAACTCAATGAGAATTCACGCCGTAAGATATCTACAAGCTTCTCTGTCATTGATTTATCTATTTAAATTGATCAACTCACCTTTCTTGGCATTGCACGTTCTTCTGTGGTCGCATGTGTCAATTTGGAAATACTTTGTCCATCTTCTTTAACTAATGAAAATGCGAGTGATAGGGTAGCTTGTTAAACGCATAGTGTACTAAAATCAACTATACTCCTAATGAGTCCAGTCGATCACCTGGACTTCAGACCCAACTTTTTTGACCACTGCTTCATTAATCTGTGCAAAGTGGGGACAAGGGAAGCCAATGGGATTTCCTTTTTTCATACAGGAAGCAAAGGCAATAATCTCTGCTCCTCGTTCTACCATCATCTTAGCTCGGGATATTGCTTTTTTACCGGGACATCCTCCACAGGACATGAATCCAATGACTTCTACCGGACCAGTCTCGGCGAAAGCGAGTTTTCCTTCTTTAGCCACTTTGAAGTCTGTGCTTCCGGGACACATATCCTCTGTTTGCTGGCAGCGAATAATTCCGACTTTCATTATAGATTCCTCCATTCAACCTGAATTCAGAAGCTTCTTGATGCTATAGACCAATTTCGGCTTAAGTGCTTTCATCATTGGTAAGCTCTGTTCTATTTTTGATTTTAGTAATGACTCCTTATCCTTATAAATTCGCGATAATTCCAGCAGTTTCCTTCCTTATTTAATGCCATGGAAACCTTATCGTTAATGAACATCTTTTTAATCCACGATATTAAACTAAAAAAGCCCACCGATATCATGCGCCGATGATACCGGATGGGCTTCTTCTGATCATTATCCCGTCCTTTGAAAGCTCCTGAGCCTTCTCCCCTAAAGAACTTCACCACAGAGGCTTCTGCTATAAATCTGTACTATATCTTCAAGCTGTACTTCTTCAGGATGATTCTTCAGCTTATCCTTATTGGAAAGGAAGTTCTTTGCATACTCCATTATTTCTTCCTCTGTTATCTCGACCCTTACATCAATCAGCTTTTTAAAGATTCCTTCCAGGTCTGCCAAGTTATCCAGCTGCAAAAGGTCCAGCATTTTTTCAATCTTTGTTTTATCCTTGAAGGACTTCAAATACTCCATGGTTAAAACACTATTCGCCAGTCCATGAGGCAGTCCCTTATAATAAGTAAGGGGATAACCCATCCCATGAGGCAGAGATGTCCCACTTTGGGATATGAGCATACCGGCCAAGGCTGATGCCAGCATTATATTCGAGCGGAATTCCCGATCCAGTTCCTTGTCGAGTAATCTTTCAAAGCAGTCCTTAAATAACTCAAACCCTTTTTCAGCATAGAGTTCGGATATAGTCGTACTTTTGGAGCTTAAAAATCCCTCGACTAAATGGGTAAAAGCATCCAAGGCTGTGTTAACCGTTATATCATAGGGTAAATCATAAGTGTATTTATAGTCCAAAAAGGCGGCTTTAGGGAAGACAATCTGCCCTAAATTTTTCTTTGTCTTTTCTATGTTTGATGTGACTATACTGTATTGAGTCACTTCCGAGCCTGTCCCCGAAGTGGTTGCCACAGCGACTACGGGTATGCTTTCAAGTTCCTTGCCGCTAAAGATGTTATCCGTATTGATTTCAGGATTTTTTATAAATACTGCGATAGCTTTGGCAGCGTCCATAGGGGAGCCGCCGCCGACACCTATCACAAAATCCACCTGGTTTGCTTTGCCTATGTCGGCGGCTTTTTCAATAGTTTCTAAGGATGGATTCTCCTCTACTTCATCAAAGAGAAGGTATTCTACTCCTGTTTCTGAAAGGGCTTGCGTTACATCATCGTAAGAACCATTCTTTTTTGCCGAACTTCTCCCTGTGACAATTAAAGCCTTACTGCCTATTGCTTTAAATATATCCTTATTTTTCAATACTGCATCTTCACCAAAATATAGTTCAGCAGGCATAAAGTATCTGAATTCCATAACATATCTCCCCTCAATCTACCGGATGGCTCCAGGGCCACCCGTTTTAAAGCCGGCCACCCATGGATTCTCTGTTTTAGGCCGAACTTTACTATTATATCATTATCATCTGAGACAAAGCCAATCTTCTTTAATCCTGGCGGCCCTCTTAAGAGACCATTTCATCATCCTTTACAGCTGGCGGTTTATTCGGTTCATTGGTTCCCACTGCCCCTTTATCGCATTTGTTGCCCCAGGCATCGATCAACGCTTCATTCCTGTAGATACAAATGACCTCACAGTTATTGGGGCAGCCCTGGCATTCCACACCCCGGGTGTCAAAATGCATCTCCGTCATACTGAAGTCAAAGTCCTGCTCTTGGCCGGAGCTTTTGGCCAGCAGGGCCGCGCCTAAGGCTCCCATTAAGTGAGCGTGCCGGTCTACATGGATGGTTTCCCCGGTTGCTTCTTCAAAGGCTTTAATCACCCCGACATTTTTGCTCACTCCTCCCTGGAAAACGATGGGGGCTTTGGTGTGTTTGCCCTTGCCCACGTTATTCAGGTAATTGGCCACCACCGCTTTGCACAGTCCGGCCACAATATCCTCTTTTTTATGCCCGATCTGAGCCTTATGCACCATATCCGACTCAGCGAAAACCGTACAGCGGGCCGCTATTTTGGTGGGATTCTGGGAGCGCAAAGCCATTTCCCCAAACTCCTCAACCTCCAGCCCCAGCCGCTTGGCCTGGGAAGACAGGAAAGAACCTGTTCCGGCGGCACATAAGGTATTCATGGCATAATCGACCACAATACCGTCTTCCACCAGAATAATCTTGGAGTCCTGACCGCCTATTTCAAAAATGGTCCGGACATCGGGGTACACAGACAGGGTTCCCACGGCATGGGCCGTGATTTCATTTTTGACCACCTGGGCATTGAGGAGGGCCCCGATCAGACGCCTGGCCGAACCGGTGGTGCCCACGGCCTTAACCTGGATATCCTGACCTTCAATCTGAGCCTGGAGGTCCCCGATGACTTCTTTAACAGCGTCCACCGGGTTCCCTTCCGTCCATAAGTATTTCTCGGCCAATATCTTGTTGTTTTGATCAATGATGACACCTTTAGTGGAAATGGAGCCGCTGTCCACTCCTAAATAACATTTTGCCATGGTTCTTTTTCCCTTCTCATCATAAGCATGTCATGGAATGCTTCTAATCTTGTGAGCACACCGGTCTCCGAGGTCTGAGCATCGAAACTGAAATACAGGACCGGCATCTTATAATCACTGCTGATATTCTGGATCATTGGCATGGAATTGACTTCAGGGGTACAGCCAAAGGGCTTAATATGAATGACCCCGTCATATCCGGCTTCGGCCAGCATTCTCGCCCGGGCCACACTGTCTGTACCGTCGGCGCCGATTTCATACTTCAGATAGTTCCCAGCCCACTCCAGCAAGTCACTGGATTTGGGATGATGGCGCAGTAAATAGGATATGGTGATGAAGCGGGTGACCTGGATGCCTTTTTTCGCTAGTTCCTTTTCGATTAAACAACTGCTGAAAGGCTCCATGAGGGTGTAGAGCTCTCCCACGATCCCTACTCTGAGGGGCTTTTCGGGTTTACTGACCTCCAGCCGGCGGAACAGAGCATCGTATTTTCGATAGATCTTATCCAGACTCCGGAAGCCATCCACCGCTGGAAGCTCCTTGAGGAATTCCTCGTGCAGCAGCTCAAAGCTGCCCTCCTGGAGGGCAAAACCAATATGGTCCCGTATGTAGTGGTCGATGGAGTCCATGGCCTCGATCATTTTAAAGGTCAATTGAAAGTAGTAGGCGAAGCGGACAAAGGATAGTTGGGGATTCAGACGCTTAAAGCGGTTAAAAAAGGCCAAGGGATTGACATTTTGGTTGTCGATAATGCTGATAAACTCAAACTCATAACCCAGGTCTCTTAAGATCTGTTCCTGAATTTCACCATAATACCCGAACCGGCAGCCGCCCCCGGACTGGACCAGGATATTCGCTCCTTGTTCCAGGGCTTCAAGATAGTTGCCCAGGTTATATTTAAAGGGCACACACACAAAATCCGGGCTGTACTTTGCGCCCAGTTCCAAGGTCTTTTTGGTGATTTGGGGTGGGGTCAAAACCTGAATATTTTCTAAGACATGCCTGATCAGAAATTCGATGGGGATATGATAATTTCCCATATGGGGAAAACTCATGATCTTTTCCTGGCTAGCCAATTTGCGCTTTCCTCCCGGCTTTTTTTCTTTCCATAATGATATCGACAAAGCTTTCAATTCTGGTCTGCAAGCCCGCTTCACCCTGGAGTTCATCCACGATGAGATTGGCCATGGGAACACCTTTTATTTTCCTCAGGCATAATTCATTGACCAGGGAATCGGGACCGCAAGGGAAGGTGGAAATGAAAATAATCCCATCGATTTCCTTCTGATAATGATGGATCGCGCCAATGAGCTCTTTGTTGAAGGTCCAATACAGGGCCTCTGAGATGAGCCTTGATTTTTGGGAGGTTTTCTTCTTGTCGGCAACATCGGCATAAATCGGCACAATATCTAAGCTTTCCAGGTACTTGATGATGGGATACCCCACCGCCTTATCGTAGGTGTTATAATCATGGGAAATAATCAGGATCTTCAGCTTGTCTCCTGTCCGGATCAGACTCTCCTGCTCTGCAGCCAACTGGTGTTCCTTCTTCTTTTGGATTGCTTTCGCTTTAAGATAGGCCCTTAATACCTGGAGAGGATTCTTGCCCAGTTCCCTGCCCATCCTCATAAACCCTTTGAATTCACTTTCTTGATGTGCCATATCGATGTTGTAGCTGAGCAGTTTTACATCTTTAAAGGTATTTCTGACGATATCATAGAGGGCGTTGAACTTGGTGCATACTTCTTCATTTTTGCCAAAACCTACGATCCTGGGTACTAAGATGTAATCTGCTTTTCCTCTTAGGTAAGCAAGATGGCCCATGTAAATTTTGGCGGAAAGGCAGCTTTCGTCAATGGAGGAATCGATGCCGTCTTTCAGGATTTTCTTATTGGTTTCCGGGCTTAAAATGACCTGGCAGTTTAATTCCGCAAAGAAATTTTGCCATAGGTATTGATATTTAAAGTATAAAAAGGCCCTGGGTATTCCTATGGTGATTTTATCTTTCAATAGTAAGTCACTTCTTTCATGTCCGCTTTATTGATCAGGCTTCCTGCCAATACCGTGTTCATGATCAGGATCATTAGCACAGACGCGGTTCAATTACGGCATTAATCATTAACCTCTAGTAATTCTAACCATTTATGCGCAGCTTCATAAGTCGTAAATAAAGGGACAATCCTCCAGATACTCGATCATCTTTTCCCAAGTTGAATTATCATCCTCACGACCGGTAAGCACCAAGGCCTTGCCCGCAGGGCATTGTTCAGTTCAATCAGGTCAGCACACCACCTTTGGCAGAATTATAAAAATCAAACACAGAGCCCTGGACGATTTTTGTCCAAGGCTCTGTGTTGTTATGGATTTGAGTCATTAAATTATGCTATTCAGTAAATAAACAGTCAAATACAGCAGCTTCTCCTTATCCCTTTTCTAAATAGAGTTCTGGAGCTTTTCAATAACGACTAGACTAGTCGACGCGCGGCGTTGCGGCCTGCAAGTCGACCAAAGGTGGTACTGCGTCCGGCGGCGGCACCGGCCAGCAGGTTCACATAGCTGCCGTGAAAATAACCGCCTGAGCAGTCGCCCGCAACGTACAGGCCTTCTATGGCATTGCCGTCTTTATCGACGGCGTTCATATCGGTATTGATTTTGATGCCGTCCATGGTGGCGATGAAGTATCCGCCGCACTGGCGGGTGCCATAAAAGGGCGCGGTGCGCAGTTGGGAAAGGCGGAACGGCTCTTTGTCGAAGTCTTCGTCCTTCTGTTTATCGAAAAGCTCATTATAGCGGTCTACCGTAGCTTTGAGGTTGTCGGCGGGAATGTTCAGCTTCCCGGCCAGTTCTTCGATGGTGTCGGCCTGGACGATGTATCCCTGCTTCTGAAGATCGGGATTCATGACGTTCTGAATATACTCCATGGGGAAAACCGATTCCGTTCCGTTAGCATGGGGATAAAGGCGGGAGCAGCCGTGGCTCTCGAAACGTTTGATATCTTCAGGATAGCCGGCATCCCAGAGCATAGCGTAAGTATGCTCCGGCAACAGGTTGAAGGCGGTATGGAGAATATGGTCATAGCTGCCGGATTCATTGGTAAACCGGCGGTCCTTCAGGTCTACCTTCAGGAAGGGCTGGGAGCCCATCCAAAACCAGCCGGCGTCTTCCGGGCCGGTGGCATCAGGTTTCACGCAGGCGCGGTCAAAGATCATGCCCGCATGGGTCTCATCCATTACGCCGCCGGCCCACAGGCAGGCTTTGATCCCTTGACCGAAACTGCCCGGGAAAGAATAATTAACGCCGGTCATCTTCAGCGTCTCGGGCTGGAGAGCCTGGAGCATCCCGGTGTTGTTGGAGTAGCCGCCGGTGCACACGATCACACCCTTTGAAGAGTTGTAGCGCACATATTTATCGCCGGTTTTGGCAATGACGCCGGTGACCTTGCTTCCGTCTTTCAGGAGCTTGATCATTTCCGTGTCGTAGTGAACTTCAAGTCCTTTTGCCTTGTAATCGTCCAGTAGAAGGAACATCGAGAATTGGGACTGGTATTCCCTCCCTTCCCACTGGATGGAATGGCCCACATCATAAAATTCGTATTTCTCTCCGGTGGTGTGATTGTCCACCTCGTGCAGAATCTTCACATCATGCTTGGCCATGCGGTCGGTATACCAGTCTATCGCCTCGCCGGAGTGATCCGCCCAAACCTTGAAAAGCCTCTGGTCGCCATAACCTTGGGAGTGCTGATACATCAGGCGTATCACGTCAAATTTATCCGGATTATCCTTGTTCGCGATCTGCTGCTTTGATCCAATAGCCGCAAGTGTGTCGCGGATGCCGGAGCCGCCGAAGTCAGCGCCAAATTTTTCGAGAAGCACGGTTTTTGCTCCCTCTTCAACGGCTGAGCAGGCGGCAAAGGTGCCGGAGGTACCGGCACCAATGACGATCACCTCATAATCATAGGTCTTGATGATCTCGCTGTCGGCGATCTCCGGTGCTTCGCCAAGCCAGTCGGCACCTGCAGAATCGGAAGAACCCTGGGAGACTACAACGGCGTTGCCGCCGGCCTGAGTGATGCAGTCGGCCGCGGCCTTCATGACCGCCTTGCTGGTGACCGATGCACCGGATACCCCGTCGACCTGCACGCTCTGACCGTCAAGAATCTGCGCGATCAGTGTATCCTTGGCCGCCTGGCCGATTCCCGCAGTCTCGTTGGCTAAGTCAAGAGCAACATTGGTGATGCTGTTCTCGTCGAAGGTCATGGTAACAGTAACCTCGCCCATGCCCTGGGCGGTGGCAGTATACGTGCCGGGCGTATACGTCCCTTTGGGGGCGGTGGTATTCGAACTTGGCGAACAGCCACCAAGGATACCGAGGGTACCTGTGCTTACGACACCTGCTGCGGCGGCCTTTAAAAAGTCGCGGCGGGAAAAATTCCTTTTCATTTTAATCCCTCTCTTTTTCGTTGTTTGCACACATTGGCAGCTACATCCTATCAGCTTTACAAGCCCCGAAAAAGCAGCTATAATTTTCACAAGGTGCAAGCAATTGCTTGCGTTTGGAGGGCTGACATGGATATTTTAAAATTAAAGGCCTTTTTGGTTTGCTGCGAGGAAATGAATTATACCAAAGCCTCGGTTCGCCTCTTCATATCCCGTCAGGCACTGAGTCAGATGATCCGCTCCCTGGAGACCGAGCTTGGCACGACCCTTTTCAGCAACTTTCGCAACCGTCTTTCCTTGACCGCGTCGGGAGAAACAGTGCGAAACTATGCGGAAGAACTGACACACACCTATGAATCCATGCTCATGGAGATTGGCTCCGTTCAGGGAATGACCCTGCGACTCGGTATTTCCAGCTCCCTTCTGCCGTTCTTCACGCCGGAACTGCCCAGCTATCTGGAAGAGTTCGAAACCGCTCACCCGGAACTACCGCTGGAGCTGTTATCGCTGACGACAGATCAGACGATTGAAAAGGTACTGTCCGGAGAACTGAACGCCGCCATTCTGGTCATGATGGACTGTGACATTCCTGGAATCGCCGCTGATACCATCTTCAGATTCCCTCTTGGGGTGACCTTTGCTGGAACGCACCGTTTTTCCCAAAAAGAACAGATCAGCATTGAGGATTTATCTGGTGAAAAATGCATCGTCTGGGGTTCCCCAGAACTGATTATGAGGCCGCTGTATGACGCTCTGCAAAAAGCAGGCGTTCAGATCAGCATGGAAGTCATTCCCTCAGCCAAGACGGCGTTTTACCTTATGGAAAACGAGAACCGCGTGATGATTGAATACACCTATCCGAATACGAGGCAGCTTCAGGTCGAACAGAATTGCCCGCTTGCTGGTAACGCATTTTCATGGAACCTTGCATTGATCCGTAAAACACAAGAAAATGCCTTACCGCTCACCCTGCTGAAGAATTTTCTTGTTGCCAAATATGAATATAACACTATTTGTCGCAACTTTATTCCTGTTTCTTAAGCGCAACCGTATGGCATGGGAACTCCATGACTCCATGTCCCGGGAGATTAATTTATTTATAAAAGCAGAAGAACTAAGCTACGAGCTTTAGTCCTTCTGCTTTATTTTAGATAGAGGGTTTAACTTATTTTTTCTCCTTATGGGACAATTTATTGGAGCCGCTCCAGCCATCCTTTTTTACTTTTAAGAGATATGTACCCGAAAACTGAAAACGCAAGTGCTCCTATGCAGTCTACAATCAAGTCTTTCATTGTATCCGCAAGAGCGGCCTGTCCTATGAGCGGCGTTCCGTTTTCAAGTGCGTATTTTTGCATGTTGGTTAAAAATAAGCTATCTATTGTAAATTCGTATATTTCCCAAACAACACCTAATGCCACTGCAAAACAAAAAGTAAAAATAGCCACGAACAAAGGTGAAAGGTATACCGGGATTCTGTCAGTATTATTTAAGAAACTGATAAGCGTCAGACCCAAAGCACCAAGCATGGCTCCGCTGAATGTATGTAAAATCGTATCCCAATGCGGTACTTTATAGTAAAAGGAGCGCACCTCTCCCAAATAAATGGCACAATAAAGGAATACCGCATAAGCGACAATCATACCCGATGGTATGACAATTTTAAACCGTTTTGCTATAAAACTAGGCAGTAGCAATGCAAGCGTTCCAAAAATACATTGCAGCAACATTAGAGTATAATCGCCCTTAACTCTTGCGCTAAGTTCCCCCTGATCGGCAACGGTCGGCGCTTGAAAAATCTTTACTGTCACAAATATGGTGGAAAGCACCATAGTAAAAAAGATAAAACCGAACAAGGTTTTTTGATTAAATAGTTTCTTTAACATAAATTTGATTTTCACTCCAATTTAGAATTCAATCGAACATAAATGCTTTGCCAAACTTAAATTCATCAATATCGATTTTTACTTTTCTCTCTATAATCAAGTTGTTCTACCGCCTTTCTTCAATAATATGGTATATTTTTCACCAATATCATTTCGGCGCTCTTAATGTGTGTTTAATAATTATACATCCCTCCTCGTATAATACCAAACTGGCTCCTCGTCTCTAATTATTTGTAAAATTACATTCTCCGTCAAAATAGAACTGAAATTGCGTGTAAGATAAAAGCTCCATATAAAGAAATAGTGCAAGAGGATATTTCCTCTACACTAACTAGAGCAAAAAAATTCAAAACCACTATTTCTTTTTTCGTAGTAAATGCCGGTTCCTTAATGCACGATACTAGCCTATAAAAAACTGACTACATTCCCTCATTTAAGCCGCTGCTGATTCTGGAAAAAATCCTGCCAAGGGTCATTCCCCTCGATCCTCCGCAGGGCCTCCGCCATATCGACCCCATCTGGAGCCACCATATCCAGCTCCTCCCAGAGGATAGGCATGGACACCCCCGCTCCTTTTCTTGCTCTCAGGGAATAAGGGGCAATGCTGGTGGCCCCTCTGCCGTTGCGAATCCAGTCGATAAAGATCTTGTTGGTGCGCTTGGCCTTTCTCACGTTGCTTGTATAGCGGTCAGGCCACTTCTGCTCCATAACCTGGGCGACGCCCCTGGCAAAATCGTGAAAGACCTCCCAGGAAACTGCGGGTTTTAAAGGGACCACCACATGGTACCCTTTGCCCCCGCTGGTCTTGAGATAGGAGTTCAGGGAAAGTTCGGCAAGAATATCTTTTATATCCCGCACACCCTGGCGCACAGTATCCAGATCCATTCCCTCATCGGGATCCAGATCAAAGACCAGCAGATCGGGTTTTTCCAGCTCATCAACACGGCTCCCCCAGATGTGAAATTCCAGGGTACCCATCTGAGCTTCGGCGATCAGCCCGGAGATGTTCTCAATATAGAAGTAATCTTCTGTTCCCCCGTCACTGGTGAGAATGGGAATGGTCACGATTCCCTGGCTGCCGGGACCGGGATGCTTCTTATAGAAGCAGGTCTGGGCTACCCCTTTGGGACAGCGGACAATGCTGAGAACCCTGTGGCTTACATAGGGCAGCATCCGCTCCGCCACCTTTTCGTAATAGCGGATTACATCCACTTTGGTGATTTCGGGCTGGGCGAAGATCACCTTGTCCGGGCTGCTGATCTTGATTCCTTCGATGATAATGCTGTTGCTGTTGGTTTTCATGGGGCTTCTCCCTTTTTGAACAGGCTGAGGCTGTATTTCCTCATCTGCTTTTTCCCTTTGTATTTCCCGGGGATTCTTATCCCTCCGCAGGCCTTTGAAGCTTGCCTGCCTTAGCCGATCCTCTTTGGTCCATTCCGCAAATTGGATTTCCGCCACCAGCTCCGGCTCAAGCCAGGTGATCTTTTCATTGGACCTGGGCTTGGGCGCCGCCTTGAAGGGTGCCACCCTGCTCTTGATGCTCTTAAACTTTTCCTCAAGCTCTTTCATGTCGGCTTCGCTCAGGCCAGTACCGGCACGCCCGGCATAAACCAGTTCCTCCCCTTCATAGACCCCCAGGAGAAGGGAGCTTATCCCGCTGGTTTTTTTATGAGAAAGGGTATAGCCGCCGATGACAAATTCCTGCCTTTTAGCGCATTTAAGTTTGATCCAGTCCCCGTTTCTTGCTCCGCTGTAGAGGGAATCGGCTTTTTTTCCGATGATCCCTTCCATCCCGCCCTCACAGGCCGCCAGGTAACTTTCTTTTCCCTTTCCTCTTACATGCCTGCTGTAGTGAAGGTTTGGGGGAGCATCCTCCATCAACCCCTCCAGAGTTTCCTTCCTGTCGATCAGGCTATGTCCCCGGAGGTCCGCTCCATCCAAGGCCAGAAGATCAAAGAGGATATAGGTCAGATTTTTGGCCCGGGGGTTTTTCAGATAGTTTTGCAAGGCCTGAAAATCCGTTTTGCCCTCCGGATCTGTGACGACCATTTCCCCGTCCAGGATCATGGCCCTCCCCTCCGCCCAATCAAGGAGGGAAGAGGCTACATCCCGGAATCGTTCCGTATAATCATGGCCGTTCCTGGTTATCAGCCGGACGCTGTTTCCTTCAATATAGGCCACTATTCTGTAGCCGTCGTATTTCAACTCATAAAGCCAATCTTTTCCCTCAGGAATGGAATGGACTAATTTGGCCAGCTGCACCTCGATGCTGCTGAAGGGGTTCTGGGTGAACTTTTCGTCCTCCCCTTCTTCAATTTCCGCCATAGTGCGTCCGGTCCTGATGCTGGTGGTTAATTCGGCAATCCCGTCAGCAGTTTGGGCATATTCGTCTTTTTCTTTAAGTAAAAGCCAGTTGTCTTTTTTCTCTCCGGCCTTTTCTTTCATCCGCACCAGGGCCCATTTTCCTTTAAGCCGTCTTCCTTTCAGTACAAACTTCAGCACCCCTTCACGGAGTCCCTCATCCACATCTCCATAAGGTTCCCAGGAGCCTTCGTCCCAGAGCATGACCACACCGCCCCCATATTCCCCTTTGGGAATGGTCCCTTCAAAATTCCTGTATTCCAGAGGATGATCCTCCACCTGTACAGCCAGCCTTTTGTCCCGGGTATCGTAGGAAGGTCCCTTAGGCACCGCCCAGCTCAAAAGAGCTCCCTCCCATTCCAGACGGAGATCGTAGTGATCTCTGCGGGCCAGATGGTGCTGCACCACAAATTTCAGATCCTCCTGGGAGATTTCTCTTATCCCCTCCGGCTCCAAGGTTCTGGCAAAATTCCTTTTTTGATTGTACGGATTGAGTTCTGCAGTCATAGCATCACGCCGGTTCCTTCTCTTTTTTAGCTAGTGTTTCCCATTGAAGGATAAGTATCCGATGACTTATGCATTCCCATGGTGAAAGTTTAAAAAAAAATAATATACCCCTTGGGGGTATATTGAAATTGTTCAATCAACCCTTTATAATACTCTTATAAGGGTGGAAAACAAATCTAAGAGTAAAATACCGATCAGCTAAACAAAATACTGATAAGGAGGGTGATCACATGCATATTTCTGAAAAAGCAGCAGAAAAGTTAAAAGAAATTATTGCTGCCCAGGATAATCCCCAGGACACTCAGCTGAGAATTGCTTTCGGCGGCTTTGGCTGAGGGGGTCCGCAATTAAGTTTAACTCTGGATGAGTTAACTCACCAAGACGATATCTCCGTCGAATCCCAGGGAATTACCGTTGTCTTTAATTCCAGTTTAGAAGACTATATCTCAGATTCAGTAATCGACTATTCGGATAATTACTCTAACAGAGGCTTTTCGATTAGATCGGCAGGACTTTCTTCCTGTTAGCCAAAGTCCGCTAAAAGAACACGAAACAGGCGAGCTCAGGATCAGTACGCTGGAGGTTTAGGTATATTCAAATACTTAAACCTCTATTTTTTTATCCATTGCTAACCAGGATCAGGCAAATTTCTCAATGACGGCTACAGGCTCAAAATCAGTGAGCTTGCAGACCTCTTTGAAGTAGATCAACAGAACAAACATATCCCGCGGCTCTTCAAACTCATCCACATGCTCGATATTGATGTGTTTCCCGGCAAAGAACGTCTTAAGATCCAGGTCCTTGTTCTCTTCCTGCTCTATCAGGACCTTGTATTCATCGACCAGCTTCTGCAGTTTGACCTGGTTCTCATCATTGACCTCGATATCCGGAAAACGATAATTCTTAGAGTTCTCCCCGAAGCAAATCATCTCCTTGAGGGTTGATTCCCTTTCCGCTGCAGCCTCTTCTTCAGGTCTTAACATCATATATTTCTTCGGCATCCTTCTATCCTTTCTCTATTCAATAGTATTTCATGATACTATACATTCGAGACAGCCCAGCAGTTCCCTCTTTACGTTTATCGATTTTGGGAAAGGCCACATGCCTCCTTTGAATAAGGTTTTCCCATTTTTGAAGAATGATTTGCAGCCTTTTTCCCGTCTAAAGCGTATATAGGGTGAAGGAGGTGAAGGAAATGGCCTATAAGTCTGCCCGGCCGGAGGACTTTGAGGTGTTGGTAACCACCCATGAAAACAGACTTTACCGCACGGCACTGGCGATTACAGGAAACATCTCCGATGCCGAGGACATCGTGCAAGAGGTGTTCCTGCGCGCCTATGAGAAGGCTCCCCCATTTGAATCGGCGGAGCATGAAAAGGCGTGGCTTCTGCGGGTGACCGTAAACTTGTGCAAAAGCCGTCTGCGCTCACCTTGGCACAGGCGAAGGGAGCCTTTTCTCAACTCTTATCCTGCTTCAGAACCAAAGCAGCATGAATTGCTGGAGCAGATCATGGCCTTACCTTCCAAATACCGCACGGTCATCCATTTGTTCTACTATGAGGATTACTCCATTAAAGATATTTCTGATCTGACCGGACAAAAGGAAGCTACCGTAAGAAGCCACCTGACTCGTGCTCGTCAGAAGCTCAAGCTTTCTTTAAAGGAGGACGATTATGAAAGCTTATAAGGAATACATGAATAACATTGAAGTTTCTAAGACCTTACACCAAAGACTTATATCCTGTGCCGGCAAGGCCCAGCCCCAACACCGGCCTCCTCGGATCAGGCGCTATGCCACAGCTTTGGCTTGTCTTGCTCTGGTCCTGGTCAGTGTGTTTACCCTCCCCCGCTTAATGGAGCACCCTATAGCGCCGGGACCGAATGATCCAGGGGTTTCTCAGTCCGGGGATACCTTAAGCAAATACCCATTAATCTTTAATCAATCCCGCGCCCACCTTGCAGCATCCAATATCGCAATTCCCGGTCATTTTTGGCAGGAGCTGACTGCGGGCGAGCTTGATGCTGTTTTCCCTGGCCTTACAAACACCCGGACTATCTCGGCAACCGCAAATTTTTCAAGTGATGGACATGAGGCCACTTTATTCAATATCGACGCCCGTGTGACGTCCCCATCCGGTCTTGAGACCACTATCCAGCTTGCCCCCGGCAATGTGCAGCTTGACTATGTGTTTGATGTGGAAGCCAAAACCTCCGATATCCTCGGAACAGAGGTTACGGCGGGATATTTTGAGACCCGGCCCAACAGCCGGGGGCTGAGGAACATCATCTACTTTGCTTCCTTCAAGCTTTCCGACCTGGCTTACTATGTCGAGCTTGGCGGTCCGGAAACTGAAAAGGAGTATCTTAAGCAGGAAATCTCAGAGCAGATTGGGCTCCTGATCGAGGGAGGCAAGGCCGATCTTACGGTGCTGCATCCTGTCCTGCCCGAACTGCGGGAAGAGAGGCTCACACTGGAAGAAGCCCGGGCCGATGCAGATTTCGGTGTCTATCTGCCGGCGGCCCTGCCGGAAGGGTTTGCTTTTGAGGATGCTCTGCGCCATATCAATCAGATAGAGGATGCTCTGTTTGTCCATTGGACAAAAGGTATGGGCTATATCGATTGGCGGGTTTCCCTGCTGGAGGATAAGGATAAAGGGCGGATCACATCGGTTGCCCATAAACAGAATTATGACCTATCCCTCTATCCCATTCCCCGGGCTGATTCTATCCCTAAGGAGCTGAGAGAAATCGTGGATAGCCCTATCTTCCTTAGGGATGAAGTGACTCTGGATACAGTACGGGCAAGGGCCTATGAGGTTGCCGATGCCGGGGATGAGCCGGGTCAGCGGATGGGCTTCAGTGTGTTGTATGGGGATGTCCTGGTGGAGATCGGGGTTAAAGGCGCTTCGCCGGAGGCTGTATTTGAGATTCTGCAGGGGATTGGGAAGTAATATCCCTTGACAA
Source organism: Desulfitobacterium sp. PCE1 (assembly GCF_000384015.1). NCBI lineage: Bacteria > Bacillati > Bacillota > Clostridia > Eubacteriales > Desulfitobacteriaceae > Desulfitobacterium > Desulfitobacterium sp. PCE1. Next base: position 505,272 of record NZ_KB913023.1, on the reverse strand, counting down.
CACCTTGTACACTTTGTTACAATATCAAGGAGATACTTAGGAAAGCTTGTGCCCACAAACCAAGAAGAAAGACTTTTGTAATTTTATACAAAAATAGCCCAGTTCTTTGTAATTTTCTACAAAGACTGGGCTTTTGCTTTGACCATAATGGGATCTTAACTAGCCGATCATGCTAAAGTATTTTCGTCCCTCTTGGCGGGTAATAAAAAGTGGAGGGCTTGGTTAAGCGCAACGTCGGCAAAGGAGCTGTCAGGCGCAGAATCTTGTCCGTCGGATTCCCCTGGATTTCCCTTAGCTGCAAGGCTCCCGTGACGCAGGCCTGCACACAGTAAGGACTATTCCCTTTATCCAGCCGCTCATGACAAAGCTGGCACTTGCCGGCTTTACCGGTCTGAGGATTGAACTGAGGAGCGCCAAAGGGACAAGAGGCCACACAGGATCTGCAGGAACCGCATTTATCCGGAAAATGAAGGACGATGCCGTCCCGTCGCTTGGCATAAGCTCCGGAGGGGCAGACCCGCATGCATTCAGGATTAGCGCAGTGATTGCAGGCTGTGGAGAGGAAGAAACGGGAAACCTGACCCCGGTCATAATCCGCATTCTCCACCTGCCGCAATTTCCGCCAGGTCAGGGAAGGGGGTAAGCGGTTATGATTAGCGCAGGCTTTGATGCACGCCCCACACCCCAGACACCGGTTCACATCCAAAAAGAAACCCAATTGCTTAGCCATATCTTCCCTCCTCAAGAGGTGGTTTTCCTGATTCCCACAAAGGTCTCGTTCAAGGCCAATCCATAAGCCCCTGTGGCATATTTCCCCATATCGGTTAACTCGCCAAGGTTAAGCAGGTTCAGATGGGGGGACTTTAAATTGGCCCGGTTCTCCTGGTAGATCACGATCACTTCTGTTCCGATGCTTGGGTCCGGCTCTATAGTGACCGGGAGACTCCCTCCCCGATTCCATAGGATGGCTTTATCCCCTCTGTGCAGGCCATAGGTTTCAGCGGTTTTGGGGTTGAGACGGGCTTTCGGAAAGGTGTTGTTCTCACGAAGACTTTCAGCGCCGCCGCTGCTCTCTTCGGAATACAGATACACCTGGGAGTTCAGCCCGGATAAATGATGAGGTGTAAGCAGACGCAGAGGAGTCTCCGCAGGTGGTTTGCGTGAAGGGCGGTAAATGGGCAAAGGAGGAAGGCCCCATTCCTGAGCTTTTTTCGAGTAAAACTCGTATTTGCCCGAGGGAGTTTGAAATTTCCGCTCCTGCCAGGCGGTCCCGGAATAGTTTACTCGTCTGGGGCCCTTAAGAAGGTCCTCTGCCGAGTGGATTCCCAGTATCTCCAGCATCTCCGGCCCGATGGCACCAAGGACCCACTCCTTTTCCGATCCTTCCGTAGGAAAGGCCGAGCTTCCCGGCGAGCTCTGATTAAGGCGTTTGGACAGGTCCCAGGTAATCTGCAGATCGGAGCGGGCTTCTCCCACCGGTTCAATGGCCGGTTCATTGATCCCGATATAATAATGCCAATAGCTGGCATGGAGATCCCAATGCTCATAATGGGTGGTCACAGGGAGAAAGAGGTCTGCGGCAGCGGAGGACCGAGTGTGAAAGAGGTCACTAACCACGATGAGCTCCAGGGTCTCGCTGAGTCTTTGCCACTCGGCATGATTGGCATCCTGCTGAAAAGGGTTACGGCTGGCGATCCAGAGCATTTTCACAGGGGGATTGGCCTCTAAGGCCAGCTGAGGAAACTGATTAATATCCAGCTCCCGGTCCTGAGCATAGCCGCATTGGGAATGAGCTAAGGGCCCGGAAAAACGCCAGGTTTCAAAATGCCCATACTGAACTCCTCCGCCAGGCCGGCCGATATTCCCGGTCAGGGCACCTAAGGCATCGATGGCTCTCAGATTCTGCCCCCCGTTGGTATAACGCTGAAGGCCAAAGCCTGCCCAGATACAGGCCGGCTTCGTGGCCCCATACTCCAAGGCCAGTTCTTTCATAGTATCTATGGAAACCCCCGTCACTTCCGAGCATTCCTGGAGATCAACCTTCAGCTTCAGGTAATCCATGAATTCTTCATGCCCCAAAGAATAGTTCGGCAGCTCCGGGTCTGTGAGCTGATGGTCCACGATGATTTTTGCCAAGCCTAAGGCTAAGAGCCCATCCGTACCTGGATTCACCCGCACAAATTGATGAACCCGGGCAGCCGTAGCTGAAAAATGAGTATCCAGACAAATGACCTTGGCCCCGTGATCCATAGCCCGAAAAATGATCGGCATTTGATGAGCGGCATTCCAGGCGGGATTGGCTCCCCAGATCCAGATGAGTTTAGCCTTCTCCATATCCAGAGGGTCGGAGCAAAAAAAAGCCCCGAAATCGAAGACCTGAGCCTCTACCCCTGCCGACCAGCAAGGAGAGCCCACGGCTCGGGTCGTAGGCCCAAGACCTGTCATAAAGGCCTCTAAGGCATTGTGCATGATTCCGAAATTGCCGGAGTATTTGTTATGGGCTATGGGAAGAGTGGTCCTGTATTTTTCTTTGATGGAAACTATTTGCCGACTGATGATATCCAAGGCTTCATTCCAGCTGATCCGTTCCCATTGGCCCGAGAACCTTTTGCGCTGACGCATGGGATATTTGACCCGGTGAGGGCTGTAAACTTTATGGATCTCATCCATAACCTTTGGGCAGAGCTTGCCGCGGGTATAACCCTGGGAAGGATTACCCTCAATGGATACCAGTCTGCCATTGCGGGTCGTGCTGATGATACTGCAGGTATCGTAACAATTCCGGGGACAAATATGGTGATATAAGGTGTCCATGCTGATCCCCCCTTGCCAAGTATCTCGTCAACCATAATTTCGCTAAGGGTGAGGGATTTCCTGCTTATTATTTATGGGAAGTGTTAATCCTGTCACCATTAACTTAATACCAAATCTCTTATTTGCTCCTACTTATGATATACTATTTTATACGCTTTTATCACGGATAGGAGTGAAGATTGGTTAATACGTAGATAGAGGACGCTTAAGATGGACCATATTGATTTTGATCAAGGATCATTGACCGTAACTTGGGCCGGACGTTCAATTTCCTTACTACCCAAAGAATATGCTCTTTTGGAGTACCTGTACGAGCACTTGCAGCAGACATTTTCTCGAAATCAACTCTTAGATGCTGTATGGCCTTTAGAATCACCCATTGATCGAACTGTTGATGATCATATCTATCGTATTCGAAAAAAAATAACGCCTTGGCACCCCTTGGTTAGGATCGAAACGGTACGAGGGGTTGGTTATCGTTTAATCACGGAGCAGCCAAAGTCTGAGCATAATCTCTTACTTCATGCCCCTGCTTTTACGCAGGAGATGCAAAAAATCAGTAAGCTCTACTTAAAATTCGGCCGCGGCGATGCTCTTCTTGCGCTCCGCCGCCACAAGGAAACTCTCGGTGTAGCATGGGATACTTCCTTTGAGATATTAATTCGCATACTGGAGGGAGATGTTCGTTTCCTTGTGGAAGATGAACGCATCCCCTTTTCTGATCGAGCTTTTCACTTACTTTATTTGAATCAACTCCTCGATCCCCACGAGAATCGCCACTATGTGGAGGCTGTTTTGCAGAAAGAACTTCTTCCGAGCGTATGGCAGTACGAGCTGGAGAATATAATTATCATTTCGATGCTGATGGATTGGGGTGATTACGATAAGGCCAAAGCTAAATTAGACTTCTTATCGGCCGAAGTATCACGCCAAGGTTGGGATGGCCTGATACCCTACGTTGCCAACTTAAAAATTGAATATGATCTACATATTGGGGACTGGGAAAACCTCACGATTGATATAAAGGATGCGGAAAACCTGCTACACCAATATCCTTACCAGCGGGAGCAAGGTCAATTCAACATACTAAAAGGTATCGCCCTCAACAGGGTACTTCCCCATGATGCACTGTCCTTTATTGAACTGGGTCATTCACTTCTAACCGAATCGCACTTTTTGCCTCATTTGATCAGAGGCATAAGTACCGTGAGGTATTTTGCAAAAAAGTTCGAGTGGGAGACTCTATCGGGGCGTTATGACAACCAGTGGAACCAACTGTCTCGCCGCATTGGGCTTGCTCAAAGCAAAGAAAAAATAAATGAGCTGCTGCAAAAGCATTTAATACACCTCTGATATTCTTCTGACAAAGTTTTGTTACTTTGAAAGAAAGAACTATTGGAGGTTTTTTCGTGAGTATCATTGAACAGCCGTTTAGCAGTCCACTGTGCATTCGAGGTTTTCGCCGATTAATAGGCGGACAAGTACTCTCAGACCTTGCCAATTGGCTGGACTTTATTGCTTTGAGTACTCTTATTATTTACACCTGGGGTTATGGTTCCGCGGCTATTGCTGCCTTATCGATCTGTATGGGGCTGCCGTGGGTTATTATCGGTCCTCTGTCAAGTGTAAGGATAGCACGTTTACCCGGAAGGCATGTCTTAGTCGTATGCGACTTGCTGCGGGCTGGGATTGTCTTTGGAATGATATGGGCACCCTCTCTTAACGTTCTATTAACTCTTGTGTTCTTAAAAATGAGTATAAGCGCAGTCTTCGACCCCGTTCGTCAAGGTGCCATTAAAGGTTTAGTGGAGCCGGGACTACTTGCAAAGTCTATTTCCCTAAGTCAGCTTTCCGTAAACTCTTCGAAAGTTCTTGCTCCCATAGCGGGAGGAACACTGATTGGTTGGTTCGGGGCTGAGTCAGCTTTCATCGTTGGGGCAAGCTTCTATGCTTTTTCGGCCTTACTGTTGTGCGGATTGCCTCAATGGGGTGTGCCGGAGGAAACAAATCAAAGACAAAAGAAAGACCTGCGTGAAGCGTGGAACCATATCACTTGTCGGCCTTTGTTAAAGTCCGGAATCCTCTATACTGCTGCAAGTTTCTTCTTAATCTTTTTGTATGATGGATTATTCATCATTTTGACGAAAGCTGCCGGGCTAACAGAAGGTCAATTCGGATTACTCCTTGGTTCTGTCGGCATGGGCAGTGTGATCGGCGCACTATGTGCCGGACAGTGGAGAGGTTGGGAAAAAGATCCTTTATCTCGTATGACTTTGGCGGGAATGACATCAGGCCTGCTTCTTGCCTTTGTCGGTCTTAAAGCTTGGGGGACACTCCCTGGCACTCTGTGGTTTTGGGTTGTCTTATGTGTGTTGATAGGACTATGCAGCGCTCAGACTGCTGTGGCTTTTGGATATATTTTGCAAACCGAAACGACCGATGATACCGTAGGACCTGTGTCGGCTTTAGCTAACGCCCTGCAGACAGTCTCTATGTTGATTGCCCCGATATTAGGTGCTATGGCAGTTCCATTAATCACTCTTGGAGGGGTGTTTTTATCCGCGGGCACTCTTATGTGCGGGTTAGCTTTACTTTACCGGTTGATCTATATGGGTTGCAAATAGGATAGGGTCCATTTTTTCATCCTCGATAAATATTTTTCAATATAATTTTTCACTTTTTAGGTGTATAATTTCCATATATATACTTCTTTCTCAATTAAAATTAATAGATAAAAAGGGGGGAGCGCTATGAACCAACAATTAAGGGAATTGCAAGCAGAACTTCAGGAATTAAAAGACCGGGTTGCCTTTCTTGAGAAACAAGCAGGAGTATCTGGACCGTCCGCTTTAAAACAGCCCGTTTTACCACAAAGAGAGCTGCCCATAGAAGGTCAAAACGAACGACCGCCCATGAGACCCTCTCTCCCTCCCAAAAAAACGAGTCTAAAAGGTATGAGTGAGGAAAAACTTGCTGGCACCTGGTTTAACCGGTTAGGAATCCTGGCAATCATGTTGGCTGTTGCATTCTTTCTCAAATGGTCCTTTGATAACCACTTTATCGGCGAGTTGGGCCGCATCGTCATCGGTCTTGTTATTGGTTTAGGCTTCCTCGGAACCGGCGAATATTTTCAACGCAAAAAGTTCGTTATCTATGGTCAAGGGTTCACTGGCGGAGGCATCGCCATCCTCTACTTCTCTATCTTCTCAGCATTTGTTTTTTATCATTTAATTTCCCAACCTGTTGCTTTTGTCTTGATGATTTTAATCACGCTAACCGCTTCCTTGCTTTCTATCCGGTACGATTCCCCTGCCGTCGGCATCATCGGTATTGTCGGAGGCTTTGCCACACCGTTCTTATTAAGTACAGGTCAAATCAGTCAGGTTGTTCTTTTCACTTATGTTGCCATTCTTGATGCCGGGGTTCTATTGGTTGCCTATTTTAAAAAATGGCCAATTTTTAATTACCTTACCTTTCTATTCTCCTATATGTCCTTTATTGCCGGACACATCAGCAGTCCTGAAGCCTTTAATCCCCTGCGCTTCAATACGCTCTCTTTCAGCTATCTTACCTTGTTTTTCCTGATTTACTTAGCCATTAGCTTTACTCGAAATATCCGCTTAAAGGAATCCTTTCTCTGGGCGGACATCAGCCTAATTCTCCTTAATGCCATCGCCTATTTCTCATTATCATATCAACTGTTGGTAGACCATATTGAAGGCTGGATCGGATTCTGGGCAGTTTTCCTGGGGCTAATCTACCTAATCATGGGCGTACTCATTTACCGGCGGTATCCCGGAACCCGAAGCTTAAGCCTGACACTATTAGCACTTGCTGCCGGTTTCATTACCCTGGCAATCCCCTTGCAATTAGACGGCTATTGGGTCACTATATCGTGGGCACTGGAAGCCGTGATCATTTTCTATCTCAATCTTAAGATCAATCCTCAGAAGATCCCACTGGCCGGTTTTTTGATCCTGACATTCGCAATTATTTCTTTGTTCACATATCCCTTTACGATTACGGGTGAGGAGTTATGGGTCTTCTTAAATAAGGCTGCGGTTGCGTTTCTTTTTGTTATCATCGCTACGGCCTCCATTGTATGGCTTTTTTACCGACACACCCGTAAATTCGAGGCAAAGGTGAATTCTATTTTCCTCCTCAGTCTCCAAGTTGCGCTTAACCTGCTGATTATTATCTTCTTAACTCTGGAGATCAATGCCTATTATGATTATCTCTGGTCTTTGAATAGCGATGCGGATTACTCCCAATTGGACAGTTCTCAGAACTTGATCCTGTCGCTTGTTTGGGGCTTGCATGCTGCGATACTGATCGTTTTGGGATTCTGGCGCCGCCTAAAAGGGATTCGTTGGTTCGGGTTGGGCTTCTTGGGTATCGTAATTTTCAAGGTATTTCTTTACGATCTTTCTAACCTTTCCACGCCCTATCGGATCCTTTCGTTTATGGGATTGGGCATCATCTTGCTGGCTATATCCTGGATCTACCACCGTTATAAAAATCTGATCGTGGGAGATGATGATTTTGAGTAAATCCATCCCGCATATTCTGGCCAGCTTTTCGCTGTGTATGATGATCTTGTCCATAATCTTCCCCATTCCGGCATATGCTGCGATCAGTGACTTTCGCTATCGTGCTCCAGTCACTGTTAATTCGACTGCCGCTTCCTATAATCTTCTTGAACTGACCGACGAAGTTCTCGGACAAACTGAGATTGGATCTCTAGATTTACGCCTCTATAACGGCAATGAAGAGATTCCCTATGCACTCGTTACTGAACGAGATTTTGACATCGCTACCCAAGTTGAACGTGCAAAAATCCTCAATCAAGGAAAAGACGCCCAAGGAAATCTGCAACTTGAAGTGCTTGTTCCTTCAGGCCAATGGATCAAACAATTGGCAATCATCACCTCAGCTAAAAATTTTATCCGCAGCGTAAACGTTGAGGGTAGCCATAATCAGCAGGATTGGATCACGCTTACCGAAAATAGCACGATTTTTGACCTGACTGATGAACAGAAGTCCCGACACTTCGAAGTCAATCTCCCCCAAACGAATTTCCCCTATCTTCGACTAATCATTAATAATGATGGAAAAGGAGACTTCCATTGTGACGGTGTTAGTCTTTCTCTTCAAAACCAAGCTGTTGCACTGAACGCAACTGAACGATCCTTTTCCATGCTCGCTCAGAGCAATAATGATGGCGTTCAGGAATACACGTTTGATTTGCATCAAAGCCATCTTCCCGTGGAAGAATTAGAAATCATCACCGATGCCGTGAATTTTAATCGCAGAGCGGAGATCTATGCCAGTGACAACAATAAGGACTGGGATCAGCTTGCCCAGGGTGAACTCTTTTCCTATCAGCTGGATAAATTAACAGCTAAGCAAAGTATGCTCAAGCTCAACTCAAATGTCCGTTATCTTAAACTGAAAATTATCAATCAGGATAATGCCCCATTAGACATCCGGAGAATACGCATGAGTGGCACAAATCCGTTACTAGTTTTTCCAGTCAATCCAACAAAGGAAACCTCACTCTACTGGGGAAATCATCAGATTCAAGCCCCTATTTATGATATAGAAAAATTCAAGGGTAATATGGACTTTTCAAAAATTCCTCTAGCTTCCCTGGGAGCTGCAACAGAAAACGATGCTTACCAGTTTAAAGACATTCGCCCCTGGACGGAAAGAAATTCTTGGCTGCTGCAGGGGATTTTGGTCATCGTCGTAGTCTCTCTCCTAATCATCATCGTCCGCAGTATCCGTAAGATCTCTTCGGAATGATCCTATACCGCTAAAGCAAAAAACACCCCGGACCCTCCGTATCAACGGTATGGGTCCAGGGCTTTATAAGGGTTACATTAACGCTGTAATGTGTATTCCCACAGCACTGGCATAGAAGAGTCCTCTGCCTAGAAGTTCTCCTACTACACCGCAGGTGAGGGCGAGGAGGATGAGTTGGGATTGAGGATTTGCTTTTTTGCTTATAGCATTGAGGATGAGGAGGATGGGGAGAATCCAGCCGGCTACCGCTCTCAGCCAGAATACAGGGCTGGTGAGAAGAACTTGGGCTGTGGTCGCTCCCTCGGGAGTGGCCTCTAGGAGTGAGAAGTAGAGGAGATAGAGGATGGCGCTGACGATGACACTGCCCAAAGCGATGCTGAGAATCTGCTTCATCTCCCCTGCAGCCAATGCCTTGCGGCCTAAAACTGCAGTGACCAGGGTACCCAGGATAATGCCGGTCATCAGGAAGAAGATCGTCGGTCCCAAGTTATTCCAGGCAGGAACCCGGGGCAGGGTGTAAATCAAGGCACTGCTGATAATACCCAGAAAGCCCAGGACCGAAGTAAGGGCTAAAATTCCGGTGAGCTTGCTCCCCGGCTTTCTGGAGAGGAGGGCCAGATAAGCCCAGGCTCCAAAGGTAAAGACGAAGAGAAGGATTTCCCGGCTTAACCAGGAGGTGCCCAGATGGGTTAAAGCCCGATAAGCGGCCAAGGGATGTCCTAAGTGGAAGAGGGAGGCGATCATCGCTGCCGCCAGGAGCACCCCTGAGACCAGGACGGAGCTTTGGATAAAACTTTGATACTCAGGGCTGGCCGGGACAGCCTGTTTACCCCGTTTTCTTTCCAGCAGCCAGAGACAGAAGATGATTCCCACGGATGTTTGACCAAGAACGGTAAAGAGCACTAACGGCCATTCCCAATGTCCCATTATACATCCCTCCTTATTTGCTTCCCTTGTTTCGGGCCGATAAACCGTATGGACGGATGGGTGACTGCCGGATCAGGCATTCCCGGCAAGGTGGTCAGAACGCCGGTCTTTAAATCCAGTTCATCGGTAATCTCCACCATCTGTAAAGCCTCGGGGATACAGGCAGCCACACAGGCCGGCTGCTCCCCCTGATCCAGGCGCTGATAACAAAGATTGCATTTTTCTACTTTTTTCACTGTGGTGTTGAATTGGGGACGGTCATAGGGGCAAGCCATGGTACAGAGCTTGCAGCCGATGCAGCGCTCCTGATCATGGATGACAATGCCATCCTCCCGTTTGGTATAAGCCCTGACTGGGCAGACCCTCAAGCATTCCGGGCTTTCGCAATGGTTGCAGCCCACAGAGATAAACATCCGGGTGGGGAGGGAAAAATCCTTTTCCCGAAGCTGATAGACCTGACGCCAACGGACCGAGGCATCGCTTTGATATTCATTCTTGCAGGCCATTTCACAGCCCCTGCAGCCGACACATTTTTCCGAATTATGCAAGAAACCTAATTGCTTACTCATGCTTCATCCCCTCCTTACGCCTTTTCGATGGCTACAAAGTTATCGTGGAAGGCAATACCATCCATCCCTGTGGCTTGTTTACCCATATCAGCAGGAATAGCTTTCACGGTATAGTTCACATTGAACTTGGAATCTTTGTACCAAGCCTCATAGCTGACGATGACATCGGGAGAGGTGGTCCTGGTCAGGTGTGCTTTAATCGTCACTTCTCCTATGTCATTGTAAATCCTCACCTTATCTCCCTCGGCAATACCATGTTTAGCAGCAAGCTCAGGATGAATCTCGACAACGGGTTCAGGGTTGGCCGCCATCATCCAGTCAAGGTTTTGGAATTGTGAGTGGATTCCATGCTGAGGATGGGGTGTCATAAAGCGGATTGGGTATTGGACAGGGGCTTTCATTTCTTCCACCCAAATGGGGATAGCAGGGAGGCCGTTACCGGCTGCCAATTCGCTATGAATCTCGATTTTCTTCGAGGGTGTACGGAAGTTGCCATCAGCCCAAGCGACCGTGAGACTATTCGCTTTGCGTGGACCATCCAGCAATTCTTTATAACTGGAAATTCCTAAGAGGGCATGAATTCCGTCATTGAATTCTTTTGCTGTCCATTCTTCGGGATCACCCTCTGTGGGGTAGGTACAGGATCCAGGCTCTAAGGCATTCATGGCTTTGGACAAGGCCATGGCGATTTCCACATCGCTCTTGCTCTCATACATAGGTTCAATAGCCCGTTGATTGATGCCTACCCAGTGGTGCCAGTAACTGGCCATAACATCCCAGTCCTCAAAGTGAGTAGTGGCGGGCAGGACGATATCGGATAACTCCACATTCTGATTAAAGAAGGAATCTACAGTGACCACCAGTTCCATGGAGTTAAACATCTTAATAATGTCATTGGTATCCGGGTCTTGGGAAACGGAGTTCCGACAGGCGAACCAGAGCATTTTTACCGGGGGATCGGTTAAGGCTTGGACGTCGGCAGCAAAGTTATTCATGTTAACGGCGCGATCCGTATAGGTTCCGTCAGCCCCTGGCATCCCCACTGAACCTTCCGGCGCAGGCATGACCATGGCATGATAGTTGAAGCCCCAGGTCTCCAGATGTGCGTAGTTGACGCCGCCGCCGGACTTGCCCACATTACCGGTCATTACACCTAAAGCATCAATGATTCGAACATTTTGCCCACCATTGGTGTGCCGCTGCATACCATAGCCCACCCAGATGGAGGCCGGTTTGGCAGTAGCATACTCATGGGCCAGTTGAATGATCACATCCTTGGGGACACCGGTTTTTTCCGCAGCCCAGTCCAGGGTGATATTCTTCTTGACATAATCTGCCCACTCATCGAAACCAATGCTGTTCGCTTTGACATAATCCCAATCCACCAGGTTATTATCTAGGATGTAGCGGGCCATGCCCAGGGCAAGGGCACCATCGGTACTGTTTTTGATCTGAATATAGAGATCCCCTTTGGAGGCAGTTGAGGTCAGAATCGGGTCAATGACAACTAATTTAGCTCCCCGCTCCTTGGCTTTCATAATGAAGGGCAGGGTGTGAATACCAGTCCAAGCACAGTTTGATCCCCAAAGGACGATGTAATTAGCATTGGCCATATCTTCGGGGTCATTATTGACAATGGTACCGAAGTCGTAGGTTTGGGAATCGATACCTGCCGGCCAACAAGGAGTTCCCACTGCTCTTGTAGTGTAACCAATACTGGACATGGTTCCTTCAATGCCATAGTGGGTAATGCCAAAGTTTCCGGAGTATTTATCCATACAGATAGGGAGGGTTGAACCGTAACGCTTTTTCAAATCCAGGATCTTCCCGGCAATGGTATTCATAGCTTCATCCCAAGTGATCTTCTCCCAGTTCCCTGAGCCCCGGGGCACTTGCTTCATGGGATACTTGATCCGATCCGGACTATACACCCGGCGGGTATAGTTATACCCTTTAAGACAAAGCTTACCATTGGTATAGGTACTCTTGGGATCTCCCTCTACTTTTTTTAGAACCCCGTCTTCTACAAAGGAGATCTGGGCGCAGGTGTCATAACAGTTGCGGGGACAGACATTGCGGAAGGTCTTAACTCCTGCTTCAGCCCCGGCAGCATTCACGAAATCCGATTTAGCCAGCATGTTAAAACCGAACAACCCGGCCCCGGCGGTGACTGCTGCAGTACCCCCGATAAATTGACGTCGAGTGATCTTCATAATTTACCTCCTTTTTTGTGCAACTCCATGTGTAGGATTGGATATTGGAATAAATCTCACCGAACAGGTACCACAACCCGCTGCATGATCTCTCCCAAAGCAAGGTAGAAGGGCTCTCTGGCTGAGGCGGATAGGGCCTTGACAAAACCGGGAAGCCAAGCGGCAAGATGCTCCTGACAAAAAGCATTGTAATTCTCGATAAAGGCTTCGGCTTTTTTGGGTTGGTTTCTCTGTTCACGTTTTAAAGCCTGAGTCAGGAGATAAGCGGCAAATTCCAGTTCTGTGGCGATGAAATCATCCGGTTCGTTGCTTTGACCTGCCAAGGACAGGCCCTGGGAGCGGTACCAGCGGCGGACATCCAGGGTGGATTCCTGCATCACTTGCCTTTCTCCATGGCGGTACACCGACTCATAAGGGGGTGCCGGAGGGGACTGGGGCCCTATGAACAGCCGATTAAATTCGTAGACCCATCTCTTTTTATCATCTTCTGCGTGGACCTTGAGCAGCTGATCAAGCAGCTCCCGATCCTCCTTCTGATCCCCTGCCTTTTCCTTTAACCACTTCCTATAGGCTTCAATTAACCCTGCCAGGGTCTGCTCGAGCTTCTCTCCCCCTGCGGAGAAAACCCGGCTGAGAGCCATCAGTGTCTCGACTCGGATAGCAAGATTCCGGGTGCGTGCCGTTCCTGCAAGGGGACACATCAGCTCTGCCATTGAAATCCCTCCCTCATTCTTGGTTTAGTGAATTATTTCTTTTTCCTAACTCCACTTTACTTGTTTGCCTTTATAGAACTTCATGAAAATTTAACACTTCCTTCGTAACAAAAAACAAAACCCTTGCCTCCCATAAGGTGCAAGGGTAATACTTTGTCGAACTTTTTAGACTCTTTTGAAGGGAGAGATTTTAACAGAACGGTTTATTCCTGCCACAAGGACTTAAGCCGGCCTATTTTTAAGGCGATAAACAAATTCATCCGGGTTTCCAGGCTGCTCAGATCCCGATCCAGGACCTCGGCGGCCTTCTTCAAACGATAGCGCAGAGTATTGGGGTGGAGAAAGAGCCGGTCTCCCGCTTGATTCAAGTCGCCGTCCGAAGCCAGATAAGCCAGCAAGGTCTCCTCCAGGTGCAGATTATTCTCCTGGTCGAATTTAAGCAAAGGCCCTAAGACCTCATTGCGAAAATCCTCCAGCTCCTGCTGCTCAAGCTTGAGCAAAAGCCGCATGACCCCCAAATCCTGAAACAGAATCACCCGCTCCTGGAGATTAAACAATTGCCCCAGCTCCAATGCTGATTTAGCCTCCTGAAAACTACGGTGGATAAAGCGGGTGGAAGGATAAAGATTGCCCACCCCAAACATCATGGACCGCTCCTCATTCAGGCCTTCCAGTAAGATCAAGAGGGGGCTGAGAAGTTTTTTGGCTGTGGCCTCCCATTGACTGAGGGGAATCATCCCTTCCAAGGGATAAAGAAGGACGATCTGATCATTGCGTTCCAGGAAGATGGTCCGGGGCTGATTCCGCAGTACCATGGACACTGCATCCAAAAGTTCCTGAAAAGCCAGCTGGTCCGCCGAGTCCGGGTCGTAGCCGGGAATCTCCCCTACGATCACCAGATGAGGCTTGGTCAGATCCATGCCCCAAAGCTTGCCCCTTGATTGCACTACTTCCAGGGAATCGAAATTATTGTAGAGCAGGTCAAAGAGAAAATCCCGATAGTGCTGCCGCTCCGTATCCTCCACGGATTGGGCTTTAGCCAGCTCAAAGTAAAGGAGAACCGCTGTCTTATAGAGGAACAACCTCCCCACAGGGTCCAGTTCCCCATGCTCAATTCCCAAACCGATGTATCCCAACACCCCCTGATGGCCTGCCAGAGGATACCAGCTTAAAGGGATGTCCTTATACTGGGAGTCGTTCCATTTTCCTATGCCCAATGGGGTCTCCATCGTTAAATCCATGGATTTGAAATGGGACAGCTTCGGCGTCACAAAAGAAATGGGATGAACGGGAAGGCATTCCCCTCCTTCCCAGGACAATACCTTAAAGTGTTTATCCAAAAGAAAGAGGTCGATTCCCAGAGTTTTTCTGAGTTCTGCAAGAATACTCAGCCCGTATCCCTGGGTAATCTGCTCAGTTAAATCCCTTGTGAAGGCTTCACAGGTACCAAGAATTCTTCCTTTTTCCCGCCCCACCCAGTCCGTCGCCTGGGCGCAGAAGTCCTCCCAGGTGGCAGAGAGTGCGCAGATAAAGCTGCCCTGAGTACACTGTGTCTTTTCCTTACCTTCTGTTATACAAAGACGAAGGTATTTCCCCTGATACTCCAGGTTCACATGCATACCGACTAAGGGCAGGCTCAAAGACTTGCCTGAGGGCCGACCCTCTTGGTCCCCAAAGGACAACGTTTGGATCGCCTGGGTCAGCATCTCTTCCTGAAAAAGGGGATCTTCACGAAGAGGTTCCAGCTTCTGCTGTTCAAGAAAACGCCCCAGGGTCACTCCCTCAGGCAAACGATGATCCAAGCCCCTCACCTTCCTACGCAGCATTTTAATCGTATTCGCTTAAGCTTTCTCCTTTCGTTCCATAATTCCTGCTTCTTTCCTTTCACCGGTCCTGGGTAAGTATCCGTTTCGAGCTGAAGTAGGTAAGCAGGAAATACCCGCCGTAAAGCGCGATAATCAGAAGACCGGAGGCTAAGCAGGAGGCCAGAATATTAACCTCCCCCACCCGCAGAACGAGTTCGCTGGCTACGATAATCGCGACCACGGAGTGGATCACGGACAACACAAGGGGCAGCGCGAAATAGAGGGAAACCTGCTTGAATAAACTGCCCGCCAGCAGCTTTCCGCTCGCCCCGAGCTTGGACAGCAGCTCATACCGCGCACGGTTGTCGCTGGCTTCGGAAAGCTGGGCGATGGCGAGAACGCTGGCGCAGGCAAGTATGAACACGATTCCGATATAGAGGGAAATATAGGTTATCCCCGCCACGGTAGAGCTTTCCTGGGCGCCATAATTGCTGCGGATGCTTTCGGCCACCGCCGAGCCCACCGAAATGGCGGAGATGGCAATAAACAGCATAAGGCAGACAAAGGACATGGACACATGGGCTGTGTTCATTCTGCTGTTAAGCTGTCCGAGGGTGAACAGGTTCAGGCCTTGGAAATAGACCCCTTCCATTCTGCGGACCAGCTTCAGGAAGAAGCCGGAGAAAGAGTAGAAGAACAGAAAGGTTCCGGCAGTGCCGAGAAGAGCAGAAATCATCAGGGGCTTGCCTGAGTGGAGCATTCCGTTTTTGATGATGATGGAATAGGCGCTCCCAAGGATCGCCAGGCTGATGATAAACAGGGCGACGGATACGTTAAAGCGTGGAGCGCGGAACCCTGACATCTTTTTGTCGGCATAAATAAGGTCAATGAGCTTTTGTCTGCTGATGTTGGCCGTGTTGAAGACCATAACCAACAGAAAGGCGATGCCAAAGTATAAAGCGCTTTTCCACACTGCCGAAGGGGAAAAGGCCAAAGCAAACCCGGTTACGCTTACCCTGAACAGCTTGGCCGTGAGAAGGGCCAGCCCCTGGGAAAGCACGATGCCGAGAACAACTCCCACCACGAGGGACACCAGGCCGACCAGGGTGGTTTCCCAGATCAGGATGCGTGAAATCTTACCTTTCCCCATGCCCAGAATCAGATAGATCCCCAATTCCTTCTTGCGCCGCCGAATCAGAAAGGCATTGGCATAAAGGATCAAAAAACCCAAAATCGCGGAAATGAACAGGGACAGATAAGACATGATCTTGTTTACGCCGAGAAGGGCCATCGCCTGGTTCTCGTTCAAATCCATCATGACGCTCCCGCTGTCCAGGGAATTGAAGATATAGAACATAGCCACGCCGGCGATGATGGTAAGAAAATACACCCCGTAATCTTTATAGCTTTTGCGGACATTGCGCACCGCTAACTTAAGCCCGCTCATTCCGCTTCCCCTCCCAAAACGGCCATCACCTCAATGATTTTGTCAAAGAAGTCCTTCCGTGTATCCACCCCGCGCCGCAGCTCGGTGAACAGCCTGCCGTCCCGGATGAAGAGAATCCGGTCGCAGTAGCTTGCGGCGAAGGGGTCGTGGGTCACCATGAGAATCGTGCTCTGCAGTTCCTGCACCATGGCGCGGAAGCTTTCCAGCAAGGCTTTTGCGGATTTGCTGTCCAGAGCGCCGGTGGGTTCGTCGGCCAACACCAGAACGGGATGGGTTACAATCGCCCGGGCTGAAGAGACGCGCTGACGCTGTCCCCCCGACATCTGTACGGGATACTTGGCCAGCACATCCGTGATGCCGAGCTTTTCCGCGACGGCGCGAATTTTTCCATCCACCTGGCGGGGATTCGTTTTGGCGATGGTCAAGGCCAAAGCGATATTCTCATAAGCGGTGAGGGTATCAAGGAGGTTATAATCCTGAAAAATGAATCCCAGCTTGCGGCAGCGGAAATCAGCCACCTCCGAAGGCTTCAGCTTGGTAATGTCCTTTCCTTCAATCAATATCTGCCCCGCCGTCGCCCGGTCAATGGTGGAAATACAGTTGAGCAGGGTGGTTTTGCCGCTCCCCGATGAGCCCATCACTCCGATATATTCTCCCGGGAACACTTCAAAGCTCACACCGTTCAGGGCTTTCGTAATGTTGCTGCGGTTTCCGTATATTTTTTCTAAATGTTGAACTTGTACAATCGGTTGCATAAGAAGCTCCTTTCGGTTGATATGCTTACAGTATAAATCCCGCCCAACACATCTGCCATGGATGGACCTTACAGCAAACTTACACTAATGTCACATAAGAATTTCTTGGAAATGTAATGGCTATCTCGGTGCCCTCATCCGCTGCCGCCGAGAGAGTGAGTCCCAATTTGCCGCACAGTTCCTGGCAGAGATAGAGTCCCATCCCTGTGGATTTCCCGGTTATGCGTCCGTTTTCCCCTGTAAAGCCCCGCTCGAACACACGGGGCAAATCCTGAGGGGGAATCCCGATACCGTCATCCTTAAGGGTCAATACTCCGTCCCTGAAACTAAAGGTAATTGTTTGCGCGCCGTATTTCACCGCGTTATCCAGCAGCTGCTGCAAAATAAAGAGCAGCCATTTGGAATCGGTATAGACCATTCCTTCTGCTTGCAGATTTATTTTGACTTTATTGGCGATGAGGTATCCGGCGTTTTTCTTAAGCAGCTGGGCAATCAGGGTTTTCAATTCGGTTTTCCGAATGACATAATCCTTTTCCACGGAGCCGCTTCGGGCGTAAAACAGGGCTTGCTCCACATAGTTTTCGATCTTGTCCACTTCATCTGATACCTTAGCGTATCCATTGTTCTCACAGATCAGCTTTGCCGCGCTGATAGGGGTCTTGATTTCGTGGACCCACAGCTCTACATAGTCCCGATAGTCGCGGATTGCTCTCCCGTGTGCCCCAATCTCGTCGTTCATCGATTTACCGACAGCCTGCAGCACTTCCGCAAGGGCTGCTCCTTCATAAAATGTGGGAGCTTCCATAATTTCAGAGATATAGTGCTTTCTGTCCAAATCGTTAAGCTGGGAGAACAGCTCTTTATAGAATGCTCTTTTGGGGAGGTATTCCCCCAGCAAGGCGGCAAGGCTGCCGGAAAGATACACCACATTGACGACGATTATGGCGGCAGGGGGATCATTCAAGGCGTATAAAACAAAACCACCGATCCCGGCGGTTAACAAGACCATGATGATGAAGAGCAGCTTGTCTCTTAAAAAATCCCTTAATTGCATATCCTATACCCCTGTCCCCGTTTCGTTTGGATGACATCCACCGCCCCTATTTCCCCGAGAGTTTTTCTCAGGCGGTTGATGTTTACCGTCAGGGTGTTGTCATCGACAAATTCGTCCGTCTGCCACAGCTCCGTCATGATCTGTTCCCGCGGGAGGATTTTACCCTGACTTTTCATCAGCAAGGTCATAATCTTCAGCTCGTTCTTCGTGAGTTCCCTGGTCTGTCCATGGAAGCTGACTGTGCTCTCCCCAAGGTTGAGGGTCAGCCCTGCGGCCTGGAGAATGAGCTCGTTCTGATGGCCATATACGCGGCGCAGAACGTTCTCAATCCTCGCCAACAGGATCTGAACATTGTAAGGTTTGGTAATAAAGTCGTCCGCGCCGAGATGCATACTCAGCAATTCGTCCGTTTCCGTGCTCCGGCTGGTGACGACGATCAGCGGTACAGAGGATTGTTTGCGGATTTCCCGGCCGATATGATGCCCGTCATAGAAGGGCAGGTTCAAATCAAGGAGAATCAAATGAGGTGCGGCATTCAGCGCCGTGTTGACCATATCCTCAAAAGCATCCGGCGCGGCAACTTCATAGCCGTGCTTTTCCAGCAGGCTTTTAAGTTCAACCCGGATGATGGGGTCATCTTCAATAATCAGAATCTTGCTCATGGCAACTGCTCCATTCCCTATTCTCCATTCTCCAGCTCAATATCATCTGCCTAAGTCTATTTTTCTTGATATGTTATTTGATCGCAACGGCCTCAAAGGTTATCATCTGTTCCTCCTTCGCCGTAGTGTGCCCATTAATAATCTGAAGAAATCACAATATTTTTGAAGCCCACAGGTTTAAGAAGTAACCCTTCACGCCACTTTTCATATCGTCCATGGGAAATGGTGTATTGGTTTATATAGTCAACTTCCACAAGTTTGTTTTCTAAGGTGATGATATCTCCGTTGGCTCCTTCGGGAAAAATAAATAATCCGAACTGAGTATATCATAAAACCCTAAAAAATTTAAAAACTCCCACCTTCCAAGCACCGGAGGCCCCCCCGCTGTTTCATCGGCTGCAAAAACGGCCGAAACCGGCAGATATCCCACCGGTTTCGGCTTAATTTATTCTTATAGTATTAGGGATACTTTTATTGATCTACCGCTCCACCCCGCCGCTGACAATACTGTAATAAGCCCGGGAGGTAAAGAGATATACCATCACATAAAACAAGGTGAACACCAGATAGCAGCCTACCGTTACGGCAGCGAACAGACGCGTATTGGTCAGGCTGAACAGAGCCAGCAGCTTCGAAATCATCGGAAAGGCAAACGCTATATGAACGCCCGCAGCTGCAAGGGGAAGAAAGAAGATGGTCAGCACCTGGGAATTAATACTCTTCCTGATTTCTTTTTTTGTCATGCCTACTTTCTGCATGATGTCGAACCGGGCCTGATCCTCATATCCTTCACTGATCTGTTTATAGTACATAATGAGCACCGCTCCCAGTATAAAGACAATACCCAGCAAAACCCCGAGGAAAAGAAGTCCCCCGTACAGAGCATAGAAGTCGGCCCGGTCCCGGGCAGCGCACTGGGTGGATACCGCGGGAAACTCAGAGTCCTTCAGCTGCATCTCCCTGACCGACCCCGAAATATCTTCTCCCAGGGCAAACTGCTCTTCCTCAGAAAGGTTCAGATCAAACCCATAGTAATAGTGCAGACTGGAAGCATTATCCCCGTAGATCTCCTTTTGTTTCTCAAAAACAGCATCGATGGCGGCAAAATCCGGGACAACGATATAGAGGGAGGGAATAGTCTGCATAGCGTCCACACCGTTATCCACAAATTCCGGTACACTCTTTTTGATCTTCAGAGTACCGGCCCCTTCCAAGGTAAGCCTGTCATAGGGATAATCCGATTTAGTGCAGTACAGCAGAGCCTCGTTTTTGTCCAGAGTTTCCCTGGTCCCCGTCAGCCGGTTATAGTCCTCCAGGGGAATGATAAACAGCTGCCGGATGTCAGGCGGAAGAATCTGCCCCTTTTCACGATTGAAGCTCACCTGCTCCCCTTCCAGGTATCCGGCCACACCCAGATAGCGGTAATTGAGAATATTCTCCGGCTGGACGCCCTTCTTTTGCAGCGCCTCGCCTAGTGCATCAGTCACGGCAACCGTATAGGCCGGATCGACGGAATAAATATCAACCGCCACGTTCCGCGGATACCGGGAACGCAGGCTGTCTTCCGCCCCTATATACAGGCAGACTGTTGAAGACAGCATCACCAGAACCATGGTGGAGAGTATGCAGATGGAGGCCAGCCCGGCGCCGTTGCGTTTCATACGGTATACCATAGAAGAAACGGAAACAAAATGACTGGTCTTATAGTAATACCTCTTGTTTTTCTGCAAAAGTCTGCAAAAAACCACAGAGCCGGCGATAAACAGCAGATAGGTCGCTATGATCACCATCACCACCGCCACAAAAAACCAGAGCAGGGCTTCCAGGGGCTGCTGGATGGCGAGGGCCAGATAATAAGCGCCGGCCAGAATAATGACTCCCAACAAGGCCACCACCCAATTGGCTTTGGGGGGCTTCTCACCTACCGTGTCGCTGCGCAGCAATTCCACCGGTTTGGAGACATGAATCTGCCGCAGCCCATTGAACAAAATCAGTAGAAAAATAGCGGCGAACAGTGCCGCGGCCTCTAAAACAGAACCCCACTCCACCGAGAATCCGGATTGGATGGTGCTTTTGAGCACATGGGCCAGGGAAAGTTCGGCAACCTTGGCAAAAAGGATCCCGCAGAACAGGCCGCCGGCCACCGAAACAACCCCGATCAGGAGGCTCTCCCAGGTAAGAATCCGGGCCAGGTTCCATTTTCCCATGCCAAGAATATTATAAAGGCCAAATTCTTTTTTCCGTTTCCTGATCAAAAAAGAATTGGTATAGAACAGGAAAATCAGGGAAAATACCCCCACGACCCCACGGCCGAAGGACAGAATCATCTGCAGGGAGCCCCCGCCGGGCATGGCGCTGACGGAAGGATTTACGGTTAAAAAAGAGATAATGTAAAACATCATGACCATACCCATGCAGGTCAGGATATAGGGAAGGTAGATCTTGCGGTTTTTGGCAATGCCGGTCAGGGCCAGTCTGGGATAAAGTCCCTGTGTCATTGTCTGTCGCCCCCCGTCGCCAGCATGGTAAGGGTGTCGGATATCTTCTGATATAACTCCTCGTTGCTGCTGTTGCCCCGGTAAATCTGGTGAAATACCTCCCCATCCTTAATGAACAGCACCCGGCCGGCATGACTGGCCGCCTTGACCGAGTGAGTCACCATCAAAAGAGTCTGCCCCTCCCGGTTGATCTCCCCAAACAGGCGGAGAAGTTCATCGGTGGCCTTGGAATCCAGGGCTCCGGTGGGTTCGTCCGCCAGGATCAGCCGGGGATTGGTAATCAGGGCCCGGGCTACAGCCGCTCTCTGCTTCTGCCCCCCTGATACCTCATAGGGATACTTGGCAAGAAGATTCTTAATCCCCAGCTTCTCCGCAATCGGTGTGAGCCGTGCTTTCATCTCCGGGTAGGGCTTGCCGGCCAGCACCAGGGGCAGGAAAATATTATCCTGAAGGGAAAAGGTGTCCAGCAGATTAAAATCCTGAAACACAAAGCCCAAATTGTCCCGGCGGAAGGCGGCAATTTCAGACTCCCTGATCTTGCTCAGATTGTGCCCGTCAAGAACAACTGCACCGCCGGTAGGCTTGTCCAGGGCCGCCAGAATATTGAGCAGAGTTGTTTTGCCGGAACCGGACTCACCCATAATGGCCACATACTCTCCTTTTTCCACGCTGAAGGACACATTGGCCAGGGCCTGAATTTTCTGGCCCCCAAACCGGGTGGTATATACTTTTTCTAAATTATTGACTTCTAAAATAGTCATTAATTTTTCCTCCTCCGTTTTCTTCAACTATAGTGTAGCGACACGCCCACATTTCGCCCAATGACTTGTCTGAAAGTGAACGTGCCACTACACTAGTTTAAGAAAACGGGGAAATATCCGCCATCGCTTTGGCTTACATTTCCCCGTTTAACCTTACCATTTTGAAAGGTTGCCCCTGCGGTTGGCATGGTGATCCCCAGAGAAGCTGCAGCTGTACGCCTAAGCAAATCGATGCTTATCGTGGCAGGATCTCCGGGCCCCTACTGGACCGTTTTGATATGCATGTAGAAGTCCCGCGTCTGGACTATGACGAACTCCACCAGCTGCCCGCCGGAGAAGAGTCACAGGCTGTTCAAGACAGGGTGCATAAAGCCCGGGAACGTCAGTGGTCCCGTCTGGGTGACATTAAAACCAATGCTGAAATGAACGCTGCAGAGACCACAGAGTTCTGCAGCCTGGATAAAAGCAGTGAAGAGCTCTTAAAACGAGTGTTTAACCGCCAGCATTTAAGTACCCAGCCATGACCGGATTTTCAGGGTGGCTAGAACCATAGCCGATCTGGAGGGGGAAGCGAATATCCTGTCTCGTCACCTGGCAGAGGCATTTCAATTCCATGCTTTGGATCAGAGTCAGTTTATTATTAATTGATTTTTTATGCCAAATGTGCCTGCAATAATCCAGCGTTCGCTTGATTAACTTGGATCTACTTCATCATAGACCGCTTTCACAACCTTAGTGTAATTGCCTTTGTTAACATCCTGTATAGAGGCATCCTGGTCTAGATCGCTCCCAGGGGCAAAAGTTGGCTCCTTTAATTTGTTCTTTTGGGTCTGCTTTGGATTCTTTTTCACGGTACTCCTTCCTTTCCTTTAGGTTGACATTCGCACAATTTGCAAGATGATTTTCTGATTTATTGAGGTCTCCTAATCAGGATTTTAAATAAGCCTTAGAGTAATTGTTTCTTCTTTTCTTGCCACCCTTGTACGTCAACAAGAATAGACCTAAATCCTTTTTTGTCAATTCTTTTGGTTGCACCTGACCACCATTTCCAAAAACTTTCACTGTCTAAATTAACAAGAACAGATTCTTCCACTCATAGCACCTCTGGTAAAGTAATATTCCCCAAGATGGGTTTATCTTTACCATGATGGGTGCTGGAATGTTCTACCACGAGACTCGGTGGTACTCGGCTTTATATTTCCCACTAAGAAATACTTACAAGCTGGAAGTTGATCGAGTTCTCTATCTGGACCCTGATTTAGTGGTCATTAATTCTCTGGATAAACTATATAGCATTGATTTTCTAGGAATTCTGTTTGTATATAAAAAAACCCCCTGACCCATCGTTGATTTGTTCAAGAAGCTGCCGGGGCTCTTTATGGGCATGGAAACGAGAGACGAGGAGTACCTTAGGTCGTACTTTTCTTGTCTTCCAAAACATACCTATCCTATAATGTATGCCCTACTCTGGAAAAACCATACTATTAGCATGAAAACATTAAGACATCTTCTTATCTACGGAATTGCAGGCCTTGTTATCGAGGTCTTTTATACAGGGTTAGCCGCTTTACTGCAAGGGGATCTGAGTATGCACGGGTTTACTTTCCTTGTTATGCTGCCGATCTATGGGCTGGGGGTTTTTCTCGAACCGGTTCATGACCGGATCCGCGAGCAGCCATGGTGGCTGCGCGGGCTCGTTTATTTAACCCTGATCTGGAGCATTGAATATCTCAGCGGTTTAAGCTCTACGGTTCTGCTCGGCACTTGTCCCTGGCACTATAGGGATCCGTTGAATATTAACGGATTTATTACGCTGAGAATGGCTCCGGAATGGTTCCTGGCCGGGCTTGGTTTTGAAGTGCTCCATAATACTTTAGAGGAGGCAGCCATCTAACTCTTTCCCGGGGGTATCTTTAAACGTTCACCTTTCTTTCTAAGCAAGACAGAAATGAATTACACTAAAATTGTAGCGAACAGGCTGCCAAAGAACACTCAGCTACGGGCAGGTAGCTGAGTGTTCTTTTATTTTATCTTCTGCGATTAATAACAGAGAGAACTTAAATTCGTTTCTTCTGGTTTTTCGTTTCCCGCTTTCCCAATCTCCAATAGTTCTATGGTTAACTCCAATCGCTGCAGCAAACTCCTCCTTAGTCATGCAACTGATGAGCCTTGAATGGGGAAAGGCTGCTTTTGCAGGCGATTCGAGCGCTGGCCTTCACCGGCTGGGATATTTTAACCGATGCGAGGTTGCTGAGCAGGGCGAAGCGGGAGTTCCTGGCCAGAGGGTAAAGCCCTATTTGTGCCTTTCGTGTTATAACATATGAGATATGCACCTTTCTGTTTGGAATTATGGTGAGTTTGGTTACTCTTCCATTTTACCTATGTACGCACCTTTGCAAATAAATCATGGTACCTTCCTCCAATAGCACACATACATTATGGTTGAGAGAAAAAGGCCATTTTTTTTTTGCAAGGGTGTGATTTATTTTGATCATACATACGGTAAAACGGGGAGACAACATCTACTCCATCGCCAAACGTTATGGAGTATCCATGGAGCAGATCATCAGCGACAACAGATTGGATAATCCTGATCAGATCATGATCGGGCAGGCTATTGTTGTGTCGTCGAACACTACCCGGAAATCAGGAACCATCGACGTGAACGGCTTTGCATTTCCCAGCATCAGCAGCAACACTTTAAACAATACCTTGCCCCACCTCACCTACCTGAGCTTTTTCAGTCACCAGGTCAGTGCCGATGGCAGCCTAAGCACGTTAGCGGACGCTTCGGCCCGGCAGAGGGCACGGCAGCAACGCGTCGCCCCCTGGTTCGTGATTACCAATCTCAGGGAAGGCGGGGGTTTTGACAGCGACATCGCCCACGCTGTTTTAGCCAGCGAGCAGGTTCAGAACACCTTAATTGAAAATGTGGTGAACAACCTCGCCCAGGAGTATACCGGGCTGGTAATTGACTTTGAGTACATCCATCCCCAGGACAGGGAGAGCTTTAATAACTTCCTGCGCAGGATAACCGACCGCCTTCATTCCCTGGGCTACACCGTCGCCACCGCCCTGGCCCCCAAAACAAGCGGAAGCCAGCGAGGACTGCTGTATGAAGCACACGATTATCCTGTACACGGGTCGGTTGTCGATCATGTTATTCTGATGACCTATGAATGGGGATACACCTATGGCCCGCCCCAGGCCGTTGCTCCGCTCAATCTGGTGGAAGGCGTGGTCAGATACGCCACGTCCGTTATGCCCAGCCGTAAGATCATGATCGGGATACCGAATTACGGTTATGACTGGACCCTGCCCTTCGTCCAGGGTTCGGCTGCCCGCTCCCTCTCCAACACAGCCGCAATAAAACTGGGCGTTGAGCAAAAGGTAGAAATCCACTACAGCACTACGGCTCAGGCTCCTTTTTTCCACTACTATGACGGCAATGGCCGGCAGCATGAGGTATGGTTTGAAGATGCCCGCAGCATCCAGGCCAAATTGGCGCTGGTCAATAAATACAAGCTGGGCGGAGTCAGTTACTGGACGATCAACAGCTTCTTCCCGCAAAATTGGGTTGTGCTCGAAGGGATGTACACGGTGAGAAAGGTACTCTAAAACTTATGCACCCTTCAGCGCCTTAGCCGCATAATCCCCCATGACCTGATACCCTTTGGCATTGGGGTATTTTCCATCCTAAGGTTGCCTATTCTGTTTCCAATTCAGCGCTTTTCAGATCGATCCGGATCTCCGTACCCCCGCCTGGAACAGAGCTTGCGCTAATGTCATGACCCAGATTGCGGCAGATGCGGCGGCAGAGATAGAGCCCTATTCCGCTGGCTTTCTTGTCCCTGCGCCCGTTAAAGCCGGTGTAGCCCTTTTCAAAAATACGGGGCAGGTCTTCCGGCGCGATGCCAATGCCGGTATCCCGGATACACAGGGTTTTCGGCGCTTCCAAAGCAATGGAAATTGTCCCGGACCGGGTGTATTTAAGGGCGTTGGACAGAACCTGCTCGATGACGAACAGGAGCCATTTTTCATCCGTCAAAACCCGGCTGCCAAGGGGCTCATATTCCAGCCGGATCTTCCGGCGAATAAACTGAGAGGCATATTTGCGCACAGCCTGTTTGAGTATGCCGTCCAAATCATACTCCCGGATCACATAATCCGTTGCGGGGCCCTCCAGCCGCAGATAGCAGAGGACCATTTCCACATACTGCTCAATGCGCTGAAGCTCCTCCCTCAATTCCCGGCTTTGGGCGGTATCCCCGTCTTCCCCTTGCAGGAGAAGCCCCATGGCAGCGATGGGTGTCTTGACCTGATGGGCCCATACCGTATAGTATTCCACAAGATCCGTATACCGCTCCCGCATTTGGTCGGTCAGCTGCAGCTTATCTTCATAAAGAACCCGGATGACAGCCTGATAGTCTTCCTCCAGGGGCCCCCAGGGCACGGGAAGTCCGGCAGCGGTCACCGTGATTTCCCGGCTCAGAGCCTCCAGCCGTTTATGCTTCTCATAAAAAGCCCCATAATCCCAAACCACAAGGATCAAGCCGACGAAAGCGCAGATCACCGCCCCGTAACCCACTGCCCCCACCGGCAATTCATAAAGGGCAAACACCACGGCGAATATGACGCAGAAGCCCAGAAAAGCCCCTATTATTTTGCGATGTGATTTCAGGTAAGAAAAAAACAAGCCCATAGACCTGCTCCTATCCCCCTCACTCTACCAGGTATCCCCATCCTTTTTTCGTAAGGATAAAGTCCTTCAATCCTGCGGCGTCCAGCTTTTTGCGCAGGCGGGTCATGTTGACGGTCAGGGTATTTTCATCCACAAAGCTGTCCGTTTCCCACAGCCGCTGCATCAAAGTATCCCGGCTGACCACCCTGCCCTTGTTTTCCATCAGGGCCTGCAGAATACGGTAATCGTTTTTCGTCAGCTCAATATGCTGCCCTTGGTAGATCAGGCTGGCGTCCGAAGTATTCAGCAGGGCCCCGCGATGTTCCAGTACCTTGACCTGCCCGGCAAAATGATAGGTCCGGCGCAGAATGGCCTGAATCTTTGCAGTGAGCACATTCAGATCGAAGGGCTTGGCGATAAAATCGTCTCCCCCCATGTTCATGGCCATGACAATATTCATATTATCCCCTGCGGAGGAAATGAACATAATGGGAACCTGAGACACTTTGCGGATCTCCCCGCACCAGTGATAACCGTTATAAAAGGGCAGGGAAATATCCAGCAGCACCAGCTGAGGGTCCAGTTCGGCGAACTCGGCAAGAACATTCCGGAAATCCTCCACACAGCGGGCTTCCAGACCCCAGGATTGGATATGTTTCCGGATAGCCTCCGCAATGGTAGCATCGTCTTCGACAATCAGAATTTTATACAAGTTATCCCTTCTTACGCATGCAGGTGATTGGAATGAACGGTTTGAAATCTCACTATTTATCATAACTCTTCCGGGCGGGAAAGGCAAAAAAAGCAGCTGGTTGTGGAATCCAGGCCGCGCGGATGGAGGATCTTCCATAATACAGCCCGTCCCAAATACGAAGGCGCCTTCGTATTTGGGACGGGCCGGCAGTATATTTCATTCACCCACGGATTTCAACGGCATTCCGCTAATCTAACCTCAGCAATAAGGTTGCTTATTTTCTGTAAGCCCGACCAGGTAGTCGATACTAGTTTTATAAAACTCTGCGAGCTTAATCATGATATTCAGCGGAACATCACGCTCCCCTCGCTCATATTTGGAGTATAAAGATTGATCGCACCTTAGGTATTCCGCAATTTGTTTTTGTGTTAGGTCATGATCTTCACGAACATCACGTATTCTTAACCGCATCAGCATCACCAAAGCAAGTATATCTTAGGACTATAAGTCCTATTGACGTATTGGACTATTTGTCCTAAAATTATTCAACAAAAGTCCCCTATGTGATTGTAATTATTATCGGCATTTATGATGACATTTGCCCACTTCGCATACAAACAGGCTAAAGCTTAACAAATAAAAAAAGTGCGTCTGCACTTTTTCAAAACTATAGTTTTTCATCAACTACCCACGTTATAAAATGGTCAACCAGTTTCAGTTTTTTCTCATCGCAAAGCTTAATCTTTTGATTGATTTGAGCAAGCAGGCTGTCATTCTCGTGTCTGACGATACCTAGCAAAAAGTAATCCGGAGTGATATCCAGGGCCTGGCATATTTTCATCAATGTTTCGATGCTGGGAATAGAATGGTTGTTTTCTATATTGGAAATGTGGTTGTTACTAAGTCCCGTAGCTTCTGCAACATCATCCTGGGTTAGGTTCAACACCTTGCGCCTTTTCGCAATCCGTTTGCCTAATTCTTTATAATTAATCTCCAAATCTTATCACCCTGTTTAACCTTATCAATTATGGATAATATTCTTAACAAAATGTAGGGGTATTTATACACTTATACTTGTATCCTTATAGATATATAATGGTTTAAATACCTTTTTAGTTGTATCTAAAAGGCTTTGGAGGAGACGAGTATTGCTTACTATCGGTATTTGCGATGACAGGCCCTTGTGTCGCCAGCTATTGGAGGAATTCATCCATTTATATGAAGAAGAAAAGAGAGTTCTATTTGATATTTACCAATTTGGCAGCGGCGAAGAGCTTCTCGAAGAACTTCATAAGCCTGGTATGATTCTTGACCTTCTTTTTCTTGATAATAGCATGAAAAAGCTGACCGGCCTCGAAACCGCCCAACGAATACGGCAATCCGATTCCATGTCAGCATGTAGCATCGTATTTGTAACGGCTGATGTTCACGATCAATTCATGCAGGTCCGGCCTTTACAAGTAGTAGGTAAGCCTATTACCCGGGAGTGTATTGATACACTATTAGACAAGGTTCTGGCCAAAAAGACGTAATCGTAAGCTTTACTTTTTAAACCTCATCTTCCATTTTCGCAAAAAAACACCTCCCACAATTTCAGCTTGACATGGTTTAACTATCATTTATTATAGTTACTATGTAAATGATAGGTAGGAGGACAATTATGAAATACGAGCCTAAAATCGAAAAAGAAATCATGTGCCCTATCGAATATGGACTTGATGTTTTCGGAGGAAAATGGAAAGCGAGAATTTTATGTGTACTCTCTACAAACACAGTGATTCGCTATAATGCCATCAGAAAGGAGCTCGGCAATATTACTGATGCGGTCCTTGCCGCTATGCTTAAAGAGCTTATTGCCGATGAATTAATTGAACGAACACAATATAACGAAATTCCTCCCAAAGTAGAGTATGCACTGACAGACAAGGGGCACTCAGTGTTACCGATTCTTCAAAACATCTGCCAATGGTCACGACAGCAGACCAAAGATGAATTGGAGAAAAAACTTCCCCCCTGTAAAACTTGCGACCAACTTAAAAAATAGTTACTATTAAATTTATTAGTCACTCATAAAATTCCTAATATATTGAGCGTTCATAGTGGGTTTGTTATACTCCAGTCATGGTCAAACCCATAAAAATTAACGCCAATGGAGGAATGGAATATGAGTGTAAAAGCATATCTTGAAATCACTATGGTGATTAACGAAACCAATCGCCCTGCGGCTGGAAAAGTCTATGCTGACTACCGACAGCCTTTCTTGCGCCAAGTCAAAGGCGCACTTACCAAAGATTTGCTTATCCGTAAGGAAGATGTGCAGGTTTTGCACGGCTTTGACAGCGTAGAAAATGCCCAAGCATACTTGAGTAGTGATATGTTCAAAAATGATGTTTTCGTTGGTCTTAAACCCCTGTGGAGTACAGACCCTGATGTAAAAATTTATACTGTCGCTTAAATTAAGTGCAATCGCCACAACAAAAACCGTTATGGCAGCAAAATTATAATGCCTTTTTATAAGCAATAACGCCATGCGGCGGTTTTGAACTGTTCAAAACCGCCGTTTTTCTATTGAAAAATATCCTTGCCACACCATGGCTGACAGATCCCCGTTTATATTCTCTCCTTCACTCCCTTCGCTAAAAAATCCATGATCTTATTTCTATACACTTCATAGGTCTCCGGCTCCTTGGCTGCGAACTCTTTCATCTCATACAGCAGCTCCCGATAATTCCGTACCATGCTCTCATATAAAAAGGCGATTTGATTGGCTTTAGCCCTGTGATAGGCAGCGTTAAGATTGTTGCTCATTCTTGTGATGGCCTTGGCGGATGTACTCTCTTTTTGGGATTTCAACTCCACGCTCAGCCTCCCGACTTTAGCCGTGACCTCTGCCTGAGACTTGCTTAACTCCCCGTTCTTTATCTTCAGGCTATCCAGCTCCTTGGTCAGCCGATCGATTTGGTTTCCCTGATCCTCCACGGTTTCCTGAAGCTCCGTTTTTTCCTCCAAAGCCCGGTCCCGATCTTCGACAGCCTGACGCCGCTCCTGAACCGCCTTTTCCAGCTGGCGGGTGGACATACTCTCCAGATCCAACTCTGCTATAAATTGAGTCCGCTCCTCTTCCGGGACACCCAGAAGGATAAAAGCCTGGGTATAGCTCAGATTAGGCAATGCCTGGGCCTCGGGGCCGGGAGCATTCAGTGGGGCCGTGCCGGCAGAGACCGACGGCTGGCTCCCATAGGCATCAAAGACGCGCATCAATTTCTGGGCCGTTCTATCCGTGTAATTTACGGACTCCTCCAGCCACTTCAGCCACTCCCCATGGGGAAGCAGCTCCTTGGCCTCCCTCAGGCGGCGGCCGACCTCAATGGCACCGGCCAGAAGGATTTTCTCGGTCTGGTGCCTAATCGTGTTAATTTCAGCCGCGATTAAGTGCGGCGTCCGCCCTGTGGTCAAATCACCCATATGCTGCAAATCCTTTCCTTGGTTGTTTTTACACTCAGCATATGGAATCATGCCCCCGAAGGTGCAAACCTTTCTTAACACAGCAAGTCCCAAATACGAAGGCGCCTTCGTATTTGGGACTTGCCTAGTTGCCGCTTATATTATATTTCTTCATCTTCGACGATTAAATAGTTGGACAAGTCAGAAAACAGAGATGTATATTGCTAGGATAACATATCCAATTGACTCGAACAACACTTGCAGGTTAAATAGCCCTTGTGTGCCAACATAGAACACTGGTTGGTTTCCAATGTACAAAAATGGTGCAGGAGCTTTACCAATTCCAATAAAAAAATCATCGCATTCTGACGGAATAGACGGATATTTCTGAATATTCGGCCCATTGGATGAACTTTTCCTTCTCTAAACTTGAATGGCATGCGAATTGCATTGTAATAATAAAACAACATCCCGAAAGGGAAATAAAACTTACGAGGAGGATAAACAATGTCTGTAGTGCATCAAGTTTATGGCTACTACATGCCAACTGTCAACCTTATGGGAGCGGGTGCAGCCCAAGAGGCAGGGAAACAAGCAAAGATTTTGGGGGGCAAAGTTGCACTTCTGGTGACGGACGCTTTTCTTAATCAGAGCGGACTGGCCAAACAGATTGCGGAGATTATTGAAGCCGAGGGTGTTAAAGTTGTCATCTATCCTGGAGCAGAACCCAATCCTACCGACAAAAATGTTCATGATGGTGTCGCGGTGTTTGAAAATGAAGGCTGTAATATGATTGTTTCACTGGGAGGAGGATCTGCTCATGATTGTGCCAAAGGTGTAGGACTGGTTGCTGGAAACGGCGGCAATATCCGTGATTTTGAAGGAGTCGATAAATCCGAAAAACCAATGGTACCTATGATTGCTATCAACACTACGGCAGGAACAGCCAGCGAGATGACCCGGTTCTGCATTATTACCGATACGGATCGCCATATTAAGATGGCTATTGTGGACTGGCATGCTACCCCCAATGTGTCCATCAATGACCCATTGTTAATGATCGGAAAGCCTGCCCCTCTGACCGCCGCCACCGGTATGGACGCCTTAACCCACGCTGTTGAGGCGTACGTTTCCACTGCAGCTACGCCCATTACCGATTCAGCTGCTTTAATGGCGATTAAGCTCATCAGTAAGTACCTTCGTCGTGCTGTTGCCAATGGCAATGATTTTGAAGCCCGGGATAAAATGGCCTATGCTCAATTCCTGGCAGGTATGGCGTTTAACAATGCCAGTTTAGGTTATGTTCACGCCATGGCCCACCAGCTAGGCGGCTTTTATAATCTGCCTCATGGTGTTTGTAATGCCATACTTCTACCTCATGTATCCCGCTTCAATCTGATTGGAAACCTTGAGCGCTTCGTAGATATCGCAAAAGCTCTGGGCGAGAAAGTAGAAAAATTACCTGCCAGAGATGCAGCAGAAAAGGCTTTGTCCGCAATTACAACATTATCCCAAGACATCAGCATACCCAGCGGACTCTCTGAGCTTGGCGTAAAAGAAGAGGATCTCCAAACCATGGCAATCAATGCAATGAAAGATGCCTGCAGTCTAACCAATCCCCGGCTTGCTAAGCTCGATGATATTATTCAGATTTATAAAAATGCTTTATAAGTCTTAGCACTAAAAGGGGCGGCCCTGTGGCCGCCCCTTTGCCCTTTGATTAAGAAGACTCCCTTTAACCTACAAATAGTTTGCCGTAATGGACTCCTGACACTCCTTCAATTCACCGGGTGGTCCTTCAAACAGAATCTGTCCGCCTTTGCTGCCGCCTTCGACACCTACGTCAACAATCCAGTCGGCATTACGAATCACATCCAGATTATGTTCAATGACAATCACGGTGTTGCCCTTCTCCACCAGCCGGTCAATGATGGCCAAAATGCCCGTGATATCGGACATATGCAAGCCTGTAGTCGGCTCGTCCATGATATAGATATTGCCTTTTTTGCTTAATTCCTTAGCCAACTTTAAGCGCTGGCATTCTCCTCCGGACAGGGTGTCCAACGGCTGCCCCAGAGTCATATAATGAAGGCCCACATCCACAATGTGCTTCAGCTTGTTTTTGATTTCTTTCTGGCTGAAAAAATCAACCGCTTCAGCAATGGTCATAGCCAGTACGTCAACAATGGAGCGGCCATTATACCGATACACCAGAACCTCTTGCTTAAACCGTTTGCCGCCGCATTCCTCACAGATCGTTTCTACCGAATCCATAAAGGAAAGATCGGTTTCGATATAACCCCGCCCTTTGCATCCCTCACAGGCCCCCTCCGAATTATAACTGAACAGCCCGGCGCTGACCTTATTTTCTTCCGCAAACAATTTACGGATTTGATCCATAATGCCTGTATAGGTGGCCGGATTGGAGCGCAAATTGGCGCTGACGGCGGACTGGTCGATGATAATGGCCCCCGGATATTCCTTAGCAAAGACCCCATTGACAAGGGTCGACTTGCCGGAACCGGCCACCCCTGTCACCACCGTGAAAATCCCTTTTGGTACTCTTAAGCTAATGTTTTTCAAATTGTGTAAAGTACTCTTTTTCGTTTCATAAAAATCGCTGCTGGTCCTTGGCTTACTCTTAATCGGCAGACTCCTGCCCATATATTCCCCGGTCAGGGTCTTGGACTTCAGCAGGTCGCCGTAAACACCCTCGAACATGATCCGCCCGCCGCTTACGCCCGCATGGGGTCCTACATCAACAATATGATCGGCCACCCTGATCACGTCAGGGTCATGCTCAACCACGATGACCGTATTCCCCTTATCCCGCAATTTGATCAGCAGTTCATTAAGTCTGTGTACATCCCTGGGGTGTAAGCCAATGCTCGGCTCATCAAAAATATACATCACATCCGTCAAGCTGCTGGTCAGGTGCTTGACCATTTTAACCCTCTGGGATTCACCCCCGGACAAGGTGGAAGTTTCCCGGTCCAGGCTGACATAATCAAGCCCGATTTGGATTAAATCATGCAACCGCTCGGTCAGATTTTTGATGATGGGTTGGACGTTAGCATCTTCAATCTTTCGGATTAAACCAAGAAGCTCATCCACCTGCATAGCCGTCAGATCAGCAATGGAATAGCCCATGATTTTCGATGCCAAGGTATTTTCGTTATAGCGTTTACCCCCGCAGTCAGGACACTGCATTTCCGTCGTAAACGGCGCGATTTTCTTCTGGGATGCCTCAGATTTTTCGTACTCGGTTTTGATGTGCTGCCGAATAAACCGCTCCACCAGACCTGCATAAGTGGTGTTCATTCCGTCAACGATAGCCGATTTGATTTTCTCCGGCTGATGATAGACCAGCTTGTGGTACTCCTCCGGAGAGTAATCCTTAATTTTTTTATCACAGTCAAAAAAGCCTGTGGAAGCATATATTTTCCACTGCCATGTCCCAGGGGTAAAGCCCGGCAGCAAAATCGCCCCCTCGTTCAAGGACTTTTCCTTGTCCAAGGCTTTCTCCAGATCCAGAGTAACCGTCCTGCCGATTCCCTCACAGGTCTTGCACATGCCATTGGGGTCATTAAAGGAAAAATACTGGGAAGGCCCGATATGGGGCTGCCCGATCCGGGAAAACAACAGCCTGAGCAAGGGATTGATATCCGTGATTGTACCCAGGGTCGAGCGGGAGTTACCCCCGATCCGTTTTTGATCCACAATAATCGCTAATGAGAGGTTTTCAATAGCATCCACATCAGGATGACCATACTTCGGTAAAAAACCCTGAATAAATTTACTGAAGGTTTCATTCAGTTGCCGGCCCGCTTCCTGGGCGATCGTCTCAAAGACAATCGATGATTTACCTGACCCGGATACACCGGTAAAAATGGTGATCTTCTTTTTGGGGATGTTCAAGCTGATGTTCTTTAGGTTATTCGCTCGTGCGCCAACGATTTCAATAGAGTCATGTACCATATTGGGTCTCCTTATATAGAATATTTAAGCTGCCCTCTCACAACCAGAAAATGAGAATTTCCTAATATTATGCCATATCTTGGAGTAAAATAATAGAAGGTTCCCCAAAAGTCATAATGGCCACCCCAACTATATAAGTAGTTATGTGTTACTTATCTTTAAATTTGTGTGAAGCCGCTTCTTCTTGAAAATAATCTGCAAAAGCATAATTAACAGCACATTAGCCACAGCAAAAACACCATAAGCCGTAAGATAGGTTCCTGTGACATCAGCCATAAAACCCACTAATGAATTCCCTATGGCACCACCAAGGAATATCATCAGGGTTAAGATTGAGAATATTTTAACATAATCTCTCAAACCAAAAAGCTCCACCACCCATAGTGGAATGGGTATAGTAAGAATCGGGTTGCCCAAACCGATTAGGATCGTCAATAAATAGGCTTTGGCCTGACTTCCATCCACCAAAAAGGCGGAGGCTAAGGCCAACCCCCACATTATAAACAAATACCAATTGGTAGCGATGATCCCAAAGCGGTCGATGATCGCCCCCGCCAAAAGCTTGCCGACGATCAATCACCTCCGAAAAGTGAAAATACCACTGCAGTAAACATAGGATCATAACCGATAGAGATCAGAAAAGAGGGAAGATGATTATTGATAGGACCTATCATAATTCCTACAGAAAGTACCGTAATTATCAATCCCCAATACCGGAGCCCATAGCGCTGAGGCTTATGGCAATTCCTCTCTTGGTACTGAACCAGCGGGTAATTAAGAGTGATGCAGGAAACATTCCTCCGCCGCCGGAACCAATTCCCACCAACAAAGCAGCCGCATAACACTGAAGCAATGTTCTGCACCAGGCAAAAAGAAGAAAACCTCCAGCCACGCACAAGCCAAAAATAAACATAACTATCCTGACACTATAATTCTGATAGATTCTCCCACTGAACACTAAAATTAAAATACTGCCGACGCTGATCATGGACATAACCGTGGAAACCTGGATTTTCGTCAGGTCTAACTCCTCAGCCAAAGGTGTGACAAAGATCGAAAAGACGTTAATAGCCAAACCTACACAGCAAAACACCATAATCATACAACCGAAAACAATCAACCAGCCATAATGGAATTTCTTCTCAGGCTCATTCATACTGCACTTGTCAACATATATCCTAAAACCGCAAGGGCAAGATCTGCTAAAGTCATTTAAAACCCTCCATCATTTGAGTATACTCTGAAGTTCCGTAACTTCCGCCATCCTTCCAACCCGCCTTTAGTTATTTATTCAAAATCAGACTGCCAGCTAGCGAACAATCATCAACTATCTGTATCTTACCACAAATATACCGTTAATAAATGCAGGGATCTTTCATTCTCCAATATTTAAAAAGAACACGAGGCAAATGGTTTTTTTGCTAACCTCGTGTCCTGTTTTTTTAAACTCGGATAGTTTTTGGCGGGAACGTGTAGGAGTCGAACCTACCTCGGCCGGATCATCCACCCGATAACGGATTTGAAGTCCGCAGGATCCACCGGAATCCATTCGTCCCCTTAATTCCTTATATCATAGACTACTTTCTACTGACTTCATTTCAGCTTAAGTTTGTAACTGACAAAGTCTGAATTGCGACCTTACACTACATCACTTAATGTGGAGAGTCCCTCAACTACTAATACTTTTAGAAGACGTCGAGTGGAATACTCTTCTGCTCAGATAAGGCAGCACGAAGAGCAAGACTACTCCCAAGGCGAGAAGAACGATTACGGAAAGCCACTCCATCCCCCCGCCCTGATGATAGAGCTGTGTTCCCACCGTCGGCAATTCCTGTCCTCCGAACACAAAATTATAACGGAGAGCAAAAACCCCTGCCAGACTGAATACCCCCACCAGACCTAAAGTCGCGGAAGATTGTATTAGGGAAAGCAGGATCAGGGGCAACACGATACCCACCGCAATTTGAATTCCCCAGAAAGTAAAGGCCTTTTCCCCTGCCAGAAGATTCATGACCGTCAGCTCTCCTTGGGCTCCCAAGAAAAAAACGGTGAGCAGATGAAAGGAGACAAGGTAGACTTCCAGCACCACAAACCACACTTTTAAGGTGTGCAGGGCGCTTTCATAGTCGGCCCCGGGAACCATTTCCTGAGTAAACACTTTCTTCGTCAGGCTGATTAAGCTCAAAGCCGCAACACAGCCGGATACTAAAAACAGAACCGGCAGTAAAGCGGAATTCCAAAGGGGTTTGCCGGGAACGACTGCTAAGAGGAAGCCGGTGTATAGCCCTAGGCAGACTGCCAAAACGGCACCTATTTTACCGAAAAGCTTCACTCTTTTCACTTGGCCCTGCCACAAGAACCAAATATAGGGCACACAGACAATTCCATAGAACAACAGGATGAAAGACCCCCAAGACATGATGGAGGTGGGATTAACATTAAAGAATAAATAGAGGGCTCTGAAGGGCCGCCCCAGATCCGCAACCAAGGCGAGCAGCCCTGGAATCAAGGCTGCTAAGGCCATGAGCGCCGCAGGTTTGGCTAAAGGCTTGACAGGTTGCCAACCAAAAACCGTACTTAACGCTGAGATTAAAAACAAGCCTGCACTTAGCCCTGCCAGAAAGAAATAGAGCACGATGAGAGGACCGAAGGCAGCGTTATGCTGTATTTCATAGACAAAGGAAAAATCCATTCTACTTCCTCCCTTCCAAATCCTTTAGACTTATTCCGTCAAAGGCCTCGTCTAAGCCGATATAGAAAACACTGGGCTGAGTACCCAGCTCTGAGCGCAAAGCCTGAGTTGGGTGTTCAGAAAGCAGACGGGTGATTTCACTGTCTGGATCATTTAAATCTCCAAAAATACGGGCATGGGCGATGCAATTGGAGACACAGGCCGGCATAAGTCCTGCCTTAATCCGTCCTATGCACAAATCGCATTTTTCCGCCATTCCTGTTTCCGGATTCAGGAAACGGGCATCATAGGGGCATGCCGCAATACAGTAGCGGCAGCCGATACATTTGTCAGGATCAACGACAATGATCCCGCCCTCATCCTTATGGGTTGCTTTGACCGGGCATACGGTTTGACAAGGAGCATCCTGGCACTGATTACACAGGCGGGGAAGTTTCACTCTCGTCACATTAGGGTAGATCCCTTTATCTCCTTCAATAACCCAGGAACGATACACTCCTTCCGGCACATTATTCTCCATTTTGCAGCTGACAGTACAGGAATGACATCCGACACAGCGGCGCAAGTCAATGACCATACCATAGCGCGGTTCCGAATTAGCACTCAACGCAGATTCCTCCTCTGCTAAAATAATTTTTTACATCTTGATTATCTTCATGGAGCCAAATCTCCAGGATCTTGATTGCCTGAGCATAAAAACCGTTTTCCAGGGTCCTTAAAGCCTCGGCTAAACTAGGAATCCACATCGAGAGATGTTCAGCCATGAACTCCTTTTGAATCTCAAGCCATCTTTCGGCATTGCCCTCCCGAGCTTCTTTTCTGGCCTCATGTTCCTGTTGGCATAAATAAGCCATATACGCTAATTCGAACCCGACATGGTCTGCCAAGGAAATATTCCTAAGAGGGGAAAACAGCTCCAGGCGATAGGGATCAAACCCGGTTAACTCATAT
The DNA here is from genome assembly GCF_000384015.1 of Desulfitobacterium sp. PCE1. Taxonomy (NCBI): domain Bacteria; kingdom Bacillati; phylum Bacillota; class Clostridia; order Eubacteriales; family Desulfitobacteriaceae; genus Desulfitobacterium; species Desulfitobacterium sp. PCE1. The sequence continues at coordinate 466,809 of NZ_KB913023.1, read as the reverse complement.
TGCTGCTTGATCTGAGCTGTCAGAGAGGTGTTGATTTTTCCGAAGGACGGTTTGGGCTTTTGCTTAAAAGATCGTAGGGCCGATTCATAAGGAGGAACATATTTCCCGGACATCGGAACAAAAAAGCAATCATAGTAATCCTGGCGAAGACTCTCCATTGTGGCCTGTGCCTCTTCAGGAATCTTTATGCCGTTCTTATCCTCTAAAAGCTCACCAGACAATGAGCTTGAGAGTCTTTGAATAGTGAGCCATTTTTCCAGTGTTGGTTCCTCCACGAGGAGACTGGCAAAAAAGGCATAGGAGTGAAAACGATCCCTTGTCCAGTCCATTACATCTTTCATTTTCGTCCCCCACTACACCTTGAGGATTTTAAAGGCCCCGCCATTACGGCTGGTCCCTCCGGTGGACATTTCACTGAATCCAAAGATTCCATTTTTAACCTTAGGATCGATTAAGCTGATTCCCGAAAGAGAGACTCCTTGCCCCGACCCGGGATTAGTTGAAACTTCTTTCTCCCCTAAAGTGTATTTTTTCGCACCATACTCCCAGTGACCATAGCCATAGGCTATACCCACTGAACCTCTGGCAATTCCTTGTCTTACCTGCAAGATTCCCTCAGCTTCCCCTCCGGTAGCGGAAACCAGTCTTACTTTGTCACCGGATACAAGGGCCAATTGCTCAGCATCTTCCGGATTAATCTCTACCTTATTGGCTTGATTCAATTCCCTTAAAATCGAGTTTTCCAGCATAGTCACACTTCTGAATTTTGCTTTATAGGAAACGGCTTTAAAGGGCCATTCTGATTCGGGGAAAACCTGATCAAGGGAGGTGCCATCCGATAATGTCTCCGGATTATAAACAAGAGTACCTGTCTGGAAGTGTTTGCCTGTGAACGAGTTTTTGGCTAAAGCCATCTGCTCTACATACAGATTAAAACACCCTTCATGGGGATATCTTGTGCGATCTCCCTCATAACCTTTGCCAAATTCTTCGAACCTTCCTCCACGGGAAAGGATAAAAGCGGCTTTGCGGTGTTCTTCTAGTTTTAAGCAGTCTTTCCAGTTCTGCATGTAACTTTCCAGATCCTGAATTTTCATTTCCTCATCGGTAATATCGGGAACCGGTTGACCATCAAAAGCCACATTGGCAACGCCCCGCAGGAAGTAATCCTCCGGTGTATTCAGAGCATACGTATTTCCATCCGCGTCCTTTAAGGCATTCTCACCGAAGCCCGGCAAACCTATTGCTTTTGCTACATCAATAATATAATTTTCGTAGCAGGCATAGCGGTTGTCACTGAGCTTGGCCGTTAACGGTGTTACAACAGGCCAACGAAGGGTGGTTACCTTTTCTGAAGTATTTCCCTCACTATTGGCAAGCCCCCAACTTTCATAAGGAGTGGTATCAGGTATGATATAATCTGCCAACGAAGTTGTTTCACCCATAAAAGCGTCAATGGCAATGAGCAGGGGTACTCTTTCTACTTTTTTCAGCTCATCAATAATATCTTGCCGACCTGCTGCAGGAGTGGTCATCAAAGGATTGGACATCCAGACCATCACCACTTTGGCTTGGTATGGATAACTGTTGACCACGGAGAAAAGGGCCTGATTGTCCGAAGCGCTACCAATCGGATGCCAGGGTAATTTTGACGGATAAGGATTCTCCCCTTTGGCAACCTTTTGCTTATATTCAGGCGTCTTCTCATAAGGAACTCCAGTCCGGCTTATAAGAACCCCTTTACCTTTAATATTAGGCGCGTTAGCAACCGTCCCTAAGTCATAACGGGGACCAGCTTCAAGAGACTTATAAGCGACACGGCGTTTAAGCATACCACCCTTTAAGTTATAGCAGCCCACCATTGTGGCCAGGGTGTGCATAGCATTGGCTATATCATACCCATTAGCAGAGGCCGTATTACCCGTTCCATCGACCGCAACTTTAGTTCCATGGGATGTAAACTCTCTGGCTATTTCAATGATTATCTCTTCAGGCACTTTACATATTTTGGAGTAATCAGCAATTCCTTGACTGAAGACACTTTCTTTTAAAAGTGCAAAAGCCGTTTTAACCCGTATAGACCCACCGGACTTATCCTGTACTTCCCCGTCAAAGACCAGATCAGCTCTGGACACTTGATTATAGAGGACAGGCTGGTTCGTCTCCGGGTCGATGACCATGAAATAATCCACTTTTTTCGCCGGATTGGCGTTGGGAGGCACTTCCAAACCCAAATCCTCTGCCCGCAAGAGCTTGCGGTTGTTGGGATGATTCTCATCCACGATCACAAGATGAGAGGCATTGCACCAGCTGGCAAATCCTTTGCTCTTGGCGGCATCCAGATGAGGAGAACTTAAATAATCTTCATTATAGCGCTGATTATCAATAATCCAGTGCAGCATTCCCATAATAAAGGCTGAATCCGTTGTCGGTTTGATGGGAATCCATTTCGTATTTTTACCAACAGGAGAAATGGCACCACCGCACAAAACCGGATCGACTACAACTACTTTGAGTTTCCCTTCACCTGTTTGCTTGGCGACCTGCCTTGCAATAGTAGACATGGGCTTTCCACTATGACCGGGAAAGGCCCCGATATATAGGATAAACTCCGCATGGTTTACATCCGGTCTCATATTTTGACCGCTTGCTAGTACCTGACCCGCAGGTATTTTCGAACCCCCTCAGGTGTAGCCGTGGCCAAAATTATTGGGGGTACCAAAAGCACCGGTAAAACGGCCGGCAAAGGCAGTCCGTCCATCTCCCCGTCCTCCGAAGTGAACCAGTTGAAATGATTTGGGTCCTAATTCAGGATTCGACGTATCCATTGGGGCATTAGGGTTATAAACATTCTTTATCCCCTCAATAGGAGCTGTTTCTCCCAGATGGGCAAATGGAGTGCCCCCCTCCACCGTTTCCTTGACCGCTTCTTCCCAAGTGATAGGCTGCCATTTGGCTTCTCCCCGCTTATCCGCGCGTTTGAGGGGAACTAAAATTCGGTTGGGATCATGATGCGCTGTCAAGGTTGCATTTCCTCTGGCGCATAAAGCCGCTCTACCCTCATTCCCCATGTCCCGATAGGTACTGAAAGACAGATAGGAATCCAGGAGAGAAGTCTTCATGGAGAGATGGGGCTGAGCACTGGAAGGATTATAAGGATTGCCCATAACCCGGGTTGCCAGCCCTGTCTCCTTATTTATTTTTACTCTGTTTCCACATGAACTGTAGCAACCCAGACAAGCACTATTTCTCATTAAAATATTGGGGTTAACCTCCACACTCCCCAACGTTAAATCGATTCTTGCCTCTACCTCCTGACTGCTGGTCTTTTTCGGTATAAACCCTGGAGGCTGTTCGGCTATAATCATTCTGTCATAACCGAGGCCGCTTGCTGTGACAATACCCGCAGCTGCTGTGAGCTTGATAAAATCACGACGCTTCATAGATAAATCATCCTTTCTGCATAATAATTAAGACAGCCTCTTATCATTAATGCAAAAAGCTTGCCAACTCGTATTAGAGGTAATAATCACAAGTGTAAGCCTCACCGCCCGGCAAAAAGCGCAAAATGACCCGGTCAAAATGACAAGCATGGGCATTTTGACCGGGTCGAGTAGCTTTACGCGCAACGCACCTTCGGGCGTGATCTCCTGAAACCTTCCACAGGAAGGTTTCTTGATCGGAGACTCACGTTCTCCATAGCTCCAGGGCTGGTTAACTCGCTTACTTAACAGCTTCGCCAAACCCCGCTACTTTCTGCATGTTAACCGATGGCTACACTACGTTAAGAAAGCGACCTTAACCTGACCGCCCCTCCGCTAAATCCGTTCGCTTTTGTGCGCAAAGCTACGCTTGCGGGTCTTTGGGGCTGTGTAGCTACACTGCTCAGGCCTGTAAGGCAACCCAAGGATTTTGCTTTAAGGCAGAGAACGAATTCTAAGCGAGCAGGTAAGCAATCTTCGCAAAAAGACAGCAGCGGAATCGGGTTGGAAACAGGACGTTTCCAACCGGCTATGAGGCAGGAGCCGCACCCGACGCAGCGGAGGTCTTGAGCGATTAGATTGCTCTGCGCGGCTTATGGAGTGAACGTCGAAAGCAAAATCCTGGAGAATTCTCCTTCAGGTTTTTTTATCCCAGGGATTCGATCCCATACTCTTTTACTTTGCGATACAAGGTTTTAAGACCGATTTTCAATTCCTGGGCTGCTTTTGTCTTATTCCCCCCTGTCATTTTCAGTACCTTTAGAATATGTTGACGTTCGCAGTTCGCCAGAGAAAGATCGACGTCTCCCAAGTCAGGAACCTCCCTCTCCATCCCCTCTTTAGGAATGGTTATCCTCTTTTTCATTTGAGGATGAAATAAATGCTCCGCTTCGATCGTTGAACCGTAGGAAAGTAACGAACCACGTTCAAGAATATTGGCCAGTTCTCTGACATTTCCCGGAAAATCATAGTCTAACAGCACTCCGAGAGCCTCCGGGCTCAGAGTTTTATTTTTCAGGCATTTCTTGGTTAGTAGATAGTCTGCCAGCAAAGGAATATCCTCTCTATGATTTCGTAAGGGAGGTACCTCTATTTGCACCACATTTAACCGATGATACAAATCCTCCCGAAACCGTCCAGCCGCAACTTCTTCTTCCAGTTTCTTATTGGTCGCGGCGACTACTCGCAACTTGACTTTACGGGATCGGGTAGCTCCCACACGAAAATATTCACCATATTCCAGCAATCTGAGCAATTTAGCCTGAGTACTCAATTCCATCTCGGCAATTTCGTCCAGAAAAAGAGTTCCCCCTTCAGCGATTTCAATTAAACCCATTTTGGCACCTGTCGCTCCCGTAAACGCTCCCTTTTCGTGACCAAACAACTCACTTTCGACAAGTTGATTCGGTAAGGCCGCACAATTTAACGCTTGAAAAGGCTTATCCTTTCTTGTACTCCAAAAATGCAGGGACCTGGCAATGAGCTCTTTGCCGCTGCCGCTTTCTCCCAGTACAAGAATGGTTGCTTCGCTGTCCTTCACCTTTTCCACCATATGAATAAGTCCTTTTATTTCCGGGCTTTGCCCGATAATCGGTTCGCTCCCGGTTTGACGTCTTAAAGCTTCGGAAAGCCCTGCCGCTTGCTCTGCCAAACGCTTTTTTTCATAAGCTTGGGTCAAGGTGAATTCCAGTTTGGTTGTATTGCAGGGCTTGGTAAGATAATCATAAGCACCTTGCTTGATGGATTGAATAGCCGTCTCCAGGCTGCCATGCCCTGTGAGCACCACAACTTCAACAAAGGGATCGGTCTCTTTGGCGTGTGTTAATAAGGACAGCCCTTCGCCGTCGGGAAGACGCTGATCCAGAAGAATCACATCATAACTGACCTTACCCAACCAATCCAATGCCTGTTCGATAGTATGAGCCAAATCAATATTGATTTTTTTCCTGGCCAGCCTTTGTTTCAGGAGTGTAGCATAATCCACTTCATCTTCAACGATCAGCAGTTTCATCTCATTGCACCTCTTTCGTATGCGGCAGCTTGACCGTTACTGTGGTTCCCTCCCCCAGCCTGCTTGCCATGGCAATCGTCCCTCCTGCCTGTTTGATTAAGCCATAGCTTACAGCGAGTCCTAACCCGGTTCCGAGTCCAGGCGGTTTGGTGGTAAAGAAGGGTTCAAAAACTCGTTTTAAATCCTCGCTGTTGATGCCTTCCCCATCATCTATCACTTTCAAGCAGACGCAGTCAGCCTCATTTTCCGTCACTAACTTCAAAACACCGCCCGGTTTCATAGCCTGAGCCGAATTGCAAAGAAAATTAAATATGACCTGTTGGATCCCCGGGCCATCTCCCCAAATTAAGGGAATAGTCCGATCTAAATCATACTGTACCTGCACTTGCTTTTTTTGCAGCATATAATGATTCAATTCCAGTGCTTTTTGGATGAGCTCATTTAAATTATAAAAGTCATAGGCATTATTCTGGTTACGCTCTTGACGAGAAAAATCCAATAGATTCTGGGTTATCTGAGAGCACCGGTCAGCCTGTCTGGCTATCAAATCCAGATAGCTGTCTATATCTTGTTCTTTCTCCGGTTGATCGGAGTTCGTTTTTTGGAGTTCATAACGCAATTCCTCGACGGAAAGACAGATGGTTGCCATAGGATTATTAATTTCGTGAGCTATGCCTGCAGCCAATAGCCCTACCGATGCCATTTTATCCGCCTGGCGTAAGGCACTTTCCAGTTCGCGCTTCTTCTTCAGTTCTTCACTCAGTTCATTAAAGGCTGTTAACACCTCGCCTATTTCATCCTGGCTTTGAATGGGCAGCACAAAACCTGCTTCTCCAGAGGTAATGCGCTTAACGCCTGTCTTTAAGATATCCAACTGCCGGAGGAAATAGATTACAAAAAACAAACTTATACCCAGAACAAGGAGCATCAAGATCAACGTGCTTAACCCAAAGGTATTTCTCAAATGGATATAGGATGAAAAGGCTTTTGTTTCCGGTTGTTCATAAACAACCGCCCAATCCGTTCCGCTCACTTTCGCATAAGCGCCAACTACCTTTTCACCGGTATAGGACACATATGTTCGAACCAAAGGATTTTCCTTAGTGAATTCTTCCTCTTCCTCCGTCAGAAAAGGAAGGCTTGCCTGTACATTTCCATTAGAGAGTACCTGGCTGAAATCCTCATGCCCAATTAAGTGTCCTTCTTGATCCACCAGGAAAAGGTATGCTCCGGAAGTCCCCGATACTTTAGATAAAAGATCCACGACACTACGCAGGCTGATATCTGCCACAATTGCACCCTTAACATCATTGCCCTGCAAAATAATCGGGATGGCCAATTGAAAATAAGGCTGGCCGTGACTATCTAACAACACTGGACCGATATAGGTTTGATAATCCTTGATGAATTTAAAGATGTTCTCAACATCTTTTTCCTGGATTGTCACACTTCCCCCAACATCGAATCGGGATACTCCAGTGATTTCATAACCTTTTGCATCAAGCAAACTCATTCTTTCCACATAGGGAAGATTGGTAAGACAGCTATAGAGCACACGCTCCTGTTCCTTGGTATCATGACCTATCAGAATATTGCCATTCGCTTCCGAGAGAACAGTTATAGCCCGCTCCGCTTCCTCCAGAAGGAAATTTATCTCTTTGACAACTCGGGAAGTCCCATAAGAATGCTGATATTTTACAGATTCCCAAAGATAATTTTTAGCTCGTGATAAGTTGTATCCTCCCAGAAAAAGCAAAGGAATAAGGGACATAATAATACTAAAAGCGAGGAGTTTAAAGGCAATGCTTTGGAAACGCTTTGCATATTTAGGAATATTCATCAATGGGAATCATCCTTCAACTTAAGCATTGTTTTCTATCGAATGAATTCTGACGCACAAGCAAAACCTGCCGGATCAATCTCAGCTTCAAAAGCCTCCGCCGCCTTGGTATTGATGATAAAATCAACACGAGCCGGCGCTTCCACAGGAATGGCCGCTGGATCCTGTCCTTGAAGTATCTTAGCGACTATTCTGGAAGCTTGAATTCCCTGTTCTCTATAATCCATCCCATAGGAGGCCAGAAATCCTTTTTTCGTCTGATTAGCACTCACCCCAAAGCTTGGGAGCATCTTTTCCTGAATAAGAGGGCTTATGGAATCCGTCACCGACTCCATCAAAAGGCTGCATAGCAGCATCACCCCATCCACTTCCCCAGGCTCGATCCCGCTGATGGCATTTAATGCCTCGACCTCATTCTCAACTCCCACCGGTATCACAGTCATGTCAAATTGAGATGCCACACGATTCAGAAAATCGATGGATGGATCCACTGGAGTGATAGTCTTATCATAGAGTACCATAACTTTTTGTACACCGGGCAGTAAACGTTTAAAATATTCCAAACGCTTACCCGATAATTGTAAATAGTAGTTATCCACTCCCGTTATCTTTCCCCCGGGTTGAGCGTAACTCTTCACAAGGCCAAGTTCTTCTGCGAAACCTACCCCAATGAAGACAATAGGGATTTGGCTGTCTGCCGCAGCCTGTTGGAGGGAAAGTGTCTCTCTTTCTCCCGTGCCAATTAATAGATCGGGACTTTGTCGAACCAATTCTTGGGCAAGCTTGGGAAGGTCTTCAATTCTATCTTTTGCACTGACTATTCTAAGCTGGATATTGACGTTTTCTTCATAGCCATATTTTTTTAATCCCTCGATCATGCCTTTAACTTTATCACTACGCAGATCAGAACCCATTAAGACGCCAACTGTTTTTAGAGGGGTTTCCTGAGGAAAAACATTCTGTTTGTTATAGCCGACCAGCGTAAAGCATAAAACAAAAAGCAAGACAAATAAGATTGCTTTATTTAAGCTAAATCTATAGTTACGGAATTCCATCTTGATGTTCCTCCCTTAAATTTCTTAATCTTTATCTATGTTGAGTTATGTGCAAACTTACGCAATTTGTCCAAATAATTTATGTCATATAGAGTTAAAATTTTAAAATGCTTATTATATCATAACGCGAAAAATTAGTTTATACCAGAGTCAGAGAACAATGCAGCTCACACCTAATTTGGGTAAGCATGAACTTGAACCATCTGAAGGCTTTTTATTTTTTCTCTACTCTGAGGGACAGGGTGTGCCCTACACCAAACTCGTTAAGCCAGCCTTTCAATAGTGATATGATCCTGAATATTCTCCACCAAATAAATCTGAGCACGCTTCACCGTTTCCACAAGTTTTCTCTCATAATATTTTTTAGGCTCCCCTGCTGGCCCGGTTTTTCATAAAAAACCTTTCTGATATGCCAATAACAATCCCCTTAGTTAACTTAGGCTAACTAAGGGGATTTAACAAATACCTAAGTAGTGCTTGCTAAAAAGCACAAAATTCCAATAAAAACCTGATATCGCAAGGGTTTTGGTACATAGCTGTCGAATCCTAAGTGCATGGAAATATGAAGTTTAATTAAAAAAACCGTGCACTTAAAGATAGAACGATATACCGTAAACGGAGCCCACAACTTACTGATTAGGACGATCCGGGAAGTCCGCAAGCCGATAGACCAAGCCTGAAGCTTACAGATAGTGGCTTGATTGCTTAAAGCCAAATAAAGAAAATCAGGTAAAGGAGACCTATTTGATTTGGAGAGACCATTAATTGAAATCCGTAACCTTCGCAAAGAATACATTATGGGGGAAGAAGTTGTTGTTGCTTTAAAACGAATAAACTTCTCCATAAATCGCGGGGAACTGTGCTGCATATTTGGTGCCTCAGGTTCTGGAAAAAGTACGCTTTTAAATCAATTGGCAGGGATGGAAAAACCCTCTAAGGGGGGCGTAAAAATAGGCGGCGTTCCCATTTCGCATTTGAATGAAGATCAGCTTGCCGAATTCAGGCAAAAATATATCGGTTTTGTCTTCCAGTCTTATAATTTGCTTCCTATGCTAACCGCCACAGAAAATGTGGCCCTGCCCCTGATGTTTCGGGGTGTTCCGGAAGAAAAACGCAACGCCATGGCACGGAGCATGCTTCAAAAGGTTGGACTTGGGCATCGATTGCATCACTATCCCGGACAGATGTCGGGCGGGCAGCAGCAGCGGGTGGGAATTGCCAGAGCCTTTGTCACAAAACCTGCGGTTGTTTTTGCGGATGAGCCTACCGGGAATCTGGATACCAAAACAACCAAAGAAGTTATGACTATGATCAAAAACTTTGCCGGGACGTTTAAGCAAACCATCATCCTGGTCACCCATGACCCGGAAATGACAGTTTATGCCGACCGCATTGTGACACTGGTGGATGGCGAGATTGTCAGCAATGAAATAAAAAAACAAGCCGATTTAACCGGAATTAAGGAGGAATTATGAAAAGCACTCTGCAAAAATTGCGTTACATAATGGCTATGCTTTTGGCTGTAATTTTGATCGTTTCCCCCTTGACGACTGCTGCAGCATTAGGGGCCGATGCAACCGGTATAAAAAGCAACCTGGTTATAACCGGATATAAGGTTACTGATACTTCTGGAAACATCCTATCATCAGTCCCCTCGGGTTATCCGGTAAACCTGGAAATCACGGTGAAAAATCCAGGCATTAAGAGTTCTGAAGTATCAGGTTCTGCGGATATTGACGTATCCAAATTAGTGGATAGCTTTTCAGGGGATGGTAGTCCTGCAGTTACCATAACCTCTCAAAGCGATGCGCCGCTTGCCATGACCATCAAATTCTCTAATGTTAAGTATACCGGGTCCGGTAAAACCTTTAAGTTCATGGTTGGCTACAAGACCTTATCTGTAGACTATGACATCGCCGACTTATCTATAACGGAATGCGTTGATCAGGAAAACAAACCTGCCGATAACAAAGTAAACCCCACCCCCACCCTGCTGATAACCGGCTCACTCAACCGGGACACCTTGAAACCCGATCAGCTCATGGATCTGACCATCAACATTGAAAACCTCAGCAACTCGAACCTTCAGGATGCAGTGGTGTCACTCAGCCCTTCAGAATCGATTTACCTTGTGGCCGGTAAAACCACTTTCTTTTTAGATACCATTGGCGGCAAACAAACCAGGTCTTTTACCGTGAAAATCCAAACGGGGAGTGAGCTACCCCCGGCATCCCAAAGCGTTGGCGTGGATCTCAAATATAATTATGACAACGGGAATGCCCTCGTCCAAGGTACCGCCAGTGAAAGAGTCAACCTCATCAGCGAAGCCGATGAATCTTCTGAGCCCATTCTCTTCATCAGCGGCGTTCAAACGGACGAAGTCCTGAAAAGCAACGGCGAGCGGGATGTGACGATTCAAATCGTCAATATGAGCGATAAAGCCGTTTCCAAGATCAATGTTGTGCTCACTCCGTCGGACTCCATTTATTTTCCGAACGGTAAAGACTCCTTTTTCTTACCCAACATGAAAGGCCACAGCGAAGAACGCCTCACCGTGAGAATAAAGGCGGCGGGTGCGCTGACCTCGACGCTGCAAAGTATCGGTGTCGAGGTAAAATACTCCTATACCAGCGGCAGCAGCATTATCCAGGACACGGCCACCGGCAAAGTTGCTATTGTAACCGCTGACAAATCCCCTGCGCCCATTCTTTTTATCAGCGGCATCCAAACCAAGGACATCCTGAAAGGCGGCGAAGAGAAGGAGGTCACTCTGCAAATAACCAATATGGGGGAGACCACCGCTTCCGATATTACAGTTTCCCTCAATCCCTCAGACTCCATTTATTTCCCGGAGGGTAAAAACTCCTTTTTCTTAAAAAGCATTAAGGGCTACACGGAAGAAAGCATCACCGTCAAAGTAAAGGCCGCCAGCGAGCCGTCCTCATCCCTGCAAACCCTCGGTGTCGATGCCAGCTATTCCTATGACAGCGGCGGCGGTATGGTACCGGGCACGGCCTCCGGCAAAGTGGCTGTAGTGACTGAAAGCCATAAGGAAGCCGACGCCTCGGTCCCCTATCTCATTGTCAGCAATTACTCTTATGGGGGAGCTCCGGTAGCAGCCAATACAGCCTTCAAGCTGTCCATGGATTTTTACAATACCAGCTCTAACTTGAACATTGAAAATATTGTGGTAACCCTGGAAACAGGTGAGAATTTTTCTGTAGCCAGCTCCTCCAACACCTTTTACTATGAATCTCTGGGGGCGGGACAAACCCTTACCCAAGCATTGGATCTGCAGGCCTTGCTTGTCGCCAATGCCGGTCAAACCAGTATATCGGGTGCCAAAACCGTAGAAGTCAGTTTTAAATATGAGTATAACGCCGGCAGTAAACGCGCCACCAACACAATGAGCGAAAAATTGTCCATCCCCATTTACCTGCCGGATCGTTTTGAACTGGCGCAGCCCCAATTACCTGATTTCGTCTCTGTCGGGCAGGAGTCGGTTATTACTTTAAGCTATGTGAATAAAGGGAAAAATCCTATATCGAATGTCGAGGCGGCGATTGAGGATATTGCAGGGGAAATGGAAACGCCTGCCAAGGTCCAGCAGCTTGGCAATATTGAAGCGGGAAAAAGCAGCACCATCGGCTTTGCTTTTATCCCGTTACAGCCAGGAGAGCTGTCCTTCACCATCAAAATTACGTATGAAGACGCTAATTTAGAACCTGTCATCAAGGAATTTCCGGTGCTGGTCTCAGTTTTTGATGCGCCTCCCCCCATGGATATCGGAATGCCTGAAATGTATCCTGAACAAGAAAGCAAAATCCCTCTCCCTTGGCTGATTGGCGCAGCCATTGTCTTGCTGGCGGGTACAGGAATTGCCGTAAGGCGCATTAAGAAAGCCCGGGCACAAAAGAAAATAAGCGCCATCGACTTTTCCTGGGAAGAAGACGCGCCCGCCCAAGACCTGCCGCTGACGGAGGATAAAACCGACGGCAGCCTACCAAGCACAGATGAGTCTTCCAAATCAGAGGTATAGAGCATGACTTGGAAAGATATTTTAAAAATGTGCCTGCGCAATTTGCGCCGCCGCAAATCCAGAACATTATTGACCGTGCTGGGGGTACTGATCGGGTGTTGCAGTATTGTCATTATGGTGTCCATCGGCATCGGCACGAAAGTCGCCCAGGAAGAAATGCTGGCTGAAATGGGAGATTTGACAATTATCACCGTTATGGTGCCCAATATGGGCAACGATCAAACTAAACTGGATGACGCCGGCATCAGAACGATTGCTCAGATACCCAATGTCATCGCGGTATCGCCTAAAATCTCTCCCGACGAACTGTTCAACGATATTTACTTTAAGATCTACGCCGGAATCGGTGACAGATATATCAACGATTGGCTCCCGGTGGCGGCCTATGATAGCTCCAGCCTGGAAAAGCTGGGATTCAAGCTTATGGATGGAGCATACCCCGCCAATACTAAGGGTGTGCTGGTCGGCGAAATGTTTGCTTACAATTTCCGAGATTCCTATCGGCCGGAAGGAAGCAATCGGGTTGACCGTTATGCCAATATCGATTTTGAGAATTTCGATATGGACCAACTCAAGAACAATATGCCGGACCCCTACTTCAACCCGCTCACAGCCCCCCTGACTCTGGTCCTGGAAAAGGAAGGCATCGCCAAGTACAGTATCCCCCTTGAAACAACCGGACGCATCAAAGAAGATTACAACAAAGGTTACGAAACCAGCGAAGGTATCTTGCTGGACCTGGCTTTTCTGGAACAGATATTAAAGGATTCCGGTGCAGCAAAAAACACCACCGAAAAGAAAAGCTATCAAAATGCTCTTGTTAAGGTAGACCATATTTCCAAAGTCGCCGAAGTAGAAAAGGAAATTAAGCGGCTTGGGTTTGATACGCGATCTATGGAAAGCATCCGTAAGCCCATGGAAAAAGAAGCGCGGCAAAAACAGCTGATGCTGGGGGGACTGGGGGCTATTTCATTGTTCGTGGCCGCTATTGGGATTACCAATACGATGATTATGTCAATCTCTGAGCGGACCAAGGAAATCGGTATTATGAAAGCGTTGGGCTGCTATGTAAAGGATATCCGACTCATTTTTCTTACGGAATCCGGCATTATTGGCTTCTTGGGAGGAGTTGTCGGCAATGTCGTCAGTCTGATCATTTCACTGGTCATGAATTTTGTCTCGGAAGGTGCCGGCGGCAGTAAAATATCTATTATACCCCTCTGGCTTATCGGCTTTGCCGTTGTCTTTTCAATTTTTATCGGGGTAGGCTCCGGGTACTATCCTGCAAACAAAGCAGTGAAAATATCTGCTCTGGAAGCGATTAAAAGCGATTGATTCCCCTCGTGATGGGCACCCCCGGTCTTGGCTATACACTCCCGCGATCAGAGTGCGTTAGGAACTTTCAACCCTTGGACTATATCCATGCAGGGCGAACAGCTCTTGGGGCCGTGCAAAAATTTAGTCTTATAATTCAAATGGGGACAGACAATAAGGAACGGCCTTATCCAGCTGCAAAAGTGGGATAAGGCCGCCTGTTTTTAATGATTGTACAGATGAAAGGGGGGCTGTGATAAAACCACCATCAAGTTTTAACACAGCCCTCTAGTGTCCCATCGCCTTACCGGTTCATCGTAAGGTACTTAGATCTTATCCATTGGCTAAAGCAGCAAATGCACCTGATTGCGCCCCTTTGACTTAGATAAATACAGAGCCTTATCGGCACGCTTCAGTACGTCGGTGAAATCCCCATCGTTCTCTTTAAAAAAGGAAAACCCAATGGACAGGCTGAGACTGATCTCCTCCCCTCCCTCCACAGGAATTTTCAGGGAGGACACCATGCCCAGGATTCTTTCCCCAAAGGCCAGGGCATTTTTTTCCTGGAGCCCGTAAAAAATCACCACGAACTCATCCCCGCCCCAGCGAATGATTTTATCGGAACTTCGGATCATCCCGCTGATGGCCTTGACAACTTCGATCAAAGCCAGATCCCCCACGGAATGACCATACTGATCATTGATGTTCTTAAAATAATCAAAATCAAAGATCATAATCCCGGGGCTGCGACCGCTGGCCTGATACTCCTTAAATGCCCTGCTTAAATCATGAGTCCCGCTCCTGCGGTTGCCGGCCTTGGTCAGGGAATCCTGGTTCATCTCCGATTCCAGCATTTTTCTTGATTTCCCATAACGTATTTTCTCAATCAGCACTACCAGGGAAAAGCTGACAAAAAGGATGACTACAAATAATAGCACCAAGAGCAGGGTAAGCCGGGAAGCGAGGATGTGGCTTTTTTCAGTAGTCTGATCGATATAGGCTTGAATGTCATTCTGATAAACACCCATGGCAATAACCCAGTTGTAATCCTTATACAGTTTGGCATAGGTCAGCTTCAGGGACACTTTTTCACTGTTCAGTTCCTTAAAATAGTACTCGAAATACAACTCGCCATCTTTTTTTACTCCCTCAAGTTCAGTCAAATAGGGCCGATTCCCTTGGATATCGGTCATGTCGGTGGAGAGATACGCACCCTCGGTTTCCGGCAGATTCGGGTGAACCCGCCGGATGGCATAATCAGGTCCGCCTTCATAGTTGAGTATTTCATTGACCCAGATGTAGGTATTGTCTTCAAATCTTGAGTTTCTGATGATATCCGCCATCTCCGCTTTAACAAGCTCTTCCACATAGGTTTTGCTAACACCTAAAAGGATGTTCCTCTCTCCATGAGTCAGAATCGTGTAAGCAGACAAACCGGGGACTACGGCATTAAGGGTGCCCTCCCAGGTAGAACCCGCCAGATTCTGAGAATCATAAATCGCCCCGTTTTCCCCCATGTCCCACAAAATCACGGACATAAAGCTATAGTCCGGATTATCCCTGAAAAAGGAGATCAGGAAATCATTGAATTCCGCATCGGCAAGGCCCATTTTGAGGTCGATGGCAACCGCCGTTCTGCCCACAAGCTTCTCCATGGATTTCGCTCTGGCTTCTCTCCTATGGTCAATTACCGAAATTAGATTATCAATGGTATTAGCCAAAAAATTCTTCTTTAAGCTGTATACTGTTTTTTGGGTCTCCCCAACGTAAATAAGGCCGATTTTATCCAGTGAAAACAAATAAAACAGGATCATTACAAAACAGAGAATACTGCTGATTAGGATTGAGGTTAACGTATATTTGCGATTAATAGCACAACTCTCCATTTCCCTGAGAAAAAAAGCTCAAGTTATTCAAGTTCATTGTAAACCAAGGAGTCCCTCCTGTCCAACAGCCTCCCACCAAACCATTTTAAAAGCTATAGGCGAATAGCCTTTTCACTGCTATCCGCCTACTGCCCTTTTCCGAGTAACCCCTCTGAAGAGTTACTGTCTTTTTTTATACCAATGTGCAGGCCTTCCCCATCCCTCGCCCTAAAATAACTCAGGGAAAATATCCTCAGGCAATTCCTCCCCATAATGAACATAGCTCAGTGTGAGCCCTTGGGGAGGTGCCGTGACTCCCCCCCGTGTCCGGTCAAGGGATGTCAGTATATCCGGAATCCCCTCCGGTTGAATGCGTTTTTTCCCCACATAAACCAGGGTTCCGGCAATAATACGAACCATGTTATAAAGGAATCCATCGCCGATGCAGGTGATCCGGATATCTCCCTGATTCTCCGCCACTTGGCACAGATAAAGGGTCCGTTCAAAGGTCTTGCTGGTTCCCCCTGCCGCTGAAAAAGCTTTAAAATTATGCCGTCCCACCAAATATTGAGCCCCTTGCCGCATCCTTTGCCAATCCAGCTTAACGGGCTCATGCAAAGAATACAGCCGAGTAAAGACATCCGCTACCGGACGGTTATCGATCTGATAGTCATAACGTTTCCACTTAGCAGAGAAACGGGCATGAAAATCCTCGGCCACTTCCTGAGCCGCCAGGATACGGATATCCCGGGGAAGCAGACTATTAAAGGCCTTGGGAATCTTATCCACAGGAATCCGGGCGCCTGTCCGAAAATTCACCACTTGACCGGCCGCGTGGACGCCGGTATCCGTCCGGCCCGCTGTATTGAGGGTTACTTCTTCCTCCACCAGCTTAGCCCACACCGTTTCCAAAGTACCCTGAATAGTGGGACCATGGAATTCCGGTTGGCGTTGAAACCCATGGTAATGAGTCCCGTCATAAGCAACCTTTAGACAAATATTCCTCTTGTCATCCATCTGAGAGCTATCCTTTCTATCTTTAATATAGCATAGCCTTTCCTATTCATATTAAAACTCCCGCTCACCACCGTCAAGGCACCGTTGACCCCCCAAGTTCCCCCGCCCCCCCATTGCCCTAGGAAAAACGACCATTCGCCCTCCGAAGGAATTCTTGTCTCAATCATTGTGCCCCGGATAACTTCCCGGAAAGCTCCTCTAATCCCGGCCAGCAGCCCTTTCATTCCCATTCCGTTTTCTTCCTCTTCCCTCTTTGATACAATGCAATAAACATTTTAACCTACGAACTATTGAGGATGGTATGAGAGAAGGAGGATCACTATGGAAGAAAAGAATCTTGAGGCTTTGTTGGAAGAAGATAGACAGTTCGCCCCCGGTGAGGAATTCCGCAAAAATGCGGTCATTCAAAGCGCGGAAATCTATGAGCAAGGGAAGAGCCTCAGCTTTTGGGAAGAACAGGCTAAACAGCTCTCCTGGCTGAACCCTTGGGAGAAAACCCTGGAGTGGAATCCACCCTTTGCCCAGTGGTTTGTCGGCGGGAAACTCAATGCCTCCGCCAACTGTCTGGATCGCCATCTCCATGATTGGCATCGCAACAAAGCCGCCATCATCTTTGAAGGAGAAAATGGGGATAGCCAAGTCCTTACCTATCAGGATCTCCATCGTGAAGTCTCTAAATTCGCCAATGTTCTCAAGGCCAATGGGGTGAAAAAAGGAGATCGGGTCACTATCTATCTCCCCATGATTCCGGAGGCCGTGATTTCCATGCTGGCTTGTGCCCGGATTGGGGCTCCTCACAGTGTGGTCTTCGGGGGCTTCAGCTCGGAGGCCCTGCGGGACCGGGTCATTGATGCTCAGGCTAAAGCCGTGATTACTTCCGATGGCAGCTTCAGACGGGGCAATACCATCCCCTTGAAAGATAACACCGATATAGCCTTGGACGGCGTGGACTGTGTAGAACATGTCTTCGTCATCCAGCGGACCAAGCAAGCCGTGCAAATGAAGGAAGGCCGGGACCTTTGGTATCATGAAGAAATGAAAGAAGCCTCGGCCGTGTGTCCGGCGGAGCCCATGGACGCAGAGGATATGCTCTTTATCCTCTACACCAGCGGCACCACAGGTAAGCCCAAAGGAGTAGTCCATACCACTGGGGGCTATATGGTGGGAGTATCCACTACCCATCGCTGGGTCTTTGATCTAAAGGAAGAGGATGTTTACTGGTGCACCGCCGATGTGGGGTGGATTACCGGTCATTCCTATATTGTCTACGGCCCTTTGGCTAATGGAGCCACCGTCCTTCTCTATGAGGGAAGCCCCGATTATCCCAAACGGGATCGGTTCTGGGAGATCGTCGAAAAATACAAAGTCACCATTCTCTATACAGCACCCACTGCCATCCGAACCTTTATGAAGTGGGGCCCTCAATATCCGCAAAGCCGGGATTTATCCAGCTTGCGCTTATTGGGTACCGTGGGCGAGCCCATCAATCCGGAGGCCTGGATGTGGTACTACAAATACATCGGCGGAGAACGGTGCCCCATCGTGGATACCTGGTGGCAGACTGAAACGGGCATGATTATGATGACCCCTCTGCCAGGCATTACCTCCCTAAAACCCGGTTCCTGCACTGTTCCTTTCCCAGGAGTCCGGATCGAAGTGGTGGATAACAGCGGCAATCCTGTTCCTAAGGGAAGCGGCGGCTACCTGGCCATTAGGGAGCCTTGGCCTTCTATGCTGCGCAATATCTACGGAGATCCGGAACGCTTCGAGCGGACGTACTTTGGCAACTGGCCGGGAGTTTACTTCCCCGGAGATGGAGCCAAGTGGGATAAGGACGGGTATTTCTGGATTCTCGGCCGGGTGGATGATGTCATCAACGTCTCCGGTCACCGGATCGGCACCATGGAAGTGGAAAGCGCTTTAGTGGATCACCCCTCTGTTGCCGAGGCCGCCGTCATCGGCAAGAACCATGAAGTTAAAGGGCAAGCTCTGGCCTGCTTCGTCACCTTGAAGGAAGGCATCGAAATCACCCCCGGTCTGGAGGACGAATTGAAGAAACATGTGGCCAAGAAGATCGGGGCATTGGCCCGGCCGGATGATATCTTCTTCACTGCCGAACTGCCCAAGACCCGCAGCGGAAAAATCATGCGCCGCCTCTTAAGAGATATTGCCGAAGGACGTGCTATCGGTGATACCACCACCTTAGCCGATGCCTCTGTAGTCAATACGCTTAAAGCCAATTACCAGGAGTAAGTCAACCCCATAGTGAGGAGTCCCTCACTACTATGAGGCCAGGGATTCCCCTGGCCTTTCTTTAACCACTGTGACCTTGAATTGCATGAGCCCTGACTCCTGAATCCTGTCAAAGATGGCCCCAGTCATAATTTTATAAAGTACTAATATCTTACTCAGATCTAGCTGCATAGTAGTCTGACAAATCCCAACGTTCCCCAAAGGAAAGGAGAGAGATTATGAATAAGAATGTACGCGGGTGGACTGTAACCTTTGCCGGCACAGGCATCAACCTTGCCCTGGGAGTTCTCTATACCTGGAGTGTTTTCGCCGCTGCCTTGACCGAGCAGTTAGCTTGGTCGAAAACTGCTGCCTCTCTTCCCTATACCGTGGCCTGTGCCGTATTTGCCCTGATGATGGTTCCCGGAGGCCGCCTCCAGGACCGCTTCGGTCCCCGCTGGGTGGCTACGGTAGGAGGGCTCTTTGCCGGGGGAGGACTGATCCTTAGTAGCTTGACGGATTCTCTCTTCATCCTTATCCTAACCTTTGGAATCATCGCCGGAATTGGGATCGGCCTTGGGTATTCGGCAGCAACCCCGGCAGCTGTAAAATGGTTTCCTCCTCAAAAGAAAGGCCTGATCTCAGGAATCGTCGTAGCCGGTTTCGGGCTGGCCTCCCTCTATATCGCTCCCCTGACCAATTTCCTCATCGGCAACTTTGGGGTCAAAAGTGCCTTCCGCATAGAGGGATTGATTTTCCTCTTTGCTATCGTTGCCCTCTCCCAAGTATTAGCGGTTCCCCTCGCTCCCACCCCCTCGGCTGCTCCTTCCTCCCGACAAACCGGCCCCGCTTCCTCAACCTCCGTACCTCCTCAAGCCGCCACCTCTCTCAATGTCTCTCCCTCATCTTCCGCCCCTGCAGCAAAAGCAGATTTTACCTGGCAGGAAATGCTTAAAGATTCCCGCTTCTATCTCCTTTGGGTTATGTTTGCTGCCGGTGCTACAGCAGGTCTCATGATCATCGGGCAGCTCTCCACCATCACCAAGCTCCAGACAGGGGTCTCCTGGGGTTTTGCCATGGTCGCTTTGCTGGCCATCTTCAATGCCGGGGGCCGTGTCTTGGCCGGTTGGCTCTCAGACCGAATCGGCAGAAGCTGGACCATGCGGATCTTTTTCAGCCTCCAGGGACTTAATATGCTGGCTTTCACCCTTTACAGCAGCCCCGCTCTCATAGCCCTGGGAGCCATTATGACCGGCTTAAGCTATGGTTCCCTCCTTTCCCTTTTTCCCTCAGCCACCTATGACTTCTTCGGCACCAAAAACGGTGGTGTCAATTACGGCCTGGTCTTTACTGCCTGGGGTGTCGGCGGAGTCTTCGGTCCCCTGATGGCAGGAGCGGTGGTGGATCTGACCAACAGTTATTTCTATGCTTACTTGATCTCTGCCTCCCTCTGTCTCGTCGCAGCTTTCCTGACCATCTTCTTAAAAAGCGGCCCCCTCGCACTGGAAAAAGCGTAGCTGTTCCATGCCAATACCCAATTTCGACCTATACAAAAGACCGTTGGTTCGCCAACGGTCTTACCTCTTTTATACTCTACTGCACACTTCCGACAAAACGGGGCAGGAAAATCCTTCTAAAAATAGAAGTAGTAATCAACTGAAAAGTAAATGAGGTTTTGAAGGGAGTTGGCAAGTTGTTTACGATACCAATTGTCTATGAAGATAATCATTTACTGGTCGCTGATAAGCCACCCAATATCCTGTCCCAAAAAGATAGTACCGGGGATATGGATATGCTCACCTTGCTCAAGCAGGATATTAAAATGCGTTATAATAAACCCGGCAATGTCTATTTAGGACTGGTTCATCGTTTAGATCGGCCGGTAGGAGGGGTTATGCTCTTTGCCAAGACCTCTAAATCTGCGGCAAGACTTTCCGAACAAATCAAAAGACAGGAACTATCGAGAACCTACTTAGCTCTGATTCATGGCCAACCCTCCAAGCACCAAAGCACCCTGGTCCACTACCTGCTCAAAGACGATAAGCGCAATCTGGTATCCGTGGTCAGGAAAGACATGAAGGGGGCAAAAGAAGCCATTCTTGATTATCATGTTGTCCGGCAGCAGGCCGATATCAGCCTGGTCAAAGTCAAATTGCGTACCGGCAGACCCCATCAAATTCGTGTCCAATTTGCTCACCTTGGGCATCCACTCTATGGTGACCAACGTTATGGCCGGAACCCTAAAACCATAGGACAACAGATAGGCCTTTGGTCATATGAAATTTCCTGCCTGCATCCCATCACGAAAAAGAATATGAAATTCAACAGCTCCCCCTTCAAACATAAACCCTGGAGTCAGTTTCAATCCCAGTTGGACATTATTTGACATCACCTATAGTGCCATGGCTGTACAGATTCATCTATGTTTCCCTCAGAATTCAGCTGAAAATGACACCCCCGCGAAAAATGCGGGGGTGTTTTGTTAATTATTTCAATTGAGTTAGAACAGCCGGCAGGCCACCCAATGCCCCGGAGAAATCTCTTTCAACTCCGGTGCGGTTTCTTTGCATACAGGCATTTCCTTAAAGCAACGGGAACAGAAGCGGCAGCCGTCTGGAGGGTTAATGGGGCTGGGCACATCTCCCTCTAAAATAATCCGCTGCTTCTTTTTCTCCGGATCAATGATAGGAATAGCAGAAAGCAAAGCCTGGGTATAGGGATGTAAAGGATTGGCATACAGCTCCTTCTTTGGAGCTATTTCCACCAGTTTTCCCAGATACATGACCCCGACCCGGTCGCTGATGTGCTTCACCACGTTCAAACCATGGGCAATGAAGAGATAGGTCAGCCCGAATTCATCCTTCAGATCAGCCAAAAGATTGAGTACCTGAGCTTGAATGGATACATCCAAAGCTGAGACCGGTTCATCACAGACAATGAGCTTGGGCTCTACGGCCAAAGCCCGGGCAATCCCTACCCGCTGGCGCTGACCTCCGGAAAATTCGTGGGGGTAGCGGTTTCTTTGATGCTGGGCCAGCCCCACACAGTTCAAAAGGTAAGTGACACGTTCCTCCACTTTATCTGCCGGCAATAAATTATTGATCACAATAGGCTCGGCTATGATGTCGCCTACGGTCATACGAGGGTTCAAGGAGGCGTAAGGATCCTGGAAAATCATCTGAATATCCTTGCAATAGGCTCGACGCTGATTTTCCTTAAGCTTGGTGAGATCCTTGCCTTCAAAAATCATGTTGCCACTTGTAGGACTGTAAAGGTTGACAAGAATTTTCCCCAGAGTGGTTTTTCCACAACCGGACTCCCCTACCAAGCCAAAAGCCTCTCCTTTATGAATGGTAAAAGAGACATCGTCCACAGCTTTCAGCAAACTGCTGGGCTTGCCGAGAAAATTGCTTTCTACAGGAAAGTGCTTAGAGAGATTTTGAATTTCCATTAAGACGCTCATTGGGCATCCAATCCCCCTTCCTTAGCCTCTTCGTATAAAAAGCAGCGCACCTTGTGCCCGTCGATCTCCAGAAGTTCCGGAACTTCCTTGGTGCAGCGTTCCATGGACCGGTCACAGCGGTCGGAAAAAGAGCATCCAGGAGGCATATTTAAAGGATTAGGAACCATGCCCTTGATCATATACAAGCGATCATCGCTGTCATCATCGATCTGAGGGATCGAGTTAAGCAGCCCCACCGTATACGGGTGGAGAGGTTTTTTGAATAAGGCCTTAACCTCAGCCTCCTCCACGATTTTTCCGCAATACATAACGATGACCCGGTCCGCTGCTTCTGAAACCACACCCAGGTCATGGGTGATCAGCAAGACCGCCATATTGAATTTTTCCCGCATATGATAAAGCAGATCGAGAATCTGGGCCTGAATAGTCACATCAAGGGCCGTAGTCGGTTCGTCAGCGATCAACAGCTGGGGCTCGCAGGACAAGGCCATAGCGATCATGACTCTCTGACGCATTCCCCCGCTCATTTGGTGGGGATAATCATCAGCTCGTTGGGCCGCCGAGGGTATGCCCACCATGTCCAGCAGCTCAATGGTTCTGGCCAGAGCCTCTTTTTTGCTGATCTTTTTGTGGATCATAAGACTTTCCATAATCTGATCCTTAATCCGCTGGACTGGATTCAAAGAGGTCATGGGTTCCTGAAAGATCATGGAGATTTTGTTGCCCCGAATATCCTGAAGCTCCTTCTTGCTCATCCTGGTTAGATTCTGAGAGTCAAACAGAATATCTCCGCCGGCAATTTTGCCGGGGTTCTGTAAAAGCCCCATAATGGACAGGGAGGTCACGCTTTTACCGGAGCCCGATTCCCCGACAATAGCCAGAATTTCACCTTTATCTACAGAAAAACTGATATCATCGACGGCCCTCACCGTACCGCGCTTCAGTTTAAATTCCGTTTTTAAGTTTTTTACTTCCAATAACATCGTACTCATACCCCTATTTTATTCTGGATTTTGGATCAAGAGCATCACGAAGCCCGTCGCCCAATAAATTAAAGGCCAAAACGGTAATCGTGATGGCGATGCCCGGGAAAATCAAGGTATAGGGTGCGGTAAAAATGAAACCTCTTGCCCTTCCTAACATATCTCCCCACTCAGCAAAGGGCGGTTGGACACCCAGACCTAAAAAGCCAAGGGCTGCTGTATCCAGCACAGCCGTGGAAATTCCCAAAGTGGCCCGCACGACGATGAGGGATACGATATTCGGCAGGATATGTTTAAAGATGATACGGCTGTCCCTGTTGCCAATCACCTTGGCCGCCTGCACATAGTCACTTTCTTTAATAGAAAGAATACTGCCCCGGACGATGCGGGCATACTCCGGAATGGATACAAGTCCAATGGCTATGACCGCTTTATCCAGGCCCTTACCCAGAGCAGCCATAAAAGCAATGGCTAACAAGATGGAGGGGATGGCCAGGATCATATCCATGAATCTCATGATGATGGTATCCGTCCTGCCACCGCGATAGCCGGCGATGGCTCCCAGGACAACACCGACGGTGAGAGAGATTGAAACAGCCGCAACTCCAACAAAGAGAGAAATCTTCGTCCCATCCAGAACTCTGCTGAACAGGTCTCTGCCCAGCTGGTCTGTGCCGAACCAATGCTCGGCATTAGGATGAATAAAGCT
The DNA here is from genome assembly GCF_000384015.1 of Desulfitobacterium sp. PCE1. Lineage (NCBI taxonomy): Bacteria > Bacillati > Bacillota > Clostridia > Eubacteriales > Desulfitobacteriaceae > Desulfitobacterium > Desulfitobacterium sp. PCE1. The sequence continues at coordinate 442,799 of NZ_KB913023.1, read as the reverse complement.
TTTGGACATATCGGAATAGTTAGGGTCATAGGGCAAAACCTGGATCCCCAGGAGATTGCTCACCCAGACCACGAGAGAGATAAGAACCAGCATGATGATGATACATAAGCCGACCACTGCGGCCTTATTCTGCTTGAGTGTATCCCACATTTCCTTCAGCTGCGATTCTGGTTTTTCCACGTATTCAGCAGCCTGCAGATTGATATCTGAGCTTGAAACATTAGTGTTCTTCATACAAGCTACCTCCTACTTGGAATATTTAATACGTGGATCTAAAAAGGCATAGATCACGTCGACCAGCAAATTCATCAGTACAAAAACCGTGGCAATGAGCAGTACAACTCCCTGCACCACCGGAAAATCGGACTTAAGGATGCAGGCTACGGTATAGGAACCGATACCCGGCCAGGAGAAGACGGTTTCTGTCAGCACGGCTCCCCCGAGCAGACTCCCCAATTGGAGACCGATAACCGTGACGATCGGTATCAGGCCATTGCGGAAAGCATGTTTGCGTATGACCTTCCCTTCGGACACCCCTTTAGCTCTTGCTGTGCGAATATAATCCTGCTGCAGGGTCTCCAACATGCTGGAACGAGTCATACGGGTAATGATAGCCATGGAATACATGGCAAGAGCTACACCCGGCAAGATCAGATGCTGGAAGGCATCCATAAAGGCCTCCATATCTCCGGCAATCAGGCTGTCGATAAGATAAAACCCTGTAACATCCATAGGCCTCAGCAAAGGATCGATCCTTCCACTGGAAGGAAGCCAATGGAGAGTCCCGGAGAAAAGAATAATCAGCAAAATTCCCAGCCAAAAGATAGGCATGGATACCCCCACCAGGGCTAAGAACATACCCGCGTTATCAAACAAGGAATTCTTTTTCACCGCGGAGATAATACCAATAATAATTCCGAACACAGAGGCGATGATAATAGCAAATAAGGCCAATTCAATAGTGGCCGGAAAACGGGACATAATTTCTTCAATGACCGGTGCCTTGGTATAGTAGGATGTCCCTAAATTACCTTGCAGGGCACCTGCAACAAAGTTCAGATATTGAAGGGGAATGGGGTCGTTCAAACCGTTGGCCTGCCTCCAAACATCCACTGTCTCCTGAGTCGCATGCTGCCCTAAGACAATGGGAGCAGGATCAGGTGAGAAAACACGCATAATCAGGAATACAATGATGGATACCCCTAATAATACTGGAATTAACATTAAGATTCGTTTAATGATATATTTTAGCATCTCCAACACCCTTCGGCTCTAAAGATAGAGAAAATCCGGTTTTGCTTATTATGAAAAAGCAAAACCGGGAACCGGTAAAGATACCGGTTCTCGGCAGCCTACTCTTTTTATTGCTTGGATACTCCGGCAAACGGGGTAACACCAGTTACGTGATATAAGAAGTTTTGGACATTTGGTCTGTACGCTGCAAGGGTCTGAGCATGGGAAATGGGGAGCCATGCTGCGTCTTCAGCCGCAATCTTCTCCAGCTCGGTGTAAATCTTATTGCGCCCTTCACCTGCAGGAGCTTTAATTCCTTCTTTAATCAGGTTGTTAAATTCAGGATTATTGTAACGGGCTACGTTCATAGTCGGGTCTTCATGAGCCAACAGATACATAAAGTTGTCAGGGTCCCCGTTATCTCCGATCCAACCATAGAAGCAAATATCATAATCTCCCGCTTTAACTTTCTCTTTATAAGTAGTCCAGTCAAAGGAATCGATGGTAACGGTTACATTGACTTTGGAGAGATAACCTTGAATTGCTTCAGCCAGTGCCTGACCGGTAGCCGCATTATAAGGTCTGGGATTGGTATAGGTGATGATATGAACCTTTGTTACTCCGGCAGCCTTGAGAGCTTCTGCAGATGCCGTAGGATCGTAGGAAACTTGAGCGATGCTTGGGTCATACCCTTCCATAAAGGTAGGAAGAATGGAGGTTGCGGTCTCGGAATAGCCTTGATAGAGACTAGTGACCAATTCCGGGACATTAATGGCTTGAGAAATAGCCTTGCGGACCTTAGCATCATTAAAAGGTGCTCTTGAAGTGTTATAAGCCATGTAATTGGTATTCATCCCGGGAGCTTGGAAGACCTTATTTCCTGCGCCGGTGATCTGATCAACGACGGTGGCATCAATTCCATCGATCATATCTGCTTCACCGTTATTTAAGGCAATCACACGTGCAGAATTGTCTTTAATGAATTTGAAAATGACATTCTTGGTCAATGCCTTATCGCCCCAATATTCATCACTGCGAACTAAAACGATGTTTTCATCTTTTGCCCAGCTCACAAATTTGTATGGACCGGTTCCTACAGGGGCTTGGTTCACATTGTTGTTATTATCCTGTAGGGCCTTGGGGCTAACCATGGGAGCACTCATAACCATTGCCAGGTTATTGAGGAAAGGAGTGCTGGGATCAGTCAAATTGATTTTAACGGTGTAGGTATCTACAACTTCTACATTCTTAACCGATCCATAAACAAAAGAACCATAAGCCATGTCTGGAGTGGCTTGGGGTGGGATTTGACGGTCGATATTGAATTTTACAGCTTCAGCATTGAAGTCTGTACCGTCATGGAACTTGACCCCCTCTTGAAGATAGAAAGTGTAAGCAAGACCATCGGGACTTACATCCCAGCTTTTCGCCAAAGAAGGCTCAACTTTTGTTGAATCCTTGTTGTACTGCAAGAGGCCCTCATAAATATTGATCATGACCTTCGCCGATTCACCATCATCGACAAGGGCTGGGTCGAGTCCTCTTGGCTCAGCACCCTGAGCATAGATTAGGGTTTCCTTTGCTTTGTCCACTTTTTCTCCTGAACCAGAGCCGCCGGTACTTGCACTGCTTCCGCCGCAGCCAGCAATGGAAACGCTGACTAGAAGCGCCGTGAGGGCAAGGGCGATAAACCGTTTTCCTTTTTTCAACTTCTTTCTCCCCTTCTTGTTATATATTAGTTGACCTTATTTTATTCTATCACTCAATAGAATTCTGTCAATAATCTAAATTTTTTCTACATTATAAAACTTTAGACTGATCTAAGGAAAATTCAGTTATGCTATATTATTTCTTAAGTATTTGGAAAAACGATTTATTCTTTGAAGGTCAGGCAAGTCCTGCTGCTCGAAATGATGAAGATAATAAAAAGGAAGGCCTAAAAGCCTTCCTGCTTCTCCTAATGATTAAATTGCTCCGCTTGAGGAATCAGGATCCTATACATTTCCGGAGGGATACTGCTTTCCCAATGTCCCGTGAACTTTGCAACCCCAACTACCATAAACCAGGTCACGACAAGAATGATAGCCGCCCTTTTGGGGTCGAAGGCCAGTCTCTTACTGCTGAATGGAGGGGAGCTGAATTCCAAGGTCCCTTTTACCGGACAACTCTTAACACAGTTCAGACACCCTGAGCACTCCGGTGACAAAATATCTTTTGCCTTAGCTACTTTGAGTTGATTAGGACAGACTGCCGTACATTTTTGGCATGAGATGCATGTATCCCCATTTCTACGGATCTTCCAAGGGCTGAAAATACTGAGCAGGCTCATCAGCGCACCATAGGGACAAAGATATCTGCACCAGAAGTTCTGGATAACTGCCGAAAGCAAAGCAAGAACTGTAATAACGGTCATGCCCGTCACGGTAAGGTTTTTAAAAAAATCCAGCATTTTAACATCAGCGATCATATTATAAGGAGTCTGCAGAAACCCATAGGCACTGGGGCCATCCATGAAGATCAGGATAAAGGCCATGAAAAAGCTGAGAAGAATATATTTCAGAGAACGCAAAGGATAATCCAGCCAACGAGGAAGAACAAAATTCCTGCCCAAAAGCTTCCTCCCGATGATAGCCAATCCCTCGGATAAGGTGCCAATGGGACAGATCCAAGAGCAGAAGCTCCGTTTGAATACAAGAGAAAGGGCCATAGCCAATAATAAGATGACAAGTCCCGCAGGATGAATACTATCAAATATCCCTGTATACAGCCAGGATTTCAGAGCTACCAAGGCACTAATGGGCAGAAAAGCCTCCACTCCGGCCGGCCGGTGGACCAGCACGGTGGCATTAGGATCGGCATAAGAGTTGACAAATCGAATGAATTGAATGCCGATAAACAAAATAACCAACACAAATAAAAACTGCACCGCCCTCCGCTCCAGGGGTGCCCGGTCTTGATTGAGCAGGTTCAATCCGGTTATTTTTCTCTTTTTAATATTCATACTGTCCATCCTTCTTCACAATCTTTACTCAAGTTTTTTCACACATCTCATTTTACTTAAAAATTCCATACCAAAGTGTGATTACAATCACTTAATAGCGTTTCTGCTGAGGATGGAAAACGTCTCGGGTCGTGTAGCTTTACGCACAACACACCTTCGGGCGTGATCTCCTGAAACCTTCCACTGGAAGGTTTCTTGATCGGAGACTCACGTACTCTAAAAGTGAGCTAATTTAAGCGAGCGGAAACAAAACTTCGCGAAAAGCACGCAGCGGAGAAAGGTTGGAAGCAGGACGTTTCCAACCGGCCATTGAGAACAAGTGCGAAAGCAGTGCTTTCGAGGAGCGATTTGGCCGGACGAAACCCGGATGAGGGTTTCGCCCAAGCCGCCACGCCACAGAGAAGGACTTAGCGGCGTAGGTCCTTTCGGAGCGGAGAGCTTGAGCGTTAGTTTTGTCCGCGCAGCTTATGGAGCAAACGGTGTAAAGCAAAATCCTGGAGAATCAGCTTTTCGGGCCTTTTTCAGAGCAGCATAATCGAACGAGAACGCAAAAAGCCAGGCTTAATATAGCCTGGCTTTTTTCATAGAGACCAAGAATCATGTTAATCTATCACTAGACGAGTTCAATAAGAACCATTTCTGCAGCGTCTCCGCGGCGAGGCCCGACTTTAACGATCCGGGTATATCCACCTTGGCGCTCAGCATACTTTGGAGCAATTTCTGTAAACAGTTTGGTAACGACATCTTCTTCCAACAGGTAAGACAGAGCATGTCTGCGTGCTGCGAGATCCCCTTGTTTGCCGAGAGTGATCATCTTCTCAGCAATCGCGTTTACCTCTTTGGCACGGGCTTCTGTGGTTTGGATGCGCTCGTGTTTTAAAAGGGAGGTCGCTAGGTTGCGAAGCATTGCGCCTCTGTGACCCATGTTTCTTCCCAATTTACGGTAAGCCAATGTTGTTCCCCTCCTTTTGCACCGAATTAGTCATCGGCTTTGCGGAACCCCAAGCCGAGCTCTCTTAACTTAGACTCCACTTCTTCCAAGGATTTACGACCGAGGTTACGCACCTTGATCATATCCTCTTCCGTCTTCTGGGTCAGTTCTTCTACTGAGTTAATGCCGGCCCGTTTCAGACAATTGTAAGAGCGGACTGAGAGGTCAAGATCTTCAATCGTCATCTCCAGGATTTTGTCTTTCGCTTCTTCTTCTTTCTCTACCATGATCTCAACATTATTGAGCTTGTCGGTGAGGCCGATGAAGAGACGCAAATGCTCACTAAGAATTTTCGCAGCCAGGCTGGTCGCTTCTTCCGGTGTGATACTGCCGTTGGACCAGACTTCCAGGGTAAGCCTGTCATAGTCTGTGACCATTCCGACACGAGTGTCCTCAACGGTGTAATTGACCTTATAGATGGGTGCGAAGATGGAGTCGATGGGAATGATTCCGATGGCTTGGTCTGGCTTTTTGTTCTTATCAGCCGAAACATAGCCCCGTCCTCTTTCGGCAGTCATCTCCATGAAGAGACGACCATCCTTATCCAAAGTTGCAATCTTCAAGTCCGGATTGAGAATTTCAATATCTGCATCAGTAATGATGTCGCCGGCCTTGATGACTCCTTCCCCTTCGGCTTCCAGACGGAGAACTTTGGGTTCATCCGTATGTCCTTTTATAGCAAGGCTCTTGAGGTTGAGAATGATGTCTGTAACATCTTCCAAAACCCCTGGTACAGTAGAAAACTCGTGGAGTACCCCTTCGATTTTTACTGATGTGACTGCCGTCCCTGGAAGAGAGGAGAGAAGAATTCTTCTCAAGGAGTTACCCAGGGTAATTCCATATCCCCTTTCGAGAGGCTCAACGACAAATTTAGCATAAGAATTATCGTCTGTACGTTCGACACATTCAATCTTGGGCTTCTCGATTTCTAACATCGGAATGCACCTTCTTTCTCGGGAACTTGATATCAACAAGCCATCCTAAGCTCATGATTATTAACGGGAGTATTTTTCAACAATAAGATGTTCTTGGATGGGCAGTTGAATATCTTCTCGATCAGGTAGTGCGATGATTGTTCCGGTTGCAGCATTAGCATCCAAGCTCATCCATTTCGGTGGAGTCCGATCCAAAGAGGATAGGATTTCCTTCATGCGTGGTGAAGACTTGCTGCCTTCTTTGACACCAACGATGTCCCCAACACGAACGAGGAAGGAAGGAATATCAACACGGCGGCCATTGACGGTAAAGTGACCATGACGCACCAGTTGACGAGCTTCCGGACGGGATGTAGCGAATCCCAGTTGGAATACAACATTGTCAAGGCGGCGCTCTAAGAGACGAAGGAGATTTTCACCCACGATCCCTTTTTGACGGTTGGCCTTATCGTAGTAGCTGCGGAATTGTTTTTCCTGAACGCCATAGATCCGGCGAACTTTTTGTTTTTCACGCAACTGAATACCATATTCAGTTGGCTTTTTGCCACGGCTTTGGCCGTGTTGACCAGGGGCATAGGCACGACGATCAATCGCGCACTTGCCTGTATAGCAACGATCTCCCTTAAGGAAGAGCTTCATACCTTCCCGGCGACATAAGCGACAAACAGGTCCTGTATATCTTGCCATGATGACACCTCCTTATACCCTTCTACGTTTCGGAGGCCGACAACCGTTATGCGGAATCGGCGTCACGTCTTTAATCATATTAACTTCCAAACCGGCAGCTTGGAGAGCACGGATAGCAGCCTCACGGCCGGCACCCGGTCCCTTAACAAAGCATTCAACTTCTTTCATGCCATGTTCCATTGCCGCTTTGGCAGCAGTTTCGGCAGCCATTTGAGCAGCATAAGGAGTGCTCTTACGAGATCCTTTGAAGCCAAGTGCTCCCGCACTGGACCAAGAGATCACATTACCTTTTGGATCGGTAATGGTGACCATACTATTGTTAAATGTTGACTTAATATGGGCAACGCCAGTAGCGATGTTTTTACGCTCACGGCGTTTTGTGCGTACAACTTTACGCGCCATCTCGGTAATCCCCCCTTATTACTTTTTACGTTTTGCGCCAACAGTCTTGATCGGACCTTTACGGGTACGAGCATTCGTCTTAGTACGTTGACCCCGTACAGGAAGTCCACGACGATGACGTAATCCACGATAGCAGCCGATTTCCATCAGACGCTTAATATTAAGGGATACTTCCCGACGCAAGTCACCTTCAACTTTAATTTCTTTATCGATAACTTCCCGGAGGCGGTTCACTTCCTCTTCGGATAAGTCACGAATACGAGTGTCCGGGTTGACGCCGGTTCTGGCGAGGATTTTTTGTGCGGTGGGAATCCCAATTCCATAGATATAGGTCAGTCCCACTTCAACACGTTTTTCCCGCGGTAAATCTACTCCAGCGATACGTGCCATCTAAACTTTACACCCCCATAAGCTGTTACACCATTGGGATAGACATCCCATGGCTGTTAAATTCATTCAAATAAACAAACCATCCGCAACAAACTCTAGTTAAGCAAGTAGACAGCTCCCGCTACATTGGATCTAGCTCTAGAACCAATCAGCCGCGCAACGGTGAGGCTTGATGTCTTACCCTTGCCTTTGTTTGTGTTTCGGGTTTTCACATATCACCATGACTTTGCCATGGCGCTTGATGACCTTGCATTTTTCACAGATTTTTTTCACAGAAGGCCTTACTTTCACTGTAATCCCCTCCCTTTGGTCCTTTACTTAAACCGATACACGATCCGTCCGCGAGATAAGTCATAGGGAGAAAGCTCCACAGTGACCCGGTCCCCCGGCAGAATACGTATAAAATTCATGCGAATCTTCCCGGACACATGAGCCAATACCTTATGTCCATTGGATAATTCCACTAAAAACATGGCATTGGGCAATGGTTCCAGGACCTTTCCTTCAACTTCAATAATATCTTCTTTTGACATGTTCAGCCCTCCTCCGGCACTCTATCGGGTGTACTTAACTCCGAGTTAATATCTCAGGGCCATTTTCAGTAATGGCTACTGTGTGTTCGAAATGGGCAGATGCTTTACCATCCTTCGTCACGACAGTCCAGTGGTCACTCAAAACTTTTACTTCATAAGTTCCCAAGTTAACCATGGGTTCGATAGCCAAAACCATCCCGATTTCGAGTCGTGGCCCTCGGCCTGGCTTACCGTAGTTGGGAATCTGCGGATCCTCATGCATCGCCCGACCGATTCCATGGCCGACATAGTCTCGTACAACGGATAGACCGTGGGCCTCTACATGGGTTTGTATGGCGTGCGATATATCCTGGAGGCGATTGCCCTTAATGGCTTTGGGTATACCCAGCATTAAGGATTCTTCCGTAACCCGCAGCAGCAGCTGCAGTTCTTCGGAAATGTCGCCTACGGGTAAGGTAATCGCTGCGTCTCCCACATATCCATCAAAAACCGCACCACAGTCAATACTGATAATATCTCCAGATTGCAGAGTCCTTAAACCGGGGAAGCCATGAACCACTTGTTCATTGACGGAAGTACAGAGAGAGGAGGGAAATCCGTTATACCCTTTGAAGGCAGGAACGGCACCGCATTTGCGGATATACTCCTCTGCGATTCGATCCAACTCCCCCGTGGTGATTCCGGGCCGTACGTTTTCACGCATCAGCTCCAAGGTATCCGCCACGATCTTCCCTGCCTTACGCATCACGGCAATTTGAGAAGGGTTCTTCAACTCAATCATGCCCATGCTCCATAGCGTCCACAATATCTTGCAATACTTGTGCAATATCCTGATCCCCGTTAATCTCCCTCAGAAGTCCCTTTTCCCGATAATAATCGATCAGGGGCTGAGTTTGATCATTATAGACCTGCAACCGGTTCTTGGCGGTTTCCAAAGTGTCATCGCTGCGTTGGTAAAGCTCTCCACCGCACTTATCGCAAACTGCTTCTGAAGCGGGTGGATTGAAAACCATATGGTAGGTTGCTCCACACTGCCGGCAAATCCGGCGGCCTGTCAGGCGCTCAAGGAGTTTTGCTTCAGGAACTTCGATATTGATCACGCCATCAAGGTTCATCTTGAGCTTGGCAAGAATCTTATCTAAGGCATCCGCCTGAGCGACTGTCCGTGGAAAACCATCCAATAAGAATCCTTTACTGCAATCGGGTTCCGCCAATCGCTCGGCGACGATCCCGATGGTTACCTCGTCAGGGACGAGAGAACCGGCATCCATATATTCCTTAGCTTTCATCCCCAGGGCAGTTCCTGCTTTAATAGCAGCCCGGAACATATCCCCGGTAGAAATATGAGGAATCTGATATCTCGACATTAAATCGGCAGCTTGTGTTCCTTTACCTGCCCCAGGGGGCCCCATGAGGATTGCTCTCATCAGGTAGTCCTCCTTACTTCATGAACCCTTGGTAGTGCCGCTGCATAAGCATGGACTCCAGCTGTTTCATGGTTTCCAGCGCAACGCTCACGACGATCAGCAATGAGGTTCCGCCCAGAGTGATGTTGGGAATTCCAGTCAGCCCGATGACTAAACTCGGAAGAACCGCAATCAAGGCGAGGAAGGTTCCCCCGGCTAAAGTAAGCCGGCTTAAAATCTTAGAAAGATAATCTGAGGTAGCACGGCCAGGGCGAAGTCCAGGAATGAACCCGCCATACTTCTTCAGGTTATCTGCCACATCCACCGGATTAAAGCTGACGGCTGTGTAGAAGTAGGTGAAGAAGATGATCAGCATCGCATACACGATCAGATAAGGAATCGAGGTCAGCGAGCCGTTCATGACCAGCCACTTATTGACGAATTGTACATAACCAGAGGTTGATGGCATCCAGGTTGCGATGGTGCTCGGGAAAGCGAGCAAGCTAATCGCAAAGATGATGGGAATAACCCCGGCTTGGTTGACCTTCATGGGAATATGTGAGGATTGGCCTCCGTAAACACGGCGTCCAACCACACGCTTGGCGTATTGAACCTGGATTCTCCGCTGACCTTCTTGGATAAAGACTACTCCGGCGATGATCCCCAGACCAATCACGATAAGTCCAAGTACGGAGAAAAGTGTAATCTCTCCAACATTGAGGAGTCCGGCGATACGTTTAATCGCATCCGGCACTCCGGCTACGATCCCGGCGAAGATGATCAAGGAGATTCCGTTACCGATCCCATTCTCAGTGATCCGTTCTCCCAACCACATCAGGAAAGCTGTTCCTGCGGTGAGGATCAAGGCCACTAAGAGGTAAATGAGCCATTCCATTCCCGCTTTGGGAATGATGAGGGCTCCCCGCAATCCAAAGGTCATACCGAAACCTTGGATGAAGCCAAGGATGACGGTTCCATAACGGGTATACTGGGTGATCTTCTTTCTTCCGAATTCCCCTTCTTTAGCTAAGCGTTCAAGAGAGGGGATGACGATCGTCAAAAGCTGAAGAATAATCGAAGCTGTAATATAGGGAGTAATACTCAGTGCAAAGACTGAGAACCTCCTAAAGGATCCACCGGAAAAGGTATCCAAGAAATCATATAAAGTCCCCGACCCCAACATGTTTGACAGAACGTCATGATTGATGAAGGGGATCGGAATGTGAGCACCAATACGGAAAACAAGAAACATGAGTAAGGTGAATCCGATTTTTGTCCTGATTTCTGGCAGCTTCCAGGCATTTCTCAGGGAATCGACAATCATCTTATTCCACCTCGACTTTTCCACCAGCAGCAACAATCTTATCTGCTGCGGTTTTGCTGACTTTGTCCACTTGGACAGTCAAGGCTTTGCTCAGTTCTCCTGTTCCCAATATCTTTACGCCATCTTTAACAGTTTTGATGAGTCCTACTTCAAAGAGGCTCTCATAACTGACAACCGCACCATTTTCAAAGCGTTCTTCCAAGTCACGGACATTCAACACAACATATTCTTTCTTGAAGATGTTGGTAAAGCCACGTTTGGGGATCCGGCGGTAAAGAGGCTGTTGGCCACCCTCGAAACCGGGACGTACTCCGCCGCCGGCACGGGCTTTTTGGCCCTTATGACCTTTACCGGCAGTTTTACCGGTTCCGGAGCCAATTCCACGGCCTAAACGCTTAGGAGCTTTCGTTGAACCTTGTGCAGGCTTAAGTTCATGCAATTTCATGCTCGTCAACACCTCCTTTTATTCTGCGACGTTTTCCACCGCAACCAAGTGTGCGCATTTGCGGATCATCCCTTGGATATTGGGGGTATCGTCATGAACTACACTAGAACCCATCTTTCCTAAGCCAAGAGACTTGAGGACCTTGCGTTGGTTTTCTGAATACCCGATCGGGCTTTTTACGAGTGTTACTTTAATTTTCACTGCCAACCCTCCTAACCCAGAATTTCTTCTACGGTTTTACCGCGGAGTTTAGCAACGTCTTCCGCCCGCTTCAGAGATTTTAAGGCAGCCATCGTAGCGTTCACCATGTTGTGAGGATTTGCAGATCCCAGGGATTTGGTGAGAATATCGGATACACCGGCAGCTTCAAGAACGGCACGGACTGCTCCGCCGGCGATAACTCCGGTACCTTTTGTTGCAGGCTTAAGCAGAACGGATCCTGCTCCGTAGTTTCCTAAGATAGCATGGGGAATGGTAGTGCCGATCAAGGGTACTGATACCATATTCTTTTTAGCATCTTCAATGCCTTTGCGAATTGCTTCAGGTACCTCTCCGGCTTTACCAAGTCCAGCTCCTACATTACCGTGGCCGTCTCCGACGACGACCAGGGCGCTGAAGCTGAAACGGCGTCCCCCTTTGACAACTTTTGCCACGCGGGCAATATGAACGACTTTTTCAGTCAACTCTAACTTACTCGCATCGATTTTCGCCAATGATTTTCCCTCCTTTACCGTGTCTTAGAACTCTAGACCGGCTTCACGAGCTGCTTCTGCAACAGCCGCGATCCGTCCGTGGTAAATGTTTCCGCCACGGTCGAAAACCACTTTGGAAACTCCCTTTTCCAGTGCACGTTTTGCAATCAGTTCGCCGACTTTTTGTGCTCCTTCAACATTACCTCCGGCAAGCTCGGAAGCTTTGAACTCGGGGTCCAAGGATGAAGCTGCTGCTAAAGTCACGCCAAGATCATCGTTAATCACTTGGGCGTAAATATGATTGAGACTCCGGAATACAGCCAAACGGGGACGTTCTGTTGTGCCGAAAACGCTCTTCCGGACTCGCTTATGCTTCTTCAGGCGAATTGCTTTGCGGTCAATTTGCGTGATCAAAGGAAACTCACTCCTTTCATTTGTGCAAGAGTTTTTGCCCTTGCCTTACGTCTTACTTCTTACCGCCTTTTTTGGCACCGGTCTTACCGGCTTTACGACGGACGACTTCGTTCTCATACTTAATCCCTTTGCCTTTGTAAGGCTCAGGTGGACGTTCCTTACGGATCTCGGCGGCAAAATCACCGACCAGTTCTTTGTCCATGCCTTTAACAATGATTTTGTTTTGGGCAGGGACTTCAACTTCGATTCCCTCGAAAGGAATCAATTCCACGGGATGGGATTTACCCACCGATAGAACGAGTTTGTTCCCTTGCTTCGCAGCACGGTATCCTACCCCTACCATATCCAGACTCTTGCTGAAACCTTTCGTAACACCTTCAACCATGTTGGCGACCAGTGTACGGGTTAAGCCATGCAAGGAGCGGCTGAGAGGCTGATCGTCGGGACGAGTCACGACGATTTGTTGTTCTTCCAAGGCAATGTTGATGAGTGAATGCATTTCTTTCGTTAAAGTTCCTTTAGGTCCTTTAACGGTGACAACATTGCCCTCTATGTTGACGTCGACGCCACTAGGAATACTAATGGGCCGCTTGCCAATTCTGGACATTCTCTGCACCTCCGTAGTGTGTGATTACCAAATGTAGCAGAGCACTTCTCCGCCAAGGCCTTCTTGACGAGCCCGCTTGTCGGTCATAACGCCTTTGGATGTGGAGATAATCGCCACGCCCAGGCCACCGAGAACCTTCGGTACTTCATCTTTTTTCGCATAGACGCGCAGTCCGGGACGGCTGATACGCTTCAGTCCGGTAATGACACGCTCACGATTTGGGCCGTATTTCAGATAACAACGGATGACTCCTTGTTTGTTATCGGAAATATATTCAACATCTTTGATGAAACCCTCTTCTTTAAGGATTTCAGCAATCGCTTTCTTGACATTGGAAGCAGGTACTTCAACTTTATCATGATAAACCATGCCTGCATTACGAATGCGGGTCAAGAAATCTGCAATTGGATCTGACATTGCCACTTGAGTCTTCCCCCTTCCTTACGCCTCTTACCAACTGGCCTTCTTCACGCCAGGAAGTTCGCCTTTATAAGCTAACTCCCTGAAGCAAATCCTGCATATTCCGAACTTGCGGATATACGCATGGGGACGGCCACAGAGTTTGCAACGGTTATGGTGACGAACTGCATATTTCGGTTGACGTGCATTGCGCACGATCATAGACTTTTTAGCCACGCTCTAGGACCCTCCTTTTTCTACTTGCGGAACGGCATTCCCAGCATTCCGAGTAATTCACGAGCTTCCTCATCGGTTTTCGCCGTTGTAACGAAAATAATATCCATACCACGGACCTTATCGATCTTATCGTATTCGATTTCCGGGAAGATGAGTTGCTCTTTAATACCGAGCGTATAGTTACCACGTCCGTCAAATGCCTTATCGGATACACCGTGGAAGTCACGAACACGAGGTAATGCTACGTTCATTAAACGATCAACAAACTCATACATACGGTCGCCCCGTAAAGTCACTTTCGTTCCGATGGGCATTCCCGTACGGAGTTTGAAAGCTGCGATGGACTTTTTCGCCCGGGTTACGACGGGTTTTTGTCCGGTGATTTTCATCAGATCGCCGACGGCAGCGTCGATAGCTTTTGAGTTTTGGATGGCTTCCCCAACGCCCACATTAATAACCACTTTTTCGAGCTTAGGAATTTGCATCACATTTTTATAGTTGAACTTCTGCTGTAATGCAGGAGCTATTTCATTGCTGAACTTATCTTTTAGACGAGCCAACTAAGGTCCCTCCCTTCTCGATTATTTTTTGTCGGGCAGGTTCACACCGCATTTTTTGCAAACACGGACTTTTCCAGCCTCAGTTTCCTTCACGCTGACCCGAGTCACATTATTACACTCGGTGCAATACAGCATGACATTTGAGCTAGCGATGGGTGCTTCTTTCTCAAAGATCCCACCTTGGGGCATGCTTTGAGTAGGTTTGGTATGGCGTTTTACGATATTGACTTTCTCAATAACCACACGACCCTTTTTCGGGAACACTTCCAGGACTTTGCCTTTCTTGCCGGCATCTTTTCCTGTAATGACCATAACCATATCGCCTTTTTTGACGTGTATCTTTTGCTTTACAGCAGCCACTTCATTCACCTCCACTGGTATGGGGCCTTAGATTACTTCCGGTGCGAGAGAAATGATTTTCATGAAATCCTTATCACGCAATTCCCGGGCAACGGGTCCGAAAATACGAGTTCCCCGCGGGCTCTTATCATCTTTAATAACTACGGCAGCATTTTCACTGAAGCGGATATAGGTGCCGTCTTTGCGTTTGATTTCTTTCTTCGTGCGAACAACAACCGCTTTGACGACATCTCCCTTTTTAACAACGCCGCCTGGTGTTGCTTCTTTAACAGAAGCGACGATTATGTCTCCAATGGATGCATATCGGCGCATCGAACCACCGAGCACCTTGATGCACATCAGTTCTTTAGCTCCAGAATTGTCTCCGACTCTGAGGCGAGTTTGAACTTGGATCATCTGTTGACCCTCCTTCCGAATTAAAAGTTCAGTTCTTAGAGAACAACGGCTCTATCTGTGATCTCAATCACACGCCAGCGCTTATCCTTGCTAAGGGGGCGAGTCTCCATGATGACAACGGTATCGCCGGTCTTGGCTTCGTTGTTTTCATCATGAGCCTTGAATTTCTTGGTTTGGGTGATCGTTCTATGGTAAAGCGGATGGCGGACTTTCATCTCAACGGCAACGACGACCGTTTTATCCATCTTATCGCTTACGACTTTGCCCATTCTAACTTTGCGTTGGGTTCTTTCCATGTTAAAAAGTCTCCTTTCCAACCTTAAGCACGGTTAATTTTTAGTTCGCGCTCACGGAGAATGGTCTTGCCACGGGCAATCCCTTTCCTAACTTCCCGGATTCTGGCAGGATTGTCCAGTTGTCCGGTAGCTAGTTGGAAACGCAAATTGAACAGTTCCGTTTTGTATCCATCAATCTCCTTAAGGAGCTCCTCATCGGTCATATCACGGAAATTCTTAGTTTTCATTTGCGTCACCTCCTTCTAATTCCTCGCGACGCGCAATCTTGCACTTAATCGGGAGCTTATGCATGGCAAGGCGAAGCGCTTCACGAGCAATTTCTTCAGGCACTCCAGCCAATTCAAACATAACACGACCAGGTTTTACAACGGCTACCCAATACTCCGGGGAACCTTTACCACTACCCATACGAGTCTCAGCCGGTTTCGCCGTAATCGGCTTATCCGGGAAAATCTTAATCCAAACTTTACCGCCCCGTTTGATATAACGAGTCATTGCAATACGGGCAGCTTCAATCTGGCGATTGGTAATCCATGCTGGCTCCATAGCCACTAATCCATACTCGCCGAAGGTAATGACATTACCGCGAGTTGCTTTTCCATGCATCCGGCCACGATGTTGTTTCCGGTGCTTTACTCTGGTTGGGACTAGCATTTATTTTCCTCCTTCCACCTGAGCGACCTTCTTGGCGGGAAGAACCTCTCCTTTATATATCCAGACTTTTACGCCAATCTTTCCATAGGTGGTATTTGCTTCAGCAAATCCATAATCAATGTCGGCACGAAGGGTATGGAGGGGAACTTTCCCTTCACTGTACCACTCGGTCCGCGCGATTTCCGCACCGCCTAAACGGCCGCTGCAGGAAATCTTAATTCCCTGACCGCCTTGACGCATAGTGCGTTGTACGGTTTGTTTCATTGCCCGGCGGAAGGATACACGTTTTTCTAATTGTTGAGCAACACTCTCAGCAACCAGTTGTGCATCAAGCTCAGGCTTTTTAACTTCCACGATATTGACAGCTACTTGTTTGCCTGTCATGGCTTCTAATTGCTTGCGGAGATTTTCTACTTCAGCACCGCCGCGGCCGATGACGATTCCCGGCTTAGCCGCATGAATCGAAACCTTAACCCGGTTCGCTGCCCGTTCAATCTCAACTTTAGGAACACCTGCTTGTTGCAATTTGCTCTTCACAAATTTGCGAACCTTCAAATCCTCATGAAGGAGTTCCAAGTAGTTTTTATCTGCAAACCAACGGCCTTCCCAGTCCCGGATAATTCCGACCCGGAGGCCTTTAGGATTTACTTTTTGACCCACGTTTTAACCCTCCTTCTTTTCGCCGACAACCACGGTAATGTGACTGGTCCGTTTCCGGATTTGATCCGCTCGTCCCATAGCTCGAGGTTTAATGCGCTTCAAAGTCGGTCCTTCATCCACGTAAATTTCTTTAACAATCAGAGCGTCGGTATCCATTTCATAATTGTGCTCCGCATTGGCTACTGCGGACTTCAGAACTTTAGTTACCGGCTCTGTAGCACCCTTTGGGGTGAATTGAAGAATCGCGAGAGCGTCGCTGACATTCTTGCCGCGAATGAGATTGACGACTTGGCGCACCTTACGAGGAGAGATCCGCACATATCTTGCAATCGCTTTGGCTTGTTGCATTTCGTTGACTCCTCCTTTTAGCGCAGGCCGCTGGACTTTTCACTGCCAGCATGCCCTTTGTAGGTGCGTGTAGGAGCAAACTCACCGAGTTTGTGTCCTACCATATCTTCGGTAATATAGATGGGAATGTGTTTCCGTCCATCATGAACCGCAATGGTGTGTCCCACCATTTGCGGGAATATTGTTGAACTTCTGGACCAAGTCTTCAGGACACGCTTCTCATTGGAGGCATTCATTCCTTCCACACGTGCGAGCAAGCGTCCTTCTACATAAGGCCCTTTTTTCAGAGATCTACTCATTTAATTGGCCTCCTTTCGATTACTTCTTGCCACGTCGTTTCACAATGAAGCGATTAGAAGGATTCTTCTTCTTACGGGTTTTCGCTCCAAGAGCAGGTTTACCCCAAGGTGTAACAGGGTTCCGACCGATTGGGTTACGGCCTTCACCACCGCCGTGTGGGTGATCGTTGGGGTTCATAACAGCACCACGAACTGAGGGGCGGATTCCTAACCAACGTGAACGACCAGCTTTACCGATGTTAATGTTCTCATGTTCAATATTTCCGACCTGGCCGATAGTTGCCCGGCAGTCGATATGAACCATGCGCATTTCACCGGAAGGAAGTCTCAAGGTAGCATATTTTCCTTCTTTAGCCATGAGCTGAGCAGAGCCACCCGCAGAACGGACCAGCTGAGCTCCTTTGCCAGGCTTCATTTCAATATTATGGAGCAGGGTACCCACAGGAATGTTTTTAATGGGAAGAGCATTCCCTACTTTAATATCGGCATCCGGTCCGGATACGACCATTTGTCCTACTTGCAGGCCGTTAGGAGCCAGGATATAAGCTTTATGACCATCCAAGTAATGAAGCAGGGCAATATGAGAGGAACGGTTAGGGTCATATTCGATAGCAGCGACTTTCGCCGGTACACTATCTTTATTGCGTTTGAAGTCAATCAAACGATATTTCCGTTTGTGTCCGCCGCCTTGGTGACGTACTGTCATCTTACCTTGGTTGTTGCGGCCGGCTTTACTTGTTAACGGCGCGAGCAAAGAGCGCTCCGGTGTTGTTTTCGTAATTTCTTCAAAAGTCGACACTGTCATTTGACGACGACCAGGAGAATACGGTTTAAATCCTTTTACTGGCATGGGTTTCCCTCCTTTGCATCAAGCTTACAGGCCAGCAAAGCCTTCAATGCGATCTCCAGCTTTAAGCGTAACAATCGCCTTTTTACGGTCTGCTGTTCTACCTACGTGTTTTCCGACACGTTTCTTTTTACCATTGACGTTGATCGTACGAACATCAACGACTTTTACTTTAAACATCTTTTCCACTGCATTCTTGATCTCAATCTTGTTTGCAGCTGTGTCCACCCAGAAGGAGTACTTGTTTTCCTCAATAAGCCCAACAGACTTCTCGGAAATCACTGGACGTTTGAGTACATCACGAGCATCGCGCATTACGCTAACACCTCCTCCGTTTTCGTTACCGCTGCCTTCGTCATGACGATGACATCGGAATTGAGAAGATCGTAAACATTCATGCCTTCTACTGCAGTGGTTTTGACTCCTACAATATTGCGGGCAGAACGCTCAATCGTTTCAATAAATTCATCCGTAACGATTAAAGCTTTTTTGCTGACATTAAGGGCTTGCAGAACTTTAACCATTTCCCGGGTCTTTGCTTCGTTCAAGCTCAAATCTTCCAATACGATCAGCTTTTGTTCGTTTACCTTGGAAGAAAGGGCTGAACGCAAAGCCAAGCGGCGGACTTTCTTAGGTAGGCTAAAGCCGTACTTGCGGGGCTTGGGTCCGAAAAGCACAGCGCCGCCTCTCCATAGAGGGGAACGAATGCTGCCTGCACGAGCCCGGCCGGTACCTTTTTGACGCCAGGGTTTACGGCCGCCTCCGCGAACTTCTCCACGGAGTAAGGTGGAGTGAGTACCACGTCTTTGGCTGGCCAGTTGTCCTACCACCGCTTGATGCATGACATGGATATTTGGTTCGATACCGAATACATATTCATTCAGCTCAAGCTCTCCAACAGAAGAACCTTGCATATTAACTACTTGAACCTTTGGCATTGCTTATTCCTCCTTTCTTACAAGTTACTTCGCCTTAACGGAAGGCTTCAGAATGAGCAATGACTTTTTCGCGCCGGGTACAGCGCCTTTAACGAGAATCATATTTTTATCCGCATCCACCCGAACGACTTTTAGATTTTGAACGGTAACCCGTTCGCCACCCATACGCCCAGGCAGGTTGCGGCCCTTAAATACACGAGCCGGGCCTTTCGCGCCGAGGGAACCGGTACGGCGATGATACTTGGAGCCATGCTTCATGGGTCCGCGGCCGGCACCATGGCGTTTAATCATCCCTGCAAAGCCTTTACCCTTGGAGATTCCGACTACATCTACTGCATCTCCTGCAGCAAACAAGTCAGCAGTGATTTCTTGTCCGATTTCGTAAGCATCAACATCATCCACGCGGAACTCACGAATATAGCGCATCGGCTTCAGAGAAGCTTTTGCAACATGTCCTTTTTGCGGCTTATTCGCCAGTCTTTCCCTCAGAGCACCATAGCCAACCTGGATTGCGTTGTAACCATCCGTTGCTTTTGTTTTCTTTTGGATGACATAGCAAGGACCTGCTTCGACCACAGTCACCGGAATAAGATGTCCTTCTTCCGTGAAAACCTGGGTCATACCAATTTTTTTACCCAAAATTCCTTTCGACACGATTGCCACCTCCTGAACACTTTGAAGTGCACCGGCTCTATGGCCGGAGCACGAGAGCGTTCCAAATTTGAATTGATATTTTTGAAGCGAGTTGACCCTGAACACCAATCCACAGTGCCGGGTGTTTCGCGCCACAAACAAAAGTATTATATCATAAACTCTAAATGAACGCTAGTTTTTTTCGACTGTCTGAATCTTTAATCTTTCCAGACATTCTACTTGAACCAGCGTTTAATTCTCAGATTTTATGACTTGCCAAAATTAGAGTTTGATTTCGATATCAACGCCAGCAGGGAGATCTAAACGCATAAGAGCATCCACTGTTTTAGAGGTTGGCTCCAGGATATCAATGAGGCGTTTATGAGTCCGCATCTCGAATTGCTCGCGAGAATCCTTGTTAACGTGGGGAGAACGAAGGATGGTATAAATGCTTTTTTCAGTGGGAAGAGGAATAGGTCCACTGACACGGGCACCTGTTCTCTTTGCCGTTTCAACAATCTTCTCTGCAGATTGATCCAGTGTTTTATGATCAAATGCTTTAAGGCGGATACGAATTTTTTGACTGCTCATTTTAAAAAAACCTCCTATAGTTCCGTTTAACGGATGTACTGGGTCCAGAAATTCCCCGATGAACAGCGGAGTCACTTTCATCGCAACCTTCTGCACCAAATGATCAAGGCCCGAAGCTCGATGCTTGAGACCTGATTGCCTTTATGACATGAGTCAGGATGCCACAGTTGGACTGTGGCATCCTTCTCATTTAGACTTAAGATCTAATCTAGACTTACTAGACTTAAGTTCCATACCTGCGTAACACTAAAGCCTATTATTCGATGATGCTGACAACTACGCCGGCACCAACGGTACGGCCACCTTCACGAATAGCGAAACGAAGTCCTTCTTCCATAGCGATAGGAGCGATGATTTCGCAAGAGATGGTAACACGGTCCCCAGGCATAACCATTTCAGTTCCTTCAGGAAGGGTTACAACACCGGTAACGTCGGTTGTACGGAAGTAGAATTGAGGACGATAGTTGTTGAAGAAAGGGGTATGACGTCCGCCTTCTTCCTTGCTCAGTACGAATACTTCGCCGATGAATTTGGTGTGAGGCTTGATGGAACCGGATTTGGCAAGAACTTGTCCGCGTTCTATATCTTTACGATCCACACCGCGGAGAAGAGCTCCGATGTTGTCCCCTGCTTGAGCTTGGTCAAGAAGTTTACGGAACATTTCAACACCGGTAACAACAGACTTACGAGGAGCTTCAGTCAAACCAACGATTTCAATTTCGTCACCGACTTTAATAATACCGCGTTCTACACGACCGGTAGCAACGGTTCCACGACCGGTAATGGTGAACACGTCCTCGACAGGCATGAGGAAAGGCTTGTCAGTAGCGCGCTCTGGAGTTGGAACGTATGCATCAACAGCATCCATCAGGTTCCAAATCTTGCCGCACCATTCGCAATCACGGGATCCGCAACCGCATTGGAGAGCTTTCAGGCCAGAACCGGGAACGATGGGAATATCGTCACCGGGGAACTCGTATTCA
The DNA here is from genome assembly GCF_000384015.1 of Desulfitobacterium sp. PCE1. NCBI lineage: Bacteria > Bacillati > Bacillota > Clostridia > Eubacteriales > Desulfitobacteriaceae > Desulfitobacterium > Desulfitobacterium sp. PCE1. The sequence continues at coordinate 421,538 of NZ_KB913023.1, read as the reverse complement.
GAGAGAAGTTCACGAACTTCCATTTCAACCAGTTCCATGAGCTCCGGATCATCCACCATATCGGCTTTGTTAAGCCATACAACGATGTAAGGAACACCTACTTGGCGAGCAAGCAGAATGTGCTCACGAGTTTGTGGCATAGGACCGTCAGCAGCGGATACAACGAGGATTGCACCGTCCATTTGGGCAGCACCGGTGATCATGTTTTTAACATAGTCGGCGTGGCCTGGGCAGTCAACGTGAGCATAGTGGCGATTGCCGGTTTCATACTCAACGTGTGAAGTGGAGATGGTGATTCCACGCTCTCTTTCTTCCGGAGCCTTGTCGATTTGGTCGAATGCTTGGGCTACTGCACCGCCTGCTTTGGAAAGAACGGCGGTGATAGCAGCGGTTGTGGTGGTTTTACCATGGTCAACGTGACCGATGGTTCCAACGTTAACGTGGGGTTTAGTACGTTCGAATTTTTGTTTTGCCATTTTAAATTTTCACTCCTTCTAAATAATAGGTAGGAATAGAAGTTTCCTTTTATTGGGGGCGAGGCCCTGCTTCGAGAAAACATCCCGCTCTCGAACCCCGCATCACGAACAATTTATGCTCCAGCACGTTTCGCAACAATGCCTTCAGCGATATTCTTGGGCACTTCCTCGTAGTGGTCAAACATCATGACATAAGTTCCACGCCCTTGAGTCTTGGAACGAAGGTCAGTGGCGTAGCCAAACATCTCGGAAAGGGGGACAAATCCACGAACCACCTGGGCAGTTCCTGTGGCTTCCATTCCCTCAATCCGTCCACGACGGGAGTTCATATCACCAATAACCTCACCCATATACTCTTCAGGCACAGTGACCTCTACCTTCATAATGGGCTCGATAATGGCAGGATCGGCTTTCGCTGCCCCGGCCTTGAAGGCCATGGAGCCGGCGATCTTAAAGGCCATTTCGGAGGAGTCTACATCATGGTAGGAACCGTCATAGACTGTGGCCCGAATGTCCATAACAGGATAGCCTGCCTGGATACCATTTTGCAGTGCCTCTTCGATCCCTTGACCGATGGGAGCAATGTATTCCTTTGGAATCACGCCACCCACAATTTTGTTGACGAACTCAAAGCCACTGCCTTGCTCCAGGGGCTCAATCTCAATCCAGCAGTGTCCGTATTGTCCACGTCCACCGGATTGACGAACGAACTTACCTTCAGCTTTAACAGCACGGCGAATGGTTTCTTTGTAAGCAACCTGAGGACGTCCAACATTGCACTCGACTTTGAATTCACGCTGCAAACGGTCAACGATGATTTCCAGGTGAAGCTCACCCATTCCTTCGATGATGGTTTGTCCGCTGTCTTGGTCGGTATGCATTTTAAAGGTAGGATCCTCTTCAGCCAAACGTGCCAGAGCTGTGCCCATCTTCTCCTGATCTGCTTTCGTCTTAGGCTCAATGGCCACGTTGATAACAGGATCAGGGAATTGCATGGATTCGAGAATAATAGGGGCTTTATCATCACAGAGGGTATCCCCTGTGGTGGTGTCTTTCAAGCCCACTGCAGCTGCAATATCTCCTGCATAGACTTCGGGAGTTTCTTCCCGGTGGTTCGCATGCATTTGGAGGATACGGCCGATTCTCTCCCGTTTGCCTTTGGTTGAGTTATAAACATAGGATCCCGAATTCAGGACTCCCGAGTATACCCGGAAAAATGCCAATTTACCCACGTAAGGGTCAGCCATGATCTTAAAGGCCAAGGCAGAGAACGGTTCTGTGTCGCTGGAATGACGCTCATCAGCTTCACCGGTCTCCGGATGCACCCCTTTAATATTCGGTACATCAGTTGGGGCTGGCATATACTCTACAACCGCATCAAGTAGTGGTTGCACCCCTTTATTCTTGAACGAAGAGCCGCAGACCACTGGGATAAACTTCAGCCCAATTGTTCCTTTACGGATTCCATTACGAATCTCTTCTTCGGTCAGTTCTTCACCTTCGAGATATTTCATCATGAGTTCTTCATCTGTATCAGCAACTGCTTCCAGAAGTTTCTCACGATATTCATTGGCTTTGTCGACTAAGTCTCCGGGGATATCGGCAACGTCACTGGCGGTGCCTAAATCGTCCGTATAGATTCTAGCCGTCATGGTCACGAGGTCGATGATTCCTTTGAAATTCTCCTCAGAACCAATAGGTAGTTGGATGGGTACTGGGTTAGCACCTAACCTGTCAGCAATCATAGATACTCCCCGGAAGAAATCGGCACCCAAACGGTCCATTTTGTTGATATAAGCGATACGGGGTACTCCGTACTTGTCCGCCTGCCGCCATACTGTTTCAGATTGAGGCTCAACACCGCCGACAGAACAGAAAACTGCTACAGCGCCGTCGAGTACACGCAAACTGCGCTCTACCTCGACTGTAAAGTCCACGTGCCCTGGTGTATCAATAATGTTAATCCGGTGATTTTTCCATTGACAAGTTGTCGCTGCAGAAGTAATGGTGATACCACGTTCTTGCTCTTGGACCATCCAGTCCATAGTAGCTGCACCGTCATGAGTTTCCCCGATTTTATGAACACGCCCAGTGTAGAACAAAATACGCTCGGTCGTGGTCGTTTTACCCGCATCAATATGGGCCATGATCCCGATATTCCGCGTTTTCTCTAATGGAATTTGCCTTGCCACTGATAATCCCCCTTTCTGCCGTAGTCATTCCCCATTGTGGATGATTTTAAGCATATGCTTTGATCATCCTACCAACGGTAATGCGCAAAAGCCTTATTGGCTTCGGCCATCTTATGCGTGTCTTCTTTTTTCTTAATAGAGCCGCCGGTGCTATTGGCTGCATCCATCAACTCACCTGCGATCTTCTCTTCCATGGTCTTTTCGCTGCGTTTGCGGGCATAGCTCACAATCCAGCGCAATCCCAAAGTTTGACGACGATCGGTGCGAACTTCGATGGGTACTTGGTAGTTAGCACCACCGACCCGGCGTGCTTTTACCTCCAACACAGGCATGACATTCTTGAGAGCGGTTTCGAACACTTCAATAGGATCCTTACCGGTCTTCTCGCGAATGATATCAAATGCATTATAGCAAATGGATTCTGCAGTACCTTTTTTACCGTCCAACATAATTTGGTTGATAAATTTGGTCAACACCCGGTTCTTATAGATGGGATCCGGCAGAATCTCACGTTTAGCAATATAACCTTTACGTGGCAAATCATTTCCCTCCTTTACAGCGCAATTCGTATTCCCCTCGTTTCATACGGCTTACTTCCCTTTCTTAGGACGTTTGGCACCGTACTTGGAACGAGCTTGCATCCGTTTCTGAACACCTTGAGTATCAAGGGCTCCACGAACGATGTGGTAACGAACACCCGGAAGGTCTTTAACACGGCCACCGCGAACAAGGACAACACTGTGCTCTTGCAGGTTGTGCCCGATGCCTGGGATGTATGATGATACTTCAATCGTATTGGTTAAACGCACACGGGCAACTTTACGGAGAGCAGAGTTCGGCTTCTTTGGAGTTGTCGTGTAAACCCTGGTGCAAACCCCACGCTTTTGAGGTGATCCTCCAGAGGCGAATTGTTTACGTTGTAAAGAGTTATAGCCCCATTGCATAGCTGGAGCTGTTGATTTCTTTGCAATCTTAGAACGGCCATTGCGAATTAATTGATTAATCGTCGGCATAACTACACCTCCTTCCCAAGAGAGAACATATCAAAGGAATTGCTTGCTTCAGCATAAAGCAAGCAATCCCCAAAACCAACACATTTCGGAGCTTCCTTGTCTATTCGGATAACAGGGCTGCTACGGCAGCACCGACTTCAATTCCACAGGCTTTCCCCAGTTCAATCATGTTCTGAACTTCCTGGACTTGAATCCCTTTGTTCCGACACTGTTCAAGAATGGGACGAACCACATGGCTTTCCGCATCCTTTGCTACATAGACTCGGAGTAAACTCTCTTTTTCCAGAGCCCGCAGAGTTTGCTTTACTCCAACGGTTCTGTTTTTCGATTTTTTTAAGGCTTCATCAAGCATTAAGATGCTTTCCTCCTCAAGATTAGCGGTGATTTGTGAAGAAACACCATATTTTTCCCAAAACCGTTAAATCACACTATAGTATTTTATCATTACGAATTTACAGTGTCAAGATTTTCAACTTGTTCTTCATCAAGATTAATAACTTTTACATTCCGATAACGGGACATTCCCGTACCCGCCGGTATAAGTTTCCCGATGATGACGTTTTCCTTGAGCCCCAAGAGAGGATCCACTTTTCCTTTGATGGCTGCTTCCGTAAGAACACGGGTAGTTTCCTGGAAGGATGCCGCAGAAAGGAAGGAATCCGTTGCCAAGGAGGCTTTGGTGATTCCCAGAAGTACCGGGCGTGCTACCGCAGGTTCTCCACCCGCAGCAATGACTTTGGTATTCTCTTCTTCGAAATCAAAGACATCAATCAAACCGCCGGGCAAGAGGCTGGTATCTCCGGCTTCTTCCACTTTAACTTTACGAAGCATCTGACGAACCATAACTTCGATGTGTTTATCGTTAATATCCACACCCTGCAGACGGTAAACCCGTTGAACTTCGCCCAAAAGATAAACCTGGACGCCGCGGATTCCCTTAACCTTGAGCATATCATGAGGATTGATGCTCCCTTCGGTAAGTTCATCTCCGGCTTCAATCCGGTCACCTTCCCGAACCTTCAAACGGGAGCCATATGGGATAGTGTATGTCATACGCTCTTCATTGTCACCGGTGACATCCACTTCACGACGGCCTTTGACTTCGCGAATTGCGACGATACCGTCGTTTTCCGAGATGATGGCTTGACCTTTGGGTTTACGGGCTTCAAAAAGCTCTTCAACACGGGGCAAACCTTGGGTGATATCGTCCCCGGCTACACCGCCGGTATGGAAGGTACGCATAGTCAACTGAGTTCCCGGCTCACCGATGGATTGGGCAGCGATGATTCCGACGGCTTCTCCCATCTCCACATGATGACCTGTCGCCAGGTTGCGTCCGTAGCACTTACGGCATACCCCATAGCGGGTTTTACAGGTGAGTACGGAACGAATGGTGACTTTATCATAAACAGCGGCGATCTCCTGAGCTTGTTCCTCCGTAATCTCGTTATCGGCGGTAGCCAGGATTTCTCCTGTCTCAGGATGCTTTAGGTCTTCCAAGAGGAAGCGGCCCACGAGGCGTTCTTCCAGCTTCTCGATGACCTCCGGGCCATCCTTGACATCATCCACGGTAATTCCTTGGGTGGTGCCGCAGTCTTCGTCCCGGACGATGACATCTTGAGATACGTCTACAAGACGACGGGTGAGGTAACCGGAGTCAGCGGTCCGTAGAGCCGTATCGGCCAACCCTTTCCGTGCTCCATGGGAGGAGATGAAGTATTCCAAAACAGTGAGTCCCTCACGGAAATTGGCTTTAATGGGTAACTCAATGGTTCGTCCCGAAGGATCCGCCATAAGTCCCCGCATACCAGCCAGCTGACGGAGCTGTTGAATATTACCCCGAGCACCGGAGGTGGCCATCATGTATACCGGATTGAATTTATCCAAGGAATACATCAGGGCTTTGGTCACGGTGTCCGTAGCTTTCGTCCAGATATCGATTACCTTCTCATACCGTTCCTCATCGGTAATCAAACCACGACGGAATTGCTGCTCGGTTTTGTTGACCATACCATCGGCGTCAGCAAGAATCTTTTTCTTTTCTTCAGGTACTGTAATATCAGCAAGTCCAACGGTCATCCCGGCGCGGGTGGAGTATTTAAAACCTAAACTCTTGATTCCATCCAAAAGCTGGGCCGTTGCTTTATAGCCGCCGAGGCGATAGCATTTGGCCACCACATTATTAAGAACCTTCTTCCCAGCCACTTCGTTGATATACCCTACCTCCGGCGGGATAACTGAGTTAAAGATGAGACGGCCAATCGTGGTTTCCAAAAGTTCTCCGCTGGGCTGGCGAACTTTAATCATCGCTTGGAGGTTTGCCTGCTTGGTCTCATAGGCTAGAACCGCTTCATCTCGATTCTTAAAGATCTTACCTTCCCCAAGTGCTCCCGGACGTTCCATGGTCAGGTAGTAAGAACCTAAAACCATGTCCTGAGTGGGTGAAGCGACGGGACGACCGTCTTTTGGGTTCAGAATATTATGAGCGGAGAGCATCAAAAGTCTTGCTTCTGCCTGAGCTTCTGCGGAAAGAGGGACGTGAACAGCCATTTGGTCTCCGTCGAAGTCCGCATTGTAAGCAGTACAGACCAGCGGATGAATCTGCAGGGCACGTCCTTCAACCAAGATGGGTTCAAAGGCTTGAATTCCTAAGCGGTGAAGGGTTGGAGCACGGTTCAGGAGCACGGGATGCTCGGTGATCACTTCTTCAAGAACGTCCCAGACCTCGGAACGAACCCGTTCCACCATCCGCTTAGCGCTCTTGATATTATGGGCATGGCCTTCTTTAACCAGCTTTTTCATGACGAAAGGTTTAAAGAGCTCCAAAGCCATTTCCTTAGGCAGTCCACATTGATGAAGCCTTAGATTCGGTCCCACCACGATAACGGAACGGCCGGAGTAGTCAACCCGTTTTCCCAGAAGGTTTTGGCGGAAGCGTCCTTGCTTTCCTTTGAGCATATCGCTTAGGGATTTCAAGGGACGATTGCCGGGGCCGGTAACGGGACGTCCCCGACGGCCATTATCGATCAGCGCATCCACAGCTTCTTGCAGCATCCGTTTTTCATTGCGAACAATGATATCCGGCGCCCCCAGGTCCAAAAGACGCTTGAGACGGTTGTTTCTATTGATTACCCGGCGGTAAAGGTCGTTGAGGTCGGAGGTGGCAAACCGTCCTCCATCCAGCTGTACCATGGGGCGGAGCTCCGGTGGAATGACGGGAACGACGTCCATAATCATCCAATCGGGACGGTTTCCTGATTCTTTGAAGGCTTCCACTACTTCCAGGCGGCGGATGGCCCGGATTTTCCTTTGGCCGGAGACCTCCTTCAGCTCAACCCGGAGTTCGTCATTAAGCTTATCCAGGTCCATTTCCTCAAGAAGAATCTTAATGGCTTCGGCACCCATGCTGGCTTTGAAGCGGTTTCCGTATTTATCACGGTATTCACGGTATTCGGTTTCCGTGAGAAGTTGTTTTTTCATTAAAGAGGTATCCCCAGCATCGGTAACGATGTAGGATACGAAATAGAGGACCTTTTCCAAGGAGCGGGGAGACATATCTAAAAGAAGTCCCATCCGGCTGGGAATACCCTTGAAGTACCAGATGTGGGAGACAGGAGCGGCCAGCTCAATATGGCCCATGCGCTCTCTACGCACCTTGGAACGGGTGACTTCTACACCGCAGCGGTCGCAGACAATCCCCTTATAGCGAACCCGCTTGTATTTGCCGCAATGACACTCCCAATCACGGGTTGGTCCAAAGATTTTTTCACAAAAGAGTCCTTCCCGCTCAGGCTTTAGGGTTCTATAGTTGATAGTTTCAGGCTTCCTAACTTCTCCATGAGACCACTCACGGATCATCGTCGGAGAAGCCAAACCAATACGCATCCGGTCAAAGTTGTTGACGTCTAGCACGGTTCTCTCTCCTTTCACCCGGGTCTATTCCATATCGTCTTCATCAAAGGTCATGGGTTCTTCATCGATCACTTCTTCTTCCTCTTCGAAGAATTCCTCGTCCTCACCTTCAGCGGTTTCATGAGCCGCCGGAGCCGGGAGCTCTTCATGAAGATCGATGCCAAGCTCTTTTGCCGTCTCGGTCACATCCTCATCGATCTCGCGGATTTCGATCTCTTCATCGTTTTCGGAGAGAACACGAACATCAAGTCCTAAGCTTTGCAACTCTTTGATGAGAACCTTAAAGGATTCTGGAACTCCCGGTTCAGGGATATTTTCACCTTTAACGATAGCTTCATAAGTCTTAACCCGTCCGACCACGTCGTCGGACTTGACGGTAAGAATCTCCTGGAGAGTATAGGCTGCTCCATAAGCCTCCAGAGCCCAAACCTCCATCTCTCCGAAACGCTGACCGCCGAATTGAGCTTTACCGCCCAAGGGCTGCTGAGTAACCAAGCTGTAGGGTCCGGTAGACCGGGCATGAATCTTGTCATCCACTAGATGGTGGAGCTTCAGGAAGTACATATACCCGACGGTAATCTTATTGTCGAAGGGTTCCCCCGTTCGTCCATCGTAAAGTATGGTTTTGCCTGTCTCAGGAAGTCCGGCTTGTTTGAGGGTCGCAAAGACATCATCTTCCTGTGCTCCGTCAAAGACCGGTGTTGCCAAACGAAGCCCAAGGGCTTTCGCCGCCCAGCCCAAGTGAGTCTCCATAACCTGACCGATATTCATCCGGGAGGGAACACCCAGGGGGTTCAGGACAATTTCCACAGGAGTACCATCAGGCAGGAAGGGCATATCCTCCTGCTTCATGATGCGAGAGATAACCCCTTTGTTTCCGTGGCGTCCGGCCATTTTATCCCCCACGGAGATCTTCCGTTTCTGAGCGATATAGACCCGTACCAATTCGTTGACTCCAGGAGCCAGCTCATCTCCGTTTTCCCGGGTAAAGACCTTTACATCCACGATCTTACCAGCTTCTCCGTGAGGTACACGAAGGGAGGTATCCCGTACTTCACGAGCTTTTTCGCCGAAGATGGCTCTTAAGAGGCGCTCTTCTGCAGTAAGCTCCGTTTCACCTTTAGGGGTAACTTTTCCCACCAGGATATCCCCAGGGCGAACTTCCGCACCGATGCGGATAATTCCCCTCTCATCCAAATCCTTCAGCACATCTTCCCCTACGTTAGGAATATCCCGGGTGATTTCTTCCGGTCCCAGCTTGGTATCCCGAGCATCGGCTTCATACTCTTCAATATGGATGGAGGTATAGTAATCTTCTTTAACCAGCTTTTCGCTGATTAAGATAGCATCTTCGTAGTTATAACCTTCCCAGGTCATAAAAGCGATCAAAACGTTGCGGCCGAGAGCCAACTCACCATGATCTGTGGACGGACCATCGGCGATGATCTGACCCGCTTCGACTCGTTGGCCTTTCATGACGATAGGACGCTGATTGATGCAGGTTCCTTGGTTGGAGCGCAGGTACTTCAGGAGCTTATGCTTCTCTAAAGTTCCGCCATCATGGCGGATGATGATGTCGTCGGCTGTAGCCCGCTCCACGGTACCATCCTTAGTGGCTAAGACGCAGACCCCGGAGTCCTTAGCTGCCTTGTACTCCATCCCGGTTCCCACATAGGGAGCATCGGTACGCAAAAGGGGTACAGCTTGCCGCTGCATGTTAGCACCCATCAAGGCACGGTTGGCATCATCGTGCTCTAAGAAGGGAATTAAAGCCGTAGCGATGGAAACCATCTGCTTTGGAGAAACGTCCATATAATCAATTCGATCCGGTGCAACCAAAACGAAGTCCGGACCATGGCGCCCATCGATCTTTTCTTCAATAAAGCGCCCTTCATCTGTCAAGGGGGCATTAGCCTGAGCTACGACGAATTTCTCTTCTTCGTCAGCGGTCAGATAGTCGATCTGATCCGTAACCTGGCCGTTGATCACTTTGCGGTAGGGAGCTTCAATGAATCCGTAGGGATTAATCCGGCCATAGGTACTTAAAGAGCCGATCAAGCCGATGTTAGGTCCTTCAGGAGTTTCAATGGGGCACATGCGGCCATAGTGAGAGTGGTGAACGTCACGCACTTCGAAGCCGGCCCGTTCACGGCTTAATCCTCCAGGTCCCAAGGCACTGAGACGGCGTTTATGGGTCAGCTCAGCCAAAGGATTAGTCTGATCCATAAATTGGGATAGCTGACTGCTGCCGAAAAACTCTTTAATGGCCGCCACCACCGGACGGATATTAATCAGAACCTGTGGTGTGATGACATCCACATCTTGAATGGTCATCCGTTCACGGACCACCCGCTCCATACGGGATAAACCGATACGGAATTGGTTTTGCAGAAGTTCTCCTACGGAACGGAGGCGGCGATTGCCCAGATGGTCAATATCGTCCTTGTAGCCTTCTCCGCTCATGAGGGCCAGCATTTGCCGCAAGGAAGCCACGATATCTTCCTTAGTCAAATGATGAACATCGCTGGGAACATTCAGATTTAACTTTTTATTAAGTTTATAGCGACCAACCTTAGCCAGGTCATAACGCTTAGGATCAAAGAATAATGCTTCTAATAGAGAGCGTGCACTATCCACGGTGGGAGGCTCTCCCGGACGCAGACGTTTGTAGATCTCTACCAAAGCTTCCTCTGCAGATTCCGTATTATCCCGCTCCAAGGTAATCCGGATATGCTCGTTATCATCGAAAAGCTCGGCGATCTGCCCATTGGTAGCATAACCCAAAGCCCGAATCAACACGGTAGCCGGAAGTTTACGAGTTCTATCCACACGAACGAAAATATTATCATTAACATCCGTTTCAAACTCTAACCAAGCTCCACGGTTAGGGATAACCGTCGCTCCGAAGACCTTCTTTCCGCTGGGGTCGATGCTTTCGGAATAATAAACACCAGGAGAACGAACCAGCTGACTGACGATAACCCGTTCTGCTCCGTTAATAATGAAGGTTCCCTTAGTGGTCATCAAGGGAAAATCGCCCATGAAGACCTCCTGCTCCTTCACTTCCCCTGTCTCTTTATTAATGAGACGAACTTTAACTCGCAGAGGTGCCGCATACGTTACGTCGCGTTCCTTACACTCTTCCACATCGTATTTGGGCTCTCCTAAGCTATAGTCTATAAATTCCAATACGAGGTTGCCCGTGAAATCTTGAATCGGGGAAATATCTCTAAACATTTCCCTTAACCCTTCATCAAGAAACCACTGATAAGAGTTTTGCTGAATTTCGATTAGATTTGGCATGTCGAGAACTTCTCGAATTCTGGAATAGCTCCAGCGTTCCCGCGTCCCTACCTTAACAGGATAGAACATGTACGCTTCACCCCTCAAGTGTGATGTCCTCGCCCCGAGGATTGTATTATGACATAAACAGCCAAAAGCAAGGCCTCATTTGCAAAACCTCGCTTCGTTGTTTATGGAGATCCCTCTTTCATGATCGAATTAATCAAATGACAATCTCCCCATCGTCACCTTTAGTACTATCTGATAGAAAGTTTCTATCGATGTCCTAAGTTACTGTTTGGAATAGTCTGGATAATTCGTCCATTTTATGTACAGTAACAATTACTAAGGATACCAAGATTATCTTCTATTGTCAAGCAGAAATATTTCTTTTTTTGCAGTTTTATGTCCTTTATGAAAATTATTTTCAAATACTCCCTGTTGCTAAGTAGATTATATCAAAATTGTGTCCAAATAAAAAACCGTTTTCGCGCCGATAGGCTGAAAACGGTTTTCCAAATAGACTAAACTTATTTAACTTCGACAGTTGCACCAGCTTCAACGAGCTTAGCTTTGATAGCTTCTGCATCATCTTTGCTGACTTTTTCTTTAACAGGCTTTGGAGCGCCGTCAACCAGTTCTTTAGCTTCTTTCAAGCCAAGACCGGTGATTTCGCGAACAACTTTGATGACGTTGATTTTTCCAGCACCAGCGTTCATGAGGACAACATCGAATTCAGTTTGCTCTTCAGCAGCAGGAGCAGCGCCACCGGCAGCAGGAGCAGCAGCTACAGCTACAGGAGCAGCAGCGCTAACACCAAATTCTTCTTCGAAAGCTTTGACGAGCTCAGCAAGCTCGAGAACGGTTAAGCCTTTTACGGCTTCGAGAATTTCAGCAGTTTTAGACATTGAAATTTTCCTCCCTAATATCACTTTAAAATAATTTTTGTTTTTGAATCCATTATGGACATCATTATAATTCAGCTACGACGCCTTTGGGACCATCCCCCGCATCATAACCCGAACATCATGGTGCGAACCTCGCGCCATCGACTCTCGATTAAGCTTGAGCTTCTTTAATCTTACGCACTTCTTCCAAGGCATAACCCATTTTGCGGATCGGTCCTTGAAGCACGTTGGCCATGCCTGTGAGGGGTGCTTGCATTCCCCGCAGGACTTGAGCAAGGAGTACTTCGCGCGAAGGAAGTTCTGCAAGGGCTTTAACTCCCGCTGGATCAACCACTTTCCCTTCGACCACACCTGCTTTAATGGCAAAGGTCTTAGAGGTCTTAGAAAAATCGGATAATATTTTAGCTCCTGCAACCGGATCAGCACTGAAAGCGACGGCTGTAGGTCCTTCAAGAAAACCATCCAAACCTTCGATACCGACTTCATGAGCTGCACGACGAACCAAGGTATTTTTCAATACATGGTATTCGACACCGGCTTGACGCAGTTGGGCACGCAGTTGAGTTACTTGAGAAACGGTCAGGCCGCGATAATCAGCCAGTACGACCCCTGTGGAGTTTTGGAACTTTTCCTTAATCTCCGCAACCACTTGTGCTTTTTCTTCGATATTTGGCACTTAAGTCCACCTCCTTCCGAAATACCCACACTAGTAGAAAAACCTCCGCTTCGACTGCAGAGGTTAAGAAGGCCCAATATAACTTAAGGCTATCTTTCCAACCTCGGCAGGACATTAAGCTCTAAGAGCACCTGCTGTCTACAGTGGAAGGCTGTTCAATTCTAGTAGAGTATATCTTATCTATGCAAACCTGTCAAGAAATATTCCAGACACATTTTGGAATCCAATTAATTGGCTTTGACCGGGTTAATCCGCACTCCGGGTCCCATGGTCGAAGACACAGTGACGCTACGGATATACTGACCCTTAGCAGCAGCCGGCTTCGCTTTAACCAAGGTCTCAACAAGAACCTTATAGTTCTGATAGAGTTGTTCTTCGCTAAAGGATACCTTGCCGATTGGGGCATGAATGATACCGGCTTTGTCAGCACGATATTCAATCTTACCAGCTTTGATCTCTTTGACAGCTTTGGCTACATCAAAGGTAACTGTACCGGTCTTGGGGTTTGGCATAAGTCCCTTAGGACCGAGCACACGACCCAGTTTACCGACCATACCCATCATATCCGGTGTAGCTACAACCACATCGAAACCAAACCAACCTTGCTCGATTTTCGCGATCATATCTTCTGCGCCAACAAAATCTGCACCGGCAGCCTCAGCTTCTTTAGCTTTTTCGCCTTTAGCAAATACTAACACACTCCGGGTTTTACCGGTTCCGTTAGGAAGCACCAGGGCTCCACGGATTTGTTGGTCCGCATGACGGGTATCAATACCGAGCTTGAATGCTACTTCAACAGTTTCGTCAAACTTTGCCTTAGCGATCTTCTTAACGACTGCTAAAGCTTCCATAGGCTCATGAAGAGCTTCACGATCAAAAGCTTTAACTGCTTCTTGATAGTTTTTACCTACTTTGGCCATTCTTTAACCTCCTAGTGGTTCTTCGGGACGAGCCCTCCCACAAAAATCTTAACCTTCGACGATGGTGATTCCCATACTGCGTGCAGTACCTTCAACCATGCTCATAGCCGCTTCAATGCTTGCCGCATTGAGATCTTTCATCTTGGTTTCAGCAATCTCACGAACTTTAGCTTTGCTCACTTGAGCTACCTTTTTACGGTTAGGCTCTGAAGAACCTGAATTAATGTTCGCAGCTTTTTTCAACAAAACAGATGCCGGCGGAGTTTTGGTAATAAAGGTAAAGGAACGGTCCTCATAAACGGTAATTTCAACCGGAATAATCAATCCCGCTTGATCCTTTGTACGCTCGTTGTATTCTTTGCAGAAGGCCATAATGTTGACCCCGTGCTGACCAAGAGCTGGACCAACCGGAGGTGCCGGATTTGCTTTACCTGCGTTGATAGCTAATTTAACCAAACCAACGACTTTCTTTGCCATAGTTACACCTCCTTAATAGGGTAATTTACTGCTTAGTCGACTTTCTCGACCTGAGCAAAATCAAGTTCTACCGGAGTCTCCCGTCCAAACATGGACACAGAAACCCGCAGCTTCCCTTTATCTTCAAGGATTTCCCGAACAGAAGCGATGAAATCCTTAAAAGGACCTGATGTTACACGTACGTTTTGGCCCACGGTATAATCCACACGTGTGCGGACTTCTTCCACGCCCATTTGCTTTAAAATAGCTTGTACTTCATGATCCAGCAAAGGGATGGGCTTTGCCCCGGTGCCGACAAAACCTGTCACACCCGGAGTATTGCGCACCACATACCATGAATCGTCCGTCATATCCATTTCCACCAGAACATAGCCCGGGAAAACTTTACGCTTGGCGACCTTCTTCTTCCCATTTTTGATTTCAATCTCATCTTCCATGGGAACAAGAACACGGAAGATTTTATCTTCCATATTCATGGATTCTACGCGCTTTTCAAGATTGGTCTTCACCTTATTCTCATAACCGGAATAAGTGTGAATAACATACCAGTTCTTAGTCATATTTCGAACAGGAACCTCCAATACAAGGCCCCAAACTAACTTGCCGTACTTTCAGGGCAACCTGTTTGAGTACCTATCCGAGAATCTTGGTTATTAAAATACTTAATCCGCTGTCGACAATCCATAGCATGACAGATACAATAGCTACAGCGACGAGAACTACTCCTGTATAAGTCAAAAGCTGTTTGCGGTCCGGCCAGTGTACTTTTTTAAGTTCACTCCATACTCCCTTAAAGTACTCTGTCGACTTTTCTTTTGTAGGAGCATTCGTTTGCTTCTTAACTGCGCCCATCCAATCACATCCTTACAAGACTCTGAGCTACCATTACTGACAACGCAGCCCGGCGTACAGACTTTTTGGCAAATACGCAAAGAAATTTTGCCCAAACGCCAAGCTATGAATTACTTGGTTTCTTTGTGAGCTGTGTGGGACTTGCAAAACTTACAATACTTTTTAACTTCCAAACGATCTGGGTTATTTTTCTTATTTTTTATGGAAGCATAATTCCGGTTTTTACATTCGGTACAAGCTAAAGTAATGCCAACACGCATTCACGAACACCTCCCTGGGCACAACTAAAAATCCGCATTCAATCCATGCTCATAATACATTATCACATGTAATTTACCATGTCAAGAATTTGAAAAATTCAGTATGTAATATAGAAAAACCGCAAAGCTATTAGCCATGCGGTTTTTTGTCCTTGGTTGCGGGAGCCGGATTTGAACCGACGACCTTCGGGTTATGAGCCCGACGAGCTACCGCTGCTCCATCCCGCGACGTCAATCGAGATTCGAGGCACGAAGTTCACGATTCGAACTTCATTTCCTCTCAGATGGTTTCAATTTATTCCAGATCCACAGGATCCCGAATTTTGATAATGGTGGGCAGGAATGGATTCGAACCACCGTACCTTTCGGAACAGATTTACAGTCTGCCGCCTTTAACCACTCGGCCACCTACCCAAGTCACTCATTCATTATATACCAAAAGCTAAAAAAATACACCCTTTTTTATAAAAGAAATCTGCAGCTAATGGCTAGACCACAAAATGAAAAACCGACTTCATCAAGCCGGTAACATGATACTCTTTCTTTTTATTAACTTAATATCCTAGTCAAACACCGGTCATAGCAAAGCATAGCTTATCCATCACGACGTTCCAGGTAACGCTCAAGCTTTCTTTTTACTCTTTGGAGAGCATTGTCAATGGATTTTACATGCCTATGTAGGTCTACTGCAATCTCTTGATAGGATTTGCCTTCGAGGTAAGCCATCAGGACTTTCCACTCCAAGGAACTCAAGATCTCACCCATCTTTTCTTCGATATCATCGAATTCTTCCTGACTGATGATCAATTCCTCGGGGTCGGTTATTCTTGTTCCGGAGATCACATCCAGCAAGGTTCTATCCGAGTCTTCGTCATAGATAGGTTTATTTAAGGACACGTAGGAATTCAAAGGGATATGCTTTTGCCGGGTAGCTGTCTTAATGGCTGTAATAATCTGCCTTGTAATACACAGCTCAGCAAAGGCTCGGAACGAGGAGAGCTTATCACCACGGAAATCTCGAATCGCTTTGTAGAGCCCAATCATCCCTTCTTGGATAATATCTTCACGATCTGCTCCAATAAGGAAGTATGATCTTGCTTTTGCTCTGACAAAGTTCTTGTACTTATTAATTAAGTATTCCTGTGCTTCGGCATCACCGTTTTTGGCCAGCTCTACGACTTCTTCATCCACTATGACTTCATTCGTGTCGCACTCTTCCAACACTTCGAGTTGGGCGTTAAGTGTCAAAGCGATCCCTCCCGTATCATGGTGATGAAGATGTTGTAATGGATTATCGCTCTTGTCCGCAAGAACATACTCATTATACCTTGGAAAAAACGGAAGCGTCAAGGCGAAGTTTTAGAGGTTCTGTCGTCTCATGCACTCTACAAGCCGAGTTTGGGCTTTTGGACCCAGGTCTTCGCATTATAGGACCCGGTTACCCTATTTTTTAGGCAAGTTATTGATGTTTTTTATTTCCCCTCCGCTGACGAAGAACCTCGTACATTAGAATAGAACCCGCCACACTGGCATTTAATGAATTGATCTGTCCTCTCATGGGGAGGCTGACGATCTCGTCACAGGTCTCTTTGATCAGCCGGCTCAATCCCTTACCCTCACTTCCTATGACGATGACCCGTGCTCCTGTAAGGTCGGAGCCATAGACTTCCGTTCCTCCCGCTTCAGCCCCAGAGATCCAGCACCCTGCCTTTTGGAGATCCTTCAGGGTCTGAACCAGATTCCCTACCCGGGCTACCAGGACATGCTCCACAGCACCGGCTGAGGTCTTAGCTACAGTGGCGGTCAGGGAAACACTGCGCCGCTTTGGGATAATCACCCCATGGACACCTGCAGCATCGGCTGTCCGAATGAGGGCGCCTAGATTATGAGGATCTTCCACTTCATCCAAGACGAGGATAAAAGGATCCTCGCCTTTTTCTCCGGCCAGAGCGAGGATATCGTCCACTTCGGCATATTCCCGCGGGGCAACGTAGGCTAAGACTCCCTGATGCTTGGCTTTTTCGGTCAAACGGTCAAGGGCTGCTTTATCCACGAATTGAAAGGGAATCTTCTGGGCCCGGGCATGGCTGACCATGTCCTGGAAGCGGCCAGTCGTACCTTCCGATTGGAAAAGGAGCTTGTTGACAGGCTTGCCCGATTGGAGAAGTTCCCAAACGGCATTGCGGCCGTATACGATTTCGTCGGTCATAGATTAGGGTCATCCTTTCCTTTTTGCTTCTTCAGCGCCTTAATCCGGCCACAGCTCATGGCCCCTTCGTGGCAGATCCCTTGGGTAACGCAGGTGGGTCCGGCTTGGCCAAAGACATTGGGAGCCACTTCCCGGACTAGCTCCAGCATTCTTTGGGCAAGGATGCGGATTTCCCATTGGGCGCGCATGCAGGTTCTATGCTCGAAGAAGTTCATTAAAGAACGGGCATTAAAGGTAGCCATCAACGAGGTGGTACAGGCGTTGGGCAAGATATAGCGGGCATCTTCTGCAGGGACCATAGCCAGCAGGGCTTGGTATTCTTCTTGCAGAGTGGCCATGACATTCTCGAAGCGTTCCAGGGCTTGAGGATTACGGCGTATGGTAGGAGGTATGACGAAGTCAAACCCTTCTTCTTTTACATAACGCTGCGATCGTTGAGAATAGCTGGCGATCCGATGGCGGACCAATTGATGGGACAAAGCACGAGATACGCCATCGATGGAGAATTGAAAGCTGACATGCTCAAAAGGTGAAAGATGACCCATGGAGCGAAGCTTCTGCACGAAATTGGCTACCCTTTCCTCATCCAACTGTTCCATGAGCTCCGGAACCGGATCAGGCGAATAGCACAAACGGGCAGCGGCCGCAATGACTTTTTCCGGATCTGGTGTGTATTGAATCAGTTCAATATTCACTTCTCTCTCCCCCTATAATCAAGTCATCTGTGAAAGACTCTTCTTCCTTGGTGGTTTCACCATTACCTTTTTCTTCATCCTCTTCCCGAATAAACTCGTCCACCTGCTCAAAGGCCCACAGCATACGCTCTGTCCTGCCGGTCAACTGCCAATAGCCCACCAAGGCTTCAAAAGCGGTGGCATGGCGGTAAGTTATGACATCGGTGCTTTTAGGATGGCCTCCTTTGGCATTTCTCCCCCGATGAACCACAGAGGTTTCCTGATCATCGAGATTGGGGAGAATGTGATGAAGAAGCTTGGCTTGGGTCCCCGCCCGAACATATTTGGTAGCCAGACGGTGAAGGTCCTTAACCTTTTCATAACCGTTATTGAGAAGATGAGTCCTGACCCAAAGCTCATAGACCACATCTCCCAGGTAGGCTAGGGTAAGGGCATTCATTTCCTGCCAGGATCTTGGCATGGGATCGGGCAGAATGCCCTTCCCCCCTTTCTCATTTAAGCGTCCAACGCGCTCCTTGAGGAGTATCTTCCAGGACAATCCCCAGATCTTTCAGCCGGTCCCGGATCAGGTCGGACATTTCCCAGTCTTTCTTTTTCCGGGCAATGGCTCTTACTTCCAGAAGGAGATCCATGACCTGCTCCAGCTTTTCGTTACCGGCTTCAACCTTGTTGGCGGGATTAGCCAAATCAAAGCCCAGAACATCAGCCAGCTTCCAAAGAGTACCCCTGGCCTTAAGCAGTCCTTCGGAGCTGTAAGGATAGGCCTGAACATGGGCGTTGATGACTTTTCCCAATTCAAAGAGACTGGCATAAGCCAGAGCAGAGTTAAAGTCGTCGTCCATGGCCTCTTCAAATTCCTTGCGGGCTTCTTCTGCCGCATCCCTTAGTTTTTCATCCGCAGCTGCATCTGCACAGGCCTGTCCTTTGCGGCCCAGTGCTTCATCGGCCAGACGGATACTGGTTTGCAGACGTTCCAAACCTTTCTGAGCCATACGCAGGTTCTCATCATCAAAATCCAAAGGGCTGCGGTAATGAGTACCCAGGAGATAAAAACGAATCACTTCCCCAGGAAAATGTTCAAGAATCTCACGAACAGTAAAGAAGTTCCCCAGGGATTTAGACATTTTCTGCTGATTGAAGGTTAAAAAGGCATTATGCATCCAATAGCGGGCAAAAGTCTCTCCATGGAGATAGCCTTCCGATTGGGCGATTTCATTTTCATGATGAGGGAAGACCAGATCTCCCCCTCCCCCGTGAATGTCAAAGCCCGAGCCCAAATATTTCAGGGACATGGCGCTGCACTCAATATGCCAGCCGGGACGGCCTTTCCCCCAAGGGCTTTCCCAGAAGGGTTCTCCGGGTTTGGCATTTTTCCATAGGGCAAAATCCATAGGGTTGCGTTTGCGTTCTCCTACTTCCACTCGGGCACCGGCTTGCATATCCTCAAGAGTCCGGCCGGAAAGCTTGCCATAAGCAGAGAGCTTGTCCACTGCAAAATAAACATCCCCTTCCACAGCATAGGCTAAGCCTTGCTCCTCCAGACCTTTAATAATCTCAATCATCTCCGGAATATGATCGGTGGCTTTCGGATGTATGGAAGCCGGCATCAAGTTAAGGGCCTTGGCATCCTTAAAGTACTCTTCAATATATTTTTCTGCCAGCTCCAGGGGATCCCTCCCCTCTTCATGGCCCCGATTAATAATCTTATCATCAATATCGGTAAAGTTTTGAACAAAAGTTACATCATAGCCTTTATATAGAAGATAGCGGCGGATCATATCAAAGACAACGAGCATCCGTCCATTTCCCACATGGAAGTAGTTGTACACCGTTGGGCCGCAGGTGTACATGCCCACCTTGCCCTCTTCCCGGGGTATAAACTCCTCTTTTTGATGGCTCATGGTGTTGAATAGCCTAAGTGCCATTGAATTCAGCTCTCCTTTTCCCCTAATTTTTTCTCCAAATAATTAATTCGTTCCATTAGTATTTGCAGCATTTCCTGAACGGGATCCGGCATTTCTTCCGCACGAATCTCCTTATTGCACACAGATTTCGTAACCACATGCAATTCCTTAATAGGCACTCCATGGCGGGAGACCACTTTTCCAGGAACTCCTACCACAGTAGTATTGCTGGGAACAGGTTTAGTCACCACAGATCCTGCCCCGATTTTAACATTATCTCCAATTTTGATGGAACCTAATATCTTAGCTCCTGAACCGATAAATACATTATTCCCAACGGTGGGGTGTCTCTTCCCTTTTTCCTTACCTGTTCCACCTAAAGTCACCCCTTGGTAGATGGTCACATTATCCCCTACTTCGGCAGTCTCCCCAATGACCACTCCCATACCGTGATCAATAAAGAGCCCCTGGCCGATTTTTGCACCGGGATGAATCTCTATTCCCGTGAAAAAACGAGAGGTCTGGGAGATTAATCGAGGGATTAAAACCATATTCCTTTTATACAGGCAGTGTGCCAGACGATGTGCGATCAACGCATGAAGACCCGGATAACAAAGGATAACCTCAACTATCGTTTTGGCCGCCGGATCTCTTTCAAAAATCACATTAATGTCTTGCTTAATTTGGCCAAGCACCACATATCACCTTCTATATATTAAATCCAAAAGAAACAAACCCAATAAAAAGGAAACCCCTCGTCCAGAGACGAAGGATTTCCGCGGTTCCACTCTGATTGAACAGTTTCCTGCTCCACTTATAGCCTTAACGCAGCTTTACGGAAGAATGTGTCCATCCTTCTAACGCTCCAGGACGCACTTCAAAAGATCCTCCGGGATGGCTTCCACCTTTTCCACCCTCTCTTTGACACAGGTATCTTTCTACTCTTTCCCTTCATGACGTGCATTTCATATTCAGATTGCATTAATGGCAACATCTTATCCAAAAAGAAAAAGGATATGTTGTATTCTATGCAGCTTGAGCTCATGGTGTTAGTATAGAGAATCCTTAGGAACCTGTCAATAAAGGAAGTTTCTTGTGAATTTTTAGTGGTTCAATGACTAGCGGCAAGAAAAGCTTTTGTTCCTTCCAATCGGCTCAGGACATTATCCAGTCCTAAAAGAGGAACAATGTCATAGAGTTCCGGTCCATGCATTTGTCCGGTCAGCGCAACCCGGATGGGCATAAAGACTTGCTTACCGCCCAGCTTCATTTCTTTGGTGATCTGCTTAAACAAAGGCTTCACCGTATCCACACTAATTGTATCCAAGCCCTTCAATTTTTCCACAAAGAGGTCTAGCACAGCCGGAACTTGTTCCCCTTGCAGGATCTCCAATGCTTCCCCTTCCGGAGCAGGAACCTCTCCTCCCCGCACATAATGGACAAAATCCTTAACCTGAGCTATATAGGAAAGATGGTTGATGATGGCTTGGACATAGTGAGTCACCCAGGCCCGATCTCCTTCGGAAAGGGTTCCTTGAGAAATGACCCCCATCTCTTGAAGATAAGGCACAGCCAAATCTGTGAGACGGTCGGGATCTGCTTTCTTTATATAATGAGCATTCATATAGTTTAATTTATTCAAGTCAAAAACTGCCGGACTCTTAGAGACCCGATCCAAGGAGAAGGCCTGGATCATTTCTTCCAGAGTAAAGAATTCTTCTTCCCCTGCCGGTGACCAGCCCATTAGAGCAATGAAGTTCACCACCGCCTCCGGCAGATACCCTTTGGCTTGATAATCAATAACCGCTGTATCTCCATCCCGTTTGCTCATTTTTCTTCCTTCAGTATTAAGAATCAAGGAGATATGAGCGAATTCCGGAGTAGGAAGACCCAAGGCTTGGTATATCAGCACCTGGCGGGGGGTGTTGGAGAGATGCTCTTCCCCACGAATGACATGGGTCACATTCATTGTAGTATCGTCGATGACCACGGCAAAATTATAGGTAGGGATGCCATCGGATTTAACAATGACATAATCCCCGATTCCATCACTGTCAAAGATAACTTCGCCCCGCACTCGGTCATTGATCACAATCTGCCGGCCCTCAGGTACCTGGAAACGAACCACAGGCTTACGGCCTTCCTCTTTGTATTTTTTGTGTTCTTCTTCTGAAAGGTGACGGCATTTGCCCAGGTAACGCGGAGTATCCCCTTTAGCAATCAAGTCCTGTCGCTCTTGCTCCAGCTCTTCTTCTGAGCAATAGCAATAATAGGCGTTTCCGCTGGCCAAGAGCTTGTCGGTATATTCCTGATAAAGAGCCAGGCGCTCGGTCTGGCGGTAAGGTCCGTTGTCGCCGCCGACCTCGATTCCTTCATCCCATTGAATGTTTAGCCAGCGCAGAGCCTCCAGGATATTGTGTTCTGATTCCCGGCTGGAGCGCTCTAGATCTGTGTCCTCACTGCGGACGATAAAGACTCCGTTTTCTTTGCGGGCGAGTAAGTAATTAAAGAGGGCGGAACGCGCACCGCCGATATGTAAGGGGCCCGTTGGACTGGGGGCAAAACGAACTTTAAGCATAGGTATCCTCCTTGAATAAATAGTTTAGCTCAAACCTTAACCAAGCACACAATAGCCTGAGAACTGATGCCTTCTTCACGGCCTTCGAAGCCCAGGCGCTCTGTGGTGGTTGCCTTTACTGAGACGTTTCCTATGTCGGTCTTGAGAGCACGGGCGAGATTCTCCCGCATTTGAGAAATATGTGGCGCAAGCTTTGGTCGCTGGGCGGCGATAATACAGTCAACATTACCGATTATATAGCCTTGTTCCTCCAGTAGCTCCATAACATGCTCAAGAAGCTTCATACTCGAAACCCCTCGATACCGCTCATCGGTATCCGGGAAATGCTTCCCCAGATCCCCTAGCGCCAAGGCTCCTAAGAGGGCATCCATGAGAGTATGGGTTAAGACATCAGCATCGGAATGACCTAGCAGTCCTTTTTCATGAGGGATATCTATCCCAGCCAGTATCAGTGGACGTCCTTCCACCAGGGCATGAACGTCATAGCCAATTCCTACTCTTAGCATTGGTTATCTCCCTTTGAATTTTTCTAACGATTATTATACCATTACACACATTCTTTTAGCACGGTCTAATGAGTTACGCCTTGCGTTTGGCAAGGATCATTTCGGCTAGATCCAGATCTTCGGGAGTGGTGATTTTGATGTTTTCCAGGGATCCCATAAGGGTTTGGACCGGATGACCCAGCCACTCGATAAGAGCGGCGTCGTCTGTGGTAAGATAACCCACTTCTCTTGCTTTGCGGTGGGCTTCTTCCAGAAGGGAGCGCTCAAAAACTTGAGGAGTCTGGATAGCCCTTAGAGTTTCCCGAGGGGGTGTCTCTATGACCTCACCCCGGGCATCCACTCTCTTAATTGTATCCTTTACCGGAATAGCCATAATTGCCGCCCTAAATTTTGCCGCCTCTGTAAAAAACCGGTTCAATTCCAGACATGTCAAAAGGGGGCGGGCCCCATCATGGACCGCCACCCTTTTGATTAAGGGGCTAAGAGCTTTAACCCCCGCAAATACTGATTCTTGACGTTCTTCTCCACCTAATACGATGGCAGAGACCTTCTGAAAACCTTCTGTACAAACCAGTTCACCGATTCGTTCCCGATCCTTTTTTGAGCTAACAATTACAATCTCAGCGACAGCCTCGGACCGTTCAAAGAGTGAAAGGGTATGGGTGAGAATCGGGCGTCCCTGTAAAGAGAGGAATTGCTTATTAATGGAGGCCCCCATACGTTTTCCTTGACCTGCAGCAGGGATAATTACACCCAGCTTAACCAAGGGCATTCACCTCATTCGTCGCTGACAGGCCAATCGACTTTTTTTCAACAAGAGCTTTGGGTTTGGCAAAAATCATTCGTCCCGCGGCTGTCTGCAGGACGCTGGTTACCAAAACGGTAATGGTTTGTCCCATATAACGCCGACCTGTATCCACAACGATCATGGTACCGTCATCCAGATAAGCCACGCCTTGTCCTGGTTCTTTACCCTCTTTCATCACCTGAACTTCCATCTCTTCTCCGGGAAGGACAATAGGCTTCACCGCGTTGGCCAGCTCATTGATATTGAGGACCTTAACCCCTTGCAGCTCTGCCACCTTATTAAGGTTATAGTCGTTAGTGAGGATAGGAGCACCAAGATTTTGCCCTAAGCGGACCAATTTGCTGTCCACCTCAGAGATATCCTCGAAGTCTATTTCCATGATCTCCACATTATTAGCCAACTCTTCTTTGGAGATCTGGTTTAAGATATCCAACCCCCGGCGACCGCGATTGCGCTTGAGAAGATCGGAGGAGTCAGCGATATGCTGAAGCTCTTCCAGAACGAAGCCCGGAATAAGAAGGGTGCCTTCGAGAAAACCGGTCTGAACGATATCCGCAATGCGCCCATCGATAATCACACTGGTATCCAAAATTTTATAGTTGGGTTGAGAGGCTCCCATGTTTTGTCTATGGTTACCATCCTTACCCTTACCTTTCTCTCCTTTATCCCCCTTAAATTTCGGAAGAAAGGTAAAAAAGCCCAAGACCTCTTCTTTACGTTTTACTCCAATGATCAAACCTAAGTAACCAAAGGAAACGCTTAAAATAATGGATATCACAGACCCGATAACGGGAATGCCTCTTAAGGCACTACTTAATAAACTAGCAATTATAAGTCCGATAATGACGCCAATTGCTCCACCAATCAAATCGTTTATAGGCACTTTAGTCATGCGAGCATCGAACCAGGAAATCATTTTCAAAAAACCTCGCATGCTCGCCGGAGCAATCAGAAAACCAAGAATAGCAAAAACAGCTACCATCGTTACGTAAGTCCAAATGGGGGAAATCTGCCATCCCAGAGACTGGAGCACATCAAGCCTCAAAAGAATAACATTAAGGTAAAAACCTATGGCACCTGATAAAACCGTGATGATAACGCGCACTATGTTGCGAATCATCATTTCACCTCCTTTATAGTATTTTGGCTGAAACCTTTTTTCATTATACTAGGAATTACCATATATTTTCAATTCTAAAATTTAGGCAAGAAGCCCCCTAATTCGCTCTGTCATCTCATCAGCTTTCACACCCTCGGCCAGAATCAATTCACTGACGAGAATCTGATAAGCACTATCATACATTTTCTTTTCACCTGTCGATAGCCCCTTTTCCCTATCTCTTTGAAAAAGGCTGCGCACCACCTCCGCAACAGAATATATATCCCCGCTTTTTATTCGGTCCATATTGGCCCGATACCTTCTATTCCAGGCCAAAGCAGGAAGAGTACTTTCATTTTCTAGAATTTTTAAAACCTGAGGCACCTCCTCTAAAGAGATAACCTCCCGTATACCCAATTGATTCACATTATTTAAAGGTATATAAACCTTCATATTCCCTACCGGAATATTCATGACATAGTACTGTTGGGACTCTCCAAGAACCTCTCGCTCTTCGATAGCTTCGATGATACCCGCTCCATGCATAGGGTAAACTACTCTATCTCCGATATCAAACATTCAGATCCCCCCTTATACTCATTATAGCAATATTTAAATAGGGGGTCAAAAATTTTTTAATTATATCACAGACAAGCTATTCTGTCAATTTCTTCTTTGTTTCGGTTTTTCTCTTATCAGGATTCCAGGATTGTAGAAAATTGACAACTCTACCAACCGGTCGCTATAATTAAGGTGTCAGAAAGGAGTGAGGAAATAATTCATGGAAAATCTCACGGATCGCTATCAAACACTCGTTGAATCTCTCTTAATCCGCCACCAAAGTGTCTTGGATATCCTGACCAAGGGGCAGGAAACCTCCGCTCGAGTCAATCGAGCCGTAGTGAAGACTGTGACCAATTGTGGCTGCTTAAGTATAGACGCCCACAAGAAGCCCATCCCGGAAGAAGCGAGTTTTAGCGACTTAAAGAATTTGCTGGACAGCCAACTTGATGGTGAACTTTGCGAAAACTGCAAAGACATCATTGAAACGGAACTGGGCAAGCAGCTCTTTTACATAGCCGCCTTAGCAAACGCTCTGGGGATTTCTCTTGACGACGTCATCAAGAAGGAGGAAACACGACTCTCGACCCTCACCATCTTTAACCTCACCTAGATACCACTCAAATCTGACGTTTCCTTTCTCCAAAGGTCCCGGTCAGAATCTTTGCGATTCTCTATTAAGGGTACCATGTGAACCTTAAATAAACCATAAACATTCTCTTAACTTTTAGTGAAAAATCTGTTACAGCCGTATCCTCAGGATACGGCTTATTTTATCCCTCACCGTATCGGTCATTACTGCTCGAACATGACCCGGACAGCCTCCTCAACCGTCTTCACCGGAATCACCGTAAAATTCCCCGGCGCTTTCACCGCTGAGAAATTAATCTGAGGAACAATACAGCCTTCAAAGCCTAATTTTACAGCTTCCTTCACTCGATTCTCGATCTGAGAAATCCCCCGCACCTCTCCTGTAAGCCCCACTTCCCCAATCAAGGCATAGCGCTTTAACGGTCGCTCCCCCAGGCTGGAAGCGATGGCTGCAATGCAAGCCAGATCCACTCCCGGTTCCTCAATACGGATACCACCGGCAATATTGATAAACACATCCTGGGCCCCAAGATGAAAGCCCACCTTTTTATCCAAAACAGCCAACAGCATCAAAATCCGGTTGTAGTCGATTCCCGTAGCCGTACGGCGAGGCGGTCCATAGGTAGTAGGAGTAACAAGAGCTTGAATCTCCACTAACAAAGGTCGGGAGCCTTCCATAACCACCGCCACCGAGGACCCGGGCGCAGTGGATGAATTCTCTCCCAGGAACACTTTCGAGGGATTAGATACCTCCACCAGACCGTCTTCATGCATCTCAAAAACTCCAATCTCATTGGTGGAGCCGAAACGATTCTTCACAGCCCTTAACAAACGATAGACATGATGACGATCCCCTTCGAAATAAAGCACCGTATCCACAATATGCTCAAGAACTCTGGGGCCGGCGATGGCTCCTTCCTTGGTCACATGACCCACGAGAAAAACAGGAATCTCCTCCTCTTTGGCTAACCGCATCAAAAAGGCCGCTCCCTCCCGAACCTGGCTTACGCTGCCTGCCGCTGCCTGCAAATCCTCCAGCACCATGGTTTGAATAGAATCTACAATCAATAAGCCCGGCTGCATAACCATGACCACATCCCGTACAACCTCCAGTCGAGTCTCTGTCAAAATATGCAGACGGGATTCCTTAATCCCCAACCGCTCCGCTCTCAACTTAATCTGCTTTTCCGATTCTTCCCCGGTAATATACAGGACATCCATGACCTTAGCTAATAATCCCGCAGTTTGCAGAAGAAGAGTGGATTTGCCGATTCCCGGTTCACCACCCAAAAGAACAAAGGAGCCGGGAACGATCCCCCCTCCCAAGACTCTGTTCAGCTCCTGACTGCCTGAGCTGACTCGTTCTTCCTCCCGGATCTGAATCTCTGTCAAAGGCGTTGCCTTAACTCCTGAGGGGGTACGTTTGGCGGTGGAACGCTCCAAAACTTCTTCTACTAAGGTATTCCATTCCCCACAGCCCGGACATTTCCCGAGCCAACGAGGGCTTTCCTGTCCGCAGGACTGACAAAAAAACCGCGTCTTCACCTTTGCCAAAACGGTATCCGCCTTTCCTCTGAATATGTTCTATTATACACTAACAATAATATTATACGTCATAAAGGGTTTAAAACCCTTTTCATTCTATTGGAATCCGCTTAAGAATACAAAATTCATAAGACTGGCCTATAAAAAAAACCATAGGCCAACCCAAAGGCTGGCCCATGGTTCGTAATTCTTCTCCTAGCATTTAGATTGACTTAACTTTCCGTCAGTCACTCAGCAGCCTCGGCCTTTTTGCTTTTGCGAGCTTTGACTTTGGAGAACTTCATCTTGTTCCCTTCCTCTTCCACCTTAATCTTGTCTCCGGACTTAAACTCTCCGAGAAGAATCTTTTCCGACAAACTGTCTTCGATCAGACGTTGAATGGCCCGACGAAGCGGACGAGCACCGAAGGCAGGATCGTTGCCCTCTTTAGCAATAAGCTCCAGAGCACTCTTTTCTACCTGCAGATCATAGCCTTGCTCCTTGAGACGACCATTGACTTGCTTCATTAAAATCTCGGTAATCTTCATGAGCCCTTCTGCTTGGAGAGAATGGAAGACCACAATTTCATCCACCCGGTTAAGGAACTCTGGGCGGAAGGTCCTTTTCAGTTCCTCCATAACTCGTGAGCTCATATTTTTATACTCGGTCTCTTCATCCCGACGGGATGCAAAGCCCAGAGCTTCTTTTCTCATAAAGGAGGCCCCTACATTGGAGGTCATAATAATTACTGCATTTCGAAAATCCACAGTTCTGCCCTTGGTATCGGTGAGGCGGCCATCCTCCAAAACTTGCAGCAGGATATTGAAGACCTCAGGATGAGCCTTTTCGATTTCATCCAGTAGAATAACACTATAGGGCTTACGGCGGACGGCTTCCGTCAATTGCCCCCCTTCATCATGACCGATGTATCCGGGAGGTGCCCCTACCAGACGGGAAACGGCATGCTTCTCCATATACTCGGACATATCAATACGAATCAAAGCATCTTCCTCACCAAATAAGGCTTCTGACAAAGCCCGAGCCAGCTCTGTCTTACCTACTCCAGTGGGTCCAAGGAAGATGAAGGAACCCACTGGGCGTTTGGGATCCTTTAACCCTGCCCGAGCCCGTCGCACGGCACGAGAAACAGCCTTCACAGCATCCTCTTGTCCCACCACTCGTTGATGGAGGGTCTCCTCCAAGCCCAGGAGCCGTTCACTTTCTTCTTGAGCCAGCTTCTTCACAGGGATCCCTGTCCAACTGGCCACGATCTGAGCGATATCATCGGCAGTGACCTCACTTTGGTTCACATCCCGTTTGCTCTCCCAGGTGTTGCGGAGTTGGGAAAGCTCCTCCCGAAGTTGATGCTCTTCATCCCGGAATTTGGCTGCCTTTTCAAACTCCTGACTTAAGACTGCTGCTTCCTTCTCACCCTTCAGGGTTTCGATCTTTTCTTCCAAAGACTTAAGATCCGGCGGAGCTGTAAAGGCTGCCAAACGCACTCGGGAAGCGGCTTCATCCATTAAGTCGATGGCCTTATCCGGCAGGAAACGATCCGAAATATAACGATCGGACATTTTCACTGCGGCTTCCACAGCTTCATCGGTGATCTTGGTACGGTGATGGGCTTCATAACGATCCCGTAAGCCAAAGAGAATCTGAATGGCCTGCTCCACTGTGGGCTCTCCTACCGTAATGGGTTGGAAACGCCGCTCCAGAGCGGGATCTTTTTCGATATATTTACGGTACTCATCCAAAGTTGTAGCGCCAATGCATTGGAGCTCTCCCCGGGCTAATGCGGGTTTGAGAATATTAGCGGCATCGATGGCCCCTTCAGCCGCTCCGGCACCGATTAAGGTATGGAGCTCATCGATAAAAACAATAATGCGTCCGTCCACACGAATCTCTTCCATGACCTTTTTCAGGCGCTCTTCAAATTCCCCGCGATATTTACTTCCTGCCACCACGGCCGAAAGATCTAAGGTAACCACCCGTTTTCCCGCTAAGGTCTCAGGCACTTTATTACTCACTATCCGTTGGGCTAAGCCTTCAGCAATAGCCGTTTTCCCTACACCCGGTTCTCCGATGAGAACGGGGTTATTTTTGGTACGACGGCTGAGTACTTGAACCACACGCTCAATCTCATCCTCCCGCCCCACTACCGGATCCAGCTTGCCGTCCCGAGCTTGTTGGGTCAAATCCCGACCAAATTCATTCAAAGCCGGAGTATTGGCCGTACCGTTATTCTTAACTGGGCTGGGCCCGGGGGCACCGCCGGGCATGGGAATATCATCCGATTGACCTCCTAAGAGCTGAACCACTTGCTTCCAAATCCTTTCCGGGTTCACGCCGAGATTGCGAAGCACCCGAGCCGCCACCCCTTCTCCTTCCATCAAAAGGCCGAGAAGCAGATGCTCGGTACCGATATAGCTGACCCCATGGCGACGGGCTTCTTCATGAGCCAGCTCCAATACCCGTTTAACCCGGGGAGTCAGGCTCACTTCTCCGGTAAAAGGCTGACCGATACCGGTCAGGTTACCAATTTGTTCCCGAATTTTCTCCGGGGTCACCCCGATTCCGTGAAGGGATTTGGATGCGATACCTTCCCCTTCCGCTACCAAACCAAGAAGCAGATGTTCTGTCCCAATCACACTCGAGCCCATACGCTTAGCTTCTTCCGAGGCAAATTGCAGCGCTTTAAGGGCCTTTTCCGTATATTTCTCATTCATTTTGATTTCACCATCCTTGTTTTAATCCATAAATAATTTATTTCGCTTCAGCCATAGCCTTCCGCATATAACTGGCGCGCTCCTCATCCCTTTGCTCCGGGCTAAGCTCCCGCTCCAAACCATACTGCAGGGAAGCAGGCAGAGTCTCCACCAGCAGAGTGCTGAAACTTTGCTGATGAGGAGGAAGAATTCCCATATCCACTCCCAGACGATCCAGGGACAGGCATTGGAGAGCATCCTCAGAGCTGAGAAGCCTTGCGTTTTCCAGGGTTCCCCGGGCTCTCCAGACCTTATCCTCAAGGGTCAAGGGAGCTTCCCGAACCAAGCCTTCCCTGGCGTGGACTTCCTGCTCGATAATTTGGCGGGTCACCGCTTCCAGGTGGGTGATGGTATCCTCTTCACTCTTGCCTAAAGTAATCTGATTGGATACTTGATAGATATGCCCAAAGGCTTGGGAACCTTCCCCATACAATCCCCGGACGGCTAAGCCTAGATGATTGAGAGCCCCCAGCAGCTGTTGTACACGGTTGGTCATGACCAGTGCCGGCATATGCACCATCACCGAGGCACGCATGCCTGTTCCCACATTCGTAGGGCAAGCGGTCAGATAGCCTTGGGCTTCCCGATAAGCAAATTCCAGGTGTTCCTCCAACTTATCATCCATGGTATTGGCCAAGAGATAGGCTCCCTTGAGTTGATCCCCCGGCAGCAGCACTTGGATTCTCAGATGATCCTCTTCGTTGATCATCACAGAAATCCGATGATCCGAGTTGATGGCTACCCCCCGGGATCCTCGGGAATTCACCAAGGCCGGACTGATCAGGTGTTTTTCCATCAGCACATATTGCTCAATAGGAGTCAAATCCTTCATTGAATAATAGGTTAATTTATCCTGATCGATAGTCATGGATTCCAGCTCACCGGAGACTCTCTGTTCGATATCCTGGGAAGCTTCTTGGGAAAGCCCCTGAGGAAAAGGAACCCCTTCCAGGTTACGTGCCAGACGAATTCGGCTGCTCAACACCACCGGGGTATCCGGGCTTTCCTTCATCCAATCACTATTCTTCAGCAGATGTTCTTTTCTCTTCATGTCTCATCCCCCTAGCTTCTGCTCGAGTTCACGAATTTGGTCACGTACCACGGCGGCTGCTTCAAACTCTTCCTCGCGAATGAGCTCCTGTAGCTTCTCCTTGAGTTTCTCAATCTCCACCTTTTCGCGAATAGCAGCCCCTTTACGGGCAGGAATCTTGCCTACATGACGGCCGCCCCCATGGATCTTGCGCAAGATGGGCTCGAGCTCGGACTGGAATTTATCGTAACAGCCGCTGCAGCCCAGCTTTCCTGCCTGGGTAATCTCTGAAAGCCGACGTCCGCATTGGGGGCAGGATTCTTCCTTTAAGGCTTGGGCATTGGTGGTAAAATTAAAGAGGGACTGTAAAAAATCCGGAATAATCCCCGGGCTAAAGACAAAGCTCACTTCTGGTGCATTTTTGGCGCATTGATCGCAAAGGTAAAATTTGACCATTTCTCCATTGACGATCTTGGTAAACTGGACATTGGCCTCTCTCTGTTTGCAATGTTGACAGAGCATAGCGATCCCCTCCTGTTTTAATGCAAATCCTCACGGCTTAAGGTCAGAAGGATTCGTTTCATCATATGAGCCCTGAGACCATTGATGGTGGGATTTTCCGGTCCCAGGGTATCCCGATGGATAACGGTACGAATGATCTCTTCTTCCCGCCGGGTAATAATCTCATCTTCAACCAGGCGTCGCAGCAGGTTAAAAGCACGACTCTCCCCTAACTGGCTGCCGATAAGCTGTTTCATTATATTTTGAAAATCTCCATCATCCTGAAAGCCCAAGCGGACAATCCGCAAATATCCGCCGCCACCGCGACGGCTCTCTACTAAATACCCCCGCTCAATAGAGAAGCGAGTATCAAGAACATAATTAATCTGAGATGGAGCACATGAGAACTCCTCAGCCAGAACACCCCGTTGCAGAATAACATGGCCCTCCGCCGATTGTTCCAAGATCCGCTTCAAATAAACTTCGATGCGGTCTGCTAGATTTCCCATTACACGACACTCCCTTGATTATGACATTCTCTGACTTTATGACCTTCTTTGACCTTTGATGATATTTTACCCTAAAATTGCATTTTTGCAAATACTTTAAGTGGATTCTTTCTTCATATTCCTTATCAAATTATCCTTCCCTATTTCTTACAACTCATTACATAGTGCAGAAAAAGTTCCTTTGAATAAAAAAACTTCGTTTTTGCTAATCAAGCAAAAACGAAGTATGCCCATGTCCCTAGGGTAATGCATCCCATTAAAGATAATACGATGTAGACTTTAGTTCCCGACCAAAAGGGCTGCTCCCTTTCGAAGAAATCTTCATTGATATTCCCTAAAAAATCTTCGTTGGCTTCGTCTTCATTAAAGTCCCTCTTAAAGCTTTCATGTTTATTTTCTTGATTATTAAAACTTCTTTCAAAAGTCTTTCCATCGAAAGGATTTCTCTCCGAAACCTTTGTCTCAATAGTGCTCTTTCCGAAATCTTTAGTCTCCTCAATATCTTTGAAGGGAGCCTTCCTCAAGAAGTCTCTGGACTCAGAACCCTTACTTCCTGTGCCCATAGGTTTTCTCCAGGACCCCGCCGTCCGAGATGCAATATCCTCCCAATGAATCGTACCCTTTAATAGATAGTCAATCTCCTCTGATGTTAAATGAATTTCTTTTTCCTTCATGTCTGTACTACGCTCCTATTGGGTTTAACTTACACATTTTGGTATTCGCTAAAAAAAGAAAAAACCCTGCTTGCTACAACAGGGCTAAAGACCTATTTTTTCTAAGAACTTTATACCAATTAATACGGATCACTGGAATTCATAGTGCAAAACCTGCCGAACAGACAGTGTCAAGCCTACTTCACAAGCAATACAGGAACCGGTGACTTTTGCAATACTCGTTGGCTGACACTGCCCAGAACAGATCCTGTAATGGGTCCATAACCGTGACTGCCGATGACCACCAAATCGATGTCATCCTTCTTAATCTGATCGATAATCTTGATGACCGGATGGCCAATCTCCAGCACTGTTCTGGTCTTCACTCCTTCTGCGGAACCTTCCGCCATAGTCGCGTCCAAGGCCAGCTGGCCGTTCTTGGCAACATCTTCTTGGGAAAAAACATAGCCATATGGTACAGTATTGCCCCAAAGAGTTTGAGGTGTATAGGTCACATGAATGAGTACAATTTCTGATTGAAAAAGTTTGGCCAGCTCAACAGCCGTCTTAAAGGCCCGCACAGAGAATTCAGAAGCATCAGTTGGAACAAGAATCTTTTTATACATAGAAATTGCCTCCTTCCATAAAAGACTCCCGGCAAGGACTCTTCTTACTTTAATTTTAAGTAGTTATTTTTTAAAAAGCAACTTATAATAGTATTTTATAGGATATTTTTTAAAATGTAACAAGAACATGCACTGAGGTATGATGCTCAACAGGCCAGCTTGTTTACTATCTTAGAAAGAAGTGGGAAATTTTGCAGCCCTATGTAAAATCATCTCGTTATGGCTGGAGCAGTTGGAGCATCTTAGTCATAGCCTTTATTACCGTCTTTTTTCATCGCTTATCTATTGGTTCCGTAGCCGACGAGCTGACCCGCGAAATTCCCATGAATTCTGTGACTCTGGGAAACCTGACTGCCATGAACTATTACGCCTACGCCCTAATGCAAATCCCCGTGGGCATCCTGGTGGATCGCATCGGGGTCCGCAAAATCAATTTCTGCGGGCTCTTGGTCACAGCGGCTGGAAGCATTCTGTTCGGATTGGCCCATACCCTGGAAGCCGCCTATCTCTCCCGTTTCCTCGTCGGCATCGGCTCCTCGGTGATTATCGTCTCCATCTTCAAGATTCAAGCCACCTGGTTTCCCCTTTCACGCTTCTCCGCGCTGTCGGGTCTGACTTCCTTCTTTGGTAATTTTGGCTCCTTGTTGGCCCTCTATCCCCTGACCTTTCTCTCCTTGACCTTTGGTTGGCGGAATGTCTTTTATTGGATGGCAGGAATCTCCCTTTTGTTGGCCCTCCTGGTACTCTGGGGAGTGCGGGATGCCAGGACGGGGATTTACAGCCCCTCTCGGGAGACAGCCGCAACAGGTCCAATCAGCCGCTTAAGGCGAAAAAATTTCCAAACCTCAGATCATACCACCACTGAAGTAAAGCCCGCCCCTTTCTTGACCTACCTAAAGGAAAGCCTCTCCAGCGTTCTCAAAAACCCCAAAACCTGGCCCAATGTCCTCACCCTCTTCGCCTTTACCGGATCCAGCACCACCTTACTGGGGCTGTGGGGAATTCCCTTGATCACTCAGATATACTCTCTCGATAAAGCCACTGCAGCGGGCTATGTGACCTTTGCCACCTTTGGCTTTATTCTGGGTGCCCCTTTGGTCTCCCTTTGGGTCCGTTTATTAAAGGGCATCCGCCCTGCTCTCTTAGCAGGGACAGGACTCAACCTGCTGTTGTGGATATACATCACCATCATTGCCGGAGGCCACCCAGCGGTACAACTCTGGCCCGCCTTTTTCTTCATCTTCGGGCTTCTCATCATGACCCATATTCTTGCTTTTTCCAATGTCACCGCTGTCAACCCGCTCAACTACAGCGGCATCGCTACGGCAATTACCAATATGGCTGAATTCATTGGCAGCGCCATAGCCAGCTTAACTATTGGTTTAATTTTGGATTTCAGCGGCAATCCCACTGCCGCTTGGTGGGTGATCTTGAGCATGGCTGCTTTAGGTTTTATAGCCGCCCTGCTTATGAAAGAGCAGCCCATTCAAATGTAAAAAACGAAGAACCCTCTACGGGTTCTTCGCAATATCACTATCTGGAGTAAATTATAGTTTCGCCTCGAACTTCACCCTTAATATACTTCCGGCAGGGGCTTGAAATAACCTTGAGGATGCTGGCAAGCCGGGCAAAGATCAGGAGCTCCGGAGCCTTCATGAACGTAGCCACAGTTCTCACATTTCCAGGAGATCTTTTCGTCTTTTTTGTAGAGGGTGCCGTTTTCCAATTCAGCAGCCAAGCGGGCATAACGCTCTTGGTGATGAGCTTCTACCGTGGCAATTTTGCGGAAAGCCACAGCGATATCGGCATAGCCTTCTTCGTCAGCACTATCGGCGAATTTATTGTAGTCGACTACTTCTTCCCCTTCGCCAGCTGCGGCGCTCTTTAGGTTGGCCAAAGTATCCCGATAGTTGAGAGGATAATCAGCGTCCACACGGAAAACTTCCGTTTGATCACCGGCATATTTTTGCAGGAACTTATAGAACACTTTGGCATGCTCTTTTTCGTTGTCTGCAGTAGAAATGAAAATGTTTTGAATAGCTTGGTGTCCTTCATTCTTTGCAACACCAGCGTAGAAGGTATAACGATTGCGTGCTTGGGACTCCCCCGCAAATCCATTAACTAAGTTCTGAAACGTCTTTGAATCTTTGAAATCCATTGATACAAACCTCCCTATTTTTGCTTTTGGTAGTATACCAAGTATTGATTTTTCTATACTGAGTCACCTTTTGTTAAATTCTTCATTTAAGATTGCTTTTCCTGCCTTCTTTTACAAAGTTTTTTGAAATAATTATTGATTATCCGATTTCAGGATAATTTTTCCTTGGGAGCGGATTGTTATTTTTTCTTCCCGATGATACGTTATTAGGGCGACTATTTATCTTTATGATTGATCCAATTTTTAGATGTATAAGAGGTTATACTATGAATACGCAGTATCTGAACAAATTCAATATCCCTCGACCTATCCTGGTTCTGGTTATCGGAGGACTTATCCACTCTGTGGGCAGTTCCTTTATGTGGCCCCTAAACAGCATCTTTATGCACAATATCCTGGGCCGTTCCCTCACCGAGGCAGGCGCCCTTATCTCCCTCCAGGCTCTGGCCACCCTAGTAGGGCAATTTATCAGCGGTGTCCTGGCGGATCGTTTTGGTTCCCGAAGGGTCATGATCTGCGGATTGGTCGGAGCGATTCTTCCTCTCATCTTAATCGGTTTTTTCCCCGCTTGGGAAGTGTACGCCCCCAGCATGCTCTTCTATGGTTTTTCCATTGCTTTCATTTTTGTCCCCATCAATGCCTTGGTCTTTACTCTATGGCCTGAGGGCGGGCGTCGAGGGTTTAACCTGCTCTATGTATTCAACAATGCCGGAGTAGCTGTGGGAACAGCTCTAGGCGGATTCATCGCCGCCCTATCCTTTAAATTGGTCTTTTTTCTCAACGGTTTCTTCTTTTCCGTTTACCTTTTAATGGTGCTTTTCC
Organism: Desulfitobacterium sp. PCE1; assembly: GCF_000384015.1. Lineage (NCBI taxonomy): Bacteria > Bacillati > Bacillota > Clostridia > Eubacteriales > Desulfitobacteriaceae > Desulfitobacterium > Desulfitobacterium sp. PCE1. Next base: position 385,028 of record NZ_KB913023.1, on the reverse strand, counting down.
TCTTACCCGCAAAAGATATTCAGGCTAAACCAGTGAGCAAATCCCGAGTCAAAGTGCCCATTTTCCGGGATCGCGGATTTCCTGTTCTTATCGCTCTTTGTGCTGCTATCTTCCTCATGTGGGGTGCCTATATCCAGATCAACACTGTTCTGCCGGTAACCATGACGAATCTGGGGTATTCCTTGCCCCAATACAGCATTCTCTGGACCTTGAACGGCGTGATCATCGTAGCCTTCCAACCGGTCATCCATTGGATTATCCGCCATTGGGCACCTACCCTCTCCCGTCAATTCTATGTATCCTGTCTATTCTACGCCTTAGGCTTTCTGATTCTTCTGGGCAATTTTCCCTACCCCTCTTACTTTATCATGATGATCATCATCACCTTGGGAGAAATGCTGGTTCTGCCCGGTGTTCCGGCTGCGGCCGCCCTCATCGCTCCGGAAGGGAAAACAGCCACCTATCAAGGGGTGGTAGGGGGAGCTTCCTCCGGCGGCCGAGCTCTTGGCCCTATTCTAGGAGGATGGGCCTTTGACCATTATGGCGGAAACATGGCTTGGTCTTTGTCCCTTTTCTTTGTCATCGTCGCCCTATTACCCTTCTATCTCTATCAGCGACGGGAAAAAACCTTCAACCAAGGGACTGAAGTCAAGGAACAGGCAGTATAGAACTATTCTTCATGGTTTCCTAAGGTTCCAGTACAAAGAAAAATCACCAAAGGATGAATGCTATGCCACTACCTATTGTTGACTATAAATTCTGCCCCCAATGCGGGAAACCCCTCCAAAATGCCGATTTCTCCGGTCAACACCGTCCCCACTGCCCGGATTGTTCCTTTGTTTTCTGGGGCAATTTCTCCTTAGGAGTAGGGGGAGTGGTCTGGCATGAGGGAAAAGTCCTCCTGGTTCAACGGGCCCATAATCCCGGCAAGGGAAACTGGACCATCCCCGGCGGGTATGTGGAGCAAGACGAACAAATCGCCGTCGCCGTCGCCCGGGAAATCAGGGAAGAAACCGGCATCCTGTCCAGACCCCTTTCCGTCATCGCCTTGCGGGATCGCCCCGGGGAAAAGCATGATTCCTATATCGTCTTTCTCCTGGAATACTTAGGGGGTACTTTGCAAGGTGACCCTAATGAAGTAAGCGATCTGGGCTTCTTCACCCTTGAAGAATGCGAAAATCTCCCCATAGCCCAGCTCAGTCTCAGTGTGATTAAAGCCTCCAGTACCCTTCTTGTCCCTGCACCTCTGGGTTTCCTACCCCAGACAGGGGTAAAAATGATCGGTGGCAACAAGGCTATTTTGTATCAGATATCGAAGGAGCAGGCTTAAGGCAGATTAAAGACCGACTATCGCCAAAGATACGCAACAAAAGCAGCATGCCATTACGAAAAATGGCCATGCTGCTTTCTATTTGCTAAATTATTTTAAGTCATCAGAGGCAAGGTGAGTGTGCCTAAATAATCTTAGCCCCTACCTCCATACAAGGTTTTTAATTCCTCTTCTTTCATGGTAAAGCTGTGCTCATCATCAGGGAAATTCATACTTCTTACTTCATCCGCATAGGCTTTCAATCCCTTGATCATGAGTTCATCGGCGTTGACATAAGCTTTGACAAACTTGGGAGCCCGATTCACTCCATAAGTGAGTATGTCATGGTACACGAGAACTTGTCCATCGGTATGAACACCTGCTCCGATACCAATGGTGGGAATTGTCAAGGTCGTAGAAATCTCCTGGGCAAGCTGTTTAGGAATACATTCCAGGACCAGGGCAAAGGCTCCAGCATCCTGGCATTCCTTCACATCCTCCAACATTTTTCGAGCAGCTTCCGCATCTTTGCCCTGAACTTTAAAGCCACCGAGAAGGGCAGCTGTTTGGGGTGTAAGACCAAGATGCGATACTACAGGTATCCCTGCGCGAACAAGGGCTTTAATATGAGGGATCATCTCGTCCGCCCCTTCCACTTTCACAGCGTGGGCCCCCGTCTCCTGAATCAGCCTTGCCCCATTGAGCAAAGTATCCCTGACAGACAGATGGCAGCTCATAAAAGGCATGTCCGCCACGATAAAAGTGTTCGGAGCCCCACGTTTAGCTGCTTTCGCATGATGGACCATATCCTCCATGGTAACATAAACCGTAGAGTCATAGCCCAGCACCACATTGCCCAGAGAATCCCCCACAAGAATCATGTCCGCTTCTGCTTGTTCAGCTTGCCTGGCCGAGGGGTAATCGTAGGCGGTAACCATGACAATCTTTTTCCCCTCACTTTTCATTGCCCAGAAGTCTTTGGTGGTTTTCATCATTTTTCCTCCTTTTTTCAGGAGAGAAGACAAAACAGAACAACAAAAAAGTTCCCCCTTGTCAGAAGGAACTCGCAAAAATGCAGCACTGTTTTATCCCTCTGTCCCGGTCCGTATTGGATACAGGCAGTATAAATTGAATGGTTCTCATGAAAAGGTGCAGTTCGAATGATACTGCCCACATCAAGTATAGCAAATTCTATCCGGCTCGGCTATAGTGATAAAGATTAATTTCAGGTTCTACATCTGACTGCTAAACTATATAATCAATACCCCCTTAAAATTTTCAGGCTCTGCGTATATCTTAATAAGCATAATAAATAAACCATCCGTCACCTAAAGACTGATGGTTTATTTATTATTTGACTCTATGCAGCATACAATTCACAATTAAAGGAGGCCAAGAATCTCTATGAAAAATTTCCCGGATATCCTGGGGAAATGCCAAACCCTACTTGGCAAAGCCTTATCCAAATTCCGTATGTTGAATTTGAAATCCTTTTATAAAAAACCCAAGTTTTGGCGCAACCTGATCATCCTTCTTTTGTTCGTTCTTCTTACAGGTCTGGGCACTGGTATTTACTGGATTTCCACCCTGGATGTAAGTAAGCTGGAAAGTCCCCTGGCCAAGCCCACTTATATCTACGATCAGGCAGGCAACAAAATCTCCCAGCTCTCTTCCTCCCGTATTGAACCTGTGACCCTGGAACAAGTCCCCCAGCATACTCAGGAGGCCATTATCGCTACTGAGGATAAACGTTTCTATATACACCAGGGCGTGGATATCCGCTCCATCCTCCGGGCCCTCGTCCAAGACCTGAAAACCCAGAATTTCTCCGAAGGGGGCAGCACCATCAGTCAACAGCTGGCCAAGAACCTTTTTCTCACCTCAGACAAGACCCTGAGCCGCAAGCTGAAAGAAGCAGGCTATGCCATTAAGATTGAAGCCACTCTCTCCAAAGATGAGATCCTGGAATCCTACCTTAACCATATCTATTTCGGGGAAGGGAACTGGGGGCTTCAAGAAGCCGCTCACTACTATTTTGGCAAAAATACCGAAGAGCTGAATCTGGAAGAATCCGCTCTTCTCGCCGGAATCCTCAAAGGCCCCACTATCTACTCCCCTCTCAAGAATAAGGAGCTGGCCCTCCAGCGCCGGAACCTGGTCCTCTCCATGATGGCCGACCAGGGCTATATTACTGCAAAAGAAGCTGCCCAAGCCACAGCTGCACCCATCGTCCTGCGCACCAAGCCTTTAGATAATCTATCCGGGAAATACGCCCCCTATGTGGACTATGTCATTGAAGAAGCCATCAACCGTTACGGCTTTACCGAAGATCAGATTCTCACCCTTGGTCTGCAGATTTATACTCAAATGGATGCCAAGGTTCAGCAAGCCGCCGAAACCGTCTATAAGGATGATCAATTCTTCCCCCAAGGCAAAGATGATCTGAAGGTTCAAAGCGGTATCGCCATTCTTGACCAGCATACCGGGGCTATCCGAGGTCTGGTAGGGTATCGGGGAGAAAGCGCTTTTCGCCAGTTTAACCGCGCCTCCCAGCTCAAACGCCAGCCCGGCTCCATCATCAAGCCCTTGATGGTCTATGGCCCGGCCTTGGAAAAAGGCTATCGGCCCGACGCCCTCCTTTATGATGGACCTCTGAATTTGGACGGCTATACTCCGAAGGATTGGGATGGCCAAACCCGGGGCTGGGTGACCATGGAAGAAGCCATTCAGCAATCCTGGAACATCCCTGCAGTCTGGTTATTTGATCAAATCGGCATCGAAGCCGGCAAAGCCTTTGCTCAAAAAGCCGGCATCCCCTTAACCGAAAAGGATGCCCATCTAAGTCTGGCTCTGGGCGGGTTTGCAGAAGGTGTCTCTCCCCTGGACATAGCCCAGGCCTATACTGCCTTTGCCAATCAAGGGCTCATGCATACGGCTCATGCCATCATTAAGATTACCACTGCCGACGGACATGTCTTAGCCCAAATGCAGCCGGAAAGTGTCCAAGTCACGGACTCTCATCATGCCTATACCATGACTCTTCTTCTCCAAAACGTGGTCCAGCAGGGAACCGCTCCCAAAGCCGCTCTGGGCAGTCGTCCCGTAGCCGGGAAAACCGGCTCCGTGGAGCTGCCTCCTACACAAGAGTTTGCAGGCATCAGCAAGGGGCAAAAAGATGTCTGGTTTGTAGGCTACACACCTGAGCTGACCGCCGCCATCTGGATGGGCTATGACCAAACAGACCGGGAGCATTACCTCACCACCTCCGGCGGATCCGGGCCCGCCGTCGTCTTCCATGAAGTCCTTTCCTTGGCCCTCAAAGACACCCCCATCAAGCCCTTCGAGGTTCCTGCCGGGTATGTGAAGGATTGGAATATCTGGCCCGAAGGCTGGGACGATGATGAATACGGACGGGATGATGACGAAAATAAAAAGAATAAGAAAAACACCAAGGATAAAAACCAGAACAATAAAAATAAAAACAAGGATAAAAAACAAGGCAACCAAAGCCCGGAGTATGACTATAACGAGTTCTGGGATAACTTTTTTCAAGGGCTCTGGAGGTAGAAACCGGGAATTTCAGTCCTTATCTTTCTTGACGATTCTTAACCTATCCCGCGGAGAAGGTTCCAAGCCTTTGATACCTTGAAGCCGCCGTGGATAGACCAACAAATCCGACTCCAGGGACTTGCACAGGGTCTCGATATCCTCAGGGTTAATAGGGAAATCCATAGAGAAATAAGCAGGTTTACGGCGGGTACGGACCCAATCAGGGCAGGTCTCATGACCTAAGGTAACTTGCAAAGTCTGGATCTCTTCATCTTCTCCTCTAAGAACCTGAAAGAGAAGGTTAGGCTCAATAAATTCCAACACCTCAGACCCCGGTTGTTTATAAAGTATATCCCGTAACCATTTAATCAGAATCCCGACTTCCCAAGTTAAGAGACTCGGGTCTCTTTTAACCCAGGTCTTTTCCCCATGTTTACAATGGACCTCAACGATCAGCCAATTAGAGTCAAATCCCAAATCATTATCCATATCAGGAAACTCATACCCCACAATTCTTAATGAGAATTCGTCTCCATAACTCCCTTTGAGCATAGTGCTAATCCTCCTTCTTCAAAACGTCTTTACCAGTCAAAGAGAATGGACTTCACCACAGCAAAATACTCGCGAAGATAAGCATTGGGTCTGATATACCAAGGGGTAGAGCAAGGTACCCCCACAGGATTCAGCCCATTGCGCCCGGCTAAAATTTTGGAACGAAACATATGAAAGTCACTGGTGATCACCAGTACCGGTTCAGCTGGATCAAAGCCCTCTACCTGATCAAGTACAAAACGGGAAAACCGGAAATTCTCCATCGTACTGGTGGAACGAGTTTCTTTTAGTATTCGTTCCGGGGCAATTCCCTGTCCCATCAAGTATTGAGCCATAGCTTCAGCCTCTGGAACCCATTCTCCCGGTCCTTGTCCGCCGGAAACCACGACCTTCATCTGAGGATTTTCTTCTAAAATCTCTACCCCCTTATTCACCCTTTCCCAAAGTGTCCAGGAAAGTTGGTCCCCATTCAGACCCGCTCCCAGGATGATCAAAACTTCTCCATGCTCGGGTATGGTATCCTCTGTATTCCAAAGCAGTAGCCCCTCAATCATGAAAAAGGAGCCAAGCAACAGGACTATTCCCCAACGGATTAGCTTGCGCAACCATGGATACCGCTCTTTTAAAAGTCTTTTTTTAAACTCATTACCCCATAATCCCCATAGCAAGAACAAACCTCCCGCCCCCGCGGGTAGGATGGTCCCCAGATTGACCCCTCCCTTAAGAGCAGTCACGATGATTGTATCGAGAATCCCGACGATCCCTACCATGATGCAGATCCGGGAACCCCAGCTTCTCTTCACCATATTTACACCTCTAACCCTTTACCAATCTCTAAACTTGTGAATTTATTATTTAATATTCATGTTATAATTATGCCATCCTCAGGCATATTCCTGCTTTTTTTCCAGATTTTCAAACAAATATTAAATATAAAAACAGCAGACTGTAAAAAATCTGCTGTTTTTTAAAAACTCAGTGATATTTTGTAGTATACTGTATCTCTTTTATCTTTTACTCATATATCTCCATATCGTCAGGGCTTTTATCTTCGGGAGAACCGGTCTCAAGCTCTTGATCCTTAGTTCTTTGATTGGGCTGTCTCATTTGTGGCAATTTAACCTCTGCCGCTGCCTCTTTCTTCAAAGCATTTCACCTCATTGACAAAGACTTCTTCTTCATTATTAACCGACTTCTCCCCCACTATTCACCCTCTGATCCAACCAGCCCACGATATCCGCCAGGACTTCTTCCCGCTCCGGCTCATGGATCAGTTCATGATAAAGCCCCTCATAAAGCTTGAGGGTCTTATCCCGGGAGGAAATCCTAGGGAATATCCTTTGGGAGACCTTATAGGAAACGATCTGATCATCGGTTCCGTGAAGCATGAGGCAGGGCAACCGGTAATGGTCGGCTTTTTCCTGTGCAAAGGCCACCCCTCGGCAGGCAAACTGATAGAAAAAACCAAGGGTTGCATACTTCAAAACTAAAGGATCCCCATCGGAAATTTTGCGCACCTCCATATTCCGGGTTGTCTTGCCGCTCAATTTAGGACGGATCTTGAACCGCTTAAGCGATACATTCAAAAATTTGAAGAGAAAGGTCGGAATAGTTTCCGTCCCCGCAGGCCTATCCAGGGCGGCTCCGCTGAAAACCTGCCCCTGTAATTTTTCTGGGTGGAGAATTCCGTAGTTAAAACTGATTAAGCCTCCCATACTATGACCAAACATAAAAAGAGGGAGTGTGGGATGAAGCCCCTGAACATAATCCACGAAGACATCCAGATCCTCTAAGAACACCTCAAACTGGTCCAAATGACCTCGTTCAGCCTCTGAACGCCCATGGCCCCGATGATCCAAAGCATAAGCTCCATAGCCATGCTCAGCTAAAAACTCCATAAACTGAACATAAAAGCTCGAATGCTCCGCATAGCCATGGCTGATCACTACCACAGCCTTAGGATTTGGGGGCAGCTTTTGTCGATAATAAATCCTGACTCCTTCTCTGGTTTGAATAAGCTGACAGCCTTGCTCCAAGTTGTGTCACTCCTTTGTCGTATGCAGCTCTTTTGAATTTAAGGTAGTCGTTAATTATTAATGATAAACATTAAAAATTATTTGACAAACAATATAATTAATGAGATTATTTGCTTACTAAGAAAAACGGGTTCATTCGGCCATATCCCTGAGAAGCCGGTCTTCTGCTGCCAGGAACGGCAAAAACGCCGCTCGAATCCATCTATTTGAAGGGAGATAGTTTAATGAATGAAACAAAAGAGAAGATTCAAAGAAGCAGTAGAACTGTATCTATAGGCTTACAGGTTCTCCTGGCACTGCTTATCCTGCAGGTGGTAAGTACGCTAATAAGGAATAAAGTTGTTTTCTCCAGTACATTTTTGATGATTGTAATCATTCATTTAGCAGTAGTTATCTTAGCTATCTCCATTTTTAAAACGATTGAAAAAAATAATAGCCCCTTCATTAATAGCATACCAAAGAGGATGAAGGCTATTGCCCTTTTAATTTTTATTGTTTCCTTGTTCCTGTCACCAGGATACGGATTGATTAATGTATTTTCCCTGAGATTCTTATCCTTTGAAAACTTTATAGGGATAATTATCGCCGGTGTATTCTATTCTTTCGCTATTATGTTTGAATATGGGTGCTTATTGCAGAAGGAATCCGACGAAACCCTTTAGGGGATTGAGGTGCTTATTATGGCAATCATTTTAAGACTTGATAGAGTAATGGCTGATCGAAAAATATCATTAAACGAATTAGCTGAACGAGTTGGGATATCTAATGTCAATCTATCCAATATCAAGACCGGAAAAATCAGTGCTATTCGTTTTTCCACTCTTAATGCAATTTGTACTGCATTAGAGTGCCAACCCGGAGATATTCTCGAATATCAAAGTGATGACTAATCCTTTAAGAATCTTTATATACTCAGTATAGTTCGCAAAATCTATAGATTTAATTAATGCTCAATCCGCTGACATAATGCGTTTATGGCAAAATGGGGCTGTCGTAATAAGACGGCTGGGAAATAACAAAAGACGGCGACTGACAGCTCCAAAGTTTGTTATTTCCACTGTCTACTATAAGGGGAACATATCAGCCAGAAGCCGTCTTTTGCTGTAAAATATAAGTTGTGAAAGCAACATTTTACGGCCAGATTATACCTCAAGCGGGAGTGTATATCAACTGGTTTTTCCCATAGGCATCGGAGAATTAATCCTGGCCGACGGATGAACCGTTCACGGTCACGAGGCGAACTCGAATCCCTTGAGGATAGAGAATGCGATTCGTTTTTAGTGCTCCAATCAGTTGGCCGGACATCCATGTGCTGGAATCCAAGAAGCCGGAGGACCCTCCGGCACAGCCTTGACCACAGCCGCCGTCGCTTTCCTCATCAGCCCTTATGGGATACCTAAGCTGGCGGAATGGTTCATCGACAGGCTGGACGATCTCAATTGTGCTATCAAGTCCATTTGAGCACGGAAAACAAGCTGCATAACCGGTTACATCAGAATCGGTTATGCAGCTTGTTTCATTTGCGGTTTATTCCTTTTGCGAGCTGCTGTTTATAAACTCCATATGGTCAAAGGCAAATTTAATCACCATATTGATTCTCCGCAAGCTTCCTTTGCCGCTTTTTTGTGAACGTACCAAGAAGTGCAAGTAATCCAAAAACAAGAGGAAAAGCAACTATGAAGTTTCTGGCGAAGATCCATAGGCTGTCTAGCATCGAAGCTTGATTTTTGAAATAAAGCAACAAAATTGGAATACCCATCAGTATAGACACACCAACAAAGCTATAAGCAAAATAAGCTTTCATTCCAGGCTTAGTATAAAAATCCCATATCCCACGCCGGTAGTGCCCTATTAGCGAATAGATAACGCAGACAAGCAAGATAATAAACTCACCTGCAATATATGCGAAGTTAAGATCTAAAACGAATAATTGCACTATAATTGCTGCCACAAGTCCAAAAACAGCCACATACACCGTAACGTTTGCAATGGGCGTTACTTCAAATTCTCGACGCTCATCCATGTTTTTACGAAAGAATTTCATAGTGACTCCTCCCAAGTGTTTTATATTGAATGGGCTTACTCCCTCTCAATTAACATCAAACCGGTTATCCTTCGCGGGTTGGCCTACTGTTTTTTTCGTCCCGGCATCAGCATAGGCATTATCTTATTCCATTAATTCCCTGTCAATTTATATCATCTTATTAAGAATATTGTACCATATAAACCTGACTTTTACAGTTAAAAATATGGATGCATGTTTCATAACCTACATGGCAGCTCCACTGTAAATATCGATCCTTCGTCCAATTCGCTTTCCACGGATACTCTCCCACCGGAAAGCTCAATGATTCTCTTCACTATGGCTAGGCCCAAGCCATTTCCTTCTCTGGAGCGGGATTTGTCTGCCTTATAAAAACGGTCAAAAATATGCTCCTTATCTGCAGCGGAGATGCCTTTTCCCTGATCCGCGATATCCACCCGGATGCCGTCATCCTGTCTCTGGAGACTCACCCGAATGACCCCATTTTGATGGGAAAACTTTATGGCATTTTGAATAAGATTAAGCCATACCTGCTGAAGCAGATGCTCATCTCCCCAGTAGGTTATCCTTTCCAGGTCAATGTCAAAGTCAATATTTTTCTTTGTCCAATCCGCTTCAAGAATTAAAATGGATTTCCTTAATTGTTCATCCAACGCGAACTTCGTCCCTTGTTCGCGGATACTTTTACCGTCAAGTTCGGAGAGCCTTAACAAATTGGAAGACAGCAAGGATAACCTTTCACTTTCATTCACAATAGTATCGCTATATTCCTTCAGTTGCTCCTCGGATAATTGCCCTTCTTGAATGAGTTTAGCGAACCCCTTGATCGAAGTAATGGGTGTTTTAAATTCATGGGAAACATTAGAGACGAAATCCTTATGAATCGTGTCGATGCTCCTAAGTTCCTTGGCCATTAGATTAAAATCCGCAGCTAATCGCCCAATTTCATCGTTACGTTTTATATTTACTTGAGTATTAAAGTTACCCTTGGCCACCTCTTTAGAGGCTTCGGAAATAAGCTGAATTGGTTTTACGATTCTTCTTACCGCTAATAAAATGATGATTGTGCCGGTCACTGCACTAATTTGAAAAGTTAACCCGGTGGCAAACCGTATCCTCTGAAATTCTGCGAAAAACTCCATGCGATCTACAGCCAATTCCGTAAAAGCACTATTTCTCATGATTCCCATGACAATCCAAAAGGTTAGGGAATTTAAGAACCACCAAATTCCCAAGAATATAAGTGCAAATTTCGTGTAAATCGATTTTAAATATAAACGTTTTTTCATTGAAACTTTTCCACCTTATAGCCCAGTCCCCTCACCGTGATGATTTTGAACTCTTCATATTTATCGAACTTCTCCCGAAGCCTTTTAATATGAACATCAACTGTTCGTTCATCGGTATCGCTATCAAACCCCCATATTTCATCCATTAACTCCTGCCGTGTAAAGATTCTTTTAGAATAACTCAGTAGTTTAAATAATAAGTAAAACTCCTTTTGGGGAAGCATAATGGTTTCTGTCTTCGTCGTTACTGTTAATGTCTCATAATCAAGGGTGATGTCGCCTATCACAATTTTATTCTCATTGGAAATTTTGGCCCGACGAAGTAAAGCCGCTACCCGAAGCAGCATTTCATCAAAATCAATAGGTTTGACCATATAGTCATCGGTTCCCACTGCAAAACCTTTTTTCTTATCTTCGATGGTTTCTTTAGCCGTAATCATGAGCAGCGGTAGGTTATACTGCAATGCTCTCAGTTCCTTGGCCAAGGTATAACCATCCATATGGGGCATCATGATATCTAAAATGATAAGATCAATATGCTCTTGAGCCAATAAGTCCAAAGCTTCTAATCCATCGGCAGCAATAAACACATTGTAGCCATCACGAATCAAATAGGTTTTCATGAGCCTTCGGATACTCTCGTTATCATCAACGACTAAAATATTGACCATATCTACATCCTTCCTTAGCCCCTAAAAACCATTAGGGGCTAAAATTTATGAGTAACAAACCTTATTCTTATAAGCTTCGCAGAGCATCAATCGGATTCAGTCGACTTGCTTTCCTTGCCGGAGCATATCCAAAGACAATTCCCACTACACCAGAGAATCCTACCGCAAGCGCAATCGTTGCGATCGAAATAGAGAATTCTGTTCCAATCAATAGGGATGCACCGTAAGCAATAAGAGCTCCCAGCACTAATCCTATAACGCCACCGACGATGGACAGGAATATTGACTCGATCACAAATTGCAGCTGAATTCTGTTTGGTGTGGCTCCTAAAGCTTTGCGCAAACCAATTTCCATCGTTCGCTCAGTGATGGATACCAGCATCATATTCATAATGCCAATACCGCCCACCACCAGGGATATCCCCGCAATTCCGGCAAGGAGCATCGACATCATGGACATCATCGTTTCAAAGGATTCAATCATATCTCCCATATTGAAGATAGTGTAAGCATCATCCTTATAGTTAAAAGCCGGATTGAGTACCCCTTTGATTTCCGTTACCGTATCGTCAGCTAGGGTCGCATCCTCCAGAAATACATCTAAACTGGAAATATTCTTTACCCCTAAACTACGCAAAGCCGTTGTATAGGGGATGACCACCGAGTCATTATTGGAACCCATACTAAATCCGCTCGAGGCCTTAAGGGTGCCAATTACAGAATAGGTTGTCCCGTTCACAACCAGCTCTTTACCGATAGGGTCCACCCCGTAATAGAGCTCATTGACAATATCACTGCCAATAATCGCAACTTGATTTTTGCTCGCTAAGTCCAATACATTGATGGGCCTTCCACTTTGCAGCAAGCTGGAATCCGTTTGAAAGTAAACCTCATTTTTACCCTGAACGGTTACGTTCTCAAGGACCTTGCCGTCGGTGATAATTCCAGTCTTTCCCGAAATCGTTGGGGATACACCACTTATATTTTCGACTTGAGAAATGTTCCTTAGATCTTCATCATTAAGCCCCTGTTTCAGCGGAGTTCCCATTACATTGACTATGATTTTATTTGCGCCAAGCTCCGTAACCTGATTGCTGATACTGTTGGTTGCCCCCTGAACAATAGTAATCAAGGCGATAATCGATGCCACTCCGATGACGATTCCCAGCATTGTTAAAAAGGAACGCAGTTTATTTCTAACAATGTTTTCATAAGACATTTTTATACTTTCAAGCAGCACCTATTACACCTCCTGTTCAGTTAAATAACCATCCAAAATATTGACAACTCGTTGGGCGTGACGAGCAATACCGATATCGTGAGTAATCATAATAATGGTTCTTCCTTCATGGTTAAGCTCTTCGAAAAGCTCCATTACCTGAGCGCCCGTCTTTTGATCTAAGGCGCCTGTGGGTTCATCCGCCAGGAGAATCGTCGGCTCGGTAACCAGTGCCCGTGCAATAGCAACCCTTTGCTGCTGACCCCCTGAGAGCTGATTCGGCAGATTTTTCATTTTATCGGCTAATCCTACCTGCTCCAGCATTTTCATTGCCCTTTGTTTTCTTTCCGTGGCTGGGATGCCCGCATAGATTAAGGGCAGTTCTACATTTTGAAGTGCACTCAAGCGTGGCAAAAGCTGAAAGTTCTGGAAAACAAAGCCAATTTCCTTATTTCTTATGGCGGCCAGTTCGGTTTCATCCAGATCATCAATATTATGGCCAGAAAGCAGATATTCTCCAGCTGTCGGCACATCCAGACAGCCAATGATATTCATCATCGTCGATTTCCCGGATCCTGACGGACCAAGTATCGATAGAAACTCACCCGAGTTCACCGCTAAATTAACGTTATGCAAGACCTCCAGCTCTTCCTCACCCATAGTGTATTTTTTAAAAATATTTTGCATCTTAAGAACTTCAGCCATTACTCCTCACCTCCAGGTCTATTCATCCCTCCTCTGGAGAAATCCGTCCCTAGCGTGGTAGCAGCTTTTTTATAAAGAATCCTTTCTTCACTGACAACACCGCTTTTGACTTCAACCGTTGTGCCATCATTGATTCCTGTCTCTATATCAGCCTTTACCACAGTATCCTTTTCCCCATTTTTAAAAACGTAGGGCTTGTTATTCTCATCAAATTGAATCGCCGTCATGGGCAAGATAACGACACCCTCAGCCTCATTACTTACCACCTTCACCTCTGCCGACATGCCGATACGAATATTTTCAGCTTTTTCAAGATCGATGGTTGCTGTGAAGAAAGTTACTCCATTGATAATCTGTCCCTCTTTAGATATGGAGCGGATCTTTCCTTTGATTTCTTTGTTTATTGCCCCGATTTTGATGGATGCTTCTTTACCTTTGTCTAAGGAGGCAATGTCATATTCATCGACCTTAACCTGAATTTCAAGGTTATCATAATCGACTACTTCTAATAATTGGGTCCCTGCCATAACCTGGGCCTTCTCATCCACATTAAGATGAGCAACTTCACCGCGGATTTTGGCTTTAATTTCCTCTCCTGATGTGGTTTTGATTAAGACGGTTCCCTCTTCAACCAAATCTCCTTCTTTTACTTTGATTTCCGAGACTTGCATCATCTTATCAGCAGTTACAGTCTGACGGTCTTTTGTTTCCACATTCCCGGAAAAAGAGTAATAGGTGGTTATGTCCCCAGTTTTAGCAACCACACTTTCATAGGCTAAGGGGGCAGGTTTCATTAAAGCGGTCATTGCTACTCCAACGATAACCACAGCTATCATACCGGTTACTATCCATTTGAACTTAGTGTTTCTTTTTTTGCTCATTAATTAATGACCTCCAATTTAATTTTTAAATTCGAAACTAATCTTAGCTTTGTTTTATGAATTCATCATGAACTAGGATTTAGCAATATTTCTCTCTACAGCTACAAAGCGTCAATAATTCCAGTTGGCAACCAAAAATAAAAACCACCTGAAGTTAAAAAACAACAGATGGTATCCATAAACTCTATGTATATTCTGATCCATATTTTTTCAGTTCGTCCCTTGCGACGCCGATATACTGGGGCTCAAATGCTACAGCAGTCGGTATATAGTCACTATATTCACCCAACTGATCGATTCAAGTCCGCACTTCCTTGCTGATGCCCTCTCCTGTCACTTAGGGATTAAATAACCAGACTATGGCCCTTTTCCCGCAGCCATCGGCGATGAGCAGCATGCTCCGGACAATAACGGGCTACATTCTCCCAAAAATCCGGTGAATGATTCAGATAGAGAAGATGGGAAAGCTCATGAATCACCAGATAATCCAGCACCGGCTCCGGAGCCATGATAGCCCGCCAGTTCAGATTGATATTGCCCAGACTGGAGCAGCTCCCCCAGCGGGTTTTTTGCTCTTTTAAGCGGAACTGGTTATAGGTTACTCCCATTTGGCAGCTCCAGAAATTGAGCTTCTGGAGATACACCGCCCGGGCCTTCTGTTTATACCACTTCTCAAGAATCTCCCGAACAGCCTCTTGCCGCTGCTCTCCCTGAAGTTCCTGAGGCATCTTGATCTCTAAGGTTTCAAGGTCCTTTCTGTAAAAGGCACTGATCATTTTATGAGGTGTATCCATGATCTCCAGGTTCAGCTCTTTTCCCAGATAGGCAACCTTTTCACCCGTCTCATACACCCGCAGGGGCTTGACCGCCGTTTCTTGAAGCTTGAGCCAATTCTCCAATATCCACTCCCGATTCTTCTCAATGAAGGCCTGAATTTCACCCTTGGAGGTACGTGCGGGAGCAGATACTCTGACCTTTTCCGGCGTAATGCGTATAGAAATCCGCTTAGTCCGAGGGCTTTTTCTTTCTTCATAAGGAATAATCGTTTTTCCCAGCTTCAAAAACGAAGGCATATTATCCTGCTCCTAATTATTTTCTCCCCAGGTCCCCTTAAATACGATCTGCGACATGTCTTTGCGGGGTCTTGGATTTCTTTCCTCCGCCGGGTAACCCAAGGGAGTCATAGCTAAGACGCGGACATTTTCGGGAACCTTTAGGATCTCCCGCACCTTATCTTCAGAGAACAGACCCTGCCAACAGGTTCCCAGCCCCTGCTCGGCAGCCGCCAGGATCAAATGTTCCATGGCCAATCCCGCATCCAGCATCATATAGTCCTTGCCTTCCCAGACCTCGGACTCCGATGGCACCCCGCAGAGCACCACAATAAGAGGGGCCTGGAGCAAAGCTTTGCGTCCGGGGTTGGTCTCTGCATAGGCCGTAGTCAGCTCTTGCCGCGAGGCCTCATCCTCCACTACGATAAAACGCCAGCACTGAAGGTTTTTCCAGGAGGGAGCCAAACGGGCGCATTCCAAGACGTACTCCAGCTTCTCCTGCTCTACTGGGTTCGGGAGATAACTCCGCAGACTTCTTCTCTTTTGAGCCAGTTCAAGAAAGTTCATATCCATTCCTCCTCTTCCATTGTATACCATTTATTCTTTATTATTACCTTGAATCCTTCTCCATTGTCATTTACTTCTAAATTTTATAAACCCCTCCTAAATACTGTCAAGTATTGCCGGTAATATTCCGATAACATAGATAAGGGTTTTTTAAGGATGAAATTAAAGACAAGGAGGTCGCCCTATGAAAATTCAAAACTCGTCCATCGTCATGGCAGGGGAATCCAAGTATTCTGAGAGTTACAAAAAGGATGTCACCCTGCAGGGCTGGCTGGGCAAAGATGTCGCCGGAAAGCCGACCCTTAGCCTGGAGAATGCAGACATTCTTGATTTATCTGATTCGCTTAAAGGCCTGCAAAGTCCTGCTTCCAATGTCCATCGATCCCAAGAGATCAGCTTGGACATGAGTGAAGAGGACAGGCGCAAGCTGGACCTGCTCCTAATCATGCTTGAAGCCATCACCGGCAAGAAGATGCACTTCTTGGTGCCCAAAAAGCTCGTCCTCAATGATCCGGGCAATCTTCCCTTTTTCCCCAACCGAATTCCCAATCAAAACTGGGGCATCATCTTCGAATCCAGGGAAGAGTATACCGAAGAGCAGTCCATGTCCTTTTCCGCCCAAGGCCAGGTAACCACTACGGACGGCAAGACCATCAATCTGCAACTTCAGTTGAATATGAGCCGCAGCTTTGCTTATCAAAACAACATCAGCTTCCGGGCCGGAGGTGCTGTGACCATCGATCCTCTGGTGATTAACCTGGGGGTCAGCTCCGCCCAGTTAACAGAGCAAAAATACGTCTTTGACATTGACTCTGACGGCAATACCGAGCTCATCTCCTTCCTGGCCCCAGGAAGTGGGTTTATCGCTCTGGATAAAAATCAGGACGGCATCATCAACGACGGCAGCGAGCTCTTCGGGACGAAAAGCGGAGACGGCTTTGCTGATTTGGCCGTCTATGACAGTGATAACAATGGTTGGATCGATGAAAACGACCCTATCTATGATAAGCTCCGCATCTGGACCAAAAACGAAAAGGGAGAAGATGTACTCTTCGCCCTGGGTGAAAAAGGAATAGGAGCCATCTATCTAGGTAACGTAGCCACCAACTTCGGTCTGAAAGATTCCAGCAATCAATCCCTGGGGGAGATCAGAAAGACCGGCATTTACTTGAATGAAAACGGTACTGTGGGAACTCTTCAGCATGTGGATTTGACCATCTAAGCTTCACATATATCTATATTCTTATCTCTGTTTATCTTTCGAACTTCTGACCGCTAGCTTTCTGCTTAAAGAAAGATATTGGGTTCCGCGCATAAGGATCTCAGATCCATATTTATTGCGAATCTCATCCACCGTTCGATCCAGCTCAGTCTGTTCTTGAACCTCTTCTTGAAACAGGCTGAGCTGCTCTATGCCCTTTTGCAGACGGCTGGCAGTTATACCCAGCAAGCGGATGGGTTTGCCTAGAGGCCATTTTTCAAAGAGCTTAAGACTCTCTTGATAGATCACATCAGTAATATCCGTGGGTTCAAAAAGGGTAGTGGAATAGGTCCGGGTCTTAAATTCTGCATCCTTGACCTGTACCGTAAGGGTCTGAGCCTTGGTCTCCTCCTGGCGAATTTTTCTTCCCACACTATCGGCCAGAAAAAGCAGGACCTCTGCCCCCTGCTCCGGGTCTTTTATGTCTTGGGGCAAAGTGATGGACCGCCCAATGGAATGATCCTTAACATGATCTTCCGGTGTCACAGGCCGATCATCACACCCATTAGCCCATTCATGCAGTTTGGTTCCATAAATGCCAAAACGCTTCCGGAGAACTTGAGGAGAAACGTGAGCCAAATCCCCAATGGTTCGGATCCCCATACCCTCCAGCTGTTTTTCCGTCTGCTTGCCGATCCCGGACAGCTCCCCTACCCCTAAAGGCCATACCTTACTCTCCAGATCACCCGGAGCGATAATGGTAAAGCTGCGGGGAAGCTTTATCCTGGTCTTTGGATCTCGCTGATAATCACTGGCCAGCTTAGCAAGAATTTTGCAATAGCTGATCCCTACCGATATCCCCAGACCTAACTCTTCAAGAATCTCTTTTTGTACCCGACGGGCTATCTCTTCCGTACTGCCAAAAAGAAGGTGGGAGCCTCGAAAATTCGCAAAGCACTCATCCACAGAGACCCTTTCGATATGATTTTCGTCTGTGTAGCGCTCAACGATCCGCCACATTTTTTCGCTAAGATCAAGATAGAGCCGAAAATCCGGAGATAACACCACCGCTTCCGGACAAAGCTTTAAAGCCTGAAATAAAGGCATGGCTGTCTTAATCCCACAGAGCCGCGCCTCGTAACTGGCCGTAAGGACAATCCCCGTCCGGTTCCTTGGATCCCCGGCCACCAGCAGAGGCTTTCCTTTGAGCTCAGGATTCACTGCCTGATGGCAGCTGGCGTAATAGCTGTTAGCATCGAAGAGAACGATATCAAAGTCCTTGGATTTATGTTCCAGCATCATGGATCCTTCCCGTCTATCCTATATAACAAATTATACCACAGGGGCGGTGAAAATGATGATACACCGACCCTCTAAATCTTAAAGAAAGAAAAGCCAGGTGACTATCCCAAAGAGGGGAAGGAGAATGCAGAAGCTATACGCCATATAGCCGAAAAAGCTAGGCATTTTTACTCCGGATTCTTCAGCAATGGAGCGAACCATAAAGTTAGGGGCATTGCCGATATAGGTAACCGCTCCAAAGAACACCGATCCAGCAGAAATTGCCAGAAGGTATAAGGGCTGGTCGACTAAGAACTGAGCCACTGCAGGGGCTTCAGCCATACCTGGATAGAATTGACCTAAAGCAGTACTAAAGAAGGTTAGGTACGTTGGGGCATTGTCAAGGAAGCTGGACAATGCTCCGGTAATCCAGAAGTATTGAACCGGCTCTTTTACTGCTGCAGTAATAAAAGACAAAGCTCCGGACTCACCAGCCTTCAATATCGCTAAAGCAGGAGCCATGGTGACAAAGATTCCGAAGAAGAGATAAATGATCTCCAAAATTGGCCCCCAGGAGTATTCGTTTTCCTCACGAACTGCCTTGGGTGTGATTTTCATGGAGATAACCACAATAGCTACAAGTACCAGATTACGGATAACATCCTGCCAGCCAAGATGAACCCCCAGAATAGATACTTCGCTCATCTTAACATAACCGCTAAATAGAATAACACCAATAATTGCGGCTAACAGAATAAAGTTTTGAACGCCTAAAACTTCCAATCTTTTTCCCAACGTTGAATCTCCACTGGAGTTATCTTTGGCTGCAACCCCATTGCAAGAAGATGAAGCAAAGGCTAAATTGCCTTCTTTTTGTTCCTTAGCCAGAAAGTACTTATCGAAAACAATATAAATTAGTAGGAGCCCGGCCAGCACTACAGCCATGGGTGTAATAAGGCGTAAGGTCCAAAAGAAAGGTACTCCATGCAAAAAGCCCAAGAAAAGCGGTGGATCCCCTAATGGGGTCAATGCTCCTCCCACATTGGCAACCATAAAAATAAAGAATACTACCATAAAGGCCTTATACTTACGATCCTTATTCACACGCAGGAATGGGCGGATTAATAACATAGCCGCTCCTGTAGTCCCCATCCATGAAGCGATAATAGCCCCGATCGTCAGGAAACCTGCATTGACCCAAGTTGTCCCCCTTAAGGATGTACGAACTAAGATTCCACCACCGACTGTAAATAAGGACCCGATAAGAACGATAAAGGGAATGTAATCCGCGATGAGTAAATGGAGCAGCTCATCAACACCTTGTTTTCCATAAGCTACGATCAGTGGAACAGCAAGCAGTGCTGCCCAGGCAGCTGATACCTTACCAAAATGATGATGCCAAAATTTTGGAAACAGAACAGGCCCCAGTGCAATGGACAACAACATACCTACAAAAGGAATGACTGAATACAATGGCAATAAAGTACCTAAAGAATGTTCCATTTTTTCCTCCTTAAATTTTCCAGCAGGTAAAACCGCGTTTTTAAAAACTTAATATATTAATACCTTAAAAATACCCTCCCATGGTCAAGAATATCTCACCATAGAAGGGCATAAGGTTTACTGGTTAATGTATTACCTCACAAATTGAGTAAGGAACATCGAAATGGAAGGCACATAAGTAATCAACAACAAGACGGCAATCATGGCCAAGAGGAAGGGAACAACCGCTTTGGCAATCTCTTCGATCTTTAGTTTCGCTATACCACTTGAGACAAACAAGTTGACTCCTACGGGTGGCGTTATAAATCCAATAGCCAGGTTGACAACCATGATGATCCCAAAGTGAATCGGATCGATACCAACCTTAGTGGCAATGGGAAGCAGAATTGGCGTGAGAATAACAATGGCCGCTAAAGCTTCCATGAATGTGCCAACGAAGAGCAATAATATGGTAACAATTAACAAAATAAGGTATTTACTGTCGGTTATCGCCAACATCCAGGTAGCGATCCTAGTCGGAATTTGTTCAATCGTCAAGATGTTACCAAAGATGGTGGCCATCGCCATCAAAACAATAATGATAGCAGAGGTACTGCAGGATTCCGTAAAGCAATACACGAAATTTTTTCTGGTAATGCCTTTGTGGATAAAAACGCCTACGATCAGACCATAGAACGCCGCTACAGCCGCAGATTCAGTAGGTGTCATGTACCCGGAATAAATACCACCCAGAATAATAATCGGAACCATCAAGGCCCATTTGGCCTCCCAAAAGGCCTTACCAACACTTCGAAAGGTGCGTTTTCGAGCTTCACCTTTCCAGTTGTTCTTTTTGGCATAATAATAACTGACGCCCATCAAAGCGAATCCAACGATTAAGCCAGGAACAATACCACCCATAAAGAGCTTACCAATCGAGACTTGAGCTGAAACGCCATAAACGACAAAGGGATTGCTCGGAGGAATCATAACCCCGATGGATCCGGCAACTGCAACAAGTGCCGCAGAAAATCCTCGGGAATACCCCCTTTCAACCATTGCCGGAATGGTTAAAGAACCAATGGCAGCTACAGTAGCCGGTCCTGAGCCGCTTATGGCAGCAAAAAACATACAGGTGGCAACCGTAGCCAAGGCCAAGCCGCCGGTAAAGGAGCCTAAGAGTTCATCAGCCAAACCCAAGAGCCGTTTGGATAATCCTCCTTCACCCATAAAGACACCTGCGGCTACAAAAAACGGGATAGCCATAATGGGAAAGCTATCGATGGAAGTAAAGCAAATTTGTGATATATACTCTATCGGCATAGTATGGGCACAGAGAATAGTGGCTAAAGCGGAAAGACCTAGGGACATGGCAATGGGTACACCAATAAAAACAAAAAGCACAAAGTATCCGAAAAGCCAAGCCATGGCTGGGATATCGAAATCCAAAAAAAGCGGAGAAAAAATTACAGCTACTATCAAAACTCCGATCAGAGTATCTTTTAGACCGCTCTCCAGGATTTGCTTAACCAAGTCCTGGAGACATCGAATCGACATTAAGCCAAAGCCAATGGGTAAAATTAAGTAGGGAATAAAAAAGGGTATATTCAATGCCGGAGAAATCTGAGGATACTTTAACATCATTTGCAAATGATCTATTCCCATAAAAAAGATTACTGCTGTTAATATAAGAATGCAGCCATCGACAACGATCCAACTCATTTTTTGCCACCTATCGGAAAGGCGATCATAGAGAATATCAACCCTGATATTATTTCGCTGTTTGATAGCCAATGGAATCGCTAAATAGGATATCCATATGAAGATAAAGCGTGATGCTTCTTCTAATCCAACAATTGCTGTACCGCCGGTGATATTAGAGACGATATAACGATAGATGGTTTGATAAGTAATCAAAACAATAATAGCCAGCATGCCGATCACAAGAAATGGTACTTCAAAATAGTCATCGATCCATTTAAGCCATTTTTTCCAAGAAGCTTCTGGTTTTTTTGAAATATCTATCATAACTAACCTCCTGTCCTATTTGGACAGAGGGAGCAGGAGTTACCCCCCTCCCCCCCTGTCTTCAAATGCTGTTGCTGTTATTGTTGAGTAGCTGTGACTAAATCAATCAATTCTTGAGGAATTTCCGGGAATTTATCCCAAATCGGACGAGTTAAGGTCTTAAATTCTTCTTTTTCAGCTGGAGACAATTCTTTAATCGTCATTCCGTCATCGATTAGCTTTTGTTTGGCTTTATCCTCCAGCTCAATGGTTACTGTACGCTGCCAATCCAGAGCCTCCTTACCGGATTCTACTAATATCGTTTGTAGGTCTTGAGGCAAAGCATCAAAATAATTTTTATTGATCATGAGCAAATGCATGCTGTAGTTATGGCCTGAGTCAATGCCGTAGGATAGTACTTCACCATGCTTCGCATCCGAAAGCAAGCCCCAGGTATTTCCTTCTGCATCAACGGTTCCCTGTTGCAATGCTGTATACGTTTCTCCCCAGGCGACCGGAGTAGCGCTCATTCCTAAAGCCTCAGCCACAGCAACTTCTACAGGTGAATCCGTGGTCCGCACTTTTAAGCCTTTTAAATCGGAGGCATTGGCGATGGGTTTGTTCGTGGTCACAAAGTTACGGTAGCCATATTCACTGTACATAATGGGCTTCAAGCCGACTTTCGCACACACGTTGTCCAAGTACTTGCCTAGTTCACCATTATCTAAAGCGTCGTACAATTTTTGTTGATTTTCGGGTTGGGTGATATAAGGAAGGTCGAAGACCATGAATTCACGGGCAAAACTGGCCATATTGGGAGATGAGCTGGAGGACATTTCCAAAGTGCCCTTTTGGGTGGATTCCATTGTTACACGGTCACTACCTAGGGTTGTATTTCCGAAGATTTGAATTTCAATTCTTCCGCCAGACTTTTGCTCGACGATTTCCTTGAATTTTTCATAACCCACCGTTACATTATTACCAGGTGCCATGGGATGTCCCAAACGAATGACGACTTTTTTATCAGCAACTCCTGATCCTGCGGCTGGAGCGGCGGCTTCATCAGCCTTTTTACACCCTGACAGAGAAAAGACAAGAAGACAGGATAAGATGAGAATCGAAAGCTTAAATAACCTCTTTTTCATATACCATTCTCCTTCCAAACACTCTCTAGTCTAAAATGGACTTTGCGAGCTCCTTAAGTTGTTCAAATTTTGCGTCCCCAAGCTGGGTATCACTTAGTGGATAATCTTTCCCCAAAAAGTGATATTTTTGTTGTCCTAGACGGTGATACTTAAGCAGCTCATAAGTAACATTGAGTTTACCCTTAACAAGATTGGCAATTTCCTTAATATCTTCTTCTGTATCGTTAAAACCGGGGACCACTGGGGTTCTAATAAGTTTTGGCAACTTTGGAAAGCCCTCGCAAAGCTTATTAAAGTTTTCTAGAATAAGCTCATTGGGAGCACCTGTATACTTTTTGTGCTTTTCGGAGTCCATGCATTTGATATCCATAATAATTGAAGTCAGATATTGACAAACGTTTTCCATGCTTGGCCAATCTGCATAACCACAGGTTTCGATGGTCGTTTTAAGTCTTCTCTTACGGGCTTCCTTTAATGTTTCCGTAACAAAGTCCGCTTGCATTAAAGGTTCACCACCGCTAATGGTTAAACCACCTCCGGATCGTGCATAAAACACACTGTCTTTTTCAACTTCCCTGATCGCTTCTTCAACGGTTATGGGTTTGCCGAAGACTTGTAAGGCTTGAGAAGGACAGACATCTACACATTTCACGCAATCCGTACAGAATTTACGATCAACAAAAATCTTGTCGTTTTCCTCTGTATTCAGTTTGATTGCTCCATAGACACACACCTCCGCACATCGAAAGCAAGCTTTTATGCCTATGCATTTATGGGGATTAAATCCAAGCTGTGGTTGTGTTTGCTGAGACTCAGGATTGCTGCACCACTCACATCTGAGGGGGCAACCCTTGGTAAAAATAATTGTTCGTATTCCTGGACCATCATGAACTGAATAGTGTTGAATATTAAAGACTAATCCATATCTACGCTCATCAGAAGCCCTCGACTCCCCCATAAAAGAACCTCCTCCTTAGATCGCCTCATGCTCTGTTCTAGCGATGATATCGTCTTGGAGATCTGAGGAAAGATCTACAAAGTAGGCACTATAGCCTGCGACTCGAACAATCAAACCGCGATATTTATCAGGATCTTTCTTTGCAGCAAGTAATGTTTCTCTATTGATAATATTGAATTGGACATGCCACAATTTCAAATCGCACCATGTTCTAATGAAGGATACTAATTTTTCGCTACCTTCCTCACCGGCTACGCAGGAAGGACTCAATTTGAGGTTCAACAAGCGAGCGGCCCGATTGCGATAACCATAATTCTTCGAGTAGAAATTGGATAGAAGCACTGCTGTTGGACCATAAATATCAGCACCATGGGATGCTGAGGAACCATCAGCCAGCGGAGTCCATGCTTTTCTGCCGTTGGGTGTTGCGCTGACGACCTTTCCGAAAGGTACATGGGAAGTGAACGGTACAAGTCTCAGATCCAAATGGACACCCAACTCTTTTGAATATTTTTTCGTAAATTCAAGGGCCTGACGATCCACTTCTTTAGCAATAGCATCCGGGTAGGGATCATTGTTGCCATACTTCGGTGTATGCATGAGCATTTCACGGATAGCTTCGTACCCTTCAAAGTTATTCTGAACAGCTTCAATCAACTCAGCCATGGTTAGCTTCTTCTCTTCGTAGACCAGTTTCTTAATAGCAGCTAAAGAATCTACCACAGTCCCATAGCCAATTAACTCAAAGTAACCTAAATCAATACCTCCTTTAATCACGGGTTGATGGAGATCGATACAATTCTCCATACAAAGATCGTGCATTAAAGAACCTAAGGGTGAGGCAAAATGTTGAGCACGCAGCCTGATGATGATATGTTGCTGAATGAAAGCATGTTTAAGGAAGTTGGTTTGTTGGGCAAGATAAGCCTCCCAGAATTCATCCCAAGTCTTGAATTGAGTCGGGTCGCCGGTTTCAAGTCCAAGCTGCTCATTTCCGTATTTTATCATTTTCCCGTTGTACAATGTCATCTCCACTGCCGCAGCAAAGTTAATATAGGGATTACCACTGGTATAGGTGTCCCGGTTGGGCATACGACACTCAGCGCAACCGGATACAGCATAGTCCATTGCTTCGTCAAATTTTGCGCCTTTAGAGAGGAGGAGCGGCACAACTTCCTCATCATTGATGAGTTTCGGGAAACCGGTTCCTTCTTTAATGGTCTCTGCAACTTCATGGAGGTACCGATCGGGGGAGCCAGAATGAATCCGCGCAGCCAAGTCAGGATAATTAAGGGGAAATTCTTGTTTGGATTTTAGGAATAGATACGTGAGCTCATTGGTTGCATCCAAACCGTCGGGAGTCTGACCGCCGACAGTAACGGCCTCCCAGTGAGCATACCCTTCATTGAACGCGCCACCTGTGGGCGATAAGTAAAGGTCAATGAATTGGGCCATGCCAACCCACATGCATTCCAGCAGTTCGATGGTTTGCTCATCCGTGAGGATACCGTCTTCAATATCTTTTTTGTAATAAGGATAGAAATATTGGTCCATCCGGCCATTGGAAATAATCGTACCCGTTTTTTGCTCAATTCTGGAGAACATCTGCACAAACCATTGTGATTGAACCGCTTCGCGGAAGTTGCGAGCCGGATTCTCAGGTACCCAGGCACATCTCTCGGCAATACCCAACAATTCCTGTTTGCGTTGGGGATCCCTTTCCTTTTTTGCATAATCTGCAGCTAATTGCGCATGGCGATTGGCCCAAAGGACAATGGCATCACAGGTGATAATTACCGCTTCGAGGAAAGGTTTCTTTTCCATATTATCTACAGGGCTCATGGGATCAAGGTTGGCCAGCTTTTCCTGGGCTTCTTCTTTAATGCCCTTAAAGCCTCTCTTCAGGATCTTTTCATAGTCGTGCACCCATTGAATGGATGACCGGAAGGATGCTGTTTCGTTGACAATGAACCTTGAAATCAATGGATCTTCCGGGTCATAAGTTACCTTCAAGGTGTCTTTGGGAAGTTCCTTAGCTAAATCTTCGTGGAATGTCTTGCCCTTCCAGTAAGGAGCAACATCTTTGATAATAACTTGTGCATC
This sequence comes from Desulfitobacterium sp. PCE1, assembly GCF_000384015.1. Classification (NCBI taxonomy): domain Bacteria; kingdom Bacillati; phylum Bacillota; class Clostridia; order Eubacteriales; family Desulfitobacteriaceae; genus Desulfitobacterium; species Desulfitobacterium sp. PCE1. The sequence goes on along the minus strand of NZ_KB913023.1, from coordinate 358,977 downwards.
ATCGGGATCGATATCAAAGGGAGACTCCACACGTTGGGGCAGCTGTTCAATCGCTAAGCCAAGGAAATCCCCGTCTAACTCCGGGAAAACAATCCCATAGCGTCCCTGACAGCCGGCACGACCTACAATAAGTTGATCACCATCAATATAGACTGTCATGTTCTGAGCAATGTGCATTAATGCTTTTGCCCATCTTAACTGTAAAGGTTGGCCTTCGGTCACTTTAAAGGACTCTGTAAAATATTTTGCGCGTTCGACATCAATTTTAGGGCGAAGGTTTTGGAAACTCGTTAGAATTTTGAATACTCGCTCACGGCCTTCGAAACTGACCTTGCCCTTTTGTTCATCTAAAATTCTTTGCTCGTGAGGGGATAAACAGCATGCGTTCATCTTTGATAAACTCCTTTCACTCATACTAATTCGTGGGAACCCCTTGCCCGGGGTCTGGACGTGAATGGCAAGTGTGATAACTTTTATAGCTCACTAAGCTGCTTTGGTTAAAACCAAGCCGTCTGTCAATCACTCTCCTTTGTTATTAAGATAACCAATTGCGCTCCTTGCCTTTCTTCATTGCAAAACTTATGCCAACCACGAATTCCTTGAAACATGCTGTCTTCGCAATAATGCAGGGAAAACTATGTTGCAACTATGCACAAACTCTTTCATGTAAAGTGCATGTGCTAACTATCCCAATAGGTAGGACTATGTTGTCATCCTGCATCAAGGTTTCCAAACTGCAACATTTATCACAAGAGATTATATTTTTTGGCTTTTCTAAATATTGTTGAGCGGTCTACCCTCAATACCTCAGCAACCTTCGAGCCTGATTTATATTGATCCAAGGCTTTTTTGAGTAAATTTTTTTCATAATCTCTTACAAGTTGATCCAAGGATTTTTCTTGGTGATGATCAGCGGAGTCTTCCTCCATATTGAGATTGATAAGCATATACTGAGGCAAATCCTGTACATCAAGAGCCTTCTTCTCACCGGTTACAACGAGGCTCTGAATAAAATTATCCAGTTGGCGGACATTACCCGGCCATTTATAAGAAAGGAACACTTGCTCCACCTCTTTAGTAAAGGATATCTGCTTACGATACTTAGAATTGTATTTGTCAAAAAAAGCTCGCATCATGGCGCTGATGTCCCCCTTTCTTTCACGTAGCGGTGGAATCTCAAGATCGGCAACACGTAAGCGATAGTAGAGATCACTCCGAAAACGGCCTTTCTTTACTTCTTCTTCTAAATTCCGATTGGTTGCGGCGATAAAACGGACATCGACTTTTCGAACCTTTGTTGAACCGATATGGATTATTTCTTGATCCTGTAGAACACGCAGTAGCTTTACCTGCAGCTGTAAAGGAATTTCGCCAATTTCGTCTAAAAACAATGTCCCTTTATCCGCCATCTCGAACAGCCCGGCCTTCCCTTTTGTACTGGCTCCCGAAAAGGCACCGTAATCATAACCAAATAACTCAGATTCAATTAAGTTCTCAGGGATGGTCGAACAATCAATTTTTAGGAAAAGTTCATTGCGTCTCGCGCTATATTCATGAATTTTGTGTGCTAAAACATCTTTCCCTACCCCAGTTTCCCCCAAGAGCAAAACTGTGGCATCTGTTTTGGCTATCCTTTTCAATTTTTCCATTAGGGTAAGCATTTTTTTGCTTTTAAATATTTCGGAGTTACTTTTTAAGACCTTTTTGCAATGCTTATTCGCTTCACGGTACTTAATAATCGTATCCTGTTGCTCTACAATCTGCTCCTTTAACCGGGACAATAAAGAAATATCTCTGACAAAGGTCAAAACAAAGCAAACTTTACCTGATTCATCACATATGGGATAGCCGTTTAATAAAACTTTTTGCCCTGTCTTCGTGATCTGCACCGACGATTTATGCTCACCGGTGACCACTATTTCCGGATTTAGAGCCACACTGTATATTCCCTTACCTACTAGCTCCTTAACATTTTTCCCTATAACCTCTTTACATTTCAAACCGGTAAGCTGTTCGTACATGGAATTAACCGCAATAGTCATACCCTCGGCATCAGAAATGTAAACTCCCTCAGAAAGCACTTCAATAACTTGCTGATGAAGTCCAGAGATACCCGAATTACTCCAATAATCCTGTGTCATTGAATAATCCCTCCCTGTACTCGTTGCATCATAGCAACAGGTATGCAGTATTGCACCAATCGCCTTGTCCTTATACCCCCATTCACAAACTCAACTCCGAATCCTTTCACTCGTTGCACCTTTACAACAATTTTATCACCGATTTGCTTTATGTAAATCCCCAGAACATTCTTTAGGCTGATTAGAGGGTTGGAATGAATCTTGCAATGTTGTTTACTGAAGTGTGTTAACTTTGACAGACTATGCGCTCCGGTCTGTCTAATAACAAGGAGGAAGCTTCATGACCATTATTGATTTCAGATTTAGACCTAATACTGAAGAAATCTTAAAAGGAATCTCGAGCAACCCTGCTTTTAAAGGGATGTGCCAATCCATCGATTTTAACAAAATGCTCCCTCAAACTGTAGAGGAAGTTGTTCAGGAGCTGGATCATCATCATGTCGTTAAGGCTGTGATTTCCGGCCGGGATTGTGAAACAACTTACGGTGCAAAATCAAATAACACGAGTGTGATCGAGTTCTGTCATCGATTTCCTGACAAGTTTATCGGTTTTGCAGGATTAGATCCCCACAAAGGAATGGCCGCTATAGAAGAACTTAAACATGTTGTTAACAATGAAGGGATCAAGGGAGCCGCAATTGACCCCTACCTGGCCCGTATTTATGTTAACGACGCCAAATACTACCCGATTTATGCAAAGTGTTGCGAATTAGATATTCCTTTAATTATTGCCACCGGCCCTGGAACCTTAGTTCCTAATGCGGTTATCGATCATGTTGCCCCTCGCTACATTGACTTTGTAGCTCGCGACTTTCCCGAGTTGAAGATTATTGTCAGTCATGGTGGATATCCTTGGGTCAATGAAATGATTACTGTCGCACAACGGAATGCTAATGTCTTCCTTGAGTTATCAGAATATGAATTCTTCCCACAAGCGGACGCCTATATAGAAGCCGCCAACTCAATTCTCAGTGATAAAATCATGTACGCCAGCGCTCATCCCTTTGTTGATTTTAAAATTGCTTTGAAAAATTATGAACAACTCCCCTTTAAACCCGAAGTTCGTGAAAAAGTGATGTATAAAAATGCTGCTAAAATCTTGGGGCTTAGTGATAGTGCTTCCTCCGTGAGCAAGACGATGGATAGTCAACAGATACAAGTTATTATCGAAAATGTGATTGCCCAGCTTTCACAGAAAGGCATGTTAGCGAGTCGCTAACTGAGGGCACTCATGAAAACTATAGGAAAAGCTAACCAGCTCATTGAGGCTTTTCAAGAAGTCATCGAGCACCCCAAGCCCTATAGCGGACATAAGCAGCTTTATAGTGGAGTCGATCTGGGCACTGCTTACACCGTTCTCGCAGTCGTTGATGAAGACGGCGCCCCCGTAGCCGGCGCCATGCGCTTTGCACAAGTCGTCCGGGACGGACTTGTTGTTGATTATCATGGGGCCGTTGAGATCGTGGGGGAACTCAAAGCAAAAATCGAGAATTCCCTTGACGCAGAACTCCTCCAAGCGGGAATAGCCTATCCCCCTGGAACCTCCGAAGGTGACCAAAAAGCCTTTCGCTATATTGCCGAGGCTGTCGGCTTTGAAGTGGCCGTTTCCATTGATGAACCTTCCGCCGCCAATAATGTATTGAATATTGAGAATGGTGCTGTCGTGGACATCGGAGGAGGAACCACAGGTATTGCAATCATTGAAGATGGCCGGGTGGCCTATCTTGCCGATGAACCAACAGGGGGGGTCCATGTGAGTTTAGTTATTTCAGGAGCTTGTAAAATCCCTTTTGAAAAAGCAGAAAAACTAAAAAATGATTCTAATCATCATCAGATGCTGTTGCCAACTATCAAGCCTGTTATTGAAAAATTTACGACTATCATCAGACAACATATTCAAAATCGCAACGTCGATAAGGTTTTTCTTGTTGGCGGTACGGGCTGTTTTACACAGTTTGAAACCATTATTGAGGCAGAGCTTCATCTGCCAGTCATTAAACCAGCCAATCCCTTCCTTGTGACTCCCTTAGGAATCGCTTTAGAAGTAACCAAGGCCTGTTCCTGACGACTAAGCAGGCAGCCCTTATCCTGTCTGCAAATCTTAGTAACCATGGGGTGAATTTATGCGAATTGGAAAAGTAATCAACAGTATCTGGGCCACACGGAAAGATGATTCTTTGATAGGGACTAAGCTGATGATTGTCCAGCTCCTTGATCGTCCCAATGATGAATTAGGCCGCATCATTGTTTGTGCCGACATTATTGGAGCGGGAATCGGGGAAAAGGTCTTAGTCAGTGAAGGTAGCTCAGCACGAAATATGGACAGCTTTAATTCCTCGCCCATCGATTCTGTGATCGTCGGGATCATAGACGAGGAAAAAGATAAATCGGACGAGGTGCCTAAGAATGCGTGAAGAATTAATCCAAAAAATTAAAGAAGCAGGTGTAGTAGGTGCCGGGGGTGCCGGTTTCCCGACTCATGTAAAAGTTGCTGCAAAAGCACAAATCGTCATCGTCAATGGGGCTGAGTGTGAACCCCTGCTTCGAGTTGACCAGCAACTGATGGCGTCCCAAGCAGCTAAAGTGGTTATGGGCTTAGAAATAGTGATGTCTATAACGGGTGCCGGCGAAGGAATCATCGCTCTTAAAAGCAAGTATAAGGATGCCATTGCCGCACTGGAAAAAGAAATTGCCGGCAAACCTATCCGAATTCACATCCTGAACGATTTTTATCCGGCCGGTGACGAACATCTTATCGTCTATGAGTCGACTGGCCGTCTCATACCCCAAGGAGGCATTCCCCTAAAAGTCGACTGTATCGTCAATAATGTAGAAACCTTAATCAATATCGTTGATGCCGTTGCAGGTAAACCTGTGACAGATACCTATCTCACCATTACAGGTGAAGTCAATCAACCCATGACCATAAAATTACCTATTGGAACTTCCATCATCGCAGCCTTAGGGTTTGCCGGTTACCATGATTTAGAACATATGAAGATCATTGAAGGCGGCCCTATGATGGGAAACATCGTCGATGATGTGGCCCAACCCATCACTAAAACCACCAAAGGATTAATCCTCTTGCCACAAGATCATCCTTTGATTAAGAGCAAAACTCTCCCCTCAGACAAGGTTCTGCGCCAATCACGGGTCAGTTGTATGCAGTGTCGTTATTGTACGGATTTATGCCCCCGTTACCTGCTGGGACATAAGATTGAGCCTCACAAAATGATGCTAATGGTTAAACATCTCCAAGGGGATGAAAACACGATGAAAATGGCTTTTTCCTGCTCTGAATGTGGTGTTTGTGAACAATACGCCTGCATTATGGGGCTCTCCCCCCGAGCTGTGAATGCCATGCTTAAACATGAATTATCAAAAATGGGCATTAAGCCTGATCCCTCCCCAGCCAACCAAACTGTCGACCCTCTCCGGAAGCATCGTAAAATACCGATTAAGCGCCTTATTTCTCGACTCGCTTTAACACAATATGACCAAAGTGCACCCCTAAATGAACAGAACTATCCCGTTCACAATGTCGCCATAAAATTATGCCAACATATCGGTGCCCCGTGCAAACCTTCCGTTAAAGTTGGAAGTAAGGTTAAGAAAGGCGATGCCATTGCTTTCCCTCCCACCAATGGCATAGGGGCTTGTCTTCATGCCAGTATCGACGGGGTCGTCAAAAAAATTACGAACAGCATCTTTATCTCTTCAAGTGAAGGAAGTGAAAAATAGCCATGGAATCCATAGGTTTGGTGGAAATCAACAGTATTGCTAAAGGGATCGAAGCGGCTGATGCTATGCTGAAAGCAGCCCAAGTGGACCTTCTCGAGGCAAAACCTGTTTGCCCGGGAAAGTATACTATACTGATTTGCGGTGATGTTGCTGCCGTTCAAAGTTCTGTAGACGCTGGAAAAGGCATTGCTGCCAACTCAGTACTTGACGATTTTATCCTTCCCAACGTTCATCCCCAAGTTCTCAAAGCCATCTCATCGACTACACCCATTACGGAGATTATAGCTTTGGGGATCATTGAAACCTTTTCTGTAGCCTCACTCATCGTTGCCGCTGATACAGCTGCCAAAACAGGTCAAGTGGACTTGGTTGAAATTCGGATCGGCATGGGAATCGGCGGAAAATCTTTTGTGACTCTCACCGGCGACGTGGCTTCGGTGGAATCCTCCGTTGCAGCAGGAGCTGCTCTGGCTTCCGAAAGAGGAATGCTTGTAGAGAAAGTCGTGATTCCTTCCCCACATTATAATTTGAAACAGTGCCTCTGTTAGAAATTCTTCTTCGGAAAACTACTACCTAAGGAGGTGAAATGACCATTGAAAGCCTTAATCACAGCTGCTGATGTCAAAACTACAGCTGAAAACCATCAAACAATACTCTATGTTTCTGAAGAAAGTATCATTACCCCTGCAGCTAACGATGCTGCTAAGGAGTTGGGAGTAGAAATTACAGTCCGTTCCCTTTCTTCACCAAATCAACCCTCGGCTTCTTCCCTCGATCCTGCCCTTCTAGCCAAGATCGTGGAAGAAGTCATGGTCTTCTTAAAGCAACCCCAGTGTCCTTTACCGCCCCATAAAGAAGCAGACCCCTGTGGTTTAAGGATTGTCAAGGGAAGCCATCTGATTTTAGAAGACTTTAATACAGGTAACCCCAAGGATTGCATCAAGATCAAAGAGCTATTTAATAAAAAAGAATGCTCCAACTATTCGGTAGGGATTATGACCCTCGAGAAAACCGACTACACTTCAACGACTACAAAGGATGAAATCGATTACATCGTCGAGGGTACCTTGGAATGTTGTGTCGATAACCGCTGCTATACTGCACAGGCTGGCGATACACTGTATATTCCTGCCCATGCCACCATCACCTTGTCTACTTCAGATAAAGTCAAACTCTTTTATGTCTGCTAACTTACCCTTTTTAATCTGCTAAATTACCCTTTAAAAGGAGGATTTAATCATGCAACAGGAAGCTTTAGGAATGATCGAAACCAAAGGTCTCATCGGTTCCATCGAGGCGGCAGATGCCATGGTAAAGGCCGCTAATGTCCATTTAATCGGGGATGTCCTCGTAGGTGGTGGTCTCGTTACCGTCATGGTTCGTGGAGATGTCGGTGCAGTCAAAGCAGCTACAGATGCCGGTGCTGCCGCTGCACAACGTGTGGGTGAATTGATTTCTGTTCATGTTATTCCTAGACCTCATAGCGATGTTGAAATGATTTTACCTAAAGTAAAATAATTAAATTTAGGAGGCGAACGTAATGCAACAAGATGCATTAGGAATGGTTGAAACTAAAGGTTTGGTTGGATCGATTGAAGCGGCTGATGCTATGGTAAAAGCGGCTAATGTTCATTTAATTGGTAAAGTTCTCGTCGGGGGCGGCCTCGTTACCGTCATGGTACGTGGAGACGTCGGAGCGGTCAAAGCCGCTACAGATGCCGGTGCTGCTGCTGCACAACGTATAGGTGAATTAAAATCCGTTCATGTTATTCCGAGACCTCACGCAGAAGTCGAAATGATTCTTCCCCACGATGATTCAGCAAAGGCGTAAAGATGACCAACACCATAGCATTAATCTCCCACTACTAGGAAAGGATGATTCATCGTGGTATTAGATACTGATTTGGCTTCTATTCAAGAATCTCGTCATCTCGTCAAAAAGGCCAAAGAAGCCCAACTCCAATTAGCCCATTTTAATGAGCAGCAAATTGATAAGATATTGGTATCCATCGTTGAAGCCATCGAAGCGAATGCTGAAAGATTGGCACGGATGGCTTGTAAGGAGACTGAATACGGTATCGTTGAGCACAAAATAGCCAAAAATCTTTTTGCCTCGAGGGAGGTCTATGAATCAACAAAACATATCAAAACCATCGGCACGATCAGTGAAGATTCCTACGCGAAAGTCATTCGCTATGCCGCCCCTATGGGTGTATTAGTAGGAGTTACACCTCGTACCAATCCCACCTCAACCATCATTCACAATGCCCTTTGCGCCATCAAGGGAGCTAATTCCATCGTCTTCTCCCCCCATCCCTTTGCTGTCCAATGCGGATGTGCCACTGCAGAGCTTATCAATGAGGCTGCCGTCAGGGCCGGAGCTCCTGACGGGGTGTGTTCATGCCTCAGCCTAACCTCCCTCCAAGCTACCAATGAACTGATGCACCACAGCGATGTGGCCGCGATTATCGCGACAGGTGGACCAGGCTTAGTTAAATCGGCATACAGTGCCGGTAAACCAGCCTTTGGGGTGGGATCGGGTAATGTTCCTGTCTTCATTGAGCGAACTGCAGATGTCAAGCAAGCCGTCTCTGATATTATGGTCAGCAAAACCTTTGATAATGGAATGATCTGTGCTTCAGAGCAGTCGATTATTGTGGACCAGCCTATCCAAGATGAAGTGATAGCCGAACTAAAAAGGCTGGGTGCCTATTTCCTATCTCCAGAAGAAGTGAAAAAAGCCGGTCGCGTCGTGATCACCCCGGCTGGTGGAATGAACAATGCTTTAGTGGGACAACTTCCCGCAGTAATTGCTGAAAAAGCCGGCATCAGCATTCCCCCTGATGCAAAACTGCTCATTGCCCCTATGGATGGTTACGGCAGGGATTATCCTCTATCCCACGAGAAACTCACCACCGTATTAGGCTTTTACGTGGTTAATGACTGGAAAGAAGCCTGTAATCTAAGTATTGAGTTATTAAAGCTCGGCGGGATCGGCCATTCTTGTGCGATTCATTCCCTTAACGAAACGATCATTCACGAATTTCTTCAAAAGCCTGTTTTCCGGATTATCGTCAATACTCCCTCAGCACTTGGTGGCATCGGTCAAACCACCGGCCTCATGCCATCCTTAACCCTAGGCTGCGGTACATGGGGTGGAAGCAGCATCTCGGAAAATTTGGGACCTCAGCATTTAATTAATATTAAACATTTAACCTACGGCATCAAGAAAGCAACCTTCGCTAAAACACAAACTTTTACAACTGCGGCTTCTTCACTTTTACAGCAGCCCAAGGTGGACTCCTTGAACATACAATCAGACGCTATAGAAGATATCGTCAAACAGGTTCTTCAGCAGTTGAAGGTCTGTTAGTATTATGAGTTAGAGCAGGTGAAACACATGGAGAATAGCCAGCTTATTGCGATGATTACTGAAGCAGCTATTAAACAAATCTGTCATAGATCTGAGAACAACAAGATCCCTGTAGCCATATCCAACCGCCATGTTCATTTATCTCAAAGGGATATCAAAATCCTCTTCGGAGAGCATCATACCTTTAAGATCAAAAAAGTTTTGTCTCAGCCTAAGCAATATGCCTGTGAGGAAAAAGTGACCCTCGTGGGGGTGAAGGGAGTCATTGAAAATGTCCGCATTTTGGGACCCTCCCGCACCCACACCCAAGTAGAAATCTCCGTTTCTGACGGGATTAAACTCGGTATCAGCCCTCCCGTCAGAGACTCCGGCGATTTAGCAAACTCAGCCAGTATTACTCTCGTAGGCCCTTTAGGCTGCCTCACTTTACAAGAAGGCGTCATCGTTGCCGCTCGTCATATCCATATGCATACTACAGATGCAGAACGTTTCGGAGTAAAGGATAAAGAGCGGATCAGTGTCACCGCTGCCGGTCCACGAGGATTAGTATTTAACGAAACCTTAATTCGTGTCAGCGAACACTATAGATTGGAAATGCATATCGATATTGACGAAGCTAACGCAGCCAGCCTGCACAATCAGGATTATGTAGAAATACATCAAACGCACTCCAACACTCAGAAGTCATTCCTATAAATTCTACTATCCTAAATTTTTTATATCTTTAAAAGGAAGGAGACGTATGGAAACCAAAGTTCCCACACGTCTCCTTTTGGTAATCTTTTATATTTTTCTGTTTTCCTTGTCTCTTAAATTATGGGCTAGTGGGAAATTTGTAGGCTAACAAAGGAGGATAAGTCATGAACACCTATGCTCTTATACTAATTATACTCACGGCCTCAACCATACAAGCCGCCACTGGATTCGGTTTTGCCATCATGTCCATTCCCTTTCTCCTCCTCTTGTTTGACCCCCGTGATGCTATCCAATTAAATATTATACTTGCGCTTATCATCTCCCTCATGATGATTTATAAAATCCGCCATACTGTTAATGTCAGGACTCTGAAACGATTAATCCTTGGCAGCTTATTAGGAACTCTGCCTGGACTCCTCATCTTCACTATGGATGTCCGGCCATTAAAAGTATTCATTAGTGTGTTATTGATGGTCTCGACATGCTTATTGGCCACAAAAGTTCGCATAAAAGAAAGTGACAGGAAGGAACTCCTGGTAGGGGTGTGTTCTGGATTTCTCACCACAAGCATCGGCATGCCCGGTCCTCCCCTGATGATCTATTATGCAGGAACGAACCTTGATAAAGCTACCATACGCAGTACAACCGTCGCTTATTTTGTGTTTATTAATCTGATCAGTATTCTACTGCAACTCTTCCTTTATGGCAGTACTCCCATAGTCTGGGAGGCCACACTGATTTCTATTCCTTTCATGTTGCTGGGCATTATTCTTGGACAATTTGTCTTTGTCCGTCTTAATCAACAACATCTGCAAAAGATTATTTATCTTTTATTACTTTTTACCAGTATCTACTTACTTTTGACGACAATGATAGTCCCGTAAATGTCAAAGAGACCCCCCGAAGGTCTCTTTTCTCTTTCTAAAAAAATATGCTATTTTTCATTTTATAGATGTTATATTTATGCATGATAATGTATAATTATATAAAGCTCTTGTGCGTACCATTTTCAACACAAAGTAAGGAGGGGTTATCCAATGCCTAAAAGAGAAGATATTAAAAAGATAATGATTATCGGGTCCGGCCCCATCGTCATCGGGCAGGCCGCCGAATTTGACTATTCAGGGACGCAGGCTTGTAAAGCCCTTAAAAATCTAGGTTATGAAGTGGTGTTGGTGAATTCCAATCCGGCCACCATTATGACAGACCCTAGTACCGCCGATGCCACATACATCGAGCCCCTCAATGTCCGGAGAATCACCGAGATCATCGAGAAGGAACGGCCCGATGCCCTCTTGCCCAACTTAGGAGGCCAATCAGGGCTTAACCTGAGTTCTGAACTGGCCAAAGCAGGGATTCTTGATCACTATGGAGTGAAAGTCATCGGGGTACAGCTGGATGCCATCGAGCGCGGTGAAGACCGGATCGCCTTTAAGGAAACCATGGAACGCCTGGGTATCGATATGCCCAAAAGCAGTCCCGCTTACAGTGTGGAAGAAGCAGAGAAAATCGCTCAAGAACTGGGCTATCCCGTGGTGATTCGTCCCGCCTACACCCTGGGCGGCACTGGAGGCGGCCTGGTCTACAATGTGGAAGAATTGAGAACTATCGTAAATCGGGGTATCTCTGCCAGCATGATCGGGCAGGTTCTGGTGGAGGAATCCGTCCTGGGCTGGGAAGAGCTGGAGCTGGAAGTGGTCCGGGATTCCAAAAATCAAATGATCACCGTGTGCTTCATTGAAAACATCGATGCCATTGGGGTCCATACCGGGGATTCCTTCTGCAGCGCTCCCATGCTGACCATCTCTCAGGAACTCCAGGGAAGGCTCCAGAAATACGCCTACTCCATCGTGGAAGCCATCGAAGTCATTGGTGGGACCAATGTTCAATTCGCCTACGATCCCAAAACCGACCGGGTGGTTATCATCGAGATTAATCCTCGTACTTCCCGCTCCTCCGCCCTGGCTTCCAAAGCCACAGGGTTCCCCATCGCCCTGATCTCTTCCTTGCTGGCTGCCGGTCTGACCCTGGATGAAATCCCTTACTGGCGGGAAGGAACCCTGGATAAATATACTCCCTGGGGTGACTACGTCGTAATCAAATTCGCCCGCTGGGCCTTCGAAAAGTTCAAGGGTGTGGATGACAAACTGGGCACTCAAATGCGGGCCGTAGGTGAGGTCATGAGCATCGGCAAAAATTACAAGGAAGCCTTCCAAAAAGCCATTCGTTCCCTGGAAATAGGCCGTTACGGCCTGGGCTTTGCCAAGGACTTTAACGACAAGACTCTCCCCGAACTTTTGGAGCTGCTTAAGACCCCTACCAGTGAACGGCATTTTATGATGTACGAAGCCCTGCGCAAGGGGGCTGACCCGGTGGAACTGACCGCCATCACCCATGTCAAGACCTGGTTCATTGAGCAGATGAAGGAACTGGTGGACCTTGAAGAAAGGCTTCTTACTTACCAGGGCAAGGAGTTCCCCGCCGAACTCCTGATTCAAGCCAAAAAAGATGGTTTTGCCGACCGCTATCTGGCGAAACTCTTAGCCGTCTCCGAAGCGGAAGTCCGCCGACAGCGTCTCGGACTGGGGTTGACCCAAGCCTGGGATGCCGTACCCGTAAGCGGAGTGGAAAACGCCTCCTATTATTACTCCACCTATAATGCGCCGGACAAGGTCACCACCAGCCACAAGGAAAAGGTCCTCATCCTGGGCGGCGGACCCAACCGCATCGGCCAAGGCATCGAATTTGACTACTGCTGCGTTCATGCCGCTTTCGCTTTAAAAGACCTGGGCTATGAGACCATCATGATTAATTGCAACCCCGAGACCGTGTCCACAGATTATGACACTTCAGATAAATTGTATTTCGAGCCTCTGACCGTGGAAGATGTCTTAAGCATCTATGAAAAGGAACGCCCCATCGGTGCCATCGTCCAATTCGGAGGCCAAACGCCTCTGAATATCGCCGCCCAACTTCAGGAGGCTGGAGTAAGAATTCTCGGTACCGTACCGGAAGTCATCGACCAGGCCGAGGACCGGGATCAATTCCGCAAAATGATGGAGAAGCTGAATATTCCCATGCCCCAGGCAGGTATGGCCAGCACCCTGGAGGAAGCTTTAGCAGTGGCGGAGAACATCGGTTATCCCGTCATGGTTCGTCCTTCCTATGTCTTGGGGGGCCGGGGCATGGAAATTGTCTTTGATGAAGAGCAACTGAAAGAGTATGTGGCGGCCGCCGTGGACATTACCCCGGAACGCCCCATCCTTATCGATAAATTCCTGGAAAACGCCATCGAAGCGGAAGCGGATGCCATCTCAGACGGTGCCCATGCTTTCGTCCCCGCCGTTATGGAACATATCGAGCTGGCGGGGATCCACTCCGGAGACAGTGCCTGCGTCATACCTCCTCTGACCATTGCCGACCACCACCTAAATACCATCATCGATTATACCCAGCGGATTGCTCAGGAACTCCATGTCGTAGGACTCATGAATATCCAATACGCCATTGCCGGGGATAAGGTCTACGTCCTGGAAGCCAATCCCAGGGCTTCCCGTACCGTACCTTTAGTCTCCAAGGTCTGCAATATCCCTATGGCACGGCTTGCCACAGAATTGATCCTGGCCGACTATACCGGGCAAAAGACCGATATGGCAGTAAACTTCAAACCCGCTCAGATCGCCCATTACGGTGTCAAGGAAGCGGTCTTCCCCTTTGACAAATTCCCTGAAGTGGATCCCGTTCTCGGTCCGGAAATGCGTTCCACAGGAGAGGTCCTGGGCATGGCCGATACCTTCGGGCTGGCCTATTTCAAAGCCCAGGAAGCGACTCACTCCCCCTTACCCTTCAGCGGAACCGTACTCATGAGCATCGCCGAACAGGACCGCTCTTCAGTGGTGGTCGAGACCGCCAAGGAATTCCTCAAACTGGGCTTTAAGATTAAAGCCACCCAGGGGACCCAAAAATTCCTCAAGGATCATGGAATCGAAGCCGAATTCATCCACAAAATAGAGGAAGGCCGTCCCAACATCCCCGATGGCATCATGAACGGCGAGATCCAATTGATGATCAATACACCGATTGGAAAACTCAGTGTGAAGGATGATTCCTATATCCGCAAAACCGCTATCAAATATAAAATCCCCTATATCACTACCACCCCTGCCGCTCTAGCCAGTGCCAAGGGAATCGCCGCGTCTCAGGAAGCCGCCGCCAATAAGACCGTGGTTAGGTCCTTGCAGGAATATCATGGTGAGATCGTGTGATTTAGACCGTTGACGGTCCCCTTGGTTGACGGGGATACCGCCATGGGCACCATACTGCGCTACGGCTCCGAAGGGGATACCAGCTGCTGCCAGATTCGACTTTTTTTATCCTTATATCGGGTGTTGATTAAGCTTGATTATAAAAAAACAGTAGATCGCGATGATCTACTGTTTTTACATGACTTTATTTAATGTGTAAGCTCATTAAAGACGAACAACTCAACCTGATTAGAAATTGCCGTCTTTTTTCATTTCATTGAGCAGTTGCTGAGCCATTCTTAGATAATTATCCCATGCGGTGTTGCGTGTGGTATAACCACTTTCTGCATAATTACCGGTATCACCAATGGCTGGAAGCTCGGATAGATCCAAGAGGTTTTGTGTTTTGACGACTTGTTCGTTTAAAGCATCCATTTGAACATTAAATCCAATACGGGAAGGCTCTTCATATTCTACACTGTCATATTTGGATTGTCTGTAAAACTTTTTCAAGTTTGTGTTGTCGATTTCTTCTGGAGTGTCTGCAAAGATTTCATCATACTTTACAGAAATGATCTTTTTATCTTCGACAACTATTTTGAGAAGACCTGTGAGTCCACCTTCAAGTTTTTCAGCAATGCTGTAATACTTTTGATTCGATGGTGCATTCAAAGAACCTTTCAGCTGCTCTGCCAGTGGAAGCATGGATTGCTTGATACTGTTGGACGCACCGGAAACCATATCAAATTCTCCAGTAAGGGTTTGCTTCTCGATCATTTGCTTTTCCACCATAACTACACTTTGAATCCAGGCTGCTCCTTTGCGCTCTCCCATTGTGAAGTTATATTCAGACATCCGTTTGGGAACATCTTGATAAATACGATGGTAGTAATTTGGACGCGTCGTTTCGTTAAATTCGACATGAACTATTTTATCATCATTTTTAACCACCTCTAGGGTTCCCAGGTGTCCTTGACGGAAATGTTCTTCGATTTTATAGTAATCCCCTTTGGTAATCCCTAGCTTCGGTTGAATACTCCATTCGAGATCAAATTTCTTTTTTTCCGGTTGAACACTTGCGTTTTGTGTTTCCTGAGTTTTGGGTACCTCTGGCGCCTTACTCTCTTGACCGCAACCTGTCATTGTTGTTACCATCGCAGCAAGTAGCACTCCTGTAAGCCAACTTTTTTTACCTAATACCATCCTTATCGCTCCTTTTTCTATATCGAGCTTGAGAAGCTCTTTGTGATGGTTTTATCATACAAGAGCTTCCCCTGCATGTGAATGTAATTACTAAGGGTTATCCCCTGACAAAACACGGATTCGTATGTTACGTTCCTATCGCTCATCCTTTTTCATGGCCCTGTACACCATAGGTGGCATCCCAGTATATTTCTTAAATAACTTCCCGAAATACTCTGCATCACTAAAACCCAGGAGATGGGCTATTTCATAGTTTTTTAAGGCATCTTTTTCAACCAATCTTTTTGCCCGTTCTATTTTGATAAAAGTAATATGCTCTCCTACGGTTATTCCCGTCTCCTGTTTGAACAGATCACCGACATAATTCTTCGTCAAATAAAATGCTTCTGCAATTTTTCCGAGACTAATCTGATTTTCAATATGCTCAATACAAAAAAGACATACCTCTCTTACTAGGGCACTGCGTTCAGACCGCAAAACAAATCGATTCAGTGTGTCCATCAGCCTTTCAACATGCTCCATGAATCGCTCCTTCAGGACTTGAAACTCCGCTTTCTGAGGGGAGGGATTTTCCAGATAATGCTCTACTGTGATGTACTTCTCAAGCCAGGGATATGCCTCTTGTATGGACATGAAAACTTCATCATAAATTTTTTGCAATACCAGAGCCCCTTTAATCCGATCATGCCCTACCCCCTCACACACTTCATCAAGCATCATCTCTATTCCCCTTAAGGCTCCCTTTTCTCCTTGATCCAGCTGCTTCAAAAGGCTTCTCAGCTGTGCCTCAGGATAATAGATATCTACCTTTTCAACCAGCTGTTCCTCTAATGTCTTTACATATTCATTGGCCTTTTTCTTGTCCAATAGATGTTTTTTTGCTTTTTCGAGCACCTGTTTTAGGTCATCATGGACAACAGGCTTAATCAAATAATCAAAAACACCGTATTGAATCGCATGTTTTGCAAAGTTAAATTCACTGTGCACGCTCAAGAACACGACGCAAGAAGCTAATCCCCGCTCTTGTACTTCTTTTAATAGTTCAATTCCATTGATGACTGGCATTTCAATATCCGTAATCAAGAGGTCTACAGGATGCTCCCGAAGCTTTTCAAGGGCTTCTTGACCATCCGATGCCTGTGCCACGATGCGAAAATCCGTTTCATCGCTCCATAAGGTTAACCGCTTAATCTGTTTTATCATAATATCCATATCATCGACAATCATTACCTCAAACATTTTCGCCCTCATCTATGTTGTTTTTTTCTAAGGGTAAAGCAAAATAAAGTTGTGCTCCTTCATTAACTCGTCCCTCAATCCAAACTCTTCCTCTATGTTTCTCAAGTATTTTTTTCACAGTAGCAAGTCCTATACCCGTTCCTTCAAAATCCTGCTTACGGTGCATTCTTTGGAATACGTGGAATAACTTACCGGCGTACTTCATATCGAAACCAACACCATTATCTTTAAAGCAGAATACCCATTCTTCAGCATGTTTGACACTGTTTACGTTCAGGATTGCCTGTTGACGCCCTTTTGTAAATTTAAACCCGTTGGAAAGAATATTTTCAAGGGCTTGCCGTAAGAGTACTTTATCCCCTGTTACCATCGGCAATTCATTCTCAATGACCAAATCCACGTTTCGATCAGGATGAGCTACCTTAAGTTCTTCATAAATATTGAGAATAAGGTCTGCTAGGTTTACTGGTTGGAGTGCCAATTCTTGCTTTGACGTTATGGAATACTCCAACAAACGATGAATCAATGTGTTCATATCTTGGCAAATTCCTTTAATGCTCCCTAACATTTCATTGGTCTCTGGATTAAGTTGTTTTCCATAATCCTCAAGAATAAAATTGCTATATCCTTCAATAGCTCGGATAGGCGCCCGCAAATCATGGGATATGGTATAGGCAAATCCCTCCAATTCGCTGACTGCATTTTGCAGTTCACCTGTGCGTAAGAGAATCCGTTGTTCCAGCTCGTCATTAAGCACCCGAATATCTCCTAACGCCTCCTCTAATTGGCGCTCTCGAATTCTCAGCTGCGCTTGTGTCTCCACCACGCGCTGAACAAAGCGAATGGTGATCCCACCCATAATAAAAAACAAAATAATTGCAAATAAGAAGGTGACTCGGGTTTCTTCACTGGGATTGAGATTCCATGAAAAAAAGGGGATCTCATCCGAAATATAGTTGTAAATTCCTAATACAGCTAAGGTAAAACATAAACCGAAAAGAACAATTGCGGACAAAATATACGTGTTATATCTTGCTCCACTAGAGATGGGGAGGTTAAAAAATTTGCGAACAAAAGGAAGGAGGAGCACTGCATCGCAAAAGCCTAATAAAATGGATTCGACAATGATTCCCTTGATTACGAATAAAAGAATAATCCCCATATCTATTTCCGTATAGGCTTGAGGATTCCAAAACGGTGTAATCACTTCATTGAATCGAATAAGTATTGGGAATAGAGTGATATAAACCACAAATCGGATAAGCACATATATCAACTGTAGAAAGTAGAGATTATAGACTCTCTTATTTGATTTCTGGCGTTTTTCACTCCCATATCCGTGAATAAGAACCCAAAGCAAAAGAGATAGGGAAGGAATCAGCGATGCCCAACCGTTATAACTCCCTAGAATAAACGGATAAAAAATAATAGGGCTGGCTACAACACTAATAACACCATACTTAGTCCCCCAGGCTAATGCCACCAACAAGGGAAGCATCAAACTCCATGTAATGTTAATGGAAAACCCATTAAAATCAAATCGACTTGCAAAGAAAACCCCGACAAAACTAATCAATCCAAACAAAATCGATATGAAGGTCCTGTAACGTTGGCTCATCTTTATCTCCTTAAGTAAACTCTCTAACTATCTTCTTAGTTATACCTCTATTTTTATCGATTTATCATCGGATGACAAGTCTTTTACTTTTTGCTTCGGTACATCTGTGATTTAGATCGTTGACACTCTCCTTGGTTTTAGGATATGATTTTATTAAACCTTGGCTCTGATTTTGGTTATAGACCCACTATATATAGTGTCTCTTCACTAATTTTTATCTATATATGGTGTTCGATAGGATTTTGATGTATAATAAAACTGATCCATTGATCAAGGAATCTCATAGGTGACTGTGTGACCACAGGTGAAAAGGGAAGCCGGTTAGAATCCGGCACGGTCCCGCCGCTGTAAGGGAGATATGCTTCTTGGCATTACCACTGAAAAGGTTTTCGGGAAGGTAAGAAGTATAGATGATCCTAAGTCAGAAGACCTGCCTATGGGTATACCACCAACTCTACGGAGTATAGAGTATGTTGGACTGCTAATGGCATGTTGTTTTTAGCTTCTCGACATCTCTGTCGGGAAGTTTTTGTTTCTTTATCAGATGTCAGGAGATTAGATTGAGAAAAGAGGTAGATTTTATTTGATTACTAAGATTCGCAAGCGAGACGGACGAGAAGTTCCCTTTAACATTGAGAAAATAGCCAGCGCCATCTTTAAGGCGGCCAGCGCCACAGGAGGCAAGGACTATCAATCCTCCCTCCTTCTTGCTGAGGAAGTGGTCAACTACCTTGAGATCAACCTACATAAAAGAGTTCCTTCCGTGGAGGAAATTCAGGACGCTGTAGAAAAGATTCTTATCGAAAAAGGCCACGCCCGCACAGCCAAAGAGTTCATTCTCTATCGGGCAGAACGGACCCGGGTCCGGGAAATGGATACCCGGCTTATGAAAGTCTATGAGGATCTCACCTTTAAAGAAGCCAAAGACAACGATATGAAGCGGGAAAACGCCAATATTGACGGGGATACCGCCATGGGCACCATGCTGCGCTACGGCTCCGAAGGGGCTAAACAATTCAATGAGATGTTTGTCTTAAAGCCAGAACACTCTAAAGCCCACAAAGAGGGAGATATTCACATCCACGATATGGATTTTCTCACCCTCACCACCACCTGCTGCCAGATCGACATTATAAAACTCTTCAAAGAGGGCTTTGGGACCGGCCACGGCTTCTTAAGAGAACCCAACGATATCCAAAGCTACAGCGCTTTGGCTTGCATCGCCATTCAATCCAACCAGAACGACCAGCACGGCGGCCAAAGCATCCCTAATTTTGATTACGGCATGGCACCCGGTGTGGCCAAAAGCTATATTAAACTTTACAGACAAAACTTGCTCAAAGCCTGCGAGCTTTTATTCCCTCAGGAGATGGATTCGGAAGAGCTGGAAGCCCATCTTAAGGATGTGTTCTCCACTCTGGAAAACCAAGGAGGGCACATACCTACCCTTTCCCCTGATCCGGACTATTTTGAGCAGGAATCCGCTCTGCTCCAAAACCTTCCTAACCTTAAACTGGACAAGCCTACCCTTCGGAAGGCCCAGGACTTTGCCGCTAAAAAGGCTCTCGCCGAGACGGATAAAAAAACCTATCAAGCTATGGAAGCCTTGGTCCATAATCTCAACACCATGCACAGCCGTGCCGGGGCCCAGATTCCCTTCAGCTCCCTCAATTACGGCATGGACACCACCCCGGAAGGCCGTATGGTGGTCAAAAATCTTCTCCTGGCTACAGAAGAAGGTCTGGGCAACGGGGAGACCCCCATTTTCCCTATCCATATCTTCAAAGTGAAGGAAGGGATCAATTATAATCCCGGGGAGCCCAACTACGATTTATTCCAGCTGGCCTGCCGGGTGAGTGCCAAAAGACTCTTCCCTAACTTCTCCTTCCTCGATGCTCCCTTTAACCTGCAATACTATGTCCCCGGCAAACCTGAGACGGAAATTGCCTACATGGGCTGCCGCACCCGGGTCATCGGCAATAGTTACGATCCTTCCCGGGAAACCATCTTTGGCCGGGGGAATCTTAGCTTTACCACCATCAACCTCCCCCGTCTCGCCTTAAAAAGCGACAAAAACCGCACTGAATTCTTTACCATGCTGGATGAGAAAGTTGACCTCGTCATCAACCAGCTCTTGGAACGCTTTGAGATTCAAGCCCGCAAAAAAGTCAAGAACTTCCCCTTCCTCATGGGGCAGGGGATCTGGCTGGACTCTGACCAATTGGGCTGGGATGATGAGATCCGCGAAGTGCTGAAGCACGGAACCCTTTCCATGGGCTTTATCGGACTGGCCGAGTGCCTTATAGCCTTAACCGGACAGCATCACGGGGAATCGGAAGAAGCCCGCCAATTGGGACTGGAGATTGTCCAGCATCTGCGCCAGCGCATGGATGAAGCCGGGCAGGAATACGGGCTGAACTTCTCTCTCTTAGCCACTCCTGCCGAAGGCCTCTCCGGCCGCTTCATTAAGATGGATCAGGAGCTTTTCGGCAGCATCCCCGGTATCACGGATAAAGAATACTACACCAACAGCTTCCACATCCCCGTCAGCTTCCCCATCCCTGCCTTTCACAAAATTAAAATCGAAGCACCTTATCATGAATTGACCAATGCCGGCCATATCACTTATGTGGAGGTGGACGGCGACCCGGCTCAAAATGTGGAGGCCTTTGAGAAAATCATCCGCTGCATGAAAGAATCCGGCATCGGCTTCGGCGCCGTCAATCATCCTGTGGATCGGGATCCCATCTGCGGATATACAGGAATCATCGGCAACGAATGCCCTCGCTGCGGCAGAGCAGAAGGTGCCACCCCCTTTGAGCGCATCCGCCGCATCACCGGCTATTTGGTCGGCACCCTGGATCGTTTCAACGACGCCAAAAAGGCCGAAGTCCGGGATCGGATTAAACACCTGAATTGCCTCCACTCCTCTGCGGATCAGAGGGAGGTCTGATGATGGACTTCCAGATCCGGATCGCAGGAATCATTGAAGAATCCATTGTCGATGGCCCGGGCATACGTTTGACGGTCTTTGCCCAAGGATGCCCTCACCACTGCCCCGGCTGCCATAATCCTGAGACCCATTCCTATGAAGGAGGAAAAAGCATCCCTATCTCAGAGATTCTCAAAGGTTTGGCGATGAATCCCCTCCTTGACGGCATCACTCTAAGCGGCGGGGAACCCTTTGCCCAAGCTGAAGGTTTTGCCTTATTGGCACAGTCCGCTAAGCAAAGAGGCTTCCACGTCATGACTTACTCTGGGTATACCTATGAAGAACTTACCGCTCAAAGTAAAAAAGAGCCTGCCTGGGCTCTCTTACTTGAGCATACCGATTTATTGGTGGACGGACCATTCGAATCAGCCAACAGAAATCTGCTTCTACCCTTTAGAGGTTCGGAGAACCAACGAATTATCGATGTGCAAGCAAGCCTGAAGCAGGGGAAGGTTGTTTTGGCCTTGGCTTAAATTCGCAAAAGGTTTGGTTAAACTATCCAAGATATGATATATTTAACTTGGAGGAGGGTTAACTATGGATATAGCAGCTTTGTCCGTCGTTTCCAATCAGGTTCAGCTCAAACAGCAAGCTTCAATTTCTGTCATGAAGATGGTTATGAATACCTCTCAGGAACAAACCAATGCCATGCTGGCCATGGCTTCGGGGATATCCAATGAGATGGAGCTATCTGTGAATCCTCAGCTTGGCAGTCAACTTAACGTCTTGGTATAATGATGTCCTTGTGCCCCGATTTATGCGCAGGATAAAAAGGACCGTTGCCGGTGAACATTGTTTTCCGGGCAACGGTCCTTTTTCGTTTATAGGCTTTTTTGTTGATAAGATTATAATCCATATCCTCTTGAATAGTCCTCAAAACAGTCCAGGCAGACCTTTTTCCCCTCCTGGAGCCTGATCTTATGTTCAGGCGCCCCTTCCCCGCAGCTTTCACAGACCACGGTCCTGAAGAGCCGGGCCTGCTTAGGCACAGTAAAACCAGGCTTTTTAAACTCAAACACTTCCTCCACCGGAGCGGTGAGGATATACTTTTGCCGTTCCTGCCGGTCCATTTCCCCTTGAGAGGGTTTCAGAACGATTCTCACACTTTCCCCTGTGGTTCTGTTGAAGAAGCTGAAGGCCATTTTTCCGGTTCCCCGATAGATAAGATTTCCTTTGCCAAAGCTGCATCCCGCAATAACTTGCACAGCATCGACTCCACAGGCATCATTTTCCGTCACGCAAACAATTTCTTCATCACTGGAGAACTTGAGTCCCATTTTTTCCTGGGCCGCTTCACATGCTCTGAAACCAATGGCTAATCCCGGACACTCATGGCCATGAAAGGCCACCGCTTTTTCCCACAACTGCTCATCCATAATCATCCATTCCTTTCTTTATTTATGCATTATGCTTTATTCGTCTTCATAACCTGCTCGGGGAAGGGCACGACCATTTTAACTCCATGGGAATATTCCATAGCCACCGGTATGCCGTACACTTCGCTGATCACCTTAGCATTCATGATTTCTTCGTCGCCATAGGCATAAATTCCTCCGTTTTTAATAAAGAGAAACCGATCACAATAGCGCAAAGCAAGATTCAAATCATGAATGACCATAAGGACACAGATATCTTCCTCCCTGGCGATTTTCTCTACCAGCCCAAGCATATCGTGCTGATTTTTCAGATCCAGGTTGCTGGTAGGTTCATCCAGGAGCAGCACTTTAGGTTGTTGGGTCAAAGCCCGGGCCAGCATTACTTTTTGCAGTTCTCCACCGGAGAGTTCATCGATATAAGAGAGGGCCATATGAGTTAGCTCCAATTTTTCAATCATGGTTTCAACGATCTCATAGTCTGCTTGGGAGGGGCTGAACTTGATATAGGGTTTGCGCCCCAGCATCACGGCATCGAACACTGTAAAGCGGGAGGTTTCACTGTGCTGAGCCACATAGGCCACCTCTTTCGCCACATTGGTCCGGGACATGCTGAACACATTCTGTTCATCCAGTAGAACCTGGCCGGAGCGAGGGGGTAGTATTTTATTGAGGCATTTAATCAATGTACTTTTTCCTGCACCATTATTGCCCAGAATGGCGACACAATGTCCATAGGGCGCTTCGAAGTGTACATCCTCCAGTACAAGGTGGGTTCCATAGTGAAAGCTAAGGTTCTGTACTTTCAGCATCCTATCTCGCCCCCTTGTAAATCAGATATAAAAACAGCGGCGCCCCGAGAAATGAAGTTATGGCACCAATGGGCAAAACCACCGGCGCTACAATGGTTCGGGAACAAAGATCACTTAACAGCAATATACAGGCTCCGGCTAGCATGGAAGCCGGAAGCAAAAACCGATAATCGCTGCCCACGAACCTTCTAACCATGTGGGGAGCCACCAACCCGACAAAATTAATAATCCCCACAAAAGATACGGCACTGGCCGCCAAAAGAGCGGACAACACCATACTGACCAAAATCAGCTGATCCACATGGATCCCCAGACTTCGTGCCGTCTGCAGCCCGCTTTGTATCCCATTGTAGCTCCAGCTTTTGGACATAAAGTAGATAAAAGTCAGACTAAGAATGACAAAGATAAGGACTATTTCATTCCAGCTGGTACGTCCCAGATCCCCAAATGTCCAATAGACCACCGAGGCCAACACTACATCGTCGGCAAAATATTGGGCCAGAGTGGTTCCCCCGCCGAACAGGGAAGAAAGAGCAACCCCGGCTAAGACCATGGAGGCTGGGGTAACGGTTTTAATCCGGGATAAAGCCAGAATGACCAATACGGAAATGATCCCCCCGAAAAAAGCGCATACGGTGACCAGAAAGGGGTTGGTAATACTGATCGCCCCGCTTCCCGTGGCATTATGCTGCACCCCGGCACTAAAGTAGACAATAGCGATGGTGGCACCAAAGGAAGCCCCCTGGGATACCCCCAGGGTTGAGGCAGAGGCCAAAGGATTCCGCAGTACGCCTTGCATGACACAGCCTGCCAGGGCCAAAGCACCTCCCACCACTGTCGCGGTCATGATGCGGGGCAAGCGTACATTCCAAACAATAGCGTTGGCCTGAGTCGTACCTTCCCCTATGAATGTCCGGAAAACCTCTCCCAAGGTCAGACCGGCGGAGCCGGCTGTCATCGAAAACAGGGCCGTACCTATCAGCAGGGTTATCAGGACAAAGAGCACAAAGCGCTTTCTGGCCATATATTTTCCGTAAGCATCCCGATAGTGAAGTTTACCTGAGTTACTGACCAAGTGTAATCTTTCCAAAGGTTAACCCGGCCTCCTTCATTTCGGCATAGATCCCTCTACCCAAAAACTTTGCAATGATTTCATCGGTCTTGGTCTCCATATCAATATCTGCAAACTTCTCAGGGAACAGCACCTTGCCTGCATAATAAGCGTCGGCTATAGCCACCTCACTATTCGTGGAGTAATTATTAAAGTTAATCATGGAATAAACCTTACCTTCTCTCACCGCACGCAAAGAATTGAAGTAATCAGGCTTCTTGGTATATTCCTCATTGACCAGATTCATATTGCCAGGATCGAGAAAGATGTAATCGGGGTCCCAGACCTGGATTTTTTCCCAATCCACATCGAATCCATCTTTCTGACCGGTCTCATCGGCTACATTGATGGCATTAATGGCCTTAAGGGGACCAAAGTTGGCATAGGTTCCGGCGAATCCGTGGGCACCGTTATAGGTTACGGCACCGGTATACACAACCGGTTTGTCCGTATCCGCAATATCCTTGGTCCGGTCATTGAGGTCGGCCCTTAACTGCTCCATATAAGCAGCCAACTCGGCACAGCGTTCCTCTTTGCCAAGAATCTCTCCGATCAATGTCAGGGATTGAGCCGTATCCTCCCCAAACAGGTTGGCCTGAGTCGCAATGGATACTACAGGAATCCCTGTTTTGTTGGCCAGCTGCTCAAGGGCGTCACTATTATAAAAAGTAAAGATGATATCAGGCTGAAGGGCAATAATCTGCTCTTCATAGGCGGTATAACCACGGCCGCCGCCTTTGCCTATACTGGGGAGGTCTTTGAATTGGTCATGATAGACATAGTTATAAGCTCGTTTTATTTCTCTCGTTTTGTCGATATCTTCAATTCCAATTAGAAGATCAGTGGCCTGGGCATAAGCGATTAACCGCAGAGCGCCTGAGCCTGTGCAAACGATGGAATCGATCTTCGCCGGAATCTCCACTTGCCTGCCCATCATATCGGTGACGACCCGGGTAGTGTCCTCCGTCCGGCCAGGAACCGCAGACTCCTGACTTGTACACCCGGTCGCAATAAGCATAAGTGTCAGTAAGATAAGGGTCAATTTTTTCATGGCATTCCTCTCCTTTTTAGAATTTTTTCTTTTATGGTCTTCAGGCCAATAAGCCCGTTTTTTATAAAGAAACTCATTTCATTGATCCCAAACCCAAATGGACCAAAAAATGAGCAAAAAGAGAAGGTATATTGAACCCTGCCAAGGGAATCCAATATCAAAAAACCATTAAAATAATCAAGAGTCCCCCAAAGAAATGCAAAAAAACCATGGAATATCCTCCCTGTATCTAGGGAAAAAGACCTCCATGGTCTTCATTTTACTATGATAGAGTGACCCAATCTGTAGCCAACTACTAGATCTAAGTATAGACTAACAATTCTTTCCTTATCTCACAAGCCCCCTAGGGGGATACTTTTCCAACATTCTTATCTCTTGAGGTTCAATTCAGATGTGCCAATCATTTAATAAACCGATCAATGGCCTTATTCAGATTTTCAATTGCCTTTTCATCGCCGAGTTCCCATACATCAACAATACAATGCTCAATATGATCTTTAAGAAGAACCTTACCGGTATTATTGAGAGCGGCTATAACTGCTGACAACTGGATCAATACTTCGCTACAGTCCTTTTCCTCTTCTACCATCCGTTTTACTGATTCCAAATGGCCAATTGCCCGGGATAAGCGATTGAGTACGGCTCTGGTATTATGATGATGGCTATGACCCTTTTCGCTCATTACCATGATTCAGCTCCTTACGAATACATTAAAAAGAAATCAAGATGATTTGCTAAAAAATAAAAAACCACAGAGCTAACCCCTTTTAGGTTAAACCTCCATGGTTTAATTCATTTCATTCATTTCTTTTGAGGTATGATATTCGCTGTGATTTAGCTTTTTCCTCTTTTCTTCATTACTAATTTGCTTAATTGGGCCCTATCGGTCTTCCCTTCTGCCGTCATCATCGCGTCTGCCGCCCCGTCTGTGGGGGAACACGCCCCCATAAAAGCCGTGGAAATCGCCCCTGTGTTCTCCAAAGCCGCGGCCATGATAATGCTTCATAAATCTCTCCATCTTAAACAGGGGCAAATTCCCAAGCGCTTGGAAATTTGCCCCTCGTCAGCTATGGATTTCTCCATAGCTATTATTTCGTCTTTGCTGATTCCACTTTTTCAACTTCTTCCATCAAAATAGGCACACCCATGGCACAGGAATGGATGCTCAATAAGGTGGTACTCTCTAAGACAGCCATAATCTCCCTTTGGGTCACTCCCAATTCAAGGGCTTTTTGAATGTGTCTGCGCACACCTGGGGCATACATATGGGTGCAAGAAGCATCCACCGCGATGGCGATCAGCTCTGCTGTTTTGGGGTCCACAATGCCGGACATCGCCTGCATGGCCATATCCAGGTATTTCTCAGTCCATACCGGATCCAAATTATATAAGCCGTTCCAGTCATTGTTCCAATACCCGTTTTCCTGTAATCTGTTGCATATCGGGGTTTCAACCTTGTTATTCATTTGACAAGCACCTCTTTCTACTATTTATAGTCGTTTATTGGAGTGGACTTTAGATAGCGGCTCCGCCATTCGGACTGATGATCTGACCCACCATATAACCGCCGCCTTCTGAGGCCAGCCATACCGCAAGGGAAGCATACTCTTCAGGTTCGCCTAATCTCCCCAAGGGGACCATCTGGAAAAATTCATTTCTCGCCTGTTCTGTCATCCTGCCCAAAATATCACTGAAATCATCGGTCATGATGCCACCGGGGGCAATGCAATTCACCAAAATTCCACCCCCTGCCACTTCTGCCGCAACCGACCGGGTAAACCCGATCAACGCCGCCTTTGATGCACTGTAATGGGGGCTATGAATACTTGTAACCGACATCCCCGCCGTGGAAGCAATGTTAATAATCCTCCCGGATTTTTTAGTTTCCATGATTTTCAGGGCTTCACGCGTACAATAAAAGGCGCCGTGAATATTCACATCAAAATAGCTCTTCCATTCCTCATCGGTGATATTCATCGTAATTTGGAGCGAATGCCGCGGCACCGGCTTGGTCACCAGTTCATAATGGGCTTTTCTGCGCTCTGCGCTTTGCGGGTCCGTGTTTAATTTGGCTGCATTATTCACCAGGATGTCCAGAGTACCAAACCGCTCCACAACCTTGGCAAACATTTCCCTCACCTGTCCACTTGAGCTGACATCGCATTGCAGGGGCAGGTACTCTCCGCCCATCTCGTCTAATTCCCGAGCAAACTCCGGTTTCATCGGATGCCGGCCGGCAAACGCCACTTTCGCACCTTCAGCCAGATAGGCTTTGACAATCGCTCTTCCTAGCCCTCCATTTCCTCCGGTTACCAACGCCACTTTGTCTTTAAGTAACATATCCTTTTGCCTTCCTTTCAGCTTAATTCCCCGAACTTACTCATTGATTTGTTCAAGTGATTTTCCACTGGCGCGCACTCCCCAGACGCCGACGATAATCGCCGTAAGGACATAGATCATTCCCGTCACAGCGAATACGCCAACATATCCATACATCCTATTGATCACCGGAATGGCCACCATAGCGACTGCCGTGGGGATACGCCCCGACGAGTAAATAATACCTGAAGCAGCATTCCTGATATTGGTTGGGAATAATTCCCCTAAATAGGTCTGCGTTACAGCGCACATAGCCTGTATAATCACGGCGATTAACACAGCAACCACGTAAATCCCGGTTTTGTTGTTTAAACTCGCGTAGACTATGGACAGAACCAACGCGGCGATATTTAAAGCAACGATCGGCCATTTTCTTCCGCCCTTGTCAGATATGGCAGCAGCTACAAAAGGTCCGGCCACAAAACCAAAGGACATCATCATCGAAAGGGTTAAACCATCCTCAATGGAATAGCCCTTGGTAACAAATAAGGTTGGGGCAAAGCTGATGAAGATAAATCCTGCCGCATAAGCAAACCAAAATATCTCCAGCAGCACCAAAGTATTTTTATATAGTTTCTTGCTGAACATTTCTTTTAGAACATACAAAACACTGACCTTCTCCGTATTGCGTACCGCGCCGCTTAAATCGGCTTTATAGCCCGTCATTTTTTCCACGATTCTTTCTGCTTCCGCTACTCTGCCCTTTGACACAAGCCACCTTGGAGACTCTTCCAGCCACAATAACCCCAAGATCGCGATGATCAGGCCGCCGCCGCCGATAGCATAAACATATCGCCAGTTTTCCGGAGCCAAGGGGATGACCTTCTTGCAGAAAATAGCAATGGCCGGTATGCCGATATATCCAAGGCCAATTCCGAGAGCCTGCCACTTACCCCGGCTCTCCGCAGGCAGCATTTCAACCATATAGGGTACGGCCACAATAATCAGGCTGGCAATCCCAACACCGGTCAAGAACCTCATCACCATAAAGGCCTGGACATTGGTAACAAAGGCATTGCTAAGGGAGAAGACGGAAAAAAATACTGAGCTGGCCAAAAAGGCCTTCTTTCTTCCGATATGATCAGAGATGAATCCGCCGAACAAACTCCCCACCAGCATGCCGATAAAAAACATCGAATTGATCTGTCCCACCTGCTCCATGGTGATACCCCAGTTTTTCATCAGAGTCGGCGCAACAAAGGAAAAATTATAGTTGTCCATCATGTCAAACAGAAGGCCCATGGCAATTAAAAGTACGATTTTTAAATGCTTGGATGTAACCTTGACGCCATCAAAATAGCTGGTGAGTACTTTTTGATTCTCCATTGATGTTTTCCTCCTTAATTTTTCATCAAAAACTTGGCATAGCCTTCCAATTCCCTTAGTTTTTCCTGTTCAAGTGTTGGAACACCACTCAAGGGGTATATTCTTCCCAGAGAAGGGTATTTGCTTTCCCCCAAGCGGTGATAGGGCAAAATCTCATATTCGATATCCCTTGGCATTCCTTTTATAAACTCTACAATAGCCCTAATCTCCCGTTTGGTATCATTGAATCCTGGAACAATCGGCGTCCGAACCCGAATCGCCATCTCCGGAAACTCTGTACATATCTTTTTAAAATTAAACAAGATCTTCTCATTGGCAACCCCGGTATACTTTTTATGCTTTTGGGAATCCATGCATTTTAGGTCATAGTAGACCGTGTCTGCATAGTTCAAGACCTTTTCGATGGCTTCCCACTCAGCAAAACCGGTCGTTTCAACGGCGGTATTCAGCCCCCTCTGCCTGGCCTCATTTATGAGCTTGCCGGCAAAATCAGCCTGCACCAAAGGTTCCCCGCCGCTCAGCGTGATTCCGCCTCCTGAACGGGTGTAAAAAGCGCCGTCCTCTTCAACACTATTCAGAACTTCGTCCACCGTCATGGGGACACCACAAACCTCCACCGCCTTAGCCGGGCAGGCTTCGGCGCAATCTCCGCACTGAGTGCATCGTTCCCTGTCAATCGCGACCTTACCCTCAGCCTCCGTCATGGCGCCGGCACGGCAAGCCTTCAGACAATAACGGCACTCTCCAATACCGATGCATTTATTATCATTGTAAAATACCTCAGGATAAGGATGCTGACTTTCGGGATTGGAACACCATTGGCATTTTAAAGGACATCCTTTTAAAAATACGATCGTTCTTATCCCGGGTCCGTCGTGGATCGAGTATTTTTGGATATTAAAAACCTGCCCCGAATTTTGGCCTTTTTGCTTTTCCTTCATAATCTGTGTCTCCTTTAGGAGGAAGGGCAGGACCCGCCGTCGCCCGACGGGGCCTGCGCTTTTCCTTTAACTATAGACTCTGCTCTGTTCTGGCAATAATCTCGTCTTGCAGTTCTTTGGACAGTTCCGTGAAATAAGCGCTGTAGCCAGCTACACGGATCACTAAGCTCCGGTATTTCTCAGGGTCTTTCTGGGCGGCCAGCAAGGTTTCTCGATTAATGATATTAAACTGAATATGATAGAGTTTCATATCGCACCAGGTTCGGATGAGGGACATCAGCTTCCGGGTTCCTTCCTCCCCTTTGACTGAACCGGGGCTCAGTTTCAGGTTAAGTAGTCTGGCCTGTCGGTTTTTGGACCCTTTATTTTTGGAATTGACGTTAGACATGAGCAACCCGGTGGGTCCCTTTGTATCACAACCATGTGAAGCCCCGGTTCCTTCTGCCAGAGGCATTCCGGCTTTTCTGCCGTTAGGCGTTGCTCCCACCACTTTGCCAAAGGCAATATGGAGGGTTACGGGGACCATACGGAGCGATAGGACCGTTCCGGGAATCTCCTTGTTCTGTTCTTCTAAATAATCCAGATGATATTTTTCCAGTTCCTTAGCTATCGCATCAGCCTCAGGATCGTTGTTGGCATATTTAGGCGCATTCAGGCACATCTGCCGGATAGCCTCTTTACCCTCAAAATTAACCGCTAAGGCATCCAATAGCTCACCCATCGTCAGCTTTTTATTATCAAAGACCAGCTTCTTAATGGCTGCCAAGGAATCGGCTGCAGTTGCATAACCAATGGCATCACAATAAATTTCGCGCAGGCCCCTCTTTAACCGATGGTGAAGATCCTGGCATTCCTCCATACAAATATCATGGACCATCGAGGTCATGGGAGCCGCCATAAACTTTGTTTTGACCTCATCCAATACTGCCTGCTGGGTTAGGACATGTTTTAATAAATAGAGATGCTGAGTGCGGTAAGCATTCATCACCTCTTCAAAGGAGGTGAAGTTTCTGGGATCACCGGTCTCCGCCCCAAATTGGTAATCGCCATACAGTTTCATCCGGCCGTTATTCAGGGTTAACTCCACTGCGGCGCCAAAATTAACAGCACCGGCGGGAGTCGCATAGGTGTCCACGTTCGGAATTCTGTTCTCGACACAACCGGCGATACAATAATCCAGAGCATCCTCATAGCTTACACCCTTAGCCAGGTACAGAGGGACGATCTCCTCATCATTGAGCAGCTTCGGATAGCCCTGCCCTTCTTTAATGATCTCTGTTACCGCTCTAAGAAATTTATCCGGAGTTTGCGCATGAATCCTTACCCCCATATCCGGATAGTTGATAGGAATCCCCCGCTTGGAATCAAGGATCAAATACGACACCTCGTTGGTCGCATCCTTGCCTTCCCGGGTCTGTCCGCCTATGGTAACACCCTCAAAGTGAGCATACCCCTCTGTGAAAGAGCCGGCCGCCGGGCTTGCCATAATGAACATCGCTTCGGACATATTGACCCAGACGCTCTCCAGCAATTCCCTCGCTTGATCCCTGGTCATCCGGCCTTCTTCTATGTCCTTTTTATAGTAAGGATAGAGATACTGGTCCATTCTTCCCAGACTCAAGGAAGCGGCACCCAGTTGCTCCAAGCGGCAGAACATATAAGCAAACCACTGGGTCTGCAGAGCTTCATAGAAGGTCCGCGCAGGATTTTCCGGAACCCATTCACAGATTTCGGCAATCTGCAACAGTTCTGCCTTCCGCGCCGGATTGCTTTCCTTTTGCGCCATTTCCCGAGCTGATTGAGCATACCGCTTAGCCCAGATCACAATAGCATCACAGGTGATGATTACGGATTGCAGGAAGGGTTCTTTCTCCACCCGTTCAAAGGGATTTTCTATCGCCGCCAGTTTTTCCTGAGCTTGTTTTTTGATATCCTTGATCCCCCGCTCCGCAACCTTTTTATAATCAATGACCCAGTTATGGGAGGCTCGGAAGTTCCCTGAACAAAAAATAATCCCAAACTGCTGATAGATATTTTCCTGATCGGCACCGAACATCAGGGTTCGGGTATCCTCCGGCAGGGCTGCGACAAAGGTCTCTGGAAAGGATTTGTCCTTCCAATAGGGTGCGATCTCCTCCGTCATGATTTTGTAATCTTCTTTAGATACATAAAAAGGAGTGTCGGGGCGGCCGCATATATTTTCTCCCATGCGATCCAAATACGCTCCGTCGATTTCCGGATAAAGCATCCCACAGCGTCCGGGATGATTCTCTCCTTTCCCGACGATCAAATCGTCCTCCCCGATATACACCGGGATATTCTCAGCGATATGCTGCAGAGCTAAGGCCCATCTGAGAATCAGGGGCTTGCGCTCGGTAGCTTTCATGGATTCCGTAAACAAACGCGCTCTATCCGTGCATAGCAGAATTTGACTTTTACGGATCGCCTCCATCCTTCTGAAGGTTCTCTCTCTGCCTTTATCTTCGTCCTTCATCTTTCCCTCAAGCCACATCTCCTGAGGGGACAATACTAACGGTTCACAGCAAGACATAGTTTTCGCTCCTCTCCCAAAAATCATCTTAGGATAAAACCCACATTCACATAAGAGACTTCCTTTATCCCTCCCATACGTCCTTAATTCTTTGGATGGCTCGCCAACTGCTACACTATAAATGCAATAAGTATGCCAAACACCAGAGTGCGCAAATTGGATTGTTTTAACCTTCACAACTGTAACGTTTTGTATTATAATGTCCGTAACCATGTGTGAAATTTAATACAAATCCGAACGAGAGGAATGAAGACCATGTCTGCCAAAGAACTGGGTACCAAAGACTTCCAGGAAATACTCGACAATATTATGGAGTCCGTTTCAGTCATGGACGAAAATGGTGTTGTGATGTGGACTAACAAGGCTAACCGTGAGAAGTTAGGTATTACTACCGAGGTGATTGGGAAAGAAGCGAAATATCTCGTTCAGGAAGGGTTAATCGATAAAGCCGTTGTTTACGAAGCGATAGAAAGCGGCAAATTCACAGCGTCTATTATCTCTAAAGGAAGTGAAAAGGATGTTATTGTCTACTGCAATCCGGTCTACGATGAAGAGGGCAAGATCAAGTTTCTGGTATCCAGCGCTATGACTTGCAGTGAGGTGAATCAAATCTTAGAGACTCTGGAAACCGAGCGCCGTATCAATAAGACATACCTTGCGGAGATAAAACACTTGCGCAATACTTTGTTGCTGGGAGAAGATTTCGTTATCGAAAGTACGAATATGAAGTGTCTGCTGGAAGATGTCCAAAAGCTGGCTCCCATCGATTGCAGCGTCTTGGTTACCGGGGAATCCGGAGTTGGCAAAGAGGTTATGGTCAAGACCATTCATAAAAACAGCATCCGCAAGGAAGGACCATTTATCACCGTAAGCATCCCGTCCATTCCGGATAACTTGCTTGAGGCTGAACTGTTCGGATATGAAGAAGGCGCCTTCACAGGAGCAACCCGCGGTGGAAAAATCGGTCTTTTTGAACTGGCCCAAGGCGGAACCCTTTTCTTGGATGAGATTGGGGATATCCCCTATGCTCTTCAAGTTAAACTCTTACGGGCTATAGAGAACGGAGAAATCCGCAGGGTAGGCGGAACCAAGCTCATAAAGATCGACACGCGGATCATCGCCGCTACGAACAAGCACTTGGAACAGATGATAAAAAAAGGCCTCTTTCGAGAAGACCTTTTTTATAGATTAAGCGTTATGCATCTCCATATTAAACCCTTGCGGGAAAGGTTGGAGGATATAAAGCCTTTAGGAGAGCAATTCATACAGAACTTTAATAACAAATATAAAACCGATAAAAAAATCACCGAACCAGCTTTTAATTTGATGAAAAAGTATCCCTGGCCGGGCAATGTTCGGGAACTGAAAAATTTGGTAGAAAGGCTGGGCATCCTTTCAAACGGAGATTTAATCACTGCGGAAGACGTACAGGCCGTTCTCAGTAAAATCAGCAATACTATCAATGATATCGATCCTGATCACTTGAGTGATGATTGGAAAACAAACCCCCAGCTTGCGGAAGAGTATTCATCCTATGAAAGAACCAAAATACTCGAGGCTCTAAAAACGGCCCATGGCAACAAGACCAAGGCCGCAGAGCTTCTGGGGATAACCAGGACAAAATTGTACCGGAAGCTTAAGAATCTATAGGCCCATGATGTGCCCTTCGATGCAAATCGACAATGTACTTTTTTATGTCATCATACTCCGGTTGGCAGACTAATATCTTTTTCGCGTCTTTCACAAGCTTTTGCCCGCTGGCGTGGCTATTTCATACGGATATCTGCTGCAGTCCAGATAAGTATAAAGATAAAAAGCTTTCCTTCACAGGGGAGGTTATCCAAGCCGACGATGGATTCGGATACCAACGCTTGTTAATCTGCACTTCATATGATGGAGATAGCATCGTTTATGTGGATTACAAAGGCGCGGAAGAAAGCGATAAAAGCATTATACGCAACAAATCATTCAGTATAAGTCAGAAACACAGACAATAAACGACTTGCATATACAAGTTTGCTTTTATAACATTTGCAAATTGCACATCCGCATAAACACAAGAAATCGAGTAGGAGCCTTGGCGGAAGATTATAACCACACATTCACAGCTCAACAAGAAAGCTGTAACCATGAATCTTAAATCCTAAGCTTTCGTAAAATTTGTGGGCATCTTTCCTTTTAACGTTGCTGGATAAGGCCATTTTGTAACAGCCTTTTTGCTTGCATATCTCCATTGCGGCTATCATCATGCGCTTGCCAATACCCATTCGCTGATAGTTTTCCGAAACGATGACATCCTCAACAAGCCCTGAAGGCGCACCCCTGTGGGCGATGTTATTCATAATGGCTAATGAAAAGGTACCGACGATGTTACCTTCTATCTCTGCCACATAAATAGAATAGTCCGGGTAGCTGTAAATTTTGCTGAAAATAAAGACTGCGGCATCGATATCGATACCGCAGTCTTTATTTTCCTCCAACGTCCCATAGAGCTTTAGAATACCCTCTAAATCATTTTCCGCGGCATGCCTGATAACTATCATCAGCACCTTGCTTTCTTTACATTTCTTCCAGCCATCACCGTCACCACATCTCCTGCAATATAAAAACACTGATGAATTTCCCCTCCGGAAGCCTTAAATCAAAAGGCGCTGCAAACACCTGGCAAGAGTTACCTTTTAAAAAAACATTGAACTGGGTTAAAAGCTCTCTCGCTATCGCCTGATGTTGCCAAGTGGGGGCTGATTGTAGAGAAGGAACTCCCTCATAAATCTCCCAACGTTCGCTATCCGGCCAGGTAAGATAGGGTGTAAGTATATTTCTTATCTTCCCGGTGAAATTTCATAACTGCCCTCACCTTTCTTGGACGGTGTTGCTGAAAGCAGAATGCTTTAACATATTACATCCTATAATGTTTTGGTGAAGTTCGAGTTACTCCGCAGCTTAATCTCACTTCACCGTAGGATCTTCCATGATTCCCACAAATAACGGGCTATTTGTCTGCCAATCTATGATGGCATAGACAAAAGGCCGATCAAATACGACTTGGGTAAGATCTACAGGCATGCTGGTATTGCTGACTTCTACCCCTGTTACCGCAGCAGCCTCCGTTCCCTTTTCATCCACTTTAATATAGGTTTTATGCTTTACTCCCCCGATAAAAAGGTCCTTGTTATGGGCCTTATTCATTAATGAGAAGTCTGCACGAGAAGGATCAAAAGCTATTTCCATTCCCAAAGTATTGAGTTCATCCTTTAGTTCATTTTCATAACTACTTTCAAATTTCGGCAGAGATAGCTCAACATTCTTCACTTTTTTCGTGTTCATTAATTTTAACATTTCCTCAGCAGTGACCGTGTTGATAAAATCCCGGGGAGATTGGCCTTCCCCAGGCAAGATCCCTACGAAAGCAAACCGCTCATCGGTATAAGGGAGAATGACTCCGGTGGCCCCTTTACCTTGGATATAGTCCATATTCCCGCTTCGTCTCATAAATGGAGTTTCTACACTGCCTGCCGGAGCAGAGAAGGTACTTTCATAGGTGCTTCCAGCCTTAAATTGATCCTTCCACTCCCCTTTAAAGTAAATCGCATTGATAAGGTACATCATTAAATCATCGTCAATCTTCTCGATGATCTTATCGATGGTCCCCTCCGTTTTTTCCTCCACCCATTGATTGATTATCTTAGGGGCCGAGGGATCGGCAAAATCAATGCTTCTTATTCCCGCTTGATAATAATCTCCATTGGTCTGTAAAAAAGCCGGGTCCGCCTCAAAACCATCACGAATCCAAATCGAATTGGCAATACGCACATCCGCCTTATTTTCTTTATCCATCAAAGAGGTCATCCATGCGGATAAGCCTAGATTAAAGTCCTCCGGCTTTATGTTTTGAGCAGACAAGGCTTTGAGCATGGCTTCCCTGGTCTCACCATCGGCCCCATTTAGGGTCATTCCTAAGGCCAGATAGACAGAGGGTGCTGAAATCATGACATTACCGGTGTTAGCACCGCTTTCCCTGAATAAATTCCATGTAAAATCCAGTAGAGCTTGATTCAACTCTCCATCCATTTTTTGAGGAAGTTGGACAGGATTTTTATTAATCCCCTTCATCAAATCCCCGGCAGCTACTTTGGAGTTCCCTGAGCAGCCGGTCAGGGTCACCCCCAGCATCACCGCCACCAAGGCCCAAGTTACAATTAATTGATATTTTCTACTCATAACCTTACCTCCTTCTAATATTAAGTCGTTTATTTGGGTCAAAAGCTGACATGGAAAATCAATCTCTTTAGAGAATTTAGGCAACTATTGCTATAGCCACCCAAAATCGGATTCGTGTCCGATTTCGGGTGGCTATTGTTCACCGATTTACCAAGGCCTGCACCAGTTTGGGGAATCGCCATGTTCTCGTGTATCTATCGTATAAAGAGTATGATATTTCCTTGCCGGCATCTCCACCCGCATCCCACCAAAGGCACGAGATACCCAGCTTTTTCGCTTTCTTCAAAATATAATTTGCCCATATGATCCGCTGCTGTTCGTTGTCCTTGTCAACCGCCCCGAATTCCGTAATGATTACAGGAATCTTTTTATCAATAAAAAGCCTCTTGAGATCCGAAAATAGCTGATCAATAGCTTCGGTGTCCGCAGGGCTTTCCGGGGTAAATACATCCGTTCCGGATGAGCTTTGGGCGAAACGATACGGCGTATACAAATGTACCGATAAAATCATTCGGCTTCCTTTCGGCAAATAAAAACCTTCAAACGCTGCCGTTTCTGCCCGCGCACAGTAAGCAGGCAAAAGCAAATACCGCTTGGCGTTTTCTCCGCCAGCCGAACGCACCGTTTCTACAAACGCCACATTCAGCTTGTTTACCACATCTCTAGCCGCAGGGGTACCAGAACCCCATTCTTTATCCGTTCCAATCAGACGCGGCTCATTCATACTTTCAAACATCAGCCGTTCATCATAGCTTTCAAACCGATGGGCAATTTGCCGCCATAACGCCTGCATCATTTCTTCGGCGCGTGGAAGATTCTCTTCATCTGGGTAGTACCACTGGTCGTGGTGGGCGTTAATGATCACATAAAAGCCGGCCTCCAATCCATAGTCCACCACCTGCTGCACACGATCCATCCAAGCCTCGTTTACCTGGAGGTTATCATCCATGTGGTCCTGCCATGTCACCGGAATGCGCAAAACAGAGAAGCCCGCTTGCTTAATATCCTGAAGCATCTCCTTGGTGGTAATGGGGTTGTTCCAGTATGTTTCATATATGGCAGGATCACTGGTTTCAAAATGCAAATCATAGGGCTCCAGGGTATTGCCCAAGTTCCAGCCCACACCTAAACTCTTCACAAAGCGCAAATCCTCTTTTGCCGTCCAACCCGATATCAGAAATCCCCCCAACATCACGATTAACAAGACCACCACGAATCTGAAGCACTTTCCTGACTTCATTGCTTTAGTCCCCCTCCTTGCCCCTGTGGCGCACCCAGAATATTGAGAGCCAAATCAGAAGAACGGGCGCTTGGCATGGACTTGTTTCCTAACACACTCTCTTTGCGCAAAATCTGATCCACCCACTCCCTCAGCAGACGGCTGGCCTCAGCGTTATTGTGAATATCGTCATAATTTGCCACGGCATATAATTTTTTGCCATCTTGCACATCCCGCTCGTAGCGGCACAGCAAAGCAAGCCCCTCCACTGGGTGCAAATACAGCTCATTTGGCAGATCCGGCGAATCTGTCACCACATATTTGTAGTTAAAATTAATGAGGTGAACCGGCCCATAGTCTGAATGGATGGTTTCATCCATGTTGATACGCGGATAGCGACGGTTTTGATAGAATACCCCTTGGGTACGGCGGGTGATGTTACGGCGAATATCATTGTAGCTCCCCTGCGCTTTTTTTAGGTCGGTGGGCAGAGTCGGCACACGGTCATAGACAATTTGGAGGTACTGGCTTTTGCTATCCCCGTAGTCTGTGATAAGGAACGCGTATTTCCAGCCACCTGGAATAGCGCTCACATGGACAATTCGCCCTTTCAGCTTGGCTGAATATCTGTCGGTAAGCAAATGCAAATTGACGGTTTCGTTTTCGTCAATATCTGTCGGCTTTTTCAAAAAAAGAGCCACACCAGTTTCAGAGAAATCCGTGGTTTCACAATGAATAACACCATGGGCGTTCGTCCCCAGACGACATTCCACCACAGCCGCCACCCGCTCGCTCATGCGGTAGAAATTGCGTCCAAGAGTAAAAAACAGTGCCATCACCAGGTTGAACAGGTTGACCGACAACCAAAATAAA
Organism: Desulfitobacterium sp. PCE1; assembly: GCF_000384015.1. NCBI lineage: Bacteria > Bacillati > Bacillota > Clostridia > Eubacteriales > Desulfitobacteriaceae > Desulfitobacterium > Desulfitobacterium sp. PCE1. The sequence goes on along the minus strand of NZ_KB913023.1, from coordinate 319,873 downwards.
ACCACGATGGGCGATACGGTTCCGCTTTGGAATATCATGGCGGTACAATTGATAATACCAATCACCGACAGGACAGCCAACAGCACAAAGGGAATAGCGTACAGGACGGTTGTCGCTTTTTCGCTGCGTACCCTTTCCTTTTTCGTTACACGGAATTTCTTCAGAGAAATGCCAAAGAACTCCGCAAGAACAGGAAACAGCATGAATGGGAACAGAACAGTTTCGTATATGCTGGTCCATTTGGTGGTTCGTATGCCCCGGCTCAGCATACGCAGTGTAATATTGCTGGAAATGTACATAGGCAGCCAGAAAATCAGCACCTCCAGCAAGGTGCACTTGATGACCATGAACCCAAAGACAGCGAATAAAATGGGGGACATGATATAGGACAGCCGTTTCAAGGGTGCATACCAATACCAAACAGAGGCCCAATAGTTGGCTTTCTGCCCAAAGGAAAGCTCTGGTGAAAAGATAATATGCATTTTACGTCCTGTTTGAATACACCCGCGCGCCCAGCGGATTCGCTGCTGAATCAAGTTGGGCAGGTCGGTGGGCGATAACCCACTGGCCAAAACTTCATTGATTGCATAGCAGACATATCCCTTTTTCTGCAACAGGATGCCGGTGGCGAAGTCCTCCGTGATCGCCCCTTCAAAGAAACCGCCGATGTCCTCAATAGCAGCACGGCTCAGCATGGTGTTGGAGCCGCCGTAAATGACGCTGTTGGAACGGTTGCGGGACACCTGCACATCTTTGTAAAAGTAATCCTGCTCATTAGGGATACGGTTCTCTGAATACAAAAAGAATTGAAATAAATCAGGATTGTAAAAGCTTTGGGGGGTCTGCACAAACCCCATACGGAGCTTCTTGCCGTCCTCACGGGAGGCATTTTGCAGATCGGCGTCCACAAAGTAGGGGACACAGCTCATTAAAAAACTGTGCTGTGGAATCATATCCGCATCCAGTGTCACAATCAACGGTGCACTGGTTACCGACATGGCGTTGTTCAAATTGCCGGCTTTGGCACCCTTGTTGTCCTCGCGGCAAATATAATTGATCCCCATCTCCATGGCCAACTGGCGGGCCTCAGGGCGGCGCCCGTCATCACAGAGATGAATATGCACCTTGGATTTGTCCGGGTAATCCAGATACTTACATCCATTGATGGTTTTATACAGCAGATCGATGGGTTCCGTATAGGTGGCAATAAAGATATCGACATCGGGGAACAGATGCAGCGGCACTTCGGGTACCGGGTGATTTTCAATGCGATGCATGTTGAAATAGTGCACCAGTGATTCGAGTGCGCCCAAAAACTCTACCACGAGCAAAGACACACCTGCAATGATGGAAATAACGCCATATTCTATGGGTAGGGTATACCGAACGCGCCAGTACAGGTAAATTGCATTCAAAACCATTGTCAGAATCATCCAGGACCGGTAACGAAAGGCTTGGGACCGGCTTGTTGCATTCATTTGCTTCTCAGCTATCATCTTAAGGCCTCCTTTCAACATACACCATGGTTTTTCCGTCACTAACAAACTGTTGTGTTCCGTCTCCTGTGTAAAAAATCCGTGCGCCTACTTGTTTTAGGGCATCTTGGACGGCTTGGTCGCCGTCAGAAGCAGTGATTACGGCGTACTGCGGCCGCAGCTGTTCAATCAATAAGCCTGAGGACCGGCTGGCACGTCCATGGTGCGCCACCTGATACAGCTGCACGGCCGGCCAATGGATCTGCATCAATTCGTTCAGCCGCTTTTCCTCCGCATCCCCCGCAAAGGCCATATCCACCTTCCCATGCTTTATCCAAAGGGCCAGAGAATAATTATTATCCTTCCGGTAGTGCTTCTCCAGCGGCGGATACACAGTCATCTGCATTTGGCCGCAGGTAAAGCTTCTGGGGCGGGTGGGGTAAATCTGCGCTACCCCCAGGGAATCAATGGTTTGCCTCAAGGCGCCGGCCAGGACATTTTCCTTGGCATAATACGGCTGTATCACATAGCGTACTTCAAACTGCTCAAGAAGGGCGGGAGCACCCCCAATATGATCCTGGTCGGGATGAGTCAACACAAGATAATCAATCACGCTTACCAGCTGTTCCCGCAAAAAAGCCGTGATAGCTGGGGCGTCCACTTCTTCCCCAGTATCAACCAGAATGACGGCCTCACCCTGTTTGAGCAGGATGGCGTTAGCGTCGCTTTTGGTCTCGATGAAGAACACTTCCACAGAACCTTCCGCCGTAGGACCGACATTTACCCGCCACACAAAAAAGAAGGCGGCCGCAAGTATGGTCAAAAAGAGGGAAAGTCTCAAGGCGAAACCTATTTTTTTAGCCATAACCATCTCCTCTCCCCCCATAAAGCAAATCATCGTTTAAAGAAAGGGAACATATCTGCCCCAATGCTCTGAGCCTCACAGGCTACTACCACTAACGAATACTCGCCACTTGCCACAAGCTTTTCCATGCTGGCCGCGTCATTTGAAGCCACCACCCGCGCATCCACTTCACCGCACATCAAGGCCAGATAAGCGGCGGTCGTCAGGAAAGTGCTGTCGCACAGCAGCAGAACCTTTTCTCCGTCCGGATTGCGGTGATTCACGATGTGCACCCGTGTGACGCCTCCCCCGAAATATGTTTTAGAAGGGTTGTCATAGCGCGGGTCTCCTACATTCAGGTAATCCATATTCAGCACGGATTGGGAAAACGGGCCGCGGCGAAGGATATTTTGGGAAGAAATCTCCAATGTCAGGTCGGTTTCAAAGGCCGGAACTACTGCTACAAAGTCGTCCAAACCGGAAAAAGGCATGCCTGCGCTGTGTCCGTAATCGCCCAACAGGATCTGGGGATAGATGTAGGCTTCATAATTGGCTAAATCGCTGTAGAATCCATCTGAATCCAGCTCAACACCCAACTTATCCTTTGCCGCATCGGCAACGCTGCCCGCTGCAAACTGGGCGGCACGCGCTGTCCATCGGCTGTCGGTGCGGTAATAGTAGTCCGTGTAGTCAAGGGGTGCTGTTTTGAAGCTTTCGCGCAAGTCCAGATTGCTCACGTGGTAGGCCAATAAATCCAAAAAAAGCTCATCCAGATTACGCAGACTGGAGTGATCCGGCAGATAGCCCTCCGGCATTTTCGTGGTGCCGGGCACAAACTTGCCGGTGGTTCCCACAAACAACACCTGTGTCCCCTTGAGCGCAGCTGCTTGCCGCAGTTTACCCAATCGCCGGGCATATTCCTCAATATTGGGATCTATCTCCTGATAGAGGTTGGTTCTCAGCAGATAGCCATCGTTGTCTTTCACAATGAAAAAAGTGCCGATTTCCCGTTTGCCCTGCGCCACCAGGCCGATTGAGTATATATCGCGTATCTCCAGACGGTATGGGAGCTGGTAGCGGATGGCGCTCTCCATTTCTTCTCTAAGGGAAGAGGGGGTGCGCCAGCTTTTCAGTGGGTCATAAGCCGCCAATGTGCCAAGCACACTGTCATATGTAAACCAAAGGGAAAACCCGCTTGCTCCAATTAGTACAGTTAACATGAGTACGGCTGCTGCGATTTTATGCCAATGCGCCTTTGGGGAATTATCCATGTGATCCGCCTCCCTTCCTTACCTGGCTTCACCTTCTGTGATGTGTCTAATATACAGGCGTGATCACTGCCTTGTTTTGAACAATAAAGACCATGCACACTATCAGCAGCCCGGCAATGAAGACCGGGTAGAGGATAGCCGACAACCTCCAAAGAGATTTTCCTTTACCAGGCCGTTGTGCCAAGGCGTTCCACTTGGGCGCCAGGGGTATTGCAAACACTACACCAAGTCCGAGGGGCATCCAGTTCTCCCTTAAAAACACGGGGAGCAGGGTGCTCCAAAAACCGTTGTTGTTCAGCCCCAACATGGAGGCGAAATATTGTCCCGCAGTATACAGAGAAGGGCTTCGCAACAATACAAATCCGAGCAGCACTGCAAGCAGCGTGTATACATGCTTTAAAAAGCGTCCCGAAATGCGCTCAGCATAACCAAAAAAGTGTTCTGCCAGCAAGAGAAGAAAATTCCATACACCCCAGAATACAAAGGTCCACTCAAAACCTCCGACAAACAAAGCAAACACTATCCATGTAATAAGCAGATTCCGTATCACAAGGTCTTGATTTTCCGTCCTGGGAAGGAACCCAAAAACATATTTCCGGAACCAGGCCAGGGGTGTGATGTTCCAACGGCGCCAGAAATCCGTCATATTCGTGGCTACGAAGGGATAGCAAAAATTCTCCGGCAAATCAAACCCGAACATCTCCCCCAGACCAATGGCCATGTCGGCAAAGGCGGAAAGTTCATAATACAATTGCAGGCCAAAAGCGAACAGCCCCAGCCAGGCCAGGCTTACCGGCAGTTGTACTACGGTATTGTCCATGGCCGCTTGGGTGAAGATGTAGTTCACCAGATAGGAAAGCTGATCTGCCAGCAAAAGCTTTTTCGCAAGACCTACCACAAATCTGCACAAACCCCGGCTAAACTTGTCAATGGTATGTTGGCGTTCAGTGAACTGCCGACGCATCATCCCATAATCCACCAAGGGACCCAAGGTGATCTTAGGAAAAAAGGCCAGGTGCAGCCCCACATAAAGGGGGTTTTTCTCGGCAGTTACCTCGCCACGGTAGACATCCAGGCAGTAGCCCACCGCCTGCAAGGTGTACCAGGCAAGCCCCAAGGGCATCAGAACCTGAAAAGAGGGTGCCACACAACCAAACCAGGAGGGAAGAAAGGCCAGCATTTGGTTTATCCATTGAAATGCCAGTAAAAGCAGCACATTCATCCCGACGGCTATTCCGGTCAAGGCCTTGCTGCTGTGCCCTTTCTTTTGCCGGGTCGCGATGGCCAAGCCCATGGCATAATTCCATGCCATAGAGAGCAAAAGCGCCAACACATAGACAGTCTGGCCAAAGGCATAAAACACCAGGCTGGCCAGCAGCAGTATGACATTTTGCGCGGGCCGGTAAAAGAAGAAAAGGAAGTACAAAATCAAGCAGGTGGGTAAAAAAACAAGCATAAATGCCAAGCTGGGAATTGGCATAACTAAGCCTCCTATTTACGAGATGCGTAGAAAGCGGGGATGAGGAATACCAGCACGGTCACCAACAAAAGTAAGGGAGAATATATGGAAAGCCCGGTGTTTACGATAGTGGATTTTCGCAATATCCGGAGGTAAGGGCCTATGGCTGCGGCGTGTTGTGTAATGCTGGTTTTCAGCCTGTATACCTCCTGGCGGAATTCATCCGTATTTCTTACCAGTTCATGGTTTTCCCCGTAATTTTGCATGCTGTATCTGTTGAAAGTTGTGTACACATGAGCCCACCGGGTCCACTCTCTGTCGGTGGCTGGGCCCAAATGAGCTACAATGGCATCGATGGTGCCGAGATAGTTCTCATCGGAAAGGGGCCCCCGCCTAAGCTGGGCATATCGTTTTTCCAGCTTTGCTAAAAAATCCGAATCACGTATCAGCCGGTCGAACCATGGCTTGATCTGAAAGGCTGTTACATTCACATTCAAAGGTTCGGATTTGTAATTGTCCATTGCGTTATCCAGATCCCATACCGGACCCATATACAGCTTGCCGCCCACCTCCTTGTACATATAGGTGGAGTTGATACCCGCGTCGTAGCTGCCGAAAAATTCATTAAAAATAAAATAGTCGATGAAAGAATCCACATCGATATAGCGGGGGTAGGTAGAGAAAACATGCTCGTCGTCAGAATACAGAACCTTTTCAATCCGGCTGATGTCTCCTGTGACAAACTCGATAGTTTCCTTTGTAGCGTTTTTCATGGTGGGATAGATCAGCCCCAGATAATGTTCGTTCAATTCATCAGGAGTAAATCTCAATCCCTTTTGCGTGGCCCAGGTGTCCAGGATAGTGTCATCCTCTGCAAACCGATCGCGCCGGACAATGTAGGACGGATAGGGATCGGAGGATTTTGACTCTGAAATAGCAACGCGCTCCTCACCCTGCTTGATGCTTTCAATCAGCAGATACACACCCTCGTAATAATAGCGGCCATTCTCGTGGTACACCACCTCGCAGTACCGTGAATCCGGTGTAAAGGGCATGAATTGTGAAGCAAGGCGGTAGGAAAGGTAATTTCGCATCATGCTTTTGTCAGCCATGGAGCCGTTGAGCACCCATTCGCATTCCGCTCCAAGATCCAGCAAATCCAAAAAATTGTCTTGTCCGGATTCTGTCTGCAGCTTGATTAAATACTGGGCTTTTTGGTACAGCATCGAGCTGTTGCCCCTGCGCTTAATGGCGATGGGACTTACATGATCCGGCTCGCTCTTCAGGTTGTTGAGGCCGCCGGTGTCAATCACGTGGATACTCCCGTAGCGGTAGGGTTCTACCCCGGGAATGAGTTGGAAAACGCCATCTTCACCCTGCTGGGTGCTGATGGGCGGACGCTCGTTCCCGGTATCGATGACAATAAGAGGTAGATGGGTGGAAAAGGTGTCGTCCACGCTCCAATCCTCTTGGGATATTCCCTGCATGACGTTTTCGGTTTTGGGCGCCGCTGGCAGCGGAGCATTGTAAGAGTTAGGATGCTCTGTCCGGTGCGGTACTGCGGTCAGAAGACTTAAACCGAGTACTGCCAAAAGCAATGCCGCTATTGAAATGACAGCTATCTTCCGCTCGTTTCTCATGGACATGTCCCCTATCGGTTGATTTCGTCATTTTGGCTGATTAAGTTTACTGCCGTCATACCTTCTATTTTATTCAGATAGGAGGTAAGGGAACCGATCTGTTTCTCCGCCTGCTGCACCTGTTTTTGTGATAACTCATAGATGTGTTCAATGAAGCTCTTCGAGGTGTTTTTCACTTTAAATTGAGCTTTGCCGCCGAAGATCTGATCAATGGCCTTTTCCAGGGCCTGTTCGGCAACACTTTCTCCCCGCAGCACAAGCAGATAACGGTCGTTGCTCTTTACCGCCCCGAACATCAGCATGAACAAGAAGATGATGCCCGAGCCGATGGCAGACAAAAGATACTCCTGAACGCCACAACAAACACCCACAGCGATACCCCAAAAGATATAAGCAGTGTCTCGCGGATCCTTAATGGCCGTGCGGAAACGGACAATGGACAGGGCCCCTACCATACCCAGTGAAAGAGCAATATTATTGCCGATTACATTCATCACCAGCGTGGTGACGAGGGTGAGCATAATCAGCGACACATTGAACTTGGCGCTGTAGACGGCACCCGAATGGGATATGCGGTATGAGATGAAAATCATCACGCCCAAGATTCCGGCAATCAAAAAATTCAAAAGAATATCTTGTAATGTAAGGGCACCGGTACTCGCCTCCAGCCCAGCCAGCAATTGGTCTTTCATCGTTATGTAGCTCCTCCTCTATAGATAAGATAGTGCAACACAATCGGGTTTTACTCTAAACTGTGGGTCATAAAACGCGACATGACATACTTGCTGTAGGATACGGGCACTTTGTCAATGTCATCCAGCAAGTCCTTAATATAACTAAATAAGAAATTATTATATTTAACCTCCAGGGTTACATCATCAGGCCAGCCCACAGGATACAGAAAGGCATCGTCTCTATACAAATCCAAATATCCTTCCGTTGCCATAAGTTTGCTGTCGAAGGTAATACGGATATCGTTGGCCGGAACAATAAAGGCATACCGTCGGTATTGTACGATGCATTTGGGCCGATACATTTGCTCACTCATAAAACGGTACAGCTGTTGGGCAAGAGGGAGTTGCATCCTAGCCAGGGATGTATAGTCTCCAGTAGACAAGTGAATAGCCATCTCCCGCGGAATCGTGATGGAGCGCTTGTGCTGCCAAAAACCCTGTTTCTCTTTCAGCTCCAACTTTGCTGTGGCAGCTTCAGGCGAATAAACGCGCAGTCGTATTTTTCTGCGGCTTTCAAGGCCATCTTTTTTTTCTTCAAGATCACGATTCCAAAGCGTGTCAAAATAGAGTGACCGCACAAGATACCCATCAGATCCATTGTGGGGATCACCCTGCAAAACCTTGCCTATGTATTGCTTTGCTCTCGATGCATTGTCAAACGCAACCCGATATTTGATCTCCCGCCTGCGCACATCATGTATATTACTCATAAAAAGCCTTCCCTTTATCTTCTATAGATTGTGAGATATCCAGTGTGTCAATATATAGCCTTAGGCAAAACACCCATCTTTAAATTATAGCAAATTAGCCTGAATCGGCGCTTGAAAAATCTGAACTAGAATGCTCTTCTAATGGACAAAAAAAGAAAATTTTAAGTACTTTTTTCTTTTTTGAATATTTTTTAGCATCAAGTAAATTCAAGAAAATTTAGACAACTGTTACTATTGTAACATACATAAATAAATCCTTGTGCTAATCTAAAACCAAGAAGTGCACAAGGAGGTAATATCAATGATTGAGCAGTATATGGCCTTAGCCATACAACCTACCATGCGTGGTGCAGAAAAAAGGGAGGATATCAAACGGAATATTGCCCACATCTCAGATGTCATCGATGCCGCAGTATGGTTAAGCGGAATTGAAATGCCGGTAAGACTCATTACTATTCCAGAAGGTGCTCTGCAAGGATTTACTGATGAATTATTTGATTGGGATCACCAATACTATGTAGATCATATGGCCATTGATATTCCTGGTGAAGAAACTGAACTTCTTGGCAAAAAAGCTAAGGAATACAACGCCTATCTCATAGCTCAGGCCAAAGTAAAGCACCCTGAGTTTCCCGGCCGCTTCTTTAATTCTGCTTTTTTGATTGATCCGAAAGGAGAAGTCATTCTACAAAGTTACAAAATGCAGGTTTTCTGTCAGGAACATTCCACCGTTCCCCATGATGTGTGGGACAAATGGATAGAGCTTTATGGTTATAAATTAGACTCTTTTTACTCCGTAGCCGACACAGAAATCGGCAGAATCGGCCTCTTGGTGTGCCAAGAGGGGGATTACCCTGAACCGGCGCGAGGACTCGCCATGAACGGTGCGGAAATCATCTACCGGTCCAGCGCTCCTGAACCGGCAGTAGCCAATGGGTGGTGGGAACTTCAAAATAGAGCCCGGGCTTTGGACAATACCTGCTATGTGGTGGCACCTAATGTCGCCACCTATTATCCCTCCCAAGCAGCCGAGCTGTCTGTCGACACCTTCGGCGGCCAATCCATGATCGTCAACCACCATGGAGAAGTGATCTCCAACCATAAGTATGGTTCAGGAAGTTCCTATGCCGGAGCTATTATCGATATTGAATCTCTGAGGGAATACCGCGAACGTTCCCTCTTCGGAAACTGGATGAAAGACTTGCGTACTGAGCAATTCAAACTCATCTACGAAGAGCCTCTCTTTGAAAAGAATCTATGTATGAACCGCGCTCCCTTAAAACACAAAGACACCCACGAGATTTACCGCCAGCATGTCCGAAAATTGATCGAACGCGGTATTTGGGTCGAATCCGCTCGGTCTAAAAAATAATCCACAATCTCTCATTATGAATCCATAAGCTTAAAGGAGGATAGCTTCGGGTCAAATCCCGAAGTTTCCTCCCTTTATATTTTTCCCGAAAATTGACGTTTTGCTTCCCATTATTATTGTACAATATAATTGTAACGCAATGATTGGGGGTACGATCATGAATTACATCGTTCCAAATATCTATTCTCAACCAACGGATACAAACCTATGGAATATTCTTTTAAGCAGTGGGATACCAAGACATTATCAAAAAGGCGAATTCGTATTCGAGAAGAACCAGCCCAGCAACGGACTTATTTGCCTGAAGAAAGGCAAGGTAAAGGTCTCCAGCTTTTTCTCTGAGGGAAGTGAAAAAATCTTTGGCATCCTTGTCGCCCCCGCAATATTTGGGGAAACAGAAACCCTGGACCAAGGCCCGCGCATGGTCTCGGCAACCGCTCTAAGCAAAGTTGAAGTTGTCGCTATTTCTGGGGATAGAATGAAAGAGCTTATCTATGCCTATCCAGAAATTGCTTTATATATTATTCAGTCCATTGGGGTTAAATTAAGATGGACAACCTTACAAGCTGAAGATTTGTCCACTCAAAAAATCGAGTACCGGCTGGCAAGATTGTTATTGGATTTCAAGCACTATGGTATTTTCACCAGTAAAAATAACGATAACTGCCTGATGATTACCCATGAAGAACTGGCCCACTTTATTGGCACAGCACGTTCCAAAGTAACAACCTATCTTAACGAATTTGCCCAAAAAGGCCTTATCCATCTCAAACGGGGAGAAATAACGATTCTTGACACGGCAGCGCTTAATAAGTATGCTCATAAGAGTTAAGACCTGTAAGGGGCCCTTCATCGTCATAGAATTGATATTGAAAAAATGAGGAGGTTGATAAAATTATGAATCTAGTAAAAATTACTGCCGGTGGGTTTAACTTCATTGCACGACTTGAGGAAAAAGAGGCCCCCCAAACTTGTGCGGCATTTAAAAAGCTTCTGCCATTTAAAAACAAGATTATCCATGTTCGGTGGAGCGGAGAGGCCGTTTGGGTTCCCTTAGGCGATTTCAAATTAGGAGTGGGCTATGAAAATCCTACCAGTCATCCTGCCAAAGGGGAGATCCTTTTATATCCGGGTGATATTAGTGAAACAGAGATTTTCATCCCTTATGGAGGGGCTTTTTTTTCAAGCAAAATTGGGCAATTAGCAGGAAACCATTTCTTAACGATCATTGAAGGGAATGAAAACTTAGGGAAATTAGGCCAAATTGTTCTGTGGCAAGGGGCTCAAGACATACTCGTTGAAGACTATTCGGCTGCCGAAATCCATTAATGCAACATGGAGAAAAATTTAAAGAAAATATTCAGAAACATCAAAAACAAAAGAGGATTTCGAAAAGAAACGGCGAAAACATATATCAAACATTGTCGACAAGCGACTGTCGCGCGTCGGTCATTCCCTATATTTTTAATGGAGGGATACTCACATGAAAAAAACTATGTTTGATCCTGCAGAACAAAAGAAGATTGGAATGCTGACCCCATCTTCAAACACAGCCCTGGAGCCTATTTGCTCAAGAATGGTTTCCGGCTTAGAGGATCTTGTTACCATGCACTATTCACGTTTAGAGGTGACAAAGATTTCTTTGGAAAAAGACGCTTTATCTCAGTTTGATCTCGATCCATTTCTACGTGCCTCAGAATTTCTCGCCCATGCCGATGTTGATGCAATTGCCTGGAACGGAACATCAGGTGGTTGGACAGGCTTCGAATTCGACAGGATGGTATGTGAGAAAATCACCGAAACGACGGGGATCCCAGCAACCACCTCCATGCTTGCTATGCTGGAAGCGTTTGAGGAAAACAATGTAAAGACTCTCCACATGGTTACTCCTTACATCCCTTCCATCGATGAGCTCATTGCTAAACAATTTGAAGAAAAATGCGGTTACAAAGTCATTAATTCTCGTGGCTTGAATCAAACCGTTAACCGTTCTTTCAGTTTAGTTACGCCGGAACAGATTGATGAGATGTGTAAAGAAGTCAGCGTTGATGCCGCTGATGGAATCAGCATCATTTGTACCAATTTAAGATCCACTTGGCAAATCGAACAGCTCGAAAGAGATTATGGCATCACTGTTTACGATAGTACCGCAGTCACTGTATGGAAAACCTTAAAAATGGTCGGTGTAGATCCTGGTGTCGTTAAAGGCTGGGGTAGATTATTTGAGGCAAAATAAATAGCCTCTCGGAATGAAAAGGCTGAAAGAAAAGACAACTTTTGCAAACGGTTCGGAAAGGGGCGAATTCTACAGGAATTCGCCTTTTTCATTCTCCTCGCGATGGATACCCTTGCCTTAAGCTCATGGCTGGTCGCTACATATCCCCATAACGGACTTTCGTCGTCTAGTTAATCGCCATGGGTGGCGTACAAAAACGCCTTTGACCCTCCCTGCTCAAATACATGCTATTTATGGCGTGGTGCAAGACTCCAGCGTTCCGAGCTTACTTTACAAGTGTTCATTAGCTTGCCGATCTCTGATATCTCTATTTCGACCTTATCATTAACATCTAAGGACGAACCGTAACCACCAGGTGTACCTGTTAAAATAATATCTCCGGGTAACAGCGTTGTAATGTGAGAAACGAAACTTACTAGGTACTCTATGCCAAAGATTAAATCAGCAGTAGTACCTTTTTGTTTTTGCTGACCGTTTACAGAAGAAGTAATCATTAAATGATGGGCATCAATTCCACTGACGATCCAGGGCCCCAAAGGGAGAAACGTATCGAAGGACTTTGAGCGGGCCCATAGGATGTCGGCCCTCTGCAAATCCTTTGCAGTTACATCATTAGCGATTGTATATCCCCAGATATATTCGTGAGCTTCCTCTTCAGGCACTAGATGCGCTTTTTTCCCTATGACAATGGCTAGTTCCGCTTCAAAGGCTAAATCCTCTGTCATTGCCCATTTGATGATATCATCTCCTGGATTTGTAATGCTTGTCGATGGTTTTATAAATAAAAGAGGTTCTTTAGGCCATTGTGCTCCTGGCTCGAGGACTGTGTCTTTATAATTGAGACCAACACAGACTGCTTTTGTAGGGTTACAAGGGGCCAATAGCTTAAGGGAGGAAAGATCATGTTCTATTCCGGATTCTTTAAAATCGGAAAGCTCCTCACCGATCAGCTCTGCAACTATATCACCTTTGACTAATCCGAAGCAAATCTTATTACCATTATTAAAACGAACGTACCGTTCCATCGGACACCCCCTGCATATAACTACTGGCGCACTATCCTATATGGTGCTTCCATAATCTTTTTCAATCTGATGTCTTCTAAACCCAAAACCACCCTTAAACAAATTGCCTCAAGGGCAGTGTTAGAAGAGGGGGTTATGCATAATCGTGGCAAAGGATTCTAGCAAAAGTATGCTAGAATCCTTTAGTAATATTAGCGTGTGCGATCCAATAGTGCGGCTAGAGCTGCCGGCAATCCCTTATTCGGCTTCAGGGGGGGTTGAGCAAAGCTTCCTTTCACTGCGTAGCCAGGATTTAGTGCAATAAGCGATTCGCAATGACGCACTGCACTAGACACTCCGTCCACTACAGGCACTGGTAACTGTCCTTCAAGGCTACGAGCAAGACCTGCCAGAGGCGCTCCCGCCAGTATGATAACGTCAGCACCATCCTTCTCGACCGCCTCAATCGCCAACTCTTTTAAGCGCTCAGCATGATCTTCCTGTACAGTACCGATATTACGCAGTGTGTCATTCAAAGACCGTATGCTTGCAAGACGGGTCGTCAGGTGACTACGTTCGACAGTTTCCAGATACCACGCCTTAATCCGCGAGGAAATAGCAATAATGGAAAAACGCTGACCTAAAAGACACGCCGATGCTAAAGCGGCTTCCGTCATTCCCACCACAGGAACGTTGAGCATTTCTTTGATCCCCAAGAGCCCGGGATCACCAAAAGCGTCAATAATTACACCATCATATTCCCCCTGGCGTTCAGCTGCAACGCACGCCGCAGCATACCCGCCAATAAGAGCCTCTATGCGAGTTTCAATATACTCTACGCCAAAAGGTGCCGTTGCGAACAACAATTCAGTTTCTGGAGAAGCTACACGTCTTGACTCTTGTGCAATAAGGTTTGTAACGCTTTCTGAAATATTTGGATTTATGACTAGAATTCGCATTACATTTCACTCTCCTTTCTTCTCGAAGACATACGCACACTTGGCCCGATATGGGCTTGACTCAAGCAACACCGATTTTCTTTTCATAGTTGATGAGTGAACCAGCAACAGCAAGGAGGATACCTGCAGCAACGAAGATCAGAAGACCTGCATGGAACGATCCAGTGAATTTTACAATTAAGCCGATGTAGATTGGAGTGATAACCCCTGCAATGTTACCAGCGAAGTTCATGCATCCACCGAGTACACCGACATGGTGACGTTGCGCGATGGCTGCCGGAACACTCCAGAAGATACCTGCCCAGCGCAAAAAGAACAATGCAGTAGACAACAAAACAATAGCCATGGTTAAGGAACTTGCTCTTGTGAGGAGGAAGATAGAAGCTGAGGTTGCAAGACCTGCTATGCCAATGCAAGTTTTCATAACCGTGTTATATTTACCACCCACTTGACGCCATTTGTCAACGAGTTGACCACCAATAAGCTCGCCCACAAAGCCACATCCAAAGATGAGTAATGTAGAGAAACCAATAGCCTTAATATCAATGCCCTGAGTCTGAGCGAGGAAACTTGGTCCCCATGTTAACAGGCCATAGAATACGGTATTGAAGGAGAACCAACCTAAGCACATACCCCAGAAACTTTTGTTGGATAGGTATGTGGATGTTTTAAGCTCCGTCTTGGTTTCTTTCTGAGCTTCTTCCTGTTCTTGAGCTAGGTGACTTTGGATATATTCACGTTCAGCTTGATTAACTCCCTTGTGGGTAGCTGGATTTCCTCTAAGGATATAATAGCAGATAACGCCAAGAATAATTGTCAATAGACCGGCACCTATAAGCGCCCCACGCCAACCACCAAACCAAGCCATGAAAGCAATAATGATGGGTCCGCCAACAGCTGTACCTAATGGAGCACCACTATCGATGATTGTCGCTCCTCTGGCTCTTTCTTTACTTGGAAGCCAAACACCCTGCAATTTTGCTCCGGCAGGCATAATTGGAGCTTCTGTAACTCCGAGGAGAACCCGGAAAAACATCAGGGAGCCGGCGCTGTTTACAAAACCGGTCAAGGTTTGTGCGATTCCCCAGCCCACCGCCGAGCCAAGCACTACTTTCGACGGGTTAACCCTATCAAGAAGGAAACCAGAAGGAATTTGCATTAGGGCATAACCCCAGAAGAAGGAACTGAGAATAACTCCGACAATTGCAGGATCCAAGTTTAAGTCCTTTTGAATCGCAGGCATAGCAATAGATAAAACCGCACGGTCAACATAATTGATAGTGACAAGTACCAACATAGCAATGAAAACGTACCAACGTACATTCGTCGGTTTAACGTTACCCACTAGAGTGCTTTTGGATTCATGATCTTGCTTTGATGCATTCGACATGTTCCTAACCTCGCTTCTTTCAGTTTAATTTGTTGGTGGTAAATTGCTAGTGCTCTTTGGTTTCTTAAAAGCTTTTAGAATCAAATTTGAACTCGAGGGTATGAGTGTATTCAGTTCTACTCCTTTCCCAAACTTCTGTATACGGTAGTTTATAGACTGTCGACAGTATATATATTCTTTGTTCTTCGCAATAATCCTTCATAAATTTTAGCGAATTCAGAAAAAAAATTTCATTTACAATATTGGGAGTAATGGCTTCATTCTAAATAGGAATATGGGTTAATCCCTGTTGCGGATTTTCCCTACAAGTTTAATAATGATGTCCCCATGATATCATGGATTAATGTTTAAAACCGAGTGAAGCTGCCGCTTTCTCGGTTTTAAACATTAATCCAATAGGTTTTGAGGAGGAGTTAATTAATGGTGCGGAGTTTTACACTTTACCGGTCTAGCTTTTTAAAGTTTGACGAGCTATAAATTTTCCATCCCCTGGCTCGCCAACATATTTTCCTTCGTCAACAATCAGTTCTCCTCGCAGCAGAACCTTATCGACCCGGCCTTTCATCCTCAATCCTTCATATGAAGTGTAGTCGGAAGCCTGATGCTGCTCCTTTGCCGTAATCGTCCATTCTATCGCCGGGTCAAAGATCACAAGATCGGCATCGCTTCCCGGAGCAATCGTTCCCTTTTGCGGAAATAAGCCAAAAATCTTCGCAGGTTTTGTTGCAATAAGATCAACAAATCGCGAAAGATCTATTCCCCGTTCGGTTAAGGTATGATACATCAGGGTAAAACGCTGTTCAATTCCCGGCCCCCCATTCGGGATAAGAGTATAATCATCTTTACCGAGTTGCTTATGAGTAGAATAGTTAAACCCATTGTGATCTGACGAAATAATATCTATACCCCTATTCTTAATACCTACCCATAATCTTTCTTTTTCCTCTTTGCTCCTCAACGGGGGTGATATGACATATTTGGCAGTTTCGAATTCGCCTTGCCGATATTCATCATCGTCCAAGACCAGATAATGCGGGCAAGATTCTGTGTGAATCGGGGCAGGAGCTTGGGCACCAGTTATGATATTAACTCCCTCCAGATTGCTGACATGGGCAACGAGCATAGAACATTTAGCGGTCTTCGCCAGCGCAATGGCCCGATTAATCGCTTCATTTTCGCTGATTAAGGGGCGGCTCAGGAAATGATAATAGGGTTCAAGTTGTTTTTTCTTCTTATGTCCGTTTTGCAGGGATGAGATAATCGCCCCATTTTCCGCATGAACACAGGCCAGTCCACCTAAACGAGCTAATTCTTCCATAAATTTAAGCAGTTGTTGATCATCCAAGGCTAAATCATTGGCCATAAATAGTTTATAGGAAGTAATGCCGGAATCGATGAGGTCTTCAATCTCTGCTATCGTCTGCTCATCCGGATTGGTTACGATGACATGAAACCCATAATCAATAGCAGCTTGGCTCTCGGCCAAGGCATGAGCACCATCGATACTTTCATGCATGCTCTTGCCATATTCCTGTAAGACATAATCAAGAATCGTAGTGGTCCCGCCTAGTGCAGCAGCTATCGTTTCCGTATCATATCCTGCTGACAAACTGCCATCAGAACAAGGGACATTCATATGGACATGAGCATCGATTCCGCCTGGAAAAATGAGCTTATCCTGAGCATAAATCTTAACATCGGCCTCACCTCCGATGTTTTTCCCGATACAGGCTATTTTTCCATCTTCAATTAAGAGATCTGCTTGGCAATATTCTGAGGAGGTAATTATAGTACCATTTTTAATAAGAGTTTTCATTTCCTATACCTCCGTACACAGTTCATTTCTTTACTTTGATTTTCCTGTCAGTTATTTTTGGGGGACTCATTTTATTTCTTCAATACGTTTTCATAAGCCAAGCTATAGAACCCAAAGTCGTTCGTAATATGAATTCTTAATAATCTCTCGGCCTCGGCCCCATTTCTTTCCGTAAGAGCTTTTAGAACCTCTTCATGTTCATCCAGGTAATCCCCTTCTCTCTGGTAACATTCAAACTCTGTTTTCCGCGAAAGAATAATGAGTGAGCGAATTTTTTCAATGATTCCAATCAAGCGTCTGTTGCCGCTGCTCTGAATAATAATATCGTGGAATTGAGTGTTTGACTCGACAACTTTCTCGTAGGCATTTTTATTATGATAGGCCCGAGCTTGTGTCACAAGGTTGCGCAGGGAATCCAAATCTTCGGTCGTTAGTTTATCTGCAGCGATTTTGGCAGCGAAGGGCTCTACCGCCATTCTGCATTGATAGATTTCTTCCATATCCGAAAATTCCATCGGGTTAACAACCAGTCCAGTAGACGTAACCACAACCAATTCGTCCTGTTCGAGCATGCGTAAAGCCTCTCTTACAGGACTGCGGCTAACTCCTAACTCCTGAGAAATTTTGTTTTCATAAAGTCTTTCCCCACGGCTAATCTCACCATTCAATATTTGGTTTTTAAGAATCTCATATATTTGAAGATGAAATGGCAGGCTTTTCGTTATTGCACTCATAATATCCTCCTCGAGTTCCATGTCGACAGTCTTCCAAATAAATATATTCGTTATTTTTCCCCTAATTCCTGCCTATTCATCCCCTTTTTGTATACAGAATCTCTCCCTACAGCGGTAAGACACTATTCGTAGGTCATGGCAGCTTATACTTTCCGATCTATCTAAAAAGCCCCGTAGTAAATCTACTACGGGGCAATCCATAGACCTATAAAAATCTTACCCTTCACTCCCCATCTCATAAGGCTTAATCAATCCATACAACGTTTCGATGGTGGGCAGTTTCATATGCTTTTTACCAGCCAGACGGATCGCGGCGCCCTGAAGGCTCTCTACTTCCAGAAGCAATCCTTTGCGCATGTCCTGATGCATGGAGGATGTGGAGCCTTTTGCGTATTTCGGCAGACCCTCCACATTTTGTTCCACGAAATCCTCGGATAAAGCTACTCCGTAGGCATCGGCCAGACTTTTCATCTCTTCCAGGGAATGGCGGTAGACTTTTATCGTGGCCTCATGAGCGCAGATTAGATCCGTGGTGAGATCTCCGGCGGAGGTGACCCCGGAGAATACGGCGATAAAGGCATACTTACTCCAGATTTCATTCAAGATATTCTCCGTATATTTTACCTTGATGTTGGCCTTCGACATCGCTTGTTCCAGCTGCAAGCAAAATTCCTTACCGGAGGGTTCCAATTCTCCGAAGATGATCTGGTGGATTTTACTGGTATGATGAATGGTTCCTTCTGAGTCGAGAGTGGAAATAATTTTGCAGACACCACCCAAAACATTTTCCTGCCCAAACTCCTTCGCCAGTATTTCAAAATGCTCTACCCCATTGAGAAACGGCAGTATTTTGGCACCCCGATTCACTAAGACCCTGAGCTGGGGAAGACTTGCCGCCAGTTGGTAGTTTTTCAATCCCAGCAACACTAAATCACAGGCAGGAATATCCTCCGCATTAATGGCTATCTGAGGAGTCTCAAGGGTTAGATCCTCTACCACACTCTTAATCACCAGGCCCTTTTCCATCAGCTGAGCGGCCCGTTTCTCACGTACTAAGAAAGTTACATTAAGTCCGCTTTCCGCCAATCTTGCGCCAAAGTATCCTCCGGTAGCTCCTGCACCCACTACTGTTATGTTCATAGCCTCTAGTCCTTTCTTATAACTTTTTCGATAGATCGATTTCTCTATATTCTATTTTACTCAAATCTTCAGATATTGAAAGATTAACCTGATCTGACCATAATAATGTCCTATTGAGGAAAAAAAGGTATTTCAAATTACTAAGAAGAATTTATAAGCTTAGTCGTAAAAAGCAAATACTCTTGCACTACTTTAAGGAGGTTTTTTCGTGAAGAAAATGAAAGGGTTGCTATGGATTGCTCTCCTGTTCAGCATCTTGGCCTTTACCGGATGCATGGGCTCAGATGATCAGTATGCCCCCGATAAAGCTGTCATAGAAACCTTAGTCAACGACTACTTTACAGCTGCCTTTAACATTGATTACACTACCTGGACCGGTGAAAATGAGCTCCCCTTTTTAACTCCCGACCGGGCAAAGATCATGCAAGGACTCTTTGCAGATTTCAAACAGTCTTTCATAGATAATCAGCTTACTCAAGAAGTGGATGCTGTGGAGGTTATACGTGTTAATATTGAAACCGAAACCAGCGGAAATGTATACTGTATCGTTAAAGTATCAGGTTACGATAATGGCTCGGCCTATAGGGAAACCATTGAGTATTCCATACCAGTCAAAAAAATTGAAGGAAAATGGCTCATTGATGATTTCAAAATTCAATCCATTGAGTAGTTTTTCCGCCAACAAAAAAAGCCAGAATAAAATTGAACTGCACCCCAATTGTTAGACATCCACTAACAGTTGGAGGTGCTTTTCTTTATGGCCAAATTTACAGTTGAAGAGAAATTAAAAGCTGTAAAACGCTATTTATATGGTAAAGAAAGTCAACGAGAAATCTCAGCATCTATCGGGGTGCATAATTCCAATCTTCAGACATGGATTAAACAGTATCAATTTCATGGAGAAAAAGCTTTTGAAAAGAACTATACATCGTATACTTTAGAATATAAACTAGACGTACTTAACTATATGAACAAACAAGGGACGTCTATCAAACAAACGGCTGCAATCTTTAACATCCCTGCACCTTCCACGATATTAAAATGGAAGCGACAACTAGAAACGCAGGGATTAGACGCCCTTGAACTAAAGAAAAAGGGGCGTCCACCCATGAAAAAAAGAAATAATAATATAGAAAAAAATGAGACTCCGGCCGAAGGATCAATAAAGGCATTACAGCTGGAAAATGAACGTTTACGTATGGAGAACGCCTATCTAAAAAAGTTGAATGCCTTAGTTCAAAACAAGAAAAAATCACCAAACAAGACAAAGTTCAAGTAGTCTATGAATTAAGGCAAGAATTTTCGGTGAAAGCACTTCTCCAGCTTGCGGATATTGCGCGTAGCACATATTATTATTGGGTCAAAAATCTGGATCGTTCTAATCCAGATGCAGAACTGAAAGTATTGATTCAAACAATTTATGACGATCATGAAGGCCGTTATGGGTACCGTCGAATTAAAGATGAATTAGAGAACCAAGGACAAAAGGTCAATCATAAAAAAATTCAACGTATCATGAATGAATTAGGCTTAAAATGCCTTGTTCGTATGAAGAAATATCGCTCGTACAAAGGGACAGTGGGTAAGATTGCACCTAATATTTTAGAACGCAACTTTAATGCTGAAAGGCCAAATGAGAAATGGGTTACGGATATAACGGAGTTTAAATTATTTGGAGATAAATTATATTTGTCCCCGATGCTGGATCTATTTAATGGTGAAGTTATTACTTATACAATCGGTTCGAGGCCAGTCTATACCCTCGTTTCTACGATGCTAGATCAAGCATTTGAACGGTTAACGGATAGGAACGGGCTCTTGATTCACTCTGATCAAGGGTGGCACTATCAAATGAAGCAATATAGCCATGCCCTTCAAGAACGTGGTATTACACAGAGTATGTCTCGTAAAGGCAACTGCTACGATAACGCTATTATTGAAAATTTCTTTGGTATTATGAAATCGGAACTTCTTTATTTAAAAGAGTTTAAAAGTGTTGAACACTTTAAGCAAGAACTTGCTAACTATATAGATTACTACAACAACAAACGAATTAAGTCAAAATTAAAAGGCATGAGTCCGGTACAATACCGAACTCATGCCCAACAGGTTGCCTAATAATAAACCTGTCTAACTTTATGGGGTCACTTCAAATCTGGCTTTTTGCATTTCATTGATAGGTTTTCCCGCCGCAATCTTTTTATTTCTTAGCTTGATCCGGTGGGTTTGAATGCTTGCAGGAAGTGCAGTCTCCCCCGCAGCCCCCGCATGGGTTATCCTTTTTCCTCCAGATGGAACGTATGGCCGCCAAAAATCCCACCATGATGAGCACCAGAAGAAAACTACTTAATCCATCCATCGGTCTACACCCACCCTATCATTATACCAAAGAGATTGACTAATAGGGCCACCACCCAAGCGATAACACATTGTATAACCACTACACCCACTGCCCATTTTCCGCCAAGTTCACGCTTTACAGAGGCGATGGTCGCCACACATGGGGTATACAGCAAGGTAAATACCAGAAATACAATGGCTGAGAAGGGAGTGAACATACTTGACAGAGAAGCGGCAGATCCTCCCAATAATACGGTCAAAGTGGAAACCACGCTTTCTTTAGCCATGAATCCCGTGATAAGAGCCGTCGAAATCCGCCAATCTCCAAAACCAAGAGGTACGAAAATCGGAGCAATCATACCCGAAACCAAAGCCAGCAAGCTGTCCTGGGAATCGGAGACCACATTCAAGCGCGGGTCAAAATACTGCAGGAACCAAATAATAATCGTTGCCACAAAAATCACGGTAAAGGCTCTGGTAATAAAGTCCTTGGCTTTGTCCCACAGAAGCTGCCCTACATTCTTGAAACCTGGCATGCGGTAATTGGGAAGTTCCATAACAAAGGGGACCGGTTCTCCTTTAAACATCGTTCCTTTTAAAAGCAAGGCAAAAAGTATCCCCACCACGATTCCGGTAAAATACAGCCCGATCATCACCAGGGCTCCGTACCTGGGGAAGAATGCCGCCGTAAAGAGAGCGTAAATCGGCAGCTTAGCAGAACAGCTCATAAAAGGAGTCAGCAGAATGGTCATTTTGCGGTCCCGTTCGGAAGGAAGGGTCCTGCTGGCCATAACCCCGGGAACAGAGCACCCAAACCCGATCAGCATGGGCACGATGCTACGGCCGGAAAGGCCGATTTTCCTTAAAAGCTTGTCCATGACAAAGGCCACACCGGCAAAGATACCGTCAATAATCAAAGAGTGGACAACAGGGTTAATCCCGTAGGCGGTCAAGCCGAGATCCACCACCCCCGACAGCCAGGTGATTCCCATGTCTAGGATATCCGCTAACCAGGTGCCGATCACACCAAAGGTCAGCCAGAAGACCAGACTCATAATCCCCACAAAAGCTGGAATGGCTGTAAATTTCCCTGTCAGTACATTATCAATGGCCACACTTCGGGCGTATTCCTTGCTCTCTTTAGGCTTAACCACCGTTGCATCGCATATTTCTTTGATGAATTTGAACCGCATATCCGCAATGGCTGCCCCATGATCCAAGCCTCTCTCTTCTTCCATCTGTTGAATGATATGGTCGAGAAGTTCCAGCTCGTTTTGATTCAAATCCAGCGCTTTGAGAATCTCCTCATCTCCTTCGGCAACCTTGCTGGCAGCAAAACGCAGAGGAATCTGAGCCTGTCGCGCATGATCTTCAATCAGATGGATGATGGCATGGAGACAGCGGTGAACAGCGCCGTTATCGTGTTCCGGATCGCAAAAGTCCATCCTTCCGGGCCGTTCCTGGTTTTTGGCCACATGGATGGCGTGATCCACCAGCTCCTGGATTCCTTCGTTTTTGCTTGCCGCGATAGGGACAACAGGTATTCCCAGCCTATTCTCCATTTCGTTAATGTGAATAGAACCGCCGTTTTTCCGTACTTCATCCATCATGTTCAGGGCCAGTACCATAGGGATGTTCAGTTCCATCAGCTGCATGGTAAGATACAGATTTCTTTCGATATTGGTGGCATCCACGATGTTGATGATCCCCTTAGGCTTGTCCTGAAGCAAAAACTGACGGGTCACCAGTTCTTCATTGCTGTAAGGGGACATGGAGTAGATTCCCGGCAGATCGGTGACCAGAGTATTGGAGTGCCCCCTGATGACGCCATCTTTTCTATCCACCGTCACTCCCGGAAAGTTGCCCACCCGTTGATTGGAACCGGTCAATTGGTTAAATAGGGTCGTCTTACCGCTGTTCTGATTGCCTGCCAGGGCAAAGGTAAGGAGCTCGCTGTCCGGCAGGGGGTTGCCATCCGCTTTCGTGTGAAATATTCCGGTCTCCCCAAGGCCTGGATGCTTGACCTGTTCCCTCTTCTTAGTTCTTTCCGATAATTGTTCCACCTCATCAACCGGTAGGATTTCAATTTTTTCTGCATCGGCCAGGCGCAGTGTCAATTCATAGCCGTGTATGCGCACTTCCATAGGGTCTCCCAAGGGTGCCAGCTTTACCATCGTCACGATGGCACCGGGAATGACGCCCATATCGAGAAAATGCTGACGCAGGGCCCCCTTCCCGCCTACGGAGACAATAGACGCGCTTTGGCCTGTTCCTAATTCATTAAGCTTCATAATAATCTCCTAGCCTTCTTTTTTGAGCATCTTTGACTGGTATCTCTTTTTAAATCTTAACGACTCTTTTCACATTCCAACCTCATTTACATTCCACTACAAAAGTTAGTATAGCCTTACTCGTGAGATAATCAATAGGGTTTATCAAATTATTTAAGAATTTAAGGGCCATTAGCAGTTTATTAACAAAGTTATCCCCTTTATCCACAGCTTTGTGGATATTTCTGTGGATAAGTAGGGGCTTTTATGGAAAAATGTGGAAATGTACTTTAAAATATTACCAATCAAGCATATCCATTGATTATTGTATAATTTAGTTTAGTAAATACTCCCTTATTTAAAATACAATTTCACAAATTAATATCTCCGTAATATTTGGGTAATGTTTTGTTACATTCCTTTAATATTTAGCGGTTAAATTGAAGATGTTTGTATCACAAGGAAAGGAGGCAGAGGCATGGGGGTACACGAAGGGCGACTCTATGTGTATCGATTACTCAGACTCTTGTTTGAGCAGCCCTTAAGCGCTGAAGGGCTGAAGGCATTGCAGGAGCAATCCGGCTTGAGGGAGCTTGCTGAAATCAGTTCCGGAGCACAGAGTCTTATTGATTTCTTAGATGCCAACAAAGATACCGATTCCGAAACCCTTGGCAAAGCCATGCTGTCCGAGTATCAAAGGCTTTTTGTGGGTCCGGGACCTGTACTTGTACCGATCTGGGAGTCCGTCTATTTCGACCCGGAACATTTGATGTTCGGCGAACGCACTATGGAAGTGAGAGAATGCTACCGCAAGTATCACCTTGAATCGATTCATAAGAATCGACAGCCTGAAGATCACTTGGCAGTGGAATTGGAGTTTATGATGTATCTGATCGGTCAATATCTGGCGAGTGAGGATGAAGGCCAACAAAGAGAGTTGCTTAGAGAGCAAAAAGTCTTTCTCCGGAAGCATCTTGCAACCTGGAAAGATGAATTCCTTCAATTGATGATGGATTCAACCGATTGCCCTTTATACCGGGGCGGCGGGCAGTTATTAAAAGAGTTTTTAGACATGGAATTAGAGATGTTTGAACATCTAGAGGAGGTCAGCTAGTAATGAACTTATCAAGAAGAAGCTTCTTAAAGTGGTCCGCTTCCCTGGGGGTCATGGGAACAGGAGTTATGTCATTAACCGCTTGTAGTCCGAACAGTTCCTTGACCGGCAGTGAAGGAGCTCCTGCAGGGGAGCAAATCATTCCTACCGCCAGCACCCAGGACTGCGGGGGCCGCTGTTTAATCAAAGCCCATGTGAAAGACGGCGTAATCACGAGAATCAGCCCTCGCGGCGCTTATGAAGACGATGAACCCGGTGCCAATATGAAAGCCTGCCTGCGGGGACGCAGCTACCGCAAACATCAGTATCATCCCGACCGCTTGAAATACCCCATGAAGCGGGTGGGCAAGCGCGGAGAAGGAAAATTTGAACGGATTTCCTGGGAAGAAGCCATTGACACCATTGCCAAAGAGACTCAACGCATCTTTGACCAATATGGTCCTGAATCAAGATACTGCAATGTGGGTACAGGGGACACCGGAGGAGTGATTTACCGCATGGGCCTTGGCACTCGTTTTCTGAGCGCAACCGGAGGCCATCTTCCTTTGTACAATTCAGTCAGTATGGGAAATACCGCTTCTGCTACTCCTTATGTCTATGGGGTCGCCAGTACAGCCAGCAGTTTGGACAGCTTGAAAGACACCAAATTGGTCATCCTTTGGGGACATAATACCACCGAGACGATCTTTGGTGCATCCAATTATTACTTCCGTCAAATGAAAAATCGCGGCTGCAAATTCATCTGCATTGACCCGCGCAATTCCAATACGGCGGTAGCTTTTGCCGATGAATGGATCCCCTTGCTTCCTACCACGGATAATGCCCTGATGGACGCTATGGCCTATGTCATCGTTAGTGAAAATCTACATGATCAAGCCTTCCTTGATAAATATGTCCAAGGATTTGATGAAGAACACATGCCTGAAGGGGTACCGGCCCATGAATCTCTGGTCTCCTATCTCTTCGGGAAGAAAGACGGTGTGGAGAAGACCCCGGAATGGGCAGAAGTAATCTGCAAAGTTCCTGCAGAGACCATTCGCCGTATTGCCCGGGAATATGCCACCACGAAACCGGCAGCCCTCATCCAAGGGTGGGGTCCTCAACGGCATTCCTGTGGAGAAAGGACAGCACTCGGTGCTACCATGCTGGCTTCCATTACCGGGAATGTAGGGGTTCTTGGCGGCTGGGCCGGCGGCTACATCGGCCTGAGCCGCAAAGGTTGTGTTGGACTTCCCAGCGTGCCGAACCCTTATCCGGGATCTATTCCAACCTTATCCTGGGTCGATGCCATTGAATGCCCCGAAAAAGTCACCCCGGAAGAAGGATTGCTGGGTGTAGACAAACTGAACAGCCCGATCAAAATGCTTTTGAACTTGGCCGGAGATTTTATAGCCAATCAAAATCCCGATATCAATCGTACGACTAGAGTGTTGGAAGATGAGAGTCTCGTGGAATTCATCGTCGTCAGCGACCTGTTCCTGACACCCAGTGCCCGCTATGCGGATATCCTCCTGCCCGGTAACACCTTCTTTGAACGCTATAATATCGGCGCAACCTGGAACAATGGGGATTATTTCATTCTCTCTCAGAAAATTGTGGAGAATTATTATGAAAGCCGTTCCGAATACGAGTGGCTGGCTGAAGTGGCCGATAAACTCGGCGCAGGAGATGTCTTTACCGGCGGAAAGACGGAAGAAGAATGGGTACGCTGGATTGTCGATGAGACCAGGGCCAAATATCCGGAGACCCTGACCTGGGAAGAGCTGGAGAAAGTAGGAATCAATAAATTCCATTACGATGGTCCCCGGGTAGCTTTCAAAGATCAGATTGATGATCCTGAAAACAATCCTTTCCCCACCCCATCCGGCAAAATCGAGCTCTTCTCAAAAACCCTTTATGATATGCATAACCCGGAAATTCCCGCCATACCTGTTTACGTACCGGCCTGGGAAGGACCGGAAGATGAATTAACCCAAAAATATCCTCTGCAACTGATTGGCTGGAAAACGAAAGCAAGAGACAACTCCACCTTCTATAATAATCCCTGGCTGCAGCAGGCCATGGTTCAAGAAGTATGGATCAACCCCGTAGATGCCAAACCCAGAAACATTGTTACCGGTGACCCGGTTAAACTATTCAACGACCGCGGCTCGACCATGATACAAGCCCGGGTTACGTCGAGAGTCATCCCCGGAGTTATTGCCGCTCCTACAGGATCTTGGTTCACCCCCGACGGAAAAGGCGGCTGCACCAACGGCAATCTTAACACCCTGACTACATTAAGAAAAACTGCTCTTTCTCATGGCAATACTCAGCATACCTGTCTTGTGGACATAAGCAAATTATAAAGACTGAATTTAAGGAGGGATATTGATGAGTGTACAGTATGGTTTTTATATCAATCAAAGCAGATGCAGCGGCTGTCATGCCTGTCAGACCAGTTGCAATGATAAAAATGATCTAGAGCCTGGCCGCCTCTTTCGGCGTATCAAGGAAACAGATGGCGGAGAATTTACACCTCTTAATCAAGGATACGCTCACAATGCCTATGCTTTTTTTACATCCATCTCTTGCAATCATTGTGATCATCCAAAATGCACGGAAGCTTGCCCCAGCGGCGCAATGCACAAGGATCCGGAAACCGGCATTGTCTCTGTGAATCCAAACCGGTGTATCGGCTGCCGCTATTGCACATGGGCTTGCCCTTATGGTGCACCACAATACAATAAAGAAGCAGGTCAGATGTCCAAATGTGACTTCTGCGCAGATTTACTTAGTCAGGGTGAAACTCCTGTGTGTGTCGCTGCCTGCCCCTATGAAGCTCTTGATTACAGCCCCATTGAAGAGCTGCGGGCGAAGTACGGCACACTGGCCGATTCTCCGGATTTACCCTCGTCGAATGAAACCCACCCTAATATAGTCATCAAACCTCATAAGAGATAATACATCGATCATAGGAGGGATTATCATGCATTCATGGCCATTATATCTATTCACCCTGGCTATTCAGTCCGCCGTGGGCGGCTGCATCATGCTTATGCTTTATAATAGCTTGCTTAAAGATATTATCGCAAAAGACACCTTGCAAAAAGTCAATCTAAAAAGCTTAACCGCCTTGACCATTCTTTCCGTTCTCGGCCTTGGTCTCTCATTTTTCGATATCGGCTATCCTCTCAATGCCGTCAATGCTATTACCAACCTAGGCTCTTCCTGGTTGAGCCGTGAAATCCTGTTGACCGTCTTGTTTATTGCCTTAGTCTGTCTCTCTTTCCTCGTAAGCTGGAAAAAGCAACACCTTTCTCAAGCTCTGCTAACCGCTGCCGGTATTGCCGGATTGGCTCTGATCTTCGCTATGAGCTCCCTGTATAGCCACACGATTTTTGAACCCTGGAACAGTATCAATACCATGATCGGCTTTTATGGCTCCGCCATCATCTTAGGGGCTGTGGCAGTTAATATCGTCTTCTTCCCTGTCTTTAAAAGCACCCCCGGCTCCTTTGATGCGGTCAAGCTGCCGACCTTGCTTGCCATCTTAGCTGCCTTCATCGTCCAGTTCGTCTTTATGGCATCCTTAGGCTCGAACCTTGCCCCTCTCAACCCTTCCCTGTCCTTAGTACGTTGGTTCTGTTCAGCCTTTGCCGCTCTCCTTCTGGTCTACCTTTATTTTAAGTCCCCTAAGAAATCAGAGCTCCTTTACCTCTCCTTCGGGCTCTTGTTCGTCGGAGAATTAATCGGCAGATATTTATTCTACCTTCCCTTAAGCTAATCCCA
Organism: Desulfitobacterium sp. PCE1; assembly: GCF_000384015.1. Lineage (NCBI taxonomy): Bacteria > Bacillati > Bacillota > Clostridia > Eubacteriales > Desulfitobacteriaceae > Desulfitobacterium > Desulfitobacterium sp. PCE1. The sequence goes on along the minus strand of NZ_KB913023.1, from coordinate 291,594 downwards.
GCCCCTTATCCAAAGTAAAAGGAACTGTCCGGCTTTTCAGCCGCGGCAGTTCCTTTTGTTATGAACGCAGTTTTATTTGGGCCTGAATTTATACCCTACCCCCCATACGGTCAATAGATATTGGGGTTTGGCCGGATCGGCCTCGATCTTTTCGCGGATTCGGCGAATAAATACCGTGACGGTATTGGTATCCCCCTCAAAGTCCAGACCCCAGATTCTATCCAGCAATTGTTCCCGGGTAAAGACTTGCCCTCGGTGTTTGGCGAAAAAGGCCAGGACCTCAAATTCCTTGGCGGTCAGATCCACCTTTTCACCACCGGCATAGACCTCATATTCATTTAAGCGGATCTCTAAGTCACCGATCTTTAGAATCTCATCACTGTTGTTGGGCTCATCGTCCACGCGATGAGGTCTGCGCAGCAAAGCCTTGATACGAAAATCCAGTTCCATGGAGCTGAAGGGCTTGACGAGATAATCATCTCCCCCCATTTTAAAGCCAATGCCTTTATCGACAATGTCCCCTTTAGCTGACAGAAAGATAATGGGCACATCGCTGAAGGCCCGGATCTTTTCACATACCGCAAAGCCATCCAGCCCCGGAAGCATAACGTCCAGAATGAGCAAATCCGGGGACTCTCTGGTAAAGACCGCAAGGGCCTCCAGACCATTATCCACATAGCAGAACTGATAGCCGTTTTCCCGTACGATATATTCAACAGCCTTTTGAATGCTTCTCTCATCATCGACCAACATGATTTTCATTCTGCATCTCCCCCTTACTGTCTTTCAATGGGCAGTAATACTATGAAGGTGCTGCCTTTATTCAAATCGCTCTCCACGGAAATAACCCCGCCATGCAGCTCGGTAAGTTCTTTAGCTAAGGCCAACCCTAATCCGCTGCCGTTATACTGCCTTGAGGAGGATGAATCCACCTGGATGAACTTTTCAAAGATATGAGCTTGGTTTTCCTGGGAAATCCCTATCCCGTTGTCCTGAACCGTGATCTTTACATAGTGCTGATCCTCAGCTAAGGAAGCATGAATCGTTACGTTCCCGCCCAGGGGAGTGAATTTAATGGCATTTCCGGCCAGGTTCTCGATGATTCTGCGCACCTTCTCATAATCTCCTTGAATGAGGGGCACACCCCGTTCAACCCGGGCTGTTAAGTGAATATCATGACGCTGGGCTAAGGGGCGGATCACGCATTCCACATTATTGATGACATCCACTAAATCCACCGTCTCAATGGACAGAGAATTCTTGCCGGTCTCTATGCGCGCCAGATCCAGGATGTTGTTGATCATATAAAGCAATACTTCACTGTTCTCTTTGATTTCACAGAGGATTTGTTCTTCCGAGGAGTCTTCAAAGGCTTTCTTTTTGAGGAGGATCTCCGAAAAAATGATGATGGCCGTCAAGGGAGTTCTTAATTCATGGCTGACCATGGCCAAAAAATCGGATTTATACTGACTGTCTTCTTTTAATATGAAGTTGACCTTTTCGAGCTGCACTTGCTTGATGCGCAATTGTTCATTGGCTTTCCCCAGCTCTACGGTCCGCTGTTCCACTTTGTGCTCTAAATCAGAGTACAGCTCCTTCAATTGTTTCGCCATGTTGTCAAAATGGGCTGCCAAGTCTTCGATCTCCTCCGATGCGTCGAAATTATGCAAATCAACGTTCAGATCCCCTTCTCCAACCTGTTTCACCGCAGCCTCCAGTTGTTCTATGGGCCTAGTTACCCGCTTGGTAACAAAGTAGTAAATGGCTAAGACACAACCTATGATAAGTAAAGTAAAGGTCATGCATTGCCAAAATATGTTAAAAATAAGGGCCTGATCTTGAATATCTGTGGGCATGGTAATGCTGATAGCACCAGCTAAATCACCGATCTTCATTCCCTCTTTAGCATAGCCTGAAATATCAATTTCTCCCGCCGGTTCACCGTGGCATTCCAGACAGGTTTCATCAATTCGCATAGGGGTGACATAGCGGAAATAGCGCTGTCCCTCTTCCTTGACCAATTCCCAATAGGAATCTATTGCGGTATCATTAGAAAGTTCTTCTAAAACCTCTTTTTCAAAAGGATCAGGCTCATTCAAAGAATTACGCGGATTCGTATTCACATACCGGATCTTATAGCCGTTTTTTTCAGCAAAAATAACACCGATACTCATTCCTGCCGTAGAACAGTTGAGCCCTTTAAAATCAAAGTCGCCTATGGCACTGGTATTGATCCTGTGTTGATTGATGGATAAAAATTCCCAAGTAGAATCCAATTGTTGGGTCAGGACCAGACCCTTTTCCTTCAGTTCGTTAACCGCTTGATTTTGTTGAATTTGAAACACCAGCAATATGTTGATGCTCATTAAAATGAACACAATGATGACCGTAGGAATAATGAGCTGATATTTTAGCTTTTTGACTTTCAATAAAACACCCCTGTCTATCTTAACATTAAAGCTTGCGCTATAAAACGCTAATAAGAAAAAAACTCTCAAGCAGGTTTAATAAGTTTTCCATAAGCTTGTGGCAAATAGACTTATTCTGTTTTTTAAGTTCGTTTACTATATCTTCATTGAAAAACACCGATACCACCTGTAAAAGGCAGCATCGGTGTTTGTGTATCAGCAGCAAAGCAATCAAGTTCAGTCCATGTTTTGGGTGCTGACGATTTTTCTGACACTGTCCGGCGAAAGATAATATTGGGCCGCAATATCCTCAATCCGGCTTCCCACCCGGTACATCCTCATAATGCTTTGATTTCTTTCCCGTAAAGCAGCTTTGGTTCCGCTCATTTCGCCCCAACCAGTCTTGTGGGATGTTTTGCGGGGAATGTAAAGAGTTTGCCCCTGTACATATTTTTGAATTTCATCAACAAGCTTCTCGGGCAATATATTTTTAGCATTCTGATACTCCATAAATCTCCTCCTGAAAATAGGTACAAAAAAATGCGGCATAGGACATGGCCTATCCTCAGCAGTGCTCAGGAAACAACGACCATGCCTCTACACCCGAATATTTATTTAGAGGTTTGCCACCTCATAAATATCCTTGATCAATTTAACCATCCCCTTTCAGCAGAGATTTGTAAATCCGGACTACAAGTTTATTTTAGAAGCTGCCCGATATAAAAGCAATGGAAAGAATAATTATAATCCTAAAGAAGTTCCTTTGCGAAAAACTCTATCTGCTGATCCATAAATCCATCCGGCGATTCATGCCCATATTCCGGATAGACTAGCAGTTTCTTTTCTCCACGGATCGCCTTATACAGCGAATAGACGGTGGAAGGCGGGCAGACCGTATCCTTTAAGCCCATGGATACCAGGCAGGCCGTTTCTTTTCCCAGCCAGGGAGCAAAGTGAACCCCATCAAAATAGTCCAGGGTGGTAAAGACTTTTTCCTCTCGCTTATGTTCTGGGTCATGAAGTTGAAAATACCAAGAAAGCTCCTCCATGGGTCCACCGCTTTGCAGCTGGTAGCTTCTGCGGAAATCAGCCAGAAAGGGAATCGCTGCACTCACTGCCTTCACCCCGCCCTTTAGGTTAACCTCTTGCCCTAGAGCGTTGATCACCCCTCCTGCTATGACTGCTAATCCTCCCCCTTGACTTTTGCCTATACAGCCGATTCGCTTTTCATCCACTTCCGGCTGATTGGCCAGGGCTTCCACGGCCCGAACTCCGTCCAGGTAGACTTGGCGAAGATAATGAGTATGAGGAGATTCCAAACCCAAAGTCATCCAACCAGCAAAAGCCCCCGCGGGATAGACTCTGGAATCCGGTGTTTTCCCGCATTGCCCCCGGACATCCAAGGCCAGGACAGCATATCCTTGTAAGGCCCAAAAGAGAAGCTCCGAGATCTGACCCCGGTTGCTGGAATACCCATGAAAACGCACCAGACCGGGCAAGGTCTCACAGAGATTAATCGCTCTGGGCCGCAGATAATAACCCTTGAGCTCTATCTGATCCCCGGATTGCACTGTGGCCGTGAAGACCTCTACCTTGGACAAGGGATAAGGAATCTCTTCAAGCTCCAGGCGGGCCTTGATCCAAGTGTCCCCTCGCAAACCCTCCAGCCAGAATTCTTCAAAGTCTTGGGGTCGCATCCCCCGATAAGGGATGGTTTCTAATGTCTCTATGGCCTCTTGAATGATTGTCATTCGCCTTCACCTCTACCCTGGATTATCCTTTCTAGTATTTCTATATTTCTTCAAAAAAGCCTCCAACACCTTTTTAAGGTGCAGACAGTAAAAAGGAGCGGCCCCTCTTTCAGATGGCTCACTCCTCTTAAGCGTACCCTTGTTTACTTTTTGGTAAATCCCTGCATATTGGATTCAAGTTCTTCGGCCAGATCGGCCAGTTCCTGACTAGCCCCGGCGATCTGATCCATAGCTGCCGTTTGCTCCTGTACCGATGCGGATACTTCCTCGGTGCTTGCCGCACTTTCTTCAGCAATAGCGGAAAGGCTCTGAATCATGTTCATGATGGATTGATTCTTATCGGCTATATCCTCAGTGGAGCTGCTGATAATCTCCGTATATTCTTGGATACTGTCGATAGCCTCAGCGATGCCGACGAATTTGGTCTCAGTGGCGGAGACGCTTTCCGACTGAATCTTAACCACAGAATCCATCTCTCCCATCTTGACCACCGCTTCCTGGGTCTTTAGGGTCAGGACCTTGGTGATGTTTTCGATCTCTGTGGTGAAGCGATTGGAGTCTTCAGCCAATTTGCGGATTTCCTCAGCCACCACCGCAAAGCCGCGGCCCTGTTCACCTGCCCTCGCTGCTTCAATGGCAGCATTGAGAGCCAGCAGGTTGGTCTGGGCGGCGATCTCCTTAATTTTCAGGCTGGCTTCCACGATATTTTCAGCACTTTCATTGGTCTCCAGGATGGTCTCCCGAACCTCCTGAGCGCTCTTCCCATTTTGATGAGTAATTTCAATCAGATCCGCCAGGATCGTGGTTCCTTCATCTTTAAGCTGTTCCACTTTATCTGTGGCTCGGCGCAGATCCTCCACCTTCTTTTGATCCTCTGCCACCAAATGTCCCAGGACATCCATTTGGGCGACGCCGCTTTGAATCTCGGTCGCCTGGTCACTGGCGCCATGGGCAATCCCTTCGATGGTTTTGGCAACTTCCATAGATGCATTGGAGGATTCCTGACTGATCGTCTTTAAGAAGGCGGCTGAACCAGCCAGTTTTTCCGAGGAAGAAGCCAATCCTTCCACTAAGCTACGAATATTATAAATTACCCCTTGGAAGGCTCGGGAGAGCCCTCCCACTTCATCCTTACGGTTCATGAATTGTTCGGGGATGTTCTCGGATATGTTGAGATGCTCGACGATGTCTATCAGCTTTTGAATAGGCTGGGAAATTCGGGAGGAGCTCATAAACCAGATGGCGATTAAGAGAACTATATTAAATACCATAAGTACGGACTGAATCATCTTCAGCGCTTTTACTTTTGCGGCGGAGAATACTTCCGCAGCTGCTACTGCTGCATTGGTAGTGGTAAAATAGGACTCGCTTTCTTGAACGAGAGAGGTAAAGTTCCCACTATTCCGGGCTGATTGGATGGTACCCTTTAAGGATTGCCACTCACTTTTCACCTTGTTCATCTCTTGGATAAAAGCCTCGTCGGTGGCCTTAGGCAGACCCAAGCTCTCATCACCTTGAATTAACCCTTCGATAATTCCATCCAACTTTTGTATAAGTTCATCGTTAGGCTGTTTTGCCAGCTCCAGCTTAATGAGTCTCTGGGTTGCCCCCCGAACGACTCCCGCTGTATTAATGACGGAACCATCCTGCTGCATTTTCTCTAATTGGTAAAAAACGACCACTGTGCTGGTCATAGAAAAGATCAATAAAAGGACTACTATTGCTCTCAATGTGGATCGTATCGTCACCCGACATCCCAGCCTTTCAACTTCAAAATCAAAGCTCTGTAGAAAGTATTATCTCATATCATATCAAAGAACTTTTGATTTTCATATCATTATTTTGTAATTATTATAGTTGCAACCAACTAAAAAGACCTTCTCGGAAATTACTCCAAGAAGGTCTTGCTTAAATCTTAGTAACGGTTGCGTGGGGTGAAGCAATCGCGGCAGTAAACCGGTTTGTCACCACTGGGTTGGAAAGGCACCATGGTCTCTACGCCACATGAAGCGCAGACTGCCGGATGCATTTGGCGCTCCTGGCGTTGGTAACCGCCGTTACCACGGGATTGTTGCTTTCTTGCTGCACGGCAGGAAGGGCAACGGCCAGGCTCGTTGGTGAAGCCTTTTTCGGCGTAGAATTCTTGCTCGGAAACGGAGAATACAAAATCGGCTCCACAGTCTTTACAGGTGATTACTTTTTCTTGATACATAACAAAAAACCTCCAATATTATGATCGCCGCTACTTAAAAGGAATTTTCATTACTTCCCAGCGCTTTAGGCAACCAAAGAAGGTTCTTACCAAATCCAATATTAATTTAACGGACGCATTTACTATACCAGTAATTCGGTGATAAGTCAATTAGATCTTCATCTTATTCATCCTTCTTTTTTTTCCGGGACAGGGACAACCCTCCAAAGCCGCTGATCACAGCGATATAAAAGCCAAAATCATACCACCAGCCGGTGTTAAACACTTCATAGACTCTGACCTTAGCATTGAATATCCCTATAATCAGGGAAAGGGGCGCAATCCAGCCATGCCAGATACCGGACAAGAAACCTGCCGGATTGTCAAAATCATAGGAGCCATCCCCGGGAATACATCCTGTCAGGGTAAACATCATCAAGACCAGGGTTAAACCCAGAAACATAGTGTTCTTTTTCATTTCCGCTCTCCTTCCCATGTACTTTATAGTGAACAACGGCCCGCCAACTTTTCAAGATCCTCAATCCTTGCTATGATAAAGCTAATCACCTCTGGGGATATACTGTGAACTCTGCCACACTGAACCGAAAGGATGCCTGACATGCCAAAAAGCGTTCTCCTTAACGATGGCCTAACCGGCCACTATATGGACATACTGAGATGCCCCATCTGCCATAACTCCATGCAGCTTATTAATAAGAAGAGTTTAATCTGCGGGGACAAGCACTGTTTTGATCTGGCCAAGCAGGGCTATGTTAATTTATTATCCCATGGAATTAAGACCAAATACAATAAGCAATTGTTTGAAGCACGAAAACTCCTTGCCCAAAGCGGCTTCTTCGAGCCTCTGAATGAACAGCTCTGTGAATTAATCCAGAGGGATTTGAATCCCTCGGAAGCAAAGTCCCAGGACTGCTCCCTAAAAATTTTGGATGCCGGCTGTGGAGAGGGATCTCATCTAGCCAACATCCAACAAAAACTAGGGAAGAATACAGGCATGAGGCCCTTAGGAGTGGGGATGGACCTTGCCAAAGAAGGGATTCAACTGGCTGCCCGGGACTGGGAAAGCATTTTTTGGTGTGTAGGGGACCTTGCCCAATGCCCTTTTGGGGATCGTCAATTCGATGTGATTTTGAACATCTTATCCCCCGCCAATTACTCGGAATTCGAGAGAATCCTAACCGATGATGGGCTGGTCATTAAGGTCGTTCCCGGGAAAGAGTATCTCACGGAATTGCGGGAAATCTTTTACGAAGAAACAGAAAAACAGGATTACTCCAATGTTAAAACCGTGGAGCTCTTCGAAAACCATCTGACGCTCTATAAGACGGTACCCCTCCGCTATTCTATGACTTTGGACCAGCCGCTGATCGCGAACCTGGTCCATATGACCCCTCTAACCTGGGGAGCCGACGAAGATCGGATCGGGAGGGTTCTCAAGTTGGAGTCACTGGAGATTACTATCGATTTGACCATCATGGTAGGCCGAAAAAAATGCTCTGAACCGGAACAAATGGAGGTAGTGTGATGAAAAAGGAAACAACTCGAATTAATCTAACCAAAGAACAAAAAGAAGAGATGGCTTCTGCCATCCAAAGGTACTTCCTAAAGGAACGAGATGAGGAGATAGGGAATTTGGCTTCCAGCCTCATGCTGGATTTTATTATTAAAGAGTTAGCACCGGAATTCTACAATCAAGGAGTCTATGATGCTTACAAGCTGATGAACGATAGGACCGAAGACTTATTGTCCCTGCAGATTTATCACTGAACTAAACCGCCCTAAGACCCCTACCTCTATATAGGGTTGGTTGTCCAAGGGCGGTTAAGTCCAGTATGGACTCGACTAACCTCCAGTGGGAGCGAATCCCCCACTGGAGGAAGTCTCGTTCAATAATTGGACACCCAGGTAAATTCCCCGCTGTCCCCCTCCAGGACCTCGACATCCGCAGGAACACGAACCACTATCCCTCTCTCGCCGAAGCTCATGCTGCCGCCCCCGCCGAAATAACCCTGTCTTTCTCTTTTGAATTGCCTTACTATGAAGCTATTGCCATAGAATTTGAACACGAAGCTCTGCTGAACAGGCTCTTCAATCTTCAGGATGCCCTCTTCCCATCTTATTTCGGGGGGAGGGACCAATTTCGTAAAGTCAATGGATTGGAAAGTATCGGTTCTGGCATAATGAGGCGCTGTGTAAGTTCTGACCTCGATCATCCCATCGGCATCTTTCTTTCGTTCCAGGAAGATTCGCCCATATCCTGAGTTTTCTGCGGTTCTGATTTCTAACTGTGGAGTTTCTGCTGGGTAAGTCTGCCGGCTGTTCTCGACAAGGCCACTTTGCGTTGCAAAAGGCTCATTCTCAAGAATATGGTATCTCCGGCCATCCTCCGACCAATCATCGGGGGCTTCGGCCAGCAGCCCTTGAGCCTGAGCATTGCGGGATAGAAAAAGTTCCCCTTGATCGAGAAAGAGGGCCAGGGGTAGGGAGAGGACCAGCAAAGCAAGATAGGTGCCGGAGATAAGGAGATTGGTCTTCCAGCGATACACAGGTTTCAGCCTGGGATGCACAAACTTAATAAGAAAGTAAATGAAGGGTATGATACAAAGCAGGAGGATAATATTGGCAAATAAGAGTTTGCTCATCGTTTGACCTCCATTTTCTTCGTGATCAGCACACTGGATCCGAAAAGAAGGAGCGCTGTACAGAATACCTTCAAGCTAAAGATTCCCAGAGAGGCCTCTGCCGTATAGAACTCCAGGACTTTCCCCAGATTGATATCGAAAATTCTCACGTTTCCGAACCCGAAGACGAAGAAGCCTATCCACAGGATAATTCCCAAACCTTTGCTGCACAAACTAAAGGTCTGAATCAGATAGACGACTGCCCCCAGCAGGATTAAGTAAAGCGTTGCCGCGACTATCCCCAGCAATATATCCTGGGGCAGGATGTGCAGGCCCCCAAAGAGAAATTCGTTCTCTTTTAAGGTTGCCGCGATCATCAGACGGTGGATTATTGCCGCAAGGGTGCTTGTCACTCCCGCATAAACAGCATAGGTTAGAATCAGCAGGATATTCGATGCGTGGCTGACCGCCTGGCTATTGACCACAGAAAGTTCTATACTCCGATAGGGCTGAGAGCCCAGCAAAGAGGTCACCACAATCATCCACACAAAGGAGAGGAATAATAGGGCATCTCCCGTATAGGTTTTGAGCGCGACGCTTATAAAATCATTGCCGGAGGACATGGTGCCGCTTGAACCGATGGCGAGCAGGGAGCTGAACAGTTGGACAATAATCAAGGGATAGATCAGCCCGGAATGCCCTTTCAGTTTGTATCCGTATTGCTTGAGTATTACTTGGGACAAGGCACCGGGTGCCGGCTTAATCCCGCTTATAGACATCATCTATTCCTCCTTTCCCTGGAGCGGTGAGATAATTACAGAGATCATCCAGGGCTACCGGAAAAATTTCCACATCCCTGGAGCGGATGTTCTCAATATCCTCCGGAAGTGCCTCGGTCTTGACCACCAGGCCGAGACTTCCTTTGGCAAACTCCTCCCGATGAAGGATGGCTTCCTCATTAAGCCTGTTCAGCAGATTATCCTGAAGAACCTTAGCGCTCCCCCGGAACCCCAAGGCATACTGCTTCATATCCAGGGTAGGCTTATGCATCAGCAGGCTTCCCTGATCGAGGAGAAGTATATCCTCCAAAATATCCTCCAGCTCCCCAAGCAAATGACTGGACAGAATCATGGTTCGGGGATGCTCCAGATAATCCTTGAGCACGGCCCGGTAAAAATCCTTGCGCACCGCTGAATCCATGCCTGTGGTAGGCTCATCCATAAGGGTGAGGGGACACCGTGCGGCAATGCCCAGGATGGCATTAAAGATGCTTTTGCTCCCTTTGGATAAATGGCTGTGCCGTTGCCGGGGATCAAGGCGAAAATACTCCAACAGGCCCTGGGCTATTTGACTATTCCAATGAGGGTAAAACACGGCCACTTCCTTCAGGATATCCTTCAGATTAAAGGAATCGGGAAAAGTCATGGTTTCATCCACGAAAACGATTTTCCCGGTAACATCCAGGTTATCGAAGGGGCTTTGGGCAAACACCCTCAGTTTTCCTTGGGTAGGCTTAAGATAGCCCGCTATCATTTTTAATAAAGTGGTTTTTCCCGCACCATTCCTGCCGATCAAACCGGTGATGGTGTTCTCTTCTATGGCGAAAGATAGATCCCGCAGGGCTTGAACTTTACCATAGGTCTTATGAATCTCATATCCCAAGATGACACTCATTCTTTTTCCTCCTCTACCTCCTGATGGGCGCGCTCAATCATGTCCAAGAGTTCTTTTCTCTGCACGCCCAGGCGCACCGCCTCATCCACCAGATCCCTGATCATCTGCCCAAGGATCTGATTTTTGCGTTTCTGCAGGATATAAGATTTTGCATGGGGGGATACAAACATTCCCAGTCCCCGTTTTTTATAGACGATCCCTTCCTCGGCAAGAAGATTAAGACCTTTCGCTGCAGTAGCCGGATTGATCGTAAATATCTCCGCCAGTTGATACTGAGAATAGATGCGTTCATCTTCTGTGAGGTTGCCTTTTAAGATCTCTGCTTCAAGCCACTCGGCGATTTGAAGATAGATAGGCTTAATACTATCTGAATTTAAAATGATCGCCCTCACCTCCGGAATCATATGTGCCACAGTACGTTAGTCATGTAATGCACTGTGGTTATAGTGTAAGCGATAAACTTTATTTTGTAAATACTAAAACCAAATTTCCCTACCAAGAAAAGTAAGTATCTTGCTGAAAAAGTATAAAGGATTTAATCCTAAGTGTGTCGAAATAATGACATGAAGAGTAACAGGACGGGAAGGTGATACCGTGAGAAAAGCGCTCCTAGCCACATTAATTGGAATAACGATGCTCCTGACAGGCTGCGGCGGAAGTAAGGGTGTGGATTCTCCCATTGGAGCGACATCACCCACTCATTCTTCTACTCTGAGTCAAGAGGAAGCTCTCCGGGTTCTCTATCAAGAACTCTTAGCCAAGACAGAACATACTGTAGCTTTTTTGAAAGAAGCAAAAGTTGGTGATCAGACTATCTATGCTTTTCAACATATGGTGAATGGCAGAGCTCCAGTCGTCGATTTTGTTCATAGCAAAACCGGGAAAGTCTATTATGATAGTGTCGAACTGCTTTTGGATATTTTTATTAATAGTGAAGACAAAGAGCCTTACAAAGTGGCCAGCTACATTAATAAAGATATCTATTATCTGGAGATGAAGTCGGTAAATGACCCGGAGCCAACGACCTGGAGCACCTATGTCTTCAACGAAGATGCTTATACCAGTGCTGAAGAAGCTAAAAAGGCCGTTGTTAAGGTCTACGCTGAGAATCATCCCACTTTAAGTCTCTTAGGCAAACCCCTTGCTGAAGTCGAAAAGATTACCAAGATTGAATCCCAAAAAGTACCCGTAGAGACTGAAGAGGGGGGAGCCGCTGAGGCCACTCAGATTAATCTTGACAATACCTTGATTCTTTTTAATAATGAGGCCATTTCTTCGGAAATCTTCCTTGAGGGCCAGCAGGAAATCTTAGGAGTAAAAATCGGCGAGCCCTTTAATGAGGTCAGTGACAAACTGGGAATGCCCGATAGTTTCGGTCAAGATTCGGAGTTCGGGGATATCTATACCATGCGTTACCTCTTTGACGGCTTTCAAATCGAGTTCTATGGGGAAGACAAGGATGCTAATACCATAAGTGCCCTGATCAAAAAACTTTAGTTTATATAGGAAAAAAGGCAGCTGCCTTATGAACCTTACCGTTCATTGGGCAGCTGCCTTTTAAATATCTAACAGCAGAATAATAATAGATAACAAACTGAAGCATACACTCATCAAACTGATAAAGGCTACTGTTTGTTTGGGGTTGAGACCGGAAGAAATCAAGCGATGATGGATTTGCGTTGCATCCGCCTTGTAGATGGATTCCCCACGAGAAAATCTCTTAAAGACCACGATAAGATTATCAAAAATCGGGACTCCGAGAGCAAGTATGGGAATACTCAAGGAGACTAGGGTAGCCTGTTTAAAAGCGCCGCTTAAAGCGACAATGGCAAGAATGAACCCGAGAAAATTGGCACCCGAATCCCCCATAAAGATCCTCGCGGGGTGTTTATTATATCTGAGGAATCCCAAGGCTGCTCCGACCAGCAATGCCGAAAGCAATGCCGAATCCCCTTGTCCCTTTGCCAAGGCGGCCACGTAAAGCGTGGCACCTGCAATAGCAGATAAAATTCCCGCCAGACCGTCAATGCCATCTGACCAATTGATCACCGTAGTAACCCCTACAATCCACATGATACTTAAGATAAGCTGAACTATATAAGGCAATACAATGTAGTTATGTGTCAAGGGGTTCGTAAAGCCGTAGAAAACGATCCCGGAAGAAAACACAATCCAGGCCGCAATGATATGAACCAAGAGTCTGGGTAACGCCGGAAACTCCTTGCCAAGAGTTTTATACCAGTCGTCAAGCAGTCCAATCAATAAGACGAGAGCAGAAGCGATCATGATGGCCATGGATTGCTTATTTATCGGTCTTACGAAAACTAAGTAACCACTCATAAAGCCTAAAAAAATCCCTACTCCGCCCAGTAAAGGAACGGGGCGTTTATGTTTTTTTCTTTCCGTAGGTTTATCGATAAAGTTCCACTTCACCGCAAGCTTTTCCAATAAAGGTATGCTCATGAAAACAATCATAAATACGAAAAGAAAGGGTACTATGAACTCCATGAAAAGCTTTGCCTCCCTTATATCACCTGACACAATACAAATTAACTATAAAGCCTTACTATTATAACATTTATATAGCACTTTATCCTCAAAAAGTGATCAAGCCTTATAGCCTATTCCCAGAGCAATGCAGGCTTTATCATCGCCGAAAATTCAGTCATTCTGATCGACACCCTGGACAGCGATGAACGGGCCAAAACCCTCAGATCTCTTATCGCCCGGTATACCGACAAACCGGTTAAGACCATCATCTACACCCACGGTCATCCGGATCACCGTGGGGGGGCCGACGCCTTCATGGACAGCGATCCGGAAATCATTGCTTTTGCTCCTTGCAAACCTGTCCTGGGACGAATGAATGCCCTCCAAGATGTGCTCAATCAGCGCGGTACCCTACAGTTCGGCTACCAACTCAGCGACGAGGAGGTCATTACCCAAGGCCTCGGGATTCGGGAAGGCAAGGTTCAAGGGGAGGGGCAATACGCTATGGTGCCGCCGACCACAGTGTATCAAGAGGAACAAGTCCTTCGAAATATTGATGGTATTACCCTGGAGCTGGTTGCAGCACCCGGTGAAACGGACGATCAGATTCTTATCTGGGCTCCTGCCTATAAGGCACTCTTCTGCGGTGATAACTACTATGGCTGCTGGCCCAATCTCTATGCTATCCGCGGCGGTCAGTACCGGGATATCGGCACCTGGGTAGACACTCTGGATAAACTCATCGCTTATAAGGCCCATTACCTGCTGCCCGGCCATACCCTACCCATCATCGGGGAAGCCGCTGTTCAAGAGACCTTGACCAATTTCCGGGATGGGATTGATTATGTTCTTACGGAAACTCTAAGAGGAATGAATCAGGGTATGACCATGGATGAGGTGGCAGAAGCGGTTAAACTGCCCGAAAAATGGGCTAAACTCCCTTACCTGGGCGAGTTTTACGGTACCGTGGCCTGGTCTGTCCGGGGCATCTATGTCGGTTATATGGGCTGGTTCGATGGTAATCCCACCCACCTCAACCCGCTCCCCGTGGCCGTCCAGGCTCAAAAAACCATTGCACTGATGGGAGGAGAAGAGACTGTTCTAACCGCCATCCGCCAGGCCTTGGATAGCCAGGATTATCAGTGGGGTATCGTCCTTGCTGATCTATTGATTGCTACGGACCCTTCCGATAAACAAGCTAAGAAATACAAAGCCCAGGGACTCATGAGCCTCGGTCATATGGAGACCAGCGCCAATGGCCGCCACTATTACCTTGCCTGCGCCAAGGAATTGCTGGCTGAATTGAAAGGTTAAGATTTGCTTTTCCAGCGTTTAGAAATATGATATACTTTCTCCGTTGTCATGCCGTATAGGTCAAGATCATGATCTACTCATAAGCGATACAACGGAAATGGAGACACCCATGAATAGGTCGTATATCAAATACATAGCATCCTTGCTTTTGTTCGGCTTCAACGGAATTGTGGCCAGTCATATTTCTTTAAGCAGTTATGAAATTGTATTTACAAGAACACTTATAGGAAGCTTGTTTCTAGCTCTTGTCTTTGGTTTTTCCAAACAGAAGATGGGGTTTTTAGGTAATAAATCCCATCTTCTCTATCTGAGCCTATCCGGGGTAGCCATGGGCGCCAGCTGGATGTTCCTTTATGAAGCGTATACCCAAATCGGTGTGAGCATTGCCACCCTTGCCTATTATTGCGGCCCTGTGATTGTCATGGTCCTTTCCCCTCTTCTTTTCAAGGAAAGGATGACAAGTGCTAAGCTTTTAGGCTTTCTTGCCGTGCTGGTAGGTATGCTCTTTGTTTCCGGCCAAGCGATGACTGAGGAGAAGACCCTTTTCGGATTGATGTGCGGGCTATTATCCGCAGTGATGTATGCCATTATGGTGATCTTCAATAAAAAGGCGGTCAGTATAACCGGACTTGAAAACTCTATGTTGCAGCTGATGGCAAGCTTTGCCACCGTCTTCCTCTTCCTTTGCCTGAAGCAGGGCCTTGCCGTCCATATTGCGGCGGAAGATTGGATTCCTATTCTGATCTTGGGCATTGTCAATACCGGTATCGGCTGTTATTTCTATTTTTCCTCCATCGGCAATTTGCCGGTGCAGACCGTAGCTATTTGCGGTTATCTGGAGCCTCTTTCCGCCTTGCTTTTTTCGGCCGCTCTCCTTGGGGAAAGATTAAGCTTAGTCCAAATCCTTGGCGCTCTTCTGATATTAGGCGGCGCTGCTTTCGGGGAATTATATCGTCGAAGAATCCCACCAAACTCTTCTCTTACCACGTAAAGAAATAATTACCATTGTTATTTACTCTTAAAATCTGCTTCCTTATCCGTATTAATGGTTGTATTCATTAAAAGGTTAAGGAGGCGTCGGTTTGAAATTACTGAAATTTCGCGTATGGAATAAAGTGTCCAAGAAAATGCATAATCCCCAAGCCATTAGTTTTGATATCCAAAGCTGCAATCCCTTTGCCGTAAGCATACCCACGAAATCCTGGGATCCTGTTGAGAAATATGAGTTGCTGCAATGGACCGGTTTAAGGGATGAGGATGGCACGGATGTCTATGAAGCGGATTTGGTTCTCATCGACTATGAGATTTACAAAGTTCACTGGAATGAATCCCAGGCGGCCTTTGAGCTTATATCTCTAAAAAGTTCCCCAGCGAAGGATGCCGACATCCTCCCGACGGGCAAAGTCATCGGAAATATGTATGAAACGGAGAATCTTTAAACCGTTATCTCTTCATGAAGTGATTCTATAGAAAAGGCCTACCCACAAGTGCCGGCGCACAAGATGGGTAGGCCCCTTTTTCTTTACTCAAGAATTCTAACGGATAGATAACAGTCCCAGAAACTCCCTCTGGGGAGGCATCGCTAAAAGGAAGTTTCACAACCCAGTTCATAGTATGTATTATTGTTGAACTCAAACTTTTTAATGACGTCAAGACCAAGTTTTTTAGTATGAGCATAATATGACCTGGGATTGATCTGATTAATAAAGGTGATCAGGATCGGATATTTTTGACTCATTTGCCGTCTGGAAAAATCAAAAACCTTCAGGAGCACTTCCGTACCCCTGTAATCTTTGTCAATACAAATCGGCCCATACTGATAAGAGTTTATTGTCGAAAGGATATTCCCTTTATATTCCGTATTCTTCAAATCCTTAATCATATGTTGAAAAAGAGGCCATTTAGCCCAATACTCCCAGGAGGCAGCCATGGCATAAGCCACGATTTTCTTGTTGTCACAGGCGACTGTAATTCCATTTTCTTTTTCAATTAATTCTTTAAACTGCTCTTCTGTAAATAAGGTGGTGACGAAACCATCCGGCTTGTCCTTTTCACTAATGGTGGCAATATGATATTTTTTCTGTAATTCTGCAATAGCAGGTATGTCACTAAGAACAGCGTTACGATAAATCATTGATATCCTCCGATATTTTATTAATACGATTATACACCAACTGAAAAACTGGTGCTTAACAACTTTATTGAGATCGGCAAACGGTTGAAGGTGTCGCTGCCGGAAGAGAACGGCTGACCGGGAGCGCGACAATCTGAAACAGTCGGCGGAGGAAATACAAAAATCCAAGCAGGCCCTTGAACTGGATGTAAATAAAAAGCGGTTGGAAAACAAGAAACTCCGGATGTTCCAACTACAAGACTTTCCAAAGGGTGAGCAGCAATCTTGCCGCCGTCCAAATCAAACTGGCCCCGCTTGACAAGGAGGTCGATTATTTTAAAACGTGGTGGATTTTTCAGAAGCATCTTCCTTGATATTCACTGCAAACAATGTTAAGTTATATCTTTAAAACCTTTTCAGGATGTGGTGTTTTTGAGAAAGGGGTAATTCTTATAAAAAGTTGGCATTATGCGTTAACAGTTTTTCTGGGCGGTTGTTGTTATGGCATGCTGTCAACAATTGTCAAGCTCGCTTATTCAGCAGGCTTCCCATCATCCGTAGTAACAGGGGCGCAATATTTTTTCGGAACCATCTTTATCTGGAGCCTCGTTCTGGTTACAAAGGCGAAGAAACTAACCCTCAAACAAGCATTAAAGCTACTGGCGTCCGGCATTCCGTTCGGTCTGACAGGCACATTTTATTATCAGTCCTTACAAACCTTGAATGCTTCACTGGCAATTATCTTTTTGTTTCAGTTTGTTTGGATTGGTACATTAGTCGATTGGATATTTAACAAGAAAAAACCTACAAAAGGAAAACTGGTTTCGATATCCATCCTGATCGCTGGCTCCGCTTTGGCTGCAAATATCTTTTCAGGGCAGCGAGCTGTTCTTTCATGGCAAGGAATCCTATGGGGAATGCTTTCCGCCTTAACGTTTACCACGTTTATTCTTCTCAGCGGTTCTGTTGAAAAAAACGTTCCCCCTGTAGTAAGGAGCGCTCTTTTTGCCACCGGCGCCTTGATCGTTGTATTTTTACTGTTCCCGCCATCCTTTTTATTCAATTTTCCGGTTTTATTCCGCTTGATGCCATATGGACTACTTCTCGGTCTTTTCGGAGTAGTTCTACCGCCACTCCTATTCTCCATCGGAATGCCGCACGTTGGCCCCGGACTTGGCACTATACTGCCGGCTTCCGAGCTTCCAGTAGCAATTATCATGTCTTCTATTGTTTTAGCCGAGCATGTGAGCTGGACACAATGGCTTGGAGTCTTTCTGATACTGACGGGAATTATTTGCGGCAATATCCGGCACAAAAAAAGCAGGGTTGATGCCAATGGTATAGAGGTAAGTTTACCATGATGAGCATCATCAGTTGAATGACATTAGAGGGTTTTACATTATATCCTCTATACTATGAGTGAAATTTTTACGAAAGAGGGCCGAGGGAAATTTAAAATTTCCCTCGGCCCCTTCTATATATCTGATCCTCTCATCACCCGCATTTGGAATAGCCGCAATGGGTGCAGACGACGCAGCCGCTTTCGTGGTTGATGCCCATGCCGCATTCGGGGCAGGCGTTGCCTTCGGCCACTGTGGCCCGGGTCTTTTGAGGGGTGGTGATGGAAGCGCTCTTGGTTTGGACCGGCTTTTCTTCCACGGCCGGCTGGGATTGAACCGTTATGGAATTGATCTTGCCTTTGCCCAGCTCCACATGTTCCTTGATCACACGGGCGATGGCATCGGGGCAGGAGGTGACGTTGACCCCTTCCCGGCGGATGCAAGCGGGGCAGCGGATGCCTTTGACTTGCTCAATGATCGCATCCACGGAGATTCCGGAGCGGAGAGCAATGGAGATCAAGCGGGCTGTGGCCTCGGATTGGGAGGAGCAGCCTCCGGCCCGGCCGGTGTTGGTAAAGATCTCGCAGATTCCCTTGTCATCAGCCATAACGCTGACATAGAGGTTACCGCAGCCGATACGGATCCTTTCCGTGACTCCTGTGGTGGTGGTAGGACGAGGGCGGGGTAATACGGTGTTCACTTCCGGAATGAAGGGCACCTTGGGAATGACGACCTCATCTGAATCCTTTTCATCTCCTGAAACCTGTCCCTTGGCATCTTCAGCCTTCTTGGTGATTCCTGTGGAGAGGACTTGTTCTTCCCTGCTGCCATCCCGATAAACGGTTAAGCCCTTGCAGTTGAGCTCATAGGCCAGCTCATAGGCTTTAGCGATATCTTCATGGGTAGCTTCATTGGCAAAGTTAATGGTTTTGGAAACGGCGTTATCCGTGTACTCCTGAAAAGCGGCCTGAATGCGGATATGCCATTCGGGCTCGATCTCCTGAGCCGTGACAAAGACCTCCTGAATCCAGTTAGGCACTTCCGGGAAGCCCAGAATGGTCCCTTTCTCCGCAATCTTACGCATAAGCTCCGGGGAGTTGAAACCATATTCTTCGGCGAGGCTTTGGAAGATGGGATTAACTTCGACTAAAGGGGTCCCATCCATGACGGTCTTGGTATAGGCCACTGCAAAGAGAGGCTCTACCCCACTGGAAGCACCGCAGATCATGGAAATGGTTCCTGTCGGTGCGATAGTGGTTAAGGTGGCATTGCGCAGGGGACGGACCCCGTCATAGATGGAGCCTTTATAATTAGGGAAGGTGCCCCTCTCTTCAGCCAGGCGCTGAGACTCCAGGCGGGCCTCCGTCTGAATGAAGTTCATGACCTTCTCGGCATACTCTACGGCATCTTCCGAAGCATAGGAGGTCTGAAGAAGAATCAGCATATCCGCAAAGCCCATAACACCCAAGCCGATTTTGCGATTGCCTTTAACCATCTCTTCGATGGCCGGGAGGGGATAGGTGTTGGCTTCAATGACATTATCCAGGAAACGGGTGGCCATACGGGTAATTTGGCCTAAGCGCTCCCAATCCACTACGGCTTTCCCATTTTTCTCAGTAACCATGAGTTTAAGGTTAATCGAGCCTAAATTGCAGGCTTCGTTAGGAAGAAGTGGTTGCTCACCACAGGGATTGGTGGCTTCGATATCCCCTAACTGAGGAGTGGGGTTGTCCCGGTTCAGACGATCCAGGAAGATGATTCCCGGTTCGCCGTTTCTCCAGGCGTGGTCCACGATCAATTGGAAGACTTCCGGTGCATAAAGCTGTCCGGCGGTTTCCTTGGTATGGGGGTCGATCAGGTTATAATGGCGTTTTTCCTGGACCGCCTTCATAAACTCTTCCGTAACTCCTACGGAAATATTGAAGTTGGTAATCTCTTTATTATTTTCTTTGCAGGTGATGAATTCCATAATATCCGGATGATCCACCCGCAGGATTCCCATATTGGCTCCGCGGCGAGTCCCCCCCTGCTTCACCGCTTCGGTGGCGGCGTTGAAGACCTTCATAAAGGACACGGGGCCGGATGCTACTCCGCCGGTGGAACGGACGGTGCTGTTCTTGGGGCGAAGACGGGAGAAGCTGAAGCCGGTTCCCCCACCGGATTTATGAATAATCGCTGCATTTTTTATAGCATCGAAAATTTCCTCCATACTATCATCCACGGGCAAAACAAAACAGGCACTAAGTTGACCCAGGTCACGGCCTGCATTCATTAAGGTCGGGGAATTGGGCATAAACTCCAGCTTTGCCATCATCTCATAGAAGGATTTGGCCAGTTCTTTGACTTCCTTTTTTGTTTTGCCAAAGGTCTCCTCCACTTGGGCTATGACGCTGGCGACCCGATAAAGCATATCTTCCGGGCTCTCCGCAACCTTGCCATTCTCCTGCTTGAGATAGCGTTTCTCCAGGATGACCCGGGCATTGGGTGTTAAATTGGCTCTCAGCCAAGTTTTCGGTGCTGATTCTTGGAAACTCAAAATTAATCCCCAACTTTCTCTAAAACTTTATCTTTTATGTATTTTCTCTTCTATTTTGGAGGATATTCGCTTAATTTAGAATAGGTCCCTGGGCCTATTTTCCTCAGTCTTATGGACATAGAAGAGATCACCTTTCAGATCAATCATTTGCTGCTCTTTTTTTCCACTAATTCATGAAGCTCCTCTAAAAAACGCTGTACGTCCTTAAATTCCCGATAGACGGAAGCGAATCGTATATAAGCGACTTCATCCAGATGGACCAAAGCATTCATGACCGCTTCACCAATCGCCTTACTCTGCACCTCACGGTCGCTACCGTTGCGCAGACCTTTTTCGATCTCATAGACCATCGTTTCGATCTGTTCTATAGAGATGGGCCGCTTTTCACAGGCTCTTAAAATTCCGGCTTTCAGTTTCCCCCGGGAAAACTCCTCCCTGCGCCCATCCTTTTTGACTACAATCAACGGTGTATCTTCAAATTTCTCAAAGGTGGTAAACCGTCGGGTACACCGTTCACATTCCCTCCGCCGACGTACAGCGGTCCCTTCTTCCACTTGCCGCGATTCCAGGACTTTCGTCTCATCATTCCCGCAAAATGGACAATGCAATTCCACACCCCCTATATATAGCGTCCAATCTATCTTATCAACACTATATGTAGTATGTCAAAACTCGAATTTCCCTTTTTTCCTTATTGCACTCTTTTTATGTCACTCGTCCCTCTTCACTCTCTTGCGTATGGACTCGTCCAAAATAATTGCTCTGTCAAAACATGAATTTTGAGACCCAGGGCAGACTATAAAAATACACTCTGTTATTTTTCCAGGAAAATCAGTCTTAAAGATGGGAAGGAGGTGTGCCTTATGGTGGAGAAAAAGCTGCCCGACAAATCGGCCAACCCGGATACGAAACCCTCTCAGAACCATAAGCCGGATAAGGCCCCCAGCATGGATTCTCGGGACGGACATGGTCTATCTAAGGACCAGGTCATGCAAGGAAAGGGTTAAGTGCCGCTGTTCAGTGCAAAAGGACAAAGGAGCTGAGGAAAGGCGAACTTCAGGTTCTCTCTCCACAGCTCCTTGATTACATTAGCCAGCTTTTTCAGTCATGAGGCATCTTTTCTATTTCAAGCTCTAAAAGCTCTCTGTAAAGTTCTTTCCGACGGTCCGCCAAGAAAAAAGTGTCGCGCATGGACTGCCGCTTCGGGCTTCTTAAAGTATTGATGGGCTTAGCCGGGAGATCAACCACAAAGAGTGACTCCTGTGTATCTTGATTTTCGGCTAACACTTCTCCCTTGGGTCCGAAGACCAAAACCCCGCCGCTGAACTCCTTATCTCTGTTGTTGGGGCCCACAAGATTACAAGCACAAAGATAGACTGAATTATCATAGGCCCGAGCTCCCAGATACCTCTTCCAAATCTCTTTACGATCTCCGGAGACTACAGGGGAAGCATGGGGGGCAAATTGAATTTCTGCTCCCTTTAAAGAGAAGATGGCTGAAAGCTCCGGAAAATGCCAATCCCAGCATATCCCCACAGAAAACTTGACTCCAGCTGCTTCAAAAATGGGGAAGGAATCCCCGGCGGTAAAATAATGCTGCTCAATACGACCAAGATGGACTTTGCGATAGACTTTTGGCTCACGATCCGGAAAGACAATAAGCTGAGAAATATAGGGCTTCTTCTGATCCGGAGATTTTTCGATCATACCCACAAGCAAGTGGAGACCGAGGTCCCGGGCACATTCCCTGAGACGGCCTACCGCCATGCTATCCAGTGTGTCCGCAATGTCCGAGGCATCCTTAGGAGAGTAACCATGAAGTGCACACTCAGGGTAACATAACAGCCTGACCCCTTGGGAGGACGCACGCTCTGCTATCCGAGTAATCTCCTGCAGGTTTCTCTCCGTCTCCCCCACTTTCGCCTCGAATTGAGTCAGTCCAATCCGAACATCCTGTAACATGCTGCTATTCCTTTCCTTCTATCCTTCCTGACAGCCGCAGGGATAGAGGTCTTTGTCATCTTCACAGTTTCCACTGATGATATCCTCGATAAGATCCCTATCATGAAGCATATTAATAAGGAAGCGTTCATCCTTAGTTTGTGAAGTATGTGCAAGTGTTAATATATTCAAGGGTCTGTACACAGGGGAATCCTGAATCTTTAAGACCTTAAACAAGCCATTTTCACATTCCCGGCTAACCGTCAGGGATGAAATAATGGTAATGCCAATACCGGCTGCCACTACCTTCTTGATGGCCTGGGTACTTCCCAGCTCCATGGTCACGTTGATCTGAGAGGATTCAAGGCCCCTTTCCTTGAGAGCCAGTTCGGTAACTTTGCGTGTACCCGAGCCTTCCTCTCTCATAATGAGCCGTTCCTTAGAAAGTTCGGCCAAAGTAATGCTGTGGCGGGTAGCCCAGGGATGGAAGGAAGGAACAACCACCACAAGTTCATCCTGCCAAAACTTCTCGACGATAATTTCTTTATTACGGGGAGCCGGCCCCTCGATAAGCCCGATATGAATGCGTTTTTCGATAACCTCTTGAGATATGGTCTCAGTGTTGGCGATCTTTACCTTAAAATCCACATCGGGGCGGATCTTATACAGGTAAGCTAAAATACTCGGCAGAATATATTCACCAATGGTCAGGGTAGCCCCAATATAAATGAGTGCCCTCTGATCTTCAGTTAATACACTAATTTGTTGTTGGGCAACGGAGAGAATGTTTAGTATATTATTCACATGATCATAAAAAACTTCCCCTGCTTTGGTTAAGGTAACTCCCTTATTGGTTCGATTAAAGAAACGTGCTCCATAGAGATTCTCCATATTCTGAATCTGCAGGCTGATGCTGGGTTGACTCATATGCAAGCGCTTCGCAGCCAGGGTAATGTTCTTCGTATCTGCAACTTCCTTAAAGACGACAAACTGTTGTTCAAACAAAAGTCTTCGCTCCTTTCTTACCCAAAAGACCTTGTCCATTTAAAATATTTATATCAAGTTCATTATAACACAATCACTTGACAATGACCGACTTTTTTGGTGCATCACACTATTTACCAAAAAGGGCCATCTCTTCCACAACAAAGAGATGGCTCTTCATTTTTATACTATCAGAAATTCTTATCACCAATAAGAGGGAGTCAGCTGCTTTTAAATAATTCAAAAATGATTTTTGAGCGCCGTTCTTTGTGCTGAGCTGCAAGCTTTACCATTTGTTCCGCCCAATCGGGAGAGCCCAGGGCATGAATATGATTATAAGCAGCAAATACGCCCTTATAGCATATCCCCTCATGCTTGCCATCAATACCGTGTCCCCGCTCCACCTCAAAGCCAAACTGAATCTTGGCTCGATCCAGGTTAAGCACACTGGAGTTATGAAACTCATGGCCACGGACCTTCTGTTGACGAAACCAAAGATTGTTCTCCAGAACTTTCATGACAGTATAACCATGTCCTTGGGGCTTCTTTTCCATCTTGGTATCCAAAGGGAGCAATCCTACCATGTCATAGGAACCATCACCGGTTATGATGGACCTTCCTAAAAACATGAGGCCTCCGCACTCGGCATAGATGGGTAAACCGTCCTCTCCTGCTAATCGTATCTCCTCGCGAAGCGTACCGTTGTTGGCTAATTGCTCGGCAAAGACTTCAGGAAAGCCTCCCCCAATATATAGAGCGTCGAGATCCTTAGGCAAATATTTGTTGGAAAGAGCACTGATGGTCACCAATTCTGCTCCCTTAGACTCAAGGGCATCCAAGTTCTCCGGATAATAAAAAGAAAATGCCGCATCGCGGATCACTCCGATGCGCGGTGCAGAGGGTTTTGCCTTAAGTGAATATCCCTGAGATACAGAAAAATTTGGAGTTGAGAAAGAAAGAGGGGCAGCAGTCCGTGCCAGTTCCATAATTTTGGCTATGTCTACGCTTTCACTAACTACATCAGCAAGATTATCCAGAAAGGTATCGGTCTCAGACCATTCTCCATTGGTGACTAGTCCCAGATGACGATCAGGAATCAGAATCCGCGAATCTTTAGGGATCGCCCCGACTACTGGAATCCGGCAGTATTGTTCGATGGTTTCCCTGGCCAGCTTCTCATGCCGGGCACGGGCTATTTTATTCAACACCACGCCTACAATATTAATATTGGGATCAAAGTGTTGGCATCCCATGACAATAGCTCCTAAACTGCGGGTAATCCGGGTTGCATCAAGAACAAGCAGGACAGGAGATGACGTTACTTTAGCTATCTCAGCTGTGGAAGCGCTGCCATTAATATCTAAGCCGTCGAAAAGACCCATAGCACCCTCAATAAGACTGAATTGACAATCCTGAGAGTGCTGCGCCAGGGATCGGCAGATATCATCCTGATTCATCATGAAGGAGTCCAGGTTACGGGATACTCTTCCGGCGGCGGCAGTATGCCAACTGGTATCAATGTAATCCGGACCTTTTTTGTAGGGTTGAACAGGAATGCCTTGTCGGCTTAAAGCACGCAGGAGTCCAAGGGTAAAGGTTGTCTTTCCGCTTCGCCCCTGAGGGGCCCCGATAACCAAGCGAGGGATACTGAGAGTATTCATTTGTGGATTTTCATTATTAATGGTCATTGCTCTCATCCTTTCTCTCTTACCGGAGCCCGAACTATCCGGGGCAAAGTCTTAGTTTAGATTATACGCAACCGGTTGGTTTGGGAAGTCCGGCGATTTTACAGGCGCCTTTTCCAGGGCCTGTTGGGAACAGATTGTAGATGGTTTTTTGATCGTAGCCGGTATCTTTGAGAAGTTTACGGACCATGGGAGCTACCCCATATTGGTCAAAGTAGTCACGGAGGTAATTGATCACCCTCCAGTGCTCTTCGGTAAGTTCTTCTACATCTTCGTTAGGAGCTAAAGCTCTCGCTACGTCCTCATTCCATTCGGAAGCATCTTCTAAGAAGCCGTCTTCGTCGAGTTCGTAGGACACTCCATTTACTACTAATTCAGCCATTTTAAAATTCCTCCTTGTTTCTTTATTTTGAGTTTTCTTGAGAAAACTTTTATATCTCTTCTCTGACACCAATGACGACTTTGTAGAGGATCGTGATGAGCAGGGCACCGATGGCATAGATCATAAAGGTAATCGCCAGTTCCGTGGCCGTCGGGGTGTATTCCACCACATGTTCCAATGGGGTAGGAACAAATCCGCCTAAGACCAAACCTAACCCTTTATCGATCCAAGCCGCTATGAAGACAGAGAGAAGAGCGAAAGGTAAGATTTTTTCGTTTCGCCGGAATTTAGGGACAACCAGTAAGAAGATCCCCACAAAGGCAAGAACGACAGCAACCCACATAAAGGGTACCAATTGACCATATCCATGCAGACCTGCGAAGAGGTATTGCAAAGGATGCATGTGTCCGGGAATATTACTGTAAAATGCGGTGAAGAACTCAAGGATATAGAAGAATACATTGGCAATCATAGCATAAGTGACAATTTTAGCTAAAGATTGAATGGCTTCCTTTCCTGGGTCGAATGTGCTTACCTTGCGGACGATCATGCAGAGAAGAATCAACAAGGCAGGTCCTGCTGCAAAAGCTGAGGCTAAGAAGCGGGCTGCCATGATGGCCGTAAGCCAAAGATGTCTTCCCGGCATCCCGGAGTAGAGGAAAGCTGTTACGGTGTGAATGCTGACTGCCCAGGGAATAGAAAGATAAATCAGAGGCTTAACCCAAGCCGGAGGTGGGAATCCTTTGCGTTCTGATCCTAAAGCAGTCCAGCCAATCACGAGGTTGAGGAGCAGATATCCGCATAATACACACATATCCCAGAACATAACGGAATGGGGTGTGGGATGCAGCAAAACGTTCAAAATTCTGTCGGGACGTCCCACATCCACGAAGATGAACAGGATACACATGATGACGGAAGGTACGGCTAAGAATTCTCCGAGAATCACGATTTTGCCAAACTTCTTGTAATTATGAAGGTAATAGGGAATGGCAACCATAACTGCAGAGGCGGCGACTCCTACTAAGAAGGTAAATTGGGAAATGTAAAGGCCCCAGCTGACATCTCTGCTCATGCCGGTGACTCCCAGGCCCTCGTTATATTGCCTCAGGTAAGCTAAAAACCCTACAAGGATAACTGCCAGCAAGAAGCCGACCCATAGCCAATATCTTTTACTGCCGGATAAGGATTTCTCAAGCACGCTCCTCACCCCCGATCAGATAGTAGACACTGGGCTGTGAGCCCAATTCCGGCTTACGGCGAATGGAATAATGGGTGCTTAATAGTTTTCTCACTTCAGAATGTGGGTCCTCCAAATCGCCAAAGACAAGTGCTCCTTTGGATTTCTCCACACAGACAGGTTCAAGTCCTTGATCCAGGCGATCCATGCAGAAATTGCATTTTTCTACGACGCCTTTTGTTCTGTGTGGATATTCCGGATTGATCTTCGCAATATGAGGTTTGGGATCCCAGTAGTTAAAACTGCGTGCTCCGTAGGGACAGGCGGCCATACAGAAGCGGCAGCCGATACAGCGGTGCATATCCATTCCCACTACCCCATCTTCTCGTCTGAAGGTAGCCTGAGTAGGACAGACGCGGACACAAGGGGGATAGTTACAGTGATTGCAAAGAGTCAGGAAAGGCATCGTCTTTGTCTTTTCGTCCAGATAATGGTTTTCGTCACCAGGGAAGACATGTTCATAGGTATCCGTCCAGATCCACTTGATTTCATCCTTGGGATTCCCCATATCCGGGACATTATGAAGCTCGTGACAGCCTTTGATGATTTCGTCGATATCCCCCTGAGTGAGTTTGCTCATATCGATAACCATGGCCCAGCGCTGAGCAGCTAATTTATTTTCACTTGTAAAATCTGCTGCTTTAAGAGGTTCCAAGAGTTCAAAGGCATCCAGGGTAACAGCTCCGCCTAACCCCAGGGCAGCGATAACTCCGGCTTTCTTCAAAAAATCTCTTCGATTGATGCTCATTTCTCTGCCTCCCTTGGCCCGGTATGGCATGCCCAACAATCAGGCTCCACTGCCGCATAATTGTGGCAGGAGTAGCAGAACTGGTTATCACCCAGGCTGGCTGTTTCGGCTGTGTAGTAAACCGTTTCGGGCGTATCGTTATGACAGTTCAGGCAGGTGTTCTGGAGACTCATTTCAAATTGTTCTCCTTGACTGTTGGTGTAGGTCGTTTTCCCTTCGCGAACTACAGCATCCCGCCATTCCAACAAGAGCTGCATATGGTTTTCTCTCATGAATGCCGTGCTTTCGATGCACTGGGTTGCCCCTAATTCACGTATCACCGGGGTATCCGTGTTGATCTGTGGCTTGGCATCCGCCTTACCCATATTGTAAAGGAAGGGCATGATGGCGATTACCGCAAAGATCAAAAGACCGCCGATTGTTTTTCCTCCCTTATTCATCTGATGTTACCCCCTTTTCGGGTAAATCCTCGCCGCGCAGGTCTGTGGTTCTTTCCTTTTCACCCGTCATGACCAGGGCATTGGCCACTAGTTCATGCACTCCGGTGACACCCACTCCGGGGGTCCAGTAGTCCATGAGGGCCGGGAAAGCAGCTCTGTCCACAGCGCAGATATTGGCTAACATATTGACTCCATATTTGTCTTGAACATATTTTACAGCATTAGCTCTGGGGAAGCCGCCTCTCATACGCTCTTCCATATTCTCGGAAGCATTGAGTCCGGAACCGCTGCCACAGCAGAAGGTTTTTTCACGGATGGTGCTTTCCGGCATTTCATAGAAATTATTGCAGACATTTTGGATAATATAGCGGGGTTCATCCAAGAGTCCCATACCACGGGAAGTATTACAGGAGTCGTGATAGGTGACCTTAAGATGGTCGTTGCGGCTTGGGTCCAGTTTCAATTTACCGTGCTTGATCAGATCTGCCGTAAATTCCGCAATATGAATCATTTTGGTGGAAGCCGCGTTATCAAAGCGGGTTCCTGTGATGGGTGATACCGGAACTTCCAGGAAATCAGCCGGTTCGTTCCAAGTACCCATATACTGATTGACGACCCGCCACATATGACCGCACTCGCCGCCAATGATATACTTGACCCCAAGTCGTTTGGCTTCTGCATAGATCTTGGAATTTAAGCGTTTGGCCATTTCGTTGGAGGTAAAGAAGCCGAAGTTTCCTCCTTCAGAAGCATAGGTGCTCCAGGTGTAGTCCAGACCCAATTCATGGAAGAGCATAAGATAGCCCATGCAGGTGTAGATTCCCGGATCCCCCATTAAGTCTCCGGAGGGAGTGACGAAGAGAATCTCTGCACCCTTGCGGTTGAAGGTCGGTTCTACACGAATTCCGGTGATGTCTTCGATATCATCACACATCATTTCAATGTTTCCGGTGATGGCATGGGGCTCCAGGCCCAAGTGGTTACCCTTCATATAACAGTTGGCCACAGGTCCGGCGATCCAGTCAATATTCAGCCCTAAAAGGTTCAGCAATTCCCGGCCGATGATGGTGATCTCCGCCTGATCGATGCCGTAAGGACAGAAGACGGAACAGCGGCGGCATTCTGTACACTGATAGAAATAATACCACCATTCTTTAATAACCTCTGGAGTAAGGTCTCTGGCACCGGCCAGACGTCCCAGAAATTTTCCGGAGGGGGTAAAATATCTTCTATAAACGGAACGCAAGAGCTCAGCTCTGAGAACCGGCATGTTCTTGGGATCCCCGGACCCGATGTAGAAATGACATTTGTCGGCACAAGCTCCGCAACGGACACAGATGTCCATCATGATTTTAAAGGAACGATACTTGGTCAGCCGCTCACCGATTCCTTCGATAACTGTGGATTTCCAGTTCTCCGGCAACTGCCAGTCTTCATCTACAGGAGACCAATCCCGGGCGTTGGGAAACCCTACTGTTTCCAGGTTTCTACCCTTGGCGCCCCAGCAGAAGGTACCCGGTTCGAAGGGGGTCGTGACAGGGGTATCCATCCAGTCCGTGGAGCCGGGCTTATAATCTATCTTGGACAGTTCTTCCGACTTAGGGAGTTTATATTTTGCCATTGTTTAATTTCACTCCTTCTCCACCGGGATACCCGCCTTCATCATTTTCGTTCTGAAATCGTTCTCATACTCTTCATAAGTATGGACTTCAACGGGATAGTTCCAAGGGTTGATATGTCTTTCCATACGGTTGTTGCACTTCATGTTCCGGGTAGGGTTCATGAAGATCCCCCCCATATGCATCAGCTTGCTTAAGGGGAAATAGGCAAATAAGCAGCTTACAAAGAACAGATGAACATAAAAAATGGTGCCGATTCCTTCAGGGATATGAGGGGTGAAAGTGAGTAACCCAACGGCAAATTCCTTGATGCCGGCGATATCCACTCTGAATATATAACGCATGAGCATTCCTGTTGCTGCGATTCCCATGAGAAGGAAGAGGGGGAAGTAATCAGCGGCCAGAGAGATGGTTTTCACTTGAGGAACCACAACTCTCCGCAGGAAGAGAAAGGTCAATGCGGCGACAATAAGAATGTCGGTAATATAGAGAGCAGGTAAGCCAATCTGGAAGAAACTGTCCAGACTATCCAAGGAACTGATAACCGCCGGAACCGGCTCCAAAAACAATCTTAAGTGACGAATGAGGATGATTAATAAGGACCAGTGAAACATAAGGCCAAAGAGCCAGAGCCATTTATTGGAGCCATGGGCCAATTGGGGGCCATTCTCCCCATTCCTCAGCTCGGTCTTGGAATTCCGGAATAAGGACCGGAAGAGAAAAACTTCCATAGCCATTCTGAGGATGACTCCGATGTTGGAGGTGGGGTTCTCAATCTTATTTTGCTTAATCCAGTCAAAGGACTTGCCTTGACCTACAGTGGTTGGGATTCGGAAAGGCACAGGGGTACGGGCCCAACCGATGACCCGATAGATGAATCCCCCTAAGAATAGGATGATGGCTGCATAGGGAAGAATAATGCCAAATAGACCCTGTAAATTGGCCAGCCCTACTCCTGCCAGAGGAATAAGCATCAATATTAATACAGCGATTAAAGAAAATAAGGCTTTCACGTTACAACCTCTTTTCTCTTGGTATTGACCAGAAAGGGTTCTGGTTCAGAATTTGGTTCCTCAGGTTCCGTATCAGAACGGGGTGTTACTAAGTCCGCTTGTTGCAATAGCCGGTAGGTCATATTTCTTAATTCCATCGTCTTGAGATCCGCTAGCTTATCGCGACATTCTGAATATATATCAAAAGAAGCAAGTGCTAACTGGTCAATTTGAGTTTCAAACTCCAGAAGAGCCTTGGCCATACGCTCTTCTTCAGCCACCTTGCCCAGTTCTTCTCGAATTATCCTTTTTAAGGGGAACACAAAACTCACAGCCTGGGAAGCAGTAAAACTCTGTACCGCCCTCACCTTAATCATATCCTTTAAAAATAAATGCACTTCATCTTCTTTATTTTCTTGGATTAAGGCTGTAAAGGTTTGCTCAATACCTTGGTTGATGGTGTTTCCTATAGGATTTGCAAACTCATCACGTTTTTCTCTTAGAAATTGGGCTGTGTCTTTGGGATAGGTATTGATGATTTCCCGACACCATTTCTCAATGATGAGGGATTTTTTTTCCGTGAGGAGATTTCTTAAGGCCTTATCCATATAAGCCAACTCCTTGATATTTATTGTGAAAGGAGTTTTCTCGTTGCAGGAGGAGTACCTCCTGCAACGAGTTCCATCTGAGTAGTGTTGTTTCGGAAGGCTTAGGTTGGTTCTTTGACTTTGCCTTTGAGGGCGATGAAGGTCGTGGTGATATAGAGATACTCCACTTTGTCCTCCATAGCAAGTTCCTTGACTGCTAAATCCACATCGGATTTCTTTTCTCCGATTTGAGCAGCAATTTCCTTGCTTTTTGCCTTCTCAACGGTGTCCAGAAAAGCTAAGACCTTTTCCTTAATAACGGGGTCGGCAGCTCCTTTTTGCATATCCATTTCCCCCCTAAATGTATTGAAAGTTTAATGGGAACGCTTAATATTTGAACGCTGCAGATGTACGGAAGGTTTCTCTGGAGAAGATGAAGTCGTCGATGAGCTTGTCGGTGAATTCGATACCGGTTAAGGTAAAGAATCTTTCCCAACCAATTCTCTCGATCCATTCACCCATTTTCTCACCTTTATGAGCATGAGCCGCCCATGTCTCAACGATGTTGCGAACGGCTTCGGTGACTTCCGGCCAGCGAGGCGGGTTGTTAGGCAGGAAGGGGATAACCATCCGGGAGAACATGGGGTTAGTCCGGGCATTAGCTACCTTACCACCAACTAAGATGGCGATTCCATCGTTTTCTGGGTCGATAATCTCCATACCGGGTGCCATGGTGTAGCAGTTGCCGCAGTACATACATTTTGCGTCGTTAACTACGACACTCTTTTCCTTGGGATTGGGACGGATGGCGCCTGTTGGGCAGCTGGCCACTAGGCTGGGAATTTCAGTTCCCTTGCGGATCTTATCATGGTCGATGCGAGGTGGTGTTCTGTGAACACCAACGATTGCTATGTCACTGCAGTGGGCAGCGCCGCACATGTTCAGACAGCAAGCTAAGCTCATTTTCATTTGAGCAGGCAATTTCATGGAAACAAAGTACTCATAGAGATCATCCATAACTGCTTTAACCACACCGGAGGCGTCGGTAGCAGGCGTATGGCAGTGGACCCAACCTTGAGTATGAACGATGTTGCTGATGGATGCGCCTGTTCCGCCTACGGGAAGACCTTTTGCGCCAAGAGCTGCGATCAAAGGTTCAACTTTAGCCGAATCAGATACTAAGAACTCCACATTGTGACGGGCAGTGAAACGAAGGTAGCCATCACAATATTCATCAGCCAGTTCACAAATTTCTCGAATGAAATCCAGGGACACAAGGCGGGGAGAACCAACACGGATGCTGTATAATTCTGCACCGGATTCTGAAACGTGTTTCAAAACGCCTGGTTTCGGATTTTCATGGTAACGCCATTTCCCGTAATTCTCTTTAATGATGGGCGGCAGCTGTTCTTTATAATTTAGTGGCCCCTGATCTAAAATTGCCATTATTAACCACCTCTTACTTCTTTATTTCATCTTCTGGCCAGAAGACATAGGGGTTAGCACGTGGACGGTAAACCATTTGTGGTACGGCAGGCAGACCAACTGAAGTGAGGAAATTGGTCATACCCAGACGGTAGATGGTTTCCCCGATTCTCTCACGAGTTTTACCGTTTTCATCCCACCATTCCCAGATACGCTCGATCATATCTTTGAACTCTTGGAAATCACTTTCTGCTTCCATCTTCATGAAGGGTACGATAACCCAACCCATGAAAGCGGATTGAACGATGGTAGATTTTCCACCCAGAAGGATGGTTGCTCCTCTTTCTTTTCCGGGAGCGATGGCTTTGGGCATCCTATTGATGCAATGCATGCAGCGGGTGCACTCTTCAGCAATAACGCTTAATTCTTGAGTCTCAGCATTGAATTTCATAGCTTTTGTTGGGCAACGGTCACATACTACAGCTTGGATATTCAGACCTTCGGCCACATAAGCTTTGACCGCTTCTTGATCGATGGTAAGGGTATCTCTCCAAGTTCCGATGACGGCGCAGTCAGAACGAGCGATAGATGCGGTGCAGTCGTTAGCACAGCCGGAGAATTTAATCTTGAATTTATAGGGCCACATGGGGCGATGCAATTCATCCTGGTACTGGTTGGTGATGTTATAGCAAGCTTCCAAGGTGTCGTAGCAAGCATGTTCACAACGTCCTGGTCCAACGCAGCAGCTGGGAGATCTTAAGTCAGAACCGGAACCACCCAAGTCGAAACCTTCCTCACTCAAATCATCAAAAATGGGTTGAAGTTGGTCAGTGGTTGTCCCAAGTAAGATAGCATCTCCGGTAGCTCCGTGGAAGTTCATGAGTCCGCTTCCGCGTTTTTCCCAGATATCGCAGATTGTGCGAAGGGATTTGGTGTTGTAGAACCAACCGCTTGGGGAATTAATACGTACTGTGTGAAATGCAGCAAGGTTCGGGTACTCTTCTGGCAAATCAGTGTAACGACCGATTACTCCACCACCATAACCTTTAACTCCAACGATACCGCCGTGTTTCCAGTGCCCTCTCTTTTCCTCATAGGATCTCTCTAAGAGATGAAGGAGTTCCTTCGAGGCTTCGTTTTTCACGGCAGCCTTTTTGATTTCCGTCACAAAGCTGGGCCATTGTCCTTTTTCTAACTCATCCAGTTGTGGCGTTCTCTTTTCAGCCATGACCTTACCTCCAATTCAAGAATTCTTTTTGTATATTTCTACATCTCCATAATGGATGCAGCCCCAGTTGGGCAAACAGCTACGCAACTTTCACAACCCATACATTCGGTTTCATCGCCGACAACTTCGGTGATTTCCCCGTTGAATTTCAATAGATGTGCCGGGCAAGAATCTGCACAGGCATCGCAGCCGGAACATGAATCGGGATCAATGGTTATGATGAACATCTTCCTTCACCACCTATCTATCTAATCCTTGTGTGAACTTACACTTTCTAAGTCCATTTAACTACGATTCAAGCTTTGTGTAAAATAGAGATTTCCAATCGTGCGATACAAAATACTCATTGTGTATTATTTAGCAATTACTATTCAGGGCAGGCTGCAAGGCTCCCCAGGTAGACATCCCCCCTTCTAGAAAACTGACATCCTGGAACCCCACTCCTTTGAGGAAGCAGGCTGCATCGTATCCGCGAATACCCAGCTCACAGAACGTGACCACTGGGCTGCCCTGGGGTATTTCAGCATATCGTTTCCTTAGTTCCCCTAAAGGTATTACTATGATATGGGAACCTTCCACAGGGTTGGCCTTGGTCTCATCTCCCTCGCGCACATCCACAAAGATGATGGATTCGTCTTTTTTCAAGCGTTCAAGCAGTTCAAAGGGATTCACGGTATCCACAACCCCAAGTTGCTTGTTCTCCAAAGTATTTGCCGCATGAATCAAGACATCAATGGCCGTAGCGAAAGGCGGGGCATAACTCAAATCCAAATTACTGATATCCTTAACCGTTCCATTGAATTTTAAGATGGTTATAAGGACATCCAATCGTTTAATAGCTTCTCCCGTACCGCAGACCTGGGCCCCCAGCAGCCGTCCGCTGGCTCTTTCGGCGATGAGCTTGATGGTCACCGCGCCATGAACGGGATAGTAATGAACCGCGTCAAGACCGGTACTTAGGCTTGTCATCACATCATAGCCCAGCTCCCTGGCCTCTGACTCTCCCAGTCCTGTCCTTCCTACATTGAGCTCGAAGGCCTGAAAGACCGAAGTAGCGCAAATGGCTGGGAACTCTGAAGCCCTTCCGGCAATATTGTCGGCGATAACCCGTCCCTGCTTGTTGGCAGTCGATGCCAAGGGAACAAAGACTCGGCGGCCCGATAACATATTGACCTGCTCGGCACAATCGCCACCGGCATAGATGCAGGGATCGTCGGTCTGCATAGTTTGGTTCACTTGGATGGCACCCGTTATGCCAAGGGTCAGACCGGCTTGTCGGGCCAGAGTAACCTCCGGTCGCACTCCTACAGCCACAATGACCAACCCGGTTTCGATGGATTCGTTCTCTAAAGTAACTCCATTGACCTTCCCGTCCTCATCTCCGGTCAACGCTTTGACGGGGCAATTCAGTCTTAGATCAATCCCCCGGCTGCGCATCTTGTGTTCGACGAGAAGGGCCATATCCGGGTCAAGAAGTTTGGGAACGACACTGCCTTGACTTTCGCACAGAGTGACTTTTAAGCGCGGTCCGGCGATAGCGTCGGCCACTTCAATGCCAATTAAGCCTGCACCGATGATGGTGGCATGTTGGATCTTCTTTTCTTTAATCAAGGCTTTAATGTTCACCGCATCATCCAAATGATGTACGGTATAGACATTCTGGTGCTGGATTCCAGGGATGGGCGGGACTACTTCTTTAGCCCCTGTGGCCAGAACCAAATAGTCATAGTCCAGATCACTTTCCTCGCCTGTGGCAAGGTTCCGGACCTTGACTTTTTTCTGTTGACGATCGATGGCAAGGGCCTCGGTTTGAGTTAATACGTTAATGCCCTTGGTATCCTCAAAATACTGGGTGTCTCGAATCAGCCCCGCGGAGGTTTTCATAAGGTCTTCTATTTTGGGGACCAGGTTGCCCAAAAACAAGGGCAACCCGCAAGAGCCATAGGAGACGATATTCCCCTTTTCAATCACGGTTATTTCGGCGTCTATAGAAAGGCGTCGTAAGCGTGCCGCTACCTTAGGGCCGGTAGCAACCCCGCCAATAATCACAACTTTCACTTTACCACCTCATCTTCTTACCCCGCCGCAGAGCGGGTACGGCCTACTTTCAAATAAGGCCCGGAAAGCTAGGTCTCCAGGATTTTGCTTTCGGCGTTCACTCTATAAGCTGCGCGGAGCAATCTAATCGCTCAAGACCTCCGCTGGG
>NZ_KB913023.1:233808-255558 GCF_000384015.1 Desulfitobacterium sp. PCE1 | reverse complement strand
TTCATTGATGAGATGGATATTCTTGGAGCTAAGCGAGGCAGTAATGTCTCCCACCATGAATACGATCAGACTCTCAACCAGCTTCTGGTGGAAATGGATGGGCTGGGAAACAGTGAACAAGGTTCCCAAATTTTAGTTATTGCTGCCACTAACCGTGCAGAAGCACTGGATCCGGCTCTTTTGCGTCCGGGGCGTTTTGATCGTCAGGTCAAGGTGGACTTACCGGATAAAGAAGGGCGTTTAGCCATCCTCACTATTCATACTAAAAACAAACCTTTGGCTCCCTGTGTGGATCTGGAGCAGATTGCCCAAGAAACCTATAATTTTTCCGGTGCTCATTTGGAAAGCGTAACCAATGAAGCGGCAGTCTTTGCTCTAAGGAATGATGCTCAGGAAATTAACATGTCTCATTTCCGGGAAGCGGTTGAAAAAGTTCTCTTAGGAGAAAAACTGGATCGCAAGCCTACGGATGAAGAATTACAGCGGGTGGCTATCCATGAGGGGGGCCATGCCTTGCTTGCCGAACATGTACGGCCTCATTCAGTGTCGCAAATCTCTATTCGCTCCCGGGGTAACGCTTTGGGCTATGTTCGTCACTATCCTAAAGATGATTTGTATCTTTATACCCAGGCCATGATTGAAGAACAGATTATGGTTGCCCTTGCCGGAGCCATAGCCGAGGAAGCCATCCTGGGTACGCGAAGTACCGGCGCAGCCGGTGATTATGAACAAGCCCTGCATATGGTGGAGAAAATGCTAGCCTCAGGAATGTCCACCCTCGGAGTCGTGGATGTGGCGAAATTAGGTGCTGAACAGCGTCAACAAGTCACTGGCGAAATACTTGAACAATTGGAGGAGAGGACCCGTCAGATTATCCTGGAGAGGAAGGGCCTCCTTGAGAAAGTAGTTAAGGTATTAAAAATTGAAGAAGTTCTTGATGGAGAAAGACTTCGTCTGCTTATTGAAGAGAATGCAGCTTAATCCATTACTCATGAGATCCTGGAAGACAGGATCTTTTTTTCTGCTCTGAAAAAGGCTCGAAAGCTGATTCTCCAGGATTTTGCTTTCGGCGTTCACTCTATAAGCTGCGCGGAGCAATCTAATCGCTCAAGACCTCCGCTGCGTCGGGTCCCCGCCCAAATCGCTCCTGCTCAATGGGCGGTTGGAAACGTCCTGTTTCCAACCCGACTCCGCTGCAGTCTTTTCGCGAAGATTGCTTTCCTGCTCGCTTAGAATTCGTTCTCTGCCTTAAAGCAAAATCCTTGGGCTGTCTTTCGGGCTTGAGAATGACCCGCAAGTGTAGCTTTGCGCACAAAAGCGGACGAATTTAGCGGAGGGGCGGTCGGGTCAACGAGGCTTTCTTAACGTAGCGCAGCCACGGTTCACATGCAGAAAGCAGCGGGGTTTGGCGTAGCTGTTAAGAAAGCGAGTTGGCCAGCCCTGGAGCTATGGAGTCAGCGTTGTGTGTGAAGCTACACGACCCGAGCAGCTTTTTCATCCTCTGCCGGTGCCGCCCCGTAGCATGGCGGCTACTTTTCTAAGAACTCAAAGAAAGGAGTCTTCAGATCAGCCATAGCATTGACGACTAATTCGATCAGGCCGCCGTATTGAACATTAAATTTCTCAGTTGCTTCGTAGTACTCCAGGATATCCCGCATGGTTCCTTTACAGTTGGAGCAGGGAGCACAGATGTATTTGACGGTATGGGGATCTTCGATAGTATCCTGAAAAGCGTTAAGGATCTGGGCGAATTTTTTGCGGGCACTGATCTTTTTAAGGAAGTCTCCGAAATTTTGACTATGCATGATCGCAAAACCGCTGCCCCCACCACAACAGTAGTTATCTACCCCATGGGGGGTCATTTCACGGAACTGGGGGGCGAGCTGATGTAAGACTTCGCGTTGCGGCATAACAATCCCCATTTGTCTTACCACGTTGCAAGGGTCATGAAGGGTCACCGGGAAATTGTTCCGGCTGGGGTCAAATTTGATGGCGCCGGATTTGACGATATCCCGCAGTAAGGGGAAGAAACTTTCCACAGGCACCTTATCCGATCCGGGTGCCATTCTATCCGCCGACACGGCTGCTGCTTTATGAGCATGTCCGCATTCACCTTGGACAACCCGCCGTACTCCCAGATCCTTGGCCACTTTCATTTGTGCCAGGGCAATCTTTTTAGCTTGGGCATCATCATACCAAATTCCATAGTTTACGCTGTCATAGCCCATCATTTCACTGCTGATAGTCCAGTCGATCCCCGCGGCTTCAAAGAGAATAGCAAAGGCGATGGGGTTTTCCGGCCATGCTCGGTATTCTCCCGCATTATGCATTAAGAGAATATCGGCACCTTTTTTATCAACGGGGAATTTGATTTTCAAGCCAAACTTTTCTTCGATTTCCTCTTCTAAAAATTCAACGATATCCAAGAAAGCAGGCTTGGTAAGTCCGGTGGAGGAGCCTGTCTTAAGCTGGTTCTCCGTTCCTTTTTTGTGAATCGGGCTGGGGGCAATCCCCATCTCCATGCTGAAAATCTTGCGAATTTCTTTGGCCATGATTCCATTATCTAACCCCAGAGGACAGGTTTGGGCACAGCGACGGCAAAGATTACATCGATAGGCGGATTCGCCAAGACGAGCAATACTTTCCCAAGTTGCCTCGAGGTCGGCACCCACAAGGCCGCCTAAGAGCTTGCCGCTGGTGGTGAAGTACTTTTTATAGATTTTGCGCAGAGCTTCTACCCGGAAAATGGGCCGATAAAGTTCATTGTTACCGGACCCTTCATAAATGTGGCAGGCATTGGAGCAGGTATCACATTTAGCACAATACTCAAAGGAAAGCATCAAGGGTTGTCTCATACCATTGTTGGCGTCGGTGAAAAGCTTCTCTAAACCGCTCAAAAACTTACGGACAAACTCCTCTTCTTCTTCTTTGGATTTGGGGCGGGTTAAGGTATCAATACCAACGAAGCCATCCAAGGAAGTACAGTATTTTTCACGCCATGCCGGTTTTACTTCCATGAAATCGGGTTCCATGCCGGGCTTATCGTAAGGACGCGGCAAAGGCATAAGTTCTTCCACTTGGGCCAACTGCTCGTCGGGCCGATTTAAATCACTGGGTCTTAGGTCTTTATGATTTATCATTATGTCAAACTCCTCTCCTCGATTTCATTACCCTTACTTAGGGGACTTTTCCGTAGGTGCAGGTGCACCGGCAATATGGGGGGCTGACCATTTATTCTGAGGGCGATATTGAGCAGCCTGTTTTATTTTTTCCTCAACCTTGCTGCCTGCGACATTCGGATCATTATCCCAGATAACCATGTGGAAGCTAAAGAATTTACCCACATAATGGCTCATCTTGCTCATAGGGATGTATATTAGCATAATTCCGGCGAGAATAATGTGAATCGTCAATAAGGGATCCCCATTCAAGGGTTGGAAAGATAGGACATTAGCCATAGCATAGCGAGCATTGCTCATGGTAATATCTGAACTCCAAACCAAAATTCCGGTTAAGGTCACGACGAATAAGAGCAATAGATTGAAATATTCCTGTGGAGTAGTGTATTTCTTGAGGATCGGGTCTACGACTCGGCGCAGCAACAAGCTGATGGCACCAAAGGACGCTAAAAAGAAACCCACCCAGCCAACCGAAGGTGTCACATAGTAAAGGAGTGCGCCCCAAAGGCCGCCATCGGCAGCTACGGTTCCGCCCGCCAACTGTGTTGCAGCCGCAGCCACAAGAATTACTGTCCAAGCGATGATGAAATAAATGCCCAGGTGAAGGGAATAGGATAGCCACCAAAGAGATTTTTGGTTCTGGAAGAGCTTCTTGATGAAAAGAATCTCCTTCAACATGTCGATGAGCTCGGATGCCAGTGAGGTTTCATGAGGCTTAGCCCACCATTCGGCTTGCTCATAATAGGATCCCCCATGCTCATGTCCCTTTTCTTTGGGAACAGGATAG
This sequence comes from Desulfitobacterium sp. PCE1, assembly GCF_000384015.1. NCBI lineage: Bacteria > Bacillati > Bacillota > Clostridia > Eubacteriales > Desulfitobacteriaceae > Desulfitobacterium > Desulfitobacterium sp. PCE1. Next base: position 251,592 of record NZ_KB913023.1, on the reverse strand, counting down.
AGATCCAAACGCCCATGCATTGGCATTTTAGTGTACTCATACGCTTTATACGCAGAGATAGCTAAAAATAAAAACATGGCCAGAATAGCATAAAAGACTAGAAACAATGTCTTCTACCCCCTTGATTATAGTAATGATTGTTAATACTATCACTTTTAGTCTAGGTCAGTTTAAAGTCTTTGTAAAATTTGCTTTTGCAATTGTGATAATCAGAATTGTAGATACCTAGTAGGGATCGATACCATAATCCCCATTGGCACCCGCCTTCTTCATACCGTATCCGTTTTATTGGTCTTTGCATTAGCCTGTTATCAGCCTTTGCCTGACCACTGACCGAAAGGCCTGCTTAGCTTGCAGGCCGGGAAAAAGGTTTTCCTCAATATACTTAAATAGATAGTCTCAATAAACTTTGTGAATTTTCCTCCATAAGTTATCCCTATGTCGTTCATTTTAAATTCATATTTCACATATTTGGTTATAGGTCCTATAATGAAATCAAATAGAACTTTTTTTCACTTTCGCAATCTGCATGTGATTGTGCATGTTTTCCCTATGCTTATTTTGCCTTAATAGTTATATTATTACAGGCACTCTCATTCTTCCATTTATCAGAATTATTAGACATCCGGTGCCGATTTTCATCCCTTGGATGAATACATAATAACTAAGAATATTAAGGGGGTGATTTACAACGTCTTTCGATTACTTTCACATTCACAATCCCTTGGCAAAGGAGGAAAGGAGGAGGAACTGAAACTTAAGTAAATTCGCTAATACGATATTACTTAAATTGTTTCAAACCCGAATTAGGCCCCGATTATCCTCTAAATAATTACCCTACGAAAGTAATAATGCACTATCGTTTGATTTTAAAGCACATTTTCAAATGAAAATGCTCACAATTTCAGGAGGTGGAAAATTTGTCCACGAATACTTACGCAAGAAAAACAGCGCTTCAAAATGAAGACTGGTGGGCAGCCTGGCTAGGGCTATTTATTTTCGGATTAGGTTTAGGACCTTACTTTGGAATGGACCTGTTAGGATGGGTAACAAAAGCAAATGTATGGATCGAACCTGCGAAAGCTTTTGCCCCTGTATCAAAAGGTACAGGTCTCAATGGTCTCACATCCTTATTAGTGACTTTCTTATTTATTTTAGCTGTTACAACAGTTGCCGCTAAATTTATCGGCTCCAATGTAAAAAAATACGCCATTGGTTTCTCCATTATTTTCTGGGTAACCATGGGTTGCCTCATGTTAGGTAACATTGCCTATATCGGAGCTACGCCTGATAAGACCGCTAGTTATGGTATTGGCTGGTCTCTTGGTCTGGGAGAAATGGGTTATATCATCGCCATGGTAGTCGGTCTTATTATTGGTAACTTCTTTATCAAACAAGCCGACTTTTTAAAAGAAGCCGCAAAACCTGAATTATTCATTAAAATCGGTATCGTTGTTCTGGGCGCTTCCATTGCTATTAAAACTCTCGATGCTTTTGGTCTGGCTACAACAATCATCATCCGGGGGCTCTGTGCTGTTGTTGAAGCTTACTTGATCTATTGGCCGGTAGTTTACCTTATCGCTCGTAAATTCTTCAAATTCACACCGGAATGGGCGGCACCCCTTGCCTCTGGTATCTCTATCTGCGGTGTTTCTGCTGCTATCGCTACCGGTAGTGCTATCCGTGCCCGTCCCGTTATTCCTGTAATCCTTTCCGCTGTTATCATCGTGTTCGTTGCTCTCGAACTCTTGTTATTACCCTGGTTAGCACAAGCTTTCCTGTTCAAAGATCCCATGGTCGCCGGTGCTTGGATGGGTCTGGCTGTTAAGTCCGACGGTGGTGCTATCGCCAGTGGTGCTATCACCGATTCCTTGATCAGAGGTCGTGCCTTAAGAGAACTGGGCATCAACTGGGAAGAAGGCTGGATCTTAATGGTCGCTACCACCACGAAAGTCTTCATCGACATCTTCATTGGTGTATGGGCCTTCATTCTGGCTATTATCTGGTCCGTATTCCCCATCGATAAAAATGCTAGTTCAAACCCTGGTGAAAGAAATAAAGTAAGTGCCAGAGATATCTGGGATCGTTTCCCCAAATTCATCATCGGTTTCGTACTGACCTTCCTCGTCCTGTTCTTAGTGGGGATGAATAATCCTGACGGCGTAAAAGCATTAAATACAGGGGTTAGTGAAGGTAATGCTTTCAGAACCATCTTCTTCGCACTATGCTTCTTCTCCATCGGTTTAGTCACTAATGTTCGTAAGCTCTGGGCAGAAGGAATGGGACGTATCGTGGCAATTTATGGTATTGCTCTCTTTGGTTTCATCCTCTGGTTCGGACTGTTCATCTCCTGGCTCTTCTACCATGGAATTACACCTCCGACTGTTTAATCACTTATAATGTAAGGGGGAATTAAAATGGCAATTAAAACTGAGCAACAAGCGCCTGCTGCTAAGAAGGCTTACGAAGATGAATGGTATGATCTCCTGCCTATCGAAAAGAAACTCATTGGTGGTTCGTTAGGATTAGGGCTTACACTTCTGGTAATCTTCGTGATCATCTTCAAATTCTAGTCTTTACCTAAATCCTAAAATGTCAAAAGGGAGTATCGCAATACTACTTGAGCAAAGTAGTCAGCGATACTCCCTTTATTTTTATTAACCTGGAACTTTTGAGCTATAGATCTTACTTATCCTCAATAGCTAAGCGATAGTATGCTTAAGCTCTTGTAAAGTAAAGCTGGTGCCATCGGTTAAGGTAAACCTTTCATTCTCAAAGCACAGAATGAGTTGGTCCAACAGTTCTTCTTTTCTCGTTGAGAGTAAATCATCTATATACTGATCATCCTCGATATGTCTGATAGCAAGGATTGCAAGTCCTACTTTGGGGATATCCCTTTCTAAGGTTTTCTCTAAATTTCCCCCATCCACTCTGCCAAACATAATGACATCATTATCCATTGAAGATCTTCTAACCATTACATAATATTTGTCCGAATCCCCCATAACATGGAACTTTTCATTCTCAACAGTTATGGCAATATCTCTAAGGGTGTATAAGGTATCCACATCAATGAAATCCCAAGCCGATTCTTGAACTGCCTGCCAGTGATGGCGTATGACCTCTTTGATTGCATAATTAATATCCATTCTTTACTCCTTCCAAATGTTTATTCTTGATATTGATCTCTCAATCACAAGTATACCTTTAATTATAAGGATTTTCCTTAAATTTTACAGCAATAAATACAAATATCCCGTTTATTTTTCGGGAATATACCTGGGACTAAGTCGCGCTCTGGACCCCTTGACCAAGATCGCACTCTCTTTCTCTTTCTTTTCTTTGCCATATTCCATCTGCCACTTGTCCCATAGTGAATCCGTAATGGCTTCCACTACTTCGGGATCGAATTGCGTGCCTTTGTTAGCCATGATCTCCGCTTTGCACTCCGCCCAGGTAAAGGCTTGACGATAAGCCCGATTGGAGGTCATGGCATCAATACTGTCGCACACTCGATTGGAATGACCGCTTGTATAATGGTCCTTTGCCTCCAGCGACGCTGTTAAGCAATCAATAATATCATGCAGCATATTATAGTCACTGAACCGTTTTATCAGCCTATAGAACATAGTTTGATCTCCTTACCCGACTAAAGTCCTTTGCCCTCGGAGAAATATCTTCCTTATGATTTATATTGTTAATTATACAGCAAATCATCTTTATTGAGAACAGTTGTCAATTTTAAAAATAGTTTTTTCTAGCACAAAAGGAAGGCTATCCTTAGCCTTCCTTTACTCTAATTATACAATAGTCGTTAAAACTGGTCTATTCGAGGAATAAGTACCTTATATATTTCTGGGGGAATACTGGTGTCCCAATGCCCTGTGAGCTTAGCCGCAGCAACCACCACAAACCATATCACCACGACTGCTATCGCCCCTCTTTGTGGCGTTATGATCAGGAACTTAAAACGGGATGATGGTGATGGCGATGATATCGAGGAGGTGGTTAATTCCAGTGTTCCTTGAACCGGACAGCTCTTCACACAATTTAAACATCCGGAACATTCAGGCGACCATACCCTTTGGGCTTCCGATACTTTAAGCTGATTGGGGCAGGCCACTGTACAGCGTTCACAGGAGATACAAGTGTTGGCATTCCTACGAATCTTCATTGGGCTGAATACTCCAATCAATCCCATAAGGGCACCATAAGGACAGAGATATCGGCACCAGAAATTTTGGCTCACTACCGAAAGCAAAACGAGTAGTACTATGATGCTCATCCCTACTATAGTCAAGTTTTTAAAGAAATCCAGCATGACGACGTCTGAAATCATATTATAAGGTGTTTGCAAAAAGGCGTAAGCTGAAGCCCCATCCATTAAGATAAAAATAAAGACAATGAAAAAGGATAGAAGGACGTATTTTAGAGAGCGCAAAGGGTAATCCAGCCACCGGGGAAAGATATAATTCTTGCCGAAGAGCTTTCTTCCCACCATTGCCAGCCCTTCCAATAAAGTGCCAATAGGACAGATCCAGGAGCAAAAGCTTCTTTTCAGCACCAGCGAAATAACCATTGCCAGCAAAAAGATAACCAATCCCGCAGGGTGGATGGTATCAAAAATCCCCGAAACAAGCCAGGATTTTAAAGCTACCAAAGCACTGATAGGCAGAAAGGCCTCCACTCCAGCCGGCCGTGGAACCCATACGGCTGCCTGGGGATCTGCATAAGAATTTACAAAACGTATGAATTGGACACCGATATAGAGAGTCATCGCTGCAAAGAGCAATTGCACCCCTCTCCGCTCCAGGGGGGCTTTATCCTGTTTAGTTGTTTGGGATACGGTTTTTTTTAGTGATTTTAATGAAATTTTCCCTCCCAGGGGGTTAGTATAAAAACAATCTTTTGAGCAAAAGCTTACAGTGAAATTCAGGATGATGGAGCCTCAAAAAAATGCGCAAAATAATGGATCGGGTCAGAAAACCGCAGCCTTTGATAAAAAGCGCCCCTAATGCATCGTCTCAGCAGGAGAGTAACCAGAACACGAAGCCCATAGACAATCCCATAGAGAAGCTGCATGCAGTCGAGGAGCCACAAGATTCCAACTCTATTTCCTTGTCTATCACCAAAAACCTTCAGCGACTTCACCAGACCTTTGAAGAATCTGTCGATGTCACGACCCGCGAATTCGAAGTCGGAATAGAGGCGACTATTCACGCCTTTATTATCTTTATTAACGGGCTTGTGGATCTGGGAGCAGTCAACCTGAACCTCATCAATCCGCTCATGAACCTGGATCGTAACCTGGAAGATATGGATACTATGGCCTTAATCAAAGAGCGTGCTCTTTCCGTAGCCAATGTCAAAGCAACCCATTCCTTTGATGATGTCGTTGATGCCGTATTATCCGGGGATACCGTTCTTTTCATGGATAACTCAAGAACAGCCCTGATCGCCTCCCTAAGAAAATCTGAAAAAAGAACCGTGGATGAGCCGAAGACCGAATCCGTTGTCCGCGGACCACGGGAGGGGTTTGTGGAAAGCCTGGAGACCAATATAGCTTTGTTAAGAAAGAAGATGAAAAATCCCGCTCTAAAGTTCTTCACCATAAAAATCGGTCGTGAAACACAAACTGAAGTCTGTGTGGCCTATATCAAGGGCATAGCCAAGGATAAAGTGGTGGAAGAGGTTAAACAACGTCTTCAACGTATCGACACCGATGCCATTTTAGAGTCCGGATATATTGAATCCTTTATTGAGGATGCCCCGCTCTCCTTATTTCCCACCGTTGGCAATACCGAAAAACCCGACATTGTCAGCGCCAAACTTCTTGAAGGACGAGTTGCCATTTTAGTGGATGGAACACCGTTTGTTCTTACTGTTCCCTATTTATTTGTCGAAGGCTTTCAGAACAGCGAAGATTATTATTCGCGACCTTATTACGCCACCTTCATCCGCTGGTTGCGTTGGCTGGGGTTTTTCTTTGCCACCTTCGCCCCTGGGCTTTATGTAGCCATTACCACCTATCATCAGGAATTTTTACCCCCCGCACTGCTGGCAAGTATCGCGGCAGCCCAGGAAGGTACTCCTTTTCCTACGATGGTCGAGGCCCTTCTTATGCAAACCCTTTTTGAAATTTTGCGGGAAGCCGGGGTTCGGCTACCCCGCCCCGTTGGTCCTGCTGTAAGTATCGTTGGAGCCCTCGTCATTGGAGATGCCGCCATCTCCGCTGGGCTTGTCGGCGCACCCATGGTCGTCATCACCGCGTTAACGGCAATTTCTTCCTTTGTCACCCCCTCCTTTACCGATGTCGGGACCCTTTCGCGCTTTTTATTCATCCTTGCTGCCGGAGTATCAGGATTATATGGGGTGATGTTGGCCTTTGTGGGACTGTTGACCCACCAAGTTTCTCTTCGCTCCTTAGGAGCCCCTTATATGTCACCCTTGGCCCCCTCCACAATTTCCGATTTGAAAGATGTCCTGATTCGGGCTCCTCAGTGGTTCACACTTACTCGTCCCCGAGCTATTGGCGTTAACAATCCCAATCGTCAAAAGCCGAACCAAATGCCCTCTCCGCCGGATAATCAGAAAGGAAAGAAGTAGCATGTTGGAACCAGGTCAAATAACCTCCAAGCAGCTTATTCGCTTACTGGTTTGTAGTCGTATTGTTATTGCACTTACTTACTTTCCTGTCTTAAAGGAGATGTCGCCATCCCAGGACGCATGGCTTGCTTGTATTCTATACTTTCCCCTCCAGATAATTATGGCAGCCCCCCTCTACCTCCTTGCCAAGAGGTTCCCGCAACAAACTATTATCCAATACATCCCAGCTATTGCCGGAAAAGGAGGAAAAATCGCGGGAGCACTCCTCCTTGGTTACTTTATCCATCAATCCGCCATGAGTTTAGCTCTGTTCAACCTCTTTATTACCGGTGTAACCATGCCTGAAACGCCGATTCTCTTCTTTTCTTCATCTCTCCTCCTTGCTTGTGCCTATGCTGCCCGTCAAGGAATTGAAGTCCTTGGCCGTTTAAGCGAACTACTATTACCCATTATTCTCATTGCTATTACGACGATTATCTTACTCTTAACAAAAGATATGCACTTCAAACTCCTGCAGCCGGTTCTTGAAAAAGGGATCCTCCCTGTCATGGGGGGAAGTCTTTTTCTCGTCAGCAGAACGTATGAGGTCATAGAATTTGCTATGCTTTTGCCTTATTTAAACCAACCTGCCAAAACTAAAACCGTTTATTTAACTTCTTTTTTTATCATAGCCTTCTTTTTAACGATGATTTCAATGTCCATCATTGCCATACTTGGAACAGGAGCCGCAACACGCACCTTCCCTTTTTTATATACCATCCGACTCGTCAGTGTGGGAAATTTTATTGAGCGCATTGAATCCATTCATTTGGCAGTTTGGATCTTAGCAGCCTTCCTGAAAATGTCTTTACAATATTACATTATTGTCCTGGGCTTAAGTCAGCTTTTTAATTTAAAAAGCTATAAACCTCTTATTCTGCCTACGGGTTCCATCCTCGTCTCCTTAAGCCTCCTTGTTGCTCCCAGCCTTGTGGAATTGCAATCCTTTGCTTCCTCAATGGAATCTCATTTATATAACATTGTATTCGTTTATTCCTTGCCCTTCCTTCTTCTCCTTCTTGCTGTTATTCGAAAGAAAGGAGTCCGCTCCCCATGAAAAAATGCCTTTGCTTAGCCCTTTGTTTTCTCCTGCCCGTAAACCTATTGCTTGGGTGTTGGGATAGGAATGAATTAAGCACCCTGGCCATTGTCCAGGCCATAGGGATCGATATGATGGAGGATGGACGAATCAGCCTTTCCACCCAAATCCTCAAACCCGGTGCATTGAAAAGCGGAAGCGAAAAAAGTATATGGGTTGCCACAAGCACAGGGGAAACACTTTTTGATGCTGTTCGCAATGCTTCCTTACAAACTGACCGGCGTTTATTTTTTCCTCATAATAAAGCTATCATCATCAGCGAAGAAACTGCTAAAAAAGGACTTGTTCCTTTATTTGATTTTTTAATGAGGGATGTCGAGGTTCGTGATCTAACCTATGTTTTTGTTGCTAAGGGCAAAGCCGTCGATATCCTCAAAGGGGAACATGAACAGGAGACCAACCCCAGCAAAGCCATTGAAAATTTAGCTGAGACAAGTGTTCTTGCCTCAATCCTGCCCAAGCGCTATCTGATCGATTTGTTATCTGCTTTGGAAAACAAAACCACCAGTCCCATCCTCCCAGGTATTAAAATTCATAAAGAAAACAAAGACAGTACGTTCACAGATATGATTGTTCTGGACAATACGGCAGTATTTAAAAAGGACCGGCTCGTCGGGTGGTTTGATCCTTTTGAAGCACGAGGAGCCCTTTGGGTATTGAACGAGGTTAAAAGTGCAACTATTGTGGTGGAATCTCCTCTGGATGAAGATAAGGCTGTAAGCCTTGATGTGATTAAATCCATTGCCAGGTTAAAACCTGAAATTACTGATAGTATCCTTCGCATGACTATCAAAGTCAAAGTAGAAGGAAATCTAACCGAACAGATGTCATCTGTGAATCTGACATCTCCCAAAAACTTCGCTGAGTTAGAAAAAAGAGCGGCCGCCATCGTTGAAGAAGAAATTATGACTGCCATTGTCAAAGCCCAAAAATGGGGGGGCGATATCCTCAAATTCGGCGAAGAGTTTCATCGCAAATATCCTCAGGAGTGGACAGAACTTGAGCAAGATTGGGACGAACTCTTTCCTGAAATAGAAGTAAAACTTGATGTATCCGTACAACTTAATCTAATCGGTCTCAGCTCGGAACCTTTGAACAGCGAAAGAATGGAATAAAGTGAGGGAGAAAAATGAAAGTCATAGCCATAATTACTGTCTTTATAGTTATTGGTCTTATTCAAACGCCGAAACTTGTGCGCAAAAAGCAATGGCCTGAGCTCATCGCCTCCTCTCTTCTTCTCTTTATAGGGTTCATTCTTTCTTTTCTCCAGGTCATAGGGGCAGACTTGCCCAATCCCAATAAAGGAATTCAGGCTATCATTCGGTTCTTCATATCCTAACTTCTAAGGTCATTGATGGGAGGCTTATGGCATGTTGGAAGGCGGTAAAATAAGCGCAAAACAGATGATTCTGCTCCTATTTATCGGCAGAGCCATTACTTGGATTGCTTTTCTTTCTATTTTTGTCATGCCCCCCGGAAATCAGGATATTTGGCTCAGCTGTTTAACGACTTTCCCGGTATACTTGCTTGCGGCTTTCCCTTTCTATTTTTTAGCCAAGCGCTTCCCCAACCAGACTTTTTTTGAATACACAGATACTATCCTCGGTAAGGGAGGCAAACTGATCGGAATCCTCTATATTCTTTTCTTTATTCATAATAGTGCCCTTTCCATAAGTCATTTCTCAGAGTTCCTAACGACTGTGGTGATGGTTCTTACCCCTCCCCTTTTTTTCAGAATCACTTTGCTTCTTTTAGCCGCTTATGCCGCCTATAAAGGCATCGAGAACTTAGGACGTCTTTCCGAACTAATCGCTCCCATCATCATGTTTACTCTTTTGATTGTCGTCCTATCTCTCATTAAAGATATGGATCCCAAAGAACTTTCCCCTTTTTTGGAAAGCGGGTTTTTCCCCTCGTTTTTTTCAGGGCTCTATTTAGTGTCCACAATGATTGAGATCATTGCCATGGCAGTAATTTTGCCTTTTCTCAATGACCGAAGTAAGCTAAAAACCGTGTACCTTCTATTTCCCTTATTGTTGGAGGTGTTTATCTTTATGCTAACCACCACAGTCATTGCACTTTTCGGGGATGACTTGGCTAAAAACCTGACCTACCCCTTCTATAACGCAGTGCGGCTCATCCAATTAGGGAATTTTGTCGAGCGTGTGGAATCTATTCATGTCGCCTTTTGGATATTAGGATTGTTTATAAAACTATCCCTTTATCTTTATGTGACAGCCCTGGGGATAAGCCAGGTTTTCCAGCTGAAAGCTTATAAACCACTCTTACTTCCTCTGGTTTCTATCATCATTCCGATGTCCACAATGTTAGGCAAGAATATTATTGAACTTAAGGAATTCAATTCATTTGAAATCTATCCCTGGTATACCATGCCCTTTATCTTTATTATTCCTCTCTTCCTGCTCCTCACTGCCATAGTCCGTAAGCAAGGAGACTATCGTTCATGAAACTTCGAGCAATCTTCTGTCTTCTTTGTATTTTTCTTACTCTCACCCTGCCCGGCTGTTGGGATCGGAGAGAATTAAATACCCTCTCCATCTCTCACGCTTTGGGTATCGATCAATTGGAAGATGGTCAGGTCCAGGTTTCTCTGCAGATGGCTAAACCGGCCTCCATGAAGAGCAGCTTACAAAAAAGCAGCAGTGGTGGCGGAGAGGAAAAAGCCTTTTGGGTTGTAACCACTACCGGAAGAACTCTATTTGAAGCTCTTCGTAACGGACGCGATCGGATTAGTCGCAAATCCTTCTTTGGTCGCAATAAGATTATAATTATCGGCGAAGAGGCAGCAAAATCAGGAATTACGCCTCTCCTTGATATGTACATTCGAAGGGTTGACTTTCGGGAACTTAGCTTTGTTTTTGTCGTCCGGGGAAAGGCTCAACAATTTATCGAAGCGGATAGTGAACAAGAAAAAGACCCCGCCAAAGCTCTTGAGAACTTAGCCGAGGCAACAGATTTGACTTCAAAAGCTGCAAAAACTACCCTCCTTGATGTCATGAAAGCCTTATCGAATGAAACAACGGCTCCCTTTGTTGCCGGCTTAGAGTTGGTAGAACTCCCAGACAGTAAAAAGAAAATTGTTAAACTCTCTGATACCGCAGTATTTAAAGAGGATAAGCTTATTGGCTGGTTCAACGAAAAAGAAACTCGTGGACTTCTCTGGATTATTGGAAAAGTAAAAAGCGGGGTTATCGTCGTGGAATCTCCTGATGATGAATCAAAAAAAGTAGCCTTAGAAATCATCAATGCCTCCAGCAAGTTAAAGCCGGATTTTATAGATGGCAAGCCAACCATGACTGTTCACGTCGAAGAGCTCGGCAATCTTGGCGAACAGATGTCTTCAATAAACATGGCTACCCCTGAGAACTTCAAGAGACTGGAGAATCGGCAAGCCGAAGTGATTAGGGAGGAGATCAATGCGGCCCTGGAAAAGGCCCAAACTTTAGGAGTCGACATCTTTAAATTTGGTTTGGAATTCCACCGCAAGTTCCCCCAGGAATATCAGGAGCTTAAAGAAAACTGGGAGAAAGAATTTGAAAAAATGACCGTTAACATAGAAGTTAAAGCTAAACTTAATGAAATTGGTTTAAGTGTCAAGCCCATAGAAGTCGATGAAGAGTAAGCAGGAAGACCGAGGCATCGACCTCGGTCTTTTAACTTATGTTCACTTTTTTAACTCATAATAATCCATGGTTGAAGCGACCTCAAAACCACATGAATGATATAGATCAAGAGCATTTTCATTCTTGACATTGACTTGAAGCATTATGTCTTTAAAGTTTCTCTGTTTTAGCTCATGGATAGCCGATGCAAGAATACCTCTTCCGTATCCTTTGCGGCGATTCTCCGGAAGCACTCCTAAACCGTAAATACCCCCAACATTAGAGCTAATATCCAAATGAACCTTTCCTATTGCGCGATTATCGATTTCAGCCATATAGATGATCATGCCAGCTCTCTCTTCTTCCTCAGGTATAAGCACGTCCTCTTCTTGGGCCTCTTTATCAAAATAGATGGAATTTTGTCTGGCAATTTCTTTGATATCGTTGCTGGTCGCTTTTCTCAATACCACCTCACAAGAATTCAATTCTTGTTTTGTATCGTTCTGCAAAAACATCTCGTACTCAGTATGCTCATGTTGTGCACCGGAAATGCTTTGAATAAATGCCTGTCCTGCCAGTGAATTGCGATCACTCAGTAATAGCATACTGGCAGTTCTTCTCTTACTCCATTCATCTTTTACAAAAGAGAATAAAGTTTTAAATACCCCTTTCTTGCGATAATCCGGGTGGACCATACCATTAACTTCAATGGCCTCCCCGCCAAAATCACTGATGCCTATATAACCAATGAGGAGGTCGTCATCATAATACATAAATTCATTAATTGCTTTCAGATTTCCGGATTTCCCCTCTGATCGACTCAGCTTATAATCTAGTTCTAATTTCAAAGTTGTCCGATCATGCTCCAGGCACAGTCTCTGCAGATTATCAATATGGGCATAGCTCTTGGGGTCTAAATTTCCTCTTAAGTTTATGGAAGGATTAAATAGGTTATTGATCATAATCTCTCCTCTTATCTGATTTGCCAACTATCACTCACAACTTAAATTGATTTATTCTTTATTTTGCTCCCATGGTCCTTCACAAATACAAAAGTGTTGTCACTCGACAGCTGATCACTATAGAGAAATCCAAGCCTATCGAATGCTTTGATTTGCTCCAAATCTTCAATAGCATTTTCAGCCATGAAACGGACCATCTCACCGCGAGCCATCTTTACATAAACACCCTTCTCAATAACTTCGCCCCCGATCAGCTCACCGAATACGCACTTAATATATTTTATATCGGCAGTCAGGTATTTCTCAACCGTCTTACTGTATTCAGCCGAAGCAAGATTCAGAATCGTGGTCTCCTCTCGGGTCAATTCCCGGTAGATATCGTCTTTCCAATAGTCATACAGATTTCGGCAGAAGATCGTTTTTAACTTGGCCTGCATTTCCAATCGGTAAGGTACAACTCCGTCGAAAGGTTTCAATATACCATAAAATCCGGATAGAATCCGCAGATGCCTTTCTATATAGTCGAAATAGTCATCCTCAAACACCTGAGGTGCCATGTACTTGTACTGAATACCATCGTAAGCTAAAATAGCTGGGCTTGTGTACCCGGACAAATCCATGGTTTGATAGCGCTCATAGTTCAAACTCACAATTTCATCGTTGCAACAGAGCAGCTTTTTGAGCTTCTCGTGGGTCAGGTTTTGCAAGTATTCTTTCAGCTTTTCGGCTTTTTCAAGATATACGGGCGCGTTGCGGGGCGGAAGAAAGTTCGCATCCATATTCATTTTTTTTGCCGGGGAGATAATGATTTTCATAATTTTCATCCTTCGATATGTTCAAAGACGGGCTTATTCCCTCTTGCTACATCAAGATAACATCTTTTTTATCTCTAGCTTACCTTATATCCGAAAGAGCCTCTATAGCTTCTGACGTTTTGCAGACACATGCTCCGATATTCCTGGAAAGCTTAAATGCATCCATACTCAAGGAAACAAAGAACCTTCCTATTCAGCTACTTTATCACAACTCAATAATATACCAGGTGATAAGTGTAATTGCCAGTTATTATCTCAAAAGGATAATGAAACCGAAGAGTTTTTTATATAACATTTACTTATAGCATTACTCTCTTTTTCTCCTTTCTTTTCAAGGAATATTTAGTGAAGGAATTAAATCCAGTAATTCTACAAATAGCGCCAGCAAAGGAGGTTTTGATATGCATAAGGGTGAGGTTAGAATCGGCAATGGGAAAAGGAATCAAGCCATTCAGCTAATTTCCCACATTGCAAATGAGATGGAAGAGGTTTTAAATCAGTCCCCCAATGGAGACTGGACACAGGTTATTGAGCCCTTACGTCAGGTCATCAACGCCAATATAGGGAATAATGAATTTCTCGTCATCAATAGTTTAGAGGGCCAAGCTTTAGTCCATTCTAACCGCTTTCGCGAAGGCAACTTTGTTACAAAAGGAGAATTGGAAATCTTAGGCACAAAGAAGGCTATATCACAAATCTATCACCGTGATACCGGCGAAATCTTGCTTGATGTCATCTGCCCTATTTATGTTAATGGTGAACATCGTTACGCAGCAAGAATGGGGATTCCAATACAAAAAAATAAACTCAGCTATGCCTTTGCTCTTGGTTTAGTTCCCCTATTAATTCTAGGAGGAAGCTGGACATGGATTTCCCGCTCTCCAGTGGCTATTAGCCTTAGCTTATTTACCTTAGCCTTAGGGACTCTTTATTCCTATTCTCTCCACAGTAAAGTTATTTCGACCCTAAATGAAACTATCAGAGTTACAAAATCGATCACCAGGGGTAATTTGACAAATGCTGCAACAATTAAATCGTCGAATGAGCTATCCACATTATCCTACGAAGTGAATAAGGTCAATAATGGCATAAAATCAATTATTACGGACATCAATACTATCTCGAAAAAATCTTATGAAATCAGCAACACTCAAGCTACTCATACCAAAGCCCTTGCCGAGAATTACGAACATTTAGCTGCTCTATTCCAGGAATTCAGCGCCGGATCTGTTGAACAAATCGATGGCATGAGAAAAGCTGCGGAGCAAGTTGCGGAGATCAAGTCTGCTTCGGAACGGATTCGCCATAGTACACAAGAGGTTCAGTCATCCTCAAACTCAGCACGGCAGATCAGTCATGAAGGATTACTGGCCGTAGATGAGATTGTCCAAGAGATGAAGGTCATTTCTTTATCAACATATCAAGCGAATACCTCAATCCAAAACCTTGAAGAACAGGCCACTAAGATCGGAGAAATTGTTTCCATTATCAATGGTATTTCTGATCAAACGAATCTCTTGGCCCTTAATGCGGCTATAGAAGCTGCGCGAGCTGGTGAACACGGGCGTGGCTTTTCTGTCGTTGCCGAAGAGATCAGGAAATTAGCTAATGACTCTGCTGAATCCGCTCATCAAATTATGGAGCTTATACATGGGGTTCAGGATATGGTACGTTCCGCCTCTGAAGACATGGGGAAAGGGTTAAAAGAAATAGATAGTGGTAAAGCAGTTATTAAAAAAGCTGGAGATGCAATCCATTCACTCGATCAAGTCATTCAAACGACTGGACAAAAAATTCAAGAAAACTTTAATGATGTCAATCACCTACTGCTTCAAAGTCAAAATCTAGCTGAGGTGCAGAATAATTCTGTCTCGATAGCTTCACAATTCTCACTCGCGGCCCAGCAAGCAGCCGCCACAATGGACGGACAAATGCAATCTACTCAGCAAGTCGCTGCAATGGCTGAAGAGTTAGCTAAGACATCGGATCATTTAGATCGCTTTATTAAGAGATTTAAATTGTAAGTTCATAACATAAAAGTCAAGGCTAAGTCTTTATATTAATTAGAGGTTGATAGATTTTATTATTGTTTTTCCGCAAGGAAAAAAGCTAACAGCATACTTTAACGAAAAGCAAAAAGACCATCTGAATGATGGTCTCTTCGTTACCTGGCAACGACTTACTTTCCCAGGACCCTGCGGTCCAAGTATCATCAGCCCTGAAGGTCTTAACTTCCGTGTTCGGGATGGGAACGGGTGGTACCCCTCCGGTATAGTCACCAGATCTTTATGTGGTTATCTTTGAGCGAACTTCCTGTTCCCTCAAAACTACACAGAGTCTTCTTCACTGTAATTAAGCGTCCATCTTTCCTCACCTTAGTCTTGAGCCCCTCAGTGAGGTGACCTTTCCATGACCTTTCGTTAGGTCAAGCCCTCGACCGATTAGTACCCGTCCGCTCCATGCGTCGCCGCACTTCCACTTCGGGCCTATCTACCTGATCATCTTTCAGGGGTCTTACCAGCTTACGCTGTGGGAAATCTCATCTTGAGGCCGGCTTCGCGCTTAGATGCTTTCAGCGCTTATCCGATCCGGATATAGCTACCCAGCACTGCCTCTGGCGAGACAACTGGTACACCAGTGATCCGTCCAACCCGGTCCTCTCGTACTAGGGTCAGTTCCTCTCAAATTTCCTGCGCCTGCGACGGATAGGGACCGAACTGTCTCACGACGTTCTGAACCCAGCTCACGTACCGCTTTAATGGGCGAACAGCCCAACCCTTGGGACCTACTACAGCCCCAGGATGCGATGAGCCGACATCGAGGTGCCAAACCTCCCCGTCGATATGGACTCTTGGGGGAGATAAGCCTGTTATCCCCAGGGTAGCTTTTATCCGTTGAGCGATGGCCCTTCCACTCGGTACCACCGGATCACTAAGCCCGACTTTCGTCCCTGCTCGACTTGTTGGTCTCGCAGTCAAGCTCCCTTGTGCCTTTACACTCTTCGCGCGATTTCCATCCGCGCTGAGGGAACCTTTGGGCGCCTCCGTTACTCTTTAGGAGGCGACCGCCCCAGTCAAACTGCCCACCTGACACGGTCCCCAACCCCGATTCAGGGGCCTAGGTTAGAACTTCAGTACAAAAAGAGTGGTATCCCACCNGTGACTCCACCAAGGCTGGCGCCCTAGCTTCTNAGTCTCCCACCTATCCTGTACATTTCATACCAAAGTCCAATGTCAAGCTACAGTAAAGCTCCATGGGGTCTTTCTGTCCTGTCGCAGGTAACCCGCATCTTCACGGGTATTACAATTTCGCCGAGTCCCTCGTTGAGACAGTGTCCAGATCGTTACGCCTTTCGTGCGGGTCAGAACTTACCTGACAAGGAATTTCGCTACCTTAGGACCGTTATAGTTACGGCCGCCGTTTACTGGGGCTTCAATTCAAAGCTTCGCTCTTTCGGGCTAACCTCTCCTCTTAACCTTCCAGCACCGGGCAGGCGTCAGCTCCTATACTTCTCTTTTCAGATTGGCAGGAACCTGTGTTTTTGATAAACAGTCGCCTGGACCTCTTCTCTGCGGCTCTATCTCTAGAGCACCCCTTCTCCCGAAGTTACGGGGTCATTTTGCCGAGTTCCTTAACGAGGGTTTTCTCGCGCGCCTTAGGATTCTCTCCTTACCTACCTGTGTCGGTTTACGGTACGGGCACTAAGNAAGCTCGCTAGAGGCTTTTCTTGACAGCTTGGAGTCGGTTACTTCGCTACTTATTTCGCTCCCCATCACCTTTTAGGTTTATTCGCGAGACGGATTTGCCTATCTCACACCCTACGGGCTTGGGCGTGCTCAACCAACGGCACGCTTAACCTATCCTTCTGTGTCACCCCATCGCTCAAACGCTTCTCAGTGGTACTGGAATCTCAACCAGTTGTCCATCGCCTACGCTTTACGCCTCGGCTTAGGTCCCGACTTACCCTGGGCGGACGAGCCTTCCCCAGGAATCCTTAGGTTTTCGGCGGGTGAGATTCTCACTCACCTTTTCGCATACTCATACCGGCATTCTCACTTCTATTCACTCCACCAGACCTCACAGTCTGACTTCGCNGCGAATAGAACGCTCCCCTACCCCTGCACACAGTGTGTGCAAGCCATAGCTTCGGTGATACGCTTGAGCCCCGTTACATTTTCGGCGCAGAACCACTCGACCAGTGAGCTATTACGCACTCTTTAAATGGTGGCTGCTTCTGAGCCAACATCCTGGTTGTCTATGCAATTCCACATCCTTTTCCACTTAGCGTATACTTGGGGACCTTAGCTGATGGTCTGGGCTGTTTCCCTTTTGACTATGAAGCTTATCCCCCACAGTCTGACTCCCAATCTAAATTCTTGGCATTCTGAGTTTGATAAGGTTCGGTAACCCGGTAAGGCCCCTAGCCTATTCAGTGCTTTACCGCCAAGAATCATNAATTGAGGCTAGCCCTAAAGCTATTTCGGGGAGAACCAGCTATCTCCGTGTTCGATTGGAATTTCTCCCCTACCCACAGCTCATCCCCTGTCTTTTCAACGACAGTGAGTTCGGGCCTCCAGTGGGTTTTACCCCACCTTCACCCTGTCCATGGGTAGATCACACGGTTTCGGGTCTACAGCATG
>NZ_KB913023.1:211817-231817 GCF_000384015.1 Desulfitobacterium sp. PCE1 | reverse complement strand
CAGGATCAAACTCTCCATAAAATTTATGAAGAAAATTTGATTGCTCAAATTGTCTTTTACTCATTTGACGAGTCATTGGCTGTTCCTTGTTGTTTAGTTTTCAAAGACCATTTAAGACCAATTTGTTTCGCCACTCTCTGTGACGGAATTTTAGTTTAGCAGATTGATTTTTAATTGTCAACTGCTTTTTTCTAAAGTTTCGAATGATTCTTTAGAAGCTTCTTCAAAACGTTTTCCGTTTCTGCGATGCTATATAATACTATCACTTGATTAAGTTGGTGTCAATATTAATTTCGACAAAATCTTTAAGTCTATAAGTCCCCTTCTGGAGTCCTTAAATGTTGAACCAAATTCATCTGGACAACCTTTACTGCCTACCGCCAAAGGTATTTGTAGGTTGTCCAAAATTCCTTAATATATTGACCTCAACACGGCGATTCTTAGCCCTGCCTTCTTCAGTCGTATTGGCAGCGATTGGTTGGAACTCCCCATAACCAATCGACCTAAACCTCGATTGATCCAGCCCATTGGATTGCAGTAGATACTTCATGAAGTTTAAGGAGCGTCGAGAGCTCAAATCCCAATTGGTGGGGAACTCGGCCGTGTTGATAGGAAGGTTGTCCGTGTGCCCTGCCACTTCTACATTATAATTAGGATACTGTCTTAAAATCTCTGATATAATATGAGCTAACTTTTGAGCCTCAGTCTTTACTAAAGCAGACCCTGAATCAAAGAGTGCGTAATCCCGAATACTGATCATTAGCATTTCATCAGTGATCCGTGTCTCAAGCTGTGTGCTCAAATTGTTTTCATTAATATACTGATCTATTTTTTCCTTCATTTCTCTCATGTCATGCTCTTCTCGAGCGCGAGCCGCAGCCAAAACGCTCTCCGTCTCAGCGGTCACCGGATTGTCGTTTTTGCCCATATTATCGTCCGTAATATCAATGCTTAGATCACTTGTAGATTCAAAGACACTTGTTCCCCCGGTAAATGCGCTGTTAAAGCCAGCCATAATGCGCTCATACTTTTTTTGGTCGATTTGCCCAGCGGCAAATAGAATGATAAATAGCGCCAGTAATAAGGTTAAAATATCCGAATAAGGCACCAACCAGGTTTCATCCATGTGTTCTTCATGGTGCTCTTTTTTATGCTTTTTCATTGCCCATCTCCTCGGTTAATTCTCTTCGCTCGACTGCGGAAAGATAGGCAAAAAGTTTATTATGTATTGCATTGACATTGTCCCCTGCTTGAATCGACAAAATCCCCTCAAGCATCATTCTCTTTACTCCCGCTTCCCTTCTCGAGAAAAGCTTCAGTTTATTAGCCATGGGATGCCATAAAACATATCCTGTAAAAATACCCAGCAAGGTGGCGACGAAAGCAGCTGAAATCAGATGCCCGAGGGCTTCTACCTCATTTAGGTTGCTCAAGGCGGATATCAACCCCACCACAGCGCCCAATACCCCTAAGGTTGGTGCATAGGTTCCCATTTGGGAAAAAATAAGGGCACCATCCCGATGCCTTTCCTCCATCGCCGAAATATCCTCGGAGAGAACATCGCGAATGAACTCGGCATCATTCCCATCGATAGCCATGGCCATCCCTTTTTTAAGAAAATCATCGTCAATCTCTTCTAAGCGGTTTTCCAGAGAAAGTATACCTTCCCGGCGACTTACCGTAGTCCATTCGGCAAACTGCTTGACAAGTTCCTTCTTGGATATCAATTGTTGCTTCGCAAACAAGATCTTAAAGAGCTTAGGTACCCTCTTGAGATCCTCCATAGGAAAGCCAATAAAGATGGTCGCTATAGTACCAACGATAATAATCAAAATAGCCGCCGGATTAATAAGCGCGGTAAGACTAGCTCCTTTAAGAACCATTCCAACGCCTACAGCGATAAAACCTAAAAGTAAACCTATCAGTGTTGATAACTCCATACTTTTCTCCCTTTATATAAGCTTTTTCGATACTCCAATATTCGCGGAAAACTCTAAATCTCCTGCTGCAATTTCAAATGAATCCTATTTTGCAAGAGTCTTTTTTCCTATAATCATTAGGTCTTTTTTCCTATTTTTAAACTCTATTTTTACTGATCCCGTATTTTTCGACTTTTCTATAGGAAAAACATTCTTTTAAACCGAACTATATATTATCTTAATTAAATGAGGTACAAATTGATGAAGAATCTTATAGTTCTCGGAACCGGGCATGCCGTTGTGACTCAATGTTATAATACCTGTTTCGTATTAGTAGATAAAGATAATTATGTACTCGTCGATGGCGGTGGAGGTAACGGAATTCTCTCCCAACTACAAAAAGCTAACATACCCTATGACAAGATACATCATGCCTTCATAAGTCATTGCCATACAGATCATCTCCTGGGTATGGTTTGGGTAATTCGTATGATAGGAAGCACCATGGTTGCCGGAAAGTATGAAGGAGATTTCAACCTTTATTGTCATGATGAACTTGCTTCAGGTCTTCATTCCCTGGTTGAAATCACTATAGACAAGAAGATCGCTGATTTAATTGGTCGTCGAATTCATATTATTTCTGTAGCTGATGGACAGCAAGCAGATCTGCTAGGTCATACCTTTACTTTTTTCGATCTTCATTCTACTAAAGCTAAACAATTTGGTTTTACACTTCACTTAGACGGTAATAAAAAGCTAACATTTATGGGGGACGAACCCTATAATTCCTTATGTGAGAAGTATGCAGAGAGCAGTGATTGGCTCCTATGTGAGGCTTTTTGTCTTTATGAAGAACGAAAGCTCTTTAAGCCTTATGAAAAACATCACAGTACAGTAAAAGATGCCTGCGAACTGGCTACCCTACTCAATGTTAAGAATCTCATCCTATGGCACACAGAAGACAAGAATATCGAGAAGCGTAAAATATTATATACAATTGAAGGAAAACAATATTTTAATGGTAATCTTTTTGTCCCTGATGACCTCGATGTCATAGAGCTTTAAAACCATCTATATATGATGTTCTTTATTGACCCTGATAAAATCGCCATTTTTCATACACATCCAACAGATAGAAAAAGGTTTCATCCAACCACTTTCTATAATCTTCTTTATCACCGGGCTCCGACTGAAATACATCAATACCCTTTTCCACTGCACTTCTCGTCATTTCAACACAGTCTACTATAAATGCTAATTCTAAAAACCTTAAACTAACGATGTAACCCTCCTCAGTTTGGAGCTTAAGCACTTCATACTGAATTCTATCCAGCAGACGATTTACGGTCTCAAGATCCTTTTGGGGTTGTCCACTCTCATCGGGAATCTCCTCTACCTCAATCATAAAGTATTCCCGTCCCAGCCGCATACAGTATATGATCATTTCGGCATCCTCTTGAGTTAACCGCAACTTTCCCTGAAAATCATTTTCAAGGGAGGTCTTTTCTGCAGAGGGAACAGTCCTTTGAATTTTACGTTTTTCCTTATATTGCTGAAAATCAATGATATTGTCTTTACTCGACGACAAATTCTTCTCTCCCTCCACGTCATTTAATCAAAACAACAACTTACATTGTACCATATATAAAAAGAAATGCTTTTCATTCCTGCAGGAACTCTAATTATATCGTTAAATGCCAGAATTGGCGATATTTATGAAGACTTTTGTCAAACAATCATAGCTTAGAAGCAAGAAAGAGGTACAGTATGAATAAAAACTACACCGAAATAAACTCCAAGGTCTTTGACAAATGGGTTGAGGAAGGCTGGGAATGGGGACAACCCATAAGCCACGAAACCTATGTAAAAGCGCAAGACAAGGATTGGTTTGTGATGTTAACCCCTACTAAACCTGTCCCTAAAGAATGGTTCTGCGAAATGAAAAATGCGAAAATACTGGGATTAGCATCAGGAGGTGGTCAGCAGATGCCCATCTTTTCAGCCTTGGGGGCAGCATGTACCGTCATTGATTATTCGGAGAGGCAGTTGCAAAGTGAAAAAGAGGTCGCTGAACGCGAGAACTATGCCATCGAGCTTGTTCGAGGTGATATCACAAACCCATTGCCTTTTGCCGATGAATCTTTCGATTTGATTTTTCATCCTGTTTCTAATTGCTATATCGAAGATATCCAGCCCGTTTGGCATGAATGTTATAGAGTATTGAAAAAAGGCGGTATCTTGCTCACAGGATTTGACAACGGCTTTAATTACCTTTTTGATGAGGATCAGAACACTGTAAGGTATAAATTTCCTTTTAATTCATTGAAGGACCCGCAAATGTATGAGCGTTCCTTGGAAAAGATTGGGAAACCTGCTGGAACAAAATCTGAGCACCATGATTGGTTTGATTGCGATGAGAGCAAAGTGACTGCCATAGCGAAACTGCCCCACTTCATAAGCAAAGCCAATTTAATAATGCAAAAGTGGCATAATTAATAAAAAAGAAGTCGCAGGATAAAGACCCTCGTTCTTTATCAGCGACTTCTTGAATTACCAGGAAATATAATACATTTCTAATTTAATATTCGTATTACAAGAAGAACACACACCCAAGACTAATAGCCATTGTAAATACACAAAGTCCAACTAGGAAGGCAATTGATTTGGGGGATAATTTCGAACTATCATTCATACCATAATCCTCCTCTCTTTGTCTCCAATTGTTGAGGCTTTTTGCGACAACTTATATTGTGATTATTAACACTTGCACTTGAAATATACTATACTTACTCTTTAAACTCTATTCAAAAAGTCCTATTATTTCCCCAAAATTTCTACAATATCGCTATATTTGACAGATAGACCTACAATATGACAGATTAACCTACAATATGACCGAAAACATTACAAATAGCTGTTTATTACGCGGTAGACCGTTTCAACCAAACTATGCATAATTAATGCATCATAATCTAGATAAGGTTATAAAGATATTGACCATAACTATTTAGAAAAGAAATCCGCTAATTTTTCCACCCGCTTTTCATCAATATATCCCAACCGGTAAGCAACTTCTTCCGGGCAAGCAATCTTCAATCCTTGACGATCCTCAATGGTCTGAATAAAATTCGATGCCTGCAGTAAGGATTCAGGAGTCCCGGTATCCAACCAGGTGAATCCCCGTCCTAACTTTTCCACACTTAATTCTTGATTCTTTAAATAAATCTTATTTACATCTGTAATCTCTAGCTCCCCTCTGTAAGATGGCTTAAGATTAGCCGCAATATCGACGACTTTATTATCATAAAAATAAAGTCCGGTAATTGCATAATTGGATTTTGGTCTTGAGGGTTTTTCTTCTACACTCGTAACTTGACCGTCCTGATTAAATTCTACAACCCCATATCGTTCCGGTTCTTTTACCCAATAAGCGAAGACAGTTGCCCCACTTTCCTGTTTACCGGCGCGAGCAAGAATTTCCGATAGTCTATGTCCGTAGAAGAGATTGTCACCTAATATTAGAACACAATTGTCTCTCCCAATAAATTCCCGACCGATGATAAAAGCCTGGGCCAATCCCCCAGGACTTGGCTGGATTTCATACCTTATGCTTATCCCCCATTGACTTCCATCATGTAATATTCTTTGAAACAACGACTTATCCTGGGGTGTCGTTATGATCAAGATTTCCCTAATACCCGTCAGCATTAACGTGGTGAGCGGGTAATAGATCATGGGTTTATTGTATATGGGCAAAAGGTGTTTACTGACAGCTATAGTAAGGGGATATAATCGACTGCCGCTCCCCCCAGCTAATATGATTCCCTTAGTCAACTCCCATCACCTCTCCTTTAATCACAAACAAAGTCCTAAACGGTCAGACCATGCCTTTGCCGCTGATAACTCCCATCAATGACGCGCTGACACCACTCCCTGTTGTCCAAATACCACTGCACTGTTTTTCTCAGCCCACTTTCAAAAGTCTCCTGAGATTCCCAGCCTAACTGAGTTTTTATTTTTGAATAATCTATCCCATAACGCCGATCGTGCCCCGGTCGATCCTTCACAAAAGCAATTTGCTGTCGATAACTTCGACCATCCACCCGTGGAGACATTTCATCCAACAGCTCACACACATTATTCACTACTTCAAGGTTGCTTTTTTCCTGTTTTCCGCCAACGTTATAGGTTTCACCCAATTGGCCGCGCTCTATCACAATTTTTATGGCTTCACAATGTTCGAGTACATAAAGCCAATTTCGGATATTTTGACCATCACCATAAATCGGTAATAATTTATGATCGAGAGCATTAAGAATGATTAGGGGAATCAGCTTTTCCGGAAACTGAAAAGGGCCGTAATTATTGGAGCATTTCGTGGTTAAGGTGGGCAGATTATACGTTTTGTGATAGGCCCTCACCAAATGATCGGCAGCAGCCTTTGATGCAGAATAGGGGGAATTGGGGGCATAGGGAGTATTCTCCGTAAAATATCCTTCATTACCCAAGGACCCATAAACCTCATCGGTTGAAACATGCAGAAAACGAAAGTCATCTTTAATATCCAATTCACTCCAATAGCTGCGTATCGCCTCTAGCAGTTCAAATGTACCTAATATATTCGTATGAATAAAATCATCTGGTCGATCAATAGAACGGTCCACATGGGATTCCGCGGCAAAGTTTATTATGCCATCCGGTCTATACTTTTTCAGCAGACTTGTGACCAAGGCCCGGTCTCCAATATCACCCTTAATAAAAACATAATTAGGATGCTTCGATACATCTGCTAGGGAATCGAGATTGCCTGCATAGGTTAACTTATCAAGGTTTACAATGCGAACACTTCCGGTTTGAATCATATAGCGAATGAAATTACTCCCGATAAAACCACAGCCACCGGTAACGATCCAAAGCTTCATCGTTGTCCCTCCATCCCCTTTGAAAAATACCTCATACAATAAAAAGAGCCCAGACTTCTCTTCCCTCTCAAGCATGATATTATTTTCACATTATTTCCGAATAATTGCTATAGTGCAAATCATCGCAAGTACTTATATCCGTATAAAGAATTTTTATACTTAATAATTCTTTCATTATGATGTAACATTAAGATAGGCACCTTTGTTGCTAAAAAGTTTCGCGAATCACAACGAAACACATGAGAGAAGGTGAGCATTTGGACACCTACCAGTTGAAAATTTTTCTTGCTGTATCTAAATTCCAAAGCATTTCTAAAGCTGCTAAAGTCATGCATCTAAGCCAGCCTGCAGTGAGTACACATATCAAGAATTTAGAAGAGTATTACATGGGTCCGTTATTTGAACGGACACAACAAGGCGTTTCTCTTACGAAAGCTGGGCAGGTCTTCTATACCTATGCCCAACGAATCTTAGCGCTTCAAGAAGAAATGGAACAGCAATTAGAAATTACCATGCAGCATGAGAGCAACCAAATCATCGTGGGCGCAAGTACAACGATTGGCAATGTTTCCCTTCCCTGTTCAATCTATTTGTTTAAAGAAGAATATCCCGAAGTAAATATTCGACTCGAAATTGCCAATGCAGAAGAAATACTGCGTAAAGTCAAAGCAGAGCAAGTGGATTTTGGTGTGGTAGAAATACTTCCTGAAATGCCAGGAATCAGTACCCATCATGTTACTTCAGATGAATTGGTACTGATTGTTCCCCCATCTCACCCCGCTCAGACCGATAAAATAACTTTAAAGGAATTTCTGAGTCAACCTTTAATTATGCGTGAGTCGGGGTCGGGTACTCACAAAGTGCTGGCACAATTTCTTGAAGCTCAAGGTTATACTTTTAAGGATCTTAATGTAATTACTGAAATGACCACTATAGACGCCATCAAGTCAGCCGTACAAGCGGGGATGGGGGGAGCTGTCGTACCTCGTTTGTCCGTAAAAAAGGAAGTCTATCAAGGATCACTTAGGGCCCTTACTATTATCGATTTGGATATGCCCTTGAATTATAATATCATAAAGTTCGACCATCATTATTTGTCTTCTAAAACCAGACGATTAATCAAATTTCTCACCGATCCGGAAGAACGCTTTTTATGTTAATGATATAAAAACATTAAAAAGAGGATGACTTTATTTCCCGGAATAAGTCATCCTCTTCTTATATCTGAATTCTTAAAGAACTAACATCTATCACAACAAAAACCGCACTAAGAGCTTCGCTCCTAGCCAAGTCCCCATGAATACTGCAACAGCGAAAATCCATCCCGACAGCGAACTTGAAGCAATACCATTGAGTACCAATCCAATATTGCATCCATAGGCAACACGAGCCCCATAGCCCATAAGCATTCCACCGATTAACGCAGAAATCGCGAATTTCTTATCCTTAATTGGATGAAAACGTGCCTGGGAAGCAACGAGTGTCGCCCAAAAAGCGCCCAGAATCACGCCCAGATTTAAATATGTTCCATCAGATAATAACAATTGCTTAAGGCTAATATCCAAATTATTAACTAAACCGATCTTTGAACCAATCCATACGGACCATTCCTCAATATTTGTGGTAATCCCCCAAGGTCTTTGCCTGATCACCAGAACCAGCATATTTAAAATTGCCAATACCGCCGCACCAACCCAATAAGCCCAAGGTCCCTTATAAATGATTTGCAGTTTTTTTCCCATAAGACCCTCCCTCTTAGTTGTGTCCTTTGGTTATCTCTAGCCTCCATATCCCATTGGAAACTTCACTTTCCTCGATTTCATGCCCATGTTCCCGTGCCCAGAGAACTATAGCCCTGCTCGTACAACTATGATCCGTTTCTAATACCAACCGATCCCCACATGCCATTTCTTTTAATTTACGCTGTGTTTTGATTATAGGTATAGGGCACATTTCACCCCATATATCTAAAGTATAGGTTACCACGGCTCAGCCAACTCCCTTTTGCTTTTTCTGCCACCAGCGAATAACTTCCCATAAAAGGAATAAGATCAATAGCTGGATAAACACAGCAGGAACCCACCCTACGATATCCGGAAGGGATATCCCCGGAAATTCTTGAAAAATCGAAAGCCAATACGGTAAGGAGTATTTACCCAAAAATGCTCCAAGGAATAGCCCGAATAAGGCAATCATTTGCATGGCGAAACCTTCACCAACACGCATGAGAGTACCGGAAGCACAGCCGCCGGCCAAAACCATCCCCGTTCCAAAAAGAAGGCCTCCGATGAAGGTATGGGCACCAAAAGGAGTTACATACAAATTTAACGGGAGATTAAATATATTGGATAAATAAAATACAATTGCAAAACCGGGAATACTAATTACTAACAATAATATTAAAGCCTCTGTAAGTTTAGTCGTGCCAATTAACAAAGGATCACGGAAAGCGGCTACAAAGCAAAACCTTGATTTTTGCAAAGTAAAACCAATAGCTAAACTTACTGCGAAAATCAAAGCCAGCTGTATACTAACTTGAATCAATAGCAATAGTAGCAATAGTATAAAAATTGAAAAACCTAAGTTAAGTTTTTGTTGTGATTTTTTTAACATAATAACCTCTTTTACACTGAATCCCCTCTAATTTAAGTTTAATGTTTTTTTAAAATTAGTCAATAAATTTATGAGCTCTCAGTCATAGACATAAAAATAGCTAACGGAGGCAGAATCTACTGCCTCCGTTATTAATGATATAACCCTTTGCTCTATAGAAAAAATCTTGCCCTTTCTCTATTTATAAGAGTTTATTTAAGAAAATTTTATGGATGTCCTTGTAATTTGTCATCATGACATTGAGCACAATTCATTTTTCCTTGCTCGTTATCCAGCATGCTTTTGGCTCCATTATGACATGTTAGGCAACTCGTAAATTCTGATCCGGGACTATACGCCGGGATAAACTTTCCCTCTTTCCACTTGTTGAGAATCAATACAGCTTCGGCTGCAGTATCTCCTGAGACCTTAGCGCAACGATCTGCTTTTTCATCAGAGTTGATTTTAGCGTTTGCTTCATTCGCCCAAAGGCTAACGGATACATGGCATAGTGGAGAATTGGCTATTGTCGTAATTTGGTTAGGGAACTTGGCAAAGCTATCCATTTTGGTGGATGGAAAGGGAAACATCGTATACCAACCCATTAGTTCATTGCCGACTTGATCGATATCTTTTCCAGCAACCAAATTCATAACAAGCAAGCTACCATTCAGAGCCCCACATAATGTACCCCAGGATAACGCTCCGCCTTTACCATATTTAAACATATCCGTGGGAATGGTATTCCACGGTCCGCCTACTTTTTCCTTAGCAGAGTCAACTAAGGCCTTTCCGGCGGCGTAGCAGCAGCCACCTTCAAAGTAGTTTTCATAAGCGCGTTTCCTTACCACTTCCGGATCCAGTGGTTCATAAATCCATGGCACCGGTTGAGCTTCTATATTGGTAGTGGATGCAGTGGCAGGGCTAGCTGCTTCTTTTGCCCCACATCCGACTAAGGCAGCCCCAGCTGCAAAGGTAAGACCTGCCGTGATGAATTTTCTACGAGACACAATTGAATTTGACATAAACGCTCCTCCTTTTGTTTGGAAAACTTTATAAAATCCAACCATCCTGAGATTGGCATCTTGATCGGCCGACTGATACAGATACTTAAGAATGATCCCCTGCACCAGGTTGAGGTTGAGCATTTGCAGGCTGACTACCAGCGGCATTTTCTGAGGTCCCGACAACCGGGAATCCTTTATTTGCCCATCCGGCACCGGCTGTAGAAGGCATGCCCATACCGGAATTCAAAGATACTGCATCATAACCCATTAACCGAAGAATTGCCACGGTCTGGCCGGCCGTTTGGCCGGTATAGCAGTAGACGATTACTTTTTTATCTTTGGGAAGCTGTTCAAAGGAAGTTTGCATTCCCTTCGCGAAGGGAATATTGACTGCACCTTCAATATGGCCTTTAGCAAAATCCTCGGCTTTTCTTACAGATAAGAACATAACGCTTGGATCTTTGGTATCCAAAGCCTTTTTTGCATCGTCTTCACTGATTTTATAATTGGCATATGTCGTTCCTTTAAGTTCAGCCATTTTCGAGAAGTAATCGGCTATAGCTGCTTGAATTTCCGGTTCGACCTCTGCCTTTCCTTCCTGAACGGCATTGGCTGTGGTTTCTGTCACATCGGCTACACCTTCGACCTTAGATATGCCGAGATTCCAGCCAAGATTGACCGATTTCGCATTAAAACCAGCCACATTTAAAAGAGCAACAGTCTGGCCTGCTGTTTGACCGGTATAGCAATAGACCATAATTGTTTTGTCCTTGGGTAAATTTGCAAGGTTCTTAGCGATCTCTTCACCCCATGGAATATTTACAGCTCCCTTAACATGACCTGCATCATAATCCTTGGCTTGACGAACGTCCATGATAAACATAGCTTCGTTGGCTTTAACTTTAGCTATAAAGTCTTTTTCCGAAATTTTGTAAACATCATCCGGCATATTCGCAAAATAATCTTCTGCGGCTTCTTGAACCACATTAGCTTCAGGCGTGGGAGACTGAGGAGTCTCAGTAGATGCGGGTTGTTGGGTAGCCGGTTGAGTCGTTGCCGGGGTACTGGGGGAAGAGGCGGAACATCCCGTAAGTACGAGGGATAAAGACAGAAGAATTGAAAGTGATAAGAGCCTAAACTTTTCCATAAATTTTAAACCTCCTTTTTTCTTTACAAAACTATCTTTGTTAATTTTTATACAAACTCATTATAAGTGAATAATCCAAATCTGTGTTATAAGGCATTACTATATACCTATCATATAATTTGATATCCTCCCCACTCTTTGAGTTGGTGATATTTGATACAATGGAGGATAGAGATATTAAGTACAAATAGAAAAGAATAACCCTATGTTAGTGAGGAACTTATGTTTAAAAACATCATTACATCAAAATTCAGCTACTTCCTTCTAACCTTCCTTTACATAACTTGTAATCTCATCATTCTTACCCGCTTTCCTTTCGTTCATTCGGATGAAACCTGGTTAAGCGGTTTATCAAGAAATATTATGGAGACGAAAAATTATGCTGTAACTGAAACCTTTTTTGACCTTTATCCTCGTAACCCTCATGCTATCAAAAGCCTCTTCCATACTCTGCAAATTCTCTCAATAAAGCTAATGGGGTATGAAATTTTAACCATCCGGCTTTTATCCTTTTTATTTGGATTACTCACTTTAATTTGGTTCTATAAACTTTGTAATACCCTATTTAATTCTAAAAAATGGGCTTTTATTTCAACTCTGTTTTTGTCCATGGATATTCAATTTGTTTATGCCTCACATTTTGCCCGTCAAGAAATTATTCTACTCTTTATCATGCTGTTTTCTTTGAACTATTTTCTATCTAACTTTTTAAGCATGAAACCAATCCACCATCTATTTCTTGGCATGATCATCGGACTTAGTATTGGCGTACACCCCAATAGCTTTATCATCTGTTTGGTTATAGTTTTTCTTTATCTATTTCATATTGTTTTTACGAAAAAGCTTAAACTATCCGGATTATTGACCTATGCTATTCCAGTAGGATGTTTTGCCTTAGGCTTTATTGGCCTGAGTTTATACTTTGATGCCAATTTCATCGGCAACTACACTCAATACGGAAGTCAATTTGGGGTTACCAATACTCTTATCTCAAAGGTCTCAGAAATTCAGAATTTCTATATAAAGCTATACTATGGAATTAGTGGAACTTATTATACCCCTGACATCCGACTGGAGTTCTGTCTTTTCTTCATAGCACTAGCCGCATCCATCATCTTTTTGTTTAAAGAAGAGCAAAAAAAAAGAGTGCTGATATTAAGCATCATCCTTGCCATCGTTGCAGTTAATTTAGGGATCATAGTAATCGGCCGCTTCAGTCAACCGAGTATTATCTTTCTTTTCCCTTTGTTCTATATTCTGGTAACCTATGTCCTAATATATATTAGTAAAAAATCCAGGATATATTTAGCTTTACTTCTTCTTCTCATGATAACTATTAATACTCTTGTCAATGTTCTTCCTTACCTTAATCGTTCCTATGAAAACTATCTCCAAGAAATCGGAAAAATCGTGCCTAAAGAGCACATCGTCCTCGCCAATCTCAATGCTGAAATGTATTTTGAAAACGGTAAGCTTTACGATTATAGAAACTTAACTCATCTTAAAGAAGATAATTTGACATTTGAACAATATATCCAACGCAATAAAATTTCTTACATTATTTATCCTGATGAAATGGACTTCATTTTTGCCTACAGGCCCCAATGGAACAATGTATACGGAGATATTTCTTTGTATTATGAAGATATGCAAAGGTTCCTTCGGACAAAGAGTCAATTAGTTTATGAGTTTACAGAACCCACTTACGGGATGCGGATAGCCAGATATATTAATCAAAAGGATTGGAAGATTAAGATATATAAAGTAAATGAGTAAGCCGGGGCTTTCCATGCTCCGGCTTACTCATTTCTTACTAGGATATAGGATTTGAACTATCAACTTATGTTCTCCGAATTCAGATCCAGCAAGGAGTAAATTTGATCATACACTTCGGAATATCCCTCGACACCTGCAGTTCTTGGTCTTGGCAGCGGGTTGAGGATTACCTTTTTAATTCCCCCGCTCCCCCTTCTCCCCATTACTGCTATACGATCGGAGAGTATTATCGCTTCTTGAATATCGTGGGTTACCAAAACAATCGTAACCCCTGTTTCCAGCCATACTTTTAGCAGCAGGTTCTGGAGGGATAACCTTGTCAAGGCATCCAAACTCCCAAAAGGTTCATCCATGAGCAAAACTCTGGGGTTAAGTGCCAAAGCTCTGGCCATAGCAGCTTTTTGCTTCATTCCTCCGGAAAGTTGATGAGGATAGCTGTCTGCAAATCCGCTCAACTCCACTAAATTAAGATAGTTAAGGGCTATCTCACGGTTAGCGGCACCACTGTCTCCGATACGGTTTATTTGTAAAGGATAGACAATGTTCTGAATGACGGTTTTCCAGGGAAAGAGCTGGTTAAAATCCTGAAAAATCATCATTCGCTTCACTTCAGGTTTCATAATCTCTTGCCCATCCATGAGCACACTGCCCGAATGAGGATGATCAAACCCGGCAATTTGCCTCAAGAGTGTGGTCTTGCCACAGCCTGAAGGCCCTAAAATGGACAGTACCTCTCCTTGATAGATATCCAGATCGATATTATCCAATACGCTGAGGGTCTCATTAGATCGATGATAATACTTACTCACTGATTTAAGGCGGATTGTTACGTTTAAGTCATTCCCCATTTTTTAGTGGTCCTTTCTTCTATGGCAGCAAAGAAAAAGTCTTCTACGACAATCCCAATCAGGACAATAACGAATAACCCGGCAAAGATCCCGGGAGTATCCATAAACACTCTTTGTTTAAAAATATACCATCCTAAACCGCCGTTTAAACCAACCGCACCAAAGATCATTTCCGCACTGATCAGGGCTCGCCATGCCCTAGCCCAACCGATGCGCAATCCAGATAACACATAGGGGAAGGAAGCCGGAATCATGATATCTTTAATGATGTGAAAATGATTTAACCCCAGATTAAGCCCTGCTTCTTTGTATATAGGGGGTATAGCTTTAAAACCGGCCATAATATTTAAGATCATAGGCCAAATCACCGAATGCACGATAATAACAATGATTGAAACAGTCCCCGTACCAAACCAAATAATGATTAATGGCAAAAGAGCTATTCCCGGTAGGGGATGAGCAATAGCGGTAAGGGTATCCACCAAACCGTGAACACCCTTATGACTGACAGCCAGAGCACTTGCCAGAATTGCCGCCAACAGGCCAATCAGGAGTCCCTGAAGGATTAGGGCCAGTGAAAAACTTGTCTGTAAAAGAATCTCCCCGCTGACAACCGAATTTCCTAAAGCCTTTGCTATCACTAGAAGGGAGGGGAAAATCGCCTCTGGAAAAATACCACTTTGAGCCGTAATCTCCCAAACTGCAAGGATCACAGCGATCCAAAACAGTCGAGTCTTCTGTTTACTGCCGAAATCTTTATTTCTCATTGCCCATCCCATAATACTTCCTCTAGATGAGTCGGTTTACGATTAATATAGCTATATTTTTGCATGAAGTCAGCGAATTTCATGACGCCCTGAACCTCGATGCTAAAGGTCGTATCCGAACGTTCTAGGTAGTTCAATAACTCTTCTCGGTCCATTTGGTAAGCTCTTGCCAGAATGCTCACCGTTTCCGTTGGATTATCTTCCATAAAGTTCAGGGCCTCTTCCAGTGCTTTGAGAAAAGCCTCATAAACTTCAGGCTGCTCCTTATAGAACTTTCCGGTAGTAACACCCACTGCAAAAGTAAATTCTTCCCCCATGACCGCCTGCCCATCCAGAATTTGATGTATTCCTGGTTCGTCTAATTCTTTAAATAAATAAGGCGGGGTCGTAAAATGTGCACTGACCTCACTTCGGGCCAAAAGAGCGCTCATACCATCCGGATGATCGAGGGTAATCAATTGATTATCCAATCGTTTAGGATCACCCCATTCTTTTTCACAAGCCATAGATAATAAAATGTGTTGAATGCTTCCCGGTTGTGGCAAAGCTATTCTGTCTTCCTTCGTAAAATCCCGGATGGATTGAATCGTATCTTTATTTACCACAAGTCCAATGGGGCTGGAGGAAAGACCACAGGCAATCTTCCAGTCCATGCCTTTATCCCAACCGATTAGAAACGGCGGAATGGCCATAAAGCCAATATCCAACTCCCCCGCCAGCATGGCCTCCCGAATTGCTGCGGTATTACCCAGCTGCCGCCAGCTTACTTCGATTCCTGGCACACTCTTTTCAAGGAGTTGTTTTTCCTTCATAATTTGCAAAGGTGCATAGGCAAGACCATACTGTTCTGCAATTTTGATTTGAAGTCGTTTTTCCTGAGCTTCACTTGTCATATTACAGCCTACCAAAGCTAAGCAAAAAAATGTTGCGACAAGAATACTTAAGATAGTTTTCCTCTTCATAAATTTGCCCCCACAACTGTACCAAATCATCTGTTTGCGGATTTCGCAACCAACTTTTGAATTATTTCCTATATAGCAAATCAATGAGCATATTTTCACCCTGTGTATCCCTAATCTCTATTTTTTCGAAGGCTTTCTCTATTTTTAATCTTAAACTTTCAGCAGAATCACTTAGAAATATCATATAGCCGACTCGCTGGGTAGCGTTTTGAATTTCTTGAATAGTACTGCCTATGTGATAATTATACCTACCTGATATAGCCCCCGGTAAAGCCATGATTTCCTTCATGGGAGTCATCATTCCTACTGTCCCCGGCACAGTAAAGATCATCTGAACAGTAGCATGGTTTGTATTCTTATAACAATCGTATCTTTCCAGTGCAGAATAATTGACTTCATGCCCTGTCGCATGATTGATCAGCATTTCGAGAACATCTACCCCGGTGAGTACCGGCAATAATTCATCCTCATAAGCTCCGCCAATCCTGCAGGCAATCTCATTGATCTTAATACCTTCCGAGCCGATGAGTATTTGAAAATAAATGGGCCCATTTTCAATCCCAAAAGCCTTGACAATTTTGTCCATAAGTTCTTGGATCTCTCCATGATAAGCAGGCTGATGCTTCGAAGGGAAGTTATGCGCAATGCAAATACCGATATGTAGGTCCCTAGAAATTGTCTGTCGATCGGTAACCGTCAATAGATGAGTTCTCCCATCTCGGACCCAGCCACTTAAGGTGATCTCCTCACTCTCATAAAATTCTTCAACAAGAATTTCATTTTCCCGAGAATAACTCATAACATTTGGCAATAAACTGCGAATCTGTTGCAAAGAGGATACTTTATAAACACCACGTTGCCCCTGACTATCAAGAGGCTTGATGACTAAGGGAAATCTTAATCCCTTTAACTCATCATCATGGAAATTATTGTTTATGAATCTGAATTCTGCACTGGGAATTTTGTTTTCTTTAAAAATCTTTTTCATTACTTTTTTATGAGTTACGGCTTTAGCCTGCTCAATATCCAAAAAAAATGAAAGCCCTAATTCATTCGCAACCTTGGCACAGGTCAGAACAGGTTGATCTGTCCCTACGGTCAAAATACCCTCTATTTTATATTTTCGGGCTATAGATAGGCACCCTTCCACATCAAATGTACTGGTCAATTCGCCGTAATCGGCAAATTTCTTGCCAGGTGCATCTTCAAAATAGTCGGCAACGATTACTGTATGCCCTTTCTCTTTAGCACGGAGCACACTATTCAGCTGAGTATTGCTTCCTCCTAAAATCAACAGCCTTGCCAAAGATGTTCCCCCTAACATCCTATTATAAGAGGCCTTTACCTTGAATTTGTGCTATTTCATATTGAGGCCGAGAGGTCCGCGCAAACTTGAAAAAAACCGGACCATAATTCAGTAAAATCTTAAGGTAAAGCTGTGCTAATTGTAACATGCTGTAGTTGGAACGGCCAACCTCCCTTTTATGATGCTCAACTTCGATATTAGCTGCTTTGACTTTATGCTTAAAGATAATCGCCGAGATATAAACAAAGGAAGTTTGGTCCTTAATAATCTTATTAACCAAATCTCTATGTACAATACGAAAAGTGCTTACCTTAATTTGCGGAGGTTTGTTAATCATAAGGTTAAAAAGCAGATCTCTCAATATCCCGCCCCAATATCGGTAACCTTGTTCTTTTTTAATGTTCAGCGGTGGCAAACCATAAACGATATCATAACCCTCTCGAATTTTAGACCAGAGTTTAATTATCTCCTCTGGTGGATTCTGTAAATCATCATCCATAATTACTGCATATGTCCCAGTTACATAATGCAATCCACACATTAAGGCATTTTGTTGACCAAAATTTCTTTTTAGCTGAATGATCTTAACTTCGGGATCTTTGCTATGGATCTCCATCATTTTGCTAAAACTGTTGTCTTTACTACCATCATCGACCAAGATAATTTCATATTCCAGAGATAGTCTCTTAAAGGTTTCCTTCAGCCGGTAGCAGAGCACTTCTAATGTCTTCCGACTATTATAGACAGGTACAACCACACTGATCTTTTCCATTACAATGCCCCGATAATTGTTTCAACATTTTGGATGACATAGTGCAGCTCCGATTCCGTCATCCCAGAATAAATCGGCAAACGCAGCAAGCACTTCGCGGCTTTCTCCGTAACCGGTAAATCACACGGTTTATAGCCCATTTTTTTACCCATAGGAGAACTATGGAGAGGAAGGTAATGAAAAGAGGCCGCCACTCCTTTACGATTAAATTCTTTTAATACAAAGTCCCTTATTTCTTGAGTATTGAATATTACCCAAAATATATGATAATTTGGATCGCATTCCTGGGGGATCTTCATGATTTTAAGAATTCCCCGCCTCTCATAGGGCTCAAAAGCATTACGATAAACCTTATAAACGGCTTTCCTCTTTTCCGTAATTTCCTGCATATTCTCAAGCTGAGCCAGCAGAACTGCCATTAACAGATCGGATGGGGAATAACTTGATCCAGTATCAATCCAATTATATTTATTCACATCACCCCGCGAAAAAAGCCAACGATCAGTACCCTTCTGCCTCATGACCTCTGCTTTTTCTATGATTTGAGTGTTTTCTTGATTGACCAGTAAAGCCCCACCCTCACCACAGATATAATTTTTTGTACCATGAAAGCTATAACACCCAAAGTCAGCAATTGTTCCTAAATACTTCCCCCGATATTTTGCATTAACTCCTTGAGCTGCATCTTCTATCACCTTCAAATTATGATTTAAAGCAATTGCCATAATTCTGTCCATATCACAAGCTACCCCGGCATAATGAACCGGTATAATGGCTTTCGTTTTTTCTGTAATTTTTCTCTCAATATCAATGGAATCAACATTTAAGCTCTCCTGCTTCACTTCAACAAAGACCGGCTTTGCTCCGTTCAGCAATACTGCATTAGCAGTGGAAGCAAAGGTAAAAGAAGGCATAATAACTTCATCCTCAGGTTCCAGACTGATAAGCATGGCCGCCATCTCCAGAGCATGAGTACCTGATGTAGTCATCAAAACCTTTCTTGCTCCAAAATTATCCTCTAACAAGGCGGCTACTCGTTCAGTGTAATAACCATCTCCACTTATTTTACCTCGTTCCAGAGCATCAAGGATATTCCTCTTTTCTTTTTCTGTCCAATAAGGTTTATTACTTGGAATATTCATAGGACCCCTTCTATTTACCTTTCATCAATTTGGTTATCTCTTCCGTCGTCTGGAATGCTGTTCAATGCAGTATATATTTCGAGACCTTTCTGATTATCCCTCTTAGTTTCAACATAAATTATTATAAGCCCCTCGGCCAACCTGGCAACATGCCGTTAAACACAGCTAGAGCAGGGCCTGGGTTTATGTCAAATTGATCACTGGTGACCAATTTGAGCTGTCGATCCGTCAAAAAAGCTTGACCAAGCTCTTCGCTTCTTTCAGCCGGCGGCCGATTTCAGATTCAGTCCATCCTTTCGAATGCGTTACGAAGTTACTTCGCATGTTCCCTAGAAGGGAAATAGCAGGCGTACGCCTCTTTTCATAGTCCATTCTCTTACTTGGCAACGACTTACTTTCCCTGAAACCTGCGATTCAAGTAAGGCGGCGCGTTCAGTATTCTTTTCCCACAGCGCGCACGCCGCGAAACCAACCTGCGCCGCTCAGTTTTCGTCTGTGGTCTTGCGGCTTGGGCGAAAGCCTCATCCGGCTTTCGTCACCGGATGGTTTCGTATCAGCCCTGAAGGTCTTAACTGACCTGTTCGGGATACGAAATGATGTAGTACATCATTTCGGCCAAGCCACACGGCCACATAAACCAGCTACGTGGCGCCGGCGTACGGGTGGCACCCCTCCGGTATGTTTTTTCCGCTAGGAAAAAAGCTAACAGCATACTTTAACGAAAAGCTTTAACGAAAAGCAAAAAGACCATCTGAATAAGATGGTCTCTTCGTTACCTGGCAACGACTTACTTTCCCAGGACCCTGCGGTCCAAGTATCATCAGCCCTGAAGGTCTTAAC
>NZ_KB913023.1:210098-211717 GCF_000384015.1 Desulfitobacterium sp. PCE1 | reverse complement strand
CATGCAACTCTCTTTGAGTGCTCCTTATCTAAAGACTTAATAATTCCGTTCCAAGCCATAGCTTCGGTGATACGCTTGAGCCCCGTTACATTTTCGGCGCAGAACCACTCGACCAGTGAGCTATTACGCACTCTTTAAATGGTGGCTGCTTCTGAGCCAACATCCTGGTTGTCTATGCAATTCCACATCCTTTTCCACTTAGCGTATACTTGGGGACCTTAGCTGATGGTCTGGGCTGTTTCCCTTTTGACTATGAAGCTTATCCCCCACAGTCTGACTCCCAATCTAAATTCTTGGCATTCTGAGTTTGATAAGGTTCGGTAACCCGGTAAGGCCCCTAGCCTATTCAGTGCTTTACCGCCAAGAATCATTAATTGAGGCTAGCCCTAAAGCTATTTCGGGGAGAACCAGCTATCTCCGTGTTCGATTGGAATTTCTCCCCTACCCACAGCTCATCCCCTGTCTTTTCAACGACAGTGAGTTCGGGCCTCCAGTGGGTTTTACCCCACCTTCACCCTGTCCATGGGTAGATCACACGGTTTCGGGTCTACAGCATGTAACTCATCGCCCTCTTCAGACTCGCTTTCGCTTCGGCTCCGACTTCTCGTCTTAACCTCGCTACATACCGTAACTCGCCGGTTCATTCTACAAAAGGCACGCCATCACACCTTTATGGTGCTTTGACTGCTTGTAAGCGTACGGTTTCAGGTTCTCTTTCACTCCCCTCCCGGGGTGCTTTTCACCTTTCCCTCACGGTACTGGTTCGCTATCGGTCGCTAAGGAGTATTTAGCCTTGGGAGG
The DNA here is from genome assembly GCF_000384015.1 of Desulfitobacterium sp. PCE1. Lineage (NCBI taxonomy): Bacteria > Bacillati > Bacillota > Clostridia > Eubacteriales > Desulfitobacteriaceae > Desulfitobacterium > Desulfitobacterium sp. PCE1. The sequence continues at coordinate 210,916 of NZ_KB913023.1, read as the reverse complement.
TGGTCCTCCCAGCTTCCCACGGGGTTTCACGTGTCCCGCGGTACTCAGGATACCCTCACAGTCTTTCTCTCTTTCGCCTACAGGAGTGTTACCTTCTTTGCTCGGCCTTTCCAGACCTCTTCAACTAGAGATACAGACTTAATAGAGGGTCCTACAACCCCAACCCCCGAAGGGATTGGTTTGGGCTGTTCCCGTTTCGCTCGCCGCTACTCAGGGAATCGATTATTCTTTCTCTTCCTCCGGGTACTTAGATGTTTCAGTTCCCCGGGTTGTCTTCTGCAACCTATGGATTCAGTTACAGATATCCAGATATGACTCTGGATGGGTTGCCCCATTCGGATATCCACGGATCAAGGCATGCTTACTGCTCCCCGTGGCGTTTCGCCGCTCGCCGCGTCCTTCTTCGACTCTTAGCGCCTAGGCATCCACCGTACGCCCTTAGTAGCTTGACCAAACGTTTTTTGCCGCCACTTCTAGGTTTTAGATGTTATCCTAATTACAGTTTTTTTCTTCTCTGTGCAGTTTTCAAAGAACATGGGCTGATTTCTCAGCGGATTGTTAGTTTAGCATTTTTCAGCTTTACTTTCAATCTGTAATTTTTGCCAATTCAAAAGATTGCTCAATGAGCTTCCTTATTTTTGGTCAAAAAAATATTGAGTTTCCATTGCTGGTCCCTCAAAACTAAACAACAAGTTAGCTTTTAACTTCAACAGCTTCATTTCTCATACTTTACGGATTGCTCCGTTTTGCCTCTTCGGCTTTCAGAAGTCTCTTAAGACTTCTCCAACTTTGAATCGTTTCACTTCATTGCTTCCATG
>NZ_KB913023.1:130617-209998 GCF_000384015.1 Desulfitobacterium sp. PCE1 | reverse complement strand
GTCATGCAAGTACAATATTTTCATACCTGCCGTTCGTCCCTGAAGACAGTACTTTACAACCCGAAGGCCTTCGTCGTACACGCGGCGTTGCTCCGTCAGACTTTCGTCCATTGCGGAAGATTCCCCACTGCTGCCTCCCGTAGGAGTCTGGGCCGTGTCTCAGTCCCAGTGTGGCCGTTCACCCTCTCAGGCCGGCTACTGATCGTCGCCTTGGTAGGCCTTTACCCCACCAACTAGCTAATCAGACGCGGATCCATCCATTAACGATAGCATGTTCAGAGGCCATCTTTCCTTATCCCATGATGCCATAGGATAAGCTTATCCGGTATTAGCCCTCGTTTCCAAGGGTTGTCCCGGTCTATTGGGTAGGTTATCCACGCGTTACTCACCCGTCCGCCACTAAGAACTCTCTAAGCAAGCTTATTGAGTTCTCCGTTCGACTTGCATGTGTTAGGCACGCCGCCAGCGTTCGTCCTGAGCCAGGATCAAACTCTCCATAAAATTTATGAAGAAAATTTGATTGCTCAAATTGTCTTTACTCATTTGACGAGTCATTGGCTGTTCCTTGTTGTTTAGTTTTCAAAGACCATCTTTTCTTTCGCCACTCTCGGTGACGGAACCTTAGTTTAGCAGATTTGCTCGTTTGCGTCAACTACCAATTTCTTCATTGTTTTTAGCCTCTCGGCATTTTATGAATTCTTGATATTATAACCCTCTTGAGCAACTGCCCCTGCACCATCCGACCCCTTAGTCCGACGATTTTTAAAAGCTCGCCTTACTAGCGGCGACATTTATAGATTTTATCAAAGCGTCTTCGAAAAGTCAACATCTTTTTTTAATTTCTATAAAAGACTTTTAAAAGCTCCCTCATGGCACAAGTTCTTTCCACGAGGCTTTGTCATAATATCACTGAAATATAACTATGTCAACACACTATTTTTAATCACTTAGTTTTCACCTGATTATAGGAACAAAGCTGCAGTCAGAATATTATCCAATATCCTAATATCGCAAAGGAGCTCTCCCCAAACGTCAAAGAAGCACGGCGAGTGTTCCACTGCCGTGCTAATTCCTATCCGAGCAATTTCATTAAGTAATAATTCTTCTTGCCCCGTCGAATGACGATAAACCGGTTTTCAATTTTATCCAACTGGGCCACGGTAAGGGCTGTATCGGTCTGCCGAATACCATTTACATACACCGCTCCGCTCTCCATGGATTCCCGGGCTTGTCTCCTGGAGGATACTGCACCCACCTTAATCAGTGCATCCACGAGAAGCATCTCCTGATCCTCCACATCAGCAGAAGGTACATCACTAAAGCCTTCTTCCACTTCAGCGGCGGTTAGATTTTCAATCCCCCCGGTAAATAAGGCCTGGGAAATCTTCTCAGCCCGCTCGCGAGCTTCAACCCCATGGACCAGCTCGGTCACTTCCTTGGCCAGCATCCTCTGGGCATTTCGTTTTTCCGGTTGGTTCTCCACTTCCTGAGCTAAGCCATGGATTTCTTCAATGGAAAGGAAGGTAAAGAAATTAAGGTACTTCACCACATCCCGGTCGTCGGTGTTTATCCAGAATTGATAGAACTTATAAGGCGAGGTCTTATTCGGATCCAGCCAGACCGCTCCGCCTTCCGTCTTACCAAACTTGGTTCCATCACTTTTGGTAACCAAAGGTACCGTCAAGCCGTGAACCTGACGATCTTCTCCCACAGACATCCGGCGAATCAGGTCCGTCCCTGAGGTGATATTTCCCCATTGGTCACTGCCACCGATTTGCATCTCACAGCTATAAAGCTCGTTGAGCTTGAGAAAATCATAAGATTGCAGAATCTGATAGCTGAATTCCGTGAAGGAAATCCCACGACTCATTCTTGATTCCACGGATTCCTTAGCTAACATGGTTCCCAAAGAAAAGTTCTTCCCGATATCCCTTAGGAATTCGATAACATTGATTGTTCCCAGCCATTCATAGTTATTGGCCATAATAGCTGGATTCTCGACTCCGTCAAAATCAAGGAAGCAACTCAGTTGTTCCTTAATCCGATCAGCCCATTCCTGAACCACCTCCGTAGGATTCAGGGTCCTCTCGCTGGTTTTGCCGCTGGGATCGCCGATTAAGCCGGTTCCCCCGCCCACCAGCGCAATGGGGCGGTGTCCCGCAAGTTGAAAGCGTCTGAGCATTAAGACGGGCAGCAGATGGCCGATATGTAAACTATCCGCAGTCGGATCAAAACCACAATACAAGGTCATGGGTGATTCAAGACGCTTATGCAATGCGTCTTCGTCCGTTGTTTGATAGACTAAACCTCTGGCTTTTAAATCATCGAGAATATTCATGCCTTTCATTCCCCCCTAATTCTTATTATTATACTGTTTTATGACTTCCATATCAACTCGTAAAGATCTATACACAATGGGCCTTTGAACTTGTCCCATAATCTAGAGATTTTGTTAATAACGAAAATATGTTATAATTCTGCTGTGACGAAGTACACTTAAACAGTGTACTTTTTCATCATGTTGTTCACCGGAACAAGACTTGGAAAATTATTATTAATTCAGGAGGGACAAGATATGGCATCTCCCCCAAAAAAAACTCCACCGAAAAGACCTCGAAAGAAGAAGCGTGTTTCAAAGTTACGGGTCTTTTTAGTGAGTTTTGGCTCCGTATTCACATTGGCTTGTATAGCCTTATTGATTTATGTCCTGTACGTTGTCGCTGGAACCCCGGATTGGCATCCCGATACCTTGACCAACCAAAAGCAAACTTCCTTTGTCTATGATATGGACGAGAATCAAATTGCCGAGCTCCATGCCGCAGAGAATCGGCAGATGGTGGATTCATCAGAGATTCCCCAGCTTGTAAAAGACACGTTTATAGCTGTGGAAGACAAACGGTTTAACGATCATTTTGGTGTGGATCCCATCCGGATTGCGGGTTCCCTGATCGCCGACTTGAAAAGTCAGTCTTGGAAAGAAGGCGCCAGCACCATTACCATGCAGCTTGCCAACAATGCCTTCATTGAGAACCCTCGGGAAAAAACCCTGGTTCGCAAGCTTCAACAAGCAGCTCTGGCTATCCAACTGGAAAGGGAGTACACAAAAGACGAAATCCTCACCTTTTATCTTAATCGCATCTTTTTCGGTGAATCCTCTTTCGGTATTCAAGCTGCCGCCAAGACCTATTTTGGCAAAGATCTCAAGGAGCTGGATCCTGATGAAATCGCACTTCTTGCCGGGTTGCCGCAGGCTCCCAGCGGCTATAACCCCTATTATCACCCTGAAGAAGCTAAAAAACGCCGAACAATCGTACTCGGCGTAATGAGGGACGCAGACCTTATTACAGCCGATGAGTATGAGCAATACAAAGACTCGCCTTTTGAGCATGTGGAAAACGTCAAGGCCAACCGGGCCGAATCGGAAAAACCGCTGGTTGCCGGTACTAATTATCAATATCCTTATTTTGTTGATCATGTCATTGAAGAGCTCATCAATGAACACGGTCTTACAGAGGACCAAATCTTCAACGGCGGCTTAAGAATCTATACCACTGTAGACACGAAGATTCAGGCAGCAGCAGAGAAGGAATTTGCCAATGCTGCGAACTTCCCGCAAAGTGTGGACGAAATCCCCGTTCAAGGAGCTATGACCGTCCTTGATCCCAAGACAGGCGCCATTCGGGCTTTAGTGGGCGGCCGGGATCACAGTACAGCCCGAGGATTAAACCGGGCCACCCAAGCCCGCCGCCAACCCGGTTCAACCGTTAAGCCTTTGGTGGTCTATGCCCCGGCTCTTGAAAAAGGCGGCTTTTTCCCAGGAACGGTCCTGGACGATATGCCTGTTAAGTATAATGCCGGCAATGGCCAAGTATGGGCTCCCGTCAACTACGATACCGAGTACGCCGGTTGGCGCGGTCTTATAACAATGCGTTTTGCCGTGCAAAACTCTGTCAACGTCTATGCAGTCAAACTTATGAATCAGGTAGGTATAGAATACAGTTGGAACTTTGCCAAAAACAGTCTTGGACTCCCCTTAGAAGAAAGCGATAAGGTCTTGAGCTTATCTCTGGGAACCAATCATATGTCCACCTTGGATATGGCTTCCGCCTATGGTGTGTTTGCCAATAACGGGGTTCGGGTGGCCCCTCATGCAATAGATAAAGTGCTGGACTCCAACGGCAAAGAAGTCCTCGTTCCACAGATTACCAAGGAACGAACCATGAAGGAAACCTCCGCTTATCTTATGAACAGCATGCTGCGCAGCGTCGTCACCAGCGGAACGGGAACCCGGGCTCAATTTGGTAATTGGGCTGTTGCCGGTAAAACGGGCACCACTTCTCTGGACCCGGATATTTACGGTTATCGTACCGGTAACCCCGATGCCTGGTTTGCAGGCTATACACCTGAGTATGTAGGCATAGTCTGGATGGGCTATGATAAAGACCCTGACAAGAATCACTATCTCCGTAAAGTTTACGGCGGCCAGTATCCGGCCCAAATCTGGAAAAATGTCATGACCACGGCCCATGAAGGCTTGACTGTACAGACAGAATTCCAGCAACCTTCCGGTATAGTCAGCGGTGACTTCGATACAAAATCCGGATTAATACCCAGCAGTTTGACACCCAAGGATTTTATCCGCAGAGAGATTGCTGCTCAAGGTGATTTCCCCACCCGTGTCAGTGATGTTTGGGTAGAAAAAGAAATCGATAAAGATCATCCTGAATATCTTGCCGGTACAGGCACCATTAATAAAGAGAAAAAAGTGTTCCTTAACATCACCGGCCGTGATCCTGAGGTTACTTGGCCAAGCGATGAGCAGCCCTATAAGATGCCTGAGCAAGAATATAACGAAACGCCTCCTCCCAGCGAGACGACCTCCCCGCCGGCAGGGGATCCCAGCATCCCGATTCCGACCCTGGGAGCTGTGGCTTATGATGCAGCCCAAAGCTTGGTAACCATCCCTGTAGCCTTTCCTGAGGGAAGCGAAGGACTCAGCCTCATCGTGTATGTGAAATTCCCTAACCGTGATTTTGTTCAGCCCTTCTCCAGCGATGCCCAGCCCGGAGTATCAGATCAGATTCATATTCCCTTAAGCATAGAGGGTGAACCTCCCTCACCGGGTAATTATAGTTTCTGGGCATGCTTACGAGACCCCGAAAGCGGTGCAACCAGCCCCCCTTCCAAAGTAGCTATCCTGACTATTACAGACTAAAGAATAGCAAAAGTCCGTGTGAAACTTAGATTTTCACACGGACTTTTGCATAACAGATTTTATATGGGCTTTTTCACTTTGTTATGTGTCGAGTTCAAAGCAACTATGTTTAATAACGCCCATCCTTGGCTTCTGACAGAATCGCTTACTTCTTCTTAATCGCTAAGAAGTAGATGATTGCCAGAATAACGACGACTCCACCAACAACAATCCATGGGCTCATGGGCTCATGGGCCTCTGCAGGCTCTTCAGTAGGTTGCTCAGCTGGAGCTTCTGTTGGAGTCTTATCCGGAGATTCTACTGGTGTTTCAGATGGAGTCTCTGCCGGAGTCCCCGCTGGAGTCTCTGCCCCACCGCCAAAACCTTCTTCGTGACATGGAGTACAGGTTTTGCCATCCGGACTCAAGTCAGGATAAGCGTTTGTGTTCGCTGCCGAACTTAAGAACAGTCCAACGGAAAGGCTTAAAAACAGCGCAAACATCACTAGAAACCGACCTTTTTTACTCATTTCTACTCACCCCCCTAGGTAGTATAATATCACCAACAACTTGCACGAACAAGTACGTTCTTGGAATAATCCAAAAACTTTTTATTTGTGAAAGATAGCATTTTGGATTATTTGACTGCTCTTAAGTCAGGATGCTCTTGTAACTTATTATAAATCGTCTTTCGGGTTACACCTAATTTCTCAGCCGCCGCAGTGACATTACCGCCGACAGATTTGAGTACGTGATCGATAATTATAGCCTCGGCTGTGTATAAGAGCCCTTGTTCTTGTTTCTTCAGACCTTTGGTCAGGACATCTTCCACCAAGCCTCTAACTTGATAGTTTTGATAAGATTCTTGGATTCTCTTAGATAAATAGTCAGCCTTCAGAGTCGTACCTGCTCCCATCAAAATGATAGCTCGCTCGATAGAGTGCTCCAATTCTCGGACATTTCCCCGCCAGGAGTAATTTTCAAGGGCGTCCACAAACTCTTGATCCATCTCAATGGTTTGCCTCAGGCTATATTTACGAGAGAATTTCTCGATAAATTCTTTCGTCAAAAGCAGGATATCTTCCCTGCGTTGTCTCAAAGCAGGTAATTCAATAATGAAAGTACTAATGCGGAAATAGAGATCCTCCCGGAATAACCCCTTATCCGACTCTTCCAGAAGGTCCTTCTTCGTAGCCGAGATTAAGCGGATATCCACAGAGATTTCTTTGGTACTCCCCACCTTTTGGACTTTCCCTGTAGAAAGAACCCTCAGAAGTTTAATTTGATCCTGAACGGGCATGCTTTCTATTTCATCTAGAAATAAGGTTCCCCCGGAGGCCGCTTCGATCTTACCTACTTTACCACCTTTTAAGGCTCCTGTAAAGGAACCCTCCTCATAGCCAAAAAGCTCACTTTCCACCAACTCCGCAGGAATAGCCCCGCAATTAATAGCAATAAAAGGCCTCTCCCGGCGTGGACTGGCTGCGTGGATGGCCTGGGCAAACATTTCCTTTCCTGTTCCATTCTCCCCGAAGATCAGGACCGGGACAGAAGTACCTGCCACATTCAACCCAGTGGATTTTGCTTCGTTTAATTCAGCACTGTTGCCTACGATATCTTCAAAGCTATATAAGCCATCAGTAGCCTTGAGATCTTGACCATTCTCCCCAAGTCGTTGAGGGAGTAACTGTTTTTCTTCTAAGGTGATGACTTTGCTCTTTACGATCTTACCTTCATCCAAGATGCTGCTGTTTAATATGAAGGTCTTACCATTCACCTTAATCTCTTGGCGGGCAGACGCTAAATCCCAATCTTCTTGGGAGAAGAACTCGCTTAATTTCTTTAAGGGATTCTTTCCTTTGCTCAGATTCACCAGGGTTTGAAATTTCTCGTTATAGTGAACCGATTTTTTATGATTGACATAAGCCACGCCTTGAGGAAGCAGATCAATAATATCCTTGATTTTCTTTTCATGCTGCTGGGTAATCGGTAAGTAAAGTCTATCAAAGACCTGGGCAAGATAAGTGACCATCCAATAGGCTTCCTGAGCTCTTTCACAATCTCTTAAACCAATGGCGATTGCTCCCAAGACCTCACCTTGGGGATCGTGAATCGGGGCCGCTACCCCAACCCCTTCTATGTAAGGCCGGTCTTGGTAGTTCAGAGGACTGACCAAAGCAACCGGCCTGTTCTCCGCTAAGGCAAGGGCAGTAGTTGTGGTTCCCACCGTTCTCTCTGAACATTCTCCGATGAGATTGGCAAAAGGACTCCCTATATTATCATGGATTTGCTTGGTAAACCCCTCTCTTGCGGCAAAGGAAAAGGTAAACCCTTCATAATCAATTAATTCTATAGCGTGTTTAATAAAGAAATGATACCGCTCTAAGTACTCTATAAGACGGTTAAGGTCATTGCTTCTCGACTTATCTATGGGATGATGACAAGGTTTTTCAAAGGGATTCACCCCGTATTGCTGACTTCGAACCCATGAATTATAAACTCCTTTGGGAACAATGCGCTGATCCACAGGCTTGCCTTTCATAAAAAGCTCCCGCTGATCTCTGCATTTTTCCAGATAGGCTTTTTCTGTCCCTTGACTTATCCTTTGAAAAAGTTCGTGAGCATTCATGGGGCTCCCTCCATTCAACTATATACGGTGAAGCAAGCGCACTTACTCTTGAATCCACTTTCACAACCGATGAGCTGATTAGGGTCTCTTTCTAAATACTATTCTCTTTATTGATTATACTATCCGGACCCCACGAAAACCATAAAAAAAATTGATTATAGCTCTAGGATACATTAATTGCTTCGATTAGAGCAGGGGACATGCTCCATGTCTTCAAACCATACAACATGAACTATCCCCTTCATTCACTTTATCCGAATCCATGATTTCCTTTGACTATGCTTATGTTATGGTCAAATTCTATTTACCGACTATATGCTTTCCGGCAATATAGCCAAAGGTGCCGGCCGAGGCAATTCCACCGGTATAAACTTCTCTGAAAATACCTGCACAAGGGGGGCAGGCATAGAGATTAGGAATCGGCGTTCTTTGAACATCAAGAACTTGGGCATTTTCGTTAATAGCAAGACCACCGAAAGTATGGTAGATATTCGCGGTGACAGGTACAGCATAGAAAGGGCCTTGGGCAATCTTATTGTGATTGAGCAGCCTGGGAACTTCAAGACTATCTGTGGTACCGTTATCAATGGCCTTATTGTATTCGTTAATCGTTTTCAAAAAGGCCTCCTTATGCATACCATGAATTTCTTGGCACTTTGCAGCCAACTCCTCAAGAGTCGCGGCTTCTACAACCTTACCCCCCTGATCCTTATACATTTTAAGAATCGCTTCGGAACCCGCCACTTTGTCATGAATGGCCTTGTCACCAATCATAAAGGCCATCGCTCTTTTTTGCTTTAATAATTCTTGAGGGAGTCTGGCGTATTTGGCTTCGATGGGAGATGTCTCATCTGCAAAACGTTTTCCTTGAAGATTGACTAGAACACCTGTGGTCTCATCAGGGAAAAGGAAGTTGACCCACATGGGAACGGCAGGGCGCCCGCCGCCGATGCCTGGCAGGCTTTGAGGATCGCCGGCACGCTTTTCCTCATAGACCTCCGGATCATCTTCAACCGCTGGCCCTGGAACAATACCGGAAAAAGTTCCAGAGAAGGTTGAGAAGTTTCCCTGTGTCATGGCTCCAACACCCTGGGCCATAAGCATTCCGCTTCCCGTATTATAGGGAGTTCCCATATTGCGGGCTACATCCCCATTAGGTCCAATATACTTGGCCATTAATCCCTTATTGGACTGGAATCCACCCGTTGCTAAAATAACGGCTCCAGCCTTAATGAAGATGGCCTTGGATTCGCCTTTCTTTATCGCCTGAACACCGCAAGGGATGCCAACCTCATCAATGACAAGGCGTAGAACCCGTGTCTGGGTCATGATTGTACCGCCTTTACCTGTGACGAAGTTCGCCAAAGCATCAAAATAGGCCTTATGCCTAAGATATCCCGGTTCGCCGGATCCTAGCCCATAATCATTATTGAACCCCTTGCCCCCCGGATGCTTTGTGAGAGGAATACCGTTTTTTTGTAACCAAGGAAGATATACTTGCCTAAAGGTTTCTACATACTTTTTAGCAAGTACGGGATCATGCAATCCTTCAGTGTGTTCTTTGTACTTTTCCCATGTGTCTAAACCCCAAGAATGGATGGTGCCGCCTGAATAAGCAGAACCGCCGCCAAGAAAAGCACTAATTTCGCAGAGGATGACTTTTTTACCTTCTTCCGCGACAGCTGCAGCTGCGCTTAATCCGCCATTACCGCCACCGACGACGACAACATCCGTTTCCTGATCCCAAACTTCGGGAGCCGCTGCCGGAGCAACTGCCTCCGTATTATTACAACCGACTAGAAAACCGGATCCCGCCACGACTGCAGCACCGGCAGCGGCCCGTTTAATAAAATCTCTTCTGTTAATAGTCATTACGATTCCCTCCTAGAATTTTTAGGATTAATTAAATCGTTCTTATTGGGATTTTGAAAGATTTTTTGGGGATGCTTTGGTAAGGGCACACTTTCACAAACCATCTTGAGTTTTACCGTTTTTCCCTCTTGCGCTCCTTTTAATATCATTCCATTTACCCCTTCGGTGCTATGGATTTACTGCCCCTGCTTACTGTGGGAGCAGCTGTTATGAATTTTTCTCTTCCCTCCTTTATATACCTACTAAAGACTTCCAACCCCGAAGAGTGATTTGACATCTCTATATAATGCAAAAACTATGCCAACTTTATCTCTTTAAACTGGTTTGTTTAAAATAGCACCTTAGTAGGCTTTGGGAGCTCTCCCTTGGATTTTTAAGTATTATTCCTTTGTGAAAAAATTACACAAGATCATATCTGAGTATTTTTGTAACAGCTACTTGTTGCATTAAGGATGAGTATAAAAAGGCCTTGAGCGCTCTTAAATTTGGGCCAGTCATAACAAAAAAAGAAGAATTAGCTTTCCTAATTCTTCTTTCCTTGTCTTATTCCTTATCGCTTTCAGCCGTTTCTTCCTTTTTACTCTCGGCCGGCTCTTCTTTTTTGCTCTCAGCAATTTCTTTTTTCTTTTTCTTACTATCATCCTCTGAAAAATCGGTGGCATCTTTAAATTCTTTGATCCCTTTACCCAAGCCCTTACCCAGTTCAGGGAGTTTTCCAGGTCCAAAAAGAATCAGAGCAATAACCAATGCAATCACCGCAACAGTAGGAGTGATCATAGCAAATGTTACCATATCTTCACCTCAAGTCAATATTTCATATACAAGCATTATATACATATCCAGCATGAAAAATCCAGAGAAAGTTCTTTTATTTTAATTCGACGACGGTTACTCCTAGATCCCCTTCCCCATGCTGCCCTAAGCGGAAGGATTTGACATGGTGATGCCCACGCAGGAATTCATGAATCCCCAGTCTTAAGGCTCCTGTCCCTTTTCCATGAATGACGTAAACTTGGCCAACACCTGTTAGTACGGCGTCATCCAAGTATTTATCCAATTCATAGCTGGCCTCTTCCACCATCATCCCCCGTAGATCGATTTCCGTACGAATGGTTTCGGCTTTTTTCATACCGACTTTTCCCTGTCCGCCTACGGATCGGGTGGGCTTGGCCACCTTCTCTTCCTGGATCAGCCGGATTTCACTGAGAGGGACATTCAGCTTGATCACTCCTGCCTGGACGAAAATCTCCCCTGAAGCATTGGGAAGCTTAAGGACCTGTCCTTTTTGCCGGAGCTTGGTCATATACACCATCTGTCCCAATTTAATCTCTTGGGGGTCCACTCCCTGAGTGGCTCTAGCCGGAGTATCTTGTTCTCCCACCTTATTGGATAATTTACGAATCCCTTGACGGGTCCGTTCAATAGCTTGTTGATCCTTTCGCTCCTCTTTAAGGGCAAGCTTCAGCTCATCAATAAGCCTCTCCGCTTCTCTCCTTGCTTCCCGGACAATCTCTACGGCCTGATCTTTGGCCATGGCCATAAGCTCCTGATACTCGTCCTCCAGCTTTTGGGATTTCTCCTTCAGGCCAATACTTTCTTTCTCAATAGCCTGACGCTCCTCACGCGCCCGGCGTTTTTCCAAATCAATCTCCCGTTGAGTATCCTCAAGGTTTTCGATTAAATCAGCTACCTGCATTTCCCGCTCTGTAACGAAGGTTCGCGCCCTGTCCAAAACCCCTTCCGGCAATCCCAGCCGTCCGGCGATATAAAAGGCATTGCTTTTGCCGGGAATACCTACCAGCAAGCGATACGTAGGCCTTAGGGATTCCGAGTCAAATTCTACAGAAGCATTTTCTACCCGGGTCGTATTATAGGCAAAATTCTTTAAAGCTCCATAGTGGGTGGTGGCTACAATTCTTGCTCCCCGTTCATGAAGTTCAGCGATTATCGCCATAGCCAGTGCAGAACCTTCCGTAGGGTCGGTACCCGCTCCCACTTCATCAAGCAGGATGAGGGAGCGCCGGTCTGCTTTTTGCACAATCTCGACAATATTTTTCATATGGCCACTGAAGGTACTTAAGGACTGTTCCACACTCTGCTCATCCCCAATATCTGCAAAGATCTGGGTAAAAACCCCCACCCGGGAGTCCGATTCGGCAGGAATATGCAAGCCGCACTGCGCCATAGCTGCCAAGAGTCCAATGGTTTTCAACGCTACCGTTTTTCCGCCGGTATTGGGGCCGGTGACCACCACTGTATCAAAGCGAGTCCCTAATTGGATGGTTAAGGGTACCACTTTTCCCGTAAGGAGAGGATGCCGTGCCTGAACAAGGCTTATCTCCTGCTTTTCGGTAAGAACTGGAGCTCCTGCATTCATTTCCTCACTGAGCCGCGCTTTAGCTAGAATGAAATCCACCCGGGCCAGAGCTTCATGAGCATCGGCAATGGCTTCTGCTTCCCCTTCCACACGGGATGAGAGGAGTAAAAGAATCCGCTGAACCTCCCTTTGTTCCTTAAGAACGACTTCCCGCAGCTCATTTCCCAAGTTGACCACAGCCATGGGTTCAATATAGAGGGTCGCCCCACTGGCCGATTGATCATGGACGATGCCCGGAAAGGATTGGCGATATTCCTGCTTGACCGGGACTACATAGCGCTCCGAGCGCTGGGTAATAATAGGATCCTGGAGAATCTTTTGGTAGGCGGGGTTGCGAATGATTCCATCTAAAGTTTCCCTTATCCTCGTCTGCAAGCGGGAAACACCCCGGCGCAAATCCGCCAAAGCGGGGGAAGCTTGATCCGCTACCTGACCATCCTCCGTAATACAGCGGGTAATCTCCTCCTCTATACCCTTGGGCAGAATAACCTGCTCCATGATTCCTTTAAGATGAGGAACCTCTGTTTTCCCTTCTTGAAGACTTTGCTTTATGATGCGGGCTGCTTTTAAAGTATCCCGAATATGCAGCAGCTCATCCGGTGTTAAGGTCCCTCCCTTTAAGCACCGTTCCAGATAGGGTCGAATTTCTCGAGCTCCCCGTACCGAAAAAAGCGGATTAATCCTCAGTATACTCTTGCCTTCACCGGTTTCCTCCAGGGCCCCCCGCACCAAATCCAGATGAGGATAGGGCTTTAACTGTTCTACCAATTCCCGAGCCCGGAGCATAATGCACTGGCTGGCAAGCCGTTCTAAGATTTTATCGAAGTCGAGTTTCTTAATTACCCGTTCATTGAGTACCATGTTCTCTGGTTTTCCTCCCTTTATCTTTGACTCACGAAACCACACCTCGGAAGTAATGCCCCTTGGTGAATCCCTCCGGAAAACGTTCCCCAAGATAAGCACTGACCTTTTCTGCCTGTTCCTCGGATAGACCCTCCCCTTCGAGAGCTCTCCCCCAACCTTCGAGGAAGACTCGCACCGTATCCCGAATTTGGACGGGGGTTGCCCGGTCCAGTTGCAAACGAATCCGTGCCACGCCCATTTTGGCGAGGCTGTCTAACTCCTTGTAGAGATTTAACCTCTTTACATTATAGAGATGCATCCGGCAATCCAAATCTGTCTCAATGGGGAAATCATAGTTTAGCCGATCCCTCAAATAATGAGGCTCCTTCACACAGGGCACCGTGCATTTTGACCCTTTTTTGCCTCCCAAAGTAGCACCCACAGGGCAATATTCGCTGACCATCATCTCCATATCCCCGAAGACAAAAACCTCTGTCCTGGGCCAGCGAGCTAAGGTTTCAATCTGACTGCGCTCAAGCTCTGTGGATAGGGTTACCCCTTGAGCTCCTAAACGGAGGAAATGGGCGACAGCTGCTCCATTAAAGATATTGACGGGATAATCCACCTCAAAGGGCCAATCCGGATCTATAGCCTTCGCCATCTCCAGTTCACTCAGGTTGGAAACCATAATGGCAGGCCGGTCCTCCCAATCCTTCACTTTAAGTAAGAGCTCATACCACCAGGCGCTTTGCTCCTCATTCAATATCCGGGGCAAGCGCAGGATACTCGTCCCTCCCTGCTCCTTGCAAAGCCTTACGCCGGCTCGAATATCCTCAAAGCTCATTCCTTTGCGGGAACGCCAACGTTCTCCTCCCATGGCAATCCGCTTAGCGCCTGCCTTTAAAGCCGCCTTCACTCCCTCGAGATCGCTGACGGCAACGGTTAGGCCCATTGCTGCAGAAGCGGAATCCCTTCGGTAATGAACTTTTCCGCACTCTTGAGCAGACCCTATGAGCTGGTCCCGCTCCAGCTTCAGTCTATTTTGCCATTCTTCACGTCTCCGGTTATAGACTTTTCTGGTGACTTTTTCTTTGATACGGGACTTATGGAGCAAGCTTTCAATAGCTGACCGCCGCATCTCATTAAGCTCACTGACCGGCAGCATGAGCCCTTCCTCCACCTCTAGGTTCAATTCCTCCAGCCGGAAGGGAGTCGTCCCTAAGCGCCCCAGCTGCTGGAAGACATACTCCCGGGTTAGGGCCCGTTTCATGGCCTGTTGAGCCGGAGTTGCTGAATTTATCCGGACATGTTTATCCCGATCCCAGGCCTCCAAAACCAAAGGCTCCCCGATCGAGCCTGATAAGCGCATTTTCAAGGGACGCCTCCGCTGCTCTCTGCCCTCTTGAAAGCTCTGGCGGGCTTTTTCCATTAATAGCTCATCATGAGTTTTAAAGACCCGGTCTCCGGGGTGGGATTTACCCGCAAATTCGATCTGAACGATATCTCCCGGTTTTCCTTCTTCGATCTCCCTCTTGCCTTGCCAAACCTTCTGGACCGTGATCCCTTCCCGGCCCCGGCTTGTCCAGACCTCGATTCCGTCTCCAGGTCTGAGGTACGCCTCTAGTTTAATCTCCAGTTGATTGCCTTTATTCCGGACAATCCTGCCCAGACGGATCCCCCTATTGTTGGGGCGGGCATAGCTCATCAGCTCCGCCCCAGGGTGACTATGGAAATAAGCCTGGGAAAAATCCCGATTAAAAATCTGCAGCAGTTCGGTCTTTTCCTCTTCCGTTACCCCTGACCCACCGTTTATGTCCTCCTCTTGAGAAAGCACGTGATCCAGGGCACGACGATAAATACGAATGACTGTAGCCACATACTCCGGCCTCTTCATCCGTCCTTCCACTTTCAAGGAATAGGCCCCACACTCTTTTAAATTGTCAATCTCCTCCACAAAATTCAAATCCCGTGGACTCAAGAGATGATTACCTAAGTTAGCCTCGGCCAGCACATCCTTTTTCTCTTTATTCATCAGCTGGTAGGTCAACCGGCAAGGTTGAGCGCATCTTCCCCGGTTCCCACTTCGGCCCCCAATATAACTGGACATCAAGCATTGACCAGAGTAGCAGATACATAAAGCCCCATGAACAAAAACCTCAATATCCAGAGCTGTCTTCGCCGAAATGGCCTTCATCTCTTCCGCCGTCACTTCCCGGGCAAAGACCACCCGCTGAAAGCCCAGCCTTTCCACATGACGAACACCCCAGGTCGTATTGATGGTCATCTGGGTACTGGCATGACGCTCCATCTCCGGCAAAACACTGCGGACCATTTCCGCCACTCCAATATCCTGAAGGATTAGGGCATCCACCCCAATCTCGTATAAACTATAAATATAATCGTAGAGTTCAGGAAACTCCTGATCGGCAATCAAAATATTCACCGTTACATAAACCATCGTTTCCCGCTCATGGGCATAGTGTACCACCCGCCTCAGTTCATCCAGATCAAAATTAGCCGCACTGGCTCGAGCATTAAAGCTCCTTCCCCCCAGATACACCGCGTCGGCCCCATTCTCTACAGCAGCTTTAAAGGCCTCATAGCTCCCCGCCGGAGCCAGGAGCTCCATAGGGGCCCGGCCTTCCTCCGAATCCATAATCTCTGACATTCTACAATTCCCTCATTCCTAATATCATCCTCACGATCCCCGGCGTCACATCCTCCAGCCTCTCCCACTGTGGCCATTCCACCGGCTTGTTGGACCAGCCCAGAGCAGGCACCGGATTCTGAGTATGACCTTTAACACTAAAATCCTCTATATTCCCATGATCACTGGTTAAAAGCCAGGCCACATCCTCATGGCGGACCAGGTCCATAAAACCCCCAATAAACTCATCAATCTGTTCAACTAAGGCCACTGCTTTTTCCCAGTCCTGTTTATGACCACGCACATCCGTCTGGAAAAACTCATAAAGGGTAAAATCATAATCCAAAGCCAGGCGGCCCAAGTTTTGCCCTGCTTCGTAAGGAGCTATTATCGGTATATCCGCTTCTTGTTCCAGCTCTCCGAGAATCTCATTGGTCATATCCTGATAAACCCCTTTTCCTTGCAACAGATCCTCTACCTGACGTAAACGCACCCCACCTGCCAGGGCAGATAAGGTAGAAGTAGTATGTCTCCTCTTCCCGGAAGCTATAATCTCATCATAATGACGGGTAAATGTATTGGCAAACGTCACCTTCTTACCTTGGTCGGCTAACTGTTTGAAAATGGACTTTTCTCTTATAATCTCCGCCAGTTTTTCATTGGGATAAGCATTGAGGTGAAAGCCCAGTGCCTTCGCACCATTTATTCCTGTCCATAAAGTAGTCTGGCCTGTAGCACTTTGAGGAATCCCGGTCACAGCCAAGGAGGGGTCCAGGGGTGTAAAAAATACATGCTCCTTCTTAATCCGGCGCTCATGCCCCCAGAGTAAATGTCCTCCCAGCAATTCATCCAAATGGGGAGTGCGGGCAGCGACAATCGGATTATCCTGCTCTGTGCCCAACCCAAAACCATCAAGAAAAATCATCACAAAGTGCATTGAACCCACCCTCTACTCTCTATAATACACCTATTTAGTTTATCCAAAAAGCTGCAGAAAAGCCAGTTCTTATCGAAACTAAAGCCGCGGCCTTCACTACGGAAGAACGCGGCTGAGCTTCACTTTGTTCATGCCATTATTTTTTCGAAGATTAAACTGTCTACCCATTCTCCATTGACGTCCATATCTTTTTCAATCCTCTTCGTCATCAGAAATCCATTTTTCTCTAAGACTCTTTGCGAACCAATATTATCTGGGGATGTTCCTGCTTCGATTTTCCTGAACTTATAATATTTAAAGCCTTTTTCCAAAGCCATTCTCACAGCTTCTGTAGCATAGCCCTTTCCATTTTCATTCTTACCTATTCTATAGCCCAATTCCGCTGTCCGCGTTTCATCCTTTCTTATGGAGAAGAAATTAACTCTTCCCACCATTTCCCCGGATTCATTTCGGATAATATGCATATAGCATTGGCCATGCTTTTGTTCTTCGATTATCTCCTTAATGATCTTATGGAATATTTCGGTTTTGTAATATTCATCCCCTCTTGAAGGTATTGTTTCTTCAAAATAAGCTCTATTCTCTATCTCGAAATTATAAATCTCATGTGCATTTTTTTCTGATACCAATTCCAGACTTATATCCATACTAATTCCCCCTATGAGGTTCTTTCCAAAACAAGGTAATGATAATACCAAGAACCATAACGGCTGTTGCGAAATAAAAGGGATAATCGATCTCCACATCGAACAGCATCCCCCCGATGATCGGACCAAAAATATTTCCTAGACTGGTGAACATGGAATTCATTCCCCCAACGAAACCTTGTTCATTTCCGGCTATTTTTGAGAGGTAGGACGTTACTGCAGGCCGGAAGAGATCAAAGCCGATGAAAGCCAGAGTGGTTACAAGCAGGATCCACACATAGTCATGAACAACGGTTAACAAGAAAATAAGGATTCCGGATAGAATCAGACTATACCGAATTAACTTGATTTCACCCCATCGCCCTGCCAGCCGATCAAAAAGCAAGATCTGGATCAGCGCTCCAAGCAGAGCTCCCCCGGTAATAACAAAGGCAATTTCTTTGGGCGTGAATAAAAACTTGCCATCGACGAAAAGGCCGAAGAAGGACTCAAAAGCCGATAAACCAAAGGATGCAATCAGAATCAAGGTGAAAGCAATAATGTACATAGGAGCCAGCATACGCTTAATGCTCGCTTTAAGCTCTGGAACCTCTTCAGCCGTTTCACTTGACCGTTCAGGTTCCTTCAGTAAAATGATGGACAATAAAGCAGCGACAGCGCCAAGTGCTCCCGCAAAGAAAAAGGGAGTGCGCGTACCAAAATCCGCTAAAAAACCACCGATACCCGGGCCGATAATAAACCCCGTGTTGATGGCTGCAGACATATATCCAAGTGCCTTAGGCCGTTTTTCTAAGGTTGTAACATCAGCAATAAAGGCAGTCACAGCAGGCATTATTAAAGCTGAGCTTACACCCCCTAATATCCGGGCAAGGAACAACACTTCAATTTCTTTTCCTAAGCCAAAAAGCACTTCAGAGAATCCAAAAAGAAATAACCCTGCCACCAGAACCTTTTTCCGCCCCATTTTATCTGCAGCTTTACCGGCAAAAGGTGAACATACAAGTTGAGCGATGGCAAAAGCGGCAGTTAAATAGCCTACTACAGTACCGTTCACCCCTAATTCTTTCATTAGGGTTGGTAATACAGGGATGACAAGACCGATACCTAAAAAGGCAATAAAAATGTTCGTCAGCAATAAGGCTAAAGTGGTCTTCTGATCATTCATGCTGTACTTTTCTCCTCAAAACCATGTTGAATAAATTTCTACTCATGCTCAATAATATAAACCCTCTAGCAGCTAGAGGGTCAATAAGAAATTACAAGTATCGCTTCATACTATCTTTTCTTAGAGCAATTGCACCTTTAATTCGACCATGAATTCATCTTCTTCTTGCTGGGAGTATCTTGTTGGCATAAAAAGTTCATAGACATGATCTGCTACAGGAAGTTTGTTACTGTGGATATAATGATATAGTCGCTGATAATGCTCTATATACTGATCAGGGTGATACCGAAAAGCAACGCACATAAAACGGCTTTCTGACATCAAGCGGATATTCCCCTTATAGGAGGGATTCTTGTTCAACCGATCGGTCATCAATGGGGTGAATATATGGGTGCATTGAACCTCATCCATAGAATGATAGTCGAGAAAAGGATATATACATCCATAATGACTGCTTATTGTACTGCCTTCCGATTCCAACAGCTTAATCAAGACACTGTAATAGGCACTGGGAATATCCGGCAAAGCGTAATTCTCGATTGGTAGTGTGAATATACATAGATCTTCAGTTTTCTCAAATACATCTGTAGACAAGGCTGCCTTCATTTGCTTTTGAAACTGCTTCTTCGTTTGATGCAAACTCTTTTGAATTTCTTGCAGCCTCTGTATTTTGCCTTCGATAATATCTTCGTGATGCTCAAGGAAGCCAAGGAGCTCAGCAGAAGTATAATTCAGAACGGCTTTTATCTCTTCCAACGGAGTGCCGACGAATTTAAGTGATTTTATCATATCCAATATATACAATTGAGATTCTTTGTAATAGCGATAATTGGTCTGCGGGTCCACATGAGCCGGTTTGTATAAATTAATTTGGTCATAATAACGTAATGTTGGAATCGAGATATTCGAAAGTTCAGCTATTTGACCAATAGAATAATATTGTTCTTTCATTACTCCTCCAATCTTGGAATCCTACCCTATCAGTATCCGAAAAAGGGCTCATCCACTCATTGCAGCTAAATCCCTTACCTTACGAAAGATAATGCTTATCCCAATAAGACTTGATGTCTGTGCTAATACTGATTAAATCCCTAGTCAAAGGCTGCACGGGAGAATTCATAATCTCCGCCGAAGTGTTTTCTTCAATAATTTTACCATCACATAGGACAAGTATTCGGTCACAAATTTCACTGGCAAGAAGAATATCATGAGTTACCATTAAAAAAGCTGTATTTTTCTTTTTAACGATGGCCTTAATGACTGAAACTATTTCACCCTTAACCTCTTGATCCAACATGGAGGTCGGCTCATCAAGAAGTAAAAGGGAAGGGCTGGTTATTAAAGCCCGGGCAATGCCTACACGCTGACGTTCCCCTCCACTTAATTGCGCAGGGAGACGATTCCCGTAAACTTCCCAGCTGAGATTAACAAATTCAAGGATTTCTTCCACTTCTCTTTGACATTGGCGGAAGCTTTTTCTCTTTTTCAGAAAAATAAGGGGTTCGGCCACAGCTTTTTCAACAGTCATTGTCGGACATAAGGAGGAATAGGGGTCCTGTCCGACCAAGCCAATGGAGGGGGACTTATGCACACTGCCTGAATCCGGTTTAATTTGACCAAGAATGATATTAATTAGAGTCGTTTTACCGCATCCACTGGGACCGATAATTCCAAGAGATTCTCCTTCATGCAACTCAAAGGACACATGATCAACCGCTTGAATGATATGTTTCTTTTTACCTTCTTTGCGGATGAATTGTTTACTAACATTGTTCACGTGAAGACAACTCATTTCAGCTCCACCTTTCGATCAGAAATAGTGTTGCCTAGTTCTGCATCATGACTGATAAATAATAATGTCATATTCATTTCCCGTTTCATGCGAAGAATAGTTCCCAGGACATCAGCTTGAACCTTAGTGTCCAGTCCGGTGGTGGCTTCATCAAGAATGAGAATTCGGGGCGTATAGACCATAGCCAGGGCAATGGCAGCTCTTTGTTTCATTCCACCGCTCATCTCGTGGGGATAGCAGCTGAGTACCTGTTTATCAAGGTACACCAGCTCCATAAGATACTCTTCGCGTTTCTCCATTTCCTTTTTTGAGACAGTGGGATCTTGGAGGATTATCATTTCCCGGAGCGATCTGCGAATGGTATAAACAGGGTTGAAGGAGTTCATGGAAGATTGGGGCACAAGGGCAATCTCTTTCCAGCGGATTGCCCGAAGCTCTGCTTCTGTACTAGTAAGCAGATTTTTTCCTTGATAGCTTATTTCTCCCCTTGACTGAGCGTGATAATCGGGCAGCATGCCCATGATAGCGGCCACAATAGTGCTTTTACCCGAACCTGAACGCCCGCGAAGGCAGAGAATTTCTGATTCATAGAGATCAAAACTCAAATCCTTAATAATCGGGTCAACATGATTATCGTAGCGAATCGAAAGAGATTTTATTTGCAAGATTGCTTTGCTCATAACCCACTCTCCACTCGTACATCGCTCTTGGCTTCCAGACTGTAAGTAATCATCATAAGACTCATACTGACCAGACAAATGCAAAGACCTGGAGGAATAATCCACCAAACCCAAGCACCTGTTAATAGTGCATTCTTGGCTTGCGCATAGTAAATGATTGATCCCCAACTTTTCGCAACGGGATTGCCAAGGCCAAGGAAACTCATGGATGCTTCAGATAGAATACCGGATTTTACACGAGTGACTGCCCGATAGAGAATTAAAGGTACAAGCTCGCGCAAAACATGATGAGTTAATACATAAACATCGCCGGCACCCATGCCCTGAATAATTTTAATATAAGAGCTACCTTTAATCTCCATAGTTGCCGATCGCAAAACACGGGCCACTCCAGGCCAAGACATCAAGCCTAAAATGATGGACATACTCCAAAGACTGCCTTTTGTGAAAGCAGCTAATATAATGACCGCCGGTAAAAAAGGAATTGTCAAAAAGAAGGTCGTGATTTTCATTAAAAGACGATCAGCGGCTCCTCCATACCATCCCGAAATAACCCCTACTAAAACAGCTATCATCATAGCGACGCTGGCTGAAAGAGCACCAACGAGTAACGAATTGCGTGTACCATAGATGAGCTCGCTGAAAATATCCTGACCGATGTCATTCGTGCCAAGAATGTGGGCTGAACTTGGTTTTTGAAAATTTGCTCCCACCTGTTGATAAGGTGAATAAGGTGCAATCTGCTCAGCGAATACGCCAATTAGTATTAAGAATGAAAGTAAAAAAACACCTATTATGCCAATCATCTTACTTTTCATCAGCTACCTCTAAAGTCGGATCAATTTTGTGGTACAAAAGATCGGCCACAAATAACGCCGCAACCGTTAAAAGAGAAGAAATTAAAAAAGTATATTGAATCAGCGGGTAATCTCGAGCAGCAACAGCATCCCGCATCAGCACACCCAAACCGGGGTAAGAGAACACGGTTTCGACCAATACCGAGCCACTTAAAAGATAACCCACATCCATCATCAACACAGTAAATACAGGGATCAAGGTGTTTCTCATAATATAGCCTAGATTAATCTGCATGGGGGGTATTCCCCTAAACTTTGCCATCTTAACATAGTCTTCACTGATAGTTTTTAGGACACTATATCGAGTCGTTGAGAAGTAAGGCATAAGTGATGTAATGACTAAGGCCGTTGCCGGTAAGGTAAGATGCTTTAATAAATCCAGAATATATGGCCATCCCTGGAGATCACTCCACATCGAATAGGCACCATAGGTTGGAAACCATCCTAATCTCGCACCGAATACGGCCAATAATAGGATGGCTATCCAAAAAGGTGGAATGGAGCTGATCAGGACAGTTCCTAGAACAATAGAAAGATCGCGATTCTTTTTCCGCCGCAAAGCGGAAAGGGCTCCGAGAAAAGACCCGATTAATACTGAAAAAAACAAAGTGACCGACGATAAGAGTAACGTCCATAATATCGCCGGTTTTATGATTTGGTTTATGGGCAAGCGTTTGGAGAAGGAAATACCCCAGTCTCCTGTCACAAGATCGGAAATGTAATATCCAAACTGTTCATAAAGAGGGGCATTTAAATGATAGGCATCAAGAATACCCATTTTCTCCTCAGCTGTCATCTCGGCCACACTTTCTCCCATCAGGGTTTTGACCGGAGAACCCGGCAAAAGGCGGGGAATGAAAAAGTTAGCAATAATGATGATAATAAGAATAATGGTGTAGTGGGCTAATTGCTTCTTCAACGCTTCATCCCCCTTTTGCCATATTTGGAACGATTAATAATGGTTATCCTATTTCCCTAAAAAGGAGTGAATGTTTATGACATTGGTGCCTTTTCCAGCTTTCCAACCCGAGTATTGGGTGGTATTGCAAGCCTGAAGGCTATCATCATAACCAAAATTTACCAGGCCGGGGTCTTCTGCTATAACGTTCTGAAGTTTACGAAGAGCACTATATAATTCCTCCGTTGTTTTGGCCGTACTGAATTCGGAAGCGATAATTTGGTCAAACTCTGAGTTTGTATAACCACATACATTGGATGTTCCGATGCCTAAATCACCAGAGAATAAGGACACGAGGAAGTCGAGGTTTGTGCCGATGCTTGTACCCCAACCCCACATTGCAAAGTCATAATTTCTTCCTTTCGTTACATCAAAATCCGGCCACACAAAGGCATCGACAGTATCCATTTCCATCACTTTGATCTTCATTTCTATTCCCACCGCTTTAAGCTGTTCAGCGATCATTTCAGCGGTACGAATACGTGTGGTGTTCCCGGAGTACACCAGTATTTCAAATGAGCAGGCTTGACCATCGGGTGTGAGACGGATTCCATTGGCATTTTTCTTATCAAAACCCGCTCCATCTAAGATTTCGTTTGCTTTTCCCGGGCTATAAGAGTACTCAAGGCCTGTAACAGAATAGGGCAAATCCGGTCGGATCAAACCCTTTGTTCCCACTGTGGCATATTCGCCATAAAGGGTTTTCATGATGCCATTGACATCAATAGCATAGGTAAGGGCTGTACGGAATTCCTTTGCATCCATAGGTGCTCTGCTATTATTGATATTCATAATTAAAGGTGCAAAACCGGCGCTTGAGAAAACTTCAATCCCTTGCGCCTTATTAAATGTCTCAACCATTTCAACGCCAATATTCGATGTTGCGGCAGCCAGCTGACCTGATAGAAGGCCTTGCTGTATGGCTGTGTTGTCTCCTATAATCGGCATATTGATTGCCTTTACTTTGGGAGTCCCTCTAAAATAGTCTGCAACAGCTTCAAGCTTATAATATTCCCCAACCTTGTACTCACTTAGCTTGTACATTCCGCTGCCAATTGTTTCCGATATCAACGTGGCATCAGCCGCATTCTCATATTGATTTTTGGAGATGATGCGCATGGCGCTCAACCCACTTCTGAGGAAATTTATATCTGAGGACTTTAGATTGATGGTAACGGTTCTTTCATCAACAGCTTTGATATCTTTAATTTTATTGCATATTTTACGTAAGCTTGAGCTTTTCTGAGTACCTGGGTATGTAAAAGAAAATACGACATCTTCCGAGGTAACAACTGTTCCATCATGAAACTTTTGCCCTTCAAGGAGTGTGAAGGTATACGTCGAAAAATCATTCTCAACCCTGTAATCATCTTCCACCATCCAAGGGATAATCTCATTATCAAGATCCGTTGTAAACAGTGTATCATAAACTAAACGATTGACAATCAGTCCGGTTGAACTCAGATAGGTAAAGGGTGAT
Organism: Desulfitobacterium sp. PCE1; assembly: GCF_000384015.1. Lineage (NCBI taxonomy): Bacteria > Bacillati > Bacillota > Clostridia > Eubacteriales > Desulfitobacteriaceae > Desulfitobacterium > Desulfitobacterium sp. PCE1. Next base: position 185,921 of record NZ_KB913023.1, on the reverse strand, counting down.
AGACTATTTTCATCTTTAGAAATGGCAATGGTTAGTATTTCGGCTGTTTCATTATTTGCCCGACTCTTGGGATCCGCTGAATTGACCTTCTCTGCAGAGCAAGCAGCCAATGAAAGGACCATTATACATGCGAGTGCAAGGCTTATTATCTTTTTCATTCTATCCTCCATTTTTCAACCTTTAATGACGCAGACATCTACTCTTAAATAAGCAAGTTATCAAGTACAAAATGTCCATCTCGTCTGTACGGTTCAGCATAAAGTGCTCGGCAATGGCCTGTTGAAGCAGGATACATATAAAATGCCTTGTCCATCTCGCGCTTCCAGAGCATTCCCCGCTCCAAGGGGGACTCAATATCCTCCCAATTAGGGACCGCCATTTTCCGCTGTCTTAGCTGTTCAGGGGTTTCCTCTTCTTTTTCGCCAAAATAAAGAAGCTGGGCTTCAAGGGCATCCATAGCCGCACATTTTTTCTCCCATACAGGCAGGATATCGACCACACAATTAGGGTGCTCAGGAGTCATATAGTAAAGTGTCGCACTGCGGGCGGGCTTAAGGCCAGGCAGCTCATCCAGAGCATATGCTCTGCCGGCAAGGGCAATGGCTTCCAGAACAAGGGTCATGAATGGCCTTCTTCCGGGATCAAGGTCACTCACGCAATGCTCTGGATCTTGGGTAATAATAATGTCCGGTTGGAAAGTGCGGATGATTTTGATGAGGGCAAGCTTCTCTTCATAGGAAGCCGAGATCTTTCCTGCATCCATATTCAAAAACTCTACAGATGTTCCGAGGATTGCCGCTGATTTTTTTAAGTCCTCTTGCATCTTTGCACTGGCAAAGAGAATTGCTGCATGGGAAATACCGCCCGCATCGGCATTTTTGCATAGTGCCCCCCCACACTCAACAACTTCCATGCTATAAGCACCTAGCAAGAGCATTCTTTTTCCTGATTCCATTTTAACGCTCCTCCTCTAACATAATTTATTAGAAAATAAAAAAAGCCAAATTATCATCACGTTCTCGCGATGGCAATTTGGCTTCATACCAAATAATATACAGACCTTTTAAATTAAGAATAATCAAACTATCTTGTGTATTAGAGTATAAGAAATATTTATCCCTGTCAAGCCTATTTTTTCTGGTTTCTTTTCCAATCGTCAAAATTTCTGACCGAAAAATGCATTCGTTCCTACGAGCAAAGGCGTAACAATTAACGTTACGCCTTTACTTGTATAGCTAATAAACCAATCCTTAATTCCTATTCTTCTTGAGCTTCAATGAGCTGCATGAGGGTTTCTTGTTCTTCCCTGATTTTTTCTAACTCGTCAGCCAGATTCAGAGCGGCCAGGATAGCGATTTGATGAATGGCTAGACGTGGTGTCCGTTGGGCAATGAGACGCATCTTTTTATCCACTTCACGGGCAACCTTCAGAATGTGCTCTGGGCTTTCCTGTCCGCGAATCACATGTTTTTCCCCAAATATTTCCACAATGACTTTTTCATTTTCTTCAGCCATATGACACCCCCCAGATACTATACTATTTTCTCCAGGCAGCTCCAAATTCCTTTTCGATTCCTTCAAGAACTTGCTGGTTTAAGGCATTGACCTCTTCGTCCTTCAGGGTTCGATCCAAGGCTTGATACTTCAGCGCAAAGGCAAGGCTCTTACGATCTTCGGGAATGGGTTTCCCGGTATAGACATCGAAAATATTCACCTGGACCAAAAGTTCCCCTCCCAGCTCTTTGATCCGTTTCATAACATCTTGGGCGGAGACCTCCTGAGAAACTACCACAGCCAGATCTCTCTGCATGGCCGGGAATTTAGGAATGGAGAAGGCGCGAATGGTCCGATTGCCGGCCTCTATCAGGGGAACCATGGCCAGTTCAAAAATCAAGGCCCTTTCCAGCTCCCACTCTTTGCCTAAAGCGGGATGAATCTCGCCCATCAAGCCGATCTTCTCCCCGTTGAGGTAGATATCTGCGGAACGTCCCGGGTGAGTAAGTTCCTGATTATTAGGCAGCCGATACTCGAACTCCAGCCCAAACTCACGAGCCACTTCCTCCAGGATCCCTTTCACTGTATAGAAATCATACTCCGTTACCGGGGTTAGCCAATGACGGGAGGATTTGCCCCAGATAACCCCAGCCAAATGCAGCTCCTCATGAGGAAGCTTAACCAGAGGGCGCTCCTTGCTCTTATAAATACTGCCCATCTCGAAGAGACGAATATCCAGGTTCCTGCGGGAGATATTCCGTGCCGCGATCTCCATAATACTGGGAAGTAAAGCGGTCCTCATCACACTTAACTCTTCCCGCAGGGGATTCAGCAAAGGAATAGCCTGCTCCATATCCCCAAATTGCCGATCAGCATCCGGGCGAGTGAAGGAATAAGTCATAACCTCATTCAAACCCAAACGAACCAGGAGATGGCGCAAAGTACGCTTAAACTCCTGCTCAGGAGTTCTCCGTCCCTGGGTTTGATCCCCTTGAGGCAAGGTAGTGGGAATGCGATCGTAGCCTGTCAAGCGGGCTACTTCTTCGATCAAATCTTCTTCAATGGTAATATCGGAACGATAGGCAGGAATCTGAACTTCATATCCCCCATCTTTTTCTTCATAAGGAAAACGCAATCGCTTGAGAACCTCAGTAATCTCTTCCTCAGTGAGAGTAGTTCCCAGGAGGGCATTGGTCTTTTCTACAGTAAGGGAAACCGCCACATGCTCTGAGAGCTGCCCTGCTTGTTCGATAAACCCTACCGGTTTTCCGGCTCCCAGTTGGATAACCAGCTCAGCCACACGGCCTAGGGTTGCCGCTACACCATGAGGATTGACCCCTTTTTCAAAGCGATTGGACGCCTCTGAGCGCAGTCCCAAACGACGGCTGGTACGGCGAATGCTTACACTGGAAAAATGAGCGGATTCTACGAAGATATTTTTGGTGGAGTCGGTAATTTCACTATTTAAACCACCCATGACCCCCGCCAAACCAAGGGCCTTTTCATCATCTGCTATGAGCAGCATTTCCGGATCAAGCTCCCGCTCCAGATCATCGAGGGTTACCAGTTTCTCACCGGCCTGAGCCCGACGAACATGGACAGCACCGGCGATAGCATCCCGATCAAAGGCATGCAGGGGCTGCCCCATCTCCAGCATAATATAGTTGGTAATATCCACTATATTGCTGATAGGGCGCACTCCCGCTGCCTTAAGACGTTTCTGCATCCACTCCGGAGAAGGTTCAATCTTGACATCCTCTACGACTAAGCCGGCATAACGACGGCACAGCTCCGGATCATCCAGGACAATCCTGGCATTGGGATCCACCGGATAATCCGGGCCTTTTGTCCCCTCCGCCCATGTCGGCAGGTGAAGAGCTCCCCCTGTCAAAGAGGCCACTTCTCGCGCCACATTCACCATACCCAGGCAATCAGGGCGGTTGGGATAGAGCTCCAGATCCAAGACGCAATCTCCTTCACCGAGAACGGTATCCAAAGTTACTCCCAAGGGAGCATCTTTCCCTAAGATGAGAATGCCGCCTTCACTGCGTGGGTCTCCCATCTCTGAGTCCAAATGAAGCTCCTCAGTGGAGCAGAGCATTCCCGAAGATTCCACTCCCCGCAGCTTAGAGACTTCGATATGAACCCCATTGGGGAGCGTGGTTCCCGGTAAAGCCACCGGAATCCGATCCTTGACCAGTAAATTCTGGGCTCCTGTGACGATGGTCGTGGACCTGTCTCCCAGATTCACTTCGCAGATCCACAGCTTATCCGCATTAGGATGACGCTCCATACGGGCAATCTCACCGACCACGACTGCATCCAGACCTTGATGCAGATGCTCGACGCCACCGACCTCGATCCCCCCTCGGGTTAAGATCTCTGCTAAATCCTCAGCAGTCTGATCGATATCCACATAGTCTCGTAACCATTCCAAACTGACCTTCATACCCCTGCCTCCTTAAAACTGCTGCAAAAAGCGCAAGTCGTTATCGAATAAAAGCCGCATATCTTCAATGCCATACTTCAGCATGGCGATCCGTTCTACACCCATACCAAAAGCAAAGCCTGTTAATTCTTTGGAGTCATAGCCGCCCATTTCCAGAACTCTGGGATGAACCATACCGGAGCCCAGAATCTCAATCCAACCGGTGCCTTTACAGATTCGGCAGCCGGACCCGCCACAAAGCATGCAGGATACATCCACCTCAGCGCTGGGTTCGGTGAAGGGGAAGAAGCTGGGGCGCAAACGAATCTCCCGGGACTCCCCAAACATCATTCTTGAAAAGCTTAAGAGAATTCCTTTCAGGTCCGACATGCGAATGCCCCGATCCACCATCAACCCTTCTACTTGATGGAACATAGGGGAGTGGGTGGCATCATCATCATTCCGATAGACTTTACCCGGGCAGATAATCTTCACTGGAAGTTGAGGCCGCTGCTTCTCCATAGTTCGTACCTGAACCGGTGAAGTCTGAGTCCGTAAAAGGATCTCTTCCGTTATATAGAAGGAATCCTGCATTTCCCGGGCAGGATGATCCTTAGGAAGATTCAATGCCTCGAAATTATAATAATCACTCTCAATCTCCGGACCTTCAGCAATCTGGAAGCCCATCCCCAAGAAAATTTCTTCGATCTCTTCGATGACCTTTGTCAAAGGATGCTGATGACCCCGAGGAAGGCCTACTCCGGGCAGACTGATATCCAGTTTTTCCTCTTCCAGTTGTTTAATCATCGCCGCTTTGGACAACTCTTCCTCACGACGGGCCCAGGCAGCTTCCAAGACATCCCGGGTCTCATTGACTACCTGACCAAAAATTGGCCGCTCTTCCGGGCTTAAGCCACCCATCTTCCGCAATTGAGCGGTAAGAGAGCCCTTTTTGCCGAGAACTTTAACCTTCAGTTCCTGCAGCCCTTCCAAAGTCGAGACCTTCTGAAGCTCTGCCAGTGTTTCTTCTTGAATACGATGAACTTCCTGTTGCAATGAAAACCCTCCTAAGTTAAGATTTAACCTTTGACCCAAACTCTTTCCTAATAAAAACAAAAATTCTCATCCCTATAAAAGGGACGAGAAATAACTCCCGCGGTACCACCCTGGTTCAGCTCAATGATGAGCCGCAGCTTCCTTCTCCGCTAACGGTGGAGACCGGGTTTACCTAGTTCTTGTTCAGCAAACCGCTCTCAGGGGAAATTTAACACCCCGGACACAAGCCGGAGATGAGGATTTCTCTTGGTTAAGCTTTCAGTCTTGGACTTAACCTCCCTGGAAAAGAAAACATCCTTTTAACCTGATCATTGCATTTTCTTATTCATTGCCAGATTATTGTTCAGAGTGTACTGCTTATAAAGCAAGTAGGCATTTGGAGAACCGGTTGCCTCAAAAATCTTCCATAACCACTCTGCGGGTGACATGGTTTAGCCCACCTTTCGGTCTGGATTCTTAAACCTGTTCACTAAAATTATAGCACCACCCGCGACCGTTTACAAGAAAACCTGGTCCAAAAGCCGCTCTTTTCAAGTTGTTGAGGTTATTCTGCGCCTTATTTCATAGATAATGATTCCTGTCGCCATAGCTACATTAAGAGATTCCACCTGATGGCTCATAGGGATAGTAATCCGCTTCACCCGGGAGCCCCGGAAAGCCGCAGAAGGCCCGTTTCCCTCATTTCCCACAACCAAAGCCATAGGTTGAACGAAATGAGTCTTATACAGATCCGTTCCCTCAATATCCCCGACAAAAACAGGAATTCCTTGACTTTGACAGACCTTAAGAATCTCTTCCGGTTGGCAATGAGTGAGGATCTTCAGGGAAAAAATCGCTCCCATAGTACTCCTTAGAGCCTTAAGATTGTATACATCCACGGTCCCTTCCGTCAGGCAGACTTGTGTTACCCCTGCAGCCAATGCCGTCCGCAGTATGGTCCCACAGTTGCCGGGATCCTGAACCCCATCAAGGATCAAAAGCATGGGGATCTTGTCCCCTGGGCCATGGTTCATTCCTAAAAGATCGTCCCAGGTCCATTGGGGCCGTTTGACAACAGCAAGAATCCCTTGAGGGCTTTCCGTATCGCTCATTTTTCGAAGCACCCGCTCATCCACTTCGATAATCGGTACCTCATTATCTTTTAGAGCCTTTGCAAGTTGTGGCCATGATTCACTTTTCCGCTCAGGGCAGACAAAAACCTTTGTTAAGTGAGCCCCCCGATAAATGCCCTCTTCCACAAAGCGCCAGCCTTCGATCAGGAATTCGCCGGTCTCCTCACGGAATTTCCGCTTATGGAGATTCACCACATATTTAACTTGTTCATTCTGTAAGGAGGTCAGCATATCATCACCCCGGAAACCATTTGCTCACACTATAAATATTCGATAATAGTGTACCCAAATCAAGATGCTTTCTAATAATTCTCGAGCACAAAGCTTTCCTTATTCCCTATGTAAAAAGGGTGCCTCAGCACCCTTTAATGTATTCTTTACTTCGCACTCATTTGAGCTTTAGCAACATTGACTAATTCAGTGAAAGCTGCTGCATCATTGATAGCCAGATCAGCCAACATTTTGCGGTTGATGGATACTCCGGCTTTTTTCAGGCCGTTCATCATACGGCTGTAGCTTAATCCGTTCAGACGGGCAGCTGCATTGATACGAGCGATCCACAATTTACGGAAATCGCCTTTTTTGTCTCTACGGTGAGCATAGGCATAGGCTAAGGATTTCATGACCTGCTCATTAGCCGGACGGTAGAGTTTGCTCTTTGCTCCACGGAACCCTTTTGCAAGCTTTAATACTTTTTTATGACGTTGATGCTTCGTTACCCCTCTTTTAATACGGGCCATAGCGAAGACCTCCTTACATGTTAATCTCTGTCATTCTTCTCATCTCTTATCTGCCCGGCTCATGCCGAACAAGGCTTGTCTCATAATGCGCCCTTAGATTCTAAGGCTGAGACATCAGCAATTATCCTCCAAAAACCTCTTCGATTTTCAATCTTATAGATAAGCAACTAAGCGGGCAATACGTTTGGCATCGGTTTTGTGCATAAGGGTAGCTTTGCGCAGATTCCGTTTACGTTTTGGAGACTTCTTCTCCAGGATATGGCTTGTAAAAGCATGATGGCGAACAATTTTACCAGTACCTGTTTTCTTAAAACGTTTCGCAGCTCCGCGGTGGGTTTTCATTTTTGGCATTGGGATATCCCCCTCTCGTGTTAGTCGTGTTTCACAGGCGCTAAAATCATAATCATATTGCGTCCTTCAAGCTTAGGATCACGCTCTATATTAGCCTCAGCTTTACAAAACTCAGCTAGACGCAGGCATAAAGTTCTCCCAAGTTCCGGATGGGTAACCTCCCGACCACGGAACATAATCGTTACCTTAACCTTATCCCCATCATTTAAAAAGCGTTGGGCATTGCGTGCTTTGGTTTCGAAGTCATGGTCCTCAATATTGGGACGAAGCTTCACTTCTTTGATTTCCATGGTCTTCTGTTTTTTACGGGCTTCTTTATCCCGCTTGGCCTGCTCATACTTGTACTTACCATAATCCATGATCTTACAAACAGGCGGCTTAGCAGTTGGTGCAATTTCCACTAAGTCCAGAGATTTCTCAGCAGCAATACGTTGAGCATCTCTAAGTTGGACAATCCCCAATTGCTCTCCCTCTTCCCCGACAAGACGAACTTCCCGGGCCCGGATTTCGTCGTTAATCCGTAAATCCTTACTAATAACGAACCACCTCCAAAAAAAATCACACAAAAAAAGACGGGCAGAGTTTCCACCCGTCTTCCATACAAATCATGAGCAAGTACGATAGGCTCAGGACCCGAAGATACCTCATCGACTCAAGCCATGAGGTGAGAAGCGGATGGCTTCTACTTGAACATCAATATTATATTGGGTTCTGAGGTAATTGTCAAATATTAATTTTTATATATTTTAATGCGATCAGACAGCCAGTTCTTCCATGATCCTCTGATAAATGCTATTCAGTCCCGGTTCTTTCAAGCGCAAGTCAAGTACTTTCAGCACTCCATCCATAACCGCCGCTATGACTTGGGTCTTTTTATCTTTTGGACAATCAATACTTATAGTTCTTCCTTCGACCTGAAAGGTTTCAATTTGCTTTTCTACTAATATTTTCTCTAAATTATCCGGAATCACGGAAAGATCAATTTCAATCTTCGTTGGCATACCTAACTTATTCTGTAATTCTTTCAAAGTGCCTTGAGCAATAATTTCGCCGCGATTCATAATGCCAATCTGCTGTGCCAGTTCTTCGACATCATTAAGATTATGTGAGGAAAATAATATGGTCGTACCTTCCTTATTCCAGTTCCGAATCATTTCTTTTAATTCCAGGATGCCAATGGGATCTAACCCGGTTGTCGGTTCATCCAGCACAAGCAAATCAGGCCTGTGGATAATAGCTTGGGCCAAACCTAATCTCTGCTGCATTCCTTTGGAAAAAGTTCCTACTCTTCGGTGTCGCGCTTCACTTAAGCCGACTTGTTCCAGCACCTCTTCGCATCGTTTCTTCGTTATTCCTTTTAATTTGGCGTAAAAAGATAGTATTTCCCAAGCCGTTAAATTGTCGTAAAAATTCATTCTCTCCGGCAAATAACCTACCCTTTTCTTAATCTCCTTATTTTTAACATCATAATTTAATCCCTCAATCCCGATCATTCCGGCTGAAGGTTTTACCAACCCTAAAATCATTTTTATTAATGTTGATTTTCCAGCTCCATTGTGCCCTAACAGGGCATATATTTCCCCTTTTTTGATAGTTAAGTTAATATCCTTGACTGCTTGAAACTGACCATAAAACTTCTGGGCATGTTTCACCTCTAAAGTATCAATGACTTCCATAGGATCCCCTCCTAATAATCCTGCCTGCGGCCAAATAGTATCGCCGCAAGCAGAAGAGGTATAATCATCCAGAATAAAAGGGCTCCATATAATAAAAATTCCCCCGACCCCTGAGTAAGCATCCTCGTCAAAGCGACCAACGTGGGACCAAAGGTTTCTTCACCGCCAAGCTGTAAGATGACCAGTACACGCACCATATCCGCCGGATTGGCAAGCAGAAGCAGCAGTAACATGGGAATAATAATGGATACATTCGACAGCCCAGCGACCCCTATAGCTAAAAAATCGTAAACTAAAATCATTAAAAACCAAATAAAAATCCCCAAACCAATCCCTTGAGCTCTTCGTGATACAATGACAGAAATGAGTATGGCTATACTGAGAAATACCAGCGCCAAAATCATGGATAAGATCACAAACATAAGATAATCCATAATATTGATTGACCCTGTTTTCCAGGCGATCACTACCCCCGCCCCGCCAAAACCAACTAAAATGGAAGCAATTAAAGCCAAAGCCAAGCCACCAAACTTGCCGATAATTACTTCAGCCTTATTAATGGGCTGGGTGAGCAGAACATGGAGGGACCCAGCCTCCTTTTCACCGGCTACTGTCGCCGAACCCATTACAAGGGCAATCAAGGGCAGCAAATACAGCACCAGATTCAAAAGACTGGCTGTAACCCGGTTAAATCCCTGCTGCCCACCCACACCGAGACTGGACAAGCCAAAAAAAGAAACCAGGAGGGCAATTAAAGCAAAAACAGCGGTAAACGTTCCCAGCCATTTGCTGCGTATGGATTCCAAAAGTTCCTTTTCTGCTATGGTAACTACATTGACCAGCTGCATCTAATCCCCCCACTCTTCCCGATTAAACTCAATATCCAAGCCGATGGTTAATGGCTCCGTCTGCACTTGCTCCCAGGTCATTTGTTTTCCCCCTACCTCTTCGGCAAATTTCTGAGCCGCCCCCTCGACAGCAAAGGCTACGATCCCGAAACTCATGGGGGTATCGATCCGACCCTGTACATAAAAGGCCTCCTGAGCACTGAGCCATTCCATACTTTCAAAATCTTTTACATAAGAGGCTATAATACTATCCTTTTCCCCTGTTTCCAATCTTCGCATAAAAATAGACATGCATCCGATATCATCAAAAATCTCAACTCGTCCCTGGCTATCAATAATCTGTGCCGCAAAGTGCTCATCGATCACACTCATCCTGCATACAGGACAAATGTCGATTGTAGGGTCAATCTTCCGGGGAGTCCCTGCAACTTCCCCCGCAGAACATCCTATAAGCGATAAACACCATAGAATAATCAAAACCATAATCCTGGGCTTCATTTTCGGCCTCCTCTCAGAAAATCCTCAACTAGTTTTACTCCTTGAGAACTTATTCTAAACGCCCGGGCGGCTATTATCCCTGCCATGAGGAGCATAAGCAAGGAGTATGCACCAAGGACCTTATTGGAAACCTGGTTCTTCTCGAGTTGAAACTGTGTATTCATCTCAATCCCCACAGGCTTAATCAAAGGATATACATCTTCGGCTTTAGGAATCTCTATAACCGGAAACATGTTTTCGGCAAACTCCAAAGCTTTAGCTGCAGGACTGTTTAAAAAAAGACGCACAGTAGGGGCTTTATTCATTAGATAGGTAAAAATATCCCCTGTAAGATAGGGAGTATCACCTATACCGTCTTGATCCAGATCAAACCCCCTATAGTCATTCCAATAGTTGCCTTCCCCTTCGTCATAGAACACATTCCCTTCCCCAATTTTTCCCGCCCGGAAAGCGATTTGCTCCATATTATCCACAAAATTGTTTTTTACAAAGGTATTGAATCCCGAACTGGAAATCAGATCAATCCCAATATCATTAGAGGCCACCATATTATTACGAAAGGTGTTGTGGTAGGACACATCGAAGAGGGCCCCCCTGGTATTACCGAAAATAATATTCCCTTCCGCCAGGCAATCGTTGCAACTGGAAAACAGAACTCCAAAAGAGCGGTGACCACGGTTATAAGCGAAGACATTCTGGCGGAAGGTTATTCTTTTCGAATACATGGGAGCCGCCCCTGCCACATTATTCGTAGCTATATTCCCTTCAAAATAATTATCATCGGAATACATATAGTGAATGGCATAGCGTACCCCATTAATGCGGTTATATAAAAGACGATTATCATGAGCATAGTTGAAGTAGATGCCATCCCTGGTATCCGTAATCTCATTATTCTCAATCAAATTATTGGATGCTGCAAAAAGATGAATCCCGTCACCGCTTTCCCCTTCAAAGAGCGGCAGTAGTTCATAAGTGCCGGCCTCGCTCATTTCCTTTTCAGAGTCTTTTAATTTATTCTTAGCAGGTCTCCCGACAATCGTATTATTGCGGATCGTATTATGGGGAGATTTCAGCAGATAGATCCCAAATAGATTATTGGATAATTTATTATCTTCAATGACATTAAATGCGGAGTGAATTTTAATTCCCGCATCGGAATCCTGTAATCTTTTGCCGCTGCCCACGACCTGAAACCCTTTAAAATTTACCCCATCGGCCTTAAGGCTGACCACATCCCCCTCTCCTCCCCCATCAAGAATCGGAGTGCCGATTCCTATCAAGGATATGGCTTTATCAATCACAATGTTCCCTACGTAGGTCCCGCTATAGACATTGATGGTATCCCCGGGAGCAGCCCTTGCCAAAGCGGATTGAATACTTTCCGCTGAGCCGCCGCCCCGGACCTCCAGGGTAGCAGCCTGAACTGCCGCCGGGATGACCCATAGGAAAAAAAACAGACTCAGCCAAAAGCAACGCCTATTCCGTTTGCTTTTCATGTTCCTTAAACCTCCAAGCAGCCAGCAGCATTAGGATAATGCTCAGCCCCAGTAAATATCCTCCTGAATCAAAGCCCGTATACGTAATAAAATTCGCAAGCTTATTTGTACCTATAATCGGAGGGGTAAAAGGATCTATTTTTATTGCCGCCATGGGGTCCAATTGGGTCCCATAATCGCGTAACCAGCGCCACAAATCATACACCCCAATCATGCCGCCCACAGCACCCAAACCGGCGGTCAACCAGGCGACCCACCTTTTTTTAACCAAAGCAGTAATAAAAGCCAAGCCAATGATGATATAGGCTACTTTAGGAATGACTTTGAATTCGGGAAAATCTTCTTCGCTAATCCACTTCATTCCTATATAGTGATTGATATTATTGATAATATCGATTCGGCCATCCAGTTTGTCCGGATAGACAATTACGGACAGACCTTCCGGATATTGAGGAGCCACTAAATCTAAATGCCACCAAGGCAGGAAAAGAGAAGCCAGGAGTATTAAACCGGCAGCACCAAACATGATTCTTCCTATGATATTAAGGTTTCCCTTTAGAAGCTTTCTTGCAAAATCCATGGTTAACCACCACTTTCCTATCAGTTAAGGGGGGGGGAGGGACCCCTGAGTTAGGATCCCTCTCGATTCTTCTATAAAGCTTTAGAGAGCTTTATAGGCCTTTTGGTTTTACAATGAACCAACCCTGCATTTCCTGGTGGAGTGCCGAGCAGAAGTTGGTGCAATAGAAGGGATAGACTCCCGCTTTATCTGCTACGAATTCAAATTTCACCGTTTCTCCCGGTTGAGCTTCCACATTGAGGTTATACATGGAAATACCGAAGCCATGGGTAATATCTTCATCAAAATCCGTATTTGTCACATACCAGGTCACATGATCTCCTTCATTGACCTCCACATTATCCGGGTAATAGCGGCTGCGGAAGGACATTTGATAGACCGTGACATTATTGCCATCCCGTTCAATGCGGGCATTTTCCTTTTCATAAACAGCACCCGGCCGATTGGGATCCTTCTCGAATACTTCCCAGGTCTTGATCTTATCTGCTTTGATCATCTGAGCGAAGTGAGGCTCGGGATCTACGGGGACATCCATCAAAATCTTCATTTTATCCGTGGTTAAATCGATAAGCTGGGCACTCTCCGGATGGGATGGTCCAACGGACAAGAATTTATCCTTGGCCAGCTTATTCAGGGATACCAAATACTTGCCGTCCGGATCGACGGTATCTCCCTCAGCGGCACACAGGTGACCGGGGCAATAATGAACCGGGATAACATCAACAATTTCAAAGGTATCGAGTCTCCACTTGGCAATGGTACTGTCGATAAATAATGTGGTATAGGCATAACCATTACCGTCAAATTGGGTATGCAGTGGCCCTAAGCCCACGGGCACTTCCGCCACTCTTACCTTCTCATAATTGACAATCGGGAAACCCCGTTCTTCACCCTGGAAGTCTTTGTTCTCAATGCATTCCTTGAATTTCTCGAAGCTGAATACGGTAGCTACCGGAGCAATCTTTCCGTTGGCAATGAAATATTTGCCATCCGGCGTTACATCCACGCCATGGGGACTCTTCATGGCTGGGATCAGGTAGATAGAACCCGGTACATCCAGAGGGTCAATCATTTTCACCCCATCAACCATTTTAAATTTTCCTTCATTGGCCGCCTGTTCAAGCAGTTTCCAGTTTAGAGCGATGACATAATCCATCTCCCGCTGTGAAGCATTGACCTCCAGCAATTCATAGGCTTCCTCAGTATTATATGTTGTCAAAAACGCCCAACCTTCGCTGTCCAGCTTACCGGCATCGGATAAATCGTAAGACCAGGGAGGCAATAATACTTCCCAGCCTATACTCATCTCTCCGCTTTCTTGATTTATAGCTATCGCGGCCAGAACTCCCTTATAGTCCTCGGAATAGTTCTCAATAGGTGAATAGGTCCCATAAGGTATCGGCCCGGCAAAACGGGAGCCCATCATAAAGTATTCCGAATTCGGTGTCATAAACACAGCACTATGAGGCCCGTAAATATTAGGCACCTCTAAAATTTGAGTGGTTCTAAAGGAATCCAAATCGATCCGGGCAGCCCTGCTGTTGGCATTATCATTGACAAAAAGCCAACGCCCGTCATAATCTCCCTTTGTCTCGCTCAAAGCAGGGTGGTGGAGATCTCCCCAGCCCCATTCGCCAAGCATTTCCTTCGATTCCGCCGTCCAGCCATACCCAACAGCTGATTCAGGGGTAAATACCGGAATCGTTCTGATCCGCCGCATGGAGGGCACACCATAGACAAAGACGTTCCCTGAATGGCCGCCTGAGGCAAACATATAATACTCATCTAACTGACCAGGCGGCACATAGGTCTTTAGGGCCGCTTGCACCACATCATCCGATACACCATCGACAGATATATTCTTTCCTAAAACAGCCTCTGAACCCGCTCCAGGATTAAGCTGGGTAGATAAGTAAACAGCTATTACCAGACCAACCAGCAGCCCTGCCAGGGACAACACAATCTTTTTAAATAGTCCTTTTTCCACTTGCTAAAAACCTCCCTATACATTTGCATGATTCTATTGCTGATATCACTCTTCACTCCGGGTTATTCGTATTTTCAGTACCTTTGCTCTCCTCACCGTCTGGTTGCTGGGCCGCCTTTCCGCCGGCTGCAGTTAATAATTCGAGAACCTGATTTTTTTCATCACCTGTAATATCCATTCTGGCGAACATCTCAGCCATTGTCCCTTCCGGTTCTTGTAAAAACTCGGCGAGGGTCTTCCCAAAACGATCCGGCACATCCCCATACGCCTTGGTAAGATCTGGACCCGTCACACCACCGGCTATTCCGTAATAACTTACTTCATGGCACTGTGTACAGCCCTTTTGTAGAAAGAGCTCTCCTTCTCTTGCTGTTTTACCTGAGGCACCGCTCGGATCGCCGCTTTGGGTCCCTGCAGATTTCTGAGGCTGCAAGCCGGATGCATAGACCAGCTTAGCCTCACGATCATCCGGCAAAGCATAATTCGGTGCGGCGATTACACTCCCGGTTATCCCTACCAAGAAACCCATCCCCAGCCAGATGCAGAAAATTGAAAGCAAGTGAAACGATGGATTATTCCGCCCTTTTCCCGTCATTGATTCACCCCCATACCTTTCCGATTCCTAACCCATAATTAAAAATGCAGGGCAATATAAGTTAAAACCACCATGAGGATCAGTACGATTTCCGCTCCGATAATAACCCATGGCCTCTCTTCGGGTCGGCGGGATGTGCTTTTATCCAACCATGGCAATAAGATAACCCCTATAACCAGAAGTGCCGGAATCAGCAATCCCAAAAGTTGAGGGACAATTTTCAGCAGACCAAAAAGCCACATAAAATACCAATCCGGTTCAATATGAGCAGGGGTCATGACGGGATTGGCCGGGGGGCCCAGATCTTTGGGGATTACTCCAGCCAGAAAAAGAACAACTCCAAGGATACCAAGAGCCACGCTTACTTCAGTCGTTAAATGGTTTGGGAAAAAAGGTACCGTATCCTTATCCAATTCCTTTTTATTGATGTCCATTCTCATCACCTCCTATAGTGGACCGGAAATCCCCTGTTTACGAATCATTAAAAAGTGAGCAATCAGCAGGCCTATGGTAACCACAGGCAGTATCACAATATGGATAATAAAGAATCTCATCAGGGTATAGTCCGTAATCTTGGTTCCAGCTTGGCCCAATAGCAAGAGCTGGTCACCGACGATAGGAATTGACCCCAATATCTTGGTTCCAATAATCGCCGCCCAGTAACCCACCTGATCCAGCGGCAAAAGGTAACCCGTGAAACAGAAGAAAACGACTAAAAGCAGCAGGAGTACGCCCACTACCCAATTGAACTGACGAGGCGGCTTGTAGGCACCGGTAAAAACAACTCGCAAAAAATGCAGGACCACCATAATCAGCATCAGGTTAGCCGCAATGTTATGAACCGAACGCAAAGCCTTACCCATGAAGACCTCATTATTGATAAACATCACGCTCTGATAGGCGCCTTCCATCGTCGGGTTGTAGTAAACCGCCAGCACGATACCCGTAACAACCTGAACCAAAAACAACAGAAAGGAGATCCCACCAAAACAGAATATGAAATTACGAGCATGCCTGGGAACAGGATGTTCAGCGATTTCCTTAAGCATATCTTTTACCTCGACTTCTTTAGCCTCAAATGCCACGCTAAACAACCTCCCTTTGTACCATGACATAACCGTCTTCCACCCAGGCCCTCAAACGGGTTAGAGGTTTTGGCGGCGGGCCGTCCAGCACATTCCCGTCTTCATCGAATATTCCGCCATGACAGGGACATTCAAAGCGTTTCTCCGCTTCATTCCACATTACCGTACAGCCGAGATGGGTACAGACCCTGGAAAAGGCTTGATATTCGTTGCCCTTTTTGAAGATCATGGCCGGAAGACCGTCATAGATGATTTCTTTGGGCTTCTCCAATAACTCGTCTTCTTTAAGAATCGCCATTTTCGGAGGAAGCGGCTTTAATGCCTCAGGGGGGCTTATCATTTTTCCTACTGCGGCTGCAGGGGTTCCCACACTCAAAACCAAGGGTACCCCGGTCATGATTCCGAGGAATTTGCGTCTTGATATTTCCCCTTTATTGTTGTTCTCCATTTTCCATACCCCCTTTGCGGTCCAGAATCAAAACTCTCCATGTATAAACGGAAAAAGCGGCTGCAAAGCAAATTAATCCCATAAAAATTGCTACCCAATAGGCGTTTCCAGCTGTCCAACTCCTCGCGATCATAAAGACCAGGGTTATAGCCGCCCATATTCCCAATGCCAAAACCACAAAACCTTCCATATCCCCTTCTTCGTTAAAAAAACTCATCTTTTCACCCCCATCTTTTACTTTTTAGGAAAAATTTTTTGTACGCGGCCGCGAAACTTTGTAAGGAGCAAGCCCGCAATAATTATTGCTGATGCAGTACAACTTTGGCATAACTTGCAATTTCCACTACATCCACTATGTTGTAAAGGAAGCAAAGCTGCAGTTAATCCGATAGCTGTACCGGTTAGATTCTGCTTAACACGATTACTGATAGTGTTGAATTTGTTTCTTATCATATGAAGCATTGGCTACCCCCTATTTGCAACAGCTGAAGATGTCGTCCCCTCCAATTGAATAGGTTTATGTGTTTCTGTAATTCCTTTACTGTAACTTAAGGCTTCCTGAGGACATACCGCTACACAATCTAGGCAAACATTACACGAATACGGACTAACAGATATCCCTTTCCCCTGATCCGTTTTCGTAATAGACCACATGGAGCATGCTTTAATGCAAGAGCCACAGCCATTACACTTTGAACTGTCGTATTTAAGTTTATAAGTGAATCCCAGCTTAGAGCCGATCGCGTAGAACAAGGATTGAATAGTTCCTATGGGGCAGCCAAAGCTGCACCAACCCCGTCCACCCTTTATAAACAAGCCGAAAAAGACGAACCAAATTACTACTGTAATAATGGCCGTAGTGCTCCAATAGGCCAAAGCCTGCAGATCGCCGGTCAGCCCGCTGATGAATCTCTGAAAAATACTAAAGTTACAGAAAGCACAGCAGACACTCCCTCCTAAAAACGGCGTGAGAATGAAACCTGCTAAAAACCCATAGCGGATTGGAGTTGGATTTACTGTACGAGAAAGGTCAATTTTGAATCGATCCGGAACTAATTTGCTTAAGTACTCGGTAAGTGCTCCAGCCGAACATAACCAGCCGCAAAAAAGCGGTCCAAAAAAGAATGCTATGGCAATAACGATTATGAAACTAAGATAAAGGGGGTCGGCTACAATGCGATACCATTCTGTAGGATCAAAGAGCCAATTAATCGGCATCCGCATGCAGAAACTATGAATATCACTTGTTGAAGGATTATTTGTAATTGACTTCACGACCCGGACAAACACAGCAAATGGTGCATAAAAAAGGAAAATCCCCAAAATATATGTGCTTAGGCGCAGCCAAAAGTGTTTCCTTTTCTTTTTATCCCTATCCGAATAATGGCAACCAGACATTTTTCAAATCCTCCTTTATTAACCACATTAATTCCACTAATCAGGGTGCACAACAATCCTTATTGCCGTCTGAAGCCATATTCGTGTTAACAATTTTTATCGGAACATATCCCAATTGTTCTTTTGTGGTAAAATCCAGGACATTTAATCTCCCATCATAAATCTCTGAGGCGTTGAATAATTCTTTAGAAACGTCGAAATACATATTAAAATTTACTTTTTGACCCGGTTTTAAGGGGCGATTTAGAGTATTGTTTTTTTCATCCCATGCATCATCCTTAACACTCATTCTCACTGGTAAGGAATTATCCGTTAATTCAAACTGCAAATTATAATCCTTATTACTTTTATTTGTAATCGCATGAGACCTTACTTCAATAAGATCTGGCTGAAGTAACTTCTTAAGAAGGCCTTGCTCGTCAAGATTTACTGTCACCGTTTTAACCTTCCCGGTGTCTTTCTGTGGAAGGTTTAAATTGAAAGATCCTCCATCGCCTATACTGCTCTTATAATAACCCGCACCTATAACCAGTCCTAAACTGAGTGTGAATACGATCGTGGTTATGGCCAATTTCCGGCCTTTTTGCATCAATCTTCTCCTTTCCATTCCAATCATCTTCCGTGCGTTAACTTCTGATTGAGCACAAGAGAAAGTAGGGTTGCTGCCACTGCGGCAAATGGTTCCACCGCAGTGGCAGATTGTTCTGCCGATGCACCATATGTCTGGCTATCTTCACTTACCTGGGGTACGCTTCTTCCAGATACTGAAGGATCTCCCCTTCCTCTTCTTCTTGCATGAAAGCTCCATAACTTTTCATCAAAACAATAATTTCTGACCAAGTGGAAGAACCCTGATAATTCTGCACAGTGTCCACGGTATGGCATGCTGTACAGGTTGATTGGAAAGTAAGGTATCCGACCTGCCCAGCAGCCTCTGCTTCCTCCGGCAGGGGAATAGCATAGGTTGCAAAAAGGGCAAATCCAATCACCAAACCGACGACAACCATATTTAGACCTAAAGTTTTGCTTAATCTTCCGGTGACCAACCCCCGCAAATGATTCAACCTCCTTTGTCCATCCTCTGAGAGGAGCAAGTTTCCTTTATCAAGCTTTAATGTCTTTAGAAGTCGAAACAGGGATTTTTTCTTGGAAAACCGCAATCAACCCATCAATTATTGTCAAGCCTCCCAGGACATAGAGAACTTTAGCGGTGGTATGGCACTCCATCGGATTCATGCAAACGCCAATCCCCAGATTTGTGGGCAGGATAATAACGCCTAATCCCAGTATCATCAGAACACCGCCCAAACTTTTTTGAGCAAAGATGGTCTTGTTAAACAGATAGATTAAGGAGACCAAAACTATGATTATGCCTAAAAACACCTCCCCTTGGCCTGTATAATGACAGCGCATATGGACCATCTTCCCTGTGGTTAATTCCAGTAATCGTTGACAAACTGGAGCAAGATGAAACGGAGTCAAGGCGATCAATAGCCCCAGCACTACCCCCAGTCCGCCAATAACCTTAGCTAATTTTCCGTTCAAAGTTCTAACCTCCATTCATTTAACCTCTGGATTGCAACTGCCCCTGACTTAAGCTGTAAACCCGTCCGGCATAAGCTGCCAATTGGGGGTCGTGAGTAGCAACCATAACAATCTTCTTTTTTCCTGCCTGCTCTCCCAGCCACTTTCCCACAAAGTCCTTTTTCTCCTCATCTAGCTCCGCCGTGGGCTCATCGGCCAGGATTATATCCGGGTCATTGACCAAGGCCCTGGCCATGGCCACCCGGCGTCTTTGACCACCGCTTAGCTGATAAGGTAAAAAATCAGCCCGGTCTCCCAATTCCAGCTGTTCAAGCAAAAGCTCTACTGCTCTTTTTTCCATCCTTCTATCCCTTGCCTTCCCTCCCCTAATCCAGAAGGGAAGCATGATATTCTCCTTGACAGTCAGGGTAGGGAGCAGATAACACATCTGGAACATGAAGCCAATTTTTTGATTTCTTAATTCGGCTAAGTCTTTATCCCCATAGTGAAGGAGGGAGCGCCCGTCTATCGTCACCTGTCCTTCCGAAGGCCTTAACATACAACCCAGGATAAACAGCAGCGTACTCTTGCCACACCCTGACGGTCCATAGATTATGAGGGAATCCCCGCTCCTCAGGGTTAAATCAATGTTGCGCAGGGGAGTAACCCGATCACCCATACCGTCCCGGTAGTGGTGTGTAATGTTTTTTAATGATATTTCCATGGATACCTCCCTACTTTAGCTCCCCTTCCGTTAAAGCGATTACGGGATCCAATCGCGACGAACTTCTTGCCGGCCAGAAGGCTGCCAAACAGCAGATGAGAAGAATAAAAGCGATGACCCCTAAAAAAGCTACACAAAGCTGAGCTGCCTCAGGCAGCATAAACGGAAAAGAACTATGCTTGCTGAGGGATTTCGCCAGATAAAGCACCAGACCATATCCGGCCAGGCATCCTATAACTGCAGCCGCCAGTCCGCTGCAAAGGGTTTCCAGCATAACCAGCTTAAATAGGCTTCCTTTCTCTGTTCCCAATGCCCGCAGCAGCGCTAGTTCCTGCTGTCTCTCCAATACCAGGGAAGAATATCGTGAGGCCAGGGAAGCAATTGTGATTCCACAAATAATGACCACCATCAAACGCAGGATTTCTTTAATCAGGAGCAGCTCTTCTTTAAGTTCGGAAAATAACTTCCCTGCCGTCACGCTCTTAATCCCATTGATCCTGTCGATACCTTTGGCAACTTGACTCGGGTCAGCCTCAGCTTTTGTTTTAACAAGCACCGACGAAACCAACTCTTCCGGGTCCCCAGCCTCTTGCCAGTATTCCTGTAAATAGGGACTTTTTCCGGCAAGCCTCCGGGCCGTTTCAATAGGTACAAAAATTGTATCGTCAATACTCCCTCCCATCGGTTCAAGATAACCGGCAACATCAAAGGGCTCAGCCAAAATCACCACCCTGTCCCCCAAAAAAGCAGGCACGTTTCCACCTACAATAACCTCCGTGTTCTTTAAATCCCTGCCCACCCCTTTCGCTAATAATTCCCTTACCAGAAAATCCGTTTGTGGATCATAACCAACCAGCCGGTATTCTTCCGGGAGACTGCAACAGCTCTGATTAAGAGTCTGGCTGAAGAATTGTGCCGATATAGCTTCCACACCAGGGACTTTCTCGATCTCCCTCAACACTTCTGAATTCATATAAATATTAGCGGGTGCCCCGGTAAATAGGACTTGGCCAGGTTCAAAATGAGCATCTGCCGGTATAGCCATAACATCCGCTCCCAGATTATCGACGGCACTTTGGCCTGCTTTCTCAATACCCCAGACCAACAGTATCCCGGCTGCCAGAGCGGCAGCGCAGGCCATGACGACAAACAGAGTAAGTCCTTGCTGCCAAGGCCGTCTTTTGGCATTCCGCCAAATCAATTTTGCAAACATTCTTTCACCTCCCTGCTAGCGTTAAGGCTATACCTTATAATCAGAAGCTTGAGAAGATTATTACTAATTCATTTTGCAATTATCGTGCCAATAGTACCTAAGCTGCTTTTCTGCAGATGTGTGAACGTTTTGTGAATGTTTAAGGATATCTTTGTGAATCTCTTCTCTGATCCGTTGGGGCAAGAATGTCACTCAATTGTCCCAAAGATGTCCCACTTTTCGACCTTAACCTCAGACAAGAGGATGGATTATCCAAAATTAAGTTGGTACGCCATTTGCATTGAAATCTTATGAGGTCTCTGAGCAATAAAAAAACCCTTGCTCAAAAGCAAGAGTCTTTTATTTAGGCCTAATTGTAAGGAGGTTGTATTTATGGAAAAAGTAACAACTAAAATCATCTTCAGCCTTGTCCTAAGCCTGGTTCTCCTCATCAGCGGTTGCTCCTCAGGCCAAGAACCCAGTCCAACCACTACTACGGCTCCACAAGAAAAAGCCGACATCGCGGTTTTTAGCCAAACTAAGGAGCTTAATCAAATCATTGATTTAGATACTATGAAATTAAGAATCATCAATGTTAGTTTGGTAAGAAACACCGATCCCTCCGAAGATGCCCCCTTGGGTAAAATCGCTTTAGGTATAGAAATCGGGAACACCTCCAACAAGGATATTCAATTTTATCCTGAGGAATTTGAAATGACCATCGACGGCCAGGAAATCTCCTCACCGGATCTCACCCTTACTTCATCTTTAGGGGGGACCTACCCTCCTCAGAGGGTGCAACAGGGTTTTATCACTTTTCCCGTTAGGGAACGTGAAGTCACCTCTGTAAAGGAATTGCAATTAACCATTCCCCCCATTACAGATCAGGATGGCGCATCCACTGAAGCAAAAGAATACACCATTTTTATTGACGATTCAGAAGCTTAATTACCTCTGCAAATCATACTTATTCATCAGTCTATGGATTGTTTTACGATCAATTCCGGCTGATTTAGCCGCCTGAGTGATATTGCCATTATGTTTGTCTAAAAGCTCCTTCATGTATTTTACTTCAAATTTTTTCAACCAAAGATCCTTCGCCTCATGAAAGGAAAGGTCCCCCAGATTCTCCTGCTCAGGGAGAATCTTTTTTTGTTCGGCAATGACTTTCTCCGGCAGATCAGTAATCTCTACCATCTCTGACTCCGACAGGGAGATGGCTCTTTCCACAACATTACGCAGCTCACGGATATTCCCCGGCCAGGAATAACTTTTCATGGTCTTCATTGCCTCAGGGGTAAAGCCCCCAACCTTCTTATCCATATCTTGTGAAAATTTCTTACAGAAATGATTCACCAGTAAGGGAATGTCCTGCTGCCGTTCATGCAAGATGGGAAGCTTAAGAGTAATGACGTTGATTCGATAATAGAGATCTTCACGAAACTCTTTCGTGCGGACCGCTTTTTCCAAATCACGATTCGTAGCGGCCAAAACCCGAATATCGATATTGATCAAGCGATTACCCCCAACTCTTCGAATCGCCCGTTCTTCCAATGTTCTTAAAAGCTTGGCTTGCATGGCCAGAGTCAACTCCCCCAATTCATCCAGGAAAAGAGTTCCACCGTGGGCCATTTCCAACAACCCCTGCTTGGTGTTGTTCGCCCCCGTAAAGGCTCCCCTTTCATAACCAAACAGCTCACTTTCCAATAGATTTTCCGGTAAGGATGCACAATCCACGGGAATGAAAGGCCCTGTGGAACGTCTGCTGTTTTTGTGAATAGCCCGAGCGATGACTTCTTTACCGGTACCGCTTTCCCCCAAGATGAGGATGGAGGCATCGCTATTGGAAATCTTGCCAATCGTAGCAAAGACATCTTGCAGCCCTCCCCGGGCACCAATAATATTATCGGTGTTTAGGCCTTCCTGCAGCTGAGCCCGCAGCAATTGGTTCTCTTCCGTTAAGGCGATATGTTGAAGTGCTTTATTGATGGTCAATTGCAGCTGTTCAATGGGAAAAGGCTTGGAAAGATAATCATAGGCTCCTTCTTTCATGGCTTGTACAGCCGAGTCCACCGAAGCATAACCCGTGATTACAATAACTCTCGCCTCGGGGACGCATACTTTGGCTTTTTCCAGCACTTCAAATCCATCGCATTTAGGCATTTTGATATCTGTTATGATCAGGTCAGGCTGCAGCTTATGGATTTCCTCCAAAGCCTCACAACTATCTTCATAGGTAGTGCATTTATATCCCATGCGGTGGATAACCCTGGCACAGGTCTCCAGCATATCCGGCTCATCATCGATGACAACAATATGTCGATCCTCACCCATTCAAATCACCCTCCCGGTCATTTGGCGCACAGGGTAAAATCATGCTAAAGCAACTGCCCTCGTGGGGAGTGCTCTCCATGCGCAAAAAGCCGCCATGCTCTTTCATGATAGTCAGGCTAATCGGTAATCCCAACCCTGTGCCCAGTTCTTTTTCCTTCGTACTAAAAAAGGGGTCAAAAATAGTATTCATAATTTCCTCCGGTATTCCCGTACCATTATCCTCAATATCTATCTGAATATTATTTTCTTCAGTATTATGTTTCGTGGTAATGGTGATCTTCCCTCCTTCCGGCAGGGCATCTTTGGCATTAGTTAAGATATTGACAAGCACTTGCTCCAGTTGGTCTTTGTTGCCGATAACGGTTGGCAGGTGGCAGAGGTTGAGGACAATGATGATATCCTTACGGGAAAACTGTCTTTCCAGCCAAACCACTGTTTCCTTGATCAAATTCTCCAGATCGACTAAAGCTGTTTCATTTTTCGTTCGCCTGGAAAAAGAGAGCAATCCTCGGGTGGTATGAGCGATCCGTTCTGTATGCTTTTTGATAACCAGCAAATCTTTTACGACCTCTTCAGGCAACTCTTTTTCCGGAGCCTCTAAAAGGAGCCATTCCAACCTGGACAAAATGATTCCTGTAGGATTGTTGATCTCGTGGGTAAGGTTAGCTGCTAATCTACCTGCAGCGGCTAACCGTTCAGAATAAATCAGTTGACGCTGCGTCTTTTCCAACTCTTTAATAGTGTCGAACAATGACCTATTGAGCTGAGTGATTTCTTGATTAGCATCTTCAAGGTTGTTCTTTTCTTGGGCCAGGCGATTCAGCAATTGAGAGCGTTGGAGGGTCGCTGCCACTTGGTTGGCTATGGCTAAGAGAATTTCAAGCAAATCTCGGCTTAGCCCTACCTTAAGGGTACTCTTAAGGGTAATCACTCCAAATACTTCCGTACCTGAAACCAAAGGTACACAAACATGGGATCGAAAAATGCCCCGGCAAGCTTCTCCCGTACAACAGGGACAAGTCTGATCCTGATCAGAAATCATCGGCAACTGATCCCGTATAGCTTTGCAGTTCCCTAACTCCGACCTGCTGCAGCTATATCTTTCAGGGAATATATTGAAGCTGCATTCGTAGTGAGCGAAAATATTTTCCATCTCTTCTTTGATTGCCGGTAATAGTTCTTCGATTTTTAAGGGCAAAAAGCCCGTCATATTGTTTATTTTGTGAAGTGCAGCAATCTGTTTTTTTAGTTCTGCTTCAGAAGATAAGGCTGTATTTTGCTTCACGTCCATTCTATCCCACATCCCTTACTGCATTAATTAATGCGGCAAGATTGCCCGGCTTTGTATCCAAAGGTATTTCACACCCGGAACTTAAAATAAACCGCTTGCTACTGGCTGCCAGATTGATCAACTCTTTACCTTCACGGATGATCTCCTGAGGGGTTTTATTAACAAACCGGTAGGGTTTAATATTTCCGGCCACCAAAAAGTCTTCTCCCCACTTCAATGCTTCTTCCAGCGGGACCTCATAATCTATGCTGGCAATATTCACTCCACATTGGCGATAGTAGGGCAAAAGCCCTTGGCTATTTCCCGTTATCATTAACCAGGAAGCCAGCGTCCCCGCTGATTTGAATTGGGAAAAAATATCACGAATATGGGGTAATAGATAGCGGACAAACATCTCACTGGGAAGAATGCTTTGAGACGCACTAGGGTCTATTACTGCCGAGATATGAGCACCCTGGGCAAGTAAGGCCAAGCCGGATTTTAAAGAAATTTCGGCAGTGAAGCTCAACATGTCTGCAAATTCACAAGGCGAGTCAAGCAAGAGATATAAGAGTCTTTCCAATCCCATCAATTGACTGGCAATACTCATAGGTCCCAAGACGACTCCCACAATAGGCAGATTATCACCTATTTCGGCCTTGAGAATTTTAACGGCTTGTAGTAACTCCGGCATCCTACCATCTGTTAAAGGGTTAAAATCCGGTAATTCGCTTAATTGTTTTGGATCTTCCAGTCTATATTTTTCAATATAGGGATAAGCATTTTCCGGAAAACATATTCTTGATCCCAAAGCTTCTGCTTCGATACAATTATCTCCATAGACAAAAACTGCATCATAGTTGAATTTCCGCTGTGAATTCAACTGACATTGCGCCAAAATTTCTCCATTTTGCAGATACTCTTTTAATCTTACATTCGTTAAAAAAGCTGCCCCTCCAAATACCAGCGGCATACAAAGAGTATCGCCAAAAGTATGGCCTACCAGAGCAGACTCTAACCTCTGTAACCTGTTCACTCCACAACATTCCCTTCATGAAGTTGGAGAAATCTTATAAGATCAAACGCATCTTCCGCTATCATATCCACATCGAGATCCTCTTTTCCTAATTGTTTAACAGCAGCCCCCCCAGCTATCACCATAATATCCAACATACCTTCTTCTCTTAACAACCTCTTTATCTCTCTAATGCCCGCCGCTGAAGAAAAGATTAAGCTGCTCACCCCTATAAAATCCGCCTTCTCCGCTTTAGCAGTCATGACGAATTGAGCGGGAGGAACATCTTTGCCTAAATCGATGACCTTATAACCTACAGTTTTCAAAAGAGTCGTGACAATGTTTTTCCCCAGATCATGGATATCCCCTTGAATTGTACCCATAACGAATACTCCTTTTATGCGGAGGGAACCAAACTCGGCAGGCAGTTTCTCGATCTCCGGACAAACCACCTCATCCACAACTTCTTTCATTGCTCTGGCCGCTAATAATATTTCCAGAAGGTTAAATTGATTCATATTGCATTTCACATCGAGAGAATCCAAAGCTCTTGTCAGCCCTTCTACTAATTGAGTTATCCTATAACCTTTGGCTAATAAATCCCTCGCGATAAAAACAGATTCCTTAGCATTCCCTTGTATGACGTTTTCGACTAAGTCAGCAACATTATACAAGTCTTTACCTCCTTCCTATGAACTATTTAGTTTATATTCCAACCTGATTTTGAGCAACAATTGGCGTATTCCTTCCTAACCTTTTTATTTCTCCCAAAAACGACTATATACCTTTATCTTACTAAATACTAAAAAAATTTAGAAAAATTGCTGGCCAGAATATTCCGTCGCCCGCTCAGAGAAGAAATCCTGTCACAATATAATAAAACTATTTGTACGTCTGGAATAATAACAGTTAAAATAGACTCTAAGGAGGAATCGTCTATGAATAAGATCAGAATTGGTATCGTAGGTTATGGAAATCTTGGGCAAAGTGTCGAGTTAGGAATTCGGCAAAACGAGGATATGGAACTTGTGGGAGTATTTACAAGACGTGACCCTTCAACAATCAAAACTGTTACCAAAGGAGTTAATGTCTTCACAATGGATGAGGCCAAACAGATGACGGATCAAATTGATGTGATGGTGCTTTGTGGTGGGAGCATGTCGGACATGCCGGTTCAGGGTCCTGAGTTTGCGGGTCTGTTCAATACCGTCGATGGCTATGATACTCATGCGAAAATCCCGGAATATTTTGCTGTCATGAATAAAAATGCCTTAGAGGCCAAAAAAGTTTGCATTATTGCCAGCGGATGGGATCCTGGAATGTTCTCAATCAATCGCCTCTATGCAGAGGCCATCCTACCTGAAGGGAATACCTATACCTTCTGGGGGAAAGGAATCAGCCAGGGGCATTCGGATGCGATTAGAAGAGTTAAAGGAGTCAAGGATGCGAAGCAGTATACCATTCCTAAGGAAAGTGCCATTGAGGCCGTTAGAAGAGGAGAGATGCCGGAACTGACGACAAGGGAAAAGCATGGTCGAGAGTGCTTTGTGGTGGTTGAAGAAGGAGCCGATAAAGCGCAGATCGAGCATGAGATAAAAACAATGCCCAATTATTTTGCAGACTATGACACAGAAGTACATTTCATTACTGAAGAAGAACTGGAAAAAAATCACCACGGTCTTCCTCATGGCGGTTTAGTGATTCGTCATGGAAGAACAGGCCTTAATGAAGAGCATAATCATGTCATTGAATACCGATTGGATTTGGATTCCAACCCCAATTTCACAGCCAATGTCCTCGTTGCCTTTGTGAGGGCCGCATATCGTTTAAATCAGGAGGGGGTATCCGGTGCCAAAACAGTTATAGATATCGCCCCGGCCTATCTTTCAAGCAAATCAGCGGAAGAGCTTAGAAAATCCCTTATATAATGGACTCAGCCTTATATCAACATCGCCAAGGTTCCGCTAACAATTAACGCCAGTCCAATCGCAGCTTTTTTCGATAATTTCTCATGGAATACAAGATAGGAGAAGGCAATGGTCACGAGAATGCTGAGTTTATCGATTGGCACGACTACGCTGGCCGGCCCATCCTGAAGGGCCTTGTAATAACACAGCCACGATCCGCCGGTGGCCAGGCCTGACAGTGTGATAAAACCAAGTTCTTTCAGAGGTATCTCTTGGGGAGTAATCTTTTTTCCAGTCACAAACACCACAATCCAAGCCATAACCAGCACGACTCCCGTACGAATGGCCGTCCCAAGGTTTGACTCCACTCCTTCAATACCGATTTTCCCGAGAATAGACGTCAGGCTGGCAAATACTGCAGCCAAAAAGGCATAAATCAGCCAGGAATTATTGCTTTGGGGCTGCTCATCACCCGTTTCTTTTTTCTGTATCATTAAGTATGTACCTATGCCGATGCCCACGACTCCTGCTGCCTTCCCAACACTTATCCCCTCGTTCAGGACAATGAAGGCCAGAATGATGGTCAGGACCGTACTTGATTTGTCGATGGGAACAACCTTGTTAATATCTCCTAGCTGCAAAGCCTTAAAGTAGCACAGCCATGATGCGCCGGTGGCCAAGCCGGATAAAACCAAAAACAGCAGTGTTTTTCCAGAGATATCTGCGATCGTCGTATGTGACCCCACCATAAATACCATCAACCAAGAAAATAACAGCACAACAATCGTGCGGATGGCCGTAGCAACATTCGAGTCCGTCTTTTTTATCCCGCATTTGGCCAGAATTGCGGTAATCCCTGCGAAGAACGCAGAGCCAAAAGCATATACAACCCACATCATCTTCGCCTCATTTGCATCGTATATTATGTATCTTCTCTCATT
The DNA here is from genome assembly GCF_000384015.1 of Desulfitobacterium sp. PCE1. Classification (NCBI taxonomy): domain Bacteria; kingdom Bacillati; phylum Bacillota; class Clostridia; order Eubacteriales; family Desulfitobacteriaceae; genus Desulfitobacterium; species Desulfitobacterium sp. PCE1. The sequence continues at coordinate 157,219 of NZ_KB913023.1, read as the reverse complement.
ATAGGGTGAGATGATTTCCAAAGCAAAAGGATTTGAACCATAGGTTCAAATCCTTTTGCTTAAGTCTTATACCAATTGCTTTTTGCTTGCAATCTCTTCCTGCACGAGAGCCATGAACTCCGCTACAGAGAGTTTTTCTCCTGAATTGGCTTGACTATAACGGCGAACGGAGACCGTATCCGTTTCCGCCTCTTGGTCCCCGACCACGAGGGCGAAGGGGATTTTGTGGGTTTGGGCTTCCCGGATCTTGTAGCTGATCTTCTCGCGGCGTTCATCCACTTCAGCCCGGATGTCCAGATCATTGAGGCGGCGTACGATGTCCTGAGCATAGTCCTCATGACGTTCGCTGATGGGCAGAACCCGGACTTGAACAGGGGCCAGCCAGGTGGGGAAGGCTCCGGCATAGTGCTCTGTGAGAAGAGCAATAAAGCGCTCAATGCTTCCGTATACCACCCGGTGAATCATGACCGGACGATGCTTTTGACCGTCTTCACCGATATAAGTGAGGTCGAACTTCTCGGGCATTTGGAAATCCAGCTGAATGGTGCCGCACTGCCAGGTTCTGCCTAAGCAGTCCCGGAGATGGAAGTCGATTTTCGGTCCGTAGAAGGCACCGTCTCCCGGGTTAATCTTATAGTTGACTCCCTTTGCTTCCAGGGCTTCCTGAAGGGCATTGGTAGCCATTTCCCAAGTCTCATCGGCGCCCATGGAATTTTCAGGACGGGTGGAAAGCTCCACATGATATTCAAAGCCGAAGACCTTATAGAAACGGTCCACCAGGTCAATGACGCCGCTGATTTCATCTTTGATTTGGGAAGGAAGCATAAAGATATGGGCATCATCCTGAGTGAAATTGCGAACCCGCAAGAGTCCGTTTAAGGCACCGGATAACTCATGACGATGCACTAAGCCCAGCTCTCCCATTCTCAAGGGAAGATCGCGATAGCTTCTCAGCTTTTGCTTATACATAATCATACCGCCGGGACAATTCATAGGCTTTACAGCGAAGTCCTCATCATCAATCTTGGTGGTATACATATTATCTTTATAATGATCCCAGTGACCAGAATTTTCCCACAGGTCGCGGCTTAGGATGATGGGAGTCTTGATTTCGTGATAGCCTCTCTTGCGATGCTCCTGACGCCAGAAATCTTCCAGCTGGTTACGCAGAACCATACCTTTGGGATGGAAGAAGGGAAAGCCAGGACCTTCATCGTGAAGGCTGAACAGATCCAGCTCCACGCCCAGTTTACGGTGATCACGGCGCTTTGCCTCTTCGAGCTTAAAGAGGTAGTCCTCCAGATCCTCTTTTTTGGCCCAGACCGTTCCATAGATCCGTTGGAGCATTTTATTCTTTTCACTGCCCCGCCAATAAGCACCGGCCACGTTCATGAGCTTGAAGGCTTTAACTACCCCAGTAGAGGGAATATGAGGACCGGCACAAAGATCAGTGAAGTTTCCTTGAGTATACATGGAAATCACTTCATCCTCAGGTAAGTCTTCAATCAACTCCACCTTGTACTTTTCTCCTTCTTCAGAGAAATACTTCAAAGAATCACTGCGGGAGATTTCTTTTCGTTCATAGGATTTATTCTCTTTAACCAAACGGCGCATCTCGGCTTCGATCTTTTCTAGATCCTCCGGTGTAAAAACATGCTCGGAATCAAAATCATAATAGAAGCCATTGTCAATAGCAGGCCCAATCCCTAATATGGTTCCCGGGAAAAGGTTCCGTACGGCTTCAGCCATAAGGTGAGAGGTGGAGTGCCTTAAAATCTTTAATCCTTCCTCAGAATCCACCGTGATAATCTCTACCTCAGCATCCTGGATTAAAGTATAAGACAAGTCCTTAAGCTCTCCATTCACTTTCCCGGCCACGGCAGCTTTCGCCAGACCTCTGGAGATGGAGGCTGCCAATTCCATGAGACTCTTACCTGATTCGATCTCTCGGATAGAGCCATCCTTTAACGTAATCTTTACCATCTTGGTCAACTCCTTATTCCTTTCAATTTTTAAACTTTATAATACGGAAAATAAAAAAGCCCTCATCCCAATATGGGACGAGAGCATTATTCCCGTGGTTCCACCCAAGTTAAAGCACCTCCCGGTTGCTTTCCCTTTGATCCCTTAACGCGGGCAGACGTCTGAGCATACTTTGCTTCAACTCAGCACTCCGGGGTGGTCTTCCTCTGCTTCTTTGTGAGAGATGCTTGCAGCCGGTGACATCTCCTCTCTAACACAAACAAAAACAAACTACTTTCCCCGTCATCGTTTTCATTTCATTATATCTATCCCTTTGCTCTTTGTCAAATCTTCTCACAGATAGAACAGCTTTCTGTACAATAACTGACGCGGCCTTCAAAAACCTTGCAGATCGTCTGCAGAGTATCTTTATACCCTTCATAACGAATATGCATCACAATTTTTCGCGGGGCCACAGCAATTAAAGCACTGACGAGAAGATCTTCATAAGTGAGTTCCTGAGAGGTATCCATAAAAGACAAATCATCCATGTATTTTTTGGTGATTTTTTTCCCTTCTTCATTATAAAGGTTGAACTTGCCTTGTCTTGTGATTCCTACATGCAAGGTATGAATACGGGGCTTTTGCGAATCCACAAAGCGCCTGAGCAAATTGATAAACTCTTCATATTCCGTTTCAATGACATGTTCGTTCACTACGTAGTTGACGGCTTTATGAATCTCTTCTTTATAGTCCTTGGCCCGGAATCGCAAAAAGCCTTCCATATCAAAGAGGGACTGAGCCTCTATGCATTTGACGATTTGGTTGACCAAGGATGCCTTACGATGAATGCGGTAACCCTTCCATTGTTGGGATTCTTGATTAAGGTATTGGAGAGCCTTCTCGAAAATCTGAACAACTTCCTCCCGTTTCATTTTATATTTGCTTTTGAGCAGCCAGCGGATATGATCTTTTTCCCAATGCTGCAAGATCGTTTCCGCAATAGCATTGGCTAAGTAATAGCTATGAATTTTTTTGGTGGTCTCCCGATCCTCTTCGATCGCTTCGAGCTGGAACTCACAATCTATCAACCAGTGCTTGCCTTGTTGATATTCGTGAAGCACCACCGGAAGCTTCTCCTGCTCTTGGAGCTGCCTAAGGCGCTCATAGATGCTCTCTCGATAATATTGAGTTCCAACCTGAACGGAGTGTTGTTCCACCACCCTGGCATCCCCTCCATAGTAGAGTATATGAGCAAGGTTTGCTCATATTGCGGCTTACCTCGAAATACTCAAGCTATTTCGTAAAGCCATATATTTCCTACTATTGCCAGGTTGACTCTCTCTTATTCCCCAAACTGCAGAAGCACTGTACCTTTGCATACAGAAAGGGAGTATCGCTTTAGACTGCTTTAAAAACAGTTTTTGCGACACTCCCTATTTCACCCTGCAGTTGATTATCTCGTTATTTGAATAAAACTCTTAATTCCAAAATCGCTCTTTAAAATATGGTCCAGTACCCAGCCGAAGATAAACTCTAAAAGTTTGCGAGTATGACCATCCTGGTCTTGGTCGATTGCCGAGAAGTCAATGGACTCTACCTCTTTGATGAAATCATCATGAGCTACCTTTTGCTTAAAATAACCCGGGTACTTGATTTTCAGCATAAAATCTTCTTCTGTTTTGAAATGGTTCACGGTATATTCCTTAAGCTCAGTGATGATTTGAATAATCTTATCGTACTTATCCGGCAGTAAGTAATTCTCTAATAAATCATAGATCTGATTGCCAATTTCGAATAGATGTTTATGCTGCTCATCGATCTCTTCCACTCCGATAGCATATTCCTCTTTCCATTTTAACACCACAATCACCTCTCTAACTCTCTATTTTCCAGTACCGACTTGAATATCTCCAGTACTATTTTACAACACCAAACTTGTTACAGCCAGTACCCTGAGCATTATCTACTCTGAAAAAGACCCGGAAGCTAATTCTCCAGGATTTTGCTTGCGGCGTTCACCCCATAAGCTGCACGGAGGTTTGGCTCGACTGTTAAGAAAGCGAGTTAACCAGCCCTGGAGCTACCCTTAAAATTATTCTACGGCATTAGCCAATTGTTCTTTGACATAATTAGGCAGAGCAAAGCATCCTTTATGGATCTCTGTATTATAGTATTGCGTTTTAATCTCCAAACCGTTCCAAGCTTGCTCATCAATATCGGTTAAAGGATCATACTTTTTCGAAGCAAAGCCAAAAAGCCAGTGTCCGGAGGGATAGGTTGGAATATGAGCTTGATAGACCCGGCAGACGGGGAAAAACTCCTTGATCCTTTTATGAGCCCGGCCCATGTTCTGTGCATAGCTTTCATAATAAGGACTCTCATGCTGATTCACCAGGATTCCATCATCCTTAAGAGCTTTATAGCAGTTACCGTAAAACTCCTTCGTGAATAGGCCTTCTCCTGGTCCAAAGGGATCCGTAGAGTCCACAATAATCAAATCATAGCTATTTTCTTTCGTCCGTATAAATCTCAATCCATCCTCAAAAAACAAATGAACCCGCGGATCCTTCAGCTTACAAGCCGTCTGGGGCAGATACTCTTTGCAGACATCCACCACCAGTTTATCGATTTCCACCATATCAATGTTCTCGATGGAGTCATAACGGGTTAATTCGCGGACAGTTCCCCCATCCCCGGCACCAATGACCAAAACATCTTTAATTTTGAGATTGGTAGCCATAGGAACATGGACAATCATATCGTGGTAGATAAATTCATCCTTTTGGGTCACCATCATCAATCCATCCAGGGTAAAAAAGGTACCAAACTCTTTGGACTCAAACACATCGATCCTTTGAAACTCACTCTGGCCTGAATAAAGCTGCCGATCCACCTTAATCGAAAAGCGAACGTTTTCCGTATGCTCTTCCGTATACCATAATTCCATAGCTATTCCTCCACGACTTTGATATTTTCAATATCCATATCCTCTGTACCTGTCAGAAAACAGCCTTTAATCTTAGAGTAAGCGATATAATCAATAATATCCTCCGTGATTTTTTCCCCTGGAGCTAAGATCGGTATACCTGGAGGATAGGCCATGACGAACTCCCCACTGACCTTACCTTTGCTTTCCTGGATGGGTACTGAGCGTTGCTGCGCGTAAAAAGCCTTCTGAGGTCCCATGACCACCACAGGATTGATATACTCATGATCAAACATGCCCGCTTTATCCCGCTGATAGCGTCGTTTAATCTCCGCCAAAGCTGAGACCAGACGCTCCAAAGCCAGGGCCCGATCCCCTACGGAGATAATGGCCAGAATATTGCCGATATCTCCAAATTCGATCTGAATCCCATAGTCATCCCGAAGGATATCGTAGACCTCAATGCCTGCCAGCCCGATATCCCGTGTGTGAATGGAGAGCTTGGTGCAATCAAAATCATAGACCGAGTCCCCATTGTTCAGCTCTTTGCCAAAAGCATAATAGCCGCTCAGCTTATTCACTTCATCACGGCCATAATTAGCCAGATAGAGCGCTTTATCAAAGATACGTTGGCCGTTTAACGCTAAGTTGCGCCGGGAAATATCCAGAGAAGATAAAAGCAGATAGGAAGCACTGGTGGTCTGAGTTAAATTAATCATATGCCGAACCCGTCCCACATTCAAGCGTTTGCCGATCAACAAAAAAGAACTTTGGGTGAGGCTGCCCCCCGTTTTATGCATACTGACTGCTGCCATATCCGCTCCCGCCGCCATAGCACTGATGGGCATATTTTCTCCAAAATAAAAATGGGTGCCATGGGCCTCATCCACCAAGACCAGCATATTGTGCTCATGAGCCAGCTCTGTTATGGCCCTTAAGTCGGAACAAATCCCGTAATAGGTTGGATTATTAACCAGAATAGCTTTGGCATCCGGATTTTCTTCGATGGCTTTCTTTACATCAGCTACCGACATTCCTAAGGGAATACCCAGTTCTTTATTGACTCCAGGATTAACATACGCCGGAATGGCCCCGCTGATAATGAGGGCATTAATCGCACTGCGATGGACATTGCGCGGCATGATAATTTTCTCACCCAGCTTGCAGACACTCATAACCATAGCTTGTACCGCTGAGGTGGTTCCATTCACCATGAAGAAAGCATGATGGGCTCCAAAGGCTTCTGCAGCCAGCTCTTCCCCTTCCTTAATTACAGAGACAGGATGGCCAAGGTTATCCAAGGGTTTCATGGAGTTAACATCCACAGACAAACATTTTTCGCCTAGAAACTCCGTCAATTCAGGGTTTCCCCTCCCCTGTTTATGTCCAGGTACATCAAAAGGCACCACACGCATGGATTTATACTTGAGCAGCGCCTCATAGATAGGCGCCTTGCTTTGTTGTAGTGAAGGCATGATACCACCCCCTTTAGGTTATACAAGATATAATAATACAAAATTTAACTTAAAAAGTCGATAATAAATAAGACTCCATTCCATCTTTAGTTCATCTTAAATTCTACTACATCTTCGGTTCACTGACCTACTAAAACTTACTCAGAGAGCATTAAACCTATAGGTTAGCATGTACCATCATCAAGTTTGGCATTCTCTACGTACCAAAGTATAAAAATACAAAAAAGCCTTGAATCCCTTTGGCAGCGATTTCAAGGCTTTTCTTCTTAAGTATATGGTGGGTTTGAGAGGACTCGAACCTCCGACCCCCGCGATGTCAACGCGGTACTCTAACCAGCTGAGCTACAAACCCTAAATGGTGCCGATGACCGGAATCGAACCGGTACGGGCTTTAAGGCCCGCGGGATTTTAAGTCCCGTGCGTCTGCCAGTTCCGCCACATCGGCAATATTAACGTATTATTGGAGGCGGCACCCAGATTTGAACTGGGGATAAAGGTTTTGCAGACCTCTGCCTTACCACTTGGCTATGCCGCCGAAGAAATGGAGCGGGTGACGAGATTCGAACTCGCGACTTTCACCTTGGCAAGGTGACACTCTACCACTGAGTTACACCCGCGTGGTGCCTTAGGACGGAATCGAACCGCCGACACGAGGATTTTCAGTCCTCTGCTCTACCGACTGAGCTACCAAGGCATGAAATGGCGACCCCGATCGGACTTGAACCGACGATCTCCTGCGTGACAGGCAGGCATGTTAACCACTACACCACGGGGCCCTATGAGTTTGGTGGGCGATGACAGGATCGAACTGCCGACATCCTGCTTGTAAGGCAGGCGCTCTCCCAGCTGAGCTAATCGCCCGTGTCAACTGACGAATTTTAGTATACACAAAAAACGGTTTTATGTCAAAGGTTTTTGTATTATTTATGGTTGTCAATTTTTACAGCTTTCGTTATTGAACTAAGTTATGTTAAATAAGCTAATCATTTCATGGTTTATCCTTTAATATCTTTTCACTGTACTCGCAATTAATTCAACTTTATTTTACGAAACTTAAAATCGCTTCTCTCACGATCTTCGCCGCCAAAAGAGCTGTTCGCTCACTGCTATCCATAGCGGGAGATACCTCCACCAGGTCAAAACCCACCACATCCAGCTCACCGAGAGCATGAATGGCCTTGATGATTTCCCGCGAAGTACATCCCCCGGCTTCCTGTGTCCCAGTGCCTGGGGCAAAGGCCGGGTCCACTACATCAATATCCAAGGTCACATAGACCGGTTTCCCTTTAAGCTCCGGAAGGACAGCCTTGAGCGGCTCTAAAACCTCTTCCACCACTAAATGATTGTTCTCCCTAGCAAAGAGGAATTCCTCCCGGGTCCCGGAGCGTATGCCGAACTGATAGACTCGATTGGGTCCCAGGGCTTCCGAGATTTTTCGCATGACGGTAGCATGGGAGTTGGGCTCACCGAAGTAATCCGTACGCAAATCAGCATGAGCATCAAAATGCACTACCCGAAGCTCGGGATACCTCTCCATAAAGGGCTTAAGCAAAGGATAGGTAACAAGGTGCTCTCCCCCCAGGAAAATGGGGAATTTTCCATCCTCCAACACCTGCTGGGCAGCATTTTCGATCACTTGCAGGGATTTCTCCACATTGCCAAAAGGCAGACTTAAATCTCCACAATCGCAATAAGCATAATCAGAGAGATCCTTATCCAGATACACACTATATTCCTCAATCCCGATGGAGACATTGCGAATACTCAGGGGCCCCAAACGGGTACCCGGACGAAAACTCACCGTATAATCCATAGGAATCCCTAAAATTACCGCATCGGCATCTTCATAAGGAGTTTCTCCCCCCATAAATACACCGGGGTTTTCTGTCATCTTCATGAGCTTTTCCCAGGGCATAACACTTCACCGCTTTCTTCATAACCTTCAAATGTAATGGCAAAAGGAGATCTCTCTGTGTGGAGATCCCCTTTATGTAGCTTTCTAATTTTATATTTAAGTATCGTTAAGCTAGCTGGATGAAACCTTCTTCTCTTTCACTACATCATCATATTTGATGGAACGAGTGTGCTTGGTATGGGACCATGATTTATCCTTGCGATTGACGAAGCCTAAAAACACGATAGGAATCCAGCTATAGATAAATACGGGGTATAGGATCAATCCCGCATAGGCACGCCAGGGCAGACGTTCAAGGGCCAAGGCCGCTACAGGGTAGACCAGAGAAATCGCGGAAAGAATCTGCCAGCCTGACCAGGGCATAACAATATCAAAAACTTGGGTATAGTAGGGTTGAAGCCCGGAAATCAGGTTAGCGAACATAAAGAAGGTGGCTATCATGACCAAAGCCGGTTGGAACAAATGGACCGCTGCATCAAAATACATGATTTTTCGTTCCTTAAATGCCTTGTACATCAGGGGGAAGAAATACCGACCCGCTACATCCACTTGCCCTTGAGCCCAACGTTTCCGCTGATTCCAGGCCTGGATAAAGGTCAGGGGTTTCTCATCATAGACAATGGCATCATGAGCCCAGGTCGTCTTAATTCCACTAATTAAGGCCTTCATGGTAAACTCTAGGTCTTCCGTAAGAGAGGTAGCCCCCCAGCCAAGATCCTTTAACACTTTGGTGGAGATACACATACCTGTTCCACCTAACACATTATTAAGGAAGCCGGTGTTATAGCGTGCAAGCTGCAAAAGCCTGTTGGAAAGCCAGAATGTAATGGAGAAGGTGTTGGTGACCCAGGTATCATAGGGATTTTTCGAATCCAGGTAGCACTGAACAATCTGATGTCCCTGACAAAGCTTGCTGTTCATCTCGACCAAAAAGGTCTCATTGACCAGATTATCTGCGTCAAAAATAATGACGGCATCATATTCTCGTTCCAGCTTAAATAAGCGATGGAACATCCACTCCAGGGCATAGCCCTTTCCTCGTTTTTCATTATTAAAACGTTGATGGACCAAGGCTCCCGCGTTCTTCGCGATCAAGGCTGTTTTGTCGGTACAGTTGTCTGCTACGACATAGACATCGTAGAGCTCTTTCGGATAATCCAGGTTCAACAGATTATCCACTAAAGGCCCGATGACCGCCTCTTCATTATGGGCTGCTACTACCAGGGCAAAGCTTTTTTCTGGTTCCAAAATCTTTTTCTCCGGTCTGCGAAACAAACCAAACATGGACAACACGAAATAGTAAAATGTCATAAAAATGATAATAAGCTGTACTGGAATCATGATCATATTGAACAAGTGAGAACCGGTAACACCAGACATAAAACCCATGTTCCCAACCTCCTTTTAACCTTAATCATAATATCACAGGGTTATTTTCCTCGCAAGGCGAAAGATGTCTAAAAAAGGGACAACTTCTGCTTGTCCTATGCATTTATATGCAAATGTTCTCTGCATTATACCTTTAATCTATCCAGGAAGGCCCGTGTCTTAAACTTTAGCCGGAGGAAACTATCTTACCGCCGGTAATGAGTCTTTAACCAGAGTAAAAGCAGTAAAGAGGTGGCAAAAACCAGAAATACGAAACTCACTTTAAGGGCAAAAGCAATCGAGGACCAATACATTGAACTCACCGAAGTCCCTGTCACCCAAGGTATTGCTGCCCTGAATATCTTAGCGACGCCTTGACCTATGAGCAAAAAAAGTCCCAGCCCGGAAAGAACAGCGATAACGCCAACAATTCCTATGGGGGTATCCAAATGCCAACGGCGGGTTAATTCCTTTTTCATCCAATAAAACTCAATTCGTAACTCTCGAATAAAGCGGTTCAGCATTATCATTCACCTCTTGCTAACAGATTATGTTAGCAAGGTTCCGCAAAGAATTTGGCCCTTTGGGTATAGAATTGCTAATTTTTGGATAGAATTTCTTCCAAGGAGGTGGATTCATTTGCCTAAGTTCTCCGATGACGGTAAATATGTCCATTGCGCTTTTTGTAATCAGAAATTCCGTTTCGAGTTTGATGCACTTCATCATGAAAAAGAGAAGCACGCCGACAAAATATGATTTGACTTAAAAGAAAGCCGCCCATAATCCTCAGGATTATGAGCGGCTTTCTTAAACTCATGAATTAGTGCGGTTTACCCTGTAAAGGCCATGACCGTAATTACGGTAACTACTAAAAGCGCCAGAACAAATAAACCTGATTTTACGTCCAGATGCAGCTTATCGAGCATTCAAGTCCCTCCTCTTCTTTACATATTGGGGAGTTCGATGACATGTTGATAGGGTTGCAAGAGTTACAGTAAAATCTTCCCATCTACTGGTACATCCATTGCTTCAAATGATGGTGTTAATGATTATCAGTATAATACCATACAATTATGATTATTCCAATATGCTTTATAATATTTAAAAATATTTTCCTTACTCTTTCTTCTTGTTTTTATCCTTTGAACCCTCGGTATGATTGCTATAACGAGATAGTACGGCAAATAATACCCCAATGACTATCCATATCAAACCCGAAGTCAGATTTCCCAAAACAATTTTATAAACCCCCGCCGCGATAAAAGCGATTCCCACTAAGAGATACCATAAATTGATATTCCTATTCATTAAAACCCTCCTTTCCTTAGTCCTGACTACCTCAATTCTACCTGACAACTCCATCTCTGCCAATAAAAAACTGCCAACGACCTCATCTGACGATAAGATAATTGGCAGCCTTTCATCATAACAGAATAGAAAGAACGATAGCTGCTGCAACCGCGACAACAGCAAGGATAAAAATAACAGATTTCGGGTGAAGATTATAATTGTTTTGCACGCGAAATCCCTCCTTCCCTGCCAAATTGGGGTAGGAGATACTCGGGGTGCGTATTAGAAGTTTACACGAATTGCGATGACCCTTTTAAACACCTCCTTTATTCAAATTTAGTCCAGTAAACCTGCTGGGCTACTATAGGTCGTCTAGTCTTAGACAGCATCCCGATTAGGTCCAACCTCACGACAAGATAGTATTTCGCCACAGAAACCTAAAACACCTTCTTCAAAATATGAAATTTTTCCATAACTCAGAAAATTAATTATCTACTATATTATCTACTTATTCATAGAGCACCAGCTCCCCACCTATCATAGATCATGGACAATAAAAACCTTATAGCCTAAATTAATATCTTCTTTAAAATCTCCAGATACTTCCTGGAAAAGGCCCCATTCTGACCCTCCAAATAAGCTAAAGCTTCCTCTACCCCCACTGTCTTCCTATATGGCCTTCCTGCCGTTATCGTATCGAATGCATCAGCAATCATAACAATCTTTACATATTCATTAATTTGATCCTCTTGCAGCTGATTTGGATATCCACTTCCATCTAATCTTTCATGATGCTGAAGTATTATATCATGGCTTAACATAGCAAGCGAACACTCCGCAGTGCATTCTACACCTAATTCGCAGTGTTGCCTGAGGATATCCTTCTCCGTATCACTCAGTGATGTCTTCTTATGTATAATTCTTTTCGGGATAAGCAATTTCCCAACGTCGTGAAGGATCCCCCCTAACCCAAGATCCCAGAGTAATTTTTGAGAAACCCCCGACTCCATTGCCATCATCAAGGAAAGAAGAGCCACATCAATAGAATGGGTATAGAGCCAATCAATATGGTTACCTAATGCCGTGAGATACATATACCATGGTTTCTTTTTTGATTCAAATACTATGTTGACAAGTAGAACACTTGCCCGATTGAGCAATTGATCGTCCGCTCGTTTGTATCGTTCATCAAGTTTATATATTTGTTTTTTAATTTTTTCATAGGATTCTTCTCCTGTTAAAGGATGCTCAACATTTACTTGTGTTTTTTCGATCTGCTCTAATTCAGATAAAAAGCCATACTTTCTCTGAAGTCTCAAAAACTGTTTTAAAGTAATTTTAGTCCCCTTAGCTGATAAAAGAAGTCCTTGCTCATTGTAATAATCCCTTGGGCAAACAACTCTTTTCATACCTACTGACTCACCTCCACTAATTATGCTCTTAATTCATACAAAAACTAATAGTTATGCAACAATATTACAATATTGTTGCATAATTAATGGATTGTTTAATAAATAAACTTCAAAATTTGCTTTTATTCTCACCAAGTCAAAATATTCTTTAGAAATGAGGTATGATTTGACTATTCATACCCTTAGTTCCTAACATAAAGATTATAATGAATAAGAAAAATGCACATAGGAGGAAATATCATGACTGTCGAACCTATTCGAGATAAAATACAAATACTGGCACTGTATAACCATCTAAACCAGTTTCATCCTAAATATGCTATGATCTTTAAATTTGGAATTAACACCGGATTGAGAATCAGTGATATCATTACACTTAAGGTTTCAGATATTTATTTTGAGAAGCGGCAGTTCAGAGATTACTTGGTTTTAACGGAAAAGAAGACTGGGAAGCTAAAAAAAATTAAACTGAATGATACTCTGCGGGAAGCATTGGCACTTTATATTAGTGAGCAAAATTTAGAACTAGGCGACTATTTGTTTCCCAGCCAAAAGGGGGGCTATATAGGTAGAATTCAGACATACCGAGTATTGAAACATTCTGCCGTCACATTAGGAATAGAGAATTTTGGCACACACAGCCTTAGGAAAACATGGGGTTACTGGACATATAAACTATCTCAGTACAATATTGGTTTGGTCATGGATATCTTCAACCATAGTTCACAGAGTGTCACTCTACGCTATATTGGTATTAATCAAGACCAAAGAGATCAGTTGTATGATATGGTTCAGCTTTAATAGAACATTCTTCTTTGTCTCAATGCCTGAAGCTTCGTGATTAATCTGTCATTATTGACATGCATAGACCCAGTAAGGTATATTGAAAATAAGAAATGCAACAATATTGTAATATTGTTGCATTTCTTATTTTTTATCGCTCCGCACTTTATACAAAGCTTTCGATGCATAGGCTTCTTGATTGCTCTAGATTTTCTCTAAGGGTTTTAAAGTGGGCCCTTCAATGGGGTTACCCTCTATATCGTAGCGAGAGCCGTGACAAGGGCAATCCCAGGACATTTCTGCATCATTCCACTGAACCTCACATCCCAAATGAGGACAGGTGGTATCCACCCTATGCAGGTTCTTCTCAGAATCCATATAAATCCCCACACGACGACCATCCATATTGGCAATCACCGCCTCACCAGGGCTTAGGCTATAGATTTCTTTTCCTCGCATGAGCTTCCCCGCAGCAAAGTCAAAAGCCAGCAAGGAACTATTCGCCACGAAGCTTGCTGCGGAATTTAAAGTTATTTGTCGAGAAGGATCATAAACCCCCTGCCAAGGGGAGTAACCCTTCACGATCCGATCCCGGATGATTAAAGCGGCTACGGTACTGTGAGTCATTCCCCATTTCCGAAATCCCGTCGCAATCAATAGATTAGGCTTACTCTTGCTGATTTGTCCAATGTAAGGCACCTCATCCAAGGTGGTGCAATCCTGTGTAGACCAATAATAGGGGAATTCCTCTACGGTAAAAAGTCCCCGGGCGAACTCCATGAGATTTTTATAGTGTTCAGTCAAGTTTTTCCCATGTCCTGTTCTGTGCTTTTCACCAACGACAAGAATTCTCTCCCCATCAGGCGTGGGCAGTCCCCTCAAGGAACGGGCCGGATCTTCGGCATTAATGTACATTCCGCCGGGAAAAGACTCCTTGGCCTTAAGGACTACAGCATATTCCCTTTCTTGATATATTCTGGATACATAAAGACCGGGTAAAATGTGGAATGGGTAGTGAGAAGCTATCACCACATAATCGGCCTTTACCTTGCTGTCTTGCTGGGTTAGCACCAGAAACGGCCCATCCCCTCGAATATCCACAGCTTTAGTCTGTTCAAAAATATGTCCCCCCTTTTCTCCGATCCTTTGAGCCAAGGCCAGAAGATATTTACGGGGATGGAACTGTGCCTGCTGTTCAAAGCGCAAAGCGCCTTTGATTAAAAGAGGGAGGTCCAACTCAGTTACATAATGGGCGTCAATTCCGCATTGCCGAGCCGCTGCCAGTTCCTTCTCAAGCTTCTCTTTGGTTTTATTCTGCTGGGTATAGATATAAGCCGGCTGCCGCGTGAAGTCACAATCAATATTCTCCCGTTCCACCAGCTTCGCCACGAAGTCTATAGCGGATTCATTGGCTTCAGCATATTGCCTTGCTTTTTCCGCTCCTATCTGCCGAAGGATTTTATCGTAGATGAGGCCGTGCTGAGATGTCAGCTTAGCCGTGGTATAAGCTGTCGTACCCTGGAGGATACGATCTGCTTCCAGTACGGCCACCTTAAGGCCTTCCTGGGTGAGAAGATAAGCCGAGCTGATTCCGGCCATTCCCCCGCCGATTACCGCAACATCAACAGAAATATCCCCTGCTAAAGAGGGGTAGTTGGTTTTAGGTGTGGAATCCAGCCAATAAGAGGGTGGCGTCTCAAGACTTTTATCCAGATAATACTTGCCCGCTGTATGATGAATCTTCATGAGTTTATACACTCCCTAAAACCATAGTTTTTTTACTGTCTTTCTGCATTGACTGCCTTATTTAGGTTACCCCCTTTTTCCATTATCACTCCTTCTTAACTCCACTCCTTTAGTTTGACCTTATTTATATTCTTCCTTCAAGCTATAATTATCAAAACTACAATATGCAGAAAATAGCTCTGAAAAGTCGGGCGCACACCCTATGGATTTGCTACTCTATGCATAGGAGGTCATGGTCAATGGATTCCATCCGTTCGTTGAATAGGGCACTGGAGTATATCGAAGAGCATCTAGCGGAAGACATCGATTTGGAGGAAGCGGCGAGGCTGGCTTATTGCTCCGAATATCATTTCAGAAGAATGTTTACCTTCCTGGCCGGAATCACCCTATCAGAATACATCCGTCGCAGACGCCTCTCCCAAGCCGCCTTTGAGCTGAGAGACCAAGATGTCAAAGTCATTGATATTGCTTTGAAATACGGTTATACTTCTCCCGATTCCTTTACAAGAGCTTTTAGAGAACTCCATGGTATCACACCCTCAGAAGCCCGGAGGGACACCCATTCCTTAAAAATCTACCCTAAAATGATCTTCCAACTCACGATTCAAGGAGGCAATGAAATGAACTGCCGTATTGTTGAAAAAGAATCCTTTCGTATCGTAGGTCTTATGAAAAGAGTAGCCATTCAATTTAACGGTGTGAATCCGGAAATCACAGCCATGTGGGGTTTATTAAACCCTGGGATGATTCAACAGCTGAAAAACCTCTCCAATATAGAGCCTTTCGGTCTTCTACAAACCTCCACCAACTTTTCCGAAGGTCGTATGGAGGAAAAAGGCGAACTGGATCACTATATCGGCGTTGTTACCACCCAAAAGTGCCCAGACAATCAAAACTATGCCACCCTTGAAGTCCCGGCTTCCACCTGGGCTGTCTTTGAGTCCGTCGGCCCCTTCCCCGAAACCCTACAGGCCGTCTGGGGAAGAATTTATTCTGAATGGTTTCCCTCTACCAACTATCAACTGGCCCAAGGCCCGGAAATCATGTGGATGGAGAATTTTGATTTCGATTCACCGGATTTTAAGAGCCAAATATGGATACCCGTGAGGAAATAGCATCCCATTGACCTTGCGGCACCCGCAAAAAACCCTCAACAGTCCATTCCTATGGAACAACTGTTGAGGGTTTCGTTGCACTATCAGAAGTATTAACCACTCATATGTATAAAAAAAAGCTTTCCAACTCATTGCGATTCCATATTAGACATCAACGCAAATATAGATTATCCTAATAGTAATATAACTATAGAAAACGGGCAAACCGTTAATTAAGGGTTAGATTGATTAAAAAGGGGGATTTACAATGACAACAGCGTTATGGATTTTAGCTGGATTGGTCTATCTTACATTTGTGGTAATTTATCTAAGACGTGAAATGGTGAAATTATGCCATCCTCATACATTGAACCACGAGAACAAAGTGCCTAATCACCAACCTGAACCCAAAACTCACCTCTTCTTAGTTCATACATCTCGGTAAGTACTAATGACTCCATCACTGGAGCCTTAATGATCCTTAACTAATGAGGGACAGTAAATGGGCGGCATTTACTGTCCCTTATATCCTTAAGCTTGCTGCGCTTAAGGGTATGTTACGAAATATCTTCCAAAGCCTTACCACCGGTTCGCATTCCCCACAGCAACAACACCGCCACAGGGATACAGACCATAATGGCGACCATGTTGTACACACCGGAGAAATAGTATAATCCGAACACCACAGGCACTATATTCTGTAATACTGCAGTGGCTAAACGTCCTGAAGCATTGTGGATGCCTGTTGAGGTATTTCTCATCTTTGTGGGGTAATTCTCTGCAATATAGCTAAAGGTAATAAAATTTAAAGCCATATTGGCAGAGATCAAAAGAAACCCACAAACCACAATAGAAATAAATCCATCGACTCTACCGAAAATCACCGCCAAAACAGCTACACTGACAGCCATCGCTGCCATAGGTATCTTTCTTCCTCCCTTATCCGCAATCAAGGAAGAAAAATAACATCCTGCCGGAACACCAAACATAAGCAGGGTGGAGGCTGTTAGAGCATCTTCAACCCCTAAACCTCTTTGACTCAGAAGAGTTGGGGTCCAGTTGGTGATCACAAATCCTGCAGGTACTGTTAACATAACAAAGCATAAAATCACGAGGGTCCGCTTGATGTATTTCCGGGAGAAAAGACCAATGATAACTTCCATAGTCTTCACTTTAGGTTCTACTTTGGAGGCTGCTTCACTTAAGTCAACCTTGACATGACTTAAGTCTTCAATGACCTTTTCTGCTTCTGTGATTCTGCCTTGAGCTACTAACCAACGAGGAGATTCTTTTAAATACTTCAGCCCCAGAAAGAACCCTATTAAGCCCAAGCCCCCAACATAAAAGATATACCGCCAAGCATCAGGGCTCATCGGAACAACGATTCGGCATAAGATTCCTACCAAAGGAGCAGCCATAAAGCCCACTGAAGCCGTTAGACTCTGCCACTTTCCCCGGGTAGCTGATGGTGACATCTCGGCAATATAGACCTGGGAAGTAACCATCATGCAGAAAATACCAAACCCTGTAACAGCACGAGTTAAGGTAAACATTGTAACGTCCGTAGCGAACCCATTAGCAACTGAAGCTATGGAGAATATTAGGATGGAGCCGAGGAAGGTCTTTCTCCGGCCGATAAAATCCGAGATAACTCCTCCTGTTAAGCCGCCAAGGGTCATAGCTACAAAGTAGGCAAAATTAATCTTTCCCACATCCGCCATGGTGATACCCCAGCTCTTCATTAAGGCCGGAGCAATAAACCCAAAATTCCAATTGTCCATTTGCTCGAAAAAATAAGCCAGCATAATAATCAGGAATAAGATCTTATGGACTGATGTGACTTCCAGACCATCGAAGTAGTTGTTTTTAACTTTGTGAGATGTTTTGCTTGCTGTCGTCTGCGAATTCTCTACCAAAGCTGCCATTTCCATTCTCCTTACTAATGTGAAAAATTAAACTTTTGTTGTTTTATTCTTCACATAAATATAGATTTTACTTTATCCTTGGTCTTTCATTACCTTTTGAACTACACGTGCTGTATTTTGCTAAAGACCCGAGACAACAACTCTCCTTTCCTTTGCACTTGTGTTCTCAATCCTAATTATAGTTAATTGTTATACATCTCACAAAACAGCAATTACTTTACTTATTCCACAAGTAAAACTTGTTAATCATTCATGGTCTTTGCAGTGCTCTCCAGACACTCTAAAAACTTTTGTGCCGGAAGTGACACAGGATGTTCCGCAGAAGTGGCCCAAGTATAAATGAGCTTTAAGCGCATATCTGACTGCACTGTAAGCTCCTTCAACAGTCGATTCTCATTGAGTTCCAGCATAGAAAAGGCACCCATTGCCAACCCGTCAATAATGGTTTGACGGAACAATTCGTTGTTTAGGGTTTTTAAAAAAACCTTAGGCGGAAGATCCGCTCTGCTAAAAATCTGAGCGATGATTTCTTCGTATTGCTGTGTATCATAATAGACCATGGGCAATTTCACCATAGCATTGGCGGATCTCAGCTGCTCATTATTTAAAGCCCATGACTTAGGAACGCATACAATCAATTCGTCTCGCAAAATCTCCTTATAAACCAAGCCAGGGTAGGCTTGCAAAGGACTCCCCTTACCCTGTTCCTGTGCTTCCGGATAATTGATAAGGCCCACTACCGTAGGGTTCTCCTGAATCCAGGCAATAGTTTCTAAGGGGGCTTTTTCCTTAATCGTTAAGTTCACATTGGGGTATTTTGTTTTAAATAACTTTAAAGCCTTAGGCAAAACCGCCGTTCCCGAAACATGAGTATGAGAAAGGGTCAAATTCCCCTCCACCATTTGCTCTTGTCCCTGTTTAAGTTGTTCTAACTCTGTCGTTAATTCATCGTATTTCTCGATGATTTCTTTTGCTTTTTGGACAGCTATTTGCCCCGCATCGGTCAGGCTAATTCCGTGCCGACTTCTATGAAACAGCATAGCATCAAGTTCCTGCTCTAACCGTGAAATGACTTGACTCAATCCTTGCTGGGAAATATGCATCCTCCCCGATGTTAATGTAATGGACTTAGAGTGGGATAACTCTATTAGAAAAATTAAATCTGTGATACGCATTTCAAACACTTCCTCACCGCAGTCGCTTATTTATCTGTATCAAGAGATGAGTGACACTTTGGTCCGGATAAGTTGACCAATTTCCCTTTATTGTACCTGCTTGTTATAAAAGGTTCAATCCCTCTGGCTGCAATTCCCTCTAAGTAATTATTGGCATCAGGATTTTTGCTCTTGCCTGAACCTTTAATACTAAAAAAGATGCTCCCCTAATGAAACAGACTGGCATACACTTCTGTCTATTTTTAGGAGAGCATCACTCAATTCGGTCTTCTCATCAGCACTTTAGAAAGCAGGAATCCTAACTGTGCCTACTCTTAGAATTGCGCTGACAAATGAGTGTCATATCTCTTGTTATCGATATTCAGATAAATTTCAAACTCACCGGACAATCCTTCTCTACTTACATAGAATTGAAAATCATTGTCGTTTTGCTCTTCGAAGGAGACGCAAGCAGCAGTAACATCGTGAACCTCGGTAGGAATATTATAGAATTTGGATTGCTCGGCTCCCTTTAATTCAAGGAATACCTGGGATCCTTCTTTAAAGCTTGCTCGAACCGCTAAGCGGTCTTCTTCAAGAACGATATTGAGATTGTGTTTTTCCGGAAGCTCTGTTTCAGCATCTTTGAATTTAATTCTCATGAATTCAGGGGTTACTCCAAAACCGCCGAGGAGTTCACCTTTTCCAAGGATAAGGTTGGTTTTTTCATCGTATGGGCTAATTCTTCTCGCCCTGTAGTAATTACCCCCTTGAACCTTTAACTCATACTTTAACTCATCATTTTGTACTTCTACTGTGATGGATTCTAAGGTTAAATGGATATGCTCATCTTTGTATTTGTTCAGGAGCATTGCTCCTAAGCCATCGGTGTGCTTACCTCTGTAAGTAGCGATACCGCCGGAGTGAACCATATAATGGCCTTCGCCGTAATAGTCTACATTGCAGATATAAGGGGAGTAGAATTCGGCCCCTCTTTCCTTACCGTACTGCCATACTTGTTCGATCTCCATTTTATCGGTATTGATTCTATAAATTACACCGCGCGAGAAGTTTTGCTCAGGCTCCACGCGGGTAGCCTCGTTTTTAGAACGATAAGTTCCGTTATCAAAGATGAAGACATCACCGTTGGGCAGAATTCTTGCAGCATGCTGCTCATACTGCCAATCAAAGTCTCCCTTGGTTATATTCTTGAAGAAGTATTTTTGCCATTCTTCCGACCAACCTTCGGGATCGCCGATAATCCAGTTCAATGCTCCGCTATCATAGTCAAAGTTGATGACAGCGTCCATATGACGGCCTGACATGGTGATGGAATTAGTGGGTTTATCGTACCACACCGAGTTATTGTGGAACCAGTCATGGTGATTCCAGTCTCCCGCTTTGCCTTCGCCTCTGGGGAGGATTTTTTGCAGATCCCAGGACTTAACGATTGCTCCCGTAGCGCGATCGATTTCTACCACGAAGTCTTCCACGGAATCGTTGAAATCGTTATCAGAAGCAGCTAAGATGTTGCCATTTTCCAACTCAACGGCATCATGGTGGTAGCCACCGGGGAGACGATACTCTTTATAAATCTTTCCGCAGAAATCCATCTCCATGACACCAACGGTATAGTAAGGTTTTTGAACGGTTCTATGGGAAGTATAGAGCAATCTTCCGTTTTCTAATTTTTTAATATCCCAGCTCTGAAGATTGGTAATGCACCATCTCAGATCCCCGGCATAGTCAAAGCCAACCGTTCTTGCAGATTCAATAAGAGGTGTTGTGGTAGAAATCAGCATGAAGTCTTTGCCAAAATACCCTGATGTTGTCTTACAATACTGAGCTTTGTTTACATTGAGTTCTTCAATTTGAACTTTAACTTCAGAGGTTTTACCGTTGCCCAGCTTAACCTCCACGGTATTTACATAATCATCATATAATCCGTAGATCGGTAAAACATGCTCTTTAGCTGCGGCAAAGGTATGGTTAAGATCCCCTTCTACTGCTTTCCCTTTAACCGTGATCTCCGCGGTTGTTTCTTCATCGGTGTTAAAACAAATAACTGCTGCGAGGGGGTTAATAATATATGGATTTTTAACAACCAATGGATTCTCTACAGAATAATTCCCCGATCTCAGTTCTGCTAAAAACTTCTCCTCAGACTCAGCTTGCAAAGTAATGAGGTGCTTTTCGGTATCTAAGTAGGTTCTCAAAACTTCCACTCCTTACTAATAAAATTTAAAGTTAGGTTTTGTCAGCATTACCATTTGGGCATTTGCTCTTGTTCCCTCTAGCACAATCATATACCAATTCATTTGCCTTGATAATAAATAGTTTTTTGGCATATTCCACAACGATTTGTTGTGCTTATTAAATAAAAGCTTAAATGGCAGCTATCTGGTCGATAGTCTGCCATTTTTTTCGCTTTAAGAATGCATAATTATGCGTTCTTACTATATCTTATAAACTTAAAACTGATTATAAATAAAATTCACCTCATTGGATTCTGCCAATACATACATCAATATGATACCTAGTATTATCACCGTATAAAGCAGGCTTTCACTGAGCATAGGTAAGAATCGCTTCATTCACTTCCACCCACCCTTTCCACCCCAGGTGCATGGTATCCCGCAAAAAATATTTATCATATTCATGATCGGAAAAATCAGCAAGGTCGTATCCTGCCTTGCTAATAAGTTCCTTCACTTTTTTATAATATTGAGTTCTATCCTCCTGAGGGAATCCGCAATAATCATACCAAAATCCGTTAACCGGAATACTGACGAACAATGGTTCAATCTCTAATTCCTGACACAGCAGAAGCAATAACTCGAAATCCCTATACTCTGGAGAGTCCAGATAAGACTGGTCTTGCATAGTGCCTTTGAGATCAGGAAGCTTTTCTTTCAGATATTCATTAAAATAACTGTTGTCAATTCCAAATTCATTATTATCCGAAAGAGCTTTCCCCACCTCTTGGGCACGCTTCTTTTCAGATTCCCAATCTATCTCCACATTGAATTGCTTCATTGCCGATTTGGAATCACCCCTCCTATCCCCTTTCCAATGAGCAGTATTTTCCATAAGGGTTCGGTAGCCCTGGACACGGTCCTTGGTTAATAACTGGGCCTCCTTTAATCTATAGTAGGGTTGTAAAACTCCCAAAAAGCCTCGGGCATACCCGGCATCATTGTAGGAGAGGTAGGATAGAATTCGCATATCCATACTTTCATCTTGAACTAATAAGGAACTCACCCGTTGGGTAACCAAGCTTTTTAACTGAGGACTGATCCCTTCATTGTTCAAAAAGGCTAGATAGTGCAGTTGGGAAAAATTCTTCTTAAAGTCGTCAGAGGTTATCCCTGTTTTGCCGAACCACTGGGGAGAAAGAAAGAATACGATCTTTTCTCCTTTAAGGGAATCGCCTAAAGCACCGAAATTAATCAGATGAATCAAGCTTTGACAATACCCTCTACCAATCAGGTCATAATAAACGCCTTCGTATTGTCCCGTAAAAAAGTTTACCGGCTGAAAGGGATCTTTTGACCCGCTCAACTCTGAAGAGCCATAAACCAAGATGCTGCTATCCTTTTCTATCCCGGTCCTCTGAAGTACCATGCCTTGGTTCTTCTGAATATTTAATTTATAGCCAAAGGCCGGGTCGTAAGCCTCATTAATTTTAGAGGCTAGGATCTCGTTACCCGCCCAAACTATAAGACATGAAATGACCAAGGCCAAAGCTAAGGGGAGAAATCGTCTCATCCAGCAACCCTCTTACTAAAGGTGGCGATGATTTTCGCCGGAGTCTCAATATCTGTTCTTTCTATCTCTGTGGGCTCAATTTTGATCCCTAACTCTTCTGCGCCTACTAAAAGTTCAATCACTCCTAAAGAATCCAAAATCCCGGCCTCAAAAAGATTCATATCTCGTTCATTTCGCACCTCATCGGTACCACAGACTCGTTCCAATAAACTTAAAATCTTTTCTTCCATTTTTGATCTACTCCTTTATTATCAAGAGGCTTATAGTATTTGATGATGTTAACCGGTGGCACGCTTCCCGCTCCAGCTCATTCTCCTCTACGCCCCTTCGTTGCCATGGGTTCTCTCCTGTATGTAAGCTACCCTTACGGGTCGTTAGGACCACTCTACTTGAATAAATATCCCGAAAAGATTAGAAAACCAAAGCAAACCAGGTTAAATGTAATCAAAGTGGATGCCGCAGTCCAGAGGGGATAGTTCTTATATTTCTTATAAAGGGTACTATGTCTCTGAAAGTAGTCCGTACTTATAATCAGTACCCCGTGATAAAGGCCATAAAGAATGTAATAGATCTCGGTACCATGCCAAATTCCCATGGTTCCCATGGTTAGCAGATAGCCAAGATAAGATGCGGTGTATCTGTTTTTAAAGCGTTTTTTCTTCATGGAAGCCATGACAAAGCGTGTATATAGGTAATCTCTGAACCAAAAAGATAGGGTCATATGCCAGCGATTCCAAAAATCTTTGATATCCTTACTTATAAAAGGTTTATTAAAATTCTCCGGCGTCCTAACTCCCAGGATATAACTTATCCCAATGGCCATCAGGCTATATCCCGCAAAGTCAAAAAACAAATAGAAGCTATACCCATACATATACTTTACGGTTTCCACTAGGTCATAGGCTTCTGTGGGAATTTTACTCAACCAATAGATGTAGATAATATTCCCTATAATAAATTTATAACCCGCTCCAAGGAGAAGCTTTCGCAGTCCCAGATAGACCCTATGGAGATACTCATCCCGTGGAATAATCTGATTTACTTCATCCAAGAATCTTCTGGAGCGATCAATGGGCCCTGAACTTAGGGTTGGGAAGAATAAGAGAAAATAAGTAAAATCCAATAGTCTTACTTCCTTAATGAGACCGTCGCTTATTTCCAGAAGCATCTGAACGACCTTAAAAGTAAGATAGGAGATTCCCAAAAAACCCAAAAATCTATCCGTAAAAAGATGACCCCATTTGGATAAAGCCAGGGGAAGTAAGGCTAAAAGGACGGCAAGCCATAAAATCCATCTTTGGGAGTACTTTTGCCTCAGAAAGCTATATCCTTTAACGAGAAAGAGCTCCCCCAGGTAAAATAACACCAGACAAAAAAGCTGAAGCTTAGAATCTGAAAAAAGAAGCCCGATGATGAGCAAAGATGCTAAGAGTCCATAAAGTTTAAGACGTTTTTCCATTACCCCTAAGAGAATGCCTGGAAGTAAAATCAATCCGATGACGTAGAAGAAAAAAAGATTACTATAGGGAATCACTGAAACTCCTCCATAAGTGCAACTCGATTCACTTTGCCATTGACCGTCATCGGCAAAGAATCCCTAAACATGATTTTTCTTGGAATCATATAGTCCGGCAGATAGTTTTTTAATTCAGCTTTGATCATCTGCCCCATCTCAAAGTCCTTTTTATCGAACTTTTTGTTCGGAACCACTACCCCTGCCAGATAGTGAACCCTCTCTTCCTTCTTAATGGGCAAGACCACCGCATTTGCAACCCATTCCACCTTGCGCAGGTTATTCTCAATATCCTCTAACTCAATTCGATAGCCATTCAGCTTGATCTGAAAGTCGATTCTCCCTCCATAATGAAGAAGTCCTTCTTTCAGGTAACCCTCATCCCCTGTTCGGTAGCACCGTTTCACATCCCCGTCGAAGGACCGATTAAAAAAAGCCTTATCCGTCATTTCTTCGTTACGATAGTATCCCGGGCTTACACTATCACCTACGATGACGATTTCACCCCGGTCTCCTTCCTCCTGAGTGACCCCTTCCGAGTCCATGATGAGAATTTGGCAATCCTCCTTAACCCTTCCTACCGGCAGAGGCTCGCCCTTGGCGCACAACTCCAAATCCACTAAGAGAGCTGTCACCGCCACAGTCGCTTCCGTAGGACCGTATGAGTTAATGACCTTGGCTTGGGGAAATCGTCGGTATAATTTTTCCGCACATTGATTGCTCAAGGTCTCTCCACAAAACATAAACACTTTCATATTAGGAAGAAGTTCGCTCTTGAAGCTGGAGTCCCCCAGGCACATCTCTGCAAAAGATGGAGTTGAGACCCAGACTGTTACTCTGGATTCTTTAAAATGAGCAAAAAGTTCCCTCGGCTCAGCGATCATGGCCTTATCAATACTGTACAGGGTAGAACCGGAGACGAGGGCCAGATAGAGATCCATCACAGACAGATCAAAGGAAAAGGGGGCCTGGTTCAGGAAGACCTCTCCCTCAGGAAACCGACCCACTCCCACACCCCAGCGGATAAAACTCTCCAGATTAGCCAAGGTTATCTGAACCCCTTTAGGTTTTCCTGTGCTTCCCGAAGTATAGATAATATAATAGGTTTCATGGTGTTTTACTTGATAATCTTTAGATGGAGTCTTGCCTAATCGGGACCGAATCAATCGGTTAATCTCATCTGATTGAACTGTCCTGATCCCTTCCCGTTCCGGGCTCTCGCCAGGTGAGAGAATCAATCTGGTCTGAGAGCTCCGAATAATATCTTCGATTCGCTGACTGGGCAAAGAAAAATCCGCGGGGATATAGGCATGTCCAGACTTTACACAAGCTAAAAAGCAAATGAGCATTTCATGCTGCTTATGACCATACACAACAATGGGCGTTCTATCGTCCCCAAAAGTTTCAATCAAATAACAGGCCAAAGCATCGGACGCTTCTTTTAATTGTTTATAGGTAAGTCTACTATCCTTATATTGATGCGCCACTCGATCAGGACAGCTTTCAGCATAGCTGTCTATTCTGGATATGAGATTCAACTTTTAATCCTCCACTCAATGCAAAGGTGTTCCTCCTTATCCTATCACGAATCCGCTCATTTGCAAATATTGGCTTTTAAAGCAGCTTATGAGCTATTGCCCGATTACAACTTTTGGGATACTTTAACTGCTCATTGCGAGTGTCTTGAATTATATAATACAGAAGATAATCGTGAACATATGTTTCCAGCCATTATGTTTGATATACTTATGTTATTGTCTGCCAGGTTATTCAGTTGTACTGACCCATAAAAAATTAAGAACATTCCAGTATATTTCCTGACTGTTTTACATCCGGGGAAAGGAATGGTTATCAAATGAATAATAAAACCCTCATTGGATATCTATCGTCTTAATCGCACCAGTAATTTATTACCTATTCTTTATGATGTGGGCTAATAAACCTTAAAGGTTCATTAATTCGAACCTTATACGCATCACTACTCCATGCCCTGCCTCGTTGCGCTGGCATTAAGCCCCACGCTTTGCTTGGAAGACCTGAACAGCTCCAGTTTCGTCATACCGCCCGCATCGTTCTGGGGCATAATTTCCCCCTCTCCTCTCCCAGTAAACTCAGCAAGAGGAGAGGCTGGGTGTAAGTCAAATTCGTCACTGGGGGTCTGTTGACAAATAGGGTAAATCATAGCGATTAAGGACCATCAACAATAATTAACTGAGAGATTTCTCTGCAGACTTACTATCCTCAGCTTAATTTGCGGATAGGAGACAG
>NZ_KB913023.1:59690-130517 GCF_000384015.1 Desulfitobacterium sp. PCE1 | reverse complement strand
AGTCATTGGCTGTTCCTTGTTGTTTAGTTTTCAAAGACCATGGACGGTCTGGGTGTCGCTGGAGCCATGGACGGCGGGAAGCGACCAAAGACCATTTTGACCATTTTTGTGTTTTTGTGGCTAAACCACATTTATAAATGATACCAGCAAACTTTGGATTTGTCAACTACCATTTTTTATTTTTGTTCCTGCAAGGCACTTGTTGTTTGCGGAACATTTGATACTATACCACAGTCAACTTTGACTTCTCAATCATTAAAATATACCTTATTTTTATATATTTCGTATTTTTACCTACTTTATCTTCTAATATCTCTCTATATTACTTGATTACACAAATATTATTACTTCATTCATGATTTATTTACAGTCTTTCAATCAGTTCATGGTGCGCAATATAGAGAGAAAGGGAGACGATGCTCATCATGCATTCGTCTCCCAGGCGTAACCCAAACAAACTTGTATCCTTATTGTAAATTACTCATACTTTAGTGCATTAGAAACTTGATGTTATTTTATCGATGTGACCATTATAGGCGTCCTTAGTCGTCTTCTCTAGGCCGCATAGTGGGGAAAAGGATGACGTCACGGATGGACGGCGAATCGGTCAAGAGCATCACCAGTCGGTCGATACCGATTCCTAGTCCACCTGTGGGGGGAAGGCCGTACTCTAAAGCCTGGACAAAATCCTCATCCATCATATGGGCTTCATCGTCACCTTTAGCCCGTTCAGACACTTGGGCTTCAAAACGTTGTCTTTGATCGATAGGATCATTTAATTCCGAGAAAGCATTCCCTAATTCTCGGCCGTAAGCAAAGGCTTCAAAACGGTCCGTATACTCAGGGTGCTCGGCGTTTCTCTTGGCTAAGGGAGAAATCTCCACTGGATGACCAATAACAAAAGTCGGCTGTATTAGATTGGGCTCGACAAATTCCTCAAAGAACTCGTTAATGATCTTACCACGTGAACTTCCCGGTTCAACCTTAAGGCCTTTTTCCTTAGCTGCCTGTTGTGCTTCTTCATCCGTATGAATCTGGCCAAAGTCCACTCCCGCATACTCTAAGATTCCATCGAGCATGGGCAAACGACGCCAGGGTGTCTTGAAATCGATCACTTGGCCTTGGTAGGTAACTTCGGTGGTTCCATGAACTTCTTTGGCAATGGTAGAAATCATGTTCTCAGTGAGCTCCATGATATCCTCAAAATTTGCGTAAGCCTGATAGAGCTCCATCATCGTGAACTCCGGATTATGCTTAATAGAAATCCCTTCATTGCGGAAGTTTCTTCCTATTTCAAATACCTTATCAAAGCCTCCGACAATTAATCGCTTTAAGGGAAGCTCCAAAGCAATGCGCAGATAAAGATCTATATCTAAAGTATTGTGATGAGTGATAAAGGGACGGGCTGCTGCCCCACCCGGAATAGTATGGAGAGTAGGTGTCTCCACTTCTAAGAAGCCTTGGCCTTCCAAGAAGTTTCTCATAGTCCGGATAATCTTGCTTCTCATAACAAAGACATTGCGGACTTCCGGATTCATAATGAGATCTACATACCGTTGACGATAACGGAGTTCAACATTGGTTAAACCGTGAAATTTCTCCGGCAGGGGACGCATGGATTTGGATAAAATCTGAACCTCAGTGGCATGCACTGAGATCTCTCCACGCCGTGTCCGGAACGCAGTACCTTTGACGCCAATGATGTCACCGATGTCAAACTTAGAAATCAGCTCAAACCACTCTTCACCTATATCATCTTTGCGGATATAAGCTTGAATCTGGCCGCTAAAATCTTGTATATGAGTAAATATCACTTTACCTTGGTCTCTTTTGGACATCATACGGCCGGCAATCTTGACCACTTGACCCTCGAGGGTATCGAATCCATCCAGAATCTCTTGGGCCATATGAGTTCTCTGATACCGATCCGCATAGGGCTCTACTCCATATTCTCTTAACTGATCCAGCTTGTCCAAGCGAACCCGCCAGAGATCATTTACTTCATCCATTAATCATACCTCCAACAGTAATTCCTTTAACAATTTTACCAAAACTCAATAACATTAAACAACATACTTAGCTAAAAAGTTCTATAATAAATATCCAATATCCAAAGGTATTTTTAATATTTCATTCTCATAGTGAAACAAAGTGTCGGCAAGAATTCTTGCCGACCTTTTGTCAGGATACCACCTGAGTAGTTTCAATCAATTATCGAATATCCACAATCTCATAGTGCAGAATGCCTGCGGGAACGTTGATTTCCACAACCGTTCCTTTCGCTTGTCCCAGAACTGCCTTTCCTACAGGAGATTCATTGGAGATCTTATTGGAGCCCGGATCCGCTTCTGCGGAGCCGACGATGGTATATTCCTCTTCCTCACCAAAATCCTTATCTCTCAGAACAACGGTAGTCCCAAGAGCGACGAATTCGCTACCCTCTAAATCATCAATGACCCGAGCATTCCTTAGCATTTTTTCCAAAGTAATAATACGGCCTTCAATAAAAGCTTGTTCGTTTTTGGCGTCATCATACTCTGAGTTTTCGCTGATATCTCCAAACTCGATGGCCTGTTTGATGCGTTCAGCCACTTCTCGACGTTTTACCGTCTTCAGAGTTTCTAATTCATCTTCTAATTTCTTCAATCCTTCGATGGTCAGAATTACTTCCTTTTCGGCCATTCAATATCGCTCCCTTTTCTCATCCTACGCATGGCGCTTTTTCCGCGCTTCATTTAAATAAATTAGGGCTTTACTGCCATAATATGTAAACCCCGCTATTTGCATTACTCGTATTATATGTTCACTTCAAAATAATGTCAAGGATTCCGCGATGTACCTATCATACGAATACGCTCTAATATTCTTCCTGAAACTATTAATGTTATGCATTTTCTTGCAAAATCCTTTGGAATAGATTCTTCATTTCTAAGGACGTTTTAGTCTGCATAATATGGTCACGCAGCTGTGCGGCATTGCGGATCCCTTTAATATACCAGACAGCATGCTTACGCATTTCGTTAAGGCCAACCCGTTCTCCTTTATAGCTCAGCACACGATCAAAATGCTCCATAGCACCTTTGATTTTCTGCTCTAAGGAAGGCTGTTCAAGTAAAGCGCCATGATTCAAAAACGAATCAATC
Organism: Desulfitobacterium sp. PCE1; assembly: GCF_000384015.1. Taxonomy (NCBI): domain Bacteria; kingdom Bacillati; phylum Bacillota; class Clostridia; order Eubacteriales; family Desulfitobacteriaceae; genus Desulfitobacterium; species Desulfitobacterium sp. PCE1. The sequence continues at coordinate 127,374 of NZ_KB913023.1, read as the reverse complement.
TGCGGAATAAGCCAGGGGTTGCCAAGACTTCCCCGGCCCACCATAACCCCATCACAGCCCGTTTCTTCCAAAACTTTCTTAGCTTCCTGGGGGGAAAAAATATCCCCATTGGCTATAACCGGGATGCTTACTCCCTCTTTAACCTTCTTTATCCAATCCCGATCGGCAGTCCCTGCGTAAAATTGCTCCCGGGTTCGACCATGGACGCTGACCATCTGAACACCTACAGCTTCCACCCGCTTGGCCAACTCCGGAGCAACAATCGCATCTGCAGTCCAGCCAAGACGCATTTTGACCGTCACCGGAACCTCCACCGCCTTCACAACGGCTTCAGCAATGCGCTGAGCTAAGGGAAGGTCCTGCAACAATGCTGAACCTTCCCCGTTTTTGACGATTTTAGGCGTTGGACATCCCATATTAATATCAATAATCTCAGCATCCCGCTCCACCGCTAAAGCCGCCGCCTTTGCCATGACTTCAGGCTCTGAGCCGAATATCTGAACAATGCGCGGGGAAACCTCCCCGGAAAGATCCAACATCTCCAAGGTCCGCGAGTTCATATAAGTTAATGCCTTATCGCTGATCATCTCTGTCCAGACATGACGCCCCCCCACGGAACGAACAGTCTCCCGAAAAGCCTTGTCCGTAACACCGGCCATAGGGGCTAGAAAAGCGGGGATACCCAGCTCAAATTTTCCTAAACGCATAGTTCTCCAATCTACCAATCAGGGCTGTTGGTTACAATTTTTTTCATAAATTAATAATAAGCCTTCTAATGTTAAAAAGGGGTCCACGATTTCAATTTCCTGAGAATCCTCTTGGATCAATTCCGCTAAACCGCCTGTGGCAATGACGCGGGTTTCTCGCCCTAACTCTTGCTTCATCAACGTCACAATCCGATCTACTTGTCCGGTATAGCCATAGTATATCCCTGACTGCATCCCCGCTACCGTATTTTTGGCAATGACGCTTTTCGGTCTGACAATTTCAATACGAGGCAATTTAGAGGCCCGTTGGAACAAAGCTTCCGTAGAAATCCCTATCCCCGGAGCAATGGCTCCACCCAGATACTCCCCTCGCTTTGATATCGCACAGAAAGTCGTGGCCGTACCGAAATCGACAATGACTAAGGGGCCTCCATATTTGTGATAGGCAGCCACAGCATTGACAATACGGTCGGCTCCCACCTCACGAGGGTTATCGTAGACGATGGGCATACCGGTCTTCACTCCCGGTCCGATGACCAGGGGCTCCACATCAAAGTACTTGCGCGCCAGCGATTCAAGGGTAGGCATGACCGGAGGAACCACGGAGGACATCACTACGGCTTTAATCCGGGACATATCGAGTCCATTAAGATCAAAAAGATTCTTAATAATCACTGCATACTCATCCACTGTACGGGATTTATCTGTAGAAATCCGCCAATGGTAAATTAATTCTTTTTGGTCGTATACACCAAGGACAATATTGGTGTTCCCCACATCAAATACAAGAATCATAGTTATTCTCCTTAGTTTACAATTAGATCTTTCAGCGATTACTGCTTATAAAAATTACTCCGGACTATACTGCTCCTCCGCTCTGAGGCTCACTTCTCCTGAAGAAAAGGTTATCTCCTGCCCTTCCTGGTCAAGGACAAGTTCCCCGTTATCTCTAATCCCTTTAAAAATTCCCCCGTAGGAGATCCCTGCCTTTTCTATCCGCACAGGCCGATTGATACCTACCGCAAAAGAGGTCCAACGTTGGATAAGACCTTGGACATCGCCCTGCTCTAAAGACTGAACTTCCTTTTCCAGATTAAAAAGCAACTCAGCTGTCAGGTGATTCAGATTAACCTCATGGCCCAAGATATCCTGCAAGGTTATAGCGGGTATCTTAGGACTAAGTGTCTGGCCAGAGAAATTGGCATTGACCCCAATCCCCAGGATAAGGGTCTGTACCGTATTCCACTCTCCAGCTACTTCGCCAAGGATTCCAGCGATTTTTCTTCCCTGTATCACTATATCATTAGGCCATTTAATCCTGACTTCTAATCTATAAAGATCCTGCAGAGTCTGAGCCAAAGCCACCCCCGCACTCAGAGTAAGCTTAGCCGCGTCCCCCAAGCTCAGCCTGGGTTTAAGCAACAGACTCAACCAAAGCCCTCCATCTGGGGACTCCCATACCCTCTGCATCCGTCCATGACCTATTGTCTGACGCTTGGCGATAACCACCGTCCCATGCTCTCCCCCTTGACGCGCCATGTCCTTGATTCGGTCATTGGTGGAGGGCAATTCTTCAAAGAGAAAAAGCTGCCTGCCCAGAGCCTGAGTCCTGAGCTCCTGCTGCAGAGCCCATAGATCTATGGCGCAAGGTATCTTAACGAGGCGATACCCTTTCTTGGTCTGGCCCTCTATCTCATATCCCGCTTCCTTTAATCCCTGAATCTGCTTCCAGACCGCCGCTCGGGTGATACTGAGGGCTTGGCTGATACTCTCACCGGAAACAAATTCTTCTCTCTGTTGGTTCTTTAAGATATCCAGAATCTTATTTCGCACAGTTCTCTTCCTTTTCCCAATGCTCCTTGGTTGAAGCCTTAATATCTCCAATATCCAAGGAAAAGTCCATGGCTTTCACCGAATGGGTGATCGCTCCCATAGAAATAACATCCACCCCAGTTTCAGCCACAGCACGAAGGTCGTCTTTCTTGATGCCACCGGAAGCTTCCACCACAGCTCTGCCTTGAACTATCTCCACCGCTTTACGCATGGTTTCTAAATCCATATTATCCAACATAATGACTTCAGCGCCGACAGCCACTGCTTCTTCCACTTGCTCAAGACTTTCACATTCCACTTCTATCTTAACCATATGTCCGATTCTGCTGCGGGCTGCTTCCACTGCAGAGCGGATGCCTCCGGCAGCCGCAATATGATTATCCTTCAACATTACGGCATCATACAGACCGAAGCGATGATTCTGTCCACCACCCATACCCACGGCGTATTTTTGCAGCATTCTCAGGCCCGGTATGGTCTTGCGGGTATCTGTAATGCGAGCGGACAGCCCATGACATTCCTTTACTGCCTCATCAGTCGCAGTAGCCACTCCGGAAAGTTGCTGCAAAAAATTTAAAGCAGTACGCTCCGCACTCAAAATAGAGCCGACGGCACCGGCGATCTCCATAACAACAGTTCCTCGCTCAACCTTTTCCCCGTCTGTTTTTATAATGGAGACTTCAAGTTGAGGATTCACTGCCTTAAAGACCTGCTTTGTTATTTCCAATCCACAAACGATTCCCGTTTGCTTGGCATAGATCTTGGCATAAGTCTTAGAGGTTTTGGGGAAAATGGCAGAACTTAAATCCCCCGTTCCCAAATCCTCCTGTAAAGCCCGTTCAATCAACTCTTGATACTGGAATGGTGCAAACATTATAGCCCTCCTTTGTTTGAATGGAATGTTTTAAATCCTTTGTATGGGTTTCAGGATAATCCCAACGGTAATGTCCCCCTCGGCTCTCTTCACGTGCCAAAGCAGCCCGAGCTACACAATGACCGATCGCCAGGAGATTTTTTAATTCTAACTGAGCGATCTCCCTTTCAGGTATAAAGGTCCTGTCCCAGTCCCCTATAAGCTTAATAGCCTTCTTCAAGCCTTCTTCTTCTCGGATAATACCCACATATTCCCACATCAGCTCTTGAAGTTCCACACGTTTAAGTTGATTTCTTAAATATCCCGGACAGGATTCATCTTTTTCTGTATGGATATCACTAAGCTGAGGGTCCATGAGTCCCTTAGACCGGGCCGTATTCACAATATCTTCCACGATACGCCCTCCAAAGACGAGACCATCCAGCAAAGAATTGCTGGCCAACCGATTTGCCCCATGGACACCATTGCAAGCGCATTCCCCACTGGCATAAAGATTGGGGAGGCTTGTCCTTCCCATTTCGTCCGTGCGGACTCCACCCATCATATAGTGTGCGGCAGGTGCCACAGGAAGTCGATCCTCCAGGACATTGATCCCGTAATCCAAGCAGGTCTGATAAATCATGGGGAAACGTTGCTTCACTTTTTCTAAACCTATAGGCCGGAAATCCAAATATACCTCACCCTTAGCCTGCTCTCTCCAGATCTCTCTTGCTACCACATCCCGTGGCGCTAACTCTTTTCCGGAGATATCTTCCATAAAACGTTCTCCTCGAACATTCAGGAGGTGAGCTCCTTCTCCCCGAACGGCTTCTGAGATTAAAAACCGAGGTGCACCCGGAATAAAAAGAGCTGTGGGGTGAAATTGGACAAACTCCATATCCATTAACTGTGCTCCTGCCCGATAAGCCGCTGCCATGCCATCCCCTGTAGCCACTTCGGGGTTGGTAGTATAACAGTAGAGCTGGCCTAACCCCCCTGTAGCCAAAACCACAGCTTGGGCCAAATAAATCTCCAACTCTTGGGTTTTACCATTGAGACTGAGTACCCCGATGACTTCACCCTTTTGGTTTTTTAAGAGATCCAGTAGGAATTGCTCTTCTTTAACGAGAATCCGCTCTTCCCCAAGAGCCTGGGCAATCAGAGTCCGTTCGATTTCTTCCCCCGTAGCATCTCCATTGGCATGGAGAATCCTTCTGCGACTGTGGGCGGCCTCCTGAGTAAAAGCCAGCTTGCCGTTTTTTCTGTCAAAATGGGCTCCCATCCGAATCAACTCTTCGACCCGCAAAGGACCATCTTCCACCAAAACCCGAACGGAATCGGATTCGCATAATCCTGCACCTGCATAGAGAGTATCCTCGTAATGCAAAGAGGGAGAATCCTCTTGGTCTAAAGCTACAGCGATCCCCCCTTGAGCATGCTTAGTGTTGCTCTCCGGAATCCCCTTCTTGGTCAGCACAGTGACCTCAAAATACTCGCTGGCCTTAAGAGCTGTGTATAAGCCTGCTATTCCGCTTCCGAGAACCAACACTCCTGTCGAATAAATACGACATTCCTCAGCGCGCCAAGGCACCAAATATCTTCTCATGGTTATCCTCCTACCCCTATCCTACCCGTACTATCTTTTTCCTCTATTCTTATCGTTCCCTGAGTCCTACGATAATCCTCCTAATACATGCGACCCTGAAAATAACCCCAGAAAAAAGCTAAAAAGACCCGCAAGCGTAGCTTTGCGCACAAGAGCGAGAGGATTTAGCGGAAGGGCGGTCGGGTCAACGAGGCTTTCTTAACGTAGCGGGCCACCGGTTCACATGCAGAAAGCAGCGGGGTTTGGCGGAGCTGTTAAGAAAGCGAGTTGACCAGTCCTGGAGCTATGGAGTGAGCGTTGTGCGCAAAGCTACACGACCCGGCCAACATTTTTCATTCAGGCTGTCAGCTTTGAGAATCCTAAGACTCTCGTCCGTGTATCTCCTCATGGGCAATCTTCACCGGATTATTACCTTCATCCACGAATATTACCTTCGGTTCATAGGCCCGGGCCGCCTCATCAGTGAAAATCCCATAAGAAATAATAATCACCTCATCCCCCACTTGAACTAAGCGGGCTGCAGCCCCATTCAGACATATGGTACGCTCTCCTCTCTTTCCAGGAATAACATAAGTCTCTAAGCGGGCTCCGTTATTATTATTTACAACCTGAACTTTTTCATTAGGAAGGATATCCGCAGCCTCCAGGAGTTCTTCATCAATGGTAATGCTTCCTACATATTTAAGATTGGCTTCAGTGACTGTGGCCCTATGAATCTTGGACTTCATCATGGTTCGGAACATTTACATCTCCTCCAAAACTTTATTATCAATCAGGCGGGTTGAACCAAAGCGCACGGCTAAGGCGATGAGTACTTTTCCTTCGATCTGTTCTACCCGGCGCAGGTTTTCCGCCGAACGAATCTCTACATAATCAATTTCTCCAGAACTTTCATTTCTAATCAATTCCTTAATTCTCTCTTCGATGCTCTGAGCGGAACGATCTCCCTGACGGATCCAGTTCTCTGCCTTCCCAAGGCTCCTCTGCAACACAAGTGCTTCCGCCCGTTGCTCAGGACTTAAGTAAATATTTCTTGAACTCAAGGCCAACCCATCTTTTTCTCTGACAATGGGTACCCCTATGACTTCAATAGGAAAATTCAGATCCATCACCATTTGACGTATGATTAAGTACTGCTGATAATCTTTTTGACCGAAATAGGCGCGATCCGGCTGAACAATATGAAAGAGTTTGCTGACCACCGTAGTCACACCACGAAAATGACCCGGTCGGGAAGCTCCGCAGAGGCTGTCTCCCAGCTCATTCACTTCCACATGGGTGAGATTCTTTGACGGATACATCTCTTCGACTTCAGGATTAAAAATCAAATGTACCCCAGCCCCTTCGGCCTTCTGGGCATCCCGTTCCAAATCCCGGGGATAGCGGGCAAAATCCTCGTTAGGACCAAATTGCAGCGGATTGACAAAAATACTCATCACCACAAAAGCACCGCTTTTCTTAGCCTCTTCCACCAAAGTTAAATGCCCTTCATGCAAATACCCCATGGTGGGCACCAAGGCTATGCTTCTTCCCTGGCTTCGTTGCTCTTTGATGATTTCCCGGACTTCAGAGATTTTTTTACAGATGATCATGATTCATTCGTCCCTTTCTCAATCTAAGTGCTGAAAATCTATTTCATTAGCCTATTCATTTCTTCCCATACTTCTTTAGAATAAGCCCCCCCGTTAAACTCCATCTTTTTTTGCCCGATGTCCAAGGTATAGAGGCCCAAGGCTCGGTATACGGGGTCGATCTTCACCGGCATGTGCTCCAGATGTCCCCGAATCACATCCACATCCCCCCGGGCTATAGGGCCGGTAAGTGCCTGGGGAAGCCCTACATTTTCTAAGTTCTGCAGAGCGCCCTTCATTAGTGGAAGCAAGCTTTCCAAAGCTTCTTGTTTAGTAATGCCCGCTTCCTCAAATAATTGAACGGCCAGGCTCACCAGGGTTACCAGGTAATTGGAAGCCACTACGGCCCCGGCATGGTAGAGGGGCTTTTGCTGAGGATCCAATCGGTGAGGGATTCCTCCTAACTGAGTTACAATCTCGAAGCCGATTTCATCCGCATCCCCTTCAATCCCAAAGTGAGTTCCTGGAATAAGCTCCACTGCCTGATCAATCCCGGCGAAAGCTTGCAAAGGGTGAAGGGATAGATAGTGTATCGGTAAATCCTTATCCACTTGCATGACACGAGAGCTTACAGAACCTGAACAATGAATCCAAATTTGCCCTTCTTTATAGAGTTTCCCCTGAGTCAATTCCTCAGCGGCTGTGCGAATCGACCCATCCTGTGTCGTAATAAAGAGAAGATCTGCTTCAGGGATCCATTCCTCCAGCGGACGCTTCTCCCAATGAAGATAGGTGCAAAACCTCTCATAAGATCGCTGGCTGCGAGAGTGTACTCCTATCAAATTGTGTCCCGCTTCCCTCAAACGAATAGCGATGGCCGTCCCTACAATTCCTGCACCAATTATTCCGAAATTCATTTTAACCTCCCCTAACCCGAAAAAAATCCCACCGTCTGCTAATGTAAAAAAGCACCCCACAAACGTGAAGGTGCTATGCTATGCCTTGCTTTCCTTCTCCGTCTCGGTCATAACGATCCAAGCGGTATTCTTAAAAGCCAATTCAATCGATTCTTACTATACTATAAATCTATGAGCTCCTTAGGCCCTGAACATCCTTCCCCAGTACAATTCCTTTAGATATTGTCCGGTTTACTCAGATTCCAGTTGCCATACCTCTCCATCTCCACTAACTTCTGTAACCCTTCTTCCTGAAGGAAGAATATAGTGGGGAGCAATCTCTCGTAAGGGTGCCAGAACGAACTCCCGCTCTTCCATACGAGGATGTGGAAGAATAAGCCGATGATCTTCCCATACCTTATTATCATAATTTAAGAGGTCAATGTCAATGGTTCTTGGCCCCCAACGTATAAGTCTTTCTCTCCCGAGGGATTTTTCAATCTCCTGACAAAGATCCAACAAGTCCAAAGGTGATAAGGACGTCTCAATCTCCAGCACTTGATTCCAAAAATCCGGTTGATCCACATTGCCCCAGGGCTTAGTTTCGTAGGTGCCGGACTTTTTGATGATCTTAACTTCCGGATGAGCCGCCAATTTTTGGCAGCTCTGCAGCAAATAATACCCCCGGTCCCCCATATTGCTTCCGATACTCAAATATGCTCTCACCGGTTTTTCTCCCTATAAATTTCTACAAAGGCTTCATCAAAAATCCCCGGAATAGGGGCTTGAGGCTTATGAATGACGACACGCACCCCTTGACAAGGGAATTCACCAAGAACCTCCTCGGCGATTCGCTCCGCTAATCGTTCAATAAGATGGTATTTTTCCATCTTGACAATGGTTTTTATACGAGCGTAGACCTCAGCATAATTGATGGTATCCTCCACTTGATCGGATTGTCCCGCCTTGCTTAAATCGGCATAAAGATCAATATCCACGATAAAGGTCTGGCCGAGGATCTTTTCCTCACGGAGCACCCCGTGGTAGGCAAAAAACTTTAACCCTCGTAAAGCGATTCGATCACGCGCCACTAAAGTTCTCTCCTCTCTTGCGACGATAGATGGCATCCGCCATCTGTATCGCTCTCTTATTGGCCTGCACATCATGAACCCGAAGAATATCCACTCCGGCGGCTACACCTACCACACTGGTGGCAAGGGTTCCTTCCAACCGTTCCTCCATGGGGAGGTTCAGGGTTTGACCAATCATGGATTTCCGGGACGTTCCCAAGAGTATGGGGTGCCCTAAAGACCGGAACTCCCCTAAACGACTCATGATTTCCAGATCGATATCCAGGCTCTTGCCGAAGGCTGTTCCGCCAATGCCCGGATCGATGATAATCTGGTCACCAGTTAGCCCCTGTTCTTCAGCAAGATGAATGCTCTTTTTTAAGAAGGCCATCATATCCCCCATGACATGGTGGTAGCTGTTCCCTTCTTGGTTATGCATGACAATCACCGGCGCCTGATATTTACCTGCAACCTCCGCCATTTTAAGGTCCTTTTGCAATCCCCAGATATCATTAATCATATGTACCCCAGCGTCCAGTGCCTTCTCCGCCACTTCCGACTTATACGTATCCACGGAGATCGGAATAGAAAGCCGTGGCAATAAAGCCTTGATGACTGCCTCCAAGCGATTCCATTCTTCTTCGGCACTGACCGGATCATGTTTTAAGCGGGTGGACTCTGCTCCGATATCCAGAATATCTGCCCCCTGCTCAACCAAAGCTTCAGCTTGTTTGATGGCATGTTCAAAGGTATTAAATTTTCCTCCATCTGAGAAGGAGTCCGGCGTCAGGTTGAGTATTCCCATAATCAGGGTCCGCTCACCCAGCACAATTTCCTTCCCGCGACAGGAGAGAACCCTTTGCTTAGGAGGTTCCAGGGCTTCAAGAAGGCTTTTTAAGCTCTTGCCCAAATCCTTTAAGCCAAAGGGTTGAGCCGCCAGCTTCTGACTGAGCCGGCGAAAATGTTTCGTCGTCCCCACCAGCAGAATATCGGTCGCTTCAATCTTATTGACAATGACATTACGATGAACTGCTGCGTCCCCTCCCAGAGAAAGCATTTCCTGCTTAATGATATGGGCCGCTGGCAAGGGCACATTCTCAAGCTTGAGAGCTCTCCCAATAGGCTTACCAACCATATGGGCAATTCCCCCTGGGTCGGAACCGATGTGTTGCATCGCCTTTTTAGCTTCCATTTCGTTGTTCAGGTCAATCCAGCGCAGGGAATAATCTTTCATACATATATGACCTCCTTGTTGGAACCTTAAGTTTTAGATTAGAATGTCCTCCATTGCCTTAGTATATTTATAACATGCGGCCTTACTAGGGCAGCTCTTACAATCCCTTGCCCAATCATCGGCTAAAGCCAGGGCTTGCCCAAGGATACTGCTTGTCCTATCCGGATGGAGACGATGTTCTGAAATCCCTATGACAATTCTCTCAATCTCCGCATCCGTGAACCCGCAATCCCTGAGAATAGGCCTTGCCAACCGAGCGCCCGCCTGCGCATGGTCTTCCTGGCTTTCATATTCCACCCACCGGCCGATATCGTGCAAAATCCCCGCCGCATAGATGCTTTCCTTACCTACGCCATAACTCTCTTCCAACCTGATATTGGCATTATTTGTCCCGGCCTCAGAAAGACTGCCCCTGTCTTCTATGTATTTCTCTAAAAGATAAATGTAGGCAATTCTCGCTACTGCGAGGCCATGATCCGAGCCATGACGGCAGTACACTCGCTCCGCTTCAGCTTGTTTATTTTTGTCCGAAAACTCTTCATAACTCCTATGTTGAAGAATCCGGTTCACCCGAGGCATGGAGATCATGCCGGTACTCCTCCTGTCCAAGACTATCTTCTATAATCTGATTATACCTTTCCCACTTCCACTGTAAAACATTAAACTTAACAACCAAGGGGTTTTATAAAAAGCTTATCCGGGTCGGGTAGCTTTACGCACATCGCTCACTCAATAGCTCCAGAGCTGGTTAACTCGCTTTCTTAACAGCTACGCCAAACCTCTGGGCAATACCTGATGTGAACCGGTGGCTCCGCTATGTTAAGAAAGCCTCGTTAACCCGACCGCCCTTCCGCTAAAGCCGTTCGCTCTTGTGCGTAAAGCTACGCTCACGGATTTTCTTTTCGACTCTTTTCTGGGGTCTTTTTTTAAAGTAGCCATCCATGCCGCGGGGTGGCATCAGCAGCATGAAAACGGCTCGGGTCAGGTAGCTTGTCCGACATCCGCGCCACTCAAGCCCGAAAAGCAGCCTAAGGATTTTGCTTTAAGGCAGAGAACGGATTCTAAGCGAGCAGGTAAGCAATCTTCGCGAAAAGACTGCAGCGGAGTCGGGTTGGAAACAGGACGTTTCCAACCGCCCATTGAGAACAAGTGCGAAAGCAGTGCTTTCGAGGAGCGATTTGGGCACGAAAGCCGAATAAGGGTTTCGCCCAAGCCGCCACAGAGACTACTTAGCGGCGCAGGTAGACCCGGCGCAGCGGAGGTCTTGAGCGATTAGATTGCTCCGCGCAGCTTATAGAGTGAACGCCGAAAGCAAAATCCTGGAGAATCAGCTTTCGAGAAGCCGATGCCTAACGAAAATAAGCCCCAGAAAATTTCTTCCTGGGGCAAAGCCAGATGACTTATTTTAGAAGAGACCAGTAATGCGCCCTTCAGCGTCAATATCCATTCTTAAGGCAGCAGGACGCTTAGGGAGTCCGGGCATAGTCATAATAGCACCGGTAATGGCTACAAGGAATCCGGCACCCGCGGATAGACGGAGCTCACGGACTGTAATGGTAAAGCCTGTTGGACGGCCAAGAACATTCTGATCATCGGTTAAGGAATACTGGGTCTTAGCCATACAAATGGGTAATTGACCATAACCTAATTCATCATATTTCTTCATGGAGGTTAAGGCCTCTTTAGTGAAGTTCACACCATCGGCACCATAAACCTCTTTACATATGGTCTCGATCTTCTTAGCGATAGGCTGATCCAATTCATAGAGAACATGGAAATTGGATTCTTTATTATCAACAATATCGATAACCGCTTTTGCCAGTTCTATACCGCCTTCTCCGCCTTTTGTGAAGACTTCCGATAAGGCAAACTCAGCCCCCAGCTGGCGGCAACGTTCTGCTACAAACTCTAATTCTGCTTCGGTATCGGTGGGGAAGCGATTGATAGCTACTACTGCAGGCACACCAAATTTGCCGATATTCTCAATATGCTTTTCAAGGTTCACGATTCCTTTTGCTAAAGCTTCCAGATTCTCAGGCCCTAAATCTTCCTTAGCGACTCCGCCATTCATCTTAAGAGCGCGGACTGTCGCTACGATGACGGTTGCCGCCGGCTTCAGCTCGGCGAAGCGGCATTTCAGATCGTAGAATTTCTCAGCGCCAAGATCAGCACCGAATCCAGCTTCAGTAATGACATAATCAGCAAGCTTCATTGCCATTTTGGTGGCTACGACGCTGTTACAGCCGTGAGCAATATTGGCAAAAGGGCCTCCATGAATAAATACAGGAGTGTTCTCCAGAGTTTGAACTAAATTGGGTTTAATAGCATCTTTCATGAGCAGAGCCATAGAACCTTCAGCTTCCAGATCATGAGCAGTAACCGCCTTGCCGTCATAGGTGTAAGCTACCACAATCCGGCCAAAGCGCTCTTTCAGATCCATAAGATCCTTGGCTAAGCAGAGAATCGCCATAATTTCGGAAGCCACTGTGATATCAAAGCCGTTTTCCCGAGGAATTCCTTCAGTACGACCACCTAAGCCAATCACAATTTTGCGTAAAGCCCTGTCATTCATATCCATAACCCGACGGAATACAATTTGACGAGGGTCGATGTTTAAAAGATTGCCTTGTTGAATATGGTTATCTAAAAGTGCTGCCAACAAATTATGAGTCGAAGTAATGGCGTGGAAATCACCTGTAAAGTGGAGATTGATATCCTCCATCGGCACAACTTGAGCATATCCGCCGCCTGCAGCCCCACCCTTAACACCAAAGCAAGGGCCCAGGGAAGGTTCACGCAATGCAATCATGGCTTTCTTGCCAATCTTAGACATAGCTTGTCCTAAGCCAACTGTTGTCGTTGTTTTTCCCTCACCGGCAGGGGTAGGATTAATGGCAGTCACTAAGATGAGTTTACCATCGGGTTGATCCTTAAGGCGTTCCCAAGCACTGAAATTGACCTTGGCTTTGTATTTGCCATAAAGCTCAATCTCATCCTCCAGAAGATCCAATCCCTGAGCGACCTCCGTAATCGGTTTCATCGTCGCCTCTTGTGCAATTTCGATATCGGTTTTCAATTAAAATTCACTCCTTTTTCCACTCTTTCTTCTCGGACTATGAAAGTCCCTTTTCCAAATCCTTGAAAACTCCAGTCCAATTATACTAATTCGGCGAGAATATAAGATTCCCTGCTTGGATGCTAATAAATTTTTTGAAAATTATAAAATTTCCCCATTGGAAAAAGAACTTTTTATAGAACTAGGATTAAGGGTTTTTTACAGGAGATACTCCTTTATAGGAAGGAATTTGAACGGTTTTTCTGGACACGCTGACACTCATCCCTAAGCGTTTCAAATCTGGGGCTTCCAACTTTGTGAAATAATCCAGGAGTTGATCCTGATTCCCACTGGCGAGGATTTCATAGGGGACTCCTTCCGTTCGAGTGAAGGGAACTTGATTAATAAGTTTGGTGGTCCCGCTGTAAACGATGGAGGTTGAGGCAACAATCCGCTGACCGTTAATGCTAATCGCTTCCGCTCCAGCAAACTTTAGGGTATTGATTATTTTGAGCAAATCATCGTTGCTCAGAGGAAACACCACTTTATGCTCCTGCTGCCGGTCATCAATGGTAATCATGATCCCCGGACCTTGGACATTCACCGTACCGTCCATCATCCGATAGCGGTCCAACTCGGCGAGAAGGGCCGGACTGGTTCCTCCTTGGGTACGGGCTTGTTCCAACTGGGTTGTTAAGGCTGCGTGCTGCTCCTGAAGCAGCTTGTTTTCCTCTTGAGCTTCTGCCAGGAAATCTCTGGCGGAAGCGGCTCTTTGTGCTTGGAGCTTCTCCAGTTCGACTACGCTTTTCTGAGTCTGCATCTGCAATGTGAGTAAGAATCCCAAGACTAAGGCCACCAAAGTCAAGGGTATGGCCAGGGTACGCTTCTTCATTATTTCGCCTCCTTCATAGGTTCAGAATAGCGAAATTGCTGAGTCTTACCTGCCGGTATGACAAGGGGCTCCGTTGGCACCTCAAGTTTTCTTGTGATTCCATATTGTTGCTGATATTCACCCAAGCGGTCCCAGAAGTAAAAGTTCAAGGCCGACTGCAAATAGTTTACATCTCCTACAGCTTCAATCACATAGGGAGGCATTTGACGGGTCTGGCCAATCTGAATGAAGGCCCCGCTGCAAAAAATTTCCGTGCTGCCAATAATCCGCTGCCCATTGACCGCGATAGCTTCAGCCCCGCCGCTCCAGAGCGAGTTGATAATCTGGCGGATGTACTCTTCGTGAATCAGGTAATAATTGATATCCTCGTTATTAATATCCCGATTCGGTGCATCGTCCAGAGTAATTCGTATACCGGGTCCGGTGACCTTTGTCAGCCCGGCATTGCGTTTCGCTGTTTCCAGTTGTTCGAGAACTACTTTAGAGGCATTCTGGCCTTCTTGGAATTTAGCCAACTCTTCTTTAAGCTTCGTAATATCATTTTTTAATTGTTCGTTTTCTTGGCCGGTCTGAATCAATGAAGCTAGGGTTGTATCTGTTCTCGCAGTGGATCCTGTAGCCCCTGTCGCTTTCAGCAAGGATATGAATAAAATACCTAAGATAAGGCTTGCCACCGTAAGGATCATTTTGCCGTTTTTCGGCAAGTTCATGGTTAATACACCTCTAACTCTTATCAAGAATATATTTTCTTAAAAAGGACACCGAAATCGGTGTCCTTTTTAATTCGCTCTATTTATCACTGAACTAACCCGCCCTAATGCTCCGCCTCTATAGGCGGCGGGGCCCAAGGGCGGTTAAGTCCAGTATGGACTCGACTAACTTTAAGTGGGGGACGAATCCCCCCACTTAAAGAAGTCTCGTTCAATCGCTAAGCCACTCTTCGCCAGCTTTACGATATTCACAAAGTTCTTCGGGTTTAAAATAGAGGGCAATCTCCCGCCCTGCACTGGCCACGGAATCCGAGCCATGGATTACATTGCGGCTGATATCCATGCCAAAGCTTCCGCGAATAGAGCCGGGATTGGCATTGGCAGGGTTGGTAGCTCCCATAAGCTCCCGAGCAAGAGCCACTACATTTTTACCTTCCCAAACCATAGCCACTACCGGAGAAGACATAATATATTGGACCGTGGGTTCAAAAAAGCTCTTCCCCTTGTGCTCAGCGTAATGTTGTTCAGCCAAGGTCTGGTCAACACTCATGAGCTTCATTCCTACCAATTTACAACCCTTTGCTTCAAAGCGTGCGATAATTTGCCCAACCAACCCGCGCTGTACAGCATCCGGCTTGAGCATGATAAAGGTCTTTTCCATAGCCATCCTCCCTAGTCAATCTTATTTTTTTCTTCTTCTAAGGTTGACCCGCTTAATCCCCCGACTTCCGTCCTACCTTCTCCCTCCACAGAGGTCTCCCTTGTGGTCGGTAAAAGATCTTCATTTTCTGTTGTATTATTTTCAGCCTCTGACGGATCTGAGACTTGTGCGGTTTCCACTGGTTTATCAAATTGGGCCATAAGTTCGGCAAATTCTTTGGCTTCAATGGTTTCTTTCTCCATCAAAGTCTGGGCGATGGCGTTGAGCTTATGCATGTTCTCCTGAATAATGGTCTGGGCCTTTAAATAGCACTCATCGATAATACGGCGTGCCTCTTTATCGATAGCATAAGCTACCGCTTCACTGTAATTGCGATCCCGGGCAATATCCCGTCCTAAGAACACTTGCCCTTCCTTTTGTCCAAAGGTAAGAGGTCCAAGCTCCTCGGACATTCCCAGCTCTGTAATCATCTTACGCACAAGACCTGTAGCCCGCTCTAAGTCATTGGAGGCTCCGGTGCTGATCTCTTGAAGAACTAAGGCCTCTGCGACCCGGCCACCTAAGAGCATGGTTACTTGATCCAATAAATGAGACTTTGTCATATAGTTGCGATCTTCCTTAGGAAGGAGCAAAGTATAACCGCCGGCCCGTCCCCGGGGAATAATGGATACCTTGTGCAAGGGATCCGTATGGGTCAGCATCTCTCCTACTAAAGCATGGCCTGCTTCATGGTAAGAAACCAATTTCTTTTCAAAGTCACTGATGACCCGGGCCTTTTTCTCCGGTCCGGCAATAACCCGCTCTACGGAATCCTCAAGAGCATTCATCTTGATCTCCTTCTCATTCCGACGAGCGGAAAGCAAGGCCGCCTCATTGACAAGATTGGCAAGGTCTGCTCCGGTAAATCCCGGTGTGCGGCGGGCTAAGACATCCAACTCTACATCACTATTCATGGGTTTACCTTTAACATGAACTTTTAAGATCTCCTCACGACCTCTGACGTCGGGAACATCCACTACCACTTGGCGGTCAAAACGTCCCGGGCGCAACAAGGCCGGGTCGAGGATATCAGGACGGTTGGTGGCAGCAATAATAATGATCCCTTCATTCCCGTTAAAACCGTCCATCTCAACGAGAAGCTGGTTCAGAGTCTGCTCCCGCTCATCATGGCCGCCCCCCAGGCCGGCACCTCTTTGACGACCTACGGCGTCGATCTCGTCAATAAAGACGATACAAGGGGCATTCTTCTTGGCTTGTTCGAATAAATCACGAACCCGGGATGCTCCCACCCCGACGAACATCTCCACAAAGTCTGAGCCACTGATACTAAAGAAGGGAACCCCAGCCTCCCCTGCCACAGCTCGGGCCAGAAGAGTTTTACCGGTTCCGGGAGGGCCAAAGAGAAGAACTCCTTTGGGAATTTTAGCTCCCAATTCATTGAACTTCTTAGGAAACTTCAGAAATTCCACAACTTCCTCAAGCTCTTCCTTCACCTCATCGGCTCCCGCCACATCGTCAAAGGTGACCTTTTTCTTTTCATCCGTAACCAGCTTAGCCCGGCTTTTCCCGAATTGCATAACCCGGTTGCCGCCTCCTTGGCTCTGCTGCATCATAAAGAAGAAAAAGCCCACGATTAAGAGAATCGGCAGTAAAGTAGTAACCAAACCGGCCCACCAAGGTGTCGTAGCCGGCGGATTGGTCCGCATGCTCACATTATGTTCGAGCATTTGCTGAGACAGAGCAGTGTCACCCGACGGACCGAGTACCACATGCTGTTGACCATCTTTGGTTTTGACTTCATAGGTATTGACATTATCATCGGTACTGATTACAACTTCCGCAACCTGATCTGTAACCACCGCATTATAGAACTTGGTGTAATCCATATCTAAGGGCTGAGTTGCCGGTGGGTTGGCCCATCTTATGAGCATAATCGCAATGAGAATAATCAGTAAATAAACCGCAGCGTTTTTGAAAAATTTCAAACGTCTGGTCCTCCCCTCTTCTGAGAAAAAAATGTCTCATTTTACAAAGACAATATTACATATTATACCACGGGAAAGCCCCTTTTACAACGAATCCGGCCCTTCTTCTTCCCTTTCCTTTTCCCAAGCTTCAAAAAGCTTATCCTTAGATGCTTTGCAACATCTCAGCGTTTAACAAGAACACCAACAGCTCCCCCTCCCTGGCGAAGGGGATAACGATCTCCCCTCTTCACTCCAGGTATCCAGAGAATCTCATTCTCCAGTGCCAGAAGAGGAATCTCCTGTCGTTGATTAGCCGGTACTTTGGCATCCTGGAAAACCTTTTTGAGGGACTTATGCCCTAATCCTGCAATCCACAGGCTGTCTCCATCCCGCCGATACCGCCATTGCAGCTTGTCACCGTTTCTTATTAAACCTTGCCCATCGAAGAAGACTTTATCCACACATTGACCTGGATAATCTTCGTCATCAGCTTCATTTTCCAAGCTGAAAAGACCAACCTGCCAATTCTGCCCCTCTCTATCCCGCCAAGGGATCCATTCACCCCAATTGGCGTCTATAGGTAAAGATGGGGATAGAATACCCGCGGATTCATTAATATATTGCCCCCAGTCCGCCCTTTGAAACCATACCCCTTGATAATCTATCTCGATTTTTAGTCCCGGCAGATCCTGGCTCCAGCCCACCTGGCCCTGAGAAGCCATAACCTGCTCTACATAGTGAAAGGCAATTCCTCGGGGTTCTCCGGAGACCAGCGTGGCAGCTCTGCGAATCAATCGGGATAACATGGCTTTGGGAAGGTCGAAGATTGTCCCCCTCAAACCCACCCTATGCTCTGTGCTAAAGATAGCAAACTTTTTCCAAGCGGCCCGGACTCCCTCTTCCAGGTATTCCTCATCCCAACGTAAAACCTCAGCCGTACGCCCTAGAGTCTCTACAATCTTAGGGTTGTATTCCCGCTGAAGTTCCGGTAACAGCTGTAAGCGGATTTTATTTCTGGCATAGATGGGCTCCTCATTAGAGCAATCTAAAGCATAAGGTAAGTTCTCATTTCGACAATATTCTAGGATATCCTCCTTAGTCACCGAAAGAAGGGGACGGATCAGCTCACCCTTTTGCGGATAAATTCCCGCCAAGCCCGCTGTACCGCTCCCCCGCAGGAGGCGGTAAAGTACGGTTTCTGCTTGATCCCCGAGATGATGAGCCGTCGCAAGCAGGGTGCAATTTTCTTTCCTCATATCTTCCTTCCAGCAGGCATACCGCCATTCACGAGCAGCGGTCTGAAAGGATTTTCCCACCGACTTAGCATATTCTTTGGAATCAAAACGATGAATAAGACAAGGAATCTCCCAATCCCTTGCCATGCTTTTTACCATCTTCTCTTCATCATCCGATTCCTCACGTACCCCATGATGGACATGAGTTATAACGAGAGTGATCTTTTGCTCCTTCATTTCCTTAACATAACGCCACAGTATGTGGGCAAGAGCCATAGAATCGGGCCCTCCCGAAACAGCCATCAAAACCCGGGAGCCGGGCACAATGAGCTGTGGCAATACCTGCTGCT
Source organism: Desulfitobacterium sp. PCE1 (assembly GCF_000384015.1). Lineage (NCBI taxonomy): Bacteria > Bacillati > Bacillota > Clostridia > Eubacteriales > Desulfitobacteriaceae > Desulfitobacterium > Desulfitobacterium sp. PCE1. The sequence continues at coordinate 108,734 of NZ_KB913023.1, read as the reverse complement.
TTAGTTTTTCATACAATGCCCCTGACCCTCCCTGCGGTTATTCAAAAAACGTTCTTTTTCACCACCAGGACGACTCCATCGTCCGCCATGTCATTGCCGCTCATGGCACGCGCTTCCCCCACGATAGCCTCAGCCAATTCCTGGGCGGTCTGTGGATGTTGGCGATCCAAGAACTTTTTCAACCAATCCTTCCCATCTTTTAGTATATCCTGAATTCCGTCCGTAACAAGCACTAAATACTCTTCAGAGCGTAATTTTTCTTCGATAACCGGAATCTCCACATGGTTTAATATCCCTACAGGCAGACTGGAGGACTGAAACATATGAACTTTATCCTCGCGGACAATATAGGAAGGGCAGGCACCTACTTTAATCAACGTAAGATCATCGGACTCACAATCGATGATACCGATATCCAAAGTAACAAAGCTCTCCTCCGGGGAACGCAGGACCAAAATGGAATTCAACGCCTGAATAGCACTTTCCGGTTCAAAACCTGTGGTCAGGAGCTGCTCCAAAAGATTCAAGGCTGTGGAGCTCATCTTGGCAGCCCCCTCCCCTACACCCATGCCGTCACTGACGATGAAGGCGTGCTTGGTGGGGGAAAAGGCCAATGAGGCATAATTATCTCCGGATATACTGTTCCCTTTCTTCGTAAAAGCGGCCACTCCCACATCCAAGAACTGTTTGCGCCGCCGGGCCAGACTGGCCGGTTTGACCTGCTCCACATTGTGGCGGGCATTAAGCTCCTTGGCCAAGTGGCCGATGACTTGGGAAACACTTTGGAATTGACGGGCTAAGGCTTCCTGATTAGCTGTCAGCCTGGAGCGCCAGGATTCTATGCTTTTTTCATGCTCCATAATAAACTGGACCCCCAGCAGCATTTCCTTAAGCTTCCCGCAATGACGCTTCCATTCCACAGGGAGATTCTGTACATTAATATCTTCCTCCCGTTCTACCCATTCGAACAGATTGAACAGCAGGTGGTAGGTCCGATAAAATTCACGAGTCCAGCAGGTGTCAAGGGTGGGACAATTCTTGCAGACTCGTTCCACTAAAACATTCATCAGTTCCGGAATCTCCGGTTTGGACTTTCCTACTTCAGCCTCTGCTGCCTGGGCACTGTAAGCAATTTGATCAAAAATGTCCGCTACCGTCTTCACCTTCGTCACTGTGGACTCTACTTCCGGCATGGGCTTGTCCTTCAAAAAATCGTGTTGGGAGGTTGTGCTGGGGAAAAGCAAAAAGAGCAACAGACCAATCCCCGAAGATAACAACTGTGAATAAAGCACCTCCGGCTGAAGGTAGACAGTGAACATCAGGGTAATACTCATAAAGGCGACCCCAAGCCCCAATTTTCCCAGCTTCTGAAAAGCTCCTGTACCAAAACCCGCCAGACCATAAATTCCGGCAGCCATTAGGTTCTGGGGATTAAACTCCAACTGAGGGAGAAAACCCAACATGGCTCCCACCCCAGCTGCTGCCCCTGCTCCAAAACGCTGGGCAATGAAAAGAATGAAAAAGCTCAGAACCACTACCGAGAAGTTAATCTCTTTAAACATAATGCCATGCAAGCCGCTCAACACCCCGATAAGAATGAGCAGCCAGGCCATTCCCTGTTCACGGGTAAAGCTTCCCCGCCAGAGGGCATCTTGATAACGCAAAGCAAACCAAAAAACCACCGTCAGGCCACCATTAAGGATGCCGAGTACTGCGGCTTTCATCCCCAATGAGACTTCGAATTGTCCGAAACTCAGCACCGCCAAGGCAACACCCCCCGTTACAAGGGCCGTGGAAAGCCCGAGATAAAGGCTCTCCCGTTTGTTGCCGCGAAGCCTGGGCACGAAAAGACTCAGGATGAGCAGAGTCAATAGAATCTCCAACCCGGAAGCCAAGTCCTTCAGGAACAAGGAGGTCACTCCCGCCGTCACCCCCAGCAGTCCCATGATGGTGCCTTTGCGTCCATGAAGCATTAATGCCGCTCCAAAGGCTATCCCAAAGGGGTATAACCCCAAGATACTTCCGCGGGCTATCAGCAATCCTAATAAAAAAGGCCAAAAATGTCCCTCTAAAGTCAGCTTTTCCTTGCGCAAACCCTGCTTGGGTTTCAACGTCGCCCATTCAGCCATAATCTCACCTCTTACCATATAATACCAACATTATACCTGATGACTATGGCAAAGCTTGTCTAGGGAAGGCAGGGATTTGGATTACTTTTCGACTCATTTCATGAATATCGCCTTAATCCTTGTCTTTTCACTCTCAACCTTCAGAATTCTACAACAAAAGATCCTCCGCTCATGTTCAGCATGACACCGTAATGACGGTCTAGTCCTGCTTAACAGAGCGAAGGATGCTAAAAAGACCGCCTTTCAGCGGTCATTTATTCTATAGCACCTCAAGCTTCTAGTATCGGCTTGATCCTCTTCCCCCGCGCTTTGATTCAGTGGCACGACGGAATTCCAGCTGCCGTTCATCGCTATCCTTAATAAACTTGGCTAGTTTGTCTTCAAAGGATACGGTTGGCTGGCGACGTTCCCGTGTCGTATTTCTTGGGCTCGGGTTAGCCTGTTTAATCGATAGTCCAATTTTCCCTTTTTCATCCACATGGATGACTTTGACCTTAACACGATCTTGTTCCTTCAAATAATCCCTAACATCTTTAACATATGCATCTGCAACTTCTGAGATGTGCACGAGGCCTGTGACTTTCTCGGGTAATTCCACAAAAGCACCGAAATTGGTAATTCCCGTTACTACACCCTCAACTATAGTGCCAACCGCAATGGCCATACGAAGCAAACTCCTCCTTGTGATGATTTAAGTCATTATTTTTATTATATCTGTCTGCTGAGAGGACTGTCAAGATAACAAGTCCTGAACAGCTTTACATTTTATACAAAACCCTGGGGTATTTTATTCCATTTTAGGTGCAATACGAATCTCACCCTTACGGACTAAACCTAATTGCTCCCTTGCCAGCTGTTCGATATAACTGGGGGTGTTCAATCGCAGAATTTCTTCCTCAAGGAGTTTTTGTTGCTGAAGTAAATTCTCCTTCTCCTGATTAAGCTGGGCAACGCTCTGATTAACTTCTTTACGGAGTTCGTAAAGCTGATAAGCAGAGCTCAATAATACAAAAAAGGCAAACAAGACAACAAGCGCGGATAGAGGCCGGAAACGGCGCTTTCTGGTCTTGGGGCGGGACTCTTTAATTGTCGGATTCATCTTCGTCAAAATCAAACCCTCCTAGACCTAATTCAGCCTCCGGAATAATACACACAATCTCATAGCCCTTCCCCTTAGCCCGATTAAGCAAGGTTGCTACGGAGCTGGGACTGAGATGCAATTTCTTGGCAATCTGTTCCTGAGACTTTCCGCTTTCCTTTAAGATAACGGCTTGACGTTCCCTAAAGCTCAGCTTCTCCAAACCCCGAATTTCTAAATGCACAACATACACCTGTCTTATGCAAATTATGTCATCTCTATATCCATTCCCACAAGTTATCCACAAGTTGTGCTTAACTTGTGGACAAAACATGGACAAACTGCGGACAAAGACACTACAAACTGTGGACATCTTCTATTATACAGATGCCCACCCCTTTAATCAATCCTCTTCTGTTAATTTTACCCATTAGTCCTAGGCGGAAAGAGACGATCCCGGAGACTTATCATTTTTTTGCGGGTTTTCGCTATGGGTTCTCCAAAGAATGCCTCCGCTATACGAAAAATCAATAGACTGAACCACCGTAAAACAGCATAGGGAGGGACCATGAGTACAGCCAGTATCTTAAAGGGAAACTTCAGCACCTGCAGAATAAGCCAGGCACACCCTTCTATGAATCGGTAGCATTTAAAAAACAACCAAAGAATTATCTTGCTGAGGATTCGTGTATACAGAAACAACCCCAATACACTTCCCCACACAATATAAAACCGAAAATCCAAATGATTGGCCCTGAGAAAGAATTTAAAAAGAAGGAACAGTGCCACAACAGAGAAGATCAAATCTCCGACCATTGTTGTTATTTTTCCCCACCTCAGCCATTTACCCAAGGAGCGATAAAAATCAAAAACAAAGCCCACTGCCGCACCGGCTGCAACGACCCAAATCAAGGCTTCAAAGTCAGAAATCTTTCTCCCCCCTCTCCTTCCCTATCCAATCGCCCTCAGGCATGTCTACCTAGGCAATCAGCGGAAGATTTTAGCCCAAGCATTTTGTCTCGATCCTGAATTGCGGGGATACACCAAAGCATCGATCTGGCCCTCCACCTCCACTTGTCCGGCTTTGAGATCCAGATGTTTAATCCCTAATTTATCCCCTTTGATGCTCAGTACCCCTTGAATGGTCTCCAACAATATTTCCTTCGGATCAAAGGATTGCACTTTAGACACCCCGGTTAATGAAAGGAATTGCCGATTATCCATGGTCAGCCGGTGATTGGATGGATTTTTTTCCATTCCTCCCAGCCCTCCTTTTTCCATTTTTCTTCTTAAACCATATTCCTGGAAGGGCTAATTTATGCCATATTTAGAGCAATACAAAAAAACAAGGCCAGTCTCTCCCTTCATCCGAAAATGAGAAACTAACCTCGTTTATAGCCGGTCACTGAATATACAGCGCCCTTAGGGCTGCTCTGAAAGAGACCTGAAAGCTGATTCTCCAGGATTTTGCTTTCGGCGTTCACTCCATAAGCTGCGCGGAGCAATCTAATCGCTCAAGACCTCCGCTCCGTCGGGTACACCTGCGCCGCTAAGTAGTCTCTGTGGCATTGGCGGCTTGGGCGAAACCCTCGCCCGGGTTTCGTGGCCAAATCGGCTCCTCGAAAGCACTGCTTTCGCACTTGTTCTCAATGGCCGGTTGGAAACGTCCTGTTTCCAACCCGACTCCGCTGCAGTCTTTTCGCGAAGATTGCTTACCCGCTCGCTTAGAATGCGTTCTCTGCCTGAAAGCAAAATCCTTGGGCTGCCTTTCAGGCTTGAGCGAGCGGGGCGTTATGGGAAATGTGGGGCAAGCCGCCTGACCCGAGCCGCTTTTTCCGTCTTTACCGACGCCGCTTGAGCGGCATGGTCGGTTACCTTAAGAAGGACCTTACAAAGGCCCCAGGACACCAAGGGAAAGTTGAAAAAGACCCGCAAGCGTAGCTTTACGCACAAAAGCGAATGGCTTTTAGCGGAGGGGCGGTCGGGTCAACGAGGCTTTCTTAACGTAGCGCAGCCACCGGTTCACATGCAGAAAGCAGCGGGGTTTGGCGTAGCTGTTAAGAAAGCGAGTTGACCAGCCCTGGAGCTATTGAGTACGTGAGCTCCGATGAAGAAAGCCTCCGGTGGAGGGTTTCAGGAGCTCACGCCCGAAGGTTCGTTGTGCGTAAAGCTACGCGACCCGAGCAAAAGCTTTCATCCTCTGCCGGCACTCAGCATGGCCGGTTGCTTCAGATATCCCCCTGCTCCCCACGCTTTTCATCCTTCAGCACCTCATAAAGCAAATGAGCCTCATTAGCCTTGGCACTGTTGGGCGTGGAAAGAACCCGCACCTCCAGAAGATGGCGCGCCATCTCAAGGGTCACGATATCCCCTGGCTTAACCTCCGCCGACGGCTTGGCAATCCGACCATTAAGCCGGATTTTTTCTCCTTCACAGATGTCTTTAGCCACCGTTCTGCGTTTAATCAACCGGGAAACTTTTAAATATTTATCAATTCGCATGGTAATCCCCTCAAATGTCGTGTTATCTCGACCCAGCGGTCTATAGTAAAGAAAACCCGGCTTCGCCGAGCATTAAACGCATGCTTGCAAATGAGGCGAAGTCGCTGGTTGCACTTATACTTAGAAAGTATATAGCGCAAGCTTATACTTTCTGACAGTGAGAAAAATCAGGCCCTGACGGACCTGATTTATTTCTCAAAAGATTTATTGTTGGACAGCGTCTTTTAAAGCTTTTCCTGCTTTAAATCCAGGAACCTTAGAAGCTGGAATAACAATAGCTTCTTTGGTTTGAGGATTTCTGCCGGTACGCTCTGCGCGATCTTTCACTTCAAAAGTACCAAAACCAACTAATTGAACCTTCTCGTTTTTTGCCAATGCTTCTTCGATTGAAGCAAATACAGCGTTGACTGCCTTTTCAGCGTCCTTCTTGGATACTTCGGCTTTTTCTGCAACAGCAGCCACTAAATCAGCCTTATTCAAAACGATTCCCTCCCAAATATGTATTGAGTTTCAGCGTTATATTTTCGCGATAAATATTCAAACTCCTGCTTTTATTTCTGGATTGTTACCAATCTCTTTGTTTTTTTCTTTGCTTTTGGCCATTTCCCAATAATGATCCATCTCTTGGAGAGTTAAATCTCCTAGTTTTTCTCCTGCATGAGCCGCTAATTTCTTCATTTCCAGGAAGCGCAATTGAAATTTTCGGATCGTTTTGCGCAAAGAATCTTCCGGGTCACACTTTATGAATCGGGACAAATTAACAAGAGCAAAGAGTATATCTCCGAATTCCTCCTGGATTCCTTTTTGTTCCGCCATGGCCTCTTCTAATTCCCTTAATTCCTCATAGACCTTGGCTAAGGGGCCGTTAACATCCGGCCAGTCAAAGCCGAATTTAGCCACTTTCTTTTGAGTCTTCACCGCCAACATCAAAGCAGGCAGACCCTTAGGAAAATTAAATAATCCTTCTTCAGCATGTTCCCCCTTTTCCTCTTTTTTAATCTGATCCCAATTGCTGAGAACCTCGGCAGAGTTCTTTACCCGGACATCACCGAAGACATGGGGATGGCGGCGAATCATCTTCTCAATGATGCTCTTGAGAACATCTCGAAATTGGAATTCTCCCGCCTCCTGAGCCACTTGAGCATGGAATACTACTTGTAATAATAAGTCTCCCAACTCTTCAGCCAAATTATACATATCCCGGGCCTCAATAGCCTCAAGAACCTCGTAGCTTTCCTCGATAAGATAGGGTTTGAGAGAATCATGAGTCTGCTCGGCATCCCAGGGGCATCCCCCCGGACCCCGCAGGGTACTCATGACCTCCAAAAGCTTGGTCATCGAAATACCCTCATCATAAGGAGGGACAACTACCGTGGTTAAGTGGTCAAATTTCTGATGATCCAACTGATACAAGGGACATTTTAAAACCTTTTGCATTTTTGTCCCCAGAGCCTGAACTACATAGAGTTCAACCTCATCCGGATAGATATCCATTAAATCCAGCTTCACCTCTGAAGCAATAAGACCATCATAAACCTGGGGTACAATCAGCCATTCCTTACCGGTAATCCCGCTTCCTTTAAGGGCATCATAATTGCGCAGCAAAAAACCTTCCACAGGATCCATAGGTATCGCCGAGAAAAGGGGATCGAGAAAGCTCAAGGCCGGATGCACCTTAACCTGAAAGCGTTTCGACAGTTTGTCCACCAAAAGCACAACGCTGCGTTCGGCTACCGTAGGATGACCCGGAACCCCATACACTACTTCAGGGTATCTCTCACACTCCTTCTCCAAACGGTTGACAATCTCCTCATAGACCCTCTCAAAGGAATTCTCCTGCTCATAAAGATAGTCAAAGGATTCCACTTGAAGCCCTTCTGCAAGCAAATCCTGAGCACAGGGGTGGTTGACCGTCCGGAAAAAAATTCGCTGGGCCTGCTTAAGCATCCGATAATCACCAAGGGTCATGGATTCCAGTCCTGCCGGTCCCAAGCCCACCACATGCAATACATTACTCATCGACATCCCTCCTAGACTTCCTCTAGTGTATCACATCCTTATCCCTTAATAAAAATTCATTAAGAAGAGGGTGAGATGGTTATCATAAAAAAAATTGAAGCGGCCTGCTGCCGCTCCAATCTCTGTAAACCATTATTGTTCCATTTGCTTGGCTAGAAAACCAGCAGCTGTCTCCACTAATTTTAATTCCAACTCACCCATCTTCACATTCGGGTCCTTAGACATCAGAATCACTGCCCCAATGGGATCACCTTCAGCAATGACCGGAGCTATCACTTGGTTCGTCAGCTTACCATGTTCTTCCTCTTCATCCGGCTTACCTTCACCAGCTTTAAGCTGCATGGTCTTCCGTTCAGCCATAGCTTGCTCTATGCTGGTCCAGATGGGCTTATTTAAGTATTCTTTCTTGGAAGCACCCGAGACAGCGATAATCACATCCCGATCGGCGATACATGCGATATGACCGGTTGCCTCATAAAGAGAATCCGCATATTCCTTGGCGAAGTCACCCAACTCACCAATGGGAGAGTACTTCTTAAGGATCACTTCCCCTTCCCGATCTACGAAGATCTCTAAAGGATCTCCCTCACGAATGCGAAGTGTCCGACGTATTTCCTTTGGAATAACAACACGACCAAGATCATCAATTCTTCTTACGATGCCTGTTGCTTTCATGTACGCTCTTCCCTCCTTATAAGTCACTACGAGCCACCTAGTATGGGGCCGTTACAGACACAGCAAGACCACACTAAAGCTTGAGTTAATCCGACAACTGTCCTGCCTGTGGAAAATTTTGCGTTGTCTTTAACTTCATAGATAGTATATATCTGGTGATTCTCTATTATTCATTTTTTTCCATGAAGTTACTAAATTGGATGAGGAAAGTTTAGGGAGTGAAAAAAAGATATACTTAAAAAGAATCTCTTCTTTCTAAATATATCTTCATGAGTCGTCAACCATTCATCTTGTTGAGAATCCTTATCCTTTAAGACGCCGGTTTATATTTCTCTGAGTACTCGATATTGGCCTCTGCCTTGGTCTGCAGCTCGGAGAAATAACTTTCAAATTTCTGAGCCTTGGCATCCGCTAAAGCATCTTCCGCCACTTGATCCTTCACAGCTTCATAATCCGCTTTGGTAGCAGCCTTGTGATCTTCGACTAAAATAATATGATAGCCAAACTCGGACTTAACGGGTGTTTTCGTATAGGTACCTACCTCTTGAGCAAAAGCAACTGCCTCAAACTCGGGAACCATTCTTCCCTTGCCAAAAGATCCCAAATATCCGCCGGAGCTTTGGGATCCGGTATCGGTGGACTTTTCTTTAGCCAACTCTGCGAAATCCGCTCCGCCATCCAGTTGTTTGATAATGGCTTTGGCTTCATCTTCCGTCGGCACCAGGATGTGACGAGCTTGAACCTCTTCTCCCTTACCGCCGTAAAGCTCTTGGTTATTGTCAAAGAAGGTTTTCTCTTGTTCTTTGGTTACCGTCACATCTTTGGTTATTTCAGCGGATAAAGCAAAGTAACTCCTCACTTCATCTTCCGTCATGGCCTGTTGTTTAAGCCATTCTTGATATTGAGTTTCATCCCCAACCATTTGAATAATATTTTTTTCCTGCTCCAAGATCGATGGATCATTGGGGTCCAAATTAAGTCTTTGAGCTTCCTGTATGACAAGCCGCGAAGCAATCATCGCTTCAAGAATCTGGCTTTTCACTTCTTCTAACGCCTCTTTGCCTTGTTCGGTGCTAAAGTCCATTCCCATGCCTTCATAAGTCTTTTGCACATTGGAGACTCGAGCTGCAAAGTCCTGCTCTGTGATGGTTTCCCCATTTACTTTGGCAACCCACTGATTCCCACCTGCAGAAGAACATCCAGCTAAGATTAAAGTAGAAACCAGCAACGCTGCAATTATTCCATTCCGGAAACTCCTCATTATTACACACCCTTTCATCCGTTAAAAGCAATTATATCAGGATGCGGATTTTGACGCAATACCATTAAATACCATTAACGTTTTGTGAATAGCCTCTAAAATCTCCTCTTGAACCACAGAGCGCAGACGGACTTTAATCTCAAGATTGCCATTTCCTGTGGTTCCAAAAGAAACCGGATAGGGAGATTGGGTCGCCATGGTCATCAGCATTTCCCCGGATATGCCCGGGTCGGCCGCAAAGCGGAACACAACCTGCTGCTTGACCTGCTGGATCTGTTCGATCTTCATCCTTGAGGCAATCCATTTAATCCGAACGATCTTCAAGAGGTTCTCCACTTCCCGTGGCGGGGTACCGAAGCGGTCGATCAATTCATCGATCATCAGACTGAGATCCTCTTCATTATCAATGGAGACCATCCGCTGGTAGAGGGCTGCTTTGAGCTGACGCTCCCCAATATAGATATCCGGCAGATAGGCATCCACCTGAACCTCGATACTGGTCTCGATTTTTTCCTCCACCTTCTCACCCTTAATCTCTTGGACGGCTTCCTTAAGCATCTGACTATAAAGTTCAAATCCTAAGGCAGCCAAATGACCGTGCTGTTGAGCTCCAATCAAATTCCCTGCCCCGCGGATCTCCAGATCCCGCATGGCAATTTTAAGACCGGAGCCAAACTCGGTAAATTCCCGTATGGCTGCCAGGCGTTTTTCAGCTACTTCTGTCAAAACCTTCTGGGGTTTATATAAAAAGTAGGAATAAGCTCTCCGATTGGAGCGTCCTACCCGTCCCCGCAGCTGATAAAGCTGCCCCAGACCAAGGCGATCCGCTTCATCAATAATCAGAGTATTGACATTAGGCATATCCAAGCCCGTCTCAATGATGGTGGTACACACCAGGACATCGCTTTCATGCTCCAGGAAAGCCAGCATCTCCTGCTCCAGTTCTTTTTCACTCATCTGCCCATGGGCGATTCCATAGCGCGCCTCCGGTACCAGCTGACTGAGGAAATGAACCACCTGCTCCATATCTTCCACACGGTTATGGACAAAAAAGACCTGACCGCCCCGCTGGATCTCCCGGCGAATGGCTTCCCTCACCACATCCGGCCGGAATTCTGCCACATAGGTCTGGACGGGAAAACGATCCTCCGGCGGGGTCTCGATAACACTGAGATCCCGAACCCCTACCAAGGACATATGCAAGGTCCGTGGAATAGGGGTGGCCGACAGAGTCAAGACATCCACATTGGTTTTTAGAGTTTTTAACTTCTCTTTATGGGCAACCCCAAACCGCTGCTCTTCATCGACGATCAAGAGTCCCAATTCCTTGAACTTAACCGAATCCGCGACCAACTTATGGGTCCCCACCACGATATCTATGGATCCTTCCTTTAAACCCTGAAGAATCAGCTTCTGCTCCTTGGCGGAACGAAAGCGGCTCAGCATCTGGATGCTCACGGGATAGCCCATAAAGCGCTCCTGAAAGGTGTTAAAATGCTGCTGAGCAAGGATGGTGGTAGGAACCAGGACCGCCACCTGCCTGCTGTCCATAACCGCTTTGAAGGCCGCTCGCAAGGCCACCTCAGTCTTCCCATATCCCACATCTCCGCAGAGCAAGCGATCCATAGGACGCTGACGCATCATATCCTGCTTAACCTCGATGATGCATTGCATTTGATCCGGAGTCTCCTGATAGGGGAACTTTTCCTCAAATTCCTGCTGCCAAACATTATCGGGGGAAAAGGCGTAACCCTTGGTAGCCTCCCGTTGGGCATAAAGTTTAACCAAATCGAAGGCCATTTCCTTAATAGCACTTTTCGCCTTGGATTTGACCTTTTTCCATTCGGAGCCCCCCAGCTTATAAAGCTTGGGCAGGGTCTCGGCATCACTTCCTAGATATTTTTGCAAAAGGTTAAGCTGATCCAGAGGAACATAGAGCTTATCCTGACCTGCATATTTTACGGAAAAATAGTCCTTATCCACTCCCCCTACGGAAATCCGCTCAATGCCAATAAATTGACCAATCCCATGATGAACATGGACCACAAAATCTCCCGACTTAAGATCCGAAAATTGCAGCCTTTGCCCCGTCTTCTCAGAGGTCTTTCTTCGTTTCATCGGAGCTTTACGCTCCCGTTTATAAATCTCCGCCTCACTCAATACAATCAGCTTGCTTAAGGGGAGTTCAAACCCTTGATCAATAGAGGAAGGATAGACATAGACCCCACCCTCCTGAACCGGCTCGTTGAGTTCATGTTTCTTGGCCAGAGCCCCTCGGTCCCTTAAGCCTTGCAGCATCCGATCCGCATGCTCCTCATCCCCGACAAAGAGAGTCACAATATGGCCGGATTTTTGCCAATGCTCAATCTCATCCACCAAAATTCCGGTTTTCCCCATAAATCCCGTCAAAGGCCGGGCATTTAAGTTGAAGATCCGTTTTGGAGCAACCCCGGGAATTTGCCTGGGTAAGGTGGAGATTAAAACAAAAGGATGCTCTTCCCCATAGTTCAATAATTGTTCATAGCTTACGAATTGATCCTCAGGGCTATAGAATTCCTCACCTTTGGCCAAAGCCTGAGTATATTCCTCAAGCCTTTCCTTCTGTTGGAATTCGAGCTGTTCTTTCAGTCGTAAGGGTTCATCCAAAATCACATAGCGATCCTGGGAAAGCAAGGAGAAAAAAGGCTCCAAGGGCTCCGAAAGGAGGCTTAAATAAGGATAGATGCTTTCATCTACTCTACCCGTCTTCAGCCTTTCTTCAATCCTCTGAGCTTGTTTCATAACCTGCTCGGCCACATCGGAGCGGCCGCTACGACTTAATCGTCCGGCTTGTTTTCTGGCTTGAGCCCGAACCTCCCAGCCCAGCTTTTCAAATTCCTCAGGACGAATCACTACCTCCAAGGCAGGGGCAATTTTAATACTTTTTAAAGTCTCGGTGGATTTTTGTGTCTCGAGATCAAAGACCCGGATGGAGTCCACTTCATCATCAAAAAACTCTATCCGTAAAGGTTCCCCATCCAAGGGAGCAATATCCATGATCCCCCCCCGAATAGCGAATTGGCCTTTGCCGTCCACTACATCCAGCCGCTCATAACCTGCTGTGATCAGCTTCTGAGCAAGGTCCTTCAAGTCATAGGATGTCCCTTCCTTTAACTCCAGTATGTACTCCTGCCAGCGGCTGGGGGAAAAACTCCGCTGATTCACCGCCAGTACCGGTACGACCACCGTACAGCGATTATCCTGTGCCAAACGATTCAGAACCCGAATTCTCTCAATGGTGGTTTCCCGGCTTTTTCCAAGCACTTCAAAAGGCAGCCACTCCGAGGCCGGAAAATAGAGCACATCTTCCTCCGGAAGCCAGGAACGCAAATCATTGACCCATTTTTGCGCAAGCTCCTCCGAATAGGTAATAACCAAACCCGGTTTTCCCCTTTTAAGAAGCTGGGCTGCAAAGGCAGGCTTCTGACTTCCTGTTAAGTTATAGATCATTTGCGGCCATTCCTTATAGGAAATCGCCTTGTCCACTGCCTCAATATCGAAGCCTAAACGCAGATAGTGGCTGAGGGTTTTCAAAAAATCCTTCCTTTCAGGCAACACAAAAACATGAACGTCCGCCAAGGGGACCCCCATTGTAGCCTAGTTTTAAGCATAATCTAATGTAATTATTCAGATATCGAAAGAACTGTAAAGGTTAGGGGAACATATACAAGTGCAAGTGTGGACAAGGCGGAGAATAGGGAAATTTCACCCTAAAGAAAAGCGGTAAAGCTTGCTTGCAACGCCTAATTTAATCGGCGGTACTCTCCAACTTCCAATTCACTCATACAGTCTGGGCAAAGGGCATAGGCCACATTCCCAATGATATTTATTATAGAGTCGGGACGCTCAGAGGTCAAGTCATCCAGCTCCATCTCCCCTAAGACTTGATCACAGACCTGACAAACCCTCATCACCAGCATAAAAAGACACCTCCCAGGAATAGGTTTGCCTGAGAGGTGCAGGGTTATTCATCCCATTGGAGGCCCTCCTTTGTAACTCACTTTAAAGGAATAAACCCCCGGTCCCTTACAGCGGCGGCTCCTTCATCCGATTGCAGCCATTTTATGGCCCCTCTGGCACTATGTCCTTCAGGCAAATCCTTTCTCACCACGGCATAATACCCGTCGGCCAAGGAATAAGAACCCTTGGCAATATTCTCTTCCGTAGGCTTTACTCCTTCAAAGGAGAGGATTTTCAATCGCGAACCGACTCCCGTCACTTCATTCATATTCTGGAGATAGGTATACAAGGTATAACCTAAGGCATAGCTGTCGGTGGGCTTGCTATTCAAACCCCCGTTATGATAAAAAGCTACCAATTCGAGCATTCCCTCCATAGTCAGCTCAACATAGTTCTTTTGGATATTAGGGTGCATAGGCTGATCATATAAAATCAGGTTATCCAGCTGAGATTGACTGCCGCTGTCGGCATTCCGACAAATGGGGATCAATTCCTTATTCGGTCCTCCCAGCTCAGACCAATTTTTTATTCCATAATCAAGATAAATGGTTCGTACCTGGTCCCCTGTGATACTATCTGTAGTGTTCTCCACCGGTGTAATAAAGATGAGGGCTTCCGCAGCCACAGGGTAGAATTCCAATTCCACTCCGGATTTTTGAGCTAAAGCCAGGACCTCCGAAGAAGCGTAAGGCACAATAATCAGATCTACTTCTCCGGCGATTAGGCGTTTATAGGAGGGCACCGTCTTTGAGACATCCTCCGGCCTATTATCGTTTTCCGAGTAACGATACATGGCCCGATTGATAGCCATGGCGATTCCTTGAGTGGAAGTCGAGCCATCGATGCGGGGGTAGTTCTCATGGGTAATGCCATATTGAGCAGCTGTTTCACTCATGGTGTTATAGACATTGTCCGGTCTCACTTCCTGTGTCGGCACCGGATGACCAGATACAGCCCTTTCCTGATGGGTGCAACCGCTCAGAAGCACAGCTGTTATAACTATAAGGATCAAAAACTGTCTTTTCATACGAACCTCCAATTTCTTACTCCGGCGGACATCGGCAAAGCCTCGCCCCGAAGTCTTGTCTGGGTAGCCACAAACACCAAATGATTGAGCGTTGAACTCAACTTTTCCAGTTGAATTCTGCAGCAATGATCTGTTATCCTCCTCTTTTGGAAGATTCATGGTGATCCCTCAGAAGCGAGGGAAAATCGCAGCCTCAATTCCCCATGATTTACTCCAGATAAGTCCTGGAAAAACTTCATGAACTTTACTTCCTAGCTTAAGTAAGCTAAATTGAATAGGAAAACATTATTACCTTGGGGGTGCAATCAAATGAACCTTGTCGTTTACCTAGCTGGTGAAATCCACACACAATGGCGTGAAGAGCTTAAAGAAAAGGCTGCTGCACTTGATTTGCCTATTGAATTTGTAGGTCCCATGCAGGATCATGACTATTCAGATAGTGTCGGTGAGCAAGTTCTCGGAACTCAACCCAATGCTGTTTTTCGTGATGAGGCCGCTTCAAAGATTAACAACTTAAGAACACAGGTTCTCTTAGGAAAATCCGATCTGATTATTGCTCTTTTCGGAGAGAACAAATATCGGCAATGGAATACAGCAATGGATGCCAGTACCGCCATTGCGCTGAATAAACCCCTTATTATTATTCGTCCCGAAGCACTTCACCACCCATTAAAAGAGCTTTCCCAAAAAGCCAACGTAACGGTTGAAACCATCGATCAAGCGATAAAGGTACTTTCCTACATTTTTGAGACAAAAGCCTAATTCCTAACTATAAAAAGCTCGTGTTAAAGAACTGCAAGTTCTCTGACACGAGCTTTTATTTTTAAAAACTCCATAGCAAACTGAGTCTAGGAACCTGAGCCAATAGACCAACTAATATCTCTTGGTGAACAGGAGATGGCGCCGCCTGCCTATATGCTGTGCCGTCAATGATCTCCCAGCGTTCATCTTCAAGCCAAGAAAGATAATCGGCGTAGGTATAGCTTCCTTCTCTTGTGGCAGTGGCATTTAATCAGTCCACTCCTTATTATAATTTTCTACTCTACTCCGGAAAAAATCCTTCACATAGACTCAACATGAGCCTTTGGTGATGCTGCTCATGCAGCCCGAATTGATATCCACATTATACCGAATTTTCTTATGAATTTCACCTATTATACAAATTCATGGCCTTATCCCCATCTCCTTTGGCCCACAGGGCTACCGCCTTCATCCCCTTATCCAGGCTCTCTTCCAGGACGGGGATCTCCTCTTTAGTAAAGGAAGCCAGCACATAACGGGCAGAATCCCAGCCGGCAGGGGGTCTACCAATGCCCACTTTAAGCCTCCAAAACCCCTCTGTTCCCAGTTCAGCAATGGTGGATTTGATGCCGTTATGGCCGCCGGCACTTCCCGAGCTTCTTAGCCGCAGACGCCCTAGAGGAAGATCCATATCATCGTAGACCACTATAATATCCTTTGGGGTAATCTTATAGAATTGAGCCAACTCCCGAATGGAGCGGCCGCTTAAATTCATAAAAGTCTGAGGCTTGAGAAGATAGACCTTCTCTCCTCCCATCATTGTCTCTGCCACCAAGCCTTGAAACTTGGGGCGAAAATCCAGTTTTAATTCTTCAGCTAAGCAATCCAGGAGGAGAAATCCGGCATTATGCCGGGTCTCCGCATACTGTCCTCCTGGATTGCCCAGACCTGCTATGAGCTTCATGAAACTCCACTCCTCTAAGCATATTGCAGACATCCCGTGAATACATTGATGATAGCAGATTTATGTGTTTTTGCACAGGAAATAAAGGGGGTATTACGATTGAAACCAAGTAAACAGTTTTTATCCTTACCGATCGTCTCCCTAAGCGAAGGACAGCATATTGGATATGTGAAAAGCCTGGTCATAGACTCTCAGTCCAAAGCCCTGGCTGCCTTGGTCATTGATCCCAAGGGATTTTTCAAAGACCAACGCATTATTCCCTATGCTAAAGTCGTTAGCGTAGGGGCGGATGCCATTACCATTGACAAAGGCTCCTATGTGGAAAAGTCCGCCAGCTTACCCGAGATCTTAAGCCTCATCAAGGAAAAATTGACCATCATCGGCACCCGGGTCATTACGCAAAGTGGTAAAACTCTTGGCGTTGTGGAAGAGTTTTATGTGGACCCGGATACAGGCAAGATCACTCAGATGGAGATCTCCGGCGGAAAAATAGAAGGGTTCTTCAGTGGCAAGGCCATCCTCGATGCTGATTATGTAGTCACCATCGGTCAGGATGTTATCGTGGCTCAAAAAGGCTGCGAAACCAGCCTCATGATAGCCGATAAAGGAATCAATGATACCTTTAAATCCGTTTTCCGCTCCACCTCCAGCCTTGCCTCCGGAACGGGCCAGGCTTTTGGAAAAATGCTTAGTAAGAATAAAAATAAGGACCTATCTAAGCACCATACCAAGGGAAAACACAAAGGTAAAGGAAAGAACATAGAAGCTGAAAGCGTGAACCCCATGCAGGATCCTCCAGCCTCAAAGGATGAGGATATCCTGTCCCCTCCCAACAACCAGCAAGTCGATGTAGCCATTTTGGATGAACCTTCTCCGGAGTCTCCAGATGCTTTTCCTGCTGAGCAATCTCCCGAAGTTAACCCGGAGCAGAGCCAAGTGGCTGAAGCCCCTTCGACAAAAGAACCTGTGGGATAATGGGCTGATGCAAAAAAGCAACTATATAACCCCAATAATAAGGAAATAGATCACTCCCCTTATAGCTAGTGTACTCAAAGTACACTAATCTATAAGGGGAGTGTACTATTGAGCGCATTAATATCCTCATTGTCTCATGGTGGCCTTGCCTTCACCATCCAGAGCCCGTCTACATATCTTATAGGTAGATTGACAAATGAAAGGACGGGCCGGCAAAATGAATGCTCCAAACACCGAACGCACGCCCCCTGTCATCGCGGCGGAAATTAACGCGATTAACCTGGAGTCCAGAAAAATGCTGCTGAAGAATGCTATCGAGGTGGGCCGCCGTCTGAAAGAAGCCAAGGAATTGCTCAAACATGGGGAATGGCTGAAGTGGCTTAAGGAGTCGGTCAATTATTCCAAGAGCACAGCTGCAAACCTGATGCGTCTATATGAAGAGTATGGATACCTGCTCCTCAACCCCTCTGAAGAGGACCCAAATTTCCAAGCGCTTGGAAATTTGACCTACACTCAGGCGGTTCTGCTCCTGGGCCTCCCTGAAGAAGAGCGCGAGGAATTTGTAGCGCAGAATGATGTTGCAAATATGACGTCCCGGCAATTAAATCAGGCTGTCAAAGAACAGAGCGAGGTCGCTCCGGCGAAAGCGCAACCCCAAGCTGAGCCGCAAGCCCAGTCCATGCCCAAAATTCCGGAAGATATCCAAATCCAATACGTCAGCAAAACCATCAATCCCCGGAGGGGAAGCAGCCGGGAAACCGCCCCCTCCCCCTCCCTTATCGTGAACTATGAAGAAAAATGCACCGCTTGCTGTAAAACCATCGCCGACACCTTCCAGGAACTGCTGACCGCACTGGGCCAGCTATCCAGGCTTGATCCACAGGTCAAGGAAAAATGCAGCCAGGACGCCGGCCAACTGGCCGCCTATATGGTGGAAAGGCTTAAAGACTGGCCCCCTGTTGCCGGATCAAATATGGCGGGGATTGAAAGGTACTCCACCTATGAATGGTGATGAACTTGTCACCCCTGTCCACCCGGAAGCATAGACTGTACGGACGGCATAACCGTCAAGTTTCGAAGAAGGGAGGCGGGAAGAATGCCCGTAAATTCACTGCCTTTAAGGGCGGCAATGGTGGTCTCTTTTCAAACTGGGCTTTCTCCGACCGGGGTTCCGATCATCCGAAAAAAAACATTGGGCAATGTACGGTTTAACGCGGCTGAACAAGACATTTATGACGTAGCCCATGCCCTGTTCAGTTTAACCGAACATCCGGCACTGGATGTGGTCCTGCGGAAAGAGTTTGACCTTGTTGATGAGGGGTAGTCTGGAGGAAAATACGATATGGGAGGGAGGTTAGCCCATGCCCATTTCAACCAACCGTGTACTCCGGCTGACGTTCGGCACAACCGGTGGCGGTACGGCCTCCATTACCCTGGCCGATCCTCGGTCGGATTTGAATCCGTCCGAAGTGCTGGAGGCTATGAACACGGTGATCAGCCGAAATATTTTTGTTTCGCCTGCGGGTACTCTTACAGGCGTTCGTGATGTCAAAGTAATTGACACCACGACAAACGACCTGTTTGATCCGCAACAGGCTTAGAACAGCGAAGCTGCCGGCGGATTTTGCTGGCAGCTTCGTTTGGCTTGGGGCTTGTTAACCGAACCCTTTTTTATTCATTCAAACAAATACCTGCCGGCGTGCGTTCATTTTCCATCCGGCACATATTCAAGTAAATCCTCTATCTTACAGTCAAACACAGCACAAATCTTATCAATCTGCTCAATCTCAATTCTTTTGGTTTCTTCGTAATACATCTTGGATAAAGTTGCAGGCCTGATTCCGGTGAGTGCTGACAACGTCTTCTGATTCATTTTATGTTTCCCGAGCAGTTCGGACAGTTTGATTCTAACCATGGGAACACACTCCAATATCTTTGTCTTTTGGCTTGATTTTATCAGCAAGCGTAATAAAAAAGTACATTTACGCATCAATATAACCTCAGCGGTAAATTAATGTAGAATAGAAGTAACTTCCATGTTATGATTACCTTAACAGTCATTATATTTCTCTTAGCGTTATTCAAATACTGCCTTAGTATTCTCACAGAATCCCCCACAGTATTCTTTCCGCTGATGTTCAATCCGCTGCGGATTCTTTAAGATTACTATAGGGGAGGCTTGAGGAAATGGAGCTGAATCCCAAAAGGCTGGGCGGGGCCATCAAGAATGCCCGCTTAGAAAACAACTTAACCCAGGAAGAACTGGCCGAGCGGGTGGATATTGCCACTGTCCATATGAAACAGCTCGAAGCCGGCAGCCGGAAACCTTCGGTCGATGTCCTGTATAAGCTGGCCAGGTTCCTCAATTTCTCCGTGGATGCCGTATTCTTTCCTGAGCGGATGGAGGGGCGGGAGCTGCAGCGTAAAATTGAACGCAGCCTGAATAGCTGTTCCCTGCATGAACTGCATGTCATTTACAGCACTATGATTGAATTGCGACGAATCCTGTCCTCTCTTCAGTCCCAAGAGGCTCAGCCGCCTGAACGCCCGGAATAATGCAAACAAAGCCCCGCAAGCGCGGGGTGAAATAGATGTAGACAAGGAGAATTCGCCTTATGAAAATCGCTCTATGTGACGACATCCCGCTTCTGCGCCGGATACTGGAGGAGATAATCAGGGAATACGAAGCCGGGAGGAATGTGCGGTTTCAAATCCACCAGTTTGGGAGCGGCGAAGAGCTACTAAGGCAAGCAGAGAAAGAGCAAATCCGTTTCGATCTGATTTTCCTGGACCAGTGTATGAAAAAGCTCTCCGGCGCGGAAACAGCGCTGCGCATCCGGGAGTATGACACGGTCTGTCAGATCGTGTTTTGCACCGGATCTGGGGCTCACCCACAGTTCGCGGAGGCCTCACCGCTGAGAATCCTGGAGAAGCCGATCAACATGGAAGATATCTACGCCATCCTGGATAAGGTAATAAGCGACAGCAAACCACTAGGGAATTCCTGGTAGTTGCATTTGGGTGCCATTTATAGATTCCGCCGTAGAAGGCCGATTATAACTTTTAACATACTGAAAATGATAAAGTGCGCTTCCGTAATTTGGAAACGCACTTTTTATTACCTTTGTCTTCATTATTAAGCAACAACAACTTCTATATTTTTCATATTCACGGGGAAAATCTGATCTTAAGCCCCGAATGAACAGCCCGACCGGTGCGGACAGTTTAAAATTACCCGTCAACATAAGCCCAAGATAAGACGGCTTCCAGACGTGTGTTGACCCCAAATTTGAGAAGGATAATCTTCACCTGAAGATGAGCCGCCCGGACGGTTATCCCTAAAGCTGCGGCAATCTCTCTGTTATGGAGACCCTTTGTTAAAAGGCACATAATTTCTTTTTCTCGAGGCGTTAACAGCCTTTTAAGAACTTCGGCAGGCTTCACAGGGAAATACAAATCATTGAAATCTATTTCAACTTTGGGAAACGCCGACAGGCTTGGAGAAAAATATACACCCCCTTTAGACACACTTAAGACAGCCTGTATCATTTCCTCAACGGCACAGGTTTTCAACAACAGCCCTTCGGCTCCTTTCCGGCTTGCCGCCAGAACATAGCCCTCCTGGCTTTGTTCCACCATCAGAATAACCTTTAGATCAGGGTGGGCCGCTTTTATTTTATCCATTAAGTCTAGTCCGCCGATATCCGGAAGATAAAAATCCAATAAAACAACATCCGGCACGGAATCACAGAGAAAATTCAGACACGAATTTTTATCCCCGGCAATTCCGATGGTCACTATGCGCGGTTCAAAAGACAGCAACGCCCTGGTCCCTTCCGCAAAAGGCCGGTGACTGTCCACGATGAGCAAATGTACCTGTTCTTCTGTCTCTTTTGATTTTTCCCAATGAATGGACATCCTATCTCACGCGCCTTCATCCATATTTGGGGTCCCGATGTGGGTTTTCACATTATAAAACTGGGATAAGCGCCTTAAGCGTTGTTCCGCGGTTTATTCCCGAAATGATCTGAAGTTCCCCATCCAGGCTATCAATGCGCTCCTTCATTTCAGCCAGGCCGAAGTGAGTCCCTGTCAATAACCAGCTTTCTATCTGGTCGGCGTCAAAGCCCCGGCCGGAATCACTTACTGTCAATTCAAGCCCGGTTTCGTTCAGGGCTATGTGAACTGTTTGCATATTGGAGCCGGAGTGCCGCACCGAGTTCATGATCCCTTCCTGTAAAAAACGATAGGCGGTGACTTCCACATCCTCTTTAAGCCGGCTTTGATGGTCCAGTCCGCTAATTTTCAGAGAAATCAGGGACAATTCTTCTGTCATGATTTTCTGACACAGCCATTGGACTGCAGGAACCAATCCCAGGTGGGTTAGAATCGGGGGGCCCCAAGCATTGACAATACCATTGAGTTCATAATTCAGATCCTCCGCTCGTTCCTGCAGATAAGAAATCACCTTCAGCGTCTTGTCGTCGGCGGGGCATTCCGTTTTCAGGTATTTCAGCCACCGGCTCAGGTCCATGCTCCACTGCAAGGGACCGGCGCAGATTTCGTCGGTGAGGAGTTTCCTTTTTTGCTCATCCTTACGGAACAACGCGTTGGTGATTCCCTGGAGCTCCATTTTTCTTCGCTGTGAACGCCCGGAACTTTTGGTCAGGAAATGTATTTCTTTGGTCAGCTCGCCGATCACCAGCGACATAATGATCTGATACTGCAACTGACCGGCCAGCAGGGTAAGAAAAGGCAATTCCGATTGCTCAAATTTGATGCGAGAAGAACGCCGGCCAAAGAAAATTCCGCAGGTAGAGTCTTGGGCAATAAATGGGACATAAATCCCGGCCGGGCAGTCGTCGGGCAGCATTTTGGCTTCCAGATCAAGCCTTTGATTCTGATAAAAAAAGTTCTCCAGCATCTCCAATTCCCTGGGATTCTCCTTAAAACGTCCCGCCGCTTTTTTCAGACAGCCGATCTGTGCATTCTCCATAATCATAAAAATCCCGTCAATGCCCAGGCTATTAATCAGCTCATCCAATATCCTATCCTCGGCCAAAAGAGAGGAGAGATTTTCATTCAGGGCAGCCATCTTCTGCTTGAAAGCTTGTTTGTCTTGGGAAAAGCGGCTTCTTTCCCAGAGCCTGTTGATGCCAATCCGGATTAAATGAAAGCAAAGAATAGACAGTAATGTGAAAAGCAGCAAAGCCGAATAGATTTCAAAATAGATCGTGGGCACGATTTGCAGGAAAAAAAGCGCCAGGAAAACAACCAGGCTCAGGATAGCTGCCGCACCGATATAAGAAAGGGCTGTTTCATAAAGCCGGCGGCTGTCTGGCAAATATTTGTTGACAATTATATAGTATAAAGAGACTGGGACAGCAGCTACGAACAAGGAACTCACTTGGGTATAAAGCAATTGTTCAAAATTTAAAATGATTGGAAACGCGGTCAATAATACGAACGGTAAAAAGCCGATCCCAATCCCTAATAGGATAATACCGACTTCATTCTTTTTGGGATGATCTTTGGGCAGCTTTATGAGTAATCCAAGATTCCAAAGCGTAGAAAGAATGCCGATGATCATATTGAATAACATTAATCTTCTTATTAAGCTAACGAGATGAACAATACCCAAAGAATGCAGGAATAATAAGCCAAGAATAGTCAGGAATAGGATGATTGTAATTTTGTAGCTGATTTTATTTATTTTATTTTGATTATAGGCAGGAAAAACTGAAATAAAAGCAATAAGGAACACAGGGACCAACGAAAACGTGATGCTCTCCAATTCTTTAGCCAATAATAAACAACGGCTGGAAGCGTGTGCTAAGACAATCGCCAGGCCAATTATCCAATTCATCCAAAATAAGGTGCGCGCCTGTTCCAAAAAAGGACGCTTGTACCAGGTCATAAACCCTAAAAACCAAAAAGTAAACCCCAGGATGACCAGAGGGGCTTCGCTAAATACCATCAACAGAGCAGGTTGTTTGGATATAGTAACCGTTTGGGCCGTCAGTTCATCCGGTTTCCGAAACTCAACCGTTGAAGCCCCTTCTGCCTCTTCCCATTTGTGGACAGAACGGTGTCCACCGGCATTCACCCCGTTGATTTTCAGGATTTCGTCCCCCACCTGGATACCTGACCGGTACCCCTCGCCATAAGGATTAGCGGTTGTCACCAGCCATTGTCCATTGATGTTCTTAAGCCCGAGACCTATGAAGGGTTGGGTCAGACAAGCAGCAAAATATCCCAACCCCAACACAATAAAGACAATACTGGCAATATAATAAATTTGCCGTTTAAACACTTTCTCCAACAAGTTCTTTCATGTTCTCCTTATACTTTTCGGGAACAGGAATTCCCTCCAAAATTTCCCTCGCTTTTTGGCAATAGATTTCAAACATCACGGTACAGTATTGCGAAACGCCTTCTTCAGCAGCCAGCTGCCTGACATATTCCCTTTCTTTATCCCCGAACCCGTGCGATCCTTCGCTACCCCCTTGCGTCAGCTCTTTAAACCGCTCGGCGGTTTCATCTTTAAGGGTATTTAACAGGTAAACATAGGGCAGGGTTTTTTTATTATTCACAAAATCTTTTTTTCTGGAAAAATCCAGGAAATCATTTAAATCGTTTTTGATTTGATTCAGGATCCCAAGGCTTATCCCAAACTGTTCCAATGAATGGACCACCGTTTCTTCTGCACCACCTAAGACGGCTCCGATTCTACAGGCACAGGCAGCCAAACTTCCGGCCTTTTGTTCCGCCATCTCAAAATATTGCTCAAAAGACACCTGTTGCCGGCCATCAAATAAAAACTCCTGAAATTGCCCATGGCTGGCGCGTATTCCTGTACAGTGTAAGGTTGCCGCAACTTCTCGAAGCATCCTGTTGTCCGGGATGACGGAAATGGCCTCATCACTGAGCATGAGCAGGCAGATGGCCAGATTGATGGCCTGAGCGTCCGGAAGCTGGCGCCAGGGCATATGCTCATTATCCTGGTCCTGCACGTCATCGAAAATATCCAAGGCCAGAGCAAAAAACTCCATCCCAATGGCACCCGGCAGCACAGCTTCCAACTCCCCGCCCGCACATTCACAACTCATACGCGTTAAATGGGCCCAGCGAAACAATTCCCCCGTAGGGCTGTCGGCATTGAGGCATGCGCGGATCATTCGATCCATTTCCGCACCCAGCCGAACTTTTGTCAAAGTACTATCGATTTCTTTTAAAAAAATCTGGTCAAGCTGAAGGTTCATCAAATTTACCACCACAAATCTAGAGGAGTGGGTCCAATCGCTACAGTGCCCCCGGATACTTCATGCCGGGAAAATACATTTTGAATAACAGAAAATTCGCCAGGCTTTATTTTGCTTTCGTCCGACTTTTCATCTTGCGTTACCAAACGCGTGGGATTTTTGACAGATTCATGGACCAAATTCGCGATAGCTGCATAATTCATCTTAAAACCCCTTTCTGATTAAAACGTAACCTACAGTTTTCCACAGTGTCGCTTAATTACAAAGATGTCCTTCAGCTTGATCCTATACTCACTGTACTTCTCTATTTTACTTATTTTTCCTCTATCGAAATTTAGTTTATTGTGTCGTAATTTGCTTTGGCTCAATTGCCGATTCCCGAAAACTTTACTGATAACATTTTTCGAGGATGAAAAAAGAGAACTATTCTTTTTCTCTCTTCCTGCTCTTACTCTTTTGACTATGTTAAGGCATCTCGGACTTGTCGTGGGCCCCTTGGTACACAATGTGGGATCGGTGGGTGTTATTATCAATCCATCCCTGTTATTAAAATAGAGGAAAACCAAGTGAGAGCTTTGATAGATATAATCCACGCAAAAAAAATCAGAAGGAAGGGCTTTGTCCCTCACTTCTGATTTTTTTATCTAAAATATCAACTCTCCCTGACATTCACGGCCTTTCCGCCCCAGAGAACAGAGACTAACTGAACAGCTTGCTTACAGAAAGGTCCTCATGAATACGCACGATGGCCGCTCCCAATAAAGGAGCCACCGAGAGGGTTTTAATCTTGGGGATCATGTTTTCCGGATGAACAGGAATGGTATTGGTAATGACCACTTCTTTGATGACGGATTTCTCCAGGCGTTCAAAGGCCGGTCCCGATAAGACAGGGTGAGTACAGCAAGCGTAGACCTCCAACGCACCGCGATCCATCAGGACTTGGGCGCCTTGAGTGATGGTCCCTGCTGTGTCGATGATATCATCGATCATAATCACATGCTTGCCTTGAATATCGCCGATAACGTTCATAATCTCTGAAACATTGGGTTCCGGACGACGCTTGTCGATGATGGCCAAAGGCGCTCCGATGCGTTCTGCCAGATTGCGAGCCCGTTGTACCCCTCCATGGTCCGGAGAAACAACCACTACATTCTCCAATTCCTTGCTCTTAAAGTACTCAGCCAGGATGGGAACACCAGGGAGATGGTCTACCGGAATATCAAAGAAACCTTGAATGGCCGGGGCATGGAGATCCATGGTTACGACCCGGTCGGCACCTGCAGTGGTAATCAGATTAGCCATGAGCTTGGCAGTGATCGGATCCCGGGCCTTGGATTTCCGTTCTTGACGAGCATATCCGTAATAAGGGATAACTGGAGTGATGCGGCGAGCCGACGCTCTTTTCAGGGCATCAATCATGATCAAGAGTTCCATGATATTATCATTGGTCGGATTACAGGTGGGCTGAACCACAAAGACATCCGCCCCCCGGACGCTTTCATCAATGGCGATGGTAATTTCCCCGTCCTTAAAGCGTTTTACTTTAGCTTCTCCCAGAGGAACCCCCAGATAATCAACGATTTCTTCCGCTAATGCTCGGTTGGCATTGCCGCAAAAGATTTTCAACTCCTTGACAGACATTCCAAAATATCCCCCTACTTTTTCTTATTTCGAACCCAATTTTCGATATTCTTTTGAGTACTGCGCTCTACGGCTAAGGTGTGGGCCGGTACATCCTTGGAGATAGTGGATCCCGCTCCTGTCACAGCACCTTCACCGATTTCCACCGGAGCTACAAGATTAGTATTGCTTCCCAGAAAAGCCTTATCCCTGATAATCGTTTTATATTTATTGACCCCATCATAATTACAGGTAATGGTTCCTGCCCCTATATTCACAGATTTCCCCACTTGGGAATCTCCTACATAACTAAGATGAGGAATTTTTGACCCTTCACCGATCTGGCTGTTTTTAATCTCTACGAAGTCTCCCACTTTAACCTTATCCTGAAGAACCGTACCCGGACGCAGGTAAGCATAGGGGCCAATGGTGCAATGGCTGCCGATAACGGCTTGATTGCCCACGGTATGAGATACCTCTGATCCTACTCCCACAGTGCAATCCTTTAAGGTCGTACTGGGACCAATGACTGCATCCTCCGCCACCAGAGTCCTGCCCTGAAGAATAGTAAAGGGCTGAAGTACCACATCCGGTTGAAGCACTACCTCGGCTTCGATAAAAGTGGAGTGAGGGTCGATGATGGTCACCCCTTCCTCCATCCAATAGGACAGAATCCGCTGGCGAACCACATCCTCGGCTGCCGCCAACTGGGCCCGGCTGTTTATCCCCAGCGCTTCATGGACATCCTCAGTGCAGTAGGTACGGATGACTTCCCCTTGAGTATGAAAAACAGAGAAAACATCGGTTAAATAATACTCTCCTTGAGCGTTCTTGGGAGTTATGTTCTTTAGGGCATCCCTAAGCTTGGCAACATTAAAGCAATAGGTTCCCGTATTAATCTCTTTAATCAGCCGTTCCTCAGGAGTGGCATCCTTCTCCTCCACCACACGCAAAAACTTATCTCCCTCTTTAAGAATCCGCCCTAATCCGTAAGGATTCTCAAAGCAGGCCGTTAAAAGAGTAGCTGCCGCATTATTTTCAGTATGAATCTTTACCAATTGTTTGAGGGTCTCCGGCCGGATGAGGGGCTGGTCTCCACTTAAAACAATAATATGATCAACCTCATGGCAATGAGGTATTGCTTGCATAATAGCATGTCCCGTTCCACATTGTTCCTCTTGAACAACCACTTCAGTCCGGTCATCCAAAGTGGCCTCTATCTGTTCTCTGCCATGACCTAGAATAACCATAGAACGGGGAATCTCCACGGAGCGAACACAATCCAAAACATGTTGAAGCATGGGTTTTCCGGCAAGTGTATGCATGACCTTAGGCAATTTGGACTTCATTCGGGTACCTTTGCCTGCAGCCATAATCACCGCAGCCCAATGTGGCATAAACTTCGCCTCCATCAATAGTTTACCCTGATTAATATTCAATACCCAAAAAACTTTAATTCGTCAAAAAACAGCAAATTCCTCTTTCATTATACATCTTCTCTGCCTGTTTTTCATCTTTCTATGGAGTCTTTTCCCTAACTCATGAGCAAAAGAGACCCCTATACAGGGTCTCTTCCTCCCAAATGCTTGTCTTACATTGCTTCCTGGTAAGCTTTTAATACTGCGTTTTGAATCACTTCGCGGGCTGCAGAAGAGATAGGGTGTGCTATATCACGGAATTCACCTTCCGGAGTTTTCCGGCTGGGCATAGCAACGAAAAGCCCGTTTGTCCCTTCCACTACTTTCACATCGTGAACGACAAACGAATTGTCGAATGTAACAGAAACAACTGCTTTCATCTTGCCCTCGACATTCACCTTCCGTACCCGTACGTCAGTAATGTTCATTATGAATCACCACCCTTCTCATCCGGTGACCAGCAATATTCTTACCAAACATATTCTCTATATGGTAAAAAACTCCTTCTTTTAAGCGAAAAAATTCTTTTTTTCGCTTATATGTCCCGATCTTTCTGTAAGGGAAGCGTTTTTTAGAGTGATAAGTAACTATTCTGAGGAATCACCTGGACGACTCCCTTAAAAGGATCCAGCTCCCTGAGCTGAAGAAGGGATAGATAATGATCGACAAGCTTGGGTTCTTCTTCCCGAGGTGTCTCCATCAAGACCCCTAGTCCGACCACATCGGCGTCAAACTCCTTCAAAAGATTGATCATTCCTAAGGCAGTTCCGCCGGCCTTCATAAAATCGTCAATGACTAAGACCTTCCGCCCGGGCTCTAACGCTCTTCGTCCAAGAGTCATGGACTGAATCCGTTTTGAAGAACCGGAGACATAATTGATACTGACAGAAGTTCCTTCCGTGACCTTGTTACCATGACGGATGATGACCATAGGTACCCCTAAGGCCTCTGCTGTAACCAAGGCCAGGGGTATGCCCTTCGTCTCGATCGTAACCACCACATCCGGTTTTTTCTCCCGAAAAACACCGGCAAAGATTAAGGCTAAAGGACGTAAAATAGAGGGGTCGTAAAGAAGATCCGTCATATAGAGGAACCCACCGGCTAGGACCCTGTCCTGACTGCTTAAGCGCTCCGCTAAATTGACAAGAAATTCGCGGGCTTCCTCTGCTGAAATCTCCGGAATATAACGAACTCCCCCGGCAGCACCTGACACAGTCTCCAAACGTCCTTGACCTGTGCAGCGCATGCTTTCCTTAACGGCCAGCAGATCTTCACTGATGGTGGATTTGGCAGCCCCAAAGCGTTCAGCCAGCATGGTCAGAGGAATCAACATATTAGGTTTTGACATGAGCACTTGCATCACAGCAACCATTCGCTCAGCGCGTTTCATCTTTTCCACGGACTAACCCTCTATTCTTTCTCAGAATTGGCTTCACTGCTCTCCTTAGAGTCTCCCAGTTCCTTGGAAAGGCGCAGGGCTTCAAACATAACATTCTCAGCCGTCACAATATGAGCCGTCGCTAACGTTTGTGCCTCTTCCACATCATGGCGGGCTAACGCCTCCACAATGTTGCGGTGTTCATCGATGGCATTCTTAAGCCGTCCCGGAACGGACAGGGAAGTAGCACGAAACCGTTGGATCTGCTCCCGCAAATTGGCCAGGATCTGAATCAGGCGCTCGTTGCGGCTGGCCTTATAGACCAAAGCGTGGAAATCCGTATCCGAGTTCACCATCTGCTCCAGACTCATCTCTTGCCCTTCATAATAAAGGAGGAACCGTTCCATCTCTTCAATTTCCTGATCTGTAGCCCGTTCTGCCGCCAGTCCGGCAGCTAAGCCTTCCAGAGCGGAACGGATTTCAAACACATCCGCCACATCCTTATGGGACACTCCGGCCACATAGGCTCCTTTACGTGGAATCATGACGACGAAGTTTTCCAGCTCCAGCTTACGAATCGCTTCTCTGACCGGGGTGCGGCTTACCCCCATTTCTTCAGCCAATTGGATCTCCATTAAGCGTTCACCGGGTTCAAGAACTCCATTGATAATGGCCTCGCGCAAGGATTCGAACACAATCTCTCTTAAGGGTTTGTAACTATCGAGTTTTACTGGCACCAGCTTTCTACCCATAAATATTTCCCCTTTCTATAGTATGCGTTATCCAGACATTATATTGTCTTTCTCTCCATATCGCAGCAATTCTTTCCGCTTGTTCCGCAGCTTCAATGATTCCAAACACTGCGGATCCGCTGCCGGACATTAAAGCTCCCAGACATCCGTTTTGCTTCATTAATTCTTCTTTGACCCAGGCTATTTCCGGGAGAATCTTCATGGAAGCCGGCTCTAAATCGTTATACAGGAGGGGGATAAGGCTTTCTGTTCTTCCTGATGCCAAAGCCCCTTGCCACATTGCATAATCCAGATGAGAGAATCTTCCTTCCTGGTCAAAGGTACGGTAGGCTTCGGCAGTAGTTACCCCTTGGTCAGGTTTAATGAGAATAAGATTGATTTTCGGAGCATAAGGTAAATCTCTTAATTCTTCACCCACACCGGTTGCCCATTGGGTCCCACCCTTCAGACAAAAGGCCACATCCGCACCCAGCTGGGCGGCAAAGCTCTTCAGTTGCTCCTGAGTATAGGGCTCCTTAAAGAGTTTATTCAGAGCCTGCAAGGTTGCCGCGGCGTCTGCGCTTCCTCCACCTAATCCTGCTTGAACAGGGATATTCTTCTCAATTTCAATATAAATACCCTGGCTGCTCCCCAGCCCGCTTAAAAAGGCTTCCGCTGCCCGGTAAGCCAGATTC
The DNA here is from genome assembly GCF_000384015.1 of Desulfitobacterium sp. PCE1. Classification (NCBI taxonomy): domain Bacteria; kingdom Bacillati; phylum Bacillota; class Clostridia; order Eubacteriales; family Desulfitobacteriaceae; genus Desulfitobacterium; species Desulfitobacterium sp. PCE1. The sequence goes on along the minus strand of NZ_KB913023.1, from coordinate 78,261 downwards.
TCCGGGCCGCTCCATACTCCGCAGGAGCACTGAATTCCACTCTCCGCCAAGGTCACTCGTATCCGATCATAGATTCCTATGGACTGCATGACGCTTTCCAACTCATGATACCCATCGGGACGACGGCCTGTTATGGCCAGAGCAAGATTTATTTTGGCGTAGGCGAACATTTCAACCTGATTCTTAATCATTACCCTATCCCTTCCGAACGTTCGAATAGTATTTCTATTTATTATACCCTAAGATAACCCGGTTCTTCTAGTATCTGTCTTATTTAATTATTTAACTCAACTTTTGCACCGTGAAAGGTTCTTATTCATGATGGCAAGGAAGAATATACTTATTCATTCTCTTCTTTATAAATTAATTGCATGTATTTATTTATCAAATAACCAAAGATCGTCTCAAGCTCCTTACGCATAGCTTTTGTAAGTTCTTGTTCTTCTTCCGAGTCTAATCCTTTTGCATATTTGTGATAGAGTTCATGAATCTCATATGCTAATGTTTCAGTTTTATCAGCTAATTTTTTAATATCAGAAACTGTAATCCCATAGTCTTTCAGCTTTTTAAACGCATTTGCTACAAGCAAGTCTTCATTGCAATATAATTCACTTCCTGATGGAAAAAGCAATTCGCTGTTTTCCAATTGGCGAATTTCATGAGATTCCAGGTTTGAGATATTTATGAATTCTTTGCTATTATAAAAAACATGATCTTCCTTTTGCTTGAGCGGGCTTAGGAATGTTTCATAATAATGAATCGCATTTTCTGTTGTAAATCTTTGAAAACCAATATTATCAATTAGTTGTTTTATAATACCCAAAGGCAAGTGCATTTTTTCCTGGAGATATCGGATTACAGGGATAATATCAAGATATATAGCAGGATAATATGCCATGTTTTTTGATGTTCTTATTGGATCCGGAAGTAGGCCTAAGGATAAATAGTATAAAACTGTTGACTTGTTAATGCCGGTATTTTTGGTGATTTCGTTCATTCGAAATTGTTCTTCCAATTAGATCTGAACCTCCACTTATCAGAATTATACACTTATTAGAATTATACATTGACAAGTTAAAAATAACAATTTAATATAGTAATCGATAAGTGTCACTTTACACTTTATAGTATGGGGGGAATGCTTTTTGCACAATAATTATTTAGTAATTAACACAAATCTCTGCAAGGCATGTTGGAAATGTATCCTTTCCTGCAAGAAGAAGGTACTTGGAAAAGTTAATCTGCCTTTTCACAAGCATGTTAGGTTTGCTCATCCCGACAATTGTGTTGGTTGCTATCAATGTGAAAAAGAATGTGAATTTGGAGCCATCATTAAATATTCAAAAAAGGGGGATGAATGAGCTTTTTGGCCAGGGGAAGATGTTTAATTTAGACACCAAACACAAAGGAGGTAAAGAGTATTGAATAAGAAAGAGAAAAACCGCCGAATAAATATATTCCTTCTTGCAGTATATCTTGGTGTGTTTGGTACAGGGTTAATAATGTTTTTAAAATTCCACGTGGGTGACGGCAGCATACGCGAAACGTTTATAGGTGTGCAGAAGTCAGTATGGTTAAATACCCACAGAGTAATGGCAATCGCATTTCTGACTGGTTGTATAATTCACAAGAGACGCTATTGGAAACTCCTGACTAGGCATCGACTTCTTTTCATTGAATCAATTCTAGTAATGGGAACCGGTTTTTACGCTTGGATAGCTCTATCCCAGGCAGGAAGCATTTTTCAGGAATCAATACAACATCATCACTTGATTGATTCGCATAACATTATCGGTCTCTTTCTACTTTTCAGTCTAACAGTACACATCAAACGGCGCTGGCATAGGTTTTTTCACATGCAAAAGAAAATTTGAAACAATTAGAAGACTTAAAATGAAAACGGTGATTGTATTCAATCATCCTACCGTTTCCAAGCACGCTCTCCTCCTGCCAAGCACTTTAGCAGTAAGGAGAGCATGCTTCATTGCGATAGCTTTGGAACTAGATGGCTCCTAGATTGCCTACTTCAAGAAACCCTTCTTTAGTTAATTGGCCGCATTCGAGACGGAGGGCGATTTCTTCCTCAATAGGCTCCAGGTGTTCATAGAACATTACGAAAATCTCTCCGGGTTTGCAGGTATCCAAGCCGTGGCAGAAAGCTTCCCGTTCTGGAAGAACAACGGAAATTCTTCGGGGATCCATACCTGAAGCAATAGCTTCCTCCATGATAATCCCGGCAATTTCACCAGGCTGCCGTCCCCTCAGATCCCCATCCTCGCGAATAATCAGCCGATGAAAACCTCTGGCCGCTACCTGGGCGACTTCCCGGATGGTTTCATCCGGCCGGTCTCCTGGTACGGTCACACAACCCACCACTGCGGGAGCCTTAAACTTCCTCAAGGTCTGGGCAATGGCCTTAACCCCCGCCGCATTATGACCATAGTCGATGAAGACCTGAACTCCCCCAATCGTATAAGGGTTCAAACGTCCACGATTGCATTCCGGATCGGATGTAAACTCCGACAAAGAAGTGCGGATTCCCTCACCCTCAAGCCCCAGGGACCATCCCACGGCGATGGCCGCTAAAGCATTCTGTAAATTATGGAGGGCCTTCCCATTCCAGGTCACCGGCAGATCTTTTACCCCGCAAATCTTATGGGACTGCTCCCCTTGGCAAAGGAGAATATTCCCCCTGCGTACGAAGACGGCGATCCCTCCCACAGCCAAATGCTTGCGTATAGTAATGTTATCTTTTTCGGTACTGAAGAAAATAACTTTGCCTTTAGTTTTCCGGGCAAAGGAAGCAACTAATGGATCATCGGCGTTGAGGACCACATAGCTATGGGGACGAACGACCTCGGCTATAAGACTTTTGACATGAGCAATATCTTCTAAGCTTTCCATTCCATACTGGCCAAGATGGTCGTTGGCTACATTGGTCACTACTGCTACATCGGCATAATCATAGGCCAGCCCGGCTCTCAATATCCCGCCTCGTGCCGTTTCCAGCACAGCCACCTGAACATCAGGGTGACGAAGAACGATCTGAGCACTTTCCGGTCCGGTGGTATCTCCCTTGAGAAGGAGCTTACCCCCTACATAAATACCGTCTGTGGCGGTCATTCCCACTACTAAATCCCGATTCATCAGCATTTTTCCGATCATCCGCGTGGTTGTCGTCTTACCATTGGTTCCGGTAACCGAGATGACGGGAATTCTTCCATTTCCCTTGGGCAGGACACGGTCAACGATGGTCTTCCCCACATCCAAAGGCCGGCCCACGGTTGGGGATTGATGCATTCTTAAGCCCGGAGCCGCATTGACCTCGATAATCGCTCCACGTTGCTCCTGGTAAGGCTGCTCAATATCCTCCAGGACCATATCTACCCCTGCAATATCCAACCCAACGATTCGCGCAGCATACTCGGCTAAAGCAGCATTATCAGGGTGAACTTGATCCGTAACATCCACGGAAATTCCCCCTGTGCTTAAGTTAGCGCTATCTCTCAGATAAACAACCTCCCCATCGGCAGGTACGGTCTCCAAAGAGATCTGCTTTTGGGTCAAGGTCATCAGGACAACAGGGTCAATTTTTATCTTGGTTAAGGCCTTTTCATGGTCCTCTCCCCGCTGGGGATCGGAGTTGGCGAGATGAACAAGCTCTTCCACCGTAGAAGCCCCATCTCCGATGACATGAGCCGGAATACGCTCGGCAGCTGCCACCATTTTTCCACCCACCACAAGCAGCCGGTAGTTCTTTCCTTCAATATACTCCTCGACGACCACTTGATCCCCATAGGCCTGAGCCACTCGAAAGGCCGCCCGAACCTCAGCCTCGTTCTTAAGCTTCAGGGTCACACCTTTTCCCTGGTTTCCGTTATAAGGCTTGACCACGACAGGCTGAGCCAGCTGGTGAAATCCTTCCACTGCCTCTTCTTCATCCCAGGCAATCACCCCATCGGGAACGGGAATTCCCCCTTCATAGAGCAGCTTTTTCGTCAACCCTTTATCACAAGCAATGTCCACACCGATACAGCTGGTCTGGTCACTCATAGCAGCCTGAACTCTCCTTTGGTTGCGTCCATAGCCCAATTGCAGAAGACTGCTGTCATTTAAACGTATAACGGGAATACCCCGCCCTGCGGCAGCTTCAATAATTGCCCGGGTAGAAGCACCCAGCTCAAACCTTCGAATAACTTCCTTAATGCTCTCGATCTTGCTTGTGACAATGGGTTTTTGTCCGGATAGCAACTCTTGCACCAGGTTATAGCCTTGCTTGAAGCCTTCGATTCCTCCTTCAAGTGAATCGTAATTGAAAATGATTTCATAATGACCTGGATGTTCAGGCAGACATAGGGTTTTCCCATAAGGAATATTCTGTCCTGCACGAGTGAGGAGCTCGATGGTTACATGTTCAATAATATGTCCGACTAAAGTTCCCTCATTCAACCGTTCTACAAATCCTCCCGGTTTGCCCCGGGAGCAAAAATGCTCGTAAAGAGTGGGCAAACATTGAACCAGACGGGTATTAAAGTCTCCAAAGGTGTCGCTTGTTCGTTCTGTCCATTCCTGGAGATCCACGACGGCCCGGATGACCGGTCGATAGCTGTAGACATTAGCTCCCGGGATCGCCTGGATTTTCAGTATCTCCATTGTGCTATTTGTCCTCCTTCAACCTATGGGAAAAGTACACCTCTAGTATTTTTACCTTTTTCCGGCACAATATTCTTTTTTCCCATTTTTCCAGATGTTCTAAGGTAAATACCCTAAGTAAGATTTATGTTTGCCGCTCTTCTTTTGAGGTCGAAACGATAGCCATCGGACAAGATATGCATGAGAACAGGGGTAAGAACGAGGGCTTGGCCCGGCGAAATTTCCGATACATTGCTGGCCATGGTAGGGGAAGCATCCACCACTGTAACGGTCTGGTTACCTACCACAGTAAAATGCCCATCCGAATAGACAAGAATGGAGGTATCTTCATCAATACCCACCCCGAGAACATTAGGGTTTTGGGCGATGGCTGAAAGCAGTCGACCGATACGACCCCTCTGGGCAAAATGTTGATCCACGACAACTGAATGAAGCAGACCAAGACCAGGCGCCATCGTTAAGGTATCTTTTTTGGGCGTACCCGCCTCCCCGCCCACGATCATAGTATCGGACATGGCTGAAGCCCCGGCACTGGTTCCGGCAATAATGACTCCTCTTTGATAAAGGCTATGTAAGGTTGTCCCTAAACGGGTTCCCCCTAAAATTCCTGTGATGCGCAGCTGGTCTCCTCCCGTGAAAAAAACCCCGGTAGCCTTTTGCAATTCCTGAGATACGGATTCCCGATTGGCTGAGACCCTTTCGTCTATATCCAGGACCTGTACCTCAGGAGCCCCTAAGCTTTCAAAGAGCTCCTTATATTCAGAACCTACCTGCTCCGGCATTTCCGTGGCAGCGGTCAAAACCACCACACGGCTTTCCTTTCCCCCCGCTTCTTGGATAAACCGCTTCAGTATTTTACACTCTCCCTTTTTGTCTTCGGCTCCACCGATGATTAAGAGCTTGCCCTCCACGTAATGATTCATGAAATTCCTCCCTTTGCTTGCTTCTCTTATTTTCCGCTTTAACCCCTGCGGATTATTCAGAATCTAAAAAGATTGAGTTTCCTTTACCTTCAGAAAACATACACTGATTAAAGGAATAGGGAAGGAGGTAACCCGATGAATCCGATACCCCAGCGAAAAATTATGATCCGTCGTTCCTCGCGACAAATAGAGCTCTATGATGGCAATCAACTCTTAGCCTGCTATCCTTGTGCCGTAGGCAAAAACGCAACCCCCACTCCTCTAGGGAACTATGCTGTGTCTACTAAGGTTATTAATCCCGGCGGAGCCTTCGGAACCCGTTGGCTTGGCCTATCCCTCCCGGACTACGGGATTCATGGAACAAACAAGCCCTCCAGCATCGGTACTCAAGCATCCTTAGGCTGTATTCGTATGCATAATCATCATGTGGAAGCTCTTTATAACCAAGTCGGCGTGGGGACGCCGGTGGTTATAACGGAGTAGCTGGCCATACCGTGCCCAGGGCCAGTAAAGGATGAAAAGCGTTGTCTGGGCGGGTAGCCTTACGCACATCGCTCACTTCATAGCTCCAGGGCTGGTGAACTCGCTTTCTTAACAGCTGCGCCAAACCTCCAGGTAGTACCTGATGTAAACCGGTGGCTCCGCTACGTTAAGAAAGCTTCGCTTACCTGACCGCCCCTCCGCTAAATCCGTTCGCTCCTGTGCGTTAAGCTACACTTGCGGGCCTTTTTTAGCACTTTTTCCGGAGCTTTTTATAAGCCTCTTTCAGGGTAGACACCCATGCCGCGGGGTGGCACCAGCAAAGGATAAAAATGTTGCTCGGGTCGTGTAGTCTTATCCTACATCCGTACTGCTCAGGCCCGAAAGATAGCCCAAGGATTTTGCTTTAAGGCAGAGAACGGATTCTAAGCGAGCAGGTAAGCACTCTTCGCGAAAAGGCTGCAGCGGAGTCGGGTTGGAAACAGGACGTTTCCAACCGCCCATTGAGCAGGAGCGATTTGGGCACGAAACCCGGGCGAGGGTTTCGCCCAAGCCGACACGCCACGGAGACTACTTAGCGGCGCAGGTACACCCGGCGTAGCGGAGGTCTTGAGCGATTAGATTGCTCCGCGCAGCTTATAGAGTGAACGCCGAAAGCAAAATCCTGGAAAATTGGCTTCTAGGAGCCTTTTTCTGAGCAGACAGCTAAAAATGTAATAAGCGCCTGCGTGGATGAATGCAGGCGCTCTTCCATGATTAATAAGGGCTTCGCGGATACCCCTTGCGGAGATGACCCCGGGTCTCGATTCCGCCAAGGCCGTCGGTACCGGTGACCGTATGCTGAATGATTTCCTTCAGGGATACCATCTGATCAATGGGAGTAAAGGCGATTCTCTCCACGATAAAGACCGGGTCAAAGGCATGGATCAAAGTCCTTTTGGGAGAGGAAGCAAAATTAGCTCCTGCTCTGATAATGGCTTCGTAATTGGATTGGCAGGCCCCGGCAAAAATTACCAGGGCATCCCGATTAGGCTGGAAGCGGCGGGCCTCAATGACGGATTGAACGAAGAAGCGGGAACTCCGATAGCTATCAAGGCTCTTGAAATCCTTTTTTCCTTTGAGAAACCCGTCATGTCCCGTGAGGACCACGATATCCGTAGGATTTTCCTGAAGAATCTGCCGTATCTTCTTAGGCTGCTCCACTTCAGATATGCAGATTCCTTTAGCGTCCAGTCCCAGCTGTTGATATGTCTTGATGCATTGACTTAGATATTCCTCATCCCCATCCAGGTGAAGCACCCGCCCTGGAATTTCATAGAATTCATCCTGAGCCTCTGGAACATATTTACGCTGATTGACCACTATTTTCAGCTTATTGTATATATCCTGGTAATCTTCCCGTTGATAATGAGCGACTTCTGATGGGTTTTTTTCCACCAAATCCTGAAGAGGTGCATCAGCTATAAGCCTAAGATTAATTCCCTTTAAGATTGCAATCCGCTCTCCCTTAACCGACATTATTTGCTCAATACGGAAAAATAAGTCTTGTTTATGGGATTTTCTAGCTACAACGTCGCCAACTTTTAACATTTGCGCCCTCCTTCCGACCTCTTCCCTATATCCTATGACCAAAGAAAAAAAAAGGCATATAAATATAGAAAACTCTGCTTGGAAAGTAAGGTTTACAATACTATTCTTTGAAAGACATTCTGAACAGCTAAAATAAGCTTCCCTGAGGAGGGATAGCATGTACGATGTGATCATTCCCGCCCAAAACGAAGAAAAAAGCATCCTGGCTGTCTTAGCAACCGTATTAAGATTGCCCATAAAAAGAGCCATCTTGGTTCTTAATGGGTGTACCGATCGGACTCTGGATTTGACCCGCTCCATCCTGGATCAGCGCATCCATACCATTTATTTTGCCGACCCCCTGGGCATCGATGTCCCCCGGGCCATTGGGGCTCTTTATGCCCGTTCCCTTAATACTCATGGAGTCCTTTTTGTGGATGGAGATACTTCGGGAGATATTTATGACGGCTTATCAAGACTCCTGGCCGCCTTAGACGAAGGTACGGATGTAGCCTTAACCAACTGCTATCCTTACATTACTCACCGCGCTAAGCTGGCTAATCTTGTCCTGCGCTTTAGGGGAAGTTTGAATAAGGAATTAGGCTATTTTCAGTTTTTAGGAAATGCTACCCCTACCCATGGACCCCACGCCTTATCTGCTCGGGCACTGGAACTGCTTATCCCTGAAGCAATCGCTATTCCTCCCCTGACTCTGGTCTTAGCCAAGCGTTTCGACCTCAAGGTTAAAGTAGCCACCTCCATACGCCATCAAGATCTTAAATCCCCTCGCAAGCACCGCCGCCATGCTCGTCTCATCGCCGAGACCATCATCGGCGACTGTGTGATGGGGCTGACTTTGGCTCGTAACGAAGAGGTCACACGTTCTCTGGGAAAACACAAAATGCTGGGATATCATCCCGAACGGCGCTTTGATATTCTCCAGCTTTGGGCAGAATCTTTAAACGCCTCTCATTCCTATTGTGAAAATCATTTAATCATTCCAAGAGATGTACAGTTTAGCGGGTAATTTATGAAACTGGTACCTTGGTGTTCACTTTCTGACCTGATATAATATGAGTAATATAGAAAATTCGGCGTCGCCTAAAGGCATTGCCTTTTCAAAAGCCCGTCATGATAATGGCAGGCTTTGATTAATTGTGAGAGGATGAAGCTCTTGTCCCCAAACCGTTTTCCCGTCATTGATAGTTTACGTACTCTGGCTCTTGCCTTAATGATTACTTATCATCTCATTTATGATTTAGATCAATGGACCAATTTGGCTGTTGATGTGAATAACCCTTTATGGTTTATCATCGGTAAAACGGCTGCTCTGCTTTTTATTTTCCTTTCCGGCCTAAGCAGCGGTTTAAGCAAGCATCCCCTTAAAAACGGACTGCGGGTTTTATTTTTTGGGATGATTATTACCCTGGTGACCTATGTCGCCTTTCCCGGGGAATATATCCGCTTTGGAATTCTCCATTTCTTAGGGGTTATGATGGCTCTCTATCCTCTGATTCGAAAACTTCCCAATGGCGTACTCCTTCTATGCTCGGTTCTGGCCATAGGCATCGGATTTATTATTAAGAACCAAGTAGTGAACACCCCTCTTCTCCTTCCTCTGGGGTTCATCTATCCTGACTTTTCCACTTTGGATTTTTACCCTTTATTTCCTTATAGCGGGGTAACCTTCTTGGGAGTTCTCTGTTATCGTTATTTCTTTGCGAATCAACAAGTGACTAAAGCCTCTGCTGCTTTGGAGAAAAAGAAATTAAAAAATAAGAAAAATCATAATAGCTTTCCCCAAAAGAAAAGAGCGGCTTACCCCATGTTTACATGGATCAGCCGCCACTCCTTATGGATTTATTTAATACACCAGCCCATTTTAGTTGGGCTTATCTTTACCTTAAAAAACTTCGCCTTTATATCTTGAATCTACGAAGTGCCTGCTCCATATCCTCTGTCATTTTGGCCAGCATTTGGCTGGAGGAGGCGATCTCTTCCACAGAGGCCGATTGCTCCTCAGTAGAAGCCGACACATTGAGAGTCTGTTCGGCAATGGATTTGCTGATCTGATTGACTTCATGAATGGAGGAAACAATCCGTTCATTGCCTCGGGAAATTTCCTCAATCTCATGGGAGATACCCCGAACTTGCTCGGTGACCTCTTGAATAAGTCTGGCAATCTCTTCAAAAGCACTGCCTGCCTCATAGACCACCTTGGACCCTATCTCAACCTCTTGTGTTCCATTCTTCATAGAGTCTACAGCTTTATGGGTATCCTCTTGAATCTCCCCAATGAGATCGGCTATTTGTTTCGCTGCAATCTGGGATTGCTCAGCCAGCTTCCGAACCTCTTCAGCAACCACCGCAAATCCTCTTCCTTGTTCTCCGGCCCGTGCTGCTTCGATAGCTGCATTGAGAGCCAAAAGATTGGTCTGATCCGCGATCCCGGAGATGGCCTCAACGATCTGTCCAATTTCTTGGGAACGAATACCCAGTTGCTCCACTAAAGAAGCACTATGATTAACCGCTTTTTGGATATGGTCCATTTGATTAATGGTTGTATGGATAGATTGTTGACCTTTCTCGGTGGCTTTTGCTGTTCCCTCAGCTGAACGAACCACATATTCCGTATTGTTTAACACTTGCCCCATTCCCGCTGCCATTTCTTCCACCACGGCAGCCACATCATTCACTGCGGTCATCTGCTTTTCTGTCCCCTGAGCAACCTCAGTGATAGCACCTGCTACCTCATTAGAAGCCTGGGCTGATTGTTCGGCCCCAGCAGATAATTGTTGAGAAGAAGAGGCGATGTGTTCCGAAGCCAGAGAAACCTGTTTGACCAATTGAATAAGATTCTCCGTCATATGGTTAAAATCTTGAGCCAATTGACCCAGTTCATCCTGTGAATCCACTTGGATTTTCTCAATATTTAGATTGCCCTGTGCAATTTCATTGGCGCCCTGTGCCACGATTTTAATTCTCCTGGCGAAATTCTGGCTAAGCTTAAAGGCAAATGCACTCACCAGGGCTAAACCCAAAATCATGGCGACGGCAATCCGGATAATATCATTTAACATCTGATCTTGATAGATCAGCTCTTGTTTAACAACCTCCACCTCAATATCGTCCACCCAGTTGCCGGTTCCTACCACCCAGCCATAGGGTTCAAAGAGCTGGGTATACCCTCTCTTGGGTTTAGGCTCCGTCTCATTGGGTTTGGCAAATTCATAATTGGAGAAGCCCCCACCAGCCAGTGCATTTTTAACAAATCCATCCCGCACATAAGCATAACCGTTCGGATCTACCGCATCAAGACGACTTTTTCCTTCTGTATCCCGCCCCAGCAGAACCACATTAATTCCTTCAGTTGTATCGACCCAGAAGTAATTCTCCCCTTCAAAGCGAAGATCCCGAACTAAGTCGGCGGCCTTGACCTTAGCCTCTTCCTCTGTGAGCAAACCTCCTTGCTGTTCCTTATATACCTTCTCAATGACGCTGATAGCAATTTCTACATCCGTTTTAATTCCCCGGTCGTATTCGGCAAAGAGGGTCTCCCTGTAGGTTGCTACATTCTTTTCTACCATATCCATCTGCCGGTAAATATTATAGCCCCCAACAACAATGCTCATTAGTACTGATGTCAAGATAAATGCTAACGTTAGACGTGCCCTGATACTTTTCAATTTTCTTGCTCCTCTCTTTAGTTTTTACTCTTTTTTGTAATACAGGCATTAATTATGTAAAAATTGGCGGTCAGACCCTTAAACCATTATTCATTATTTGCTTCCATAATGCAACATAATTTTATTAATTTTGCTTATTGCCAATAGTCATTATTTTGGGAATATTCGACGATTAATGCAAAAAGGTCACAGCTAAAGCTGTGACCTTTAATATAAAACTCCGATTTTTTAAATGATCTCATTCACACTTTGAATCTTGCCAGGATCTTTTCCAATTCAATGGCCATATTCTCCAACACCTGACAGGAGGAGGCAATTTCTTCTACAGAAGCAGACTGCTCTTCAGTGGAGGCGGATACACCATAGGTCTGATCCGTAATCTCCCGGCTGATCTGATCCACTTCTTCCACCGCCCGAATAATCCGTTCATTTCCGTGGGATATTTGCTCAATCTCAGCAGATATACCCCTGACTTGTCGGGTTACTTCTTGAATGAGCTGTGCAATCTCTTCAAAAGCACTTCCCGCCTCGATGACCACCATTGCCCCTTTCTCTACTTCATGGGTTCCATCCTGCATAGCCTCTACAGCTTTCACTGTATCCGTTTGGATTTCCGAGATCAGAGCAGAGATTTGCTTGGCCGCCCCTTGGGATTGTTCCGCCAGCTTCCTTACCTCTTCGGCAACCACGGCGAACCCTCGCCCTTGTTCACCCGCCCGGGCAGCTTCAATGGCTGCGTTCAGGGCCAGGAGATTCGTCTGGGTCGCGATGCCGGAGATAGTCTCTATGATTTGACCAATCTCCTGAGAGCGGAGCCCCAGATGTTCCACTAATTCCGCACTATGGTTAACCACCCTTTGGATATGATTCATTTGCTCAATAGTGGTTTGTACCGACCCCTGACCTTTAGCAGCAGCTTGAGAGGTTCCCTCAGCTGAACGAACCACATAGCCTGTATTGGTCAAAACCTGCGCCATCCCTGCCGCCATTTCCCGCACGACTTCGGAGACCTCGCTGACAGAACTTATTTGCCTTTCCGTACCTTGTGCAACATCGGTGACTGCCGCGGCAACCTCCATAGCCGCTTGCGCAGACTCTTCAGCACCGGCTGAAAGCTCTTGGGAGGTCAAGGATACTTGCTCGGAAGCGTAGGCAACCTTCTTCACTACTTCCGCCAGATTTTCGGTCATTTGATTAAAGTCCTCAGCCAATTGACCCAGCTCGTCTTGAGTGTCCACCATAATCTTTTCAATGGTCAGATTACCCTGAGCAACCTCTCTCGCCCCCTGGGCGATTCGCTGAACTCTTTGGGAAATGCGCTGGCTGATGACAAAAGCCAGGACGGCAACCACTCCTAGGCCAATAACCATGGCGGACACTACTTTAATAATATCTTTCAACATTTGTTGTTTATAATAAACTTCTTTTTCACTAACCTTGGTTTCGATATCGTCGACCCAGTTCCCTGTTCCCACGATCCAGCCATAAGGCTCAAAGAGCCGTGTATAGCCCCGCTTTGGTTTAGGCTCTGATTCATTGGGCTTGGCGAATTGATAATCCGTGTACCCTCCGCCCTCCTGCATCCCGTTCTTGATCAGTTCTTTTATGTAAAGGAAGCCAGTGGGGTCTACTGCATCAATCCGGCTTTTTCCCTCGGAGTCTTTACCCAGATAGGCTACATTGATTCCCTCGACAGTATCCACCCAAATATAATTTCCATTATCGTAGAGGATCTTACGCACCAGAGCTGCGGCTTTTTCCTTAGCCTCGGCTTCAGTCAATAACCCCATTTGCTGCTCCTGATAGACCCCTTGGATCATGCTTATGGCGATCTCCACATTCATTTTGATCCCTCGATCGTATTCCTCATATAAAGTTTTGCGATAGTCATCCACATTCTTTTGCGTCAACACCGTTTGGTTATAGATATTAAACCCGCCAACAATGCCGGCCATCATAATGGATGTCAAAAGGAATACCAAAATCAATCGAGTTCTAATGCTTTTCAACCGCCATCCCTCCCTTTCCTGTCTTCACTTCAATTGATAATTCTAACTTTTGAGAATTCTCTTGAGCCTGATGCATTGAAAAGATGTTATGGGTGGTGTAATATTTGGGTAGATTCGTTCATTCCAGATTTTGTCCCTCAACAAAACTGGACAAACCATTTAAAATTAGAATAGCTATAGTTTACTATGTATTATTAACCAAAACATTCACTTTGGCAAGATTATTATAAAAGTTATTTTTAAACGAAAATTTTCTCGAAAATAATGCATTTTTTAATTGAAAGAATTGTCTAAATTGTTATACAATCTTATTGACATGCTTTGCCTGGGTTTATCTCTATGAGGAAGGAGGCAATACGGAATCCTAGAGACTAAATCCAATAGATAAGGTGGAAAAAACACTTAGAGAAGGGAAAGGGATAGAAATGGAGAACCGTTTTAAACAGTCTTTATTGGACCCTAACACCCTCTCCGTCACTTGGGAACTGGTCCCTGGGAGAGGAGCACGTGAGAAAGCTCAAGAAAGCGCATTGCTTGCTGCAGAACAGGCAGCTAAGGGCGGTAAGGTTCATGCCCTGACCATCACCGATAACCCCGGAGGAAACCCTGCTATTCTCGCCGATTATCTTGGTCAGGAGATTCTCAAGCTGGGAATAGAGCCCCTTGTCCATTTTACCTGTAAGGATAAGAACCGCAATCAGATGGAGAGCCAGCTTTATGCTCTTGATCGGGCAGAAGTCCGCAGCCTCTTGGTAATGACCGGAGATTATACGGTCTCTGGCTTTAAAGGCCGCCCCAAGCCGGTCTTTGACCTTGATCCTACCCATGCTTTAGAACTCATCACCCAAATGAATCAAGGGCTTGGTATTCCTGGCCCTAAGGGAATGTCTTATCACCAAACCAGTGATTTCTTTGCCGGTGCCGCCGTTTCTCCCTTTAAGGGCACGGAAGCAGAGCAAATGGTCCAATATTATAAACTGAAGAAAAAAGTGGCCAGCGGAGCCCAATTTATTGTCACCCAGCTTGGCTATGATGTCCGTAAAATCCATGAAGTCCTCCAATTCATGAAGCTTAATGATCTGAATGTTCCCCTTGTAGGCAATATCTATATCCTCCCCTTCGGTGCAGCCAAGATTATGAACCAGAATCAGCTGCCGGGCTGTGTTGTCACGGATAAGCTCCTGGCTGAAATTGATAAGGAAAGAACAGCCGAGGATAAAGGGGTCGGTGCCCGCTTGCTGAGAGCCGCTAAGATGTACGCTCTCATGAAAGGCATGGGCTTTGCCGGAGTTCATATCGGCGGGCATAATATCAAATATGAGCAAGTGGAATATGTGATTGAAAAGGGCGAGGAGCTCAGCAAAGACTGGATGGCTCTGATTCCTGAGTTTGATTATCCTATGCCCAATGGTTTCTATTATTATGAAAAGGATCCCAAAACCGGCCTCAATACCACCACACCTGTCAATCGGAAGAACTTGCCTCTGGATGCCCCTGTGGGAGTAGCTTACAGCGGTATGAGAATGATGCACAGCATGCTCTTCACCCCCGGCAAAAACTTCTTCCCCGTCATGCGCAAGATTTATAAAGGACGTAAGGATAACCGCAAACACGGCTTTGAACACCTGGCAAAAGTCATCACCAACGACTGTAAGGACTGCGGGGACTGTGCTATGTTCGAACTGGCTTATCTCTGTCCTATGTCTCAATGTCCCAAGAACCAAAGGAACGGTGCCTGCGGCGGAAGCTATCAGGGCTGGTGTGAGGTTTACCCCAACCAGAAGCAGTGTATTTATGTCAGAGCTTATGCCCGCTTGAAGAAATATAGTGAGGAAGGGGATCTGGATTCTCATCATATTCCCCCGGCCAATTGGGATTTGTATCAAACCTCCTCATGGTCTAACTTCTTCTTAGGACGGGATCACTCTGGAGAAATCTTGGGTATTCCCACTCCTGAAGAAGAGGAGAAGGCTAAGGGCGTAGATTCGACTAAGCAAGACGTGTCTAAATAAAAAACTATAAATAATAAAGCAGCAAATTCTTTGTAATTTGCTGCTTTTTCTATCACTTTTTCCATAGCTATTCGTTATCATTTTCAAAATAAGTAAGGCCAATGCCCTATTTATTGAGTTCTGCCACTTTGACCTGGATTTTTAAAACCGCTTCCGTCACCGCTTGAAACTCCTCTATGCTTAAGGTTTCCGCTCTCCTTTGTTCATCCACTCCGGCTGCGGCGAGAATCTCACCGACCTGCTGCTTAGGGATGCCAAGTCCTCCGGCCAAGGAATTTCCTAAGGTTTTGCGCCTTTGACTGAAAGAGGCCTTTACTACTCGAAAGAAATCCTTTTCCTGTACCCGGAATCCCGGGTAAGAGCGCAGGTCAAAGCGCACTACTGCTGAAGTGACTTTAGGTGCCGGCCAGAAAGCTTGGGGCGGGACTTCAAACAGTTTCTCCGGTTGGGCTGAGACCTGGGCTGCTATGGAAAGCACTCCGTAGTCCTTTCTGCCAGGTTTGGCAACTAAACGATCTGCCACTTCCTTTTGGACCATGACCACCATACTATGCAAGGAGTCCTTTTGCTCCAAAAAATGCATAAGCAAAGAGCTGGTAATGTAATAAGGGAGATTCCCCACCAGTACCCCTTTCTTTGTTCCCCAGATGTCCTTTAAGTTCAGCTTTAATGCATCCATATTGAGAATCTCTATCGGTAATCCTTGCAGTTCCTTCTGCAGTACATTCACTTTTCCCTGGTCCAGCTCTACCGCCCATACCTTCTGAGCTTTTTGGGCCAAGACCCGGGTAAGGACCCCCAGTCCCGGTCCAATCTCTACGATGGGGATTGCCGGCTCTTTGACACTGGCTGCCACTATATTCTCAATGACCCGGTCATCCATCAAAAAATTCTGCCCTAAGGATTTATGGGCTTTAGCACCGCCCTTAAGGATGCGCCGGGTATAATTCGCTGCGTTCTCCATGAATAGCCTCCCTAACCGCCTTGTCAAATTCCTCATGGGTAATCCCAAACCGATTTAAGCGATGTAAAAATTGCTTGCCATTAGCATCCCCAATACCTAAGATTTTCCCCACAGCCAAGCGTCGTTCTGCAGAATGGTTCAATCCCACCAGCCCTGCTTCCAGCAAATCTTTTATTTCAAACAGCACCTCTTTAACCTGAACTCCACTGTTATTTTGTTCAGAATGGAGTGCATCCGTCCTAATCTTCTGGAAAGCCTTTTGAATATCCTCGGGGCTTGCATTTTCTACGCCAATATCATCATCTTTTGGGGAACGGGCATCTTTTTTGGACAAATAAACATGCTTGGCTTCCGGCACGTATCGCCGGATTCGTTCCCGGATTTGCTCCCCCACGGAGTCAGGATCCGTAAACACGATCACTCCCCGGCGCTTTGCCATCTCGGCGATGTAAAGCAATTTTTCCTGGGTCAACCCATAACCTTCCGTCCAAAGTACATCCACATTCCCTAAAGCTCTGCGCACTGCATGAGCATCATTTTTACCTTCCACTACGATTAACTCTTCAACCATGTTTTTCGACAATTCCTCCCGGGACTATAAATCAAATGAATGTATGTATTCTTATCTTTTCTATCTTAACCTACCTTCACAAATTTCACAAATAGGCACCTACAAAAAAGTGAAAGGAGCAGAAGAGATTCTTCTGCTCCTTACGTGTGTCCCGTTTCGGATCTGCCTGGTTAGCTATTTCTTATTTTTATTGGTTCCGTAGGTCTTAACTAAGCTGTCCCAAATTGCCGGATCTTCCATCCCTATTCTCCAGATAGCCACGCCATGGAGTTTATGCTCCCGGGCATATTCCATCTTGGGTTGTAAGCTTTGCTTATTTTCAAAGTATACTTCATGACGAACGCCATTGGCTGTGTAGGTATACCAGGGAACTTTATGCTCTTCATCGTATCCTACCTGTACCCCATGTTTTTTCGCACGGGCCATGCTTTGATCAAAGGAGAGATAATCGGGCATGGTGGGCTTGTTGGAGCCCCAGTCAAAGGAGTAGACAGGAAGTCCTAAAACGATCTTTTCCCTTGGGATTTTGGTGACGGCATAGGAGATCACCTTATTCACCCAAGCGTGGGAAGATATCGGTCCGGCGGTGGTTCCCAGTCCATGCTCATCATAGGTCATCAGCACGATTTGGTCGGCATTTTTACCGATGGCTGCATAATCGTATGCACCAGACCAAAGGTCGGATGGATAATCGATGAACTTAGCCGGAATGGACACGTTGAGCACTTTGTCTTTGGCTTTTAAGGCACCATGGAGTTCCCCTAAGAAGGTTGTGAAGTTATTGCGGTCGGCGGGTGGAGTTTTTTCGATATCAATGGCCACTCCATCCCATTTTTCATTCAGTGTCAATTGCACAATATTATTGACAAATTTGGACCGGGTCTGAGGATTGGCGAAGACACTGTGAGCCAGATTGGCATCGAAGAGACCGCCACGCATATTATGGATCAAAGCGTAGGCTTTAGCTCCATTCTTTTGCGCTGCTTCTTTGATGCTGAGATCCTTTTTCCCAGTGGTGAGGATTTTTCCATTGGCATCAAAGGAATACCAGAAGAAGGAAACCTCATCCATCAATTTGATGTTCTTCATCATGGATTCTTTGGATCCGGGAATTTCCCCTTCAGGATCCGTATAAAAGCCCATGACCACACGCTTCTCGTTTCCTAGAACATCCTCACGGGTCTCTGCCTCAGCTTTTGGAGGTTCGCCGCTTTCAGTAGCGATCTGATTCGGCGCTTGGGTGCTTTGCTGTTGTTGTTGAGGTTTATTACACCCGACTAAGCTAAGACTCAATACCAGAACAGCTATTAAATTTAAAGTCAGAAACCGCTTCATTCTGAGATCAACTCCTTCATCTTGATTCGGTCACTGACTTTATTGTCCCCTCTTCAATTGTCCTTATGTATAAGTATTGCTGGAATACCAATCCACTATTTTACATTAGAGATTTAACCTCATTATAAAACAACAAAAATACGGCGCAAATTCCTTGTTTCTAATGTTCCCGATAATAAGTTAACTATCCGGGAAACTATAAGCATATGAAAGAAAAGAAAAAAATAAAAGCTCCTCGGGCCAGTAGCTTATCCTATATACGCACCGCTCAAACCTGAAAGACAGCCCAAGGATTTTGCTTTAAGGCAGAGAACGGATTCTATGCGAGCAGGTAAGCAATCTTCGCGAAAAGACTGCAGCGGAGTCGGG
>NZ_KB913023.1:0-59590 GCF_000384015.1 Desulfitobacterium sp. PCE1 | reverse complement strand
GCGAAAGCAGTGCTTTCGAGGAGCGATTTGGCCACGAAACCCGGGCGAGGGTTTCGCCCAAGCCGCCACTCCACAGAGACTACTTAGCGGCGCAGGTGCACCCGACGGAGCGGAGGTCTTGAGCGATTAGATTGCTCCGCATAGCTTATGGAGTGAACGCCGAAAGCAAAATCCTGAAGAATTAGCTTTCCGATCTTTTTCAAAGCAGGATAGGGTAGCCTTAAGGCAAGCCGAAATAATTAGCCACGCCTTTAGCCACAGCCTGGGCCAACTGATCCTGATACCAGGGCTGCCGTAGTCTGGCAAATTCTTTAGGATTGCTGATATATCCTAATTCTACAATTACAGCGGGCATGGGAGCGTTTTTAATAAGATAAAAATCCCCCGGCTTGGCAATCCTGCGATTCATTCCCGGAACCTTAATAAGCTCTTGCTGAATCGTTTCCGCTAAGCGTTTACCCTCTTCAGAGTTAAAATAATAAAAGGTTTCGGCACCGGTATTTCGCCCTGAGGGTGTGGCATTCAGATGTAAGCTGATCAGAGCATTGGCCTCTGCTTGTGAGGCCAGGGCGATACGATAGTTAAGATCGGCCTGTTTCTTGGGCTGCCTGCCCCGGACCCCTTCTGGTACATAATCAATATCCTCTTCCCTGGTCAGAATAACCTCGATACCGGCAGGCCCCAGCAGCTCCTTGACACGCTTGGCCATTTCCAGATTTATTTCCTTTTCATAGATTCCTTGCTTTGTGATCGCTCCCGGATCATATCCACCATGGCCTGCATCAATCACAACCTTAGCCTTTGTTTCAAGAGGTCCCAGAACTGCTGCAGAACCTTGATAAAATACAGAAAGGACTAATCCAAGCATCACGGTCAAGACGATAATTACCGCCATGCCCTGAGTCTGCTTGCCAGGAATCACTACGGGTCTTCGCAATCCGCTCCCCCCTTGATTTTTTTGCAACTGCAAGCCGGTTTCCTATAGATAATATGATGCAGGAGATAAAAAAATGAGGCCCTTCGCTTTTATTTCGAAGAACCTCATGGTTTGATAACTCTATATGTTAATCTCGAAAGTTGTGTAGGTCACTTTCATTTTTTCTTTTCCTTGTTATGGAATGGTTTATGTATTGCCTCTTAATCTTGTCTTATCTTACATAAACCACTACGGAGCGAACGCCCCAAGACCAGCAGGCATCCTCCGTATTCATATATAAATCAACCCGGTTTCCTTTGATCGCACCCCCGGTGTCCAGTGCGACTGCCTCACCATATCCATCCACATAAACTTCTGTTCCTAAAGGAATAACGCGCGGATCTACGGCAATAACCCCGTAGCGAGTTTCATGTCCTGTTGCTGTCCTTCCGCCGCCGGAATAGGCGGAAGCTCTCATCACATAAGCGCGCTTAAATTCAATGGTTTTGCCACCACGGGAAATGGTGGTCTGTGATCCTCTCGAAACTACTTGATTCACAGGAGCTCGTAAAACCTCCTGCTTCAAGACCTCTCGTGCAACCTCTACCCCATCTTCCAAAGTAATCTTCATAGTTTGCTCATGCTGGCCGTTTATTCCTTTTGTCACGACCTTATCCGGCAATCCCACTGGAAAATCCGCCGGCTGAGCAACCGTCTGATAGGGAATGTCATTGGTCATTGTCTCAATCTTTTCCTCTACCCGAACCACTTGAATCTCGTCCTCGGCCTCTATCATTTGATTCATTGGTAGAGATACCTTATCCTTTTCGTTTAAAACAATATCAAGCTTCTCTAAAGTTTCTTCTACTGTGCTCGGGGCCAAATATGTATCGATTTCCTTACCATCTACTTTGACCTTAATGGGAACTGCCCGCCGGACTTCAAGTTTAGCATCGGCTACTAGCATAGCCTCCCGCTGGAGATTAACCTCATCCGTTACCTTGAGATCCAATCCCAAACGATTTGATAAATCGACCAGGGCCTCACCCACTGTAGATGCGGGAGTCCGAGCCGGATACACTTGTCCATCCACAGTCAACTCCACAGGGAGGCTTCGCGTAATCTTAACTTCTAATCCTTTCGTGATTCCCGTCTCGCGATTCGGCTTCACGATATCCTCAGGGTAAATACCAAGCTTTGAATGCTCAAGGGCTGCACCGACAGTTGAGTAGAGGGTTGTGAGGCTCTGTGTTCCTCCATCAATCACAACGGTGATGGTCTTGGCTTTCAACAAAAATACTGATGCTACGATGAATACTACAGTCAGTAACGTAACGGAGATTTGGGCTTTACGGGAGCTACGAACTAAGGAAAAAACCGAAGTTCGTGTCTTCTCTGACATCTCATCCCTCCATAATTTAACTCTGACCTACCCCATCATTTTAACCAAATCTCCCTCATCTGTCAAAGCTTTTTGGTTATATTTCCCATTTTCTTATGCATTTCCCAGTATATGGATAACTACCGGCCTTCTTCCCCATTGAATACATCGCTGTAAACTTGGAAAAAAGACATCAATAATATTGCCTTTAATCGCCCCTCCCGTATCAGCAGCTATGGCATAGCCATACCCTTCCACATAAACTTCAGTCCCTAAAGGAATCACGCGCGGGTCCACCGCAATCAACCCTTCTCGCGGCCAAACTCCCGTCGCCGTCGCGTTGCCTGTATAGGTATAGGCCGTAGCTTCCACCTCAAAGGTCTTGACGATACTGTACTGGCTGAGATCCACATCCTCCCGTTCTACAGGCTTTGTATTCTGGATTACCACCCTTTTCTTCGGGGCATTGAGCTCAAATCGATGAATGATGAGCTCATCGTTAATCTCCCCCCCTACGGTGGTGGTACGGATAACATGGCGCTCCATACCTACCTGGCCCTCTTCCTGAACCTGACTCGTACCAGGAAGCATATTATTCGACTCAATATACTCTGTACTGATGGGGATTTCCACATCTTCGATACGATAGGTCATGGCCACTTGACCACCGATAGTGGGAATGAGCGGTTCCCCATCCCCATGGACACTCTCCGTCACAGATCCCTCGGCAGCCCCTATCTCCCCTTCCGAAGAAAGAACCGTCCCCTCCGGATTCAGGAGGGTTCCCTCCCTTCCCAAAGCTGGGGCGTCGGGTATAGGAGATAGGGCTGGATTGTTTCTTTCGAACACAGGAAGTGTCAATTCGATTCTTTTGGGAAAGGCATCCGCTGGAGCATAGAGCAACGTACTTCCTGCCAGCACCAACGTCCCCCCCATGGTCAGACTACGATTTTTCGCTGAACGCCAATAATCCGTATAGGTAGCTATAGGTAATGAATACATACTATTCCCCCCTGCTAAAAAGGTATGTTAACCAAAGAAAAAAAAGAACATTGTAGCATAGAAAGCAAAAATCCCGGAGACATCCTCCAGGACTCTTGCTATTATATCCAGCTCATGCTGTGCTTTTAATCTTACAGCCCAAACAGCCTATTCCCATTCTCAAATGCCAGTCTTGCGACCTCCTCGGCCTCCAGACCCCGAATATCCCCAAACTTCTCCACCACCTGCCGCACATAAGCCGGCTCATTCCGCTTTCCGCGGTAAGGCTCCGGTGTAAGATAGGGAGAATCCGTCTCGACCAGGAAACGGTCCAGGGGGACCTTCTCAGCCACTTCCACCGTATGACGTGCATTTTTAAAGGTAAGGGGGCCCGCAAAAGACAGATAAAATCCTAAGTTAAGGATAATTTTGGCCATTTCCCAGGATCCCGAATAGCAATGGAACACTCCACCCTTTTTCGGGGTATGGGCCTTCACGATGTCTAAAAGATCCTGATGAGCATCCCGATTGTGGATAATGATGGGAAGCCCTGCTTGATCTGCCAATTCAATCTGGTGGATAAACACCTCCTGCTGAACTTTGCGCGGAGAGAGATCACGATAATAATCCAGCCCGATTTCACCCCAGGCGATGACCTTATCTTCCTGAGCCAGCTGAGTCAAACGTTTCCAGGTTTCTGACCTTGCCCCTTGAGCATCATGGGGATGAACCCCTATGGCGGCATAAATGGCATCATAGTGATGGGCTAAGCGAACGGAGCGCTCCGAAGAAGGCAAGTCATACCCTAC
Source organism: Desulfitobacterium sp. PCE1 (assembly GCF_000384015.1). Taxonomy (NCBI): domain Bacteria; kingdom Bacillati; phylum Bacillota; class Clostridia; order Eubacteriales; family Desulfitobacteriaceae; genus Desulfitobacterium; species Desulfitobacterium sp. PCE1. The sequence continues at coordinate 55,503 of NZ_KB913023.1, read as the reverse complement.
ATTGGTGACCCTGGTAATTTGGGCCTGGGCCATATTGTCCAGAACCCCCTGGAAATCCCCTTCATAGCGGGGATCATCCAGATGGGCGTGTGTATCCCAAATCATTTAACCCGTGCACCTGCAGGAAGTTCCTTATCCAAGGTCAGGACTTCCAGAACTCCTTCATGGGAAGCTGCCAGAATCATCCCTTCCGAAGTGATTCCCCGTAATTTCGCCGGCTTTAAGTTGGCTACGATGACCACATGCTTGCCCACTAAATCTTCCGGTGCATAATGCTGAGCAATTCCCGAGACGATGGTGCGGGGTTTGCCTGCTACCTCGATTTCCAATTTTAAAAGCTTATCGGTTTTTTCTACTTTTTCAGCGTGGAGAACCTTAGCCACCCGAAGGTCAATTTTGGCAAAATCATCGATGGAGATTTCTTCTTTTATCGGTTCAAATTCCACTTTATTTTCTTCGATTTTTTGAGTTTCGACTTCGCTCACAGGTGCTTTCTCCTCTTCAACACTAAATTGTGCCATATCAATACGGGGGAACAAAGCCTCTCCCCGTTTCACTTGAATCCCTTCTCCTAAAACATCCCACCGTTTGGCATCTTCCCAAGCGAGCATTTCCTCACCGACTCCACATTGCTGGAACATCTTCGCCGTAAGCTTGGGCATAAAGGGTGCACAAAGAATACCCAGGATCCGAATCGCCTCAGCAAAGGTATGGAGTACTGTGTCCAGACGGGCCTTCTGATCCTCCTGCTTGGCCAGAGTCCAGGGAGCGGTCTCATCCACATATTTATTCATGCGGGAGACCAGGCGCCAAAGGTTTTCCAGAGCCCCTGCCGGATCATGAGCCTCCAGTCGCTCTTCCACTTTAGCAATGACCTCATTCCCCAAAGCCCTAAGCTCTGCTTCAAGCTCCGTGGGTTCGCCGGCCTTAGGTATCACACCGCCCCGGTATTTTACGATCATCGCCAGACTGCGGGAAACGAAATTTCCCAAATCATTGGCTAAATCACTGTTTAACCGTTCCACCAAAGCATCTTCCGAGTATGCGCCATCGGTCCCTACCTGCATTTCCCTCAGTAAGAAATAACGAATGGCATCGGAGCCATAACGCCGGATCAACTCGAAAGAATCTTGAACATTCCCCCGGGACTTAGAGATTTTACCCCCTTCTTTACTGAGGTACCAACCATGGCCATAGACCACTTTAGGCAGGGGGACTCCTAAAGCCATTAAAATAATCGGCCAAATCACAGCATGGAAGCGGACAATATCCTTGCCCATCAGATGAACTTCCGCCGGCCAATAACGCTGATACAACTCCCCGTCGGGATACCCCAAAGCGGAAATATAGTTGATGAGGGCATCCAGCCAGACATAGACCACATGCTTGGGATCAAAAGGAACCTGAATTCCCCATTGGAAGGTAGTACGGGAAACGCACAGATCCTCCAATCCTCCCTCGATAAACTTAACCATCTCATTGCGTCGGGAAGCAGGCTGAATAAAATCCGGATGATCCTTGATATAGCCTAAAAGAGCATCCTGATATTTAGAAAGCTTGAAAAAATAGCTTTCCTCCTTAAGCAATTCCACATCCCGTCCACAGTCAGGATTCGGGCATTTTCCGTCGATGAGCTTATTTTCCGTCCAGAAAGTTTCACAGGGTGTGCAATACCAGCCTTCGTACTCTGATTTATAAATATCCCCTTGCTCATAAAGCTTGGTAAAAATCTTTTTAACCACCTTATGGTGACGATCTTCGGTCGTCCGGATAAAGTCATCATAGGTGATATCCAGCTCTACCCATAAGGCTTTAAACCGGTCCACCACCCCATCCACATAAGCCAAGGGATCCATTCCCTGGCTTTCAGCCGTACGAACAATCTTCTGGGCGTTCTCATCGGTACCGGTCAGAAAGTACACATCATGTCCTTTAAGCCGATGATAGCGGGCAAGGGTGTCAGCGGCTACGGTAGTATAAGCCGTCCCAATGTGGGGGCTGGAATTGGGGTAAAAAATCGGTGTTGTAATGTAATATTTCAATTTTAACCTTCCTCTCTTTCAGGACAGGCCACCGCAGTTTGTTCTGTTTACAGCTGTCCTGCTTATTAATATTATCATCCAGAAGGAACCCCTGCAAACCTCTCTGCAGAAAGTTTCTGTGCAGAGTCAGAGCCGAAAAAACTGAAAGCTGATTCTCCATGATTTTGCTTTTGGCGTTCACTCCATAAGCTGCGCGGAGCAATCTAATCGCTCAAGACCTCCGCTGCGTCGGGTGCCCGCCCAAATCGCTCCTGCTCAATGGGCGGTTGGAAACGTCCTGTTTCCAACCCGACTCCGCTGCGGTCTTTTCGCGAAGATTGCTTACCTGCTCGCTTAGAATCCGTTCTCTGCCTTAAAGCAAAATCCTTGGGTGGTTTTTCAAATATCTTTTCAGGATATTTCTTACCCGGACAAAGACTCGCAAGAGGCTCATAAAACGCCTCAAAAGAAAAGCTGAAAAAGACCCGCAAGCGTAGCTTTGCGCACAAAAGCGAAGGATTTTAGCGGAGGGGCGGTCGGGTCAAGGTCGCTTTCTTAACATAGCGGAGCCACCGGTTCACCTCAGGTATTACCCGGAGGTTTGGCGCCGAAAGTGTCCGGTGGACAGTTTCGCTCAAGGCGGCATTCCCCAAAGCATGCTTATCCGCCGCAGATGCAGTTAAGAAAGGGGGTTGACCAGCCCTGGAGCTATTAACTGAGCGTTGTGCGTAAAGCTACACGCCCCAGCAACTTTTTCGTCCTCCGCCGTCTACAGATACTAATCCATAGGATAAGAAATATTCTGAAAAAAATTCCATTTTTATTACAAAAAATCATTGACTTTAAATGGTACCATTGGTATCATAAGGGTGTTACATTGTGTCGAAAGATGTAGTTTAGAGGAGGACTAGTCATGAAATCAACCGGTATCGTAAGAAAAGTAGACGAACTAGGTCGGGTGGTATTACCTATCGAATTACGCAGAACCCTGGGAATCGATGAAAAGGATGCTCTGGAAATCTATGTAGACCAAGAAAAGATCATTCTCAAAAAATACGAACCTGCTTGTGTATTTTGTAATAATGCCACAGATGTTCAGATTTTCCGTGGGAAAAATGTCTGCCGTGAATGCGCCACTGCCATGGGCGAAGCTGCATCCGGCAACCAACCCGAAGCCGTTTAATTTCACCTAAGACAGATAGAAGCTACCTCATTGGAAATTATAATTCTACATAATAGAAGGCGTAAAGCCTTCTTTTCCTTTTTATGCGCTTTTTCTACATTTTCTTAAAGTTCTTTTACCTAATGCCGGTCTCTCAATCCTTATTTGAGAGAACTGCTTGGTAAACCTCCCTCTTGCTCACTCCATACTTTTGGGCAACCATTTTCATGGCATCATTGGGCTTCATCCCCTGTTCAGTGAGCGCCCCCACTTCCTCACGCCATTCCTGTTCCCCTCCCACAGGCGGGGCAGGAACATAGGGTGAAGTCAACACACAAATTTCCCCTCGGGGGGAAGTGACCTTAAATTCATGGATAAGGGTACTCAAAGCACCCTTATGGACACTTTGATGGAGTTTCGTAATCTCCCGGACCACAGCCGTCTCCCGGTCTCCGAAAATCTCCAATAAGTCTCCTAAGGTTGCTACTAAGCGATGGGGTGCTTCATAGAAAATTTGAGTAAAAGGCAATTGGGCATAACTCTGTAATTCTTTCTTGCGCGCACCGGATTGGGAGGGCAAGAAACCATGAAATAAGAAATGATCATTAGGCATACCTGAAAGGAGCAAGGCCGTCAGTCCGGCATTGGCTCCTGGTAAAACATCCAAGGGTATTCCTTTCTCCAAACAAAGCTGAATAACTTCTTGACCCGGATCCGATATACCCGGCATTCCCGCATCCGAAATCAAAGCGATGGCTTCCCCTTGCTCTAATCTCTTGACCAGTTCCAGAGCTTTTCCTTTTTCATTATGTTCGTGATAACTGGTCAGGGGCGTGGTGATTCCAAAGTGATCCAACAGCTTTCGTGAATGACGGGTATCCTCCGCCGCAATGAGATCCACATCTTTAAGCACTTCTAAGGCTCGCAAAGTGATATCCCCCAGATTCCCGATCGGTGTCCCGCAGATATAAAGGGTGCCTCTCTGAACCGTAGCCAAAAGAACCGCTCCCATCTTACTCAATCTTTGCGTAAAAAGCCCATACAGAAGAGACAATCACCCTCCTCTAAAGGCTGTCCAAAATGAAGATGACAGACATGAAACCCTTCTTGATAGAGGCGTTCCAGGTTATCATGGGCAACGCCCTGAATATGTTCAGCATTAGCAATGACCCGTGACCTTTCCTTCTCCGGCAGGGCACATAGCTCACGCTTCAGCCTGGCATTCTCTTCTTCCAGGCTTTTAACATAGGGCAGCAAACTCTGCACTTCTTCAATCAAGGAGTTAAGCTTCTCCTCCACTTCCGTTAAGGCCTGGGTTAATTGACTCATACCTTCTCACTCTTTCCTCTGTTCTTTTCTCCTTTCTTATGGCGTCCTTCTTGACGCCCTTTGCCGGCGGCCGCTACGGCAGGACCACGTTCTTCCTTAAGCTCTTGATCCTCCAAAGCTTTGAGCACCGAATCCTCGCTGAGAACCAGGATGTCTTCTTCCCTTTGATGGCATTGTTTTCCGCACTGATCTTTGCAGTGAGACTCTTCATAAGCCCCATTCTCATATTTCAGACAGCACATAAGGCGTCCACAAATCCCTGATATTTTCGTCGGGTTAAGAGAGAGCTTCTGATCCTTGGCCATGCGAATGGATACAGGCTCGAAATCCCCTAAAAAGCTGGAGCAGCACAGCACTCTGCCACAGGAGCCGATACCTCCCAGCATTTTGGCTTCATCCCGAACACCAATCTGGCGAAGTTCGATGCGGGTCCGAAAAATCGATGCCAGGTCTTTAACCAACTCCCGGAAATCCACCCGACCTTCTGCAGTAAAGGAAAAGATAATTTTGTTCCCGTCAAAAGTATATTCCACATCCACCAACTTCATGGGCAGCTGATGATCTCCTATTTTTCTCAGGCATATGTCAAAGGCTTCCTTCTCCTTGTTTTGATTGGCCTGAACGATCAGTTCATCCTCAGTAGTAGCCTTGCGGATAACCGGTTTTAAAGGCATGACCACGTCTTCCTCTGATACCTGACGGGGTGCCAGGACGCATTCTCCATACTCGACTCCCCGCGCGGTTTCCACGATCACCTTATCATTGGCATTCAGGGCAAGATCCCCTGTAGAAAAATAATATATTTTACCTGCTCGCTTAAAGCGAACCCCCACGACCTCAACCATTCTGATTCCCTCCTTACCGGAATAATTTTAAGGCTAATCCTTCTATGACTAATCTGGGGTTAGCCTGCATTTGAATTTGATCTATAGCTTGACCGATCGCCAACATAGCCTGTGGATTGACTTTATGTTTTCGAGCTACCCCTAAAGCCAAGATATGTAAATAGATCTCAGCTTCTTTTTTCTCCAGAGGGAAAAGAGGGAAAAGCTTGAGAAAATCCCCGTCCTCTACAGCCTGTTCGAATCCCTGAGTCCACTCCTTAACCTTTTCTACTCCCAGCGTCAAAATCTCGTAAGCCAATTCAGGATTATGGCTGCTCAAGCGAAAAGCCTCTTGGGCTTCCCAGGAATCTATGGATTCATCAAGGGATTCCAGCCATTCCTTCTCCCCTCGGAAGGGAAAATAAACTGCCTGGGCCCTGCTTTGAATAGTAGGTAAGAGAACTTCGGCATTCTGAGCGCTTAGAATGATAATGGTCCTTTCCGGTGGCTCTTCAATGACCTTGAGCAAAGCATTAGCTGCGGGAATGGTTAATTTATCAGCCTCTTCAAGGATAAAGACTTTATATTTTCCCTCATAATGCTTGCGGTATACCCGCTCCTGCCAGTCCAGAACCTGTTCGATCCCCATGGACATCTTGGCAGGCTTGACCACCTCCACATCCGGATGGTTCCCGGAAAGAATCTTTTTGCAGGAAGGACAGTGTCCGCAGGGCACCTCCTGATCCGAAGTGCAATTCATCCTCTGGGCAATCTCTAGACCAGCCTTACGTCTCTCCGGACTACTCCCTCCATGAAAGAGAAGCAAGTGAGCAAGCCGCCCATCCCGAGCAGCTTTTTCGATAAGATGAAGTGCAACGTTCACATTAAACCTCCTCAACAATCCAGACTTCTCGGCCAATATCCTCCCAGCCTTGCCAGCGTCCCCTATGCCGGGTCAGAAGCTCTAGGATCTCAGGAGTCATCTCCTCTCCCATAACGATCAATGGGATACCTGGAGGGTAAGGGGAAATGCTCTCACCCAATATTTTACCCACACTCTCCTCAAGGGGGATCTTGCGCTTCCGGGCGAAATAGGCCTGGCGGGGAGTAAGTCTTCCGGGGGGTAAAGGCATTTCGAAAGCTATCTCCTCAGCAGATGTCGTAATGCCCTTTCTTAAGCCCTCTAAGCTTAATAAACCCTTGGTCAGGATCTCCACCTCTTCGGGAGTATTGCCAATCCCTAACAGAAATAAAATATTCTCGTCATCCCATAATTCAGGGTCAATTCCATAATTCCTGCGTAAATGCTTTACACAAAAGGGGGCCGAAACTCCCAGTCTTTTGGTATTGATGAGGATCTTCGTCCAATCCAGTTTGGCAATCCCGTAAGTCCCCACATCCTGAGGGTTTAATATCCGTAAAGATCCACCTGCACGGCGATGGAGTTCCTGTACCGCTTCATAAAGCAGCTCCCAGCGTCTGCCTTCTAAAGCATGCTCGACAGCCCTTTCCAGGGAGGCCATCAATAGATAGCTAGGGCTGGAAGATTGCAGAAGTTCAAGAGCCTTCTTAATAGCGGACAGGGGAACCCGCGATCCCTTTACATGAAGCATAGCCGCTTGAGTCAAGGCGCTTAAGGTTTTATGAGTGCTGCACAGCACCAGATCCGCCCCATATTCCAGGGCCCCCTTGGGGAAGAGTTCATGTAAATAATGGGAACCATGAGCCTGGTCCACCAAAATACTCACTTGAGGAGCCTGGCCATCTCTCTGGGTTGCTATCTTTTCTAAATCCGGCAATGTTCCATAATAACTGGGATAAGTCAGATGAACCCCGAGAAATTCACCCAAATCCACTTCATCTATGGATTTTAATCCCAAGGGCAGTCTGAATTCCGGATGAATCACACTGGGAATATATTCCGGTTCACATCCTGATAACACCAAGGCCGACAACACGGAGCGGTGGGATTGCCTCTCCACCAAAACCCTGGATCCCTGAAGGCTCTCCCCTCGCTTCCCGGTACCGGCCAAAGCCATGAACATCCCTTGGTTGCCCACTGTTGCCCCATTGATTAAGTAAAAACTGGCATCACTTTGATACACAGCGGCAGCCCGGGCTTGAGCCTGAGCAATCACTCCTTCGGGGGAGTGCAGCATATCCAAGCCCGGCAGTTCTGTAAGATCCTGACCGGGAAAATGCAAATCCGTAAAAAATTCCGATTTCCCTTTATGTCCTGGAGTATGAAAGGAAATCAGCCTTTGAGCCTCATACTGCAACAATTTATGGCCTAAATACAACACATTCTCTCCTCCAGGGTTGACAAAGGTAATACACATCATTATATCATAATATTTCCATTGAAGCACCTATTGAAGAGTATGGGAGCCTCCACTCGCTCCATTTTCTTGAGGGCTTACCGGTGAATTGCGAGCCAGCCCCGCATGCTTAATACAAACCTCGATATCATAAGCTACCGGAATATCTGCAATCCCTTGGGGCCAACTCCCCTTGATTTCTTTCCAGTACTTTGGTTTTTTAATTTCTATCTTTCGTCCAATCCCGATAAAATCCAGCTTAAGCTTTTCGCTTTTCGCCACAGCCGCTTCGCATTCTTCCTGAATTGCCTGAACCAATAGGGGTTTTAATTCTTCAGCAAATTGCTGCCAACGTTTGGTATTCATTTGTTCATGCGTCCCCATGATTTCATTGATTGCAACCTCGGCCTTAATTATGAATCGAATCCCCATTTTACCCTCGATGTTTTCGACCTTATACTTTGTTTTAGAGCTCAAGACCCAGGCCGTCACTTTGAGACCCTTTCCATCTCCCTTCTCAAGAATCCGGCTTTGAATCTCGTCATCCAGCCAGAGATAGCCCTTTGTTTCTTGGTCGTTAAGAGTCGCCAGTAATTTTCCGCCATCAAATACTGCCGATTCATGAATGAGGATTTCTTGCGCTCCTTCATCAGGATAGAATAATCCATGCTCCCCCGATTTGATACTCTCAACCAGAGGAATAAGAGGATTCTGGCTTTCCCGCCCTAAAACCGTCAGATAATGCCCTAAACGAGTTATAGGGAAAACCGACTGCCTTTTTTGCCCCTCGATGGTATCGAATAAACTTAAGCTGGGAATCTGTCTTGTGCGGAGCTCTGTCTCCATGATGTCTTTAGCTTTTCCTTTGGCGACGACAAGATAGACCGTCCTCCGAAACTCATAAAAGCGTTGGAAATAATCTAAAGCCTCATTGATCCCTGATTCAGCAAGATCTTCGCCAATGACAATGACCCGCACTGTTCCTGCAAAAGGCTGTTTGTCAAAAGCTTCAGCCACCCGTTCTGTCGTTGTGGCCAGACTCGGAGTTTCCACACTGATTGTCCAATTGTCAAGCTCTGCGGCCCCACCTCCGCTCGCTTTAGGTTGAGCGGTCTGCATGGTAACGAGATAGGTCCCCTCTTCCTTTCCTTTATCAATACCTATACCCAGCACATAGGCCAGTTCATCGGCTTCACGCTTCCCACCGCATCCTCCGAGGAACAGAATACTGATAATAAGGAGCAGTACGACGGAAAGCTTTAAATTGAGAGACTTTTCTTGCGACGCTTCCATCGATCCACCCCCCATACTAATGCTACCCATATAACTGTAAAGGGAAGAATTAAATAGTCATCTACTAACTGTATTTCCACTACTACATTGATACCGGTAAAAGCATATAAAGGGACCAGCACATAAATAATTCCTAAAATAACACCCACTTTACGGCTTTTTATGCCAAAAACACTTCGTATACCCCATACTCCTGCAAAAAACAAAGCTGTAACTTTTAAAGTTAAGGCGCCCGTCCAGATTAGAGTAAAAATCACCTCAACTCCGGTTATGGTCCGGGAGATCTCGATCATGTTCCCAAGAACCAAAAGGCCATAGGTAAGGCGGGCCGTTTCAAAAGGACCAAAGGTCATGATTTGAACCATAACCATCAATGTGTTTAACAAAATAACCATTAAAAAGGCTTTGAGGACACCCTTTTTTAATACTTTTAAATCTTTTGCCTTACGCGGCAAAAAGGGTAACAGCCCTGCTAAAAAAAGAATATATTCCATAGGCCAAGGCGCGACTCTCAGCGTGGCCTCAATCAAGGGCGTGACTCCATTGTCTAGAATGGGAAAAAGCTCCCCTCTCTCAAAGCGAGGGATGCTGGATAATGCTATAAAAACTAAGGATAAACAAACAAAAGGAAATACAACTTCTGAAAAGCGGCTTAAGACCTCTATTCCACTAAAATAGAGGTAGGCAACAAGAAGGAAGGTTCCTAAAATCACTACATATTGAGGCATCAGGGGAAGAACACTGCGGTTATACATATCCACTCCCTGACCTAATAGGATTGCGCCAAAGTAGATCATAACAGCGCTGTAGAGAAGCCCCAACCCCTTACCGAGCCATTTCCCCAGAACCTTCTCTGATATCTCTATTAAATTCATATTAGGGTATTTGGGCATCAAGGAAAAAACCATGAAGGCCAGGGGGATCCCCAGCGCAAACCCGAACAGGATAGCCATCCAGCCATCCCTTCCTGCTGCTCCCGCCGTCATTGACCCAGCAACCATATAAGTTGTCCCCAGTATGACTGCAGCACTTAATATAGTAAATTGATGGGTGGATATGCGTTCCACTTATTTTTTCCTCCCTGACTTAGTATCGTGAACATCTACTAAATCCGGTACATCACCGGAAGCCCACCAGGGTGCCCTGACGAAAGTATCTTGAAGAAAGGCACGGAGTTTAAACGGGGCAATAGGACTAAGGTAAGGAGTACCAAAGGACCGCAACCCAAGCAAATGGATTATAGTAAGGTAGAGCCCGATTCCTAGGCCGAAAAAGCCCATCGTTCCCGACAAAATCATCAGGGGAACCCGAATCAGACGGATGGCAATCGCCAGGTCGTAGTAGGGAATAGTATAGCTGGAAACTGCTGTAAGACCGATAACAATAACCATGATAGGGCTGATCAGACCAGCCTTAACAGCTGCGTCTCCTATGATCAAAGCCCCGACGATCCCAATCGTCTGTCCGATGGGCTTCGGGAGCCGCAGTCCCCCCTCTTGAAGGATCTCCAGGGCAAGGAGCATGAGCAATGCCTCCCCAAGAGCAGAAAAAGGAACCGCTTCACGATTGGCTGCAATACTCAAGACCAAGGTCGTGGGCAGCACTTCCTGATGAAAGGTGGTTACGGCAATATAAAGGCTAGGAGCCAAAAGCGCTATAAATGCCCCCCAATATCTTATCGTACGTACAATAATAACAATCATCGCTCTTTGATAATAGTCATCATTGACTTGCATAAAGATGGGTAAGGTAACCGGAACGATCAGAGCGGAAGGAGTGCCGTCCACCATAATGGCAACTCGCCCCTCCAAAAGGTCGGAAGCCACGATGTCAGGACGCTCCGTATTAGAGACCTGAGGGAAGGGAGAATAAGGATGATCCTCAATCAATTCCTCCAGCATGTCTCCCGAAACTATACCGTCGATTTGGATACGACTCAGTCGTCTAAGAACCTCCGAAACCACGTCCATATTGGCCATATTCTCGATATAGGCAATCACCACGTCCGTTTTCGAAAGATCCCCAATTTTCATGGAGACCAGCCGCAGTGACGGATGTTTAATTCGCCTTCTTAGCAAGGAGGTGTTGGTTCGTAGTGTTTCATTGAACCCTTCCTTAGGTCCACGGATGGAGGATTCATTCAGAGGAACATTTACTCCTCGATTTGCCCAGCCACGGGCACTAATCACAAGAGCCTCTTGGCCTTCCTCAAGGAAAAGAACTGCATCCCCGGATAACATAGCATCAATGGCTTCCCCCAAGTGGCTTATCTTCTTCACTTCATTCGTCGGGGTAAAAAGATCCAGCAATCCATCAAGGACATGTTCAAAAGTCATTGCTTGAAAGAGAGGATCATCGACGGCCTCGACCATGAGCGCCCGCAGTACATAAGCATCCAATATATTTTTATCAACTAAGCCATCGACTACCCCAAGCACACAGGGTATTTCCTCTTTAACCCGCAAAATGAACTTCCGAAAAATTATATCACTGCTTTTGGCTAATTCTTCTTCAATCCGTGCAAAAGAAATGGGCTTATCCCATTCTTGATCTATGGGAGTCCTCTGGACAGGTCGTATTTTTTTCTTATAAGGACGCTGAGTTAGCTCCTTTATTACGGTAAAAAAACTTTTTGACAATAATACCACCCCCTCCTCATGTCCTTATTGTCCTCGAAAAGCTTTTCCCTTATACACGAATGCAGCATTTGAAAAAGGAGATAGAACCCCTTCTCAACAAACAGGTTCTATCTCCCCTAGTTTAAATTCAATAATTTTCATGCAAGAGTCTTATATTCCTCCAATCTTGTCCTCCATTAAGTTTTCCCTTAGGGTATCGAATAGCGCCGCATGCAGATGTTCATCAATGAAATTATGCTTCAGCTGAGTACAGAATTCCCCGCCTGGGTCTTCTCCCCCTGCGACTAAATCTTTAATCAATTTCTTATAATCACTCATGGCCTTTCTTTCCAGCTCAATATTCAGCTGAAGAGCCCTCTCCAGACCGGTTAAAGACATTAAATTACCTAAGGACATGCCGATGATGGGAGAAGCCACTTCTCCTAATAGTGTAGGGTTGCCCCCTAAACTCATAATGCGGCCGGCCACATTATCTACATGGGATTGTTCTATCGAGACCACTCTCTCAAAGACTTGCCCCGCATAGTGATCTTTAAACTGCTTGCTTTGCGCCTTATACACTTCCACTTGGTTCACCTCTAAGCTGTAGAACCAATTCAGCCTTCGTATCAGATCCTCCCGCTCCATGCCCATCTTCCTTCCTTATAGAAGCCTTTTTCATATACAATTTCTGATAGTTTAACTCCGCTTAGAAAGAATTATTCTTCTGAAAAGAGCTCCGGTCCAGACTCCCTGGGACATTTTGTCTTCGAATAAATTCCATACCTGAAGTTAATGAGCGGTGTAGGATAAGTTATAATCGGTTAATGTCTACAAAAGCTCCGCATTCTGGAGTAGAGCTATAAGAATGAGTATGGTACAGAACATGACAAATCCATCAAAGATTAAGCTTTTTCCTGATGGCCGGGTTCCAACTGAATTTGTCTCAATTGTTTTTGACTCAACTTGTTTTTCATTACCTTGCTGTCTATCCATTGAACACAACTCCTTCTACAAGTTACTAAAAAGTCCAAAATTCCTCCTACTGGGCAAAAGAACCGGCACCAGATCCGCAAGATGAATACTCCGGCAAACAGCATAACCGGCAGCATTAACCACTGGACTGCAGTTCCCTCCCAAGCAAAAAGCGGAGCAAAGATCTCGTAGCTGCTGATACTCGGGTTCATCATCAAAAAAGCAAATACTAAAGCAATCCAGGCTAAGAATAAACGTAGATGTTTAAATCTTTTTATACTTCTTTCACAGGGCTTGTAACTCGTTCGGCTAAACCTCCCGAACGCCCCCAACAATTCAGACAGAGCTCCATAGGGACATATCCAATAACAATAAAGATTGCGTCCAGTAATGAGGATCAGAGCGAACACTCCAATAAGCAAGATTAACCAGAAAGGCATATTCTGCCAAGATATATTCCCGGAGATTACTGAGGCAATATTACCTAACGTAAGAAGTGCCTTCTGCCAATAACCTATTAAGAGGAAACCAGCGATAAGAGTTACATTCCTTAATTTATTCAGTTTGAATTTTTGAAACAAAAACACTGCAAAAAGGAGTCCCAAAAGCAAATAATGCTCTAAGGATAGTTTCAAACTAGTTGTCTGCGGTACCTCCATATTTAATTGAGTCATTGCTATCGTATGAGAAGCCTTGCGTACCGCTTCGGCTATTGCCCTGGAAGTAAACGTGGCATTGGTTACGCCATCTAAATCCTGACCAAGTTCAAATTGGCTATTTGCTTTTTTACCAAGGATATTATCCACGAATCCTACAGACATAACTTTATTAAAAAATGAAGGAGTCTCAGTTTGCTGAACAATCTCCAGCTTTTTAAGCTGACCCTCTTTGTCGATGAAAACCAAAACATCCACAGGACCGGCATAGCCAATTGCACTTTGCAAATTGAAGTAACCAGTAATCTCTCCCTGTTGTGAAGCTTCATAGATCTCTCCTGCGAGTTGCTTTACTTCACTTCCCTGTCCAGCCATTTCTCTCATCTTGGGCAGGTAATCTCCACCTGCCTGTACTTTATAAACTATTACACTGGCAGCAAGAATTAACAACGACATAAATAGCAAATACTTTTTTTTCATTCTAAACTTTTTCTCCTTAGCGAATATTAAAACTTATTCCTTCTTCCACCAAGTTTTTAAAATATTTTCATTAATAATATATTTTTTGAAACCAAGTGCTGGCTCCGGCTTATTTTTTGAGGAAACCATAGACAGATTTGCCATAGATTCAGTTAGCTCATCAGCCCAACTTGTGTACTTATTGTAGGGACAAGAAATAATACACTTATAACATTTTGTATTATTCTCAACACAGTATCGATAGCATTTTTCGGTATCGACGCTCTTATCAAATTCAGAACCATTCGAAGAACTAGAAATAGCATGAGCCGGACATACCTCGGAGCAGATGGCACAGGAAACACAAAAATCTTTCAATCCAAAAGCTATTGGTATGTCGGGTTCTAAATCCAGATCCGTAAATATCTTACACAACTGAACTCTTGGCCCATACTCCTTGGTAACCAGTAGTCCATTTCTACCGCATTCACCTAATCCAGCCATTATTGCTAAAGGGATACTGGGTGCAGTTTCATCGCCGCAGGGTTTAGCCTTGAAGCCTAATTCCCTAATAAATGTTGCGACTTTTTTTTCAGTTCCTGCCATTTGAGAATGGCCAAGGCCCGTTGAAGCGGTAGCTATTATCGAAGAGTTTATATAGCGGGTTTCATCTTTCATGACGAAGCCCATTACAATCACACTTTTAGGCTCGAAGGATAAGCCACTATGCATGTATCGCTTGTCATAATCGGCTATGCCGACTAGGTTAGCACCTAAAAACATGGCGGCTCTTTTTACTATATAGGAAGCTTGTGTAGCGTCTTGAAATTTCATCTTACTCTGATTGTGTTTGCTACTCCATTCACATAAATCTTGTTCATGAATTACGAAGCAGTTATCTTTTGCTGTATAATCACTAATTGCCGCTGCTGCTTTACAGATGGCATAATCAACTATGTTGTATTCTCGTTTTTTTGAAGATTGGTCCGCCATTGAAGTTCCTGGCTCTGATGGAACAGTGTTCTTCTCTATGCCACTATCGTTCTTCTCAGCCTTCTTCACGGAGGGCTTGTCCCTTATGGATTCTTTCAATCTCTGGGTTAAACCATGATGCCAGCTGGACCACTTATTATATGGGCAACAAGCTATACAATTACTGCACTCTGCTCCGTTTAGTGCCCAAAATTTATAGCATCTTTCAGGATCGGTATACCACTTTAATACCCCATCGCAATTAGACATAGAGTCCCCGTACATTGTAGGCTTGGAATCTAAGGGAATAGCACCCGTTGGACAAGAATAAGCACACTTTTTGCACTTCATGCAGAACTGACTCACTCCAAAAGTGATGGGTTTATCTGGTTGCAAGGGCATATCTGTCAATACTTTTAGAAGTCTTACTCTCGGGCCATATTCTGGGGTAATGAGCATTCCATTTCGGCCCAATTCACCGAGTCCTGCCTGTATTGCAAGAGGAATGCTTATGGCGGTATCATTCCCACTGGGAATAGCATTATAGCCAAGCATACGAATGAATGTTGCCATTTTTCTAGCTGTTTCTGCCATTTTAGAATAGCCAAGTCCTGTGGCAGCACTGGAAATTAAGGAGGGTGACGTAAGGCATCCCCTATAATCAGTGTCTACCGCTATGACGATAACACTCTTAACTGGAAACGGAAACTCGGCAGGAATACTTTCTTTTGTAGAAAAATCGTACCAAGTGGAATATACCCATTTTTGATCGTATTCAGCTATACCCACCAAACTCGCACCCAGGAACCTAGCAGCATCCTTGACGATCAGGGAAGCCTCCTTTAAATCAGTAAAGGTTGCCTTCTGACGACTCTTTTCTTCATCCCAGGCATACAAACCGGAATTCGCGCAGCCGTATTCATTTTTCGGAGCATATTCATAACAGGTTGACCAGGCAGCGATATTCAGTGCTCTATCAATCACTGTAAATCCTTCTGAACCGTCACCTTGTTTGTATTTATTTTCCCTTATTCGCTGCCGAATTGGAATGACTTGCGAATCCCAAAATCCACGAATGGTGACTATCTCCTTTTGCTGCATTCGCTTAAAATCTTTTGCCAATACTATGGGCGCCTTACTATGCTCTATGATCATCAGAAATCCCTCCCATCTCCAAAGGAAATAACCAACTTAGGGTTCACCTGAAATTTTGGTGAGAATATGGTAAAATTATAATGAAGATTTTTTTTGGAAAGCGAGGTGTTGACCAATATGGAAGCTAAGCCTAATCACTTTCCTTATATAGATTCCAATAGGGTGCCAGCCTTTTTCCAACATGTGGGTAAGAAAATAAGATATAACCAAGGGGAAATTCTAATTTATGCTGATGATCAGGTTGAAGATGTTTACTTCTTATTAAGCGGTAAAGCCAAGCAATACGTCATGTCTGAGGAAGGACGCGAAAAAATCCTGTTTATCCTTCAATCTGGTGATATTGTAGGAGATATCTCTATCTTTGAAAAAGGGGAGACTGGATTTTACGTAGAAGCCATCGAAGATTTAGAGCTACTACATCTTACCTTATCGGATCTCCAGGAGGCCTTGCGTAAATATCCGGAATTTAATTTATATATCCTTTCTTCATTAAGTAAAAAAGCGAGAAACTTAGTGGCTCAACTTGAAGATACTTGTTTTAAAGATGCTGAGACACGGGTATGTGATCTCCTTATAGAGTTGGCTTTTTATGAAGGCAAAATGGACAAGGATAATCCTAAAATCACGTTCCGAACCAGTCAGCAATTTATCAGCGATATGCTGGGGATCAATAGGATTACAACCGTTAAGATAATTAAAAACTTAAAGCTAATGGGATTGCTTGATGTAAGAGGCAATCAGTACACCATCAATGACCTTTCATTACTGCAAATGTACTCTCTAAAGGATTGTTAATATCTATTTTAGCACCAAAAAGCACATATTATATGTTTCAAGATTCGAACTTGCAAGCTGTAAAACGATACAGGGGAAGACCAACGATTGGTCCTCCCTTATTTTTTTAAACTGCCTCTTTTGGCGTATTCTTACTTGTACCGGGAACCGGCTTGTAAAAGACAAATCTGTAGACCAAAATGGAGAAAATCAGGAACAATCCCCCGAAAATCAGTGTTGCCATTCCGGCAGCTTGAGGTTCTCCTTCAGCAAGACTGGTTCCGATAAATCCCAGAACAAAAAGGCCTGACAAATACCATATTGCTATGATAACCCATTGATATGCTTTCACACTTAATTTTCCAGCTTTAATGTTTTGGTAAAGTGCCAAAGAACCAATCCCTGTTAAAATACCTATTAACCATGTTAACACTATCATTATAGTACCCTCCTTACCACCATTTAGGGACATTTTTATCGGAATCCCAAAATTCCTTTGGATTCTTATCATGAGTACCATATCCTAGTGCATCATCTAGCGTAGCAAAAGTACTATTAAATACAGTTGTCTTAGCTGAAACTCCTTTTACTACATCATGAATCCAGGTTTTTGGTTTATTGTAAGGACAAGCAGATAGACAGATATTACATCCCCCTCCATTTTCCACCCATTGATTCAGGCATGTCCATGTATTAACATACCATTTTTTCATACCTGGGTTGTTAGAGGCGCAAGCGACTTTATCTGAGGGATCTTTGTCTTTGGATATAGACTCAGAAGGGCAGGCCTCAGCGCATTTCATACATGTGCGGCAAAACTCTGCGGCTCCAAAACTGATCGGTTTATCAGGTGCAATAGGAAGATCCGTCAATACTTTAGATATCCGAACTGAACTACCATATTCCGGATGTACCAGAAGTCCATGACGGCCCAACTCTCCAAGACCAGCATCAATAGCTATAGGTACACTTAAGGAAGCGTCATTCCCCATAGGGATTGCATTATAACCTAGGCCCCTAATAAATTCGGCCATCTTACCTGCGCTTTCAGCCATCTGAGAGTACCCGGTTCCTACGGTAGCCTCTGATAAAGTCGTCGGTGCATACTTTAACATGTTTGGATTCATAGGCGCCAACATAACAATGACTCTATTCATGGTTTTGGGGATATAGTAGGCTTCTTCAGTAATCGTAGGCTTGCTATGCTCTGTAGAGAAAACGTATGGTTTTCCTTTTTCATCTTGGCTTAAGAACCATTGCTCATTTAAAACAGCGACTCCCGTGTCTCCAGACCCATATTCGTTAGCAACCTTTTTTATATATCGATTGTTTTGCTCCGGGGTAGCTTCCCATTTACCTACCGTTTCAGCTCTTTTTATATTGCTAACTCCCAGAGGCTCCCAAGAAAAGAGCGGTGTTCCTTTGTAACTAGCCCAAGCAGCATCATAAAAGGCATTGTCCATAAGTGAATAACCAGGAACGCCTTCTTTAATAAACTTCACGATATATTTTTCTGCCTCAATATGCCAAGGGTTGCCTCCAAACTTGTCCATTGATAATTCCTTACTGTAGAAGGCATTTTTGCCCAGTTCATAACGCTTTAAATTTTCTGCGTTGGCAAACGGGGGCAAATTATAAGGTGACTGATCGACTTCTTGGACTGCAAAATTGACTATTGCAGATTCTGACTCCTGTCCAGCATAAACCGGCTGACTCTTAGTGACCAACCCCAGAGCAGCTACTCCAGCCGCAATTCCTGATGCCTTAAAGAAGTTCCTACGACTTATTCCAACGCTTCGCTTCTCCTCCTTTTGATCTAGAGTATTTTCCTTTTCGCTATCCATTATAAAAACCTCCTTATACGTGAAAAAAATCCCATACACTATTAAAATAACATATAGAAAAAGTAGTCTAGACTACATATACGTACAAGGGACTGACCTTCTCAAGATTCGGCAAGGTAAATCCATAAACTGATACTTTATCATACCAACGTGCAAGTAAAGGGAGACCCTAAAAACTTATACTTTCCGATCAATCAAAAAAGAGCGGGACCAGCCCGCTCTTTTTGCCATATAGCATGAATCTTATTCGTATTTGTAACTTGCTAAGCGTTTGTAGGAATCCAAGCGAACCTTAGCATATTTCTCGGCACCTTCAAAGAGTTCTTCTGCAGTTTCCGGGAAGGTGTTAATCAAGGAGGTGTAACGAACTTCGCCCATGAGGAAGTCACGGAAGGAAGCTGTAGGTTCTTTGGAATCGAGGGTGAAAGGATTTTTACCTTGATCTTCAAGATCGGGGTTGAAGCGATAGAGATGCCAGTAACCGGCCTCTACAGCTTTCTTCGCTTCGGTAACGCTCTTCGACATACCGGACTTCAGTCCATGGTTGATGCAAGGAGCATAAGCAATGATGATGGAAGGTCCTTTGTAAGCTTCTGCCTCTTTCATCGCTTTAATGGTTTGAGCCATATTAGCGCCAAGAGCTACTTGAGCTACATAGATATAGCCATAGCTCATAGCCATCATACCCAGGTCTTTCTTGCGGATCTTCTTACCAGCAGCCGCGAACTTAGCAACAGCGGCACGAGGTGTAGCCTTGGAAGATTGACCACCGGTATTGGAGTACACTTCAGTGTCCATAACCAGGATATTGACATCGTCTCCGGAAGCTAAGACATGGTCTAAACCACCATAACCGATATCATAAGCCCAACCGTCTCCACCGACGATCCATTGGGATTTCTTAACAAGATGATCTTTTCTGCCTTTAATATCGGCAATCAAAGCGCTATCGCCTTCGTAAGCGTCCAGAGCCGCACGAACCTTAACCGTTGCAGCTTTAGAAGCATCTGCATCATCCATACCGGCGATCCACTCTTGGAAAGCTTCCTTCATGTCGCCGCTGATTTCAGTTTCGCAAGCTTCTTGCATCAACAGAACCAGTTTTTCCCGTTGTTGACGAACGCCAAGATACATACCGTAACCAAACTCAGCATTGTCCTCAAAGAGGGAGTTAGCCCAGGTAGGACCTTGTCCCTTAGCATTGACAGTATACGGTACGGAAGGAGCACTACCACCCCAGATGGAGCTACATCCGGTAGCGTTGGCAATCATCATGCGATCTCCATAAAGTTGGGTGAGGAGCTTAACATAAGCTGTTTCTCCGCATCCTGGGCAAGCGCCGTTGAACTCGAGGAGAGGTTGTGCAAATTGGCTGCCTTTGACGGTAGTAATATCAAAGCGCTCGGCTTTGTTGGATACGGTCAGCGCATATTCCCAATTACCGGCCTGCTCGGCAGTTTGTTCAGCCGAATCCTTCATGACCAAGGCCTTGCCTTTAGCTGGGCATACTTCGGCGCAGTTTCCGCAGCCTGTGCAATCCAGCGGGCTCACTTGAACGCGAAGTTGGAGGCCTTCAGCTTCTTTACCGAGAGCTTTCTTGGTCACGAAGCCTTCGGGAGCATTGGCAACTTCTTCTTCATTCAGCAAGAATGGGCGGATAGCCGCATGAGGACATACATAAGAGCATTGGTTACATTGAATACACTTTTCAACATCCCATTCAGGCACAACCACAGCAATACCGCGTTTTTCGTAAGCGGTAGTTCCTACAGGTACCGTTCCGTCTTCACGGCCTACGAAAGCGCTGACAGGAAGGCTGTCTCCTTCTTGAGCATTCATGACATTTTGGATGTTAGCCACATAATCAGGAAGATCCACAGTGGCAGCGGCTTCAGCTTGTGCATCGGCAGCATCAGCCCAGGAGGCAGGAACATCAATCTTGACCAGGGAATCCACTCCACGATCAATAGCAGCATTGTTCATATCAACAATGTTTTGGCCTTTTCGACCATAAGTTTTGACTACGGATTCCTTGAGATAGCCGATCGCTTCTTCTACAGGAATAACATTAGCAAGCTTGAAGAAAGCAGATTGCATGATCATATTAATGCGGGAACCTAAGCCGATTTCCCGAGCGATAGAGACTGCATCAATAATGTAGAGTTTAATATCATTTTTAGCAATGAATTTCTTCATAGAAGCAGGAAGCTTTTCTTCCAATTCTTCAGGCTTCCATTGGCAATTCAGGACGAAAGAGCCGCCTTTTTTCAGACCTTTGGTCAGATCATATTGACCAACATAAGCTTGGTTATGGCAGGCAACATAGTTAGCATCGGATACATAGTAAGGGGATTTAATGGGTTTTTTACCAAAACGAACGTGGGAAATGGTGATACCACCGGATTTCTTCGAATCGTATTGGAAATAAGCTTGAGCGTACATAGTGGTGTGGTCACCAATAATTTTAATCGCTTGTTTGTTGGCGCCAACGGTACCGTCAGAGCCTAATCCCCAGAATTTACAAGCAATAGTGCCTTCAGGAGCAGTGTTGATGATTTCATCTTCCGGTAAAGATTTGAAGGTTACATCGTCCACGATACCGATGGTGAAGTCATTCTTAGGCTCAGCTTGGGCAAGATTCTTGTAAACAGCCAGTACTTGGGAAGGAGTCGTATCTTTAGAACCTAAACCATAACGTCCGCCCACGATAACAGGCTTTAATTCATGGTTATAGAAGGAATCTTTAACATCCAGATAGAGAGGTTCACCGGTGGAGCCAGGCTCTTTGGTCCGGTCAAGAACTGCGATAGTTTTAACGGTCTTAGGAAGAACCTTGAACAGATATTTGGTAGAGAAAGGACGGAAGAGGTGAACCTTAACCACGCCCACTTTTTCACCTTTAGCTACTAAATAATCCACAGTTTCTTCAATTGTATCACAGACAGAACCCATGGCGATGATCACACGCTCAGCATCTTCAGCACCATAGTATTGGAATGGATGGTATTCACGGCCGGTGATCTTAGCATATTCGTCCATATAATGGGCTACAATATCAGGAACAGCATCATAATAACGATTCGATACTTCACGGCCTTGGAAATAGACATCCGGGTTTTGGGCAGTACCACGGAGAACAGGACGCTCAGGGTTCAAAGCATTATCCCGGAAAGCTTGAAGAGCATCACGGTCTAAGAGTTTTGCCACATCATCATAATCTGTCACTTCGATTTTTTGAATTTCATGGGATGTACGGAATCCATCAAAGAAGTGAAGGAAAGGAACTTTGGCTTTGATTGTGGCTAAATGGGCAATAAAGCCGAGGTCTAAAGCTTCCTGAACATTATGTGAAGACAATTGAGCAAAACCGGTAGCCCGTACGGACATAACATCCTGATGATCACCGAAAATGGAAAGCGCATGAGTAGCTAAAGCACGAGCACTAACATGGAATACGCTGGGCAAAAGCTCGCCGGCGATTTTATACATATTCGGAATCATTAAGAGCAAACCTTGAGAAGCTGTGTAGGTGGTGGTAAGAGCACCAGCCTGGAGGGACCCGTGAACTGCACCGGCAGCTCCTGCTTCAGATTGCATCTCAACAACTTTGACAGGTTGACCAAAAATATTTTTCTTGTTATGGGCAGCCCATTCATCTACCAATTCAGCCATGGTTGAAGAGGGAGTGATCGGGAAGATGGTTGCTACTTCTGTAAACGCATACGACGCCAGTGCAGCAGCTTCGTTACCATCCATTGTCTTCATTTTTGCCATTTGGTACATCCTCCTAAAAAGATAATTTAATAAAAGGGTTAGAAAAGAAATTCTTTTTTCACCCAAACCTTGCCCA
Organism: Desulfitobacterium sp. PCE1; assembly: GCF_000384015.1. NCBI lineage: Bacteria > Bacillati > Bacillota > Clostridia > Eubacteriales > Desulfitobacteriaceae > Desulfitobacterium > Desulfitobacterium sp. PCE1. The sequence continues at coordinate 33,253 of NZ_KB913023.1, read as the reverse complement.
TACAAAAAGAATGAATAAATATAAGAAAAAAAGGATTATTCTTATATTAGACATATAAAAATTACTATTAATAAAATAGCAAGTATCAATCAAGTGCTATTTAGAATTTTTAAAATTTCGGGATCTAAATGATTAAATTTTCGCAAAAATTCTATAAAAATGCATTGAGGGAACTATTTCGGTACCTAGACCGAAACGTCCCCTGCAGTCAGTATCAGTATACTCTCAGCCGGATAAATCCGTCAAGACGTAAAATGGAGCTAGAGCCATAATTCTGTAAAAAACTCGTAATAAATGAAACGAATCACATTTAAAAACCAGATCTTCTCTAAAATTTGGATAATTTCTAAATATAGTAGAAAAAAAATAGAATCCCCAGCTTTTTAAATGCCTAAGACCTGTAGGCCCACTAAAGCCACGACTCCCGGGAATCCCAAAAGGCCGACCAAAGTTATGGTAAATACATTAATGGGAATACCGAATCCTACTACGCTCAAAACTAAATCAAAGATCCATAAGCCTACGATTCCCCCCAGGATATGAATCCCAGCCTTTAAGAACTTATTAGGTTGACCTAAGCTGCTCTTAACCACTAAAGCGATCAATAGAATGAATAATGCCAAAAAAATTAAGGTCATAACGAGTCCTCCTTTACCACTACTAGTCCACATTATGCAGAAAATGGATAAAGAAGAACTATTGACCTTAATTTTTGGAGAACCACTCTTTATATCTGGCGACGGCCTTCTAAAGCACGAGCAATGGTAATTTCATCGGCATACTCCAGATCTCCGCCCACCGGTAAACCATGGGCGATACGCGTCACCTTAATTCCTAAAGGCTTAAGCAGCTTGGATAAGTACATAGCGGTAGCTTCTCCTTCTACCGTTGGGTTCATGGCCATGACGACTTCCTTGATTCCTTCCAACCGCCCTAAGAGCTTAGGAATCGTGAGCTGCTCCGGCCCGATCCCTTCCAAAGGGGATATAACGCCATGCAAGACATGATAAAGCCCTTTAAATTCTCTTGTTTTCTCTAAAGAAACCACATCCCGGGGCTGCTCCACAATGCAGAGAAGGGAAGCATCCCTTTTCTCCCCGGTACAAATAGAGCAAGGGTCATGATCCGTATAGTTGCAGCATAGAGAGCACTGCTTGATTTCTTGCTGAGCCTTGATAATGGTTTCTGCTAAATTCTCGGCCACTTGGGGTTGCTGCAGAAGATAAAAAGCTAAGCGGCCTGCCGTTTTGGGTCCAATCCCAGGTAAGCGGGATAAACCCGCAATCAAATCAGCAAGGGGTTCAGGATAATTTAAAAAATCCATAGTTCCTCACTTAGAAGAGACCGGGAATTTTCAAACCATTGGTTAATTTGCCCATTTCTGAGGATACAAGCTCTTCCACCTTACGCAAGCCCTCGTTGACTGCGGCTTTGACCAAATCCTCCAGCATCTCCACATCATCAGGGTCTACAGCTTCCGGTTTAATCTTCAGCTCTACCAGTTCATTTTTCCCATTGACCACAACCTGAACGGCGCCCCCGCCTACAGATGCCTCAACTGTGCGAGTCTTAAGCTCCTCTTGAGCTCTCGCCATTTCTTCCTGGAGCTTCTGAGCTTGTTTAAGCATATTGCTCATATTCCCCATACCGCCGCCTTTAAATGCCATTTCAACTACACTCCTTATACTATTCTTCTTGAACAATCAATAAATCCGATCCAAATAAATCAGCTGCTTTTTTGACCATCGGATTCTCCTTTGATTTCTCAGCTTGATCTGAATCCTTGTTGCCTTTTACATATTCATTTTCCAACAGACTTTGTAAAGTATAGGCTTTGCCAAATAGACTCCCGAGAACCTCTTCGATTGTTTCCCTGTTTTCCTTCTGATTGACCTTATCGCGATGGAAAGAAAAACCTTCTTTAAATACGATAACCAAAGTATCTCCATCCAATTCAACAGGCTTACCTTCCATCAAAAAAGCATGGGTGGATTTTTTGCGTTTTCTTACTTGCTCTAAAACCTCTCCCCAATGCCCTTGGACATCCTGAAAGGACAGGGAAGAACTATCTTTGCCTTCCTGGGTACTTACAGGTTTATCCTGGACTGGAGACTCAACATGCTTTTTATGACTCGGTAGGTCGGAACTTCTCTCCTCGGCCTTCTTGGGTGATTCTACTTTACTTTCTTTGCGACTCTTCCCTGAAGAAAGGTTCTTGATCTCCTCCTCTAATTCCTGCAATCGTTCCAGAACTTGTGGAGATTCCTTGCCATAACTGGGCCCGGAGTCATAAATCACTTGAACCAAAAGAAGTTCCGCCGCTAAACGGGCATTAGCAGCATATTTTAACTGACTTTCTCCCTGAAGCAGAATTCCTATCCATTGCAATAGGGCTTTGAGTCCAATGGTTTCGCATTGAAAAGCCAAATGCTCCTTAAGATGGGGCGCAATATGAGGGAAGGCTTGAGTTGAAGTATAGAGCAAAGCTTGCCGCAGATAATCCAACAGTTCGCGGATAATCTGTCTGGGATCCATCCCTTGATTTATGCCTTCCCCTAAAAAACCTAAGGTCTTGGCATAGTCTCTAGCCAAGAGGTGATCCACAAGTTTGGCGCTGAATTCTTCCCCTACCATTCCCAGGACTTGATAGACCTGCTCCACTCCCAGCTTCCCATCCAGCAGGAGGCACTGATCCAAAATGCTCAAAGCATCTCTCAGCCCCCCTTCAGATTTTTGGGCGATAATCTGGAGGGCTTCTGAATCCACATCCCGACCTATAGTTTGGCATACTTTATCTAAATGTTTGTAAATTTGCTCCAAGGAAATCCGATGGAATTCAAAGCGTTGAACCCGGGAAAGAATGGTTAAGGGGATTTTATGGACTTCCGTGGTAGCCAGAATAAACACCACCCGCTCAGGGGGTTCCTCCAGGGTCTTGAGAAGGGCGTTAAAGGCTTCGGTAGTCAACATATGAACTTCATCAATAATATAAACCTTATATTTGCTTTCTCCGGCACTTAAGCGAACCTTATCCCGTAAATCACGGATTTCATCAATTCCCCGATTGGAAGCTGCATCGATCTCAAAGACTTCCATCGCGCTTCCTTGATCGATGCTCAGACAGGAAGGGCATTGATTGCAAGGCTCAACCCCATCCCGGTGCTCACAATTTAAAGCCTTGGCCAAGACCTTCGCTGTAGTGGTCTTACCAGTCCCTCTCGGTCCACTTAAAAGGTAGGCATGAGCTACTTTACTCTGCACGAGAGCGTTCATCAACGTCTTTGTGACATGCTCCTGCCCTACCATATCTTTAAAATTCTTCGGTCTCCATTCGCGGTATAAGGCCAAATAAGCCATTGGGCTCCCACCTTACGCAAAAAAGATGGTACTAGACCACCTTTATGATAATATTTAAGGCCGTGCACCTTTACTCGAACAGACGCTTCCGGACGAATCCGAGATTCACTGCTCAGCCTAGGCGACCTTGCGGCACACAGAGTTTGCTCCTTAGTGCTGCTTCCGTCAGGACCTGACACGGTTCGAAGTGCTCTGTTGCGCAAGACCCAGACCTCATCACAATTAGCCCCGGCCGCTCCACAAACGCTGCCCTCATGCAGGAGTTCCACCTCGCTAAAGCGGGTTGCGAGTACAAGGATCCGCTACCTCCCCGTCTAGCACGGCCAAATCAATTATAACAAAATAAAAAGCCAAAGTCGAATACGAAACGAATCAAACTTGGCTAAAATGCGCTTATGGCGGAGAGAGAGGGATTCGAACCCTCGACACAGGTCAACCCCATGTACTCGCTTTCCAGGCGAGCGCCTTCGACCAGCTCAGCCATCTCTCCGTGTTCGTCTTGTCAAAAGACTATGAAATTTGGTGACGAAGCTTATTATAAGCTAACATTAGAGACATGTCAATAAAAGACGAATAAAATAATATTTCCGCCAATGGAATAAGCAGTAAAATCACCAAAAAGACATCTGTCTGTACTTATCCAAACGCTGATATTGATTCAAAAGATGATCCAGCTCTTGACTTAACTCTACGACCTCATCATCAACTAAGCTGCGTGTCGTAGCATATCGATACAATTTTCTACGAAGCACCTCAATCTTCTTTAATAACCTCTTTTCCACATTAATTCCTCCCGAAATTGCTTTCAAGAAGATTTTAATCGATTCACATGCAAATAACAACGAAATTAAATCCATAATAAGGTAAATAAATGTCGATAAGAGCAAGGAAAGCGGGTAGTCCTGACGAATATTAACCATGGGAGTGAGGTGGAATTTATGGAGTTTAAAAGATTAACATTGGACAATCTGGATTCCGAACATATTTGCTGTGCAATTACCGATAAAAAAGGAGAATCCGGGGTTTCATCAAAAAAAGATTGGCTCAGAAAACGCTTATCCGAGGGATTGGTCTTCGATAAATTAGATGTACGTGGAAAAGTTTTTATCGAATATATTCCTGCAGAAAAAGCGTGGTGCCCTATTGTGGCCGATAACTATATGTTCATTAATTGCTTCTGGGTTTCCGGACAGTACAAAGGTCAGGGATATGCTAATTTATTACTGGAACGCTGCATCAATGATTCAAAGGAAAAAGGGAAAGAGGGGATTGTTATTTTATCTACGGAGAAGAAAATGCCCTTTCTCTCTGATCCCAAGTATCTGAAATACAAAGGCTTTAAAATAGCAGATAAAGCGGTTCCTTATTATGAACTGCTCTATCTTCCCTTCAGTGCCCAAGCAAACATTCCCCAATTCAAAGAGTGTGTGAAAAACGACCTTATTGATCATAAAGGCTGGGTTATCTATTATACAAACCAATGTCCCCATACTGAAAAATATGTCCCGATCCTTATAAATCATCTAACATCAAAAGGGTTTGCTGTTCAAGCCATTAAACTTGATACAACGGAACAGGGACAAAAGGCACCCAATCCATTTACCACCTATGCCCTTTTTTATAACGGCAAATTTATTACCAACGAGATACTTTCCGAAAAGAGCTTCGACAAGCTTTTAATCAAAATGAAAATTTGCTGAGTTCAGGGTATCAGATATCTTTATCTCTCCGCTGGACCTATCATGTCATTTTACCCTATAGGAGATTCTTGCCGCTAGCCGCCCTACCGCCCCCATAGGGACGATCCGCGCCAGTGCCGATGTGAACCGGCCTAATTTGCGGTAAAAAATATTAAATAAGAGATAAGATTTTCGTTGTGCTCTATGCTCCGGCATACGGCGCAATATATTGGGAAAGGAGTAAAACTCCCGGTATATCCAAAGGTAACCCTCGTACAATTCCTCCGCTGTCATGCCTTTAGGTTGAAATACTACATGAGCCGTATTGTACTTTGACAGCTCATGATCAGTTATTCGTCCTTCATCTTTCATTCGGCGATATAGCTCTGTGCCGGGGTATGGAGTGAGAATATGGGAAGTCAGGGTTTCGATCTTATTCTTTACCAGCCAATCCAGTGTTCTCTGAAAAACATCCGGTTCATCCCCGTCCAGGCCGAATACCATGCTGGCATTGATCATAATGCCTCGGCTGTGAATTTCTGCGGCAAGCTTTTCATATTTCTCAAAGTGATTGTCCTTATTTACCCCATGCAAAGACGAGTTATTGATTGATTCAAAGCCGATAAAAAGACTTTGGCAACCCGTCTCAGCCATTAGATCCAGCAAATCGGGATGGTCGGCTATTTTAGTGGTCACAGCCGCACTCCATTTAAGGTCCATTCCCCGCAGCTTATTAAGTAATTCACGAGTGTAGGAAGGCACACCGATAAAATTATCATCAATAAAAAGGATATGCCGGGTTCCCAGGAATTCGATATCCCTGAGCACATCCTCGACAGGGCGACGGATATACATCCTGTTTTGGCAGCTGTTATAGCAGAAGTCACATCGGTTGGGACAGCCGCGGCTTGTGGTGATAACGTTTGTATAGAGGTAGCGGCTTTTATCGATTCTGTTGTAGGCCGGAGGGACAATCTCATCTCCCCGAAAATCCGCCATGTCATGATAAACCTGCTGAAGCCTGCCCCGTGCAGCATCTTCTATCATAGATGCCCATACCCGCTCGGCAGCGCCGATACAAACAGCGTCGAAATATCCGCTGCACTCATCCGGACTGCTCGTAACGTGAATTCCGCCTGCCACCACAGGTATTCCCAGTCGGCGGAATTTTTTCGCAATCTCTGCTGCTCTGGGCATGACATCCAAAGTTATGGTGATGCCGACCATCTCCGCACCGCAGTGATAATCTATTTTCTCCACATTTTCATTAACCATGATCACTTCATGACCCTCAGGTGTAAGACTCATCAGCGTAAGCAGTGACAAAGGAGGAGCCATACGAGTCTTCAAATCAGTATCCATAGGCCTTTTATTCATTTTAGGTTGAATCAGTACGATTCTCATATCCTATCTCCATCTGCATACCAGCACATAAACCAGGTCTGCCAGCACTACCGTTGTCCAGTGTATGACGATGAACAGAGTAAACTTTTCAACAATGCCGTTAGGCTCACTCAATATCATCAGATAAAATCCGGCAATGGCGGCAAGTGTAAGGATGGCAGCTACTGCAAGGCACTGGATAAGGTAGGCTGTGTGGTACTCATCATAGTGATGACGGCGAAAGATCAGCATAAGTACAACCAGTACGGTTATCCCTATTAAGGCATAAGCAATGTATGCGTGATGTCCGGAAGCCAGAAAATTGCTCCAGCCGGTCCAAAAGGGATGAATGGCCGTTGCCCGATTGTAGTATAAGAGATTTTCAAATTCAAGATGTCCGGAAGTAACAATAAAGATTAACCCGTAGAAGGCGGTAAATAGGCTTAATCCTATCGCATTGACTGCCGGGTTTTTGAGAAAATGCTTCATTTCCTATCCTCCTCTTTGAACAGAAACAGCGCCTCAATGGTTACACTAAAGAATTGCGCCAGATCATACGCCAGCCAAATGGATGGATCAAATTTGCCTGTTTCTATGGCATTGATGGCCTGTCGTGAAACTCCCACATGCTCACCCAGCTCTTTTTGAGTTAGTCCACGCTCTTCCCGGAGACGCTTTACATTATTTTGCACGGCATTACCCCCTGCTATGATGTCAGGTACACCTTACATTAAAAATAGCAGATCGGCGGTATGGTGTCAAGTTAACCTTACACCATAGATAAAAAAGTGCTTAAGCTAGGAAAATGCTCCAAAGGGTACATCTTTTATTCCCCTCCAGTCCTTGGCCGTCGCGGGAGAGATCGGAGACTTCGGTTCTGGAACCGGGCATTTTACACTACAAAAGAGGGGGAACACGTTAAAAACCCCCTCCTTGTAGGCAGTGCTATTAAAAAAGCTTAATCGCCGATTTGTTCCTCATTATATTTTTCTATTGAATCCAATACCGCTTTTCTGACTCCCTTAATAATGCCTATGGAGGTCATGCTCGAACCGGTAATCGCATCAACCTCTAAAGTTTGTTGCTTTAAAATTGCAGCCGGAATTACAAGCATGGCCTCTTTGTAGTATTTGGAATCCACCTCAAAATGCTGCAGAATCTTGATCTTCTTGACGAAATTATCCTCAATGGTGACCTCTAATTTCAACCCGGGACTATAACCGGTACTTTCAGTTATATAGGTTCCATTGGCCAGCTCTAGCCCTTTAAAAGAAAAATAATAGGGTAAATCAGCTTGGTTAGGGGCGGGATTAGAACTTGTATTATTACTGGTGTTGTCTTCCTTTTGCTGCTCTTCTACCATTGCTTCATAGGTAACATCACTATTCATTTCGGATAGTATTCGAAAAATATTAATACCTCCGACATCAACAATATGCCAAACGAGGGTTACTACAAAAAGAATTGTTAAAGCTTGATGTATAGGTAGCCATTTAGTTTTTAAGTTCTTACAAACCCAACTGATGCCTAAGGCAATCGTCACTAACCAGTTTAAGGTGCCGATATTCACACTTAGCACCGGATCAGAAGAATGTGCCCCATGAATTAAGCTTATGACAATAAGGACAAAGCCTAAGACTATATGAGGGGTCTTTAGATATCTATTAATTTCAACCAACCGGGAACGCTTTTCCCCTTGAACTTTGGGTATTAGTTTTCGGAATAAATACTTCGAGATCAAAAAAATTCCAATTAGAACTGCTAACCAACCAAATACATAATCCAGAATAAAACCTATCATAGCTATACTCCCGAGAATTATTTTTTTAATCATTCAAAGGGCAAAAAAATTAATAATAACCAACAACCAAGAAAGCCTTTTACTTCAAAGTTGTTGGTTATTATTTTTTTAGAGTGATTATTAGTTTAAATTTTTAGAACCAGGGATATTGTCCCATTACTGAAGAATAAAATAGAATACGTCCTGTTACCTCCCCGAGAACCACTCCAACCAGGGTTAAAGCAGCAAATGTACTGCTGGATTTTTGGTTAGCGATAAATACTCCTGCAAATACCATGGGAAGTAGAATACCGATCATTAAGCGCACAGCGAAGAAAAATGAAGCAAAGGTTGCTGCAACTGCGGCAGATTGTTCAGCCGATGCACCATAGGTTTGAGCGAAGGACCCCAGTACCAAACCCACAAGTACAACAGCAGCTATAACGAAGATACCCAGTGTTCTTCTAACTTTCTGACCGGCTTCCCCTTCAATCTTACTTAGAAGGAAAGCTACAGATACAGATCCTAAGAGTAAAGCTGTAAGAACAAAGGCTGCTGTAGTTTGCCAAGAATTCCATGCTAATCTAGCAGGTAAGGCATAGACTTTGCTGGAAATTACTATTGCTATTAAACCAACACCACTAAGAAGTAGACCCACTATTTTTTTGGAAGAACTAGCCGGTGTTTTCCACCACATATAGCTGTAGATAAGAGCCAAAACTCCTACAATCACGAAGGCCAGAATCTCCATACTTAATTTGGAAACTCCAAGATTGCTAATAGCTTTAATAGCACTAAGGGGCTGGCCTAAGTGGAATACGGAAAAGATTATACCTAGACCTACTAATGGTAAAACAGAGATACCGCCCACCCTTAATTTTTTCAAGGAAGCTTCATCTAAATCTGAGGAAAACATATATTCTACTAGTGTGATAGTTAGGGCTAAGCCGATAGCCCATTGACCAAGAACAGTGAATAATACTAATGGGAATTCCCATGTGCCCATTTAAAGCCCTCCTCTCTATTTTTTAAATGCTTTCGCAGGATTGATGATAATAGCCGGATTTGTGATGCTTGCAGAAGGTGTTATGGGTAGTTCTTGAACTCCGGAATATTTAGCCTTTAATTCTTCAATATCGCCGGCAACCAGGTTACCCCCGGGGCAAGCTTCTACACAGCGAGGCTCTAAGCCTTGTTCAATACGTTCTTTACAATAACTGCATTTACTGGTTTTACCCTCTTCCGGGTCATACTGAGGGACACCATAGGGACAAGCCATGACACACATCCTACAGCCGATACATTTGCTATGATCTTGGTAAACTATGCCATTATCTAATCTGGTATAAGCACCGGCCGGACAGTTAAGCAAACACTGCGGGTTCTTACAATGGTTGCATCCCATTGAAATAGTTGCATGGGAGGCAGGATTTTCGGTATCGAATTTACGGACTTTACGCCATTGAACACCGGGAGCAGTTTTTTGCTCAGATTTACATGCTACCATGCAGGTTTGGCATCCGTAACAGTTTGCCATATTAATATAGAAGCCAACTTGTTTAGCCATGGGTTACGCCTCCTTCCTAATTTCTACTAAGGTATTGTTACAACTGTGGCCACCACCAAGTGGTTCGACAAAGTCACTTGTTACATAGCTGCTGCTGCCGCCGTGTTGTTCCCACCACCCGTTTTCCAAAGCTACGATGCCTTTCTTAATGTGGTCTTTAACAATAGCAACACATTTGTGTTCGCCACGGTCATTAAAGGCTACTACCCGATCTCCATCATTAATACCGCGAGCTGCAGCATCTTCCGAATGAATAAGCACATGTGGTTTATCACCGCAGGTTTCCAAAATCCAGGGTAAGTTACCAAAGGTAGAGTGAATAGTACGATTGATTTTTCTTTGTACAGCCATCAGTGGGTACTTGGCAGCCAACTCTTTATCCCCGTGGATAAATTCGTTGGGTCTGATGTAGGTAACAACTGGATTAAAGCCTTTTGACTTCCACATTGGCATATATAATTCAGCTTTTTGGGTCGGTGTTTTAAATATACCGTCTTTGTAGGGTATATATGGATCAGGGGTCCCCAGCACTGGCCCTTGCTTCAACTGTTCTAGGGTAATGCCTGTGCCTTCAAGACATACTTCGATCAACTCTTCCGGAGTTTTATCAAAGGCTTCACCGAAACCCAACTTTTTAGCTAACATAGTAAAGATCTCCAAATCGGATTTTGCTTCACCCGGTGGTTTAACCGCCTTTTCCATAAGCTGGACATAATGGCTGCGGTTATTGGCTAACAAATCTGTATACTCAAATACAGTGGTGTTGGGCAATATCAGGTCCGCATATAAAGCCGTAGGAGTCATCAAGCTATCCACGACTACCACGAAAGGAATCTTCTTTAAGGCTGCTTTTACGGCATTGGTATTGGGGAACTGGGTCATTAAGCTTGTCGTCATTACCCAGAGGAAGCCGATCTTATTGGGCTTGTCGGCTAAAAGATACTCACCAAGTTTTGGTGATGGAATCGATCCGAACTCGCCTTGAGGTTTTGGGGATTTGATGGGAGCATTAATCTTAAGATTAGTTTGTACCCCGCCCGCATCACAAACACCATTGCCTGGTTTACCCCAGTTACCCGTGAAAACTGAAAGGTAGAATTGAATGCCTACTGCATAGGATCCGTATTCGGTACGTTGGAAACCACCCATGTTGGTGATCATCATGGCAGGTTTGATGGTTGCATATTCATGTGCAAGGCGAATCACGGTTTCAGCCGGAACGTCTGTCTCTTCTTGAACCTTTTCTGGGGTCCAGATCTTCGTCTCTTCATAGATCAGGTCAAATACTGTGGTATATTTTTCCGAAATTTCGGTGTTTGCCACGCTGAGAGCCGGAGAAATTCCTTTTGCATCATGGGCCACTATGCTTTTGCTAATTTCATCATATACCAGATAACTTGTTTCGTTATCATCTGCTTTAGCCTGATCTCCGGTAGCCTTATCTACCAAGAAATGAACACTACTATGATTCTGTAAGAAATCAAGATCATATAACTTCTCTTCGATAATAATCTTTAACATACCTAGACCGAGTGCTGCATCGGTACCCGGCAAAATCGGTATCCACTCGTCGGATTTAGCTGCTGTCTCACTAAAGCGCGGATCAATCGTAACCATTCTGGCACCATTACTCATAGCGTCCATATATCTATACATGTATGATTGCATGGTTACTGCCGGGTTTGTTCCCCAAACCAGGATGTATTTGCTATCTTGAATGGTATCTCTGGTATCTTCGTAACGGGAACCAAGCATGGGTGGCATGGTCGTCGTTACTACTTGGCAACATAAAGATCCGACAAATGGAGTAGATCCCCCAAGGTAATTAAAAAACGCACCTGATAGTGGATTGACTAATTGACCAAAGTTACCGGACCCACCCTTATAGGCTATCCCTTGGTTACCCAGTTCCTTTTGAGTTTCTTTAATCTTGGTTACGATTAGATCGGTGGCTTCGTCCCAACTAATTTCTTTCCATTTGCCCTCACCTTTTTCACCGGTTCTCAGCATTGGCATTTTGATTCTGTCGGGATGATTGACCCATTGCACCCGGCTCAAACCTCTCAAGCAGGCTTTTGTAGGATCATCTGTATTAGCCTCCACTTTCACTAGTTTTCCGTCTACTACATAACCTTTTAAGTTATGGTGCAGGCACTCCATGGTACAGCTGGAAGTGAATGTTTTAGCATTTGTTAGATCTACCGGAGCTCCTTCTGCGACATCAGCCCAAGTACCAACTATTCCCGCACTACCAAGAGTAACTGCAGCTGCCGCAGCACCGGAACCTTTGATAAAGGTACGTCTTGAGATTTTTGTGGCTTCTTTTCTTTTATTCTCAGTTGTCATGACCATTCCCCTTTCCTTAATTTCTTTTACTGTGTTACTAGGACAAAATTATTGGACATAAAAGCGTGCTAATGATTGACATAGACAAGAGCTTTCGGTGTCACACCGGCCTGAATAGTATCCAAAATTGTATAGTTACTGGTGTCTACTACAAAAACGGTGCCCTCCAGCAAATTAGCAATATAAGCCTTTCTTCCATCTTTCGAAAGAACTATATCCCCGGGCTGACCGCTTAATGGGCAATTATCGATAACCCGACCCGACTCAGTGTCTAGCCCAACACATTTTGCTTCTTCTTCCGTAACCACATATAAAACGGTGTCATCTGCAGAAGAGGTAATACTAACCGGCTTCCCACCGACTTTAAGCTTGTCTACATTACCACCCCCTTTCAATTCCATGCTTAAGATAAAATCATTGATATCTATTTCATTACCGGCGGCAGAAACATATAATTTGTTATCCGTGCCGCTAAGAATCATCTCATTAATTCCAAAAGTAGCGTCAAAGGTTGCGACTTCTTTTTCCTCTTGAAGGTCAATAACTGCGATATCCCAGGTACCCATATTCCCAACATAAATCTTTCCTTTTGCCTCATCCAGCACTATAGCTGAGGGCTTGCGTCCGGCACCCAGTGGCTCTCCGAATATATCATTGCAACAATCTGGTGGCTCGATCCTTTCTTCGAACCCAAAAGTATTTAAAGGGTAAAAGCCTATCATTGAACGAATACTTAAATCAACAATACTTACTCTGTTTAAGTAATAATCAAGGGCATAGAGGACTTCGCCGGTTGAGTTAATCGCCATTGCCACCGGTTGATTACCAATAGCAATCTTAGCTTCTATCTCTCCAGTTGAAGTGTTTATCCTATAGACATCACCGGAGCCGCTATTGGCTACGTAAATATATTTTTCATCCGGCGACTTTAAAAAAGCCATGGGCTTAGCCCCAACGGGAATTTCCTTGACTGTTTCACCGGTTGCTAAGTCTATTACTGCTACCTGGTTTGTTGTGTATCGGCAGACATAGAGCGCTTCCTTAGGCATCTCCCTTTGCTCATCAGCAGGATCCTTGGCGGGAGCTTGGGCAATCTTTTCTCTCTGAACCGGTTCTGTCTTACTTACTGGTTGGGCACAGGCAGTCAATGCTAGTGAAATTACTAAAAGCAATAATAGGATTATTTTGTTATGCTTGATCATGCTTCACAAGCCTTCCTTCTTGCATAAGATAGCGTTTATTAGCTTTTTCTGCCCAGTGGGAATTATGAGTAACCATAACCACAGCACCACCACGTTCTACGACCCCAGCCAAAAGAGACATAATCTTCCCTGCCCACATCTCATCCAAGTCATTCGTCGGCTCATCGGCCAGGACAAGCTGGGGGTCGTTGATTAATGCCCTGGCCACAATCAGTCTTCGACGCTGTCCGACACTTAGTTGGTTAGGTAGAAAATTTCGCCTTGAACTCAGTCCTAATTCTTCTAAATAGCGAGAAATTTTTGCTTCATCTGGTTTTCTATCCTTACCTACACTTTGGACAAACCGTAAATTGCCTTCCACTGTTAAGGCTTGAAAAAGATTAGTTTCCTGGAACACAAATCCTACAAGGTCTCTTCGCAGCTCAGTCACTTTGGCATCTGACAAGCTTCTAAGATGATGATCCTTTAATAAAACTTCTCCCCCTGTAGGCATCAATAAGCCACACATGATGTACAACAAAGTGCTTTTGCCTGTACCGGAAGGGCCTTCGATGGCTAGGAAATCACCCTTTTCAACCGTCAGTGAGACTTCATTGAGTGGGCAAACCACTTCACCCATTTTGTAGGATTTACTGACCTTTTCAAGTCTGCAAAGGCTCATATCTAGTCTACCTCCCCCCTGGCAATTGCTTCTTGCGGATCAAGTCTCGAACTTTTCCAAGCCGGATACACAGAGCCTACGAACCCTAAAAGCAATGCTACAAAGATTCCTAACACACCGCTCCCTAAGGCAGAGCTCCAGGACCACTGACCCATCGGCAAGCCCATCGAACTTCTCAGTGTCGTTAAAATCGAACTAACTCCAAGGGCGCCAAGGATGCTGCCTGCTATACCACCCGCGCCTGCCATTAACCATGCTTCTAACAGTATCAGCCTGAATACCTCTGTTCTTTGAACTCCGATTGCTCTAAGGAGTCCGATTTCTTTTTTTCTCTCCCGGGCTAGGGCACTAAAGCGACCAATTAAAGCCAAGCAGGCAACAAAGAATACAGCCAGCCATAAACCGAGGATTAGCTTCGTGACAATGAGTATTTGCGATCTCATGGATGAGACTACTTCACTAGTCGCAACAGCTTCCACGGCAAGCCCTAAGTTATTTATGTCTTCTGCCACTTGAGCCGGTTTATATCCCTCGGAGATCTTAATCAAAATGGCTGAAATGAGCTTTTCTGGGGATTCCTTTTTCCATAGTCCCAGAAGATAAGGGTTATCTTGGGCTAACTGCCTGGCAACATTAATGTTCATGAATAGTGTTTCGTCCATCCCACTTCCCGTCGGGTATAAGTTACCTACGACTGAGAACACACCCCCTAATACTGAGGCTTGGTTACCAAGGAAAGCAGGAATGTTACCACCGATTATTATTTGGTTATCTTCTAAGCTCGTAAGGTTATGTTCATTTAGCCAAGGTTTCAAAATAAAATCCGTTGCAGGATCGTAACCTACTAAGCGAGTTGCCCCACCTATCGAACAGCAGCTCTGATCCAAAGTCTGAGTAAAGAACTGCGAAGTCAGTTGCTCTATCCCCTTGACTTGAGCAATTTGCTGGGTAATATCTTGATTCATATAAATATTAACGGGCTCGGCCGTAAAGATGGTTTGGAAGGCATCAGCGTTACTTTTGTTAGGTAAAACAATAATATCTGCGCCTAATCGGTCATTGGATAGCTTTAACCCCTCTTGCAAGGTAAATAGCACCGAAAAAGCTAGAACAAAGGTTAACACGGTTAATCCCGTTATTAAAACTGTAAGTATGGATTGTCCTTTACGACGCATAACATTTTCCCAGGCTATAAACCACATCCTATTACCCTCCATCCTGTGAAATAGTTCACATTCCAATTCAATAAGTTATTAAAACTATCTAAATACTCTTTAAAAAACTGTTTCACCTATATAACGTTTTAAATTCAAAAACCTTTCGCTTTTTCCCCACGAGAAAAAAATATTTTTCACTTGACTTCATTGACGATGGATACTAATTTAGGGGTAAGCAGATAACTCAAAATAATCGAAAGAAGGTATATCAATGAAGTTTTTCACTCAGAAACACCTTGCCTATGGATTGCTGGCTATTATTGCGATTGTGATAGGAGCAATTTATATTTGGGCGCCGGTCTGTGACGGGTTACTGGAATTGAAAAATGGCAATATGGTACATATGAAGTGCTTTTATACAGCCCAAGCCTCCACCATCATTGCGATACTCTTATTGGTACAGTCAATATATACTATTATCACCAATAAAAAGAATCCCTTCATGGTCATTGCCTTAGGGATCATGCTCATCTTGGTAACTTTTGAATCAATAATCGGGATTGGCGTCTGTAAAAAAGTCATGGCCTGCCATGAGACAGCATTCTGGTTAAGAGCCAGTGGCACCTTAACCATCGTGATCGGATTAGTCTCTCTCTTTAAAAAAGAGCTCGATACTTAACCCCTTTCTCTACACATCCAGTTGGTGTTTAGATCCATAGGCCTTAATACCTTTTCGAGTAAATAAAAAAGATGCCTCATTTTTATTTCTGAATTGAGGTATCTTTTTCTATGATCGCCTTGTGAAGTTGAATTGACCTGGGTCACTGTGAATCGGCTAGGAGATTCTTTTCCTGAAGAAACTCCATTAGGAGTTTTCCGGTTCCCCCTGTTATTTTGAGACAATTTCGCAGATGCTCCGGTGAATCAAAAACATGGGAGTTGAGCGCTCGACAACATGTTGCTCCGAATTTTGATTCAAAACGATCATGAAATTCTTTCGACAGCTGATAAACACTATCCCTACTCTCCGTCGTCTGGGTACGTCCTTTTAATATCCCAAGTACCATAGCTGAACCCGCTAATGCTCCACACATACATCCAGCATGGCCAAGTCCTCCGCCAAAACCTGTCGCCAATTTTACGACCTCAGGACACATGGGGTTACTACACATTTCGTTAAAAGCCTTGACGATCGACTCAGCGCAATTAAATCCTTGTTTGAAGTTGTCGCCCGCTCGATTACGAGCTTCCAAAGATAAATCTTCCATCTCTTTCTCCCTCCTATTTCTTATCTTTATATTGATAGTATATTCGAAATTTTCAGTAATATAAAGGGGAAAGTATAGCGGAGATTTCAATCAAATCATTGAGGTTCATTTTTATTGTTTTCAATGGCCCATATATCATAGAGTATTTAGCCATTTGAAAGCAAATAGGGCAGAGGTTATTGCTTCGTCAAGCATTAATTTCTGCCCTTGTTTTTGCCGAAAATGTTAACATGCTTTGCGAGTTAGTCTCTTTCTATAAAGATACCGCCGTCGTCGCCAACAGTAACATCATAACCCTCTACCGGGGAAGAGATACTCGTCTCATAGCTGCCATCCACATGTTCAATCAGGGTGAGCGTACCGCCATTTTTAATATCTTTTAGGTTGCTATCAAAGCCGCGGCGGTCAAGCTCCATTGCGGATTTTGAATACTTACCCTGCTCGACCAATGCTTTCATTTCGTCAAGTTTCTTATCTGCCCAAGCTTTGTATTCGCCATAGGACATGACGTGTTTTGTACCAGCTTTGACCTCTGATTTACTGTTATTGACAATCGGGGCGTTGGTTATAAATTCGCCGAGCACTTCATCAAGATATGTTTGGGCTTTTTCGGGGTTAGCCATTGACTTATCAATCGGCAGGTCAAACACGACGCTTGCCCCGTCAAAATCCGGGTCGGCTGTCAGCATACCCGTATTCTCATCATAGTTGAACGCCTCTGAATTGTAGAACGAGCCGGTATTGACGCCGAGATACAAGCCTCTGTCGGCAAACATGGCTACTTCGTCACAGTCAATGATTCGATACATCACGCCGTCCACGACATTTTCGATATAGCCGCCGTTCAAGGTATGGGCATTGACCTGCCACGGCTTCAGCCCCTTGATATAGGGGGAAACATAGAACGACGGGTAATTCTCATCCTGCGCAGTTGGCATAGGGCTCCCGTCTTTCTTTTGGATGGCAACCACGGTGTAGGTGCGGTCGCCGAGAATATCGCCGTTGCTGTTGTAGGCCGGGTTATCGGTAATGTCTTTGCCCGAAACAAGGCCGAGCAGGGTAAATGTATAATCGCCTGACGTAATGGACTGATTGATATTGACGGCTGTTGGGCTGTCGAAGGCAGCGGAGAGCGTCTTATCGCCAAGCTGATTGGCAACATCGCTGGGCTTCAGAAAATATGACGCGGCAAACGCGGTTGTGGCGAAGATGACAAGCGCCATAGCAGCGGCGGCAACCGTGCTGAAAGAACGCCTGATGGTTGATTTTCTCAAAACAGGTTCCTCCTTAACATACTGGGATTTTACTTTTTGAATGAGCTCCGGGGTGGGCTTTTCAGGGCTGGTTAGGGCTTTTCGGAGCAATAAATCCACATTGGACTTTTCATTTTTTATAGTCATAATGAATCGCCACCAATCCTCTCTCGACAAGTTTTCTCGCTTTGAATAATCTGCTCTTGACCGTACCGGCCGGTAATTTCAAGGTTACGGCTATATCCGGCACACTCATTTCCACCGTATAGTACAGGATTGTCGGGATTTTGAATTTATCGGGCAAGGCTTCAACCAATTCCTGGACGATACGAATTTCCTCCTGCTCCATAAAGCTAGCTTCCGTGCTGACGCTACTCGGCACATTTTCGTCTAACGGCTCTGCTGGAGCCAAACGGTTGCGGCGGGCATATTTGCGTTTCCAGCTTTTCCAGATAAACACTGCTGTGGAAAATATAAAGCCTTTTGGGTTGTCCGAATCGTTTAATTTCGGTAGCTGTTCAAATATCTTAGAAAATGTTTCTTGAAATAAATCGTCTGCATCCTCTCTGGAGTAAGTAAGGCTGAGGCAAAATTTATAGAGGGAATCGCCGTACTCATCCACGAGGTCGGCAAGCATATATTGGGGGGTTGCTTGATTGACTTTTATTGTGCGCACAAGTTCCAATGTAGACCTCCTTTCGAAATCCCGTACACCTGTAAATAGTCACGGAAACATAAACGGTTCATTTATATATAAAAATTTTCCTGATCAAAGGTTTTTTATTGTAAAACTTTGTCCAGATTATTTTAGGTTTTATACTTCTTACAAGTTCACAAGGCAAGAAAACGGCATAGAATACCCTATACTAAACCAGAAAGGAATGAAAATTGTAATGAAAGAGACTGTAAATATAGAGGATATGAACTATCTTGATTTATTGGGCTGGCTAGGTATAGGTAGTTCTCATCCCGGAGGGTTCCGTTCAACGAAGCTCACTTTAGCAACGTTAAAAATAAATACCTCAGACTATGTTCTTGATGTCGGATGTGGCAGCGGCCTAACTGCATGTCATTTGGCCAAAACTACAGGGACCAAAATTATCGGTATTGATATAAATCCCCTGATGATTGAAAAGGCGTGTCTTAGGGCAGAGCAGGAAGGAGTAACCCATCTTGTTGAATTCAAATTAGCAGATATATATTCACTGCCCTTTGAGGTTAACTTATTTGATTGGGTCATTACCGAATCTGTAACAATATTTTTAGATAAATTTAAAGCGTATAGTGAGATTTACAGAGTACTTAAGCCCCAAGGTCAGGTTGCTGATCTTGAAATGATAAAGTTAAAGGAATTACCTTCTGATGTTGAAACACAAATGAAAGATTGCTTTGGTGCTGACACAGAACCTTTGTCTATAGAAGAATGGTGCGGTATTTTATCAAAAGTTGGGTTTATTCATGTAGAAATCAAAAATAAAAGGCTTCTAAAAACAGGCTTCCTAGGTATTGACTTAAATAAAATAAAAGAGGACTGGCTACTGCTAAGGGACCTTAGGTACAAAATAAGTGATCATCCGGTAATATTACAAAGATTAAAAAAGAATGCCGTGTTTATTAAAAAAAATAAGAAATACTTTGGATTTGGTCTTTTCTATGGACAAAAACCATAAAGATTATCTCCTAACTTGTAAGTAATTACAATTACTTCTCATTTTAACTTAGTTGCATATATAACACTTATAACAAAAAAAGGAAGGTTCAAACCTTCCTGTGAAGCCAATTAAAGACTGAAATATTTTAGATGAAAAAGAATGGAAAGAAGAACGGAAAGAAGAATGGATCACGCCACCGTGCTCTTCTATAATAAGGCATTTTGGCTACCCCCTTTCTTTAAAAAGAATAGCAGAGCAAGCATTTAGATAAAAAGAATATCTTTTTAAGCCATTTTGTTTCTTTCAAAGATTGAAATAGATATTTGCTTCTCTGAAATACTATATGAAAGATAGCCCTCTTATGGAACTTATTGGTAAAGTCTAACAAGCTATTATATTATATTTTTCACGGTTTATAACCTGTTGGATGCTTTATCATTATACTCCATGGCCTTTCCAACAAAAACAATCGAGCCATTACCATAGATTTCATCCATCATTTCTATTACCTCTCGGCTATTCATATAGGCATGATATATACGCCTGAATGCTTCTGAAATGTCATCCTTCTCAGATATTTCTTTAAATGTTTCCTTCCACTCATCTACAAGTTTTTGAATTTCGGGATTGCTTACATCTCTTCCTTTATGGGCTGTAATCTGCTTAACAATACCATCAAGCTTTAATTGTAACTTACCCATTCCTTTTTCCGGCAAGGGTTCTTTTTTTAATGATTCGATATACTTATCAATACTTCCATAATGCTTCACGGCAGATTCTTTGATTTTAGCTTCGTTTTTCATCATACTCTCAATACATGCCTCAATGCTTCCATATTGGCTTATCAAACTCTGCTGGTAATATTCATCCAATTGCATAATCCGGCTTCTGAAAACTTCTTCTAATTCATTATGCTCAAATACTTTAAAATCCATGGTGTTGTCCCCTTCCAGAATCTGTTCCATCTGTTCAATCAACTTATTTAGGCGATTTCTTTTTGCAACCAAAAAGTCTTTCTGATCTTTTATTGCAGTCTTTTGATCGAACGAGGACTGATTCATAATATCCTTTATTTTCTTAAGCGGTAGATCCATTTCTTTATAAAACATTATCTGCTGCAAACGCCTGAGCGAATCATCGTTGTATTTCCGGTATCCATTTTGCTCAATGCAGCAGGGTTTCAACAGATCTATCTTATCATAATAGTGCAGTGTCCTTACGCTGATCCCACTGTAATTGGCCAATTCGTGAATCGTCATCATATAGCTTCCCTCCTTTCAATGTCATACTACACTATGACCTAACGTTATAGTCAATAGCATTACCTTGACGAATTACTGAACAGTTCGTCATCTATTTTAGTGGCAAAATATAATTTATTGGCATGAAATAACCTCTAAATAAAAAGCGCCGGCTTAGCCGGCACTTTTCTTTATTTCATAGTAAAACTAAATTGCGAAGTTTGGTAAATAGAGATGTCAATACTTTGATACACATTATTCTTATTTTATATGGTTCATGTCGCAGTTTCCATCTTTGTAATCAATCACTATCTTTTTACATTTTCGACAACAAAAAGCTTACAGAGGTGGGATTCGCTCCGCTCGGGTACCCTCGCTATCACGCCGGGTCGGGAAAAATGCTTCCAAAGGGCGCATTTTTTATTCCCCTCCCGTTCGAATCCCACCTCTTCAACTATTTTCATTCCAATTAAAAAAACCGTATTGATTTACTAATACGGTTTTACTTTCAAATGGCGGAGGAGGTGGGATTCGAACCCACGGACGGTTGCCCGTCAACTGATTTCGAGTCAGCCCCGTTATGACCACTTCGATACTCCTCCACACTATAAAGCTTAAATGACAATCAACAATCTATTCTCACTTAAGCAAATTAAACCTTACCTCAGCTTTCGGAAAAAATCCTTAAGAATCTGAGAACACTCTTCTTCCAGTATCCCCGCCACGACCTCCACACGGTGATTCCAGCGGTTTACATCCAACACATTGGTCACGGAACCTACCGCCCCACCCTTAAGATCAGCTGCCCCAAAGACAAGAGTCTTTAAGCGAGCCTGGACCAAACTACCGGCACACATAGGGCATGGTTCCAGAGTCACATAGAGGGTGGCTTCAGAAAGACGCCAAACTCCCAAGGCTTGAGTTGCCCGCTGCACAGCCAAAACTTCAGCATGGGCTGTGGGATCCTGCCTCAATTCCTTTTCATTATGGGCTTTAGCGATAACCTGATTATCATGTACCACTACTGCCCCGATAGGAACTTCCCCATATTCAAAGGCGATTCGTGCTTCTTCAAGGGCTAAGCGCATATAGTCTTGATGATTCATAGTACCTCTGTTTAATGGTGGCCCCGGGAGGACTCGAACCCCCGCAAGACAGGGTTTAGGAAACCCCCGCTCTATCCACCTGAGCTACGAGGCCAAATATTGACTTACACAAAGCACCTATACTACTCCAATATCAACAGTATTGACAATTGGTGCTTATAGAAAACTCGGCTTTACGCCGAGAAAAGTTACTGCTTACATAAATGATCCTACTTACTGTTCAGCCACTTACATACCAAGTATATAAAAAATAACAGATTAGCTTTTAATGGCGGAGGGGGTGGGATTCGAACCCACGGCCCCTTGCGGAGTCACCGGTTTTCAAGACCGGCTCCTTAAACCACTCGGACACCCCTCCGTATAGGAAACTTACTTCAGGTGGAGTTTTGACTCCACCTGAAGTTTAGTTGACTTATCCAGGGACTTAGCGCCACTTATCCCGTCCTCACCACTTAAGCTTTAGTGGAGGTTAGTCATCGGGCAACGTGACGAAATCTAGTATATCACAAAATTTTTTATGTGTAAATGTTTAAGCCCTATCTAATTTTTAGGAAATTTTCATGTCACCAGATAAAAACAATCTTAGAGCATAATGACAATTATCCAATGTATTCTACACCCATATAAGGTTGTAAGGCCTTAGGAACTCTTACTCTTCCATCGGCTTCCTGATAATTTTCAAGAATAGCGGAAACAGTGCGGCCAATAGCTAAGCCGCTGCCATTAAGGGTATGGAGAAATTCAGGCTTGGCTTTTGGTGCCCGGCGGAAGCGAATATTAGCACGACGAGCCTGGAAATCTTCAAAATTACTACAGGAAGAAATCTCCCGGTATGTATTAAAACTGGGGAGCCATACTTCCAGATCGTAGGTCTTCGCTGAACTAAATCCTAGATCTCCCGTGGACAATGCCATAACTCGATAAGGAAGCTCAAGCTCCTGCAGAATGCTCTCTGCGTCTCGGGTTAATGACTCCAGCTCCTCATAGGAGTTTTCAGGCAGGGCAAATTTCACCAGTTCCACTTTATTGAATTGATGCTGCCGAATGAGACCGCGGGTATCCCTGCCTGCAGAACCCGCTTCAGCTCGGAAGCAAGCACTATAGGCACAGTGATGGATCGGTAATTGATCGGCTTCAAGGATTTCTTCCCGATACATATTTGTTACAGGGACTTCAGCTGTAGGAATTAAAAAATAATCTGTCCCAGCAACCTTAAAGGCGTCTTCTTCAAACTTGGGAAGCTGCCCGGTACCAATCATGGAATTACGATGAACCATATAAGGGGGAAGAACTTCCACATATCCTTTCTCAGTATGCCGATCCAGCATGAAGCTAATCAATGCTCTTTCCAGCTTAGCTCCCAAGCCTTTATAGAAGGTAAAACGAGCTCCCGTAACTTTTCCAGCCCGGGCAAAGTCCAATATATCCAGCTTTTCGCCAATTTCATAATGAGGCAAGGGTTCGAAATCAAAGGATCGCGGAGCCCCCCAGGAACGGGCTTGAATATTCGCCGTTTCATCAATCCCTACTGGAACGGATTCATGAGGAATATTAGGAATTTCATAGAGTACCGTTTCCATGCTTTTCTCGATATCACCTAATTTATCTTCGAGATCCTTAATCTCTTGTCCCACTTCCCGCATTTCTATAATAAGCTGCTCGGCATCTTCGCCATGTTTTTTCCGACGGCCTACTTCTTCAGAAACCGTGTTTCTTTTGGCTTTTAATGATTCCACCTCGAATAAAAGCTTACGGCGATCTTCTTCTTGCTTTAAAAAACCTTCTAAGCTGACATTGGAATTTCTCTTTTTAAGAGCTTCCTTGATAATTTCGGGGTTCGTGCGCACAAACTTGAGATCTAGCATCTGAAATCCTCCATATCTGACCACTTAGTTTCAAATTTCTTCATTGACAATATCCAGAAAATAACGGTAAATACGATCATCTGATGTTTGTCCAGGATAAAAGGTGCTGGCCAACATATTCCCCTGTCGTACAAACACTATTTTACCATTATATTCTGATAAAATCCCTACATTTGGGGCAATTTCCTGGATACAAGGCGCCTCACTGAAGATAGCCTTCATTGGGTTGACCCCTAAGGCAGGGATGGATAAATAAGCCTCCGTTCTCCCCGCCATAGGTTCCTTTGCTACTGTCAGATCCATAAGTCCTAACTGACCCTTCTCATAACCAAGAGATCCTTTACACAGTAAAACCATTCCTGCACATAGTCCAAAGATAGGAAAATCCATAGCCGCTAATTCCTTGATCCTATCCCCTAACCCACTTATTGAAAGGCTGTTCTCTCTATTTCCTGGGCCTGTAATAATTAAACCCTGAATATTGATTAAATCCTCTCTTTGTTGAACCTTGATCACTTCGCACCTAAGTTCCTTCAAAAACTGGCAAGGATCATTATCGGTTCCCTCCAGAGACAACACTCCAATCCTCTCGTTCATGGATAATCAGCCCCGTTCTGCATATCTCTCTGCACAGTGAGATGGTTCATGCTTAACACTGGCCTTATATTATATTTAGATTATTCCTCAGATTCTATTTCTTCTAATTCTGATTCCTCATTCTCTTTATTGTCAACTACGGCAATGGCTACCACTTTACTTTCACCGGTTCTCATAGCCATGACTCCCTGGGCTGAACGGCCTTGTTTAGAAATACCGGATACTTCTTGGCGGATAATAATTCCATCTTCAGTAATGATCATGATATCATCTTCAGGTCTCATGACCTTGAGCCCTACCAGTTTACCTGTTTTAGCATTTAACTTCGTGGCAATGATACCCTTCCCGCCCCGTCCTTGCACTCTATACTCGGAAGGACTGGTCCGTTTGGAGAATCCATGCTCTGTCATGGATAGTATTTCTGCTTCTTCTTCGTATATCACATCCATGCTCACAACAAAGTCCTCTTTTTCCAAAGAGATTCCTTTGACCCCATGAGCAGTTCTCCCCATTTGACGTACATCAGATTCTATAAAACGAATACATAGACCATTCTTAGTAGCCATGATAATGTGCTCATCGGCCTTGGTTAAGCGGACACCAATAAGTTCGTCATCACCGCTTAAGCTTATGGCAATTAAGCCATCTTTACGTGGGGAGTCATATTCCTTCAGCAAAGTCTTTTTAACAATCCCATTCTTGGTCGCCATGAAAAGATGGAAATCCTCATTATACTCTCTTATCGACAAAACGGCTGTAATTTTCTCTTCACTGGGATTGATACTTAAGAGATTGACGAGGGCTGTTCCTTTTCCTGTACGGCCTGCTTCAGGTATTTCATGGGCTTTTAGGCGATACACCTTGCCTCGGGTGGTAAAGAACAGAATATATTGATGTGTGGAGGTGGTAAAGATTTGCTCCACAAAATCCTCTTCCCGGGTGGCCATGCCATGAACTCCTTTACCTCCACGCCGTTGGCTTTTGTAGGTATTCAGGGGCATTCTCTTGATATATCCCCTGTGAGACATGGTGATGACCACTTCTTCATCATCAATTAAATCCTCTATATCCATATGGGTAGCATCAAAGGAAATTTCCGTACGTCGTTCATCACCGAATTTTTCTTTGACTTCTTGCAGTTCCTGCTTAACAATATCAAGAACCATTTGTTCCGAATCAAGAACTGCTTTTAAATAGGCAATGGTCTCTTGAATTTTTTTATACTGTTCTTCAATCTTCTCTCTTTCCAAACCGGTGAGTCTCTTCAGCCTCATATCCACAATGGCTTGGGATTGTTTATCGCTGAGCCCGAAACGAGCCATTAAATTTTCCTTGGCGTTTTGCTCATCTTCGGAGGTGCGAATTATATTAATGACCTCGTCGATATAATCCAAGGCAATTCTCAAGCCCTCTAAAATATGGGCTTCCGCTTCCGCTTTATTCAGTTCAAAGCGGGTTCTGCGGGTAATCACATCTTTTTGATGCTCGATAAAATAATGAATAATTTGTTTAAGATTGAGAACTTTGGGTTGACCGTCCACTAAGGCTAAAATATTGACCCCGAAGCTGTCTTCCATCTGGGTATGCTTATAGAGCTGATTGAGAAGCACCTGAGGATTCACGTCCCGGCGCAGTTCCATAACAATCCGCATCCCTGTCCGATCCGATTCATCCCGGAGATCCGTAATGCCTTCGATCCTTTTCTCGCGAACCAGTTCAGCAATTTTTTCAACCAAGCGGGCCTTATTCACCATATAAGGAATCTCGGTCACGATAATCCGCATTTTCCCGGATTTCTCCATCTCCTCAATATGGGCTTTGGCACGGATTCTAAAGCTTCCTTTACCGGTTCTGTAGGCAGAGATAATTCCTTCCGTTCCCATAATGGAGGCACCGGTAGGAAAATCAGGTCCCTTGATATAGTTCATCAGTTCTTTAATCTCGATCTCGGGATTATCGATCTGAGCAATCGTTCCCTCAATCACTTCTGTGAGATTATGGGGAGGGATATTCGTAGCCATCCCGACCGCAATTCCTGCCGAACCGTTGACTAAGAGATTAGGGAATTTTGCCGGCATAACCTTGGGCTCTTGTTCCCGCTCATCATAGTTGGGTTGAAAATCCACGGTATCCTTATCTATATCAGCCAGCATATATTGAGTGATTTTAGCCATTCTTGCTTCAGTATAACGCATGGCAGCGGCAGAATCACCGTCAACAGAGCCAAAATTGCCATGTCCGTCGATCAAGGGATAACGGGTGGAAAAATCCTGTGCCAACCGAACCACAGCATCATAGATAGAGGAATCTCCATGGGGGTGAAATTTCCCCATGCAATCCCCCACCAGACGGGCCGATTTACTGTAAGGCTTATTGGGAGTCATCCCTAATTCATGAAGGGTATAGATAATGCGCCGATGAACCGGTTTTAAACCATCCCGTACATCCGGCAAAGCCCGGCTGACGATAACACTCATGGAATAATCGATAAACGATTTTTTTAGTTCCTCCGATATTTCGATAGGGAGAATCTTTCCTCCCTGAATTTCAGTCGACATGTGCTATCCTCCCTTAGACGTCCAGATTACGGACATATTGTGCATTATCCTGGATGAATTCACGCCTTGGCTCGACCACATCACCCATGAGAATGGTAAAGAGCTCGTCCGCTTTAATGGCATCCTCCATGGTCACTTGCAGAATAGTTCTTTTAGCCGGATCCATGGTGGTTTCCCAAAGCTGTTCCGCATTCATTTCCCCTAAACCTTTATAGCGTTGAATTTCTACTCTATCGCGGCCAATTTCATCTTGTAACTTGGCTAATTCTTCATTGCTGTAGACATAATGGATATCCTTCCCCTTCTTCACTTTAAACAGAGGGGGCTGGGCAATATAGACATAATTGTTCTCAATCAAAGGTTTCATATAGCGGAAGAAGAAGGTCAGGAGCAAAATCCGGATATGGGCACCATCCACGTCGGCATCGGTCATAATCACCAATTTATGATAGCGGGCTTTTTCAATATCAAAATCCTCAGAAATCCCCGTACCCATCGCTGTGATCATCGCTCTGATCTCAGCATTGCTTAGAATTCGATCCAAACGAGCTTTTTCCACATTGAGAATTTTTCCACGCAAGGGCAGAATAGCCTGAAAACGGCGATCCCGGCCTTGTTTTGCCGAACCCCCCGCACTGTCTCCCTCCACGATATACATCTCACAAAGCTCTGCTTCCTTCCAGGAGCAATCGGCTAATTTCCCCGGCAAAGCGCTGACTTCCAGAGCGCTTTTGCGCCGGGTTAATTCCCGGGCCTTGCGGGCTGCTTCCCGGGCCCGGGAAGCCTGAATGGATTTTTCAATGACTTTCTTGCCTGTGGCGGGATTTTCCTCAAGAAAAACGGTTAAGCCTTCTCCGGTGATGGAATCCACAATAGAACGAATTTCTGAGTTCCCCAATTTGGTCTTGGTTTGACCCTCGAACTGAGGTTCAGGAACTTTAACCGAGATAACAGCGGTTAAACCTTCCCGGATGTCCTCTCCCGATAGATTGGCTTCATTGGCTTTAAGAATATTATTTTTCCGGGCATACTCATTAGCCACCCGGGTCAGAGCCGCTTTAAAACCGGATTCATGGGTTCCCCCTTCATGAGTATGAATATTATTGGCATAAGAAAAAAGATTTTCCACATAGCCGTCATTATATTGCATGGATACTTCAACCTGAACCCCATCCTTTTCTGCTTCAAAATAAATGGGCTCAGGATGAAGAGCTTCTTTGGAACGATTGATATACTTTACAAAATCATAGATCCCACCGGTATGATAATAAACCTCTTTTTTGTCTTCTCTTTCATCGATCAAGGTAATCGATACCTTTTTATTCAAGAAAGAAAGTTCACGAAGCCGGTGGGCTAAAGTATCGAAGTGAAAGATAGTATCCTCGAAAATTTCCGGATCAGGAGAAAAAGTGATTTTAGTTCCGGTCCTGTCTTGATCCACATGACCGATAACTTTAAGTTCTGTCTTGGTTTTACCGCGCATAAACTCTTGATGATAGATCTTTCCGTCCTTCATAACCTCCACATGGAGCCAGGTGGATAAAGCATTAACCACGCTCATCCCCACCCCGTGAAGTCCCCCGGATACTTTGTAAGCACTGCCGCTGAATTTTCCTCCAGCATGAAGAACGGTTAAAGCTACTTCAACAGCCGGTTTTCCCAACTTGGGATGAATATCCACCGGAATACCCCGTCCATTATCCACTACCGAAATACTATTATCTTTGTGGATAACAACTTCAATGGTGTCGCAATACCCCGCCAAGGCCTCATCTATGCTATTATCTACGATTTCATATACCAAATGATGTAAACCGCGAGGACTTGTAGAACCGATATACATCCCCGGTCTTTTTCTAACCGCTTCTAACCCTTCAAGTACCTCAATCTGCCCTGCATTATAATCATTGGTTGGAATAGTATCCTTAATTTCGGCGTTTTCTTGCAAAGCTGATCCCTCCCAAATTCCCTCTACTTATACATCTAACCTTTTAATTATACGACCTTTCAACGCTTTATTCAAATAAAGGAGTCTCCAGGGCTAAAACGAATCAAAGAAACCTCACATTCCTGGAGAGGTTTCTTCTTTTTAATCCTTACTATTCTTCACCGATAATCATGGAACTGGATCGTTTTAATAGTGTGGTTGATGAGATAGGGGAAAAGTAATTTCCATCCCTGGCAATGACTAAAGATTTTTCTTTACCTTTTTCCGAGATATAGTTTATTTTTTGTTTTTCTTTAATTTTATTTAAGAAACTTTCTGAGGTTGAATTAGTCATAGCCGTCTCCAAATCCAGAATTGCAATGATCTTTTCCTGATTAATCAGTACATCGCCACCTAAATGTAAAAACATTAATTAATCAATCCTCCCAATCTGCCCTTTTTCTACTTTAAGCATTAAGGATGCTCTATGAGTAAGGGTTTCCGCACTGGTCATGGTCATAATGGTTTGTTGTAAAGATTTAATATAATCTAACAAATAGTCTCTCCTGAATCGATCCAATTCAGACAACACATCATCCAGCAAAAGCAATGGATATTCCCCTTTTTCCTGGTGAATAACCTCCAGTTCAGCTAATTTTGTGCTCAAAACAATGGAACGCTGCTGACCTTGGGATCCATAGAGACGGGTAGAACGATCATTGAGTTTAAAAAGAATGTCGTCACGATGGGGCCCAATTAAAATCATCTTTCTTTCAATCTCCAAAGGCATCTTTTCCTCTAAGAGTTTAGGAAAACTAGCTAAAGCTTCTTCCAGATTATTTTTTCCTAGAGAATGATATTCCATAGTCAGCTCTTCTTTCCCTGAAGAAATCTGTCCATAGATTTCTTTGCTCTTTCGGGAAAGCAAACCTGTAAATTCCCAACGATTCTTGATGATTTCTGAGCCAATCCGGAGGATTTGTTCATTCCACAACTCAATTTGACTTTTAATCCCTCCTTGTGAACGTTTAAGAAGGGCATTTTTTTGCTGAAGTACCTTGTTATAGGCATTAAGAAGTTGAATATGTTTCGAATGATGCTGGGCAATATGCAAATCCAAAAAACGTCTTCTTTCAGCAGGCCCACCTTTGACCATAACCAAGTCATCCGGTGAAAAAAAGACCACATTAATTGTGCCAACATATTCAGATAGTTTTCGACAAGGAATTTGATTAATCTTAATAATTTTTTTCTTATCCTTATAATGGCTTTCTAAACATAATTTTCGCCGCTGAACAATAAAGTCACCGTAGAGATGGAATTCATTTTCTCCCCAGCGGGCCAGTTCCTGTTCCCGGTGGACACGGTAAGATTTTCCAGTCAGAAGATAATAAATACCTTCCAGTATATTGGTCTTACCCTGTCCATTCTCCCCTTGCAGGACATTTAAACCTGGCTGAAAATCCACTTCTTGATCATCATAATTTCTAAAAGACTTTAAATGCAGCCATTTTATTTCCATGCTTATAGGCCAACTTAAGATGTGCGTACAGGTAAAGCAAGATAGAGATAATTGGGATCATCTACTGGACGAATAATTCCCGGGCTATAAGAACCAGATAATTCAAAAACGATCTCATCGGAATCAATAATCTTAAGAACATCCAATAAAAATTTGGAGTTAAAAGCAATTTTAACATCATTACCCTCTTTTTTAACTTCCATCTGCTCGGAAATCTTACCTAATTCCGAGGTTTGATCAATGGATAATCGTTCTGTATCAACTGAGAGTTTGATGATACTGGTATGGCTCCCATCCCGGGCTAATAAAGAAGCTCTTTCCACAGAGTCTTGGAAGAGTTTTGCTGATAATAAAATCTTTGTTTGACAGGATTGGGGGATAACTTGTTTATAATTGGGGAATTGTCCTTCAATTAAACGGGAGAGAAGATGAACGGATCCAAACTGAAAAACGATTTGAGCTTGATTAAAGCGGATGGATAAATGTTCGTCTTCATCCTTAAGCAGGCGGTAAATTTCCCCTAAAGTCTTGGCAGGAATAATGCCTTGGAATTTTATCTGTTCGGGATTAGATATTTCGGCGATCCGGTAGGCTAAACGATGAGTATCTGTGGCGATCAGACGTAAATTAGAATCTTCAATCTGGAGAAGACAGCCTGTAAACACTGGGCGGCTTTCTTCTGTAGAACAAGCAAAAATAGTCTGCTTAATCATCGTTTTAAAGATGGACACAGGTAAGTTAAAGGTTTCTGCATCAAAGAGGTCCGGTAATAAAGGAAATTCCTCCGGGTCATATCCTCTGAGAGATAAATCCGATTCATTATAATGAATATTGATCACATCATCCTGCAATTCCAACTCAATTAAAGCGTCCGGAAGTTTACGTACCAGATCAGAAAAGAGTCGGGAAGGGAGAACGATAACTCCTTCTTTTTCCACTTGGGCTGGGACCACACAGCGGATTCCTATTTCTAAATCCGTCGCTTCAAAAACCAAAGATTGTCCTTCGGCCTTAATCATAATTCCTTGGAGAACAGGCAAGGTGTTTTTATTCGATACTGCTTTTTGGACAGTATTTACCCCCGTGATAAGGGAATCCTTGGAACAATAAATTTTCATAAAAGCAGCCTCCTCAAAAACTTATCAACAGTGGAATATTTTTAAGAGAATAATAATAAGATATTAATTTAAGTCGTATTAGTACTATAGCTTGTCTCAATGTGGATAATTCAACTTATCCCTTAGCAGAGTATGGTTTGAAATGAGTAAAAACATGTGAATTAATCATTGAATTTATCCACATGTTAACAAACTCATTTTTATCTAAACTCTATCCCAAAAGCATTAACACTTTATACACATAGATAACCCCAGTTATAGGGATTGGATAATTTGAATGATTTCATTAATTTTTCTATCCAGTAAAGGATCATTACGGCGTCCCTCGGAGATTTTTTCATGGGCATGGAGGACGGTGGTATGATCTCTTCCTCCAAACTCATCACCAATTCTGGGCAATGAATTATCGGTAAGCTCTCTGGATAAATACATGGCGATTTGGCGTGGAAAAGCAACAGCCCGTGTTCTTTTTTTGGCCTTAAACTCACCTAAAGAAAGATGATAAAAATCTGCTACTGCCTGCTGAATCATTTCAATGGTTATTTCCTTAGGCGTGTTGACAGGTATGATATCCTTAAGGGCCTCGGCTGCTGTCTCAACGGTTATGGGATTGGAAGTTAAAGATCCAAAGGCCATGACCCTAATTAAGGCTCCTTCAAGTTCCCTGATGTTGGAGTGAATTTTATCTGCAATATAGACCATGACTTCATTGGCGACCTGCAGGTTTTCCAGCTTTGCTTTTTTTCTCAGGATGGCGATTCTTGTCTCCAGATCCGGTGGTTGAATATCCGTTATCAATCCCCACTCGAAGCGGGAACGCAAACGATCTTCAAGGGTGGGAATTTCTTTAGGGGGACGGTCGGAGGAAATAATAATTTGTTTATTGGCGTCATGAAGTGCGTTAAAGGTATGGAAAAACTCCTCTTGGGTACCTTCCTTACCGGCAAGAAATTGAATATCGTCAATCAGCAAAATATCTACATTGCGATAATGATTGCGGAATTCGATAGGATTTTGATCACGGATGGACTCAATGAGCTCATTGGTAAACTTTTCACTGGATACATAAAGTACCCTGGTACTGGGAGAACGCTGAATGACTGCATTGCCGATAGCGTGCATAAGGTGAGTTTTGCCCAGTCCGACTCCTCCATAGATAAATAATGGATTATAAGCAAGAGCAGGTGATTCAGCCACCGCCAGAGCAGCCGCATGGGCAAAGCGGTTGCTGTTGCCAATGACAAAGGTATCAAAGGTATATTTTGAATTTAAAGTTTTATTGTCAGGGGAGTCAGGGGATTCTGTCTTGGTATCAGAAGGAGTTTCAGCTTGATTGTCCCCTTGGCGAAAAGATTCGTGCATTGAGGTGACAACAAAACGCAAATTCATGGATTGCCCAAGGATGGATTGAACAGTAGAGCGAATGATGGGGGCATAGCGGCTTTCCAACCAATCCTTAGCGAATTCATTAGGCACACTGACGATCAGAGTGTCTCCTTCGATATCGAGGAGGTATGTGGAACTGAGCCAGGTTTCAAAACTTGGTTTGGAAAGTTCGTTTTCCAGTTTTGATAGAGTTTCTTGCCAAAGTACTTGTAGAGAACGGGGTGGCATTCAGTGGACCTCCCTTTGTCTAATTATGTAGAAAATATGACAATAAAAAAGTTATACACAAACTTATGCACATTTGTGGATAACTCAATAAAATTATTGCTGTGTACAAATGATTTAAGCGAAAGCGTGGTATTTAAAGGCGGTGTAAAATCATAATACCAATTTTTTTTGGGGTTATCAACAGGAAGTTAGTCCTAATAAAAATTTATTAACAAGTGGATAACTTTTTTAAGGGTA
This sequence comes from Desulfitobacterium sp. PCE1, assembly GCF_000384015.1. Lineage (NCBI taxonomy): Bacteria > Bacillati > Bacillota > Clostridia > Eubacteriales > Desulfitobacteriaceae > Desulfitobacterium > Desulfitobacterium sp. PCE1. Next base: position 163 of record NZ_KB913023.1, on the reverse strand, counting down.
AAGTTATCCACAATATTATTGCATACTCTTATATACTCTGCTTGACAGGGCTAAAAAAGTTAGAGTATAATCTCTAGAGATGTGCAATTTTTATTTGTTTTTTCCCTTGAAGGAGGTGCAATAGCTGTATGAAACGGACTTGGCAACCGAAGAATCGTCGTCA